>CAVQLY010000010.1:0-201224 GCA_963713475.1 uncultured Thermoleophilia bacterium
ATGTCCATGCGCCTCCTCGATGCCTGCGCCCGCAAGCCAGTCGACGCGACTCCCGTCTGGCTGATGCGCCAAGCCGGCCGCTATCTGCCCGAGTACCGCGCCATCCGCGAGAAGATGAGCTTCGTCGAGATGTGCCGAGCAGCCGGGTCGTCGCGGCGGAGGTCACGCTGCAGCCGCTCCGCCGCTTCGAGCTCGACGCGGCCATCGTGTTCGCCGACATCCTGCTGCCGCTGGAACCGATGGGCATCGGTTTCCACTTCAGCAAGGACGACGGCCCCGTCATCGAGCGTCCTATTCGCCGCGCTCGCGACCTCGAGGGCGTGCACAGCATCGACGCCGCCTCCGACCTCCAGTACGTGATGGACACCATCAAGCTGGTGCGTCACGAACTGGACGCGGACATCCCGCTTCATCGGCTTCTCCGGGGCTCCATTCACCCTGGCGAGCTACATCGTCGAGGGCGGCCACTCGCGCAACTACGCGCACGTCAAGAAGCTGATGTACGCGGACCCGGTGACGTTCGGCCGCCTCATCAGCGTCATCTCCGAGGTCGTGGTCGACTACCTCAAGGCGCAGATCGCCGCCGGCGCCCAGGTGGTGCAGCTCTTCGACTCCTGGGTCGGCTGGCTGAGCCCCTTCGACTACGAGCTCCTGGTGCTGCCGCACGTGCGCTACGTCATGGACCACGTCAAGGGTCTGGGGGCGCCGGTCATCTACTTCGGCAACGGCGCCTCGGCCATGCTCGACCTCGTCGCCAAGGTCGGCAGCGACGTCTACGGCGTGGACTGGCGCATCGAGCTCGACCGCGCCTGGGACCAGCTCGGCGACGTGGCCGTCCAGGGCAACCTCAAGCCCATCACGCTCCTCGGGCCGCCCAAGGCGATCGAGGAGCGCATCGCCGACGTGCTGCGTCGCGCCGGCGGCCGGCCGGGCCACATCTTCAACCTCGGGCACGGCCTCATCCCGCAGGTGCCGCCGGATAACGTCAAGTACCTGGTCGATGCCGTGCACCGGCTCTCGGCCGCCACGATCTGAGCTCCGGAGGATGACGGCATGACCCAGAGCCTCGTCGACGTCGCCCTGCTCGCCTACGGCGGGCCGGAGAGCCCCGAGCAGATCGTGCCGTTCCTCGAGTGCCTCATGGGACGGACCCCCGAACCGGGGACGGTCGCCGCCGTCAAGGAGCGCTACGCGCTCATCGGCGGCGCCTCGCCGCTCCCGGCCATCACCGCGCGTCAGGCCAAGGCGCTGCAGGCCAAGCTGTCCAGGAGCTCGCCTTCCCCATCCGCGTCCGTCACGGCTTCCTCTACACGGAGCCGAGCGTCGTCGACTGCGTCCGCTCGCTGGACGCGCACGAAGTCGTCGCCCTCCCCATGAGCCCCTTCTCCTCGCGGTTGACGAGCGGCAGGTACAAGACGCAGCTGGCCGCGGCCGAGGATCCCACCACCGGCGGCCACGGCCGCGACATCCCGCTCCTCGAAGGCTGGTATGCGAGCCAGGGCTTCGTGCGCACCCTCACCCGCCGCGTCGCCGAAGCGCTCGACGGCTGCGACGTGAGCGAGTGGGCTGTACTCTTCACCGCGCACAGCGTGCCGGCGAGACGATCGCCGAGGGCGACCCGTACGTGGACCAGCTGCAGCAGACCATCTCGCAGCTCGTCCCCCAGATCATGCCCGGCGACTGGCGCTTCGGCTTCCAGAGCAAGGGCCGCGGCGGCGGCGAGTGGATGGAGCCCGAGGCCGACGACGCGGTGCGCGTCCTCGCCGAGGAGGGCTGGAAGAAGATCCTCGTCGTCCCGGTCGGGTTCGTCAGCGACAACGTGGAGACGCTCTACGACCTCGACATGGTGCTGCGCGGGCAGATCGAGAACCTGGGCATCGAGTACCGGCGCTCGCACGCGCCCAACGACTGCCCTTCTTCATCGAGGCGCTCGCCGACGTGGTCACCGACTACCTCGCCCACCGGCCGGTGGAGCGGGCCCTGCGGCCGCCGGACGAGCCGCACACGCACGGATGAGCGAGCAGTTCCGCATCGTCGTCGTCGGCGGCGGCATGGCCGGGCTCGGCGCGGCGCGCGTGCTCGAAGCGGCGCGCGCGCAGGACCCCACCATCGATTGGCAGCTGTACGAGCAGGACCCGCGCCTCGGCGGCAAGGTCCACACCATCCGCAGGGACGGGTTCGTCGTCGAGGGCGGCCCTGACTCGGCGATCATCGAGAAGCACTGGCCGATCACCGCCGCCCGCGAGGTCGGCATCGGCGACCGCTTCCTCGACTGCAACGAGGACATCCGCAAGAGCTTCGTCTTCACGCGCGGGCGCCTGCACGAACTGCCGGAGGGCATCATCCTCATGGTCCCCACGCGGATGGTCCCGTTCGCGATGAGCGGGCTGATGAGCTGGCCCGGCAAGGTGCGCATGGGCCTGGACCTGCTGCTCCCGCGCGGCGGCGCCGCGACGGCGGGCCCGTCGGGCGGCCCCGTCGGCTCGGCGCTCGACGAGAGCCTCGGCGACTTCGTGCGACGCCGGCTCGGCAAGGAGGCGCTGGCGCGCATCGCCGAGCCCATCGTCGCCGGCATCCACGCCGGCGACCGGAGCAGATGAGCGTGCGCGCGACCTTCCCGATGTTCCTGGACATGGAGCGCGAGCACCGCAGCCTGATCCTCGCGATGCTGAAGCGCCGTAAGGCGCGCCAGAAGGCCGCCGCGGCACGCGGCGGCTCGGGCGCGCCGGGCGCCGGCGCCCCGGGGTCCGCCGGCGCCGGCACGCGACCCGCGGGGCCGAAGTCCTACTTCTACTCGTTCAAGGGCGGGCTGCAGGAGCTGAGCGACGCGATCGTCGCGACCCTCCCGGCCGAGCGGCTGCACACGGGTACCAGCGTGAAGACGATGGCCGAGTGCGGCGCCGGCTGCGGCGCGCGCGCCGGGTCGGGCACCTACGCGCTCGAGCTGAGTGACGGCACCCGCGTGGTGGCCGATGCGGTCGTGCTGGCGACGCCGGCCTGGGCGAGCGGCGACCTGCTGCGCCCGGTCGCGCCGCTCGCCGCCGCCGACCTCTCGTCGATCGAGTACGTCACGACGGCCACCGCCTCGGTCGCCTTCAGGGCGGACCAGGTGGGGCACGACCTCAAGGGCTTCGGCTTCGTCGTGCCCCGCGCCGAGGATCGCCCCGTCATGGCGACCACGTGGAGCTCGAGCAAGTTCGACGAGCGCGCGCCCGCCGGCCACGTGCTGCTGCGCAGCTTCCTTGGCCGCGCCGGCCGCGAAGCGGCGGCCCAGCTGGACGACGACGAGATGGCCGCCGTGGTCCGCGCCGAGCTGCGCGACATCATGGGCATCACGGCGGAGCCCGAGTTCGTGCAGATCTTCCGCTGGCCGCGCGGCATGCCGCAGTACCGCGTCGGCCACGTCGAGCTGGTGGCGCACATCGAGGCCGCCGTCGCGGCGGTGCCGGGCATCGAGCTCGCCGGCGGCGCCTACCACGGCATCGGCATCGGCGACTGCCTGCGCGAAGGCGCGGCCGCCGCGGAACGCGCCCTCGAGCACGTCCGCGGCCTCCCCGAGGACGAGATCCCGCCGCAGCCGCCGGACCTCCCCGCCGCCGACGGCCTGGAGGACTGATCGGCGCAGCGCTATTGAGCGGCGAGCGGGCCCGCAGGGCTCCGCCGCCGACGGACGAATCGGCGTAGCGCTATGGAGCGGCGAGCGGGCCCGCAGGGCTCCGCCGCCGACGGCCTGGCCGCAACGTTACACGAAGGGTTTCGCTCGCTTGTGGGGTAGACCCACCCTGAGCAAGCCGCCGCAGCGGCGGCCGGCAAGGGAGGATCACATGAGCTGGTGGGTCTACGGGACCGTCTGGTTCATCATCTGGGTGATCTGCCTGTGGCTGGTGTGGCGGATGGTCGACCGCAAGGACCTCAACCGGGCCCTCTGGATCATCCTGTGCATCTTCTTCCCGGTCCTGATCCTCATCATCGTGGCGATCCTGCCGCCCAAGCAGCGGGCGACGCCGCCGGAGACGATGCCCTGACCCCTTGTCCCCCTGGGGGCGGCGGGGGCCGGGAGGCGCCCGCCGCCCTTGCTGGTCGAGGCTCAGTACTTGCCGAGCAGCTTCCAGATCCAGCGGTGCGGCGCGTGCATGCTCATGCCCGGCTTGTTGTACATGACCGCGCAGTGGCCGGTGATGACCTTGAGCCCGCGCTTCTCGGCCTCCGCGAGCGCCTCGGGCGTGTCGGTCATCTGGTGGATCCAGATCGTCTTGATGCCGGCGTCGGCCGCCTTGGCGACCCACGCGGCGGTCTCCTCCTTGGGAAGCTCCAGGATCGCCGCCTCGACCGGCCCGGGCAGCGCGGAGAAGTCGGCGTAGGCCTTGTCGCCCTCGACGGTGCCTCCGTCCGGGTCCATGGGGTAGACGGTGGCGCCGCGCTCCTTGAGCGCGCCGTAGGTGATCTTGGGGTACGGCTTCTTGCTGGCCTGGTGGCCGACGATCGCGTAGCTGCCGGCGTCCCAGAAGTTCTCGCACTCAGACGGCATGGTCTTCCCCCTCCTCGGGTTCGTTCTCGGCGTAGCACTGGCCCGGCGCGACCACGCCGGGGAAGCGGCCGGCGCGGCGCAGCGCGGCACGGACTTCATAGCAGAGGTGGCATTCGTCGGCGTAGAGCGCGCGCCGGGGCTGTGGCCGGCGGCCTGGGCGAGGGCCCAGGGGCCGCCGGCGAGGATCTCACGGATGACGGGGCGGGCGTGCGGATCGTAGGCGTCGAGCACGCGCCGCAGGCCGTCGGCGAGCGGCGCGGCCAGGTGCTCGGGCGCCGGCGGGCCGTCGCCTCCGGCGAAGACGTTGCCGGCGCTGATGCCCTGGCACACCTGCAGCTCGCCGTCCGGGCCGACGTGAGCGCGGCCCGGGTCGGTGAAGTCCTCGAAGGGGCAGGTGACGAGCGACTCGGGCGGCCGCGAGGCCTTGGCGGGCGCGAGCGCGACGGCCGCGCGGCCCTTGTGCATGATCTCGCCGACGTCGCCGGAGCAGGCGCCGGGCACGCCGATGTCCGCCGGCGCCCCGACCTCGAGGACGCTCACGGGGATGCCGAGCTCCTGTGCCGCCAGCACGGCGTCGCGCAGCTGCTCCTCGTTCGCGTCCTCGACGAAGTAGGCGTAGGACGAGAGCGAGAGGTCGGCGAGGCCCAGCTCGGCGAAGGGAGCCAGCCAGACCTTGGCGTCGGCGACCGACGTCGCCCAGAAGCAGTTGCTGACGATGCCGACGTCCAGGCCGCGCTCGCGGGCGTGCTTCGCCGCCGCGAGCACGATCGGATAGGCCAGCGTGGGCTCGCCGCCCTCGAAGTAGACGTCGGTGAGCCCCAGCTCGGCGCCCTGGTCGATGACGCTCGTGAGCTGCGCCAGCGTCATCGTCCCGTCGGCGTCCGGCGACCCCCACACGAAGCAGTGGTCGCACGCGTAGGTGCACCGGTAGGTGACCAGGAAGTGGATGCCTTCGAGCCTGACGGCCATGGCCCTGAGTCTACGCCCGGATCGGGCTGCTGCGAAGCCTAGGCGGCGGGGCGGCTAGAGCCGCGAGCGGAAGACCTTGACCTCCGGCGCGAACCAGTCGCCGGCGCCGTTCTTGATACCGGTGAGGTCCTTGAAGAACCGCGACCCGTTGGCGGTCGCGTGGCCCACGATGTCGCCGTTCCGGATTCCGAATCGGGCCTTGAGATAGCGCACCAGCTTGATGCCGGCGTTGACCTGCTTCGTGCGGGCGAGGATCTGCTGGTCCATCCAGCGGCCGTCCTTGCCCGCCCTGCTCTCCTGCACGAACTCGATGCCGAACGACTTCCAGTTCATCCCGATGCAGTGGCGGGCACGGTAGCCGAGCGGCATCAGCTGGAAGATGGTGCCGTCCTTGTGGATGATGAACTGCGCCGAGACGCCCGGCTTCTCGCCGTTGTAGGCGCCGTTGCCGTCGAAGGTGTACCAGGCGCTCTCCCAGGTCGAGCCGTCGGTGTGGTGGAGGACGATCGCCTTGGGGTCGGTCAACTCCCACGTGTGCTGGCCGTAGTGGTGCTGGGAGTAGTCCGCCATCTGCGCCTTGCGGCTCTCGCCGAAGCGGATGTACTTCTGGACGATCGGCGGCCTGGGAGCGGCGGTCGAGGCGAACGCGGGTGCCGCGATGATGGCGATCGCCGCGATGACTGCGGCGACGCCGAGCGCGACGAGGCTGATGGTGCGGATGCGCATGGTCTTCGAGTATACGCCGCGAGGGGAGCGGGCACCTCCGGCGGCGCTCCGTCGGGCGTAGCCGGGGCTGGCGCAGGCGGCGTTCGACCCGTCGCCCTTCAGCCCTCCGCCTCACCTGCCGATGCCTCTGCCGGGCGACGGGAAGGGAGAGAGCATGTCACTGAGCGAAGACCTGGCGGCCGCGAGCGCGAGCCTGCCGGTGAAGCTCGCGCCGCAGAAGGACGGCAGTCTCAAGGGCGAGGCTGTGCTGGCCGAGCGCAAGGCGTTCCTCAGCAAGAAGAAGCTGACCTACACCTGCAAGGCGCGCGTTGACGACGCGGCGCGGACGGTCCGCTTCTGGGAGATGCTGATGGAGAAGGGTTCGGGCATCTCGAGCGGGGGCGACGACTTCGGGCCCGGCGGCGGGTTCTCGGCCGGGACCTACAAGACGGGCGGCAAGGAGCTCTCCGGCAGCATCGAGACCGCGTCGAGCCTGTTCGGCAAGGACTACAGCTACCAGTGGGACTACGCCGCCGTGCGGACTGCTTTGCAGCAGGTCGCGGCGGCGGCAGGGTACGGCTGGGAGACCGTCCTCAACCCGAAATCGGTGTGAAGCGGACGGGCGCGGCGGCGGACGGCGGCTCCGTCGCGCTCCGCCGCGCCCGTCCGCTCATCCGAGGTTCTCGATCTCGACCGGCTCGATCTCGTCGTCCGGGGTGAAGCCCCAGACGCGTCCGTAGAAGTACAGCTCTGCCTCCTGGGAGCGGATGATGTTCTCCGCCTTGCGGAAGCCGTGCTGCTCGCCCTCGAACCCGATGTACGCGAACGGCAGTCCCTTGCGTCGCATCGCCGCGACGACGATGTCCGCCTGCGCCGGTGGCACGATGACGTCTTCCAGCCCCTGCAGCAGGATCACCGGGCAGCTGATGTCGTCGACGTGGTGGATCGGCGAGCGCTCGCGGTAGACGTCGCGTCGCTCCGGATACGGACCGAGCAGGCTGTCCAGGTACTGCGACTCGAACTTGTGCGTGCCGCCGGTGGCGAACGCTTCCAGGTCGGCGAGGCCGAACAGGCTGGCGCCGGCGCGTGAAGACGTCGAAGCGCGTGAGCGCGTTCAGCGTCGTGTAGCCGCCGGCGCTCCCGCCGCGGACGCCGAGGCGCGCCGGGTCGGCGTCGCCGCGAGCGACGAGGTAGCGCGCGGCGTTGATGGAGTCGACGGTGTCCACCACTCCCCACTCGCCGCGCAGCCGCTCCCGGTACTCACGGCCGTAGCCGGTCGACCCGCCGTAGTTGACGTCGACCACCGCGATGCCGCGCGACGTCCAGTACTGGACGTCGAGGTCGAGCATCGCCTCGGAATCCGACGTGGGCCCGCCGTGGACGTTGACCAGCAGCGGCGGCAGCTCGCCGTCGGGCGCCACGAAGTCCGGGTTCGCCGGGGGGTAGAAGTTGGCGTGCGCGCTGAGGCCGCCCTCCGTGGGGAAGGTGATCGCCTCCGGGCGGCTGATGTACGCCGGGTCGATGAGGACCGGCCGGCCCCGGCGGACGAGCTCGTGGTCGCCGCTGCGAGGATCGACGACGGCGACCTGCAGGCCCTCCGTGTGCTTGCCGGCGATCAGCGCCAGCCGGTCGCCGAGGGGGGCGAGCGAGTAGACGACGCTGTAGGGCGACTCGAGCTCGCGGAGCTCCGACCCTCATGGGCCACGCCCTGCCCGGCCGGCGCCGCGTCGAGGACGGCGAGGTGGTCGCGGCCGTCCTCTGTGTAGCTCACGGCAAGGGTCCCGTCGGCGAGGAACACGTAGTGCTGCAGGCCGAAGACCCATGGGACCTTGACGAACTCGGCGTCGCGGACGACCAGCGGGCATGGCTCCGGCAGGCCTTCCGCTCCGCCTGCCCCCCGGCCTCGCCGTCGACCGCGACCGCGTACAGGTTCCACCAGCCGGTGCGGTCGCTCGCGAACCAGAGCTCGCCGGCGGGACTCCAGAGCGGCTGGAGGATGGACTCCTGCGGGCCGCCGGCCACCAGCCGCTCGCCGGAGACCGTGCCGTCGCCGGCGAGCTCTGCCGTCCACAGCTCCGTGCCGTCCCACGGCATCCGCGGGTGGTCCCAGCTCAGCCAGGCGAGACGCCGTCCGTCCGGGCTGAGCCTCGGGGCGGCGTAGAAGTCGTGCCCGGAGGCGATGACGCAGGGCTCGGCCGAGCCGTCGGTGGGCAGGGCGACCAGCTCGTTGACGACGTCACCGCCGGCTTCGTGTCGCTCGCGGACGGTCACCAGCAGGCGGCCGTCCGGGGTCACGCGCCCGTCGGCGTAGCGGTGGGCGCGCTCGGACGGCGGCGCCGGGGTGAGCGGCCGCGGGGCGGTCCAGTGGGCCGGCTGGGCTTCGCCGGCCGGCCGCAGGTCCTGCCGGTACAGCCGCTGGTCGGCCTGGTCGCTGAAGATCACGCTCTCGGCGCCGTCGGCGCCGATGAAGGCGACGTACATGCCGCCCCCGTACTCGTGGACCAGGGTGCGGGCGCTGACGCCGGGCGGGGTGACGTCCGCGATCTCGCCGCCGGGCGCCCGCCGCACGACCACGTAGCGGCCGTTCTCGAGCGGCCGCAGCTCAGTCCAGTACAGGCTCTCGCCGGCGCTCTGCGGCCACATGGTGCTCACGCCGCCCTCGGCGATCAGCTTCGCGGTCACAGGGGACCGCCAGGAGCCGTAGGGCGCGACCTCCCGGCGGCCCTCGCTCGTGGCTGCTGTGCGTGTCGGTTCGCTCATCTCGTTCCTCATGTCCCCATAGGTGAAGGCACGGCGAGGCCCGCCCCGCCGTGCACTAGGCGCTAGCTACCCGGGGGGAGGCCGGGGCAATCGCTCCGGGGGTCGTGCGCCGGCGTGGTGACCGGGCGCCGGCGCCGGCGCGTCAGTGCGCCGGCTGCTCGATCCGGAAGACGTGGTGGCGGTTGGCGCCGCGCTCGCAGTCGAAGGCGAGGGTCGCGCGCGAGAGGTCCTTGACGCGAGGCCGCGGAGCTCGGCGTGGTCGAGGCGGAAGTTCCGCAGGTTGGTCGCGAAGAGGAGGATGCCGCCCGGCGCCAGCAGGCGGCGGGCGATCAGGCGGATGAGGTCGGCGTGGTCGCGCTGCACGTCGAAGGTGGCGCGACCCATCTTCTTGGAGTTGCTGAACGTCGGCGGGTCCAGCCAGATCAGGTCGTACTGGCCGCCGGCCTCGGCGACCCAGCGCAGGCAGTCGGCCTGGACGAGGGTGTGCGCGGCGGCGTCTGGGCGCCGGGCTTGCGCGGCGCCGCACCGGGCGATGCCGTATCGGGCTTCCCGGCGGGGAGCGGCCACACCTCGCTGCGGGCCGCGAAGCCGTTGGCCGCGAGGTTCCGCTCCGCCCACGTCAGATAGGTCGCGGAGAGGTCCACCGTGGTGGACGCCGGCGAACCCCCAGCGAGGGCGTTCACCGTCATCGTGCCGGTGTAGGCGAAGAGGTTGAGGAAGCGGCGGCCGCCGGCGAGCCGGCGGACCAGCCGGCGCGTGAGCCGCTGGTCGATGAAGAAGCCGGTGTCCAGGTAGGTGCCGAGGTCGACCAGGTAGGCGAGGTCGTCCTCGCCGACGGGCAGCAGGTCGCCTCGCTGCGGGCGCCGCTCGTACTGCGCCGCTCCGCGCTGCCGGCGGCGCTCCTTGAGCACCACGCGCTCCGGCGGCGTCTCGAGGACGGCGCCGATGACCTCGACCGCCTCGGCGAGGCGCCGCTTGGCCTTGTCGGGGTCGATCTCGGGCGGCGCCGCGTACTCCTGCACGTGCACCCACTCGCCGTACACGTCGACGACGAGGTTGTACTCGGGCAGGTCGGCGTCGTAGAGCCGGTAGCAGGTGATGCCCTCGCGCTGCAGGCGTCTGGCCAGCCGGCGCTGGTTCTTGCGCAGCCGGTTGGCGAGGTACTCGGCGCCGCCGCCGAGCGCTCTGCGCGGACCGACGGGAGGCTGCGGCTCGGCTGCCGGCGGGGCGGCTTCGGGCGCGCCGCCGGCCGCCGGCGTCTCCGCGGCCGGGGCCGCCGTGGCGGTGGCCGTCTCCGGCGCGGCGTCTTGCGCGAAGACGAGCGCGCCTCCTCGCGGGCGGTGCGCGGCGCGGCCGCGCCGGTGGGAGCCGCGCCCGGCTCGTAGTACGCGAGCACGCACTCGAGCGGGCCGTTCCGCAGGTCCGTCTCGCGCTTCGGCGCGAGGCCGATGGCCTTGAGCTGCCGCTGGTCCCCGGCGAGGACGACGGCGCTCCAGCGCGGGAACGCCTCGCGGAGGCGCTCGCCGAGCTGCCGGTAGACGGCCTCGATGTCCGCGGCGTCGAGCCGCTCGCCGTACGGGGCGTTGGTGGCGAGCAGGCCGCGCTCGAAGGGCGCGTCGACGGTCTCCAGCTGGGCGTGGTCGATCGTCACCAGGCCGTGCAGCCCGGCGCGCTTCACGAAGTCGCGCGCGACCTTGACGGCGCGCTGGTCTCTGTCCGAGCCGCGGATGACGGCGCCCGACCTGGCCGCCGCGAGCCGCTTCATCCCGGCGCCGCGGCGCTCGCGCGCCTCCAGGAGGAGGGCCGCCCAGAGCGCGGCGTCGTGGCCGTTCCAGTGCAGGAAGCCGAAGGCCGGCGCCGCGCCCGGCTTGGCCTCCGCCTCGGCGCGCAGCAGGCCGGGGGCGACGTCGGCCGCCATCAGCGCCGCCTCGATCGGCAGCGTGCCCGACCCGCAGAGCGGGTCGAGCAGGCTGGCCCCGGCGGCGGCCTCGCTCGGCCAGGCCGCGTACAGCAGGAGTCCGGCGGCCAGGTTCTCCTTGAGCGGCGCCTCGACCTGCACCTTGTCGGCGCGGTAGCCGCGCCGGTGCAGGCTCTGGCCGCTGAGGTCGATGGAGATGGCCACGCGCGTGCCGGCCAGGTGCGCGTTGACGCGCACGTCGGGCGCGCGCGCGTCGACCGACGGCCGCTTGCCGGACGTGGCGCGGAACTGGTCGACGATCGCGTCCTTGATGCGCACCGCGCCGAAGCGCGTGTCCCGGATCCTGTCGTTGACGCCGGTGAAGTCGACGGCCAGCGTGGCGTCCACGTCGAGGTGGCGAGACCAGTCGACGGCCTGCGCGGTCTTGTAGAGCTCGTCGCCGTCGCCGGCCTTCCCGCTCGTCACCGGCAGCAGGACGCGGCCGGCGAGCCGGGACCAGAGGCAGGCGCGATACGCCGTCTCGAGCGAGCCGGAGAAGGCGACGCCGGCGCGGACCTGCTTGACGTGCGCCGCGCCCAGTCCGCGCAGCTCGCCGGCGAGCAGGGACTCGAGGCCGCGCGGGACGGTCGCGAAGAGGGAGAGGTCGGTCATCACGCAAGGCTACCACGCGGTCACTGCCTGCCCGTCCGGCGGGGGGTGCAGGCATTCAAGCCGGAGCCTAGAATCGTCGACGTAGTACGCAGACGTTCTCTGCGCTCCGCGGGTCCTCCCCGCGTCGCGCCGCCGTGGGAGGGACCGTGTATCGCCATCTGCTCGTCCTCGTCGCCGCCGCCGGCCTCGCCCTGCCGGGCATCGTCAGCGTGACGACCAGCATCACCAACGCGCCCGCTTCGCCTCCCTCTTCTCCCGCGCCTCTCGCCGCGCCCGTGGCGCTGCCGACCGTGCATGCCCACCGTCACCCCGTCGCCGGGCGACATCACGCCGCCGGTGACCACCGCGAGCGGCATGGGGTCTCGCTGGCGGAACGACGCCGCCACGGTGAAGCTCACCGCCACCGACAGCGAGTCCGGCGTGGCGGCGACGGTGTACCAGGTCGACGGCGGACCGTGGACGATCGGCGACGGACTGGTGGTGCGGGCCCCCAAGGACCACTCCAACGACGGCGAGCACACGATCACGTTCTACTCAGTGGACAACGCGCTCAACCAGGAGGCGTTCAAGACCGCCACCGTCAAGATCGACACGCGGCCGCCGCACTTCGCCTGGAAGAACGTCTCTCCGGACGTCATCCGCCACATCCAGCCGGTGACGATGCGCTTCACCGTGCAGGAGCAGAGCGGCCCGGTGAAGCTGTCCTACAAGGTCACCGACCAGTACGGCTACCCCGCGGCGAGCAAGTCGCGTCTGCAGCGGGCTCCCGGCGCGCGGAGCATCGAGGTCACGCCGCGCTACCGCAACCACAAGGGCTTCGTGCCCGGCGTGTACCGGGTGGAGGTCACGGTCCGAGACGAGGCCGGCAACGCGACCGTGAGCAACCGCCGCTCGTTCCGGAACTCCGGGCGATGAATGGCGGCGTGTGGCGCCGGATCCGCGGCGCCGGCCGGATGGTCGGGCTCACCTTCGACGACGGCAACAACAGCGCCTGGGCCAGCATCCTGGGGACGCTGAAGCGCTACAAGGCACACGCGACGTTCTTCCCGCTCGGGCCGTACGTCGCCTCCAGCCCGTCGCTGGCTCGCCGCACCGTGCAGGACGGCAACGCCATCGGCACGCACGGCTGGACGCACTCGATGATGACGCGCCAGAGCGCGGGCCAGATCCAGAGCGAGTGGACCCGCGCAGCGGCGCCTGGTGGGGAGCCACCGGCTACTCGCCGGTGCCGTACTGCCGGCCGCCCTACGGCGACATGAACTCGTCGACGACAGCGGCGTCGGCCGCCATCGGGTTCTACCGCGTCATCCTCTGGGACGTGGACCCGCGCGACTGGAGCCAGCCCGGCGCGGGCGTCATCACCTCGCGGGTGCTCGGGGCCGTGCATCCCGGCGCGATCGTGTGCATGCACCTGACGCCGCAGACGGCGCAGGCCCTGCCGTCGATCCTGAGCGGCCTGCGGGCGCGCGGCTACAAGGCCGCGAGCCTGCCGGAGATGTTCCACGCCGCCGGCCTGCGGTAGCGCCGCCGGCACTCCTCGTCAGAGGAGCGTGCCGGGGGCCGAGCCGCCGGAGGCCTGCTCGGCGATCACCGCCAGGAACGCGTCGCCGTACCGCTCGAGCTTGGTCTGGCCGACGCCGTTGACCTCGAGCAGCTCCGCTGAGGTGCCCGGGCGCCGCGCCGCCATCTCCGCCAGCGTCGCGTCGCTGAACACCACGTAGGCCGGCACGTTCTGCTCGTCGGCGAGCTGCTTGCGCAGCGCGCGCAGCTCCTCGAAGAGCGCCTCGTCGACCGGAAGGCCGGCCAGCTCGGCCGCCCTGCCGGCGCGGGCGGTGCGCACCCGCTCCTTCTTGGTCGGCACGCGGATCCGCGGCTTGGCCATGATCAGCGTCTCGTCGCCGCGCAGGAGCGGCCGCGCCGCCTCCGTGAGCCGCAGCGCCGAGAACCGCGCGATGTCCTGGACGAGATACCCGCGGTGGATGAGCTGCCGGATGAGGCTCTGCCAGTGGTCGCGGCTGTGCTCCGCGCCGATGCCGTAGGTGCTCAGGCCGTCGTGGCCGCGGCTCATGATCTTCTCGTTCTCGGAGCCGCGCAGGACGTCGATGACGTAGCCGACGCCGTAGCCGAACCCGTCGCGCTCCCACAGCCGGTACACGCAGCTGAGCGCCATGCGCGCCTGCTCGGTGGCGTCGAAGGTCTCCGGCGGCTCGAGGCAGATGTCGCAGTTGCCGCACGGCGCGGGATAGGGCTCGCCGAAGTAGCCGAGCAGCGCCTCGCGCCGGCAGCTGAGGCCGTCGGCGTAGCCGACCATCGCGTTGAGCTTGTGGATCTCGATGCGCACCCGCTCGGGGTCGCGCTCGAACTCCTCGTCGCTGTTCGCGCCTCTGCCGCCGCGGCCGCCGCCCTCGATGAGGCTGCGCACGACGGCGGCGTCGCCGAGGCCGAACAGCAGCAGGGCCTCGGCCGGCAGGCCGTCGCGCCCGGAGCGGCCGGTCTCCTGGTAGTAGCTCTCGACGGTCTTGGGGAGGTCGTGGTGGACGACGAAGCGCACGTCGCTCTTGTCGATGCCCATGCCGAAGGCGACGGTGGCGACGACGATGTGGACCTCGTCGCGCGCGAAGGCGTCCTGCACGCGCCGCCGCTCGTCCGCCGGCAGGCCGGCGTGGTAGGCGGCGGCGTTCACGCCGTGGGCGCGCAGCTTGTCGGCGACGTCCTCGGTCCGCTTGCGCGAGAGGCAGTAGACGATGCCCGACTCGCCCTCGTGGACGGCGAGGAACTGCAGCAGCTGGTGCAGCGGCTCGCGCTTCTCGACGACGGTGTAGCGGATGTTGGGCCGGTCGAAGCCGGTGACGTAGACGGCGGCGTCCGCGAGCCCGAGCCGCACGCGCACGTCGTCGCGCGTCTCGGGGTCGGCGGTGGCCGTGCAGGCCATGATGGGGACGCCGGGGAACAGGCCGCGCAGCTGCCCGAGCTGGACGTACTCCGGGCGGAAGTCGTGGCCCCACTGGCTGACGCAGTGGGCCTCGTCGATGGCGAACAGGGCGACGCCGGCCGCGCCGGAGGCCTGGGCGGCGTCCGCCGTCAGGCTCTGCAGCCGCTCCAGGAAGCCGTCGGTCATGAGCGTCTCGGGGGCGACGTACAGGAGGTCGAGCTCGCCGGCGTGCAGGGCGCGCAGCATGCTGCGCGCCTCGTCCGGCTCGAGCGACGAGTTGTAGGCGGCGGCGCTGACGCCGGCCGCCCGCAGCGCGTCGACCTGGTCCTTCATCAGCGAGATGAGCGGCGAGACGACGATGCCGGTGCCGGGCCGGACCATGGCCGGCAGCTGGTAGCACAGCGACTTGCCGCCGCCGGTGGGCATGAGCACGAACGCGTCGCCGCCGGCCACGAGGTGGTCGACGATCTCCTCCTGGTCCTCCCGGTACTCGGCGAAGCCGAAGACCTCGCGCAGCAGGTCGCGAGCGGAGCGCGGCGCAGCCGCGGAGCCGGTGGGGGTGGAGGCCGGAGTCACGCGTTCGAGTCTAGCAAGGTTGACGGACGGGAGACGGGTAGGATGGTCTCTGCAAGGAGGTCCACCGTGAAGTACAGCTCAGCCCAGCTCGGCCGCGTGCTCGTCATCCGCCTGGAGGACGGGGACGTGGTGCACGAGTGCATCGAGGAGGCGGCGCGAGCCGAAGGCATCGCGCGCGCCGCCGTCATCCTGCTCGGCGGCGCCGGCGGCGGCAGCCGCATCGTCGTCGGCCCGGAGGACGGAGAGGTCAGGCCGGTCGTGCCGATGGAGCGCGTGCTGCACGACGTGCACGAGATGGCCGGCGCCGGGACGATCTTCCCGGACGAGAGCGGCCGGCCGGTGCTGCACCTGCACGCGGCCTTCGGCCGCGACGACCAGGTGACCGCCGGCTGCATCCGCACCGGCGTCAAGACGTGGGTCGTCGCGGAGGCCGTGGTCATCGAGCTCACCGGCAGCGAGGCGACGCGGCGCGTCGACCCGGCCACCGGGTTCGAGCTGCTCGACGTCTGAGGCGGCCGGCCGGGTCGAAGGACCCGGACCCGGTCCTATTCCTCGACCTGCCGGCGGCCGCGTCGCAGCAGCACGAGCGCGATCGCGGCGATGACGACGACCGCGATCCCGACGACCACGTAGACCGTCGCCGAGCTCGAGCCGCCGTCTGAGCCTTCGGCTGCGGCGGCCCCCGTCTTGGGATGCACGAAGAGGTAGCTGTCGACGTTGTCGACGGAGTAGAGGGCGGAGCCCGTCTCCGCCGGCGACTGCACCCAGCCCTCCCACTCCGAGGTGTTCACGGCCTCGAGTCCCTTGGGGTACGCGAGCACGCTGTAGGGGCTCTGCTCGTAGGCGATCTGCTGCATCCGGTCGATGAGCGTCTTGCGCTCCGCCGGGTCGATGGTCTCCGACTGCTGCGTGTAGAGCTTGTCGTACTCCGGCGTCCACCAGGCGCAGTCGCTCCAGTCGCCGATCTGCGCCTTGGTGAACAGCGAGAGGATGAAGTCCGGGTCGACGTCCCCCGTCCAGTTGTAGACGAAGAGGTCCATGTCGGGCGTGAACACGCCGTCCTTCTCGTTGTAGAGGTACTCGTTCATGGCGCCCTCGGTCATGTACGAGTACTTGATGTCGATGCCGATGTCCTCGAGCCAGCCGGTGAGGAGCTTGCCGATCTTCTGGCCCTGCGGCGGCGCCTCGCAGGCGAACAGCCGCAGCGTGATCGGCTTGCCCTGCTTGTCGAGGAGCTTGCCGCCGCTCGTCTTGTAGCCGGCGGCGGCCAGCGTCTCCGTCGCCTTCGCAGGGTCGTAGGAGTAGGCGACGTCGGCGCCCGGCGTCCAGTGCCAGTCCGGGTCCCGGTAGAAGCCCTGGACCATGATCGTGCTGCCGGCGGTGGCGTAGCCGTTGTAGGCGATCGCGACCAGCTTCTCCACGTCGATCGCGTAGTTGAGCGCCTGGCGGAACTTCCAGTCCTTGAGCACGGGATTGCCGAGGCTCGGCCCCGTGTAGCAGTTGTAGCCGAGCTCGTCGAAGCCCTTGACCACGTAGTCGATGGTCTTGAGCGCCGGCTCCTTGCCCAGCGGCTCGAACTGCGCCTCGGGGACGCCCCAGCAGGCGTCGATGGCGCCGCTCTTCAGGTCCTGCACCATGCTGTCCGGGTTGGTGTAGAACTGGAAGATCACCTCGTCGATCTTCGGCGCCCCGCGCCAGTACTGCTTGTTGGCGGTCATGGCGACGTAGTCGCCCTTCTTGAACTCGGTGACCTGGAACGGGCCGGTGCCGACGATCGGCGGCTTGTTCTGGAAGGACGTCTCCGCCGCCTTGGGGCTCACCTTGCTCCAGATGTGCTCGGGAACGATGGGGACGACCATCCCGAGCATGTTCGCCTTCGGTTTGGCCGTCGTGAACTTGACCGTGAAGTCGTCGAGGGCCTCCACCTTGGTGATGCCGCCGGTGTAGCTGGTGAACGCGGCCAGCTCGTTGTCGATGATGTAGTCGTAGGTGAAGACGACGTCGGCGGACGTGAACGGCTCACCGTCCTGCCAGGTGACGCCCTGGCGCAGCTTGAAGGTCCACTCCAGGCCGTCGGCGCTCGTG
Organism: uncultured Thermoleophilia bacterium; assembly: GCA_963713475.1. Lineage (GTDB taxonomy): Bacteria > Actinomycetota > Thermoleophilia > UBA2241 > UBA2241 > CAIXSE01. The sequence goes on from CAVQLY010000010.1 coordinate 17,125, forward strand.
GTCCAGCTCTCGGCGAGGTCCGGGTCCGGCGTGACGTCGGCCGCGCTGTAGCCCGTCAGCTGGTCGTAGTTGAGGTGGTAGACGAGGTACGACGAGGTCGAGTAGCCGATGAAGGGATTGAGGTTGTCGGGCTCGTTGATCCAGCCGACGCGCAGGGTGACCGGGGTGGCCGGCGACGGCGAAGACGACTCGCCGGCCAGCGCCTTGACGAGCCCGCCTCCGAGGCCGGCGAGCAGGACGGCTGCGCCGGCCAGCGCGAGCACGAGCAGCCGGCGGCGCATCCTGGTGTGACGGATCCCTGACGACATCGAGCCCTCCCCCTGAGCCTGCCGTGATGACGGCGCCGCGAGGCGCCTGAGGGCACCGTAGCAGCCTCGCGTCGCCGGGGCCAGAGCGCACGGTCCGGGCGACAGGGGAAGCTGCTGAGGTGTGCTCATACCGGCCGGGAGACCGGCCTGCGGAGTGGTCGGCGAGCAAGAAGAAGCCGGGCCGGGACCCTGAGGCCCCGGCCCGGCTTTCGAGCCCGGAGTCGGTGTCCGGCGCCGGCTCGGATCCCGAAGGATCGGCCAGGTCCGTCGCCGCGTCCGAGAAACTGGTGATCGGCGGCAGCGCCGTCGATTCGGAGCATTCTACACACTTTCTGGAGAGAGGCAATCCCTTTTATTGACTTAGCCCTGCGCGTGTATCCTTCGCCCATGAGCGGTGAGAGAAGAACGGGTGGAGTGGCGCGGCGGCTGGCGCTCCTGGCGCTGTGCGGGGCGCTGCTCGCCGTCGCCGCGGCGCTTCCTGGGGCCGCCGCCGCGGCGCCCTGGACCGGCGGCACGTATCCCGCGAAGTACGACCTGCGCGCGCACGGCCGCGTCACGCGCGTGGGCCTTCAGGACCACTACGGCACCTGCTGGATCTTCGCGGCGATGGGCTCGCTCGAGTCCTGTCTGCTGCCCGGGTCCCGGCTCGACCTCTCCGAGAACCACATGGCCGACTTCCAGGGCTCCCGCCTCCGCTTCGAGGGGCGCGCCCCGAGCACCGTCTCGACCGCCTACGTGGCGCGCTGGGAGGGTCCCGTGCTGGAGCGCGACGACCCGTATCCGCGGCCGGGGCGGTCGCGGGAGGGCCTGCCCGCCGTGCGCCACGTGCAGGAGGTCCTGTTCCTGCCGCCGCACGGCAGCCCGCGCGCCAACGATGCGATCAAGTGGGCGGTCATGCGTCACGGCGCCGTGGACGCGACCATGGCCTACGAGCAGAGCGGCTTCAACGCGGCGACGAGCGCCTACTACTCGCGCGGGACGGACCTCGACCACCACGTCTGCATCGTCGGCTGGGACGACGCCTATCCGGCCGGGCGGTTCCTTCGTCGGCCGCCCGGCCCCGGCGCGTTCCTCATCAAGAACAGCTGGGGAGCGAAGTACGGGCAGGGCGGCTTCTTCTGGGTCTCCTACTACGACCGCTCCTTCGGGACGACGCTCACGGTGTTCGACGGCGCCGAGAGCGCCGGCGACTACGACGCCATCTACCAGCACGACGCGCTCGGCTGGTCGCGCAGCATCGGCTTCGGGAGTACGACGGCGTGGTTCGCCGCCCGGTACACGAGCGGCGGCGACGGCAGCGTGACCGCCGCGAGCTTCTACACGGCCAAGCCCGGCGCGACCTACGAAGTCAGGGTGGCGCCGTCCCTCGCCGAGATCGCCGCGGCCCCGGTCGCCGGCTCCGGCACGATCGACGTCGGCGGCTACCACACCGTCCCGCTGGCGTCGCCGGCGCCCGTCGCGACGGGCGCCGATTTCGTCGTCGCCGTCCGCCTCACGACGCCGGGCACGCGCACGCCCATCCCGGTCGAGCACCCGACGTCGCTGCTGGCCCCGCGCCCTGCCGTGGGGCGATCCTTCATCAGCCGCGATGGCGCCGTCTGGAAGGACGTGAGGACGAAGCCCGGCTTCGAGTCGTCCGATGTGTGTCTCAAGGCGTTCGTCTCCGCGGCCGCCGGTAAGGACGATGCGGCGCCGCGGGTCGCCCTCGAGCCCGCTTCAGCACGGGCCGGCGCCCGGTCGCGCGTCCACTTCACGCTCACCGACCCGGCGTTCTCCGGTGGCAGCGCCGTGATCAAGCTGCAACTGCGGGATGCGCGCGGGCGCGCGCTGCGCGAGCTTCGGATCCCGGCCGCGACCGTCAACGAGCGCGACGCATGGGCGTTCACTGCGCCTCGCCGGCGCGGGGACTACGTGATCGCGGCCCGCGCCTGGGACGTCGCCGGCCATCGCTCAGACCTGACGCGCGCCGTCCTGCGGGTCCGTTAGCTCCGGCGAGTCCTCACGCTGCGGGTGGACGCCTGTGCGAGAATGCGCCCAATCGACTCCCAGGGGGCTCAGAATGCGCAGACGGCGGAACCTGATCACCACGCTGGTCCTCGCGGCGGCCGTGGCGCTGCTCGCGGTGGCCGGGGTCGCGGCAGCGGATGAGCCCGGCGCGTCGCCGGCCGCCGTGGCCGCGCCGGCGTCTTCGCCCGTGGCGACCCCCGCAGCGACCCCCGCGCTGACGCTCACCGCCGCGCCGGAAGCGGTCACCGCCGGCGAAGCGGCGACGCTCGCGGTGCGCCTCGCCGACGTTCCCGGCGCGACGCTGCAGCTCAGCCGCAAGGTCGCGGGGTCCGCCGGCTTCCGCGTCCTCGGGCCGCTCGTGGTCAGTGCTCGTGGCGTCGCCTTCTACCGCGTCCTTCCGAGTACGACGACGACGTATCGCGTGGACTATGCGGGGGACGGCGCGCAGTGGCTGCCGGCTTCTGCCGAGGTCACCGTCTCCGTGCGCCCGCGCGTCACCGCGTTCGCCACGGCGCGCGTGTACCGCGCCGGCCGCGCCGGCCTCGCCGTGACCGTCCGTCCGGCGCATCCGGGCGCGACGGTCTCGCTCCAGCAGTGGAGGGACGGCGCGTGGGCCGAGTGGCGCAGCCTGCAGCTCGGCGCCGACTCCCGCGCGCGCCTCTCGTGGCGTCCCGACCGCGTCGGCATCTGGCCGCTGCGCGTCGTCATGCCGGCCGACGACGCGCATCTGGAGGGGCGCTCCGACGTCCGCAAGCTGACCGTCGTCCAGCCGAACCCCTACCACGTCCCTCTCGACGCCAAGGGCATCATCGTCGTCGACATCTCGCAGTACCGGCTGCACTTCTTCTCCTATGGCCGCGAGCTGCGCTCGTTCCCCTGCGTCACCGGGCGGCCGTCGCTGCCCACGCCGCTCGGCCACTTCAAGGTCTACGCGCGGGGGATGTGGCCGGGCGGGCCCTACGGCGCGCGGATCATGTCCTACCACCCGCCGTGCGCCATCCACGGGACGAACGAGCCGTGGCTGCTCAGCCGGTTCCCGCGCAACTTCTCCCACGGCTGCACGAGGCTGGCGAACGCCAACGCCGTCTGGCTCTACGACCACGCGCCGCTCGGCACGCCGGTGTGGAACGTGAAGTGAGCTGATCCCGGCGCCGGACCGTCCTGCGCGCTGACAAACCAGCCGTTCGCGGACGCCGGCGTCGCACACTGACTGGGCCTTGGTCGCTCCAAGGCTGCCAAGGCCCGGTCTCCATCACGGCACGTCCCCGACGACGGCCCCCGGACGAAGAGAGGGCGGGGAGCGCATGAGGCGCACTCCCCGCCCTCCGTCACTCAGGGCTGCAGCCGGCTGGTCGGCCCGCCCCTCCTGCGCTCGGGTCAGACGTCGCGCTTCTGATCCGAGCGGTGCTCCTGCGACCCGCCAGGTCGAGCGCTCAGCCTTCAATGCCCAGGGCCTCGCGCTTTGCTCGATCCAGGCGAGCATCGCGGCGACGGCTTCCTTGGCGTCGGTCTCGACCGCCAGCTTGCCGCCGGTGACGCCCGGCAGGTCCTGGGTCACGAGCTTGACCAGGTTCGGCGCGCCGGTCACGAACGGCACCGGGTTCACGTGCGTGTAGAGGCCGAAGGCCAGCGCGGCCATGGCGTCGATGGTGGCCTTCTGCTCCATGTACTCGGGAGCCGTGGCCACGACCGGCAGGTCGCAGGTGTCCACGCCGAGGGCGTCGGCGATGGCGCCGACCAGCAGCAGGATGCGGCCGGTGTCGGTGCAGGTGCCGAAGCTGAGCACCGGCGGGATGCCGAGCAGCTCGCAGACGGCGGTGAGGCCGGGGCCGGCGTACTTCTTGGCCTCGGCGGTCTCGAGGCCGGCGACCTGGAGGCCGGCGTTGCCGCAGCCCATGGCCAGCACGAGCACGTCGTTCTTGATGAGCTCCTTGGCGATGGCGACGGTGTGGCTGTCCTGGTCGGAGTCGCGCAGGGTGGTGCAGCTCACGAGGCCGCAGACGCCCTTGAGCGTGCCGTTCTTGATGACGTCGAGCAGCGGGTCGAGGCTGCCGCCGAGGGCGCCGAGGATGCTCTCGGTGCTGAAGCCGGCGACGGCGTCGCCGGTGCGCAGCTCCGGCGTGACCTGGCCGAGCGCCCTGCGCTTGGGGTAGTTGGCGACGGCGAGGTCGATGAGCTGCTGCGCCTGGTCGCCGGCGTTGGCCGCGTCGAAGACGATCGGCGTCTCGGCGCCGTCGACGCCGACGAGGTCGCTGACGGGCACGAGCAGCGTGCCGTGGGCGGCGCAGGTGGCGCCGAGGGTCGGCACGACGCAGTTCATGTCGGCGGCGAAGACGTCGAGGCCGCCGGTGGCGACCGCGAGCTCCTCCGTCAGCCAGTTGCCGGTGAGCCCGACGAAGACGTCGTCGACCTCGAAGCGCTGGACGAGCTCCTGGCCGGTCTCGATGGAGCCGACGATGCGCAGGCCCTTGGCGCCGGCGGCCTTCGCCTTGTCCTGCGCGGCGGCCTCGTGGGCGGCGGCGATCAGGGCGGCGCCGACCATCGGCTCGTGGCCGTTGACGACGATGTTGACGTACTCGGGGTCGATGATGCCGAGGTCGACCTTGATCGCGTGCGGCGTCGGCGTGCCCCAGAGCGCGTCCTGGGCGAGCTCGAGCGGGATCTGCGCGCCGTAGGCGGTGGCGATGCCGAGGCGCAGGCCCTTGAGGGCGAGGCTCACGTAGTTGCCGTCGACGTTCGTGAGGCAGCTCGAGGTGGCGAACATGTTCTCGTGGAGCACGCCGCCCGGCATGATGCCGAGTTCCTTCCACTTCGCGACGCGCTTGGCCGGAGCCATCTTCTCGACGAACGGCGAGGGGCTCTTATGGTCGCGATTGAACTCGGCGAGGATCGCGTCGGCGACGCGCTTGGGCAGCGTGTCGCGCGGCTCGACGGCCTCGCCGACGACGCCGGCGAGCGTCTCGAGCTTGCTCCAGTCCTTGATCTCGTAGGTGCCGCCCGGCGTGGCCTGCGCGAGGGTCTTCATGACCTCGACGGCGTGGTAGGTGTAGGTGGCGGTGCCCATCGTGTTCTGGAGCAGGAAGTTGCGCATCGCCATGCCGTCGGCGTCGATGCCGCAGACGCCGCGCGGCGCCTTCTCGGTGATCCGGCAGGGACCCTGGGAGCACAGCGAGCAGCGGATGCCCTGCTCGCAGAACTTGCAGCGCGTGCCCATGGCGTCCATGCGGTCGAACGAGGTGTCCTCGCCGGCCTCCCTGGACTCCTTGAGCATCGTGTGTACGGACTCGTGGTAGCTGTCTGCCATGGATCCCTCCTGGGAGATTTGAGAGCTTCTGACGCCGTCGGCGTCGTGATTCGACGGTGACGGCGGGGCGCGCCGTGCGGCGCCCCGCCGGGGTCCTTCAGCAGGTGCGGCTCAGCCGTGGATGAGCGCGGGGAGGCACTTGACGCAGACCCAGGTGCTCTCGCCCTTGGTGCGGGCGGGGAACAGGACGGCGTCGTCCTCGCTGCGCCCGCAGTTCATGCACTTCTGTTCATCGTCACGCTGGCGGCCAGCTTCTCGGCCATCTTCTCGGCGGCGGCGTCTTCGTCGAACTCGGGGGCGTCACGCTTCTCCACGGTGAGGGCTCCTTCGGGGCAGACGGCGAGGCAGAAGCCGGCGCCGTCGCACAGCTCCTCCTTCATGACCTTGGCCTTGCCGTCGATGATCTCGATCGCGCCTTCGGCGCACGGGGTGACGCAGAGGCCACACCCGGTGCAGAGGTCTTCGTCGATCTTCACGATGCTGCGGACTGCCATGCACTGCTCGCTTTCGCGTTGTTTTCACGGTGGTGACAGTGCTAAGGCTACCCCCGACCAACGGCCGAGACCCTTGACCTGCGTCAAGGGCCTGTCGGCAGGCCGTCGGCTCTGGGGTCAGTCCCGGGTCCTTTGACGCGCCGCGCCGTCTCCTCCACGCGGCGCGTCCGCGTCTCCGGCCGTCGTGCCGAGATGATCCAGTCGATGTACTCACGCTGGTGCGCAGGCGGCAGCGCGGCGAAGGCCGCCGCCGCCTCCGGGTCGTCGTGCAGTTCGATCTGGAGGTCGTGCGGGACCGGGATCTCGCCGCGTGGGGTGTTGCGCTCGGGCATGACGCCGGCCGTCCTCTCTGCTCGCGTGGCGATCGCACGGAGGATTCCCCGGCGCTCCGGGTAAGAACCGGGCGACCGTATCCCATCGCGCAGGAGGCCCGCGTGGACTCGTTCTCCGTGCTCATCGGCGGCAAGGCCGGCGACGGCATCACCCAGGCGGGGAGCATGATCGCCCACCTCCTGAACGAGCTCGGCTACCGGCTCTACACCTACGTCGACTCCCCGTCTCTCATCCGCGGCGGCCACAACTACGTCATCGTGCGCGCGCACCGCGGGCGCATCGCCGCGCACCGCGACCACGTCAACGTGCTGGTCGCGCTCAGCCCGGACACGCTGGAGCGTCATCACTGGCGCCTCAAGCAGCGGCCGGTGACGGTGTTCGACAGCGAGAGCATCAAGCCGACGAGCCTGCCGAGCATGGCGCACCCGTTCCGTACCGGGATCCCGGTCAAGACGATCCTGGAGCAGGAGGAGGCGCCGAGCGTGATGCGCAACAGCGCGATCCTCGGCGCCTTCTGCAAGGCCATCTCCATCCCCTGGGAGACGCTGCAGGACGTGATCCGCCGCTACCAGCCCAAGCAGACCGAGCTCAACCTCCGCGTGGCGAGACGCGGGTTCGACCTCGCCACGGAGAAGCTGCTGGTCGACCTGCCGGGCGGCGGTCCGCGCCCGGTGATGACGGGGCTGGAGGCCACCGGGCTGGGGCTGATCCGCGGTGGCCTCCAGGCGTACGCCGGCTACCCGATGACGCCGGCGAGCGGCCTGCTGCACTACCTCGCCCGTCAGGCGCCGCGCTTCAAGCTCAAGGTGGTGCAGCCGGAGGGCGAGATCGCGGCCATCATGATGGCGCTGGGGCACGCCTACGCCGGCGAGAGGGCCGCCGTCGGCACCTCCGGCGGCGGCTTCGCCCTCATGGTCGAGGGCCTCAGCCTGGCCGGCCAGGCCGAGCTGCCCATCGTCGTCGTTCTGGGGCAGCGCACCGGGCCGGCCACCGGTCTGCCCACCTACACGGCGCAGGCCGACCTGCACTTCGCCATGAGCGCGGGGCACGGCGAGTTCCCGCGCTTCGTCGTCGCGCCCGCGGACGTGGAGCAGGCGTACGCGTGGAGCACGTACGCGATGGACGCCGCCTGGAAGTACCAGATGCCGGCCATCGTGCTGGGCGACAGGACGCTCAACGACGACTCGCAGAGCTTCGACCGGGAGGCCGTCCCCGAGCTGCCGCGGCTGGAGCCGCGGCTCTGGGACGGCCGCGCCCAGAAGAGCGCCGCGGACGTGCCACGCGGCGCCGGAGCGGGCACGGGCGCCGCGCGCGACACCGCCACGGGGCCGGCGCGGGAGGCGCTGCACGGCGAGGGCGCGGCGCGGCCCGCGCCCGAGCCCGCTGCAGACCCCGCGCTCGCCTACAAGCGCTACCTCTTCGCCGAGGACGGCATCTCGCCGCTCGCCTTCCCCGGCCGCGAGGGCGCGGTCGTCAAGGTCAACAGCTACACCCACGACGAGTTCGGCATCACCACCGAGGACCCGGAGCTCACCGTGCGCATGCAGGACAAGTGGAACGCCAAGGGGTTCGCGCTCGCCGAGGAGCTCGACACCGTGCAGCAGGTGTACGTGTACGGCGATCCGGACGCGAAGGAGACGCTGGTCACGTGGGGCTCGCCGACGGGCGCGGCCCGCGAGGTCGGCGAGCTCGCGGGCATCCGCATCGTGCAGCCGGTCGTGCTGTGGCCGTTCCCCGACCGGCAGATGGCCGAGGCCCTGGAGGGCACGGAGACGCTGGCCGTGGCCGAGGGCAACTCCCGCGGCCAGCTCGCCCGGCTGCTCGAGCAGCGCGGCTTCCACATCGACGGGCGGCTGCTGCGCTACGACGGGAGGCCGTGGGGCGTCGGCGAGCTGCGCCGGCAGGCCGAGGAGGTGCTGGCATGAGCGCCGCGGAGAAGAAGGCCGCGAAGCAGGCCGCTCCGGCTCCGGCCGCCCGGCTCACCACGTACGCGAAGAACACCTGGTGCCCCGGCTGCGGCAACTTCGCCGTGCTCAACGCGATCAAGCCCGTGTTCCAGCAGCTGATCGCCTCCGGCACGCGGCCGGAGGACATCGTGCTGGTCAGCGACATCGGCTGCAACAGCAAGATCATGGACTACATCGGCGTCAACAGCTTCGACTCGCTGCACGGCAGGTCCATCCCGACCGCCGTCGGAGTCAAGCTCGCGAACCCCGAGCTCACCGTGGTGGTGCACGCCGGGGACGGCGCCACCTTCGCGGAGGGACTGGAGCACACCCTCTTCGCCGCCAAGCGCAACGTGGACATCACGTTGATCGTCCACGACAACGGCGTCTACGGGCTCACCATCGGCCAGGCCGGGCCGGAGACGCCCGCCGGCTACCGCGGGCGCTCGACCCCTTACGGCAGCGTCGAGGACCCGTTCAACCCGCTCGAGTTGTTGTACGTGGCCGGGGCGACCTACCTCGCGCGTGGCTACTCGCACGGCAAGGAGCTGCTCAAGACCCTGTACGCGGAGGCCATCGCCCACCGCGGCTTCAGCGTGGTGGACACCCTGCAGGTGTGCGTGACGTTCCGCGATATGTACGCCTCGTACAACGAGCGCGTGTACGAACTCGAGGGACACGACCCGCGGGACGAGGAGCAGGCGTGGGCGAGGATCCGCGAGTGGGACTACCGCTCGGATGGGCCGGTCGCGCTGGGCACGCTCAGCGTGCGTGACCGGCCCGTCTTCGGTGACCAGTTCGCCGAGTACGGTCGAGGGCCGGTGGACCTGGACGCGGCACTCGCTGAGGCGTTCGCCGACCTCACCTGAGGAGGCGGGCCGGTCATGATCGCTGAGTGGGCGCCGCCGGCCGGCCCTCGCCGGTTTCAGCGCCTGCCGGCGGCGTGGAACAGCTCCGGCAGGCTGACCGACCGGTAGCCGCGGGCGCGCAGGCCGCGCAGGATCGTGGGCAGCGCGGCCATCGTGTTCGCCCGCACGTGCAGGCCGATGATCGCCCCCGAGTGCACGTGCGAGAGCGTGTTCGCGGCGATGGTTCCGGCTCCGTAGCCGCGCCAGTCGCCGGGGTCGACGTCCCAGAGGACGACGTGCTGGAAGCCGACGGAGCCGGCGGCCGCGACCGTCGTCCTGTTGTGGTCGCCGTACGGCGGCCGCAGCCAGCCGACCGGCGTCGCGCGAGCGGCGCGCCACCACGGCGCCTCGCTCGAGACCAGCTCGCGGCGCACGCCGTCGTACCCCTGGGTCGTCATCGGCGAGTGCGTCCAGCCGTGCGAGCCGATGCCGTGCCCCTCGCGCACGACTCGCTGCGCGACGCGCGGCTCCGCCGACACGTAGGGGCCGATGACGAAGAACGTCGCGTGCATGTGGTACTTCTTCAAGGTGTCGAGCATGCGCGCCCACACCCACGCGGGTCCGCCGTCGTCGAAGGTGAGCGCCACGCGCCTGCCGGCGCCCTTGACGTTGTACGTGACGGAGGCGCGCACCGGGTGGTAGTCGCGGAAGGCGAGGGGCCGGGTGACGGTGCTGTTCCCGGCCCGGTCCGTGAACGTGAGCGTGACGCGGAAGAGGCCCGGCACAAAGGTCCTGCCGTTGCCGTAGCGGTCGGGGATGGCGATGGTGCGGGCGCCCTCGCCGACGCTGATGCCCCGCCCGCGCCGCGCCAGGTATCCGTACTGGTCGAGCACGGTGTAGGAGAGGCGCGCGCCGCCGGAGATGTCCGAGAGTGAGAAGCCGACGTCGACCGGCCGCACGCGGCGCAACAGGCCCGGACGCAGACGCAGCTGGGAGATCGCCGGCGGCTGCGTGTCGATCTTCACGGTCACGCTCTGCGGAGTCTCGGTGCGGCCGTCCGCGTCCACCGACCAGAACGTGAGCACGTGCTCGCCGTCGTCCGCGTGCGTGCGCGGCGCTTTGACGACCACCTCGGTCGTTGACTCGACGACGCCGCCATCCACCTGCACGAACGTGTCGGCGACGGCTGCGATCGAGCTCGTGGCGGTGAACGTGACGGTGACGGCGCTGTTGTGCCACGCGTCGTCCGCGCCGTGCGCGACGGTGACCGGCGGCGGCCCGTCGATCGGCACCGGGGACGGCGACGACGACCGTGCGTCGTCGGGGCCCTCTGCGCCCGCGGCTGCGGTAGCCGCCGTCGCCAGCACGAGCAGCAGCACACAGACGAGAACCAACGCGCGCCCCATGACCTCTCCCTCCTGCCCCGGAGATCGGACCCGGCGCCCCCGTCGACCGCGGTGCGCCGGTCCACCCGCTGAGGGGTTATTCCTGCTCAGGGGACCGACTACTCCTGGGCCAGCCGGTGCAGCTGCTCAAAACTCAGGATCTCGATGAGCCGGTGGTCGCCGCTCATGCGGATCACCTGGGCGCGCTTGAGGCGGTCGAAGGTGCGGCTGAGCGTCTCCGGCACCGTGCCGAGGCGCGCCGCGAGCTCGCGCTTGCTCACCGGCAGCCGGATGATGCGCGGCACGTCCGGCGGCGCCTCGCCGCCGGACGCCGCCGGCTCGAGCTGCTCGTCGGCGCGCGCCAGCAGGTACCTGGCGACGCGCGCCGGCACCGGCAGCAGAAGCTCCTCCACGCGGCGGTTGAGCAGCCCGAGGAGGTGCGCCATCGCCGCCAGCAGGCTGACCGCGAGCTGCGGCTCGGCCAGGAGCAGCGCCAGGGTCTGCTCCTTGTCGAAGCGGTAGAGCAGACACTCGGTCATCGTCTCGGTGCTCGACGGATACGTCTCGTGGAAGAGGGCGGCCTCCGCGAAGGTCTGGCCGGGGTCCACGTGTCGCACGGTAGCCGTGCGGCCGTCGCGGAGCAGCTTGAACACCTTGAGGCGTCCTTCCGCGAGCAGGTAGAAGGCGTCCGCCGCGTCGCCCTGCAGGAACAGGGTCTCGTCCGCGCCCAGACGCCGCGGCTGGGCGATGCCGGCGAGCCGCTCGAACTGGTCCTCGTCGAGATGCGCGAACAGCACGCCCGCGCGGAGGTCCTTCAGGGTGCGATCATCGGCATCCATGGGGCGAGTATATCGGGGGCCAGCGGCCGGAAGCGGCGAGCGAGCTGTCAGCCGGTAGCGGGCGCGCCGCCTGCAGCGATGTCCGGGTCGGTGGGCACGACGATGATGGCCGACGGTCCCTCCAGCGGGCACTTGTACTCGCAGATGCCGCAGCCGATGCAGCGGCTCGCGATCACCTTCGGCCGAGACAGGTAGTCCTGGCTCCCGTCGGCACGGGTGATGAGCCGCTGCCCGCTGAGCTCGATCGCTTTCTCGGGTACTGGGCACATCTCCTCGCACACGATGCAGGGGGTGTCCGAGGCCCATGGCAGGCACCGGTCCTTGTCGATCACGGCGACCCCGATGACCTGAGCCCGCTTCTCCGGCAGCGGGAGCGGCGGGATCGCCCCCGATGGACAGACCTGTCCGCACGCGTGGCACGCGTAGTCGCAGTAGCCGAGACGCGACTTGAGGACCGGCGTCCAGAGGCCTTCGAGCCCGGCCTCCGCCAGCGTCGGCTGCAGGCCGGACGTCGGGCAGACTTTCATGCACTCGCCGCAGCGCAGGCAGCGGGAGAGGAACCGGCCTTCATCCTGGGCGCCCGGCGGCCGGATCAGGCCCGGGCGCTTGACGGCGCGCGCGACTCCGGCGCCCAGGAGAACGGCGGTCGCGACGCCGGCGCCGACCGCCAGCACGGCCTCGCGACGGCCGGGGTCGTACTCGGCCCACGGCCCCGGGCGGGCGGCTCCGAGCGTCATGCCGTCCGTGCGCGGGCAAGCGACGAGGCAGTCGAGGCACATGGTGCACTCGGAGCTCACGACCCGAGCCGGCGCCGTGCCGCTCGCGTCGCCCCGGCCGCCGACCTCGATCGCGTCCATCCGGCAGGCGGTGGCGCAGGCGCCGCAGGCGCCGCAGCCGTCGCTCATGACTGGTCGCAGCAACTGGACCTTGGCGACGAGTCCGAGCAGGGCCCCGAGCGGGCAGAGGTAGCGGCACCAGAAGCGGTCGGCGAAGACGCCCAGCAGGATCACCGCGAGCAGGAGGAGGAAGAGGCCGACGCCCTGCTCGTACCGCGGCTGCACCGTCGGGAGCACGGACCCTCGGAAGTGGTCCTCGACCCAGGTGACGACTCCGACCGTCGGACCCCAGCCCATGCCCGCGCGCTCGAGCGCGTCGACCAGGTAGACGAAGCCGGGGAGCACCGAGGTCGTCACGGTCCGCGTCAGCAGAGACAGCGGATCCAGGACGAGGAGGGTGAGGTTGGCGAGTGCAGCCAGCACGACGATCGCTCCGAGGAGGACGTACTTGACGCGGCGGAACGCCGGCGGGACGCGGCCGCCCAGTCGCCGGGCAGAGCGGAAGCGAGTCCAGCCGAGCAGCGTCCCCATGGGGCAGATCCAGCCGCACCAGAAGCGGCCGACGACCAGCGTCAGCCCGAGCGTGATGAAGGCGAGGGCGAAGGGCGCGAGCCAGGCGCGGGCGGACAGCATCGTCGCCAGCGCGGCCAGTGGGTCGAAGCGGAAGAAGATGCTGGCGTAGGGCTGCGGCTCGAGCCGCTGCAGGCCGGCGAAGAGAAGATAGACGAAGACGGCGAACGTGAGGATCTGGACGGCGCGCCGCGCCCAGCGGGCGGCTCTCCAGCCGCCCTTCCCGCGGCGCGCATCGGGTCCCGCGCCGCCGCCCGTTTCGTCCTCCGCGGCGCCCGCCGCCTCGCGCTCGTCCGGCACGAGCTCGTCAGACCTCGTACTTCTTGATGTCGAGGCCGGAGAGGTCCGACCTGCCGAGGCCCATCTTGGCGGCGGCGGCGATATACGGCACGAAGCTGGGCGACTTGCCGAACAGACGGGTCGCGTAGGCGTCCGTCGCCACCCAGTCCTTGCAGGCGATCACGATGTCCTTGCGGCGGACGTCGCTGAGGCTGCCGCCGGACGGGCCGTTGCGCACCAGGATGCGGACCGCGTCGAGCACCGTGAGGTTCGGCTTGAGAAAGGCGTTCATCTCGGCGATCGTGCGGCTGAGGCCCAGGTTGTGCATGCGGCCGCGGTCGCTGGTGCAGCCCATGACGTTCTTTCCCGCGAGGGTCAGGCCGGTCGAGCCGTGCTGCTTGGCGATGGGGACGTTGATGAGGACGTCGCACTCGACCATGTCGCGGTACACCGGCTGCCGTTTGAGCTTGCCGCCGGGGATGTCGTAGGTCTTGTAGTGAGAGCCGCTCATCACGTGCATCGAGCCGCCTGCCGCCTTGACGGCGGAAGCGATGCCGCTCACGGAGTAGCAGGTCGGGCTCGGCGAGATGGGGTTGTCCATGACGCGCACGCGGGCGGCGCCGGCGCCGCGTGCCAGCCTCACGAGGGTGGCGACGACCACGGGATTCGTCGTCGCCGCGAACTGGGGCGCTCGCGCGGCGCAGATGTTCGGCTTGATGATGACGTCGTCGCCGTTGCCGACGAACCGGCGCATGCCGCCGAGCTTCGCGATCGCCGTCTTGACGTTCACGTCGACGGGCGTGCCGTGGACGACGGTCATGTAGGGGAGGGCGGCGGCGCGCCCGGCGTCTCCGTCCAGCGCCGCCTGGTCGAGGTCGTCGTCCGCGCCGGCGAGGTCGGCGAGGGCATCCTCAGAGCCGCGAAGAAAGGCGATCCCGCCGGCGCCGGCGGCGAGGATCTTGAGGAACTCGGCGCGAGTGAGTGGTCGGTGTGCCATGGTCCAACCCCCTGGGCTCGGTTCTCTGCACCATGGTACTCCTCGGTCGCACGTTGGCCAGGGTGAGCGACAGGCGTCGCCCGGGGTGAAGACGCCGCCGGTCCGGAGGGTCGGTCGCGGACGACGAGCCCGAGGACAGACGCAGCCGCAGCGGCGATCGTCGCCGCGAGCACGGCCCAGAGCCCGTAGCCGAGCGACCGGAAGAACGTGTCGCCGCCTCGATCGTCCGTCCCGCGGCTTGACCCGCGTCGCCGGCCTCGTCGTAGCATCCGCGGCGCTTGGAGGCGCCCGTGAGGGCCACTCGAGGGAAGCCGGTGCGAGACCGGCGCGGACCCGCCGCTGTGACCGGGGACGAAGGCTGCGAGAAGCCACTGCCAGGGGACTGGCGGGAAGGCGCGGCCGGAGGACGATCCGGGAGCCAGAAGACCTGCCGCCAAGTGCGTTGTCGACGCGTCCCGCGTGGTGAACGGGATGGCGGCGACGCGCGCTGCGGCCTCGAAAACGGGGGGCCCGGGCCAGACGGAGTCATCGGCCCGGGCTTCTTTGCGTTTGGGAGACCGAAAGGCGGCGTGATGCAGGCAGTGGTGATCCGCGAGGTCGGGGCGTTCGAGCTGGCCGACCTGCCGGTGCCCGAGCCGGGACCGGGCGAAGCCCTGATCCGGGTGAGCGTGACCGGCCTCTGCCGCACCGACCTCAAGATCGTCCGCCACGGGCACCGTGACCTGACGCTGCCGCGCGTGCCCGGCGAAGAGGTCGTCGGCGAGATCGTCGGCCTGGGGCCGGAGGGGTCGGCGGCGGCGAGGCCGGCGGGCGCAGCCGGCCCGGCCGACAGCCCGGACGAGCGCGCGTTCGCGACCGTCGGGTCCGCCTCCTTCGCGCCGGGTGATCGCGTCTACGTCTACCCCGGCGTCTGGTGCGGCGAGTGCCCCAGTTGCCGGCGGGGTGCCGAGAACCTCTGCCGGCGGATGCGCATCATGGGCTTTCACCGCGACGGCGGCTTCGCCGAGTACGTCGCCGCGCCGCTGCAGAGCCTGATCCGCGTGCCCGAAGGGCTCGGCGACGAAGAAGCTGTGTTCGCCGAGCCTCTCAGCTGCTGCCTGAACGCCCTCGAGCTGGGCGGCGTGGGCGAGGGCGACGTCCTGGGCGTGTGGGGCGCCGGCCCGGCCGGCACGCTCCTCAGCCGGGCCGGCGCCCTCCGCGGCGCCGACGTGGTCGTCGTCGAGCCGGACGAGCGCCGCCGTGAGTTCCTGGCGGCGGCGCCGGGCGCGCCGCCGCAGGTGAGCGCGCACGCCGCCGCGCCCTGCCCCGTCGACGTGGCCGTCGTGGCCGTCGGCGACCCCAAAGCGTACGAGGCGGCGATCGCGGCGCTGGCGCCGCGCGGCCGCCTGGTCGTCTTCTCCGGTCTGCTGCCCGCAGACGACGCCTCGCTGCACGTCAGCCTCAGCGCCGTCCACTACCACGAGCACACCTTCGTCGGCGCCTACGGGTGCAGCTTCCGCCACGGCGTCGACGCGCTCGACCTGCTGGCGAGCCGCCGCCTGCGCGTCGACGACCTCATCAGCCACCGTCTGCCGCTCGCAGCGCTGGGCGAGGGCCTCGACCTCGTCGCCCGTCGCGCCGGCATGAAGATCCATCTGTATCCCGAGAGAGGAACCCCATGACCCCCGACGACATCGCCCTCAGGGCCTTCGGCGCCGATATCCAGCGTCTGATCGACGGCAAGGACCTGACGCGCGAGCGCACCTACGAGCTCTTCCGCGACATGCTCCTCGGCGAGCAGCCCGACCTGCAGCAGGGGGCCCTGCTCGCCGCCCTCGTCGCCAAGGGGGAGACCCCGGAGGAGATCGCCGGCGCCTGGCAGGCGATCGTCGAGTTCGACACGGTGCCGGCGGCGCTCGCCTCCGTCGCCGCCGGCAGGGCGACGGGGCCGCTGGTCGAGAACTCCGGCACCGGCATGGACACGCTCAAGACGTTCAACGTGAGCTCGGCGGCGGCGATCATCGCCGCGGCCGGCGGCGCCCGGCTCGCCCGCCACGGCGCCCGCGCGCTGACGTCGAGGTGCGGCGCGGTGGACATCCTCGAGGCCGTCGGCGTGGACGTGGACTGCGAGTCGGCGACGGTGGAGCGCAGCATCGACGTGGCCGGCATCGGCATCTTCAACGGCATGAGCCCGGCGGTGCACCCGGGCGGCCTCGGCCGCATCCTCAGCCAGATCCGCTTCGGCTCCACGCTCAACATCGCCGCGTCGCTGGCCAACCCCGTGCGTCCCACGCACGCCGTGCGTGGCGTGTACTCGGGCGGCATGCTCGGCCCGGTCGGCGACGTGATGATGGAGATCGGGTACGAGCACGCGCTGGTGGTGCACGGCTACGACGACCGGCGCGAGGCCGGCATGGACGAGTTCTCGGTACTCGGCGCGAGCGTGGTCAGCGAGCTGCGCGCCGACGGCCGCCGCGACTCGTACACGGTCGAGCCGGAGGACTTCGGGCTGCGGCGCGCGGCGCACGGCGAGATCGCGCCGCTCGGCGACCTCCGCTCCGAGGCCGTGCGCTTCGTCCAGGTGCTCGCCGGCCACGGCCCGGAGGCGTGCGGCGACGCCGCCTGCCTCAACGCGGCCGCGGTGCTGTACGTGGCCGGCCGGGCCGAGGACCTCGGCGACGGGCTCGCGCAGGCGCGCGAGGCGGTCGCGAGCGGCGCGGCCCTCTCCAAGCTGGAGGAGTGGGTGGCGGCCCAGGCCGGCGGCGTGGACCAGCGCGCGGCCGGCGAGGCGCGCCTCGCGTCGCTGCGCTCGGAGGCCGGCCTCTCCGATTGACGCCCGCCTCGCCTCGGCTGTAGCCTTGTCGGGCATCTCTCAGCTGACGGGAAGCCGGTGCAAGACCGGCGCTGCCCCGCAACTGTAGGCGCCGACGAACGTCGCAGGATAGCCACTGCCCCGAGGGGTGGGAAGGCGCGGCAAGTAGGACGACGCGCAAGCCAGGAGACCGTGGCCGGGAGATCACTGCGACAACGCCTCGAGGGAGGGCAGCGGTGGACACAGCTCAAGACCGGTCCGTCCCGGGCCGGCTCATCCTCGTCACCGGCGGCGCGCGCAGCGGCAAGAGCACGTACGCGGAGCGGCTCGCGGCGCAGCTGGCCGAGCCGCATGGCGGCCGGGTGACGTACATCGCCACGTCTCAGACCTACGACGAGGAGATGACGCAGCGCGTGAGCGCGCATCAAGCCTCGCGGCCGGAGACGTGGACGACGGTCGAGTGCCCGGTGGAGGTTGCGGCGGCGGTGCGAGCTGCTGCCGCCGCCGACGGTGGCCGGGGCGCCGGAGCCGCAGGCTCCGCCGGCGCCCCTCACGTGATCCTGCTCGACTGCGTCACCCTGTGGGTGACGAACCTGCTCTTCAGCGGCGGCGCTTTCGGCGGCAGCGAACCGCCGGAGGACGGCTACAACTACGACAAGGACCTCCTCCCGGCGGACGAGGAGCGCGCCGCCGCGGCGCGCGTCACCTCCGCGGTCACCGATCTCCTCGCGGCGGTCGCCGAGACAGGCGTCACGCTCGTCGCCGTCACCAACGAGGTCGGTCTCGGCGTCGTCCCCGAGTACCCACTCGCCCGTCTGTACCGCGACCAGCTCGGCTGGGCCAACCAGCGCCTCGCCCGCGACGCCGACGGCCTCTACCTGCTCGTCTCCGGCTACGCGCTCGACGTCAAGGCGCTGGCTGCCGCGTCGCCTGACTCATCCCTCAACGATCTCTCGTCACCCCCGAAGGAGCACCAGTGACCGACCTCCTCGACCGCACCATCGCTGCCATCGGCCCGCTCGACGCGGACGCCATGCGGGCCGCCGAGGCGCGACAACTGCAGCTGACCAAGCCGCCCAAAGCGCTCGGCCGCCTCGAGACGCTGTCCATCCAGCTGGCCGGCATCCAGGGCAAGGCGCAGCCGGTGATCGTCGACAAGGCGATCGCCGTGATGGCCGCCGACCACGGCGTCACGGCCGAGGGCGTCAGCGCCTTTCCGGCCGAGGTCACGGTCGGGATGGTCTTCAACATGCTGGCCGGCGGCGCCGGCATCAACGTGATCGGCCGCCACGTGGGCGCGCGAGTGATCGTCACCGACGTGGGCGTGAACGCCGACCTCAGCGCTGCCGAGGGCGCCCGCCAGAAGAAGATCCGCATGGGCACCGCCAACATGGCCCAGGGCCCCGCCATGACCCGCGACGAGGCCGTGCGCGCCGTCGAGATCGGCATCGAGCTGGTCGAGGAGGAGCTCGCGAGCGGCCTCGACATCGTCGCCACGGGCGAGGTCGGCATCGGCAACACGACGGCCGCCTCGGCCGTCATCGCGGCCCTCACCGGCCAGCCGGCGACGCGGGTCACCGGCCGCGGCACCGGCATCACCAAGGACGCGCTCGCCGGCAAGGTGGCGGTGATCGAGAAGGCGCTGGCCGTCAACGCGCCGGACGCCACCGATGTGATCGACGTGCTCGCCAAGGTCGGCGGCCTCGACATCGCCGCCATGACCGGCGTGTTCCTCGGCGGGGCGGCGCACCGCATCCCCGTCGTGATGGACGGGTTCATCAGCGCCGCCGCGGCGCTCGCCGCCGTGCGACTGTGCCACGAGTGCGTGGACTACATCCTTCCGAGCCACGTGAGTATCGAGGTCGGGCACCAGGTCGTGCTCGAGGAGCTGGGGCTGGTGCCGCTCTTCGACCTCGAGATGCGGCTCGGCGAGGGGACCGGCGCGGCGCTGTCGATGAGCATCATCGAGGCCTCCGCGCGTATCCTCAGCGAGATGGCCACCTTCGAGAGCGCCGGCGTCGCCGGCGACCCGAACGAGGCGGACGCCGAGCTGACGCGATAGGGTCGGCGGGGACTCGACCGAACCCGACGACCGAAGGCCGCGCCGGACGATGACAAACGCCGAAGAGACACGGATCCAGGAGCCGGTCGCGGCTCTGCCGCAGGATGCCGCGCCGGACGCGGGCGATCCCGCTGCCGTCGCGGATACCGCGGCAGCCGAGGCGCCCGGCGCTGCCGCGGACCCTGGCGCCCCACCCGCGACCCCGGCCGGCGGAGGCTCCGCCGGCCATCGCCTGACGCTCGCCGTCACCTTCCTCACCGGCATCCCGCTCAAGGTGGAAGGCGAGGTGAGCCCGGCCGACCTGTGGGGGAGCATGGGCTGGTACCCGCTCGTCGGGCTGGCCATGGGTGTCGCCGCGTGGGCCGTCTATGCGGGGCTGATCTCGTTCCTGCCCGGTCTGGTCGCAGCGACGCTGGTCGTGATCCTGCTCGAACTCCTCACCCGCGGCCTGCATCTTGACGGCCTCATGGACACGGCCGATGGGATCCTCAGCGGCGCGCCGCGCGAGCGGGCGCTCGAGATCATGAAGGACCACAACGTCGGCGCCATGGGAGTGGCCGCTGCGGTGCTGCTGCTGGTGCTCAAGGTCGCGGCCTTGGGCGCGCTCACGCGCGCCGACGCGGCCGCGCCGCTGCTCGCCGGCTGGTGCGCGGCGCGCACGCTCCCGGCGCTCAACGTGTACTGGTGGCCGTACGCGCGCCCGGCCGGGCACCGGCGAGGCGTTCACGCGCGATCACACGCCGGGGCCACTGCAACTGGCCGGCGGTCTGCTGGTCGCCGGCGTCCTGATCGCCGGGGTGGCCGGCCTGTCGGCCGGCGCGGCCGGCTCCTGGTACGCCGGCCTCGTCACGGCCGTCGTCTCCATGGCCGTGGCGCTGGGCGTCCAGGCCATCGTGGCGAAGCGGCTCGGCGGTCTCACCGGTGACGTCTACGGCATGGGCATCGAGCTCGCCGAGGCCGCCGCCCTGGTCGTCGGGTGCGCCATCGTCGGCCTCGCGACATGAGCCACACATCGATGAGCGAGGATCTCGCATGAAGCTGTATCTCGTCCGCCACGGTCAGTCCACCGGCAACGTCGGCGGCACGCTGATGGGCCAGAGCGACCATCCGCTGACCCCGCTGGGAGAGCAGCAGGCGCGAGCGGCCGCCGCGCGGCTCGCGCCCATCGGCCCCATGACCGTGTACTCCAGCGACCTGCCTCGTGCACGCGCGACGGCGGGGTGCATCGTCGCCTCCTGGGAGACTTCCGGCGGCGCCGGAGCGCCGCAGGTCATCCTGGACTCGCGCCTCCGTGAGATCTCTCTCGGCGACTACGAGGGCCGTCCCTGGCAGGAGTTCGAAGCCGACACCGCACTGACGGAAGCGTTCGCCACCGACCCGTACCGCACCGCGCTCCCCAACGGCGAGTCGCTGGAGCACCTCGAGGCGCGGGTGCACGCCGCCGTCCTCGACATCCTCGTCCCGTTCGGCGTGGACGAGACCGGCGCCTTCTGCGGCAACGCCGTGAGCCAGGGCGATGCGAGCGCGAGGGAGCGTAACGCGAAGACCGACGCCGACCGCGTGATGAAGGCGGGGGCGGCTCAGGCCGCGGTCGACGGATTGGCCGCGGCGATCATCGCAGAGGAGGCCGCGGACGACGGCCTGCCCGAGACGATGGACGCCAGCGCCGTCGCCACCGGCTTCCTCCCCGTCGAGGACGGCGGGAGCGCCTGTCTCGTCGCTCACGACGGCCCCATCCGCGCCATCCTGAACCACTACCTGGGCGTGCCGCCGGAGAAGTGGTGGACGCTGTCCACCACCCACGGCGGCGTCTCCATGCTCGAGTTCGCCGGGGGCTGCGTCACCATCCGCTTCGTCAACGCGACGGGGCATCTCGCCGGGCTCGAGCCCGACAAGTACGTGCCGTCCGACGACGACTGACCCGGCGCCCCGGCCGCTTCCGCCTCCGTGTTCTTCGTCCCTCACGACTGGCGGCTCGCGCTCGCCACGGTGCTGCTCGCCGGCCTCATCGACGTCGTGCTCGGCGAGCCGCCGAACGCGCTGCATCCGGTCGTGTGGATGGGCCGGCTGATCGGCGCGCTGGAGCGGCGCCGGCCGCGCAGCCGGCCCGGCGCCGAGTTCGCCTACGGCGTCCTCATCGTGCTGGTGACGGCCGGGGCGGCGTTCGCCGCCGGCCTCGTCATCACTCTGCTCCTCGACCGCGCGCCCTGGTGGCTCGCCCTGGCCGCCGGCGCCTGCGTCCTCAAGACCACGTTCTCGCTGCGCGGGCTCGTCCGCGCCGGCCGCGACGTCCAGCGCGCGCTGGCCTCCGACACCGACGCGGCGCGCGCCTCGCTTGCGGCTCTCGTCAGCCGCTCGCCGGACCTCGACCCGCCGCTCATCGTCTCCGCGAC
Organism: uncultured Thermoleophilia bacterium; assembly: GCA_963713475.1. Classification (GTDB taxonomy): domain Bacteria; phylum Actinomycetota; class Thermoleophilia; order UBA2241; family UBA2241; genus CAIXSE01. The sequence goes on from CAVQLY010000010.1 coordinate 38,517, forward strand.
GATCGAGTCGCTCGCCGAGAACCTCACCGACAGCGTGGTCTCGCCGCTGCTGTACTACGCGCTGTTCGGCCTGCCGGGGGCACTGGCCTACCGGGCCATCAACACCATGGACGCCATGCTCGGCTACCGCGACGAGCGCGAGTACGTGGGCAAGCCGGCGGCGCGCAGCGACGACGTGGCCAACTGGGTGCCGACGCGGATCACGGGCCTGCTGCTCGTGGCGGTCTCGGCGCTCAAGGGGACGGCCGGCCGCGCCTGGTGGGCCTTCCGCACGCAGCACCAGCCGCAGTACGGGCCCAACAAGACGCTGGCGATCGCGACGATGGCCGGCAGTCTCGGAGTGCAGCTGCAGAAGCCCGGCGCGTACGCGTTGGGAGCACCCGACAGGCCGCTGACCGCGGACGTCATCGACGACGCCGTCTGGCGGGTGTGGGCGGCCGGCGGCGCGACCGTCGCGCTCGCCGCCGGCCTCGCGGCGCTGCTGACGTGGGCGGTGTGGGGATAGGCCGCTCCGGGCACCGTCCTCAGCGTCGGCGCGGCGCTTCGGCGCCGCCATCGCACGCCAGACGAGGTGATCACGTGTGCCGGAACATCAAGACCTTGTACAACTTCGAGCCACCGGCTACGGAAGACGAGATCCGTGCGGCCGCGCTCCAGTACGTGCGGAAGATCAGCGGGTCCACGAACCCGTCGGCCGCCAACCAGGAGGCCTTCGACCGCGCCGTCGACGAGGTGGCGCTCGCGTCGGCGACGCTCCTCGGCTCGCTGGTGACGACGGCCGCGCCGAAGGATCGGGAGGTCGAGGCTGCGCGGGCGCACGCCCGCGCCGTGAGCAGGTTCGGCGCGTGAGCCCGCGATGAGGATCCACCTCGTCGACGGGACCTACGAGCTCTTCCGCAGCCACTTCGGCGCGCCACCGCGACGGGACGCCGCGGGCCGCGAGGTCGGCGCGACGGTAGGCCTGCTGCGCAGCCTCTGGATGCTCCTCTCGAGCCCGGGCGTGACGCACGTCGCCTGTGCCTTCGACCACGTCATCGAGTCGTTCCGTAACGAGCTGTACGCCGGCTACAAGTCGAGCGCCGGCGTCGATCCGGACCTGCTGGCGCAGTTCGGGCTCGCCGAGCGGGCGGCGCGGGCGCTCGGCCTCGTGGTCTGGCCGATGGTGGAGTTCGAGGCCGACGACGCCCTGGCCGCGGCGGCGACTCGCTTCCGCGACGCGCCCGGCGTCGAGCAGGTGGTGCTCTGCTCGCCGGACAAGGATCTCGCGCAGGCCGTCGTCGGAGAGCGCGTCGTCGGCTGGGACCGCCGGCGCGACATCGTCCTGGACGAGGCCGGCGTGACCGCGAAGTTCGGCGTGGCGCCGGCCTCCATCCCCGACTGGCTGGCGCTGGTCGGGGATTCGGCCGACGGCTTTCCCGGCATCCCGGGCTGGGGAGCGAAGTCGGCCGCGACGGTGCTGGCCCGGTACCGGCATCTCGACGCCATCCCGGACGACCCTGCGGAGCTCGGCCTCCCGGCGGCGCGGGCGGCCCGCCTCGTGGAGAGCCTGCGGGCGGGCCGCGACGACGCGGACCTGTTCCTCCGCCTCGCGACCCTGCGCCTCGACGCGCCGATCGAGCAGGAGGTCGCAGACCTCGAGTGGCGCGGCGTCGCCCCCGACTTCGCCCAGCTGTGCGCAGAGCTTGGCGACGAGGGCCTGGCGCGACGCGTGGAGGAGGCCGGCGGGTCCCGCTGACCGCGCCGCCGGACTCTGCCCGGCGCCGGCCGTCTGCGGGCCGGCGGTTCGCCGGGCACCGCGCAGGGGACCCTCCGTGCAGTGGAACACTGAAGCGAGGTGCGCATGAGACTCACGGTCACGACATTCCTGACGCTCGACGGCGTCATGCAGGCCCCGGGTGGCCCGGAAGAGGATCCCAGCGACGGGTTCGAGCACGGCGGGTGGTCGTTCCCCTTCGCGGACGAGGACTTCGGCAGGCTGGTCACCGGCTGGTTCTCCCAGGCCGAAGCGTTCCTCCTCGGGCGCAAGACCTACGAGATCTTCGCCGCCTTCTGGCCTCTGGTCCTCGACGCGGACGATCCCGTGGCCTCCCCACTCAACCACCTGCCCAAGTACGTCGCGACCAGGACGCTCAGCGAGGCGACGTGGGCGGGCACGACGCTGCTCACCGGCGACATCGTCGAGGAGGTCGGGCGGCTGAAGGACCAGCCGGGCCGTGAGCTGCAGGTGCACGGCAGCGGGGACCTGCTGCAGACACTCATGGCGAACGACCTCGTCGACGAGTACCGGCTGTTCGTCTATCCCGTCGTCGTCGGCAGTGGCCGGCGCCTCTTCAGGGACGGCGCCCCGCCGAGGACCCTGAGGTTGACCGAGCAGACGAGGACCTCGACAGGAGTCGCTGTCCTCACCTACGTGCCGGCCGGACCGCTCAGGACGGGCAGCTTCGAGCTGCCGCAGCAATGAGCGGCCACCCGACAGCCGGCGTCGTCAGGGCCGGAGAGGATCTGTCCAGCGAGCGCCACGGCCTCGGCGTGAGCGTCATCGCGTTCAAAGTCATCACGCCGGACCTGCTGGTGCTCGAGAACGTCTTCCACGCGCCCGGTGGTCCGCCGCGCCACCTGCACCTCGAGCAGGACGAGTGGTTCTACGCGCTCGAGGGGGAGTTCGCGATCGAGGTCGGCGACGTGCGGCACGTCCTGCGGCCCGGCGACTCCGTCTTCGGGCCGCGCCGCGTGCCGCACGTCTGGGCGTGCACCGGCCGGGGGCGCCTGCTCGTCGCCTTCACTCCCGCCGGCGCCATGGAGGCCTTCTTCCGCGAGGTGACCAGGGCCGACGCCATGCCGTCGCAGGATCCCGCCGTCTGGGCGGCTCACGGCATGGAGGTCGTGGGACCGCCGCTGTCGCTCGAGTAGCGCGACATCGGGGGTTGCCGCGCGCATCGGACAGCGGCCATGATGCCGTTGTGAGCTCAGGACGAGAAGAACGGCGAGCAGCTGCGCCGCGCACGACGAGGGGAAGGGCGCTCATCCTTTCCGCTCTGGGCGTGGACCCGGAGTACGGCGAGTCCACGCTGACCGCACTCGAGGAGACCCTGACCGGCGCCGGCTACGACGTCGAGACGGTGGACTGCCGGACCGTCGAGGTCATCCCCTGCACCGGCTGCGCGAGCTGCGGCATGCGGACGCCGGGCGCCTGCTCGGTCAAGGACGACATGCAGGACATCTTCCGGAAGATGGTGGCGAGCGACGTGCTGGTCCTCGCCACGCCGGTCCGGTTCGGCTCGTACTGCGCGGAGCTCAAGAAGGTCGTGGACCGGTTCCAGCCGCTGATGATGCCGATCTACGTGCTGCGCGACGGCGAGATGCACTTCCAGGGGCGCTACGACCTGCCGGCGCTGGTCGGGGTCGGGCTCGTGCGCGATGGCGTCGGATCGGATGCAGCCGCGGCCGCCGAGGAGGCGGACGCATTCCGCTTCCTCATCGGCCGCCTGGCCCTCAACATCGACACGCGGCACGCCGCCGCGGCGTTCGTCGGCGGCGACGCGGCGGCGCGGGCGCAGATCGGTGAGGCGCTGGCGGCAGCCGAGGGGAGGCCGTCGTGAACGTCCTCGTCATCGACGGCAGCCGGCGGCCGAAGTCCAACACCGGCGCGATCGCGCGGGAGCTGCAGGCGCAGCTGGAGCGCGCCGGCCGGACGGTGGACCTCTGGCGCGTGCCCAAGTGGGGCGCCGGCCCGGAGACCACGACTGAGGCCCTGGAGAAGCTCGCCGAGGTGGACGCCGTCGTCCTCGTCGCGCCGAGCTACCTGGACGAGTTGCCTGCCGTCACCCAGCGACTGCTCGAAGACGTGTGGGAGCGGCGTGCAGAGCTGGACGGGCACGCGCCGCTCTTCTACGGCATCGCCCACTCGGGCTTCCCCGAGCCGATCCAGCGGCGCGCCGAGCTGCGCAGCATGCGCTTCTTCGCTGAGCAGATGGGCTGGACCTGGATGGGCGGCATCGGCTTCGGCGGCACGTCGCCGATCGACGGCCGTCCGCTCGACGAGGCGGGCCTGTTCTCGAAGCAGGTGCGCAAGGTCCTGCCGCTCGCGTCCGCCGACGTCGCCGCCTCGCACCCGTTCTCGCCCGAGACTGTCGCTCGCTCCGAGAAGTCGCCGTTCCCGATCCCTCGAAGGGTCATGAGCGCGCTGGTCAACGCCCGCACGCGCAAGGCGGCGCGCGACAAGCAGCTCGAGCTGGACGCGAAGGTGTACGCGGGGGACTAGCCGCGCGAGACGCCGGCGTCACGGGCGAGCGCCTGCACGTCCGCACTCAGTACGCGAAGCGCACGCCGTCTGTCTTGCAGAGGGTGCGCACGGCGTTTCGCCCCGACTGCGCAGCCGTGGTGATGCCGCCCCAGCTCTCCACCCACTGGCCCGCCATGAAGAAGCCGGCCAGGCCGGGGTGGTCGTAGCGCGGCCCCCCTTGGAGCAGCGACCTGGTGATGCCTGCGTCCGGGCGCCGCGCCTGCATCGCGCCCATCCAGTTGCCGGTGTAGCGCTCACGCGTCAGTGGGGTGGAGACGTCGACGACTTCGATGGCGTCGGCGAAGCCGGGCTGATGCCGCTCGATGGCGGCGATCACGAGGTCGGCGCAGCGGCGCTTCTCCGCCTCGTAGGCCGGCCGGTCCGTCGCGAGCGCCTGCCAGAAGTCGTACCCGGACTCGAGGAACGCGGTGAGCGCGCTCTTGCCGGGCGGCGCGGCATCCGGATCGTAGTGTTTGGAGTGCACCGTGAGCCGGGACTGCCGCCGGCCGGCGACGCTCGGGCGGCCGGGGATCAGGTAGGTGACGGCTCCGGACGTCCAGTCCCGGGCGACGCCGAGGTTGACCTGCACGGGCTGGTCGGAGAGGTGGCGGGAGTCGTAGAGCGCGTCGATCTCCCGCGCCGGCTCGCCGAGCAGCACGCCGTGGGTGAACCGTCCGTCGGCCGCCGAGAGGACGCGGTCGGCCGGGACCACCTCGTCCGTGGCGAGGCGGACGCCGGTCACGTGCCCGTGAGCCGTGGTCAGCCCGACGACCGGCGATCGGTACCGCACCTCGCCTCCGAGCTCCACGAAGCGACCGCTCGATGGCCTGTGCGAAAGAAAGCCAGCCGTGCAGCGGGATCCCGGCGGCGCGCCGATCGGCGTAGGCGAGCGGCAGCAGGACCGTCAGCAGAGGCACGTCCGGTCCGCCGAAGTGCACGAGGTTGTTGAAGGCCGTGAAGCAGAAGGGGTCGGTGAGCTTCCGCGTGAACTCGCGCAGAGTGACGCGCCCGTACTTGAGCAGCGCCGGCAGCGCACGCAGAGACGCCGGCGCCGACCGCAGGGTGGCCAGCGCCCGGGCGGTCCCAGCTCCCGTGCGGAACGGGATGTCGATGCGGCGACAGGTCCTGACGGCGGAGCAGAACTCGCGCACGGCGCCTGCATCGGCGGGGAACGCGGCGAGGAACTCCGCCTCCAGGCGGTCGACGTCGGTGTACACGGTCACGAGCCTGCCGTCCGGACTGAGGACTGAGCCGAAGTCCTGGGTGTCGTACAGAGGGCAGGAGCCGATCACCCCGAGGTCCTGCCACAGGCGGTAGATCGGCATCTCCGGGGAGGTCCCGGCCAGGCCGGCGACGCTGCCGTCGAAGAGGTAGCCCTTGCGGCGCCAGGAGGTGCAGAGACCTCCCGGCAGGTCGTGCATCTCGAGGATGGTCGTGCGGTAGCCGCTTCGGGCCGCGTAGCACCCGGCGGAGAGGCCGGCGACGCCGGCGCCGATGATGACCAGCCGTGGGTCGTCCATGGACCGATTCATATCGCGACTCGCGCCGTGTGCTCAAGACGCTGCTAAGCTTCGACAGTCACGACAGGGAGCCACGGTGAAGTACCTCGCCCATCTCTTCGAGCGAAACCAGGCGTGGGCCGGCGAGCGCGTCGCCGCCGACCCGGGCTACTTCTCGCGCCTGGCTCACATCCAGCGCCCGGACCTGCTCTGGATCGGCTGCTCGGACAGCCGGGTGCCGGCCAACCAGATCGTCGGCCTGGAGCCCGGCGAGCTGTTCGTCCACCGCAACGTCGCCAACGTGGTGCCGGTGACGGACCTCAACGCGATGGCGGTGATCGAGTACGCGGTGTCCTCGCTGGGCGTGCGCCACATCATCGTCTGCGGCCACTACCGCTGCGGCGGCGTGCGCGCCGCGCTCGAGGGCCACCAGGCCGGCGCCGTCGCCCTCTGGCTGCAGCCGCTCCGGAACCTCGCAGCCGCGTATCGCGAGGAGCTCGATGAGCAGCCGTCGGACGACGCCCGCTGGGACAGGCTCTGCGAGCTGAACGTGGCCGCGCAGGTGCAGGCGGTCGCGACCTCGGAGGTCGTCCAGGCCGCCTGGGAACGCGGCGCGGAGCTCGCCGTGCACGGCTGGATCTACGATCTCGAAGACGGACTGCTGCGCGACCTCGAAGTCACCCGGGGTCGCGTCGCGGACGCCGGCGGCTGATGCCGGCCGACCGTCCGCGCCGGTCGCGCCGCGCAGAGGTCGCGCTCCGTCCCTGGTCCGCGCGGGACGGGGAGCTGCTTCAGCGGCTGCTCGGCACGCCGGAGATGATGCGCCACCTCGGCGGTCCGGAGTCGCCGGAGGCCATCCGCACCCGCCACGAGCGGTACCTGGTGGCCGACCCCGAGAAACACGGCCTGTTTGCGGTGACTGTAGGCCCGGACGCGGAAGCCGTCGGCTGGGTCGGCTACTGGGAGTCCGAGCAACGTGGTGAGACCGTCTGGGAGTGCGGCTGGAGCGTCCTGCCCCAGGCGCAGGGTCGCGGCGTCGGCACGGCGGCCGCGGCGCTCCTGGTCGCCGACGCCCGGCGCCGCGGCACGCACCGCTGGCTGCATGCCGTCTCGTCGATCGACAACGCCGCGTCCAATGCTCTGTGCCGGACCCTCGGGTTCGAGTTGCTCGGTGAGGCCGAGCTCGATTATCCCGGGGGCCACGTCCTGCGGAGCAACGACTGGCGGCTCGACCTGGCCGCCGCGGGCGACGCCGGCTCGGCCGACACTGCCCGGACCGGATCGGCCGAGCTCGCCGCCCACGACCCTCGCAGCCGGACGACCTCCGGCGAGTGGGCGGCGGAGGCGCGCGAGGAGGCGCTGGCGCGCGCGCCCGAGTTCGGCCGGCAGGTTCTTCGCGGAGCTCTTCGCGCGCTACCCGCAGCTGTCACCGGCGACCGCTTTCTGCGCTGGTCGGCGCAGGCGGAGGATGTGTACGCCGTGGTCGATCTGGCGGACGGCGGCTTCACCGTGCAGGTGGACGCGGCGCTCGAGTACCTCATCGTCACGACCGCCGCGGACAGCGCCGAGTTCGGTGACTGGGACGGCGATCAGGTGACGCCGGCCCTCGCGTTCGTCGCGGAGTTCCTCGCGGGGCGCGACGAGGACGCGCGGTGACGCCGCCGCGCGCGGACTCGTAGGCTATCGTGCGGCGCCCGAACGGGTAGGCTGGCGCCATGAAGAAGTCGGACCGCAACGCGCTCGTCGCCCTTCCCGTAGTGGTGGTCATCGCCGCGCTGGTGGCCGTGGCCGGCAGCCAGGGCGGCTCGACGGTCGGCGGTTTCCCTGTGTTCGCGCTCTGCGTGATCCTGGCGTTCGCCGTCCAGTGGGTGGTGTTCGTGCCGTCGTACCTGCGGCAGACGGAGCGCTTCTTCGACCTCACCGGCAGCCTGACCTACATCACGGTGGCGATCGTCGCCGTGCTGCTCTCGGCCGAGACGGACGTCCGCTCGTACCTGCTGCTGGCGATGGTCGTCATCTGGGCGGCGCGCCTGGGCTCGTACCTGTTCCGGCGCATCCGCAAGGCCGGCGCCGATGCGCGCTTCGACGAGATCAAGCCTTCGTTCCCCCGCTTCCTGAATACCTGGACCCTGCAGGGGCTGTGGGTGACGCTGACGCTGGCCGCGGCGCTCGCCGCGATCACGACGACGGAGCGCGTGGACCTCGGCACCGTGACCGCCATCGGCCTCGTCGTCTGGGTCGTGGGCATCGGCCTGGAGGCTACCGCCGACGCACAGAAGAGCCGCTTCCGCGCCGACCCCGCCAACAAGGGCCGGTTCATCCAGAGCGGCCTGTGGTCGTGGTCACGTCATCCCAACTACTTCGGCGAGATCCTGCTGTGGATCGGCGTGGCGATCGTGGCCCTGCCGGTGCTCCGCGGGTGGCAGTGGGTGACCCTCATCTCCCCGGTGTTCGTGTTCCTGTTGCTGACCCGCGTCAGCGGCGTGCCGCTGCTCGAGAAGAGCGCCGACAAGCGCTGGGGCGGCGAGCCGGAGTACGAGGCGTACAAGGCCCGGACGTCGGTTCTGGTGCCCCGCCCGCCCCGCTAGCCTTGCCGCAGGGCGGCCCATGCGGACTATGATGGCGCATGGCTGCCGGCCGGGACGGCCGCACTGGGCAACGGGAGGCTCACGCTGAGCGACTTCTCTTCGATAGCGCGCATCTACCGTCAGACGGCGACGGCACAGAAGTCCGCGGCCGAGCGTCTGTTCTGGATGCTCGGCGTCGAGCGTACCGACGACGTGCTCGACCTCGGCTGCGGCACGGGGCACCTCGCCCAGGAGATCCGCGTGCTCACCGACGGCCGCGTGGTCGGTATCGACCTCTCACCCGAGATGATCGCACTCGCGCGCGAGGCGGCCCCCGAGGGCATCGAGTTCATGACCGGCTCTGCAGAGGGACTCGACATGCCCGGCCAGTTCGACGCGATCCTCTGCAACTCGGCCTTCCAGTGGTTCAAGGACGAGCAGAGGGCGCTGGCCAACTGCTTCGCGGCGCTGCGTCCGGGCGGCCGGATGGCGATGCAGGCGCCGGCCCGGCACGACTACTGCCCCACCTTCGTGCGCGCCGTCGGCACGCTCGCCGACCGACCCGCGGACGAGCAAGACCTGGGCGCGCTTCCGCACGCCCTGGACGTTCTACGAGACCGCGGACGAGTACGGCCGGTTGTTCACCGACGCCGGCTTCGCCCTGGTCGCCGCCGAGATCGAAGAGCTGCGGGAGCACGCGACCCCGGAGCGCGCCGTCGACATGTTCGAGTCGGGGGCTGCCGCGGGGTACCTGAACCCGGCCTGCTACGAGGGCGGGTTCTCGGAAGCCTATGCCGAAGCGGCGCGGGAGCTCATCCTGCGCGATTTCGCGTCGCAGGCTGTCGACGGCCACATCGAGCTGCTGTTCTACCGCGTGTACGTGCTCGCGCGGAAGCCGTAGCCGCCCCGCACACAAGGAGACCCGCGTGTTTCTGAACGGCAGTGACGACGGCTACCTGGACGCCCTGCCGGGCATCCGGCGCAAGACGCTGAGCTACGGCGACGCGACCCTCATGAGCGAGTTCCGCCTGCAGGCGGGCTACCCGCTGCCCATCCACGACCACCCGCAGGAGCAGACCGGCTACCTAGTCACTGGACGCCTGCGGCTCACGATCGGGGACGAGACGCACGACGTGGCGCCCGGCGACAGCTGGTCGATCCCGGGCGGCGTGCCTCACGGTGCGGAGGTGCTCGAGGACGCCGTGGCGGTCGAGGTCTTCTCGCCGGTGCGCGAGGACTACCTGCCGGAGGGCTGATGCGATCCCCTTCGTCCTCGCCGCGCCGCGAAGAGCCCGCCCCGTGAGCGGCGAGCGCGCACCTGGAAGAAGCGTCCTGCAGGAGGCCGGCCGAGCCGACGTACCGGAGCTGACCGGCCTCATGCGCGCGTTCTACGCGGAGTCTGGCTTCGTCCTCGACGAGGACCGGGCGCGCGCGGGGTTCGAGGGGCTGCTCGCCGACGCACGCCTGGGTCGCGTCTGGCTCATCGGGCGCGAAGCGTCGAAGGCCGGGGCGGCCGTCGGCTACATCGTGGTGACCTTCGGGTTCGCGATGGAGTACGGGGGCATGGCGGCGACCGTCGACGACTTCTTCGTCCGGCCGGAGGCGCGCGGCGAGGGGCTCGGCAAGGCCGCCCTCGCCGAGGTCCGCCGGGCGTGCGAGGGACTCGGGATGCGCGCGCTGCGGGTCGAGGTCGGCGCGGACAATCCCGCCGCGCGGGCCGTGTACAGGAGCGCGGGCTTCGAGTCTCTGCCCGACCGCGGCGTCATGGCGGCGCCGCTCGCGCCGCCGACCCACAGAGAGTAGCGGGCGAGGGCCGCGGTGCTCGGCCCTGGCGCGGCCTCCCTGCGCGTTCCGGGGCCGAAGGTCGTCACCGGGCCACGGTCGAATATGCCCGGGGGGCCGGTCGCCGGCCGGGCCGCCCCGACTGAAGGAGACGCGTGCAGCAGACGTGGACGACGAGGAGCAGCCGCATGCGGCAGACCGCCCTGGCGATCGGCAGCCTCGCGGTCGGCTTGGTCCTGATGGTCGGGTTCCGGCACTACCACGGCGACTCGAACATGCTGGCCGCGTTCCTGCTCGGGGTCATGCTGCTGGTGATCGGGGCCGCGGGGCTCCTGGTCGGCGGGACCCAGACCGTGGTCGTTGACCAGGTCTTGCGGCGCATCGTGGTCGAGGACAAGACGGTGCTGAGCGGCGCCAAACGGCGCGAGATCGGCTTCGGAGAGGTGACCGGGATCTCCATCGGCTACCTGGGCAAGAAGTCGAACTTCGTGCAGACCTACTACCTGGTGCTCAAGCTGACGAACGGGCAGGAGTACTCTCTCTTCGCGCCCGGGCGCTTCTTCCCCGGAGCGAGTAGCCGGACCACGGTGGAGGGTTGGCGGCAACGACTGCAGGGGTACCTGTCGGCATGAGACAGATCCTCTGCTACGGCGACTCCAACACGTGGGGCGCGGACCCGGCCGACGACTCGCAGCGATTCGAGTGGCCCGTCCGCTGGCCCGGCGTGCTGCAGAGGGAGCTGGGCGAGGACTTCCATGTGGTCGAGGACGGGCTCGGTGGACGGACGACCGTGTACGACGATCCGCTGCTTGCGCGCCGGAGCGGCAGGGAGCTCATCGCTCCGGCGCTCGAGTGCCACGCCCCGCTCGACCTGGTCATCCTGATGCTGGCGACCAACGACATCAGCTACGCGCATATCTCGGCGGCGGCCGCCGCGGACGGGGCTGCCGAACTCGCTCACCTTGTCCGGCGCTGCGAGCTGGGGCCGGGCGGGGCCGCGCCCAAGGTCCTGCTCGTCTGCCCGCCGCCCGTCGGGCCCTTCGAGAGCAACTGGCGCCCGGAGCTGTGGGTAGGGGCGGACGAGAAGTCGCGCGCGCTGCCGCAGGAGTTCGCGCGCGCCGCCGCCGCCCTGGACGTCCCCTGGCTGGACGCGGGCAAGATCATCACGACCAGCCCGCTCGACGGCTGGCACCTCGAGGCCTCGCAACACGAGCTGCTCGGCGTCGCCCTGGCCGCTCGGGTCCGGGAGCTGCTGGGCTAGCCCGGATCCCCTCCGGGCGCCGGCGACCGCTGGCGAGATGGGCCTCAGGATCTCCACTATCGCGGGCGCTGTCGACTGGATGACGCTCGTGGTCATCGTCCTCGCCGCCGCCTTGGCAGCCTGGCTGCTCTACCGTTACCGCCGGCGCACGGTGGAGATGCGGCCGCCCGGGGCGCCGCGGACCGTGAGCGTGGATCCGCAGCCGTTCGAGCACGTCCAGCTCCGGGAAGTCCTCATGGTCGCGGCGCTGGCGCTGGCGGTGTACATCCTCATCCCGCAGCTCGCCGACGTCACCGGCGTGTGGTCGAGCATCAAGCACGCGGATTGGGTGTGGGCGTTCTGGGCGCTGTGCGCCTCGGGGCTCACGTTCGTGGCCGCCGCGATCGGCTTGATGGGGGCCGTCCCCCAGCGCCTTCCGCTTCCTCTGACGACGGCCGCTCAGTTGGCCGGGGCCTTCGTGAACCGCATCGTCCCGGCGCGCATGGGCGGCATGGCCACGAACCTGCGCTACCTGCAGAAGCGTGGCGTGGACCTGGCCGTCGCCACCGCGAGCATCGGCGTGCAGCAGGTGTCGGGGCTCATCGTGCACGTCGCCCTCTCGGCCGTCCTTCTGGTGTGGGCGGGGCGCAACGCCGGTGACGCGCTGCAGGCGCTGCCCTCCGGGCAGACCGTGCTGATCGGGCTCACCGTGCTCGGCGCGCTCTCCGGCCTGCTCTTCCTGCTGCCGTGGGGCCGGCGGCTCCTGCGCGCGCGCGTCCTGCCGCCGCTGCAGCGTTCGGTGATCGGCGTCGCGGCCATCGCGCGCAGCCCGGTCAACCTGCTGGAGCTGTTCGGAGGCGCGGTGTTCCTCACGTCGATGAACATCGCGGCGCTGGCCCTCTCCGTGTACGCGTTCGGGGCGACCGACGTCACCGTGGTCGTGATCGGCGTCGTGTTCCTCGTCGGCTCCGGCGTCGCCTCGGTCGCCCCGACGCCGGGCAACCTCGGCGCCGTCGAGGCGGCGCTGATCGCCGGCCTGACCACCGTCGGCGTGGATCGCGACGTCGCTGTCCCCGCCGTCTTCCTCTTCCGCATCGTCACCTTCTGGCTGCCGATCCTGCCGGGCTGGCTGACGTTCGTCCTCCTGCAGCGCCGAGGTGACCTGTAGGCGGTTGACGGCGCGTCAGCCGGTTGATAGGTTTTCTCAACACTGTTGAGAACGGTTCTCAACCGGAGCCTGGGGACACACGACTTGACCGACCCACAGCCGTCGCACGAGATCGAGGCCGTCTTCCGCCAGAAGGGCATCCCCTTCACGCGGCAGCGCCGGCAGATCTGGGACTTCTTCGCCGGCGCCGACCGCGCGGCCACCATCACCGAGGCGGCCGACGCCCTGCGCAGCGAAGGCGTCGGCCAGGCCACGGTGTACCGCACCGTCCAGCTTCTCAGCGACCTTGGCCTGCTCGCCCGTGTGCAAGACGGCCGCGGCGAGATCTGCTTCATCGCGCCCCCTATCGGCCACAGCCACCCGCTCATCTGCGGTGTGTGCCGGCGGGTCGTCCGCTTCGACGGCGACGGTGACGTCGCCGAGCTCGAGGCGAAGCTCGCCGAGGTCACGGGGTTCACCATCTACGGCCACCACCTCGAGGTGTACGGCATCTGTCCCTCCTGTCGCGCTGCGAAGGAGGGTGAGCATGGCGAGTGACGCGCCGCGGACCAGCGTTCCGTCCGCCAACGGCAGGTCCGGCGGCGCGTCGCTCGCCGATCCATCGACCCGGGAGATCGACGTGACCCAGGATCCGACCGCCGGCTCGAGCGCCGGCCCGGCGGGCGCCGGACCAGACCCCATCGCCGGCCGCCGCTTCTTCTGCTCGTGGAGCGGCGGCAAGGACGCTTACCTCGCGATGCAGCGCGCCGTGCGCCGCGGCGCGGAGCCGGCCGCCATCGTCTGCATGCTGCACGAGGACGGCCTCGTGAGCCGCGGTCACGGCCTGCCGCTCGCGCTGCTCGAGGAGCAGGCCGCCGCCCTCGGCGTACCGCTCGTGACCCGCGCCACCACCTGGGACGGGTACGAGGCCACCTTCGTCGCGCTCCTCCACGAACTGCGCGGTCAGGGCGTGCAGGCGGCCGTGTTCGGCGACATCGACCTGCAGGGTCACCGGGACTGGGTCGAGGGCGTCTGCGAGGTCTCCGGCCTGGGCTGCCACCTGCCGCTGTGGCAGGAGCCGCGCCGTGTGCTGTTGGATGAGTTCCTCGGCAGCGGCGGCCGCGCCACGATCGTCGCCGTCGACTCGTCCAAACTCGGCGCCGAGTTCCTCGGCCTCGAACTGGACGAGGCCGTCATCGGCCGCCTCGAATCCGCCGGCGCCGACGCCTGCGGCGAAGAAGGCGAGTACCACACCATGGTCACCCTGGCCCCGCTCTTCTCGCGTCCGGTCTCGCTCGTCTGGAACGGGACCGAGGAGCGCGACGGCCATTACGTCCTCAGTTACGCCCCCACCAAGCCACGAAGGGAGTCACCAGCACCATGACCACGACCCGCATCGGCCGCCTCACCGCGGCGCTCCTCCTCATGGCAGTCCTCGCTCTGGGCGTCATCGCTCTGAGCGCCTGCGGCTCGAGCGACGACACCGCCGCCTCGAGCTCGCCGTCCGCTGCCGCAGCCGGCCCCATCACCGTCACCGACGACTCCGGCGCCGAGGTCACGCTCGACCAGGCCGCCACGAAGATCGTCAGCCTCGCGCCGGCCAACACCGAGATCGCCTACGCCATCGGCGCCGGCGACAAGATGGTCGCCGGCACCAGCTACGACGACTATCCCGAAGAGGCGAAAGCCCTGCCCAAGATCGGCGACTTCGCCAACCCGAACGTCGAGAAGATCGCCTCCTATGCGCCGGACCTCGTCCTCGCCGCCGGCGGCATCCAGGACAGTCTCCGCAGCAAGCTCGAGAAGCTCGGCATGAAGGTCTACGTGGTCGACCCCAAGACGTATGACGGCACCATCGCCACCATCGAGAACGTCGGCAAGCTCGCCGGTGCCGAGGACGGCGCGACGGCGGTCGCGGACACGATGACCGCCGCCCAGCAGGAGGTCCAGGCGAAGGTCGGTGACCTCGCCAGGGCGACGACGTTCCTCGAGATCTACAGCAAGCCGCTCATGACCGCCGGCTCCGACACGTTCATCGACGACATGATCACCATCGCCGGCGGCGAGAACATCGGCGCTCAGGCCGGCGCCGGGTTCCCGAACTTCAGCACCGAGGTGCTGGTCAAGGACGATCCGCAGGTCTACATCGCCGACTCCGGCTCCATGAGCGAGCCCGGCGAGATCAACAAGCGCGCCGGGTTCAGCGAGCTCACCGCCGTCAAGGACGGCAAGGTCTACGTGATCGAGGACAGCATCATCGCGCGCCCCGGGCCGCGTCTCGCCGAGGGTCTGCAGAAGCTGGCCGAGATGATCCACCCGGAGGCCTCGACCACCGAATGAGCAAGCTCGCCCGCACAGGCGTGTGGCCGGGGATCCTCCTGGCCGCCGGCGTCTTCGTCGTCTGCCTCGTGCTGGCGCTCGCCCTGGGCCCGGCCCCGCTGTCCGTGGGACGGATCTGGCACCTGTTGCTCGCGGGGCCGGCCCAAGGAGACCTCGACAACGCCATCTTCTGGCAGATCCGCATGCCGCGCGTCCTCGTCGCTTCGCTCGTCGGCGCGGCGCTGGCCGTGGCCGGCGTGATCCTCCAGGACCTGTTCCTCAACCCGCTGACCGACCCGTACGTCACCGGCGTCTCGTCGGGGGCCGCGCTCGGCGCCACCATCGGCATCGTCCTGCACTTCGCCAACCTGCCGTGGATCACCGTGCTCGCCATCGTCGGCGGGCTCGGCACGCTGGTCATCGTGTGGATGGCGGCGCGCCGCCGCGGCCGCATCGACATCTTCGTGCTGCTGCTCGCCGGCGTGACCATCTCGTACCTCGCCAGCGCCCTCGTGACCGTGCTCATGATCAAGGCCAACCAGGACATGACGGCGATCATCTACTGGCTCATGGGCAGCTTCTCCGGCAGGGGCTGGCCGGACGTGCGCGTCGCGCTCGTCACCATCCCGTTCATGATCGCGCCGCTGTTCTTCACGCGCGAGATGGACATCCTGCTGCAGGGCGAGAAGCGGGCGCTCGAGCTCGGCGTGGAAGTCGAGCGCACGAAGCGGCTGCTGCTGGTGACGGCGGGGGTGCTCACCGCGCTTGCCGTCTCGGTCAGCGGCATCATCGCCTTCGTCGGTCTCGTCGTGCCCCACGTCGTGCGCCTGCTGATCGGCCCCGGACACCGCGGGCTGCTGCCGGTCTCGCTGCTGGCCGGCGCTTCGCTCATGGTGCTGGCCGACCTGCTCTCGCGCACGGTGATCTCGCCCAACGAGATCCCCGTCGGCGTGGTCACGACGTTCATCGGCGCGCCGCTGTTCGTCTACCTGCTGCGGCGCGGAAGGCGCGTCTGATGGGTGCACGCTCCCGCCGGTCCGCCGCCGCGACCGCCGGCGCGCCGCAGGCAGGCCCGACCGCCCCGCTCGTAGCGCTCAAGGAAGTGGACTTCGCTTATGACGAGCGGCCGGTCCTGCGCCGCATCAGCTTCTCGCTGGAGCCCGGCGACTTCGTCGGCATCGTCGGCCCCAACGGCAGCGGCAAGTCGACGCTGGTCGACCTCATCGACGGCATCCACCAGCCGGCGGCCGGCGAGGTGCTCGTCAAGGGTGTGCCGACGCGCCAATATCGGCGCAAGGACATGGCGCGCGAGGTCGCGCTCGTGCCGCAGCACTTCGACCTCGACTTCGACCTCGCCGTGCGCGAAGTGGTCGAGATGGGCGCCTACTGCCTCGGCAAGGACCCGGCGGTGTGCGGCGACCCCGAGCTGACGCTGGCGCGACTCGGGGTCGCCGACCTCGCGAGCCGCCGGTTCTCGGAGCTCTCCGGCGGCGAGAAGCAGCTCGTGGTGCTGGCGCAGGCGCTCATGCAGCAGGCGCCCTTGCTGCTGCTCGACGAGCCCGCCTCCGCCCTCGACGTCTCCCATCAGCTGCGCCTCTTCGACCTGCTCAAGGAGCTCAACGCCGACGGGCTCACGGTGCTCTGCATCCTGCACGACCTCAACCTGGCGCTGCACTACTTCGACAAGCTGCTGGTGCTGAGCGACGGGGAGGTCGCGGCGTTCGGGCCGCCCGACGACGTGCTGCGGCCCGAGGTGGTCGAGGCCGTGTACGGCGTGCGCGCCTACCTGCACCGGCACGCCGGACGCACGTACCTGACGTTCTCGCCGCGGCTGCGCGGCGAGCGCCGCGGCCGCGTGCACCTGATCTGTGGCGGCGGCACCGGCGCGGGCATGATGCGGGAGCTGGCGGACGCCGGGTACGAAGTCACCGCCGGCGTCCTCAACGCTCTCGACACCGACGAGGAGACCGGCCGCGAGCTGGGCCTCGAGATGATCGTGGAGGCGCCGTTCTCGCCGGTCGGCGACGAGGCGCACGCCGAGAACCTGGCGCTGCTTCGGTCCGCCGACCTGGTGGTCGTCAGCGCCGTCCCGGTGAGCCACGGCAACGCGCTCAACATCGCGGCCGCGCGCGAGGCGCTGGCCGCGGGCATCCCGGTCTGGGCCGACGAGGGCGTGCGCGCGAACGACTTCGCCGGCGCGACCGACGAGCTGGCGGCGGCCGGCGCCCAGTTCTTCGCCGGCGAGGAAGCGCTTCTGACGGCCGTCCGCGCGCGCAGCCTGCCCGGGTCCGGCCGGGCGCCCGCCGGTGGGACTCGCGGCCGCGAGGGTCGCGGCTCCACCTGAGGCCGGTTCTCCGCCTCCGCCGGAAGACGACTCGCCACCCGTGGGGGCGGCGACGTAAGGGAGACGGGGCGGGCGGCGCGCAGCGTCGCGCCCGCCCCGTCTCCCTGCACCACCCGGGGCGACACCCAGTGCGCGCCCCGGCAGCCGGAAGGCGGCCTCCCCGGCCGAGCCGTCCGGCCTCAGGCAGGCGTGACCGCAAGCGAGCCTGCCGACAGTCGCGCGAGGGCGACCGCAAGCGCCCTCGTCGCGGGGCCGCGTGAGCGCGACGGCAATCGCGCTCACAGACAGGCCGGGGCGGGTGATCCTCTCGACCACCCGCCCCGGCCCATCGCCTCGGACCACGCCTGTCCTAGCCGAGCAACTCCCGGAGCTCGGCGGCGTACGCGCGGTCTTGCTGCGCGCTCTTGCCGAACAGGCGCACCTGCAGCTCGAGCGTGTCCGCGCACTGCATGGCGAACTCCTCGTGGTAGCGCGCTGCGTCCTCTTCGGCCTGGATCAGCTGCTCGACGGCCGCCGGCCAGCTCGTCTCCGGCTCGGCGTCCAGCACGCCCAGGTATGGGTCGCCCTTGAGCGAGCCGGCGGAGGCGGACCTCTTGTCGCCCAGCTGTCCCTGCTGCGCCATCAGCTTCTGCACCCGGTCGTCGTGCGTGCAGACGACCTCCTCGAGCTTGTCCTGCCACTCCTGGTCCGGCGCCAGTACGCCTGCCGCGGCCGCGAAGTCGGCGCACGCCTGCTCCGCCTCGAGCGCGAAGCGGACGGCCGAGCCGTAGGCCGTGATCTCGGGGAACTCGTGAGCCACGTCGATCTCCTTTGGTCGTCTTCTCGCCGACGTTCCTACCCGGTCGCGGCCGTTTCAACGACGCGACCGCCGCCGCCGGCCGGGCTGACCGTGCCCGCTCGGCCGGCGACCGTACGAAGAAAGGGGCGGAGGGCAGGCTCGCCTGCCCTCCGCCCCCTGCAGTCTCAGGAAGCGCTGTCAGCCGGCTCAGCGGTTGACGGTGCCCTCCCAGGTGCTGATCTGCTTCTGCTTCTTGTCGGCCTCCGTGAACCAGCGCGTGGTGACGCACTTGGTCTCGGTGAAGAACTGGACGCCGTCCTTGCCCAGCACGTGGTTGTCGCCGAAGAAGCTGTCCTTGTGGCCCGCGAACGGGAAGAAGCTCACCGGCACCGGGATGCCGACGTTGATGCCGACCATGCCGGCGTGCGTGCGACGAGCGAACTCGCGCGAGTAGTAGCCGCTCTCGGTGAAGATGCACGAGCCGTTGGCGAACTGGCTGTGGTTCATGAGCGCGAGGCCCTCTTCGAAGTCCTTCACGCGCTTGATGAAGAGCACCGGGCCGAACGCCTCTTCCCAGCCGCAGGTCATCTCGGGAGTGACGTTGTCGAAGATCGTCGGGCCGACGAAGTGGCCACCCTCGAGACCGGGGACGACGATGTCGCGGCCGTCGAGGACCAGCGTGGCGCCCTCTTCGATGCCCTTGTCGATCCAGCGGTTGACGGACGCCTGGTGAGCCGCGGAGACGACCGGGCCGAGCTCCGTCGTGGGGTCGTAGGCGGCGCCGACGACGCGCTCCTGGGCGAACTGCTTCATGAGCGCCACGAACTCGTCGGCGACCTCTTCCTCGACGACGCAGACGGGCAGCGCCATGCAGCGCATGCCGGCGCAGCCGAAGGTGGAGTTGATGATGCCGCGGGCGGAGCGCTCGAGCGAGGCGTCCTTGAGCACGAGGCCGTGGTTCTTGGCCTGCGTCTGCGCCTGGACGCGCTTGCCGTGGGCGGCGGCGATGGAGTAGATGTGCTTGCCGACCGCGGTGGTGCCGACGAAGCTGACGCCTCGGACGGCCGGGTGCTTGAGCAGGACTTCGGCCTCTTCCTTCTCGGCGGTCACCATGTTGACGACGCCCTTGGGCAGGCCGGCCTCGTACAGCATGTCGAGCAGCATGTGGCTCGTGAGCGGCACGGGGTTGGCGGCCTTGAGGACGAAGGTGTTGCCGGTGGCGATGCACAGCGGGAGCATCCAGCCGAAGGGGATCATGGCCGGGAAGTTGAACGGCGCGATGCCGGCGAACACGCCGAGGGGCTCGCGGTAGCTGACCGTGTCGTGACCGGTGGCCACGTTCATCAGCGACTCGCCCTTCATGAGCATGGGGGCGCCGACGGCGACGTCGATCGCCTCGATGATCTTGATGACCTCGCCGCGGGCTTCGTCGAGGTTCTTGCCGAGCTCGGTCGAGACCAGCGTGGCGATCTCGTCCATCTTCGCGAGGAGCATCGGGCGCCAGGTGAAGAGCACCTCGGTGCGCTTCTGGATCGGCATGCTGGCCCACGGGCCGAAGGCGCGGTGGGCCGACTCGATGGCCTCGGTGACCTCGGCCTCGGTGCACATCGGCGTGCGGGCGATCACTTCGCCGGTGCTGGAATCGGTGATGTCGACCCAGGTGTTCGACTGCGACTGCTTCCACTCGCCGTCGACCATGTAGCCGAGCGTTCTGACCTCAGTCTTGGTCTCCGCCATGTCGTTCCTCTCACTGCTAGGGGGTTGCTTTGGTGTGGCTGGTTGGAGTCTAATCAATCAAGTGATTAATCTCAACTACCAGAAGGGTGACGGGCGTGGATCGAGCCGAGCGTGAAGCGGTCGTGAAACCCTCTGCCGTCGTCACGGGCGCCGCGTCGAACGGGCACGCCGCACGGGGCGGCGACGCCGGTCAGCCGAGCGGCGACCCACGAAGGGTCATGTCGCCGCCGGCGCTCAACATCCTCGCCGCCGCGCAGCACGTGCTCGTCGAGAAGGGGTTCTCCGGCCTCACCCTTCGCGCCATCGCGCAGCAATCGGGCGAGAACTCGGCGATGGTGCAGTACTACTTCGGGAACAAAGAGGGGCTGGTCAAGGCGATGATCGACTCCGTGTTCCGCGACGACCAGCAGGACGCGGCCGCCGCCATGAGCACGGTGACCAGCGACGACCGCCTGCCCCGATTCGTGGACGGTCTGCGGACCATCAGCCTGTCGCGGTCCTTCCGGGTCTTCTTCGACATCCTGCCCTATGCCCTGCGCAACGAGGGTCTGCGGAGCCGCATGGCCCGCGCTTACGACTCCTACCGGCAGATCAAGCGCGACTGGCTTCGCGGCCGGGACGAGCCGACGCCGCCCGAGCAGGAGGCGCTCCTGGGAGTGGCCGAGCTGATGACGGCGGTCGTCGACGGCCTCGCCATCCAGGAGGCCATCGACGACGAGTTCGACATGCGCCGGGCGTACGCGACGCTCGAGTTCATGCTGCAGCGGTCGCTGCCCGAGCTGCTCGAGTCGGGGCTGCCGGCCGACGCCGCCTCCGACTGAGCCGCCGTTCTCCCTAGATCACGTGGCCGCGGCTGTGCCCGCTGACGTCGTGGGAGAGCAGCAGCAGCGTGACGTCGTCCTCCAGCACGCCCTCCTGGCCGGCCTGTACGCCGTCCACGAGTTCCTGAAGGCCGGACGCCGTGATGGCGCGCCGCCGCCAGAGGTCGGCGACGGCGGCGCTCAGCCGCTGCAGCCCCAGCCGCTCGCGCGATCCGGGCGCCATGCGCGCCTCGACGATCCCGTCGCTGAAGAGCAGGAGCCCCCACTCGCTCGGCAGCGTCACCTCGTGCGGCGCCCAGTCGCCGTACTGCTCCACGCCGAGCATCATGCCGGGGGTGTGCACCAGCGGCACGACCTCGGCGCCCAGGAGCAGCGGCATAGGGTGGCCGGCGTTGACGAAGCGGGCACGCCGGCCGGCCGCGTCGATCTCGACCGCGCAGACCGTGGCGAGCAGGCCGAGGCCGAGCTCGCCCTCTTCGGCGCGGTCGCTCTCGTCCAGCGTCAGGCTGTTGAGCGTCTTCATGTTCGCCTGCAGGGACGCGCCGCGGAGCGCCAGGGCCCGCCACGCGGCGCGAAGGCTGGCGCCGAGCGCCGCCGCGTCGGGGCCGTGTCCGGTGACGTCGCCGATCACTGCGGCCACCGACCCGTTGGGCCGCGTCACCGCGTCGATGAAGTCCCCGCCGAGCAGCATGCGCCCCTCGCCGGGGCGGTAGAAGGTGGCGACCTTGATGTACGGCGTCTCCACCTTGACCGCCGGCGAGAGGCTCGCCTGGAACCGGCGGTAGAGCGCCGACACGTCCTGCTGCGCTTGGGCGCGCTGCGCCTGCGCGAGCGCGACGGCGGCGTGCTCGGCGAAGCGCTGCACCACGCCGAGGTCGCCGCGGGCGGGCTCCGGCATGCTGCGCGCCCAGCTCATGGCGAGCAGCGCGACCGGCTGCTCGTCGATCAGCACCGGGGCGCGGATCGCCGAGATCTGGTCGGGATCGGCCGTGATGGCGCGCGGCATACGCGGCCCGAACGGCTCGCGGATGTCGTTGACGAACTGAGGCAGGAGGTTCTCCGCCAGCTCCTCCTGCAGCTCGGCCGACGGCTCCATGAGCAGCCGGTCGCCGCTGTTGGCGAGGAAGGGCGAGCGGGACAGCAGGCGCAGCCGCTCGCCCTCGATCGCGAACAGCGCGACGAGGTCGCAGTCGAAGGTCTCGAGGGTCACGTCGCAGATCGCCCGGGCCACCGCGGAGGGGCCGCCTCGGGCGTGGAAGAGCGGCGTCGCCCCGACCACCCGGTCGAGCGCGTCGCGTGAGCGGTGCGCCTCCTCGAGCGATCGTGCGACCTGGGCGCGATAGCGGTCGCCGAGCAGACCGACGCCCAGGCCGGCGCAGAGCCAGAGCACGATGACCGCCGCGGACGTCGCGCCCTGGACCAGCCACCGGTCGCTGATCGCGAGCAGGTCGTAGGCGACGCCGCCGACGATCGCCAGCGCCATGCCCACGCGCGGCCCGCCGGAGACCGCTCCCGCGACCACCGTGAGCGAGACCAGGGCGGCGGGAAGCCCGATGAAGTGTGCCTGCCAGTTGACGTAGTGGAACGGCACCAGGAACACCACGATGAGGAGCGCGCCCGCGGAGAACAGGCGCAGCGGGCGGGCGCGCAGATACTCGGCCACGGCGATGAGCCGGGACTTGACGGGGCCGAACGTGTCTGTCGGTCGGGAGCCGGCCATACGGTGGATCCCGGCGCCGCGGCGGCGGGTCAGATCAGCTGTACTTCACGCGCGGGTCGAGCCACGTGTACGCAAGGTCTACTACGAAATTGCTCACCGTGACAAGCAGAGCGGCGAAAAGCACTGTCCCCATGATGAGCGGCAGGTCCTGCGTCTGGATGGCCTGATAGGCCTGCCCGCCGATGCCGGGGATGCCGAAGACGATCTCGATGACGAGCACGCCGCCGAGGAACCAGCCGATGTCCATGCCGAGCAGCGTGACGATCGGGCTCGAGGGCGTTGCGCATGATGTGCCGCCAGACGACGGTGCGCTCGGGCAGGCCCTTGGCGCGGGCGGCCTTGACGAAGTCGGCGCTCAGGATGTCGAGCATGCTGCTGCGCAGCAGGCGCGAGTACCAGGCGGCGCCGGTGAGGCCGATGGTGAGCCCCGGCAGGATGCCGTAGAGCGGCGCCGTCCAGCCCTCGTAGCCGCCCAGTGGGAAGATCTGCCACTGGAAGGCGAAGAAGTACATGAGGAGCATGCCGAGGAAGAACATCGGCATGCTCAGGAACAGCAGGCTGAGGACCGTGAACGTGCGGTCCCGGATGCCGTACTGCTTGAGGGCGCTGGTCATCCCGATCGGGATGCCGATGAGCAGCTCGAAGAAGATGCCGAACATGGCGATCATCACGGTCGCCGGGAAGCGCTGCAGGATCGCGGTGGTCACCGGCAGCTGCGTCTCGTAGCTGTAGCCCATGTTGCCGTGCAGCAGGTGCCAGAGGAAGAGGCCGTACTGCTTCCACAGGGGCTCGTCGAGCCCCAGGGTGTGGCGGATCCGGGCGAGGATCTCCGGCGTCGCGTGCGTGCCGGCGATGCTCTTGGCGGGATCGCCGGGCACGGCGAAGGCGAGCAGGAACGTGATGAGGCTCACGAAGAAGAGCACCACCACCATCCAGAGCAGCCGGCGGACGATGTACTTACCCATCGTCCCTCCTGCTCGCCTTGTCGCCGCGTCCCGGTCATGCTCACTTGCCGTCCAGCTTCCAGTACTCCTGGAACTGCTGGTTCCAGACCGGGTGGTAGTAGTAGCCGCCGACGTTCTTCCCGAACATGGCGTTGAACACCGGCTGGTACAGGATCGCGGCCGGGGCGTCGCCCATGATGATGTCCTGCATCTGCACGAACATCTCGATGCGCTTCTCCGGGTCGAGCTCGGTGTTGGAGGCCTTGTAGAGCGCCTCGACCTCGGGGTTGGAGTAGAAGCTCGAGTTCGATCCGCCCTCGATCGGGTGCGTGAAGAGCGGCCCGATGAAGTCGCTCGGATCGGGGAAGTCCTGATACCAGTCGGACAGGCCGATCGCCATGTGCGACTGCGGCAGGCTGATGTAGTCCCAGTAGGTGGCCTTGTCCATGAGCTTGATGCTGGCGTCGATGCCGACGGCCTTGAGGTCGTTCTGCACGGCCTGGGCGATCTTCGGGAACGGGTCGACGTTGTGGGCGCCGAACGTCACCTTGAACCCGTTGGGGAAGCCGGCCTCGGAGAGCAGCTGCTTGGCCTTCTCCGGGTCGTAGGTGTAGAACTGCGCGTCGGCCTGGTGGCCGGGCATGCCGTCGGGATAGATCTGGTTGAGCGCCTTCGCCTGCCCGGCGAGCAGCTTCTGGAGGCGCTGCGTGTCGATGGCGTAGTTGACCGCCTGACGCACCTTGAGGTCCGTGAACGGCTTCTCGTTCACGTTCATGAACACGTAGTACGTGGCGATGTCGGTGGCGTCGACCATGTTGTCGGTCCACTTGGGATCCTGCTTGGTGCGCTGGTAGTCGGCCGCCGGGATCCCGTCGCCGAGGACGTCCACCTCTCCGCGTTCGAGCTGGAGCAGCGCCGTGCTCGGGTTGGACGTGAAGAGGAACTTCATGCCGTCGACCCACTGGCGGCCTTCCTGGTCCAGTTCGGGTTCTTCTCGACGGTGATGGACTGCCCGGGCGTCCAGTCGGTGATGATGAACGGTCCCGTGCCGAGCGGCTTGCGCTTGATCTGCTTGCCGACCTGCTTGACCCATTCCTTCGGACACGACCGACGTGAAGGGCATGCGTCATGGCCAGGAGGAAGGAGCCCTCGGGCGCCTTCAGCGTGATCTCCACCGTGTAGTCGTCGACGACCTTGTAGCCGGAGATCTCCTTGGCCTTGCCGTCCATGAACTCGGTCGCCCCGACGATGCCCTCGTAGAAGAAGGTCGCCGGCGCGAGCGGCTCGACCATCATGCGCTCGAAGCTGTACTTGAAGTCCGCGGCGGTGATCTCCCGGTCCACCGGCGGCGCGAACTTGATGCCCTGCTTCAGGTGGAAGGTGTAGGTCTTGCCGTCCGCGGAGATGCCCCCGTTCTCTGCCGTCGGGACCTCCGTGGCGAGGTCGGGTACGAGCTGCGTGCCGGCCTCACCCGGCTCGTTCGCGTAGGTGAGGAAGGTCTGGTACGTCAGCCGCTCGATGCTCCACGACGTGACCTCCCAGGCGATCGCCGGGTCGAGCTCCGTCGGCTCGCCCTGGTAGGTCACCGTGAGCGTGCCGCCCTTGACGGGCTCTCCCGTGGCCGCCGCGCTGCTGCTGGCCCCGCCCGAATCGCTGGAGCCGCCGCAGGCGGCGAGCCCCATGGCGAGGGCGAGCAGCGCGACCAGCGCCATGGCCACCCATGTCTTCGTGCGTCCCCTCATGTCCCATGCTCCTTTCCTGACCCACCTTCAGGTTCGGATGGGGTGGCGGGCGGCCCCCCGGCCGCCCGCCGCCCGTTCGCCTACTTCTTCCAGTACTGCGTAGGATCGATCTGGTACACCGGGTGCAGGTAGAAGCCGCCCGTGGTCTCCGTGCACATCGTGGTCTGGATGGGCTGGTAGCAGGGCACATACGGCGCCTGCGTCGCGATGTACTCCTGCATGGCGGTGAACTTCTCGATGCGCGCCTGCCGGGTCGGTCATCTTCTGCGCATCGGCGAACATCGTCTCGAGCTCGGGGCTCCACCAGAAGCTGGAGTTCATGCCGCCCTCGACGGCGCTCGCCTTGCTGAACAGGGGCGAGATCCAGTCGCTCGGGTCGGGGAAGTCCATCCACCAGCCGAAGCTGCCGGCCGTGAGCGTGTTGGGCGTGCCCTGCTGCGTGTAGAACGTGTTGTTGCTCATCGTCTTGAGACCAGCCTGCACGCCCACGGCGGCGAGGTCGGCCTGCACGGACTGCCACAGCTTGGGGTTCGGGTCGACGTTGTCGGTGTAGAGCATCGTCTTGAACCCGTCCGGATAGCCGGCGTCGGCGAGCAGCTGCTTGGCCTTGGCGGGGTCGTAGCCGTAGTAGACCTTGCCTTCCTGATAGCCCGGCATGCCCTCGGGATAGAACTGCCAGAGGCTCATCGCCTGGCCGCCCTGGAGCTTGACGAGCTTGTCGCGGTCGATGGCCCAGCTGAGCGCCTGGCGGACCTTGACGTCGTCGAACGGCTTCATGTCGACGTTCATGAACATGTAGCTGATCGCCACCAGCGGCTGGGTGAACATCTGCTGCTTCCACTTGGGGTCGACCTTGACGCGCGCCAGGTCGGCCACCGGGACGCCGTCGCCGAGCACGTCCACTTCGCCGCGCTGGAGCTTGAGCAGCGCCGTCGGCGGGTTGAACGAGAGCTGGTAGTCGATCGTGTCGAGGTACGGCCGGCCCTCTTCCCAGTACTGCGGGTTGCGGGTCAGGACGATCTCACGACCGGCCGTCCACTTCTGGAAGACGAACGGGCCGGTACCGAGCGGGTGGCGGTTGAACTGCTTGCCCCACTTCTCGACCCACTCCTTGGACACGACGTCGCAGAAGTCCATGGTGACGGCGTTGAGGAACGAGAGGTCGGGGCTCTTCAGCGTGATCTCGACGGTGTAGTCGTCGACGGCCTTGAAGCCGGTGATCTCGTCGGCCTTGCCCTTCATGTACTCGTCGGCGCCGACGACGCCCATGTAGAAGGACGTGGCGGGGGCGCGTGGCTCGGTCATCATGCGCTCGAAGCTGTACTTGAAGTCGGCCGCCGTCACCTCACGACTGACCGGCGGCTGGAACATGACGCCCTCGCGCAGGTGGAAGGTGTACGTCTTGCCGTCGGCCGAGATGCCGCCGTTGTCCGTGCTCGGCACCTCGGTCGCCAGGCACGGGATGAGCTCGGTACCGGCCTGCCCGGACTCGTGCGCGTACTGCAGGAAGCCCTGGTAGATGTCGTGCTCGATCTGCCAGTCGATGACGTTCCACGCCACGGCGGGGTCGAGGCTCGACGGCTCGGTGAGGTAGGACAAGGTGAGCGTGCCGCCCTGCTTTGGCTGATCTGACGACGAGGAGGGGCTGCTGCTGCCTCCGTCGCCGGTCTCGGTGCCGCAGGCGGCGAGTCCGAGTGCGAGTACCAGGACGAGTCCCAGTACCGCGGCCGTCGCGACGGCGCCTCCTCTGATCGAACGACGAGTCATGCGTGCCTCCTTGGACGTCCCCATCCAGTAAGTGTGGTGGTCATCGTCTCCGCTGCTGCGGGTCGAACGCGTCGCGCAACCCGTCCCCCACGAGGTTGAACGCGAGCACTGTGATCATGATGGCGAGGCCGGGATAGATCACGAGGTGCGGCGCCGAGAGGTAGTACGGTTGGCCCTCGCTGATCATCTGTCCCCAGGACGGCGTCGGCGGCTGGATGCCGAGGCCGATGTAGCTGAGCGTCGCCTCGAAGAGGATCGTCGTGGCGAGGCCGAGGCTGGTGTACACGAGGATGACCGCCACCAGGTGCGGCAGGATGTGGCGCGAGAGGATGCGCCGGTTGGTGCAGCCGGTGAGCCGCGCCGCGTCGACGAACTCCTTCTCGCGGATGCTGAGCACCTCGCCGTGGATCACGCGCGTCATCGGCGTCCAGTAGACGATGCCGATGACCAGGATCAGGATCCAGATGCTCGGTTTCAGGACGCTCACCAGCGCCACGGCCAAGAGGATGATCGGGAACGCCATCATCACGTCGGTCATGCGCATGAGTAAGGTCTCGACGCCGCCGCGGAAGTAGCCGGCGGTGAGGCCGAAGATCACGCCGAGGATGAGCGCGAAACCGTTGGCGAGGACGCCGACCACAAGGCTGACGCGGGCGCCGTACATGAGGCGGCTGAGCAGGTCGCGGCCGAGCGTGTCGGTGCCCAGCCAGAACTGGCTGGACGGGCCGACCGGCATGCCCTCCATGGTGAGGCCCTCGTCGTACTGCTTGGTGGGGTCGTGCGGGGCGATCCACGGCGCCAGCAGCGCCACCAGGATGAGGCCGATGATGATGACCACGCCGACCATCGCGAACTTGTCGCGCCGGAAGCGGCGCCAGATCTCGCCCCACAGCGAGCGGTGCTCGACGAGCAGCGCGTCGGGGCTCCACATGCCGGCGGCGCCGACGGCGGTGGCGATCTCGGAGGCGCCGGACGAGGTCGAACCGAGCCCGAGGTCGATCTCGGTCTCGGGCTCCAGGCCGCGGATGGTCTTGTGGCTGCCCGGCCCTTCCGGCGGGACGTAGCTCATTCCGTCTCACCACCTTCGGCCACGACGGCGAGGTCGTCCTCGCCGGCGCGGATGTGCGGGAAGTCGTCGCCGGTGATGAGGTGGCAGGCGGCCCAGTGGCCGGGACGCACCTCGAGGAGCGGCGGATCGTCTACATCGCAGAGCCCTTCCTTGGCCGCCGGGCAGCGCGTATGGAAATGGCAGCCGCTCGGCGGCTCGACCGGGCTGGGCACGTCGCCGGTGAGCACCACGGGGCGCCGGCGCTCCTCGGCCTCCGGGTCGGGGATCGGCACGGCGGAGAGCAGCGCCTGCGTGTACGGGTGCATGGGCTGCTCGTAGAGCACGGCGTTCTCGGCCAGCTCGACGACGCGTCCGAGGTACATGACGGCGACGCGGTCGCTGATGTGCCGCACCACGCTGAGGTCGTGGGCGATGAACAGGTAGGTGAGCCCGAACTCGCGCTGCAGCTGCTGCAGGAGATTGATGATCTGCGCGCGGATGGAGACGTCGAGCGCGCTGATGGGCTCGTCGCAGACGATGAAGTTGGGCTCCACGGCCAGCGCCCGGGCGATGCCGATGCGCTGGCGCTGACCGCCGCTGAACTCGTGCGGATAGCGGTTCAGCGTGTTCGGGTTGATGCCCACGGTCTCGAGCAGCTCGCGCACCTTGGCCTTGCGCGCGCTCTTGCTGCCCATCTTGTGGACCAGCAGGGGCTCTCCGATGATGTCGCCGATCGTCATGCGGCTGTTCAGGCTCGCGTACGGGTCCTGGAAGATCATCTGCATGCGCTTGCGCTGTTCGCGCAGGCGGCTGCCCTTGAGGTGGGCGAGGTCGCCGCCCTCGTAGAGCACGCGCCCGGTCGTGGGCCGGATGAGCTGCAGGATGGCCCGCCCCGTGGTGCTCTTGCCGCAGCCGCTCTCGCCGACAAGGCCGAGCGTCTCGCCGCGGCGCACGTCGAAGGTGAGGCCGTCGACGGCGTACACGGCGCCGACCTTGCGCTGGAACACGATCCCGCTGGTGATGGGGAAGTGGACGCGCAAGTCCTCGATCCGGACCAGGGTGTCTTCGCCGAGGGCGGCCGACAGTGCTC
Source organism: uncultured Thermoleophilia bacterium (assembly GCA_963713475.1). Taxonomy (GTDB): domain Bacteria; phylum Actinomycetota; class Thermoleophilia; order UBA2241; family UBA2241; genus CAIXSE01. Next base: position 67,344 of record CAVQLY010000010.1, read on the forward strand.
AAGCCGTCACCTCCGCGGCCTCGTCCTCGCGCAGCCGGTCGGAGTGGAAGCAGGCCGAGAGGCGGCCGTCGTCCGTCGGCTCGAGCTCGGGCACGGCAGCCCAGCACTCGTCGGTGGCGAGGTAGCAGCGCGGCGCGAACGCGCAGCCCGGCGGCAGGTTCGCCAGATCGGGCGGCAGGCCGGCGATGGTCTGCAGGCTGTCGCGCCGCGGCTCGTTGAGGCGCGGCACGCTCTTGAGGAGCCCCACGGTATAGGGATGGTGCGGGTGCTTGAAGAGGGGCTTGGCCGGGCCGCTCTCGACGATGCGCCCGGCGTACATGACCAGGATGCGCTGGCACATCCCGGCGACGACGCCGAGGTCGTGGGTGATCACGATCACTGCGGCCTCGTGCTCGCGCGAGAGCTTCTTGAGCAGGCGCAGGATCTGCGCCTGGATGGTCACGTCCAGCGCCGTCGTCGGTTCGTCGGCGAGCAGCAGCTTGGGGTTGCAGGAGAGCGCGATGGCGATCATGACGCGCTGGCGCATGCCGCCGCTGAACTGGTGCGGGTAGTCCTTGATGCGACCGGCCGCCTTGGGGATGCCCACCTCGCCGAGCAGCTCGATGGAGCGGGCGACCGCCTCGGAGTGGCTCATGCCCAGGTGCACCTCGAGGCCCTCGGTCATCAGCCGCTCGATGCTGAGCACCGGGTTCAGGCTCGTGACCGGGTCCTGGAAGATCATCGAGATGTCGCGGCCGCGGATGGCGCGGACGTCGCTCTCGGGGAGCGTCAGCAGGTCGCGGCCCATGAACTCGACGGCGCCGCTCACGGTGGCGTTCGGCAGCATGCCGGTGAGGCCGATGATGGCGCTGGCGGTGACGCTCTTGCCGCAGCCGCTCTCGCCGACGAGCCCGACGAGCTCGCCGGGGGCGACGTCGAAGGTCACGCGGTTGACCGCGTGCACCGTGCCCTCCTGTGACGCGAAGTCCACGGTGAGGTCGGCAAGTCGGAGAAGCGTGTTTCCCACGGCACCCATGCGTCGTCAGTCTACCGCACGGTCGCGGAGAATTGGGGCGCCAGACAGGCGCGTCCTTTTGACCCGCGTGCGACAGGCTGGTAAGCATGGGTCATGCGCACCGACCCCCACACCCCCGCCGACGTCCTGCGCGCCCTCGAGCTCTTCGGTCCACAGGCGCGCCCGTACAACTTCGACGACGCCTTCGACTGCTGGGGGCTGGTGCGTCGCGTCTTCGATCATCTGGACGCCGGCTTCGAGATGGACGAGGAGCTCCACGGGCCGGGCGAGCCACAGGAGGCGAACTGGGTCGCCTTCACCCAGCCCGGCGAGCTGGTGCCCGGCGACCTGCTCGTGACGCATCCGCACGTGAGCGAGGGTTTCCACACGGCGTTCTTCTGCGGCTGCGTCGCCGGTCTGGATCTCGTGTACGACGCGTCGCCGCGTGGCATCGTGCCGCTGTTCGCGGCGGCCGACGACGGCTGGAGGCTCGTGGAGACCCGCGACATCCACACGCGGTACGCACGCGCGACCGAGACCACCGACCGGCTGCGCAACGACGGCGGGGCCTACCTGCGCCTTTGGGACGAGCGCCAGTCGTACTACCACCGCGGGCTGCACGAGCGCCTCCTCGCCGGAGGGGCGGGTGACGGCGGCGCGGCCGGGCGCGACCTGGTCGCGTTGCGCCGCGCCGCCGGCCTCTCGGACCTGCCCTTCTACTGCCTCCGCAGCCTCCCCCGGGACGCGGCAGGGCGCGAGGTCTACGACAACCTCGCGACCCGCCATCTGGACTACTACGTCCCCGATGGCGCGCCCGTGCCGGACGACGAGTACGAAGCGGTCGTCGAGAGGAGCGAGTCGCCGGGGCGGCTGCGCCCGCCGGCCCCGCGCATCACCAAGGCGCCGCTCTGGGTCGTACGTGACGGGCCGGTGACCGTCGAGTGGGCGTACCCGCCGGCGCCGGACCTCCGAGGTCAGGGCGCGGCCGCTCGGCCGGCCTCGGCGGCGGGCTCGCTCCCTGGCGTCGCCGGCTGCCGCCTGGAGGTCTGGGAAGAGACCTGGGACTGCTGGAAGCACCGGCTGCTGCGCCTCGACCTTGACGAGCCGGCGACCAGGTTCACCGTGCCGGAGGAGTTGCTGCACGACGACAGCCGCTTCGCCGTCGTCGTGTGGGCGCGCGGGCCGGGAGGCTTTTCCGGAACGGCGCTGGCGCCGTTCCTCTTCCGCCCGGCCCGCGACAACCCGTTGCTGGAGTACGATCCCGTCCGGCCGCAGGACCTCGCGCCGGACGGCGGCGTGCTTCTGCCGGCCGGCGTGCCCGCCGAGCTGGTCTGGTCGATCCGCCAGCCGCTGGTCACCCAGGCGAGCCATCACGTCGAGGTCTTCGAGGACGCGTTCCTCGCCGACGGCGCCGCACCCGTGTTCGCCGCGGACGCCAGAGGGCCGGCGGCGAGGACGAGCAAGGTGACCGTGCCCGCCGACGCCCTCCGGGCCGGGCACACCTACTCCTGGTACGTCACCGTCAGTGCCGCCGACCGGCGGACGGCGTTCGCCCCCTCTGAAGGGGTCTTCCGCGTCGCCGAGGAAGGATGAGTACCCATGGCATTCGTCTCCAGCCGCCCCTTCGATCTCCGTACCGCCTCTCCGTTCGGCATCTCACGCTGGACGCACAGCGACTTCGCCCGCTTCGTAGTGGAGCTGCGCGACGGCGACCTGGTCGGGCTTGGAGAGGGCGCGCCGAACGCCCGCTACGGCGAGGAGCGCGAGCGCGACCTGGACCTGCTCGCCGACCTCGCGCCCGACATCGCCGACCTCGAGGGCCCGGCGGGCGTCGAGGTGTTCTGCGAGGGGCTGGCGGCGGCCGGAGTGCCGGCCCTGCGGGCCGGCCTCAGCGCCGCCGCCTGGGACCTCGCCGGCAAGCAGGCGGGCGAGCCCGTCTGGCGGATGCTCGGGCTCGCCCGACCGTCGGTCCGGACCTCGTACACCATCGCGATCGGCGCGCCTGAGGAGATGCTGGCGCAGGCCCGCGCCGCCTCCGCGTTCGGCACGCTCAAGGTGAAGCTCGGGTTCGACGGCGACCTCGAGCTGGCGCGTCGTCTCAAGCTCGAGCTGCCGGAGACGACGTTCCGCTACGACGCCAACGAGGGGTGGGACCGCGAGCGGGCGGCAGCGGCGCTCGCGGTCCTCGAAGACCTCGACGCAGAGCTCGTCGAGCAGCCTCTGCCCGCCGCCGACGTGGAGGGCATGGCCTGGCTCAAGGAGCGCACCCACGTCCCGCTGCTCGCCGACGAGGCGGTGCTGACCCTGGACGACCTCGACGCCGTGAGCGACGGCTACGACGGCGTCGTGGTCAAGCTCGCGAAGGCGGGCGGCATCGCGTCGGCGTTCGCGCTCATCTCCGCCTGCACCGAGCTCGGCCTGCGCGTGCTCATCGGCTGCATGGTCGAGTCGAGCCTCGGCATCGCCGCCGCGCTCCAACTCGCCGGCCTGGCAGACTACGTGGACCTGGACGGCGCGCTGCTGCTGGCTGACGACCCGTTCACGGGGATCGGCGTGGAAGGCGACCTGCTCACCGCGTCGGAGACGCCGGGGCTGGGCGTGCGGCCGGTCGGCTGACCCGCGAGGTCGAGACGCGCGCGCCGGCCCGGCAGCGTCTAGGCGTAGCGCCCCAGCGGGCGCGGCCCTGAGTCTTCTCCGAGCGCCGCGTACAGGGCGGCTCCGGTGCGCGCGACCGTCTCGAACCCGCCGGAGTCGCGCGTCATCACCACGATCACCGCCTTCCGGTCGCCGGCGCGCACGAGCGCGCAGTCGTGTGCGTACCGGCCCGCCGGTGAGTCGTCGCCGCACTTGCCCGCGTAGCACGCCTCCGGCGGCAGGTAGCGGGCGATGCCGTCCAGGTGCTCCTGCAACTCCAGAGAGGCGAGGACCCTCTCGCCGACCAGCGGCTCGAGCGCCTCGCCCGCGTGGAGCGTCTCGAGCAGGAGGGCGAGATCGCCGGCCGAGGTGTAGTTGTCGCGGCCGGCGGCCACGGCCTCCCGGTCCATCATCAGTCGCTGCATGCGGGTCTGCTCCAGTCCCAGCTCGACCGCGAGCTCGTTGACCCGCTCGAGGCCGACCTCCGAGGCGATGATGTTGGTGGCGTCGTTGTCGCTCACCACGAGCGCGAGGTGCATGATGTCGGCGAGGCTGAGTTCGGCGGCGTGCCGCAGGCCGCGGAGCACGCCGCTCCCGCCCACGCACGTGCCCGGCTCGAAGCAGTACATCTGGGCCTCGTCCAGCTCGCCGGCGGCCGCCAGGCGCCAGAACGCGGCGGCGAGCAGCACCTTGATGGTGGAGTAGGCGGGAAGCTGTACGTCTTCGTGGGCGCTGAGCGCCCTGCCGGTGCCGAGCTCCCTGGCGACGTACGCGATCATCGCAGTCATCCTAGCCGATGAGCAGATCGGCAACCATCGGGTGGTGCCCCGATGTGCGGTCAGATCGTCGCGTGCGCTCCGGCGTCCACGTGCACGACCTCACCGGTGATGGCGCGGCTCAGGTCGCTGAGCAGGAACACCGTCGCGTCGGCCACCTCTTCGGTGGTGACGTTGCGGCGCAGCGGCGTGTGGCTCTCGAGGAGCTCGAGCATGCCGCTGAAGTCCTTGATCGTCCGCGCCGCCACGGTGGCGATGGGGCCGGCGGACACCGCGTTCACGCGGATCCCCTCCGGCCCCAGGTCCGCCGCCAGATAGCGCACCGCGCTCTCGAGCGATGCTTTTGCGGGACCCATGACGTTGTAGTTGGGCACCACTCGCCAGGAGCCCGCGTACGTCATGGTGACGATCGCGCCGCCCTTCGACATCAGGCGGCGCGCCTCGCGCGCGGTGGCTATCAGCGAGTACGAGCTGATGTCGTTGGCCTGGGCGAAGCCGTCGCGCGTGGTCTCGACGAAGTTGCCCTGCAGGTCGTGCGCCGGCGCCCAGGCGATGCTGTGGACGAGTCCGTCGAGCACCGGCATCTGCTCCTGGAGCTCGTCGACGGCGTGCTTCACCGCGGCGTCGCTGCCCACGTCGAGCTCGATCATCGGCGCGCCGCCGAGTTCGTCGGCGAGTTGCTCCACGCGCCGCTTCAGCCGCTCGGCCTGATACGTCAGCGCGACCCTGCCGCCGTGGCGCTTGACGGCCTTGGCCACCGCCCAGGCGATAGAGCGCGAGTTGGCGGCGCCGGTCACAAGGAAGTTCTTGCCGTCCAGCAGATCGGTCACGGTGCCTCCTGCGGTCAGTCCGGCTTGACGGCGAGCAGCAGGAACTGCCGCGCCCAGTAGTCGCGGAAGATGTACAGCGAAAGGACCAGGCACGCGGCTTGGATCGCCCGGTAGCGGGTGAAGTACGGCTCTACGCGGAGCACGCGCAGGCCGGCGCCCTGCAGCAGCCGCACCATGTCCCGCTTGGCGAACCAGCGCACGTGAGTGCGGTCGAAGAGGCCCGACCCGCGTCGCGGCCACGTCTTGAGCAGGAGCTGTGAGAACACGTAGACGTTGGAGACGTTGGGCAGTGAGATGACCACGGCGCCGCCCGGGCGAAGACGTGTGATCGCCCGGGCGAGCACGCCCTCGGCGTCATCCAGGTGCTCCAGCACGTCGCTGGCGAGGATGGCGTCGAAGGGCTCGTCGCCCAGGTCCGCGGGGTCGAGCTCCGCCAGGTCGCGTACGATGACCCGGTCGAGCCGCTTGCGCGCCTCTCGGGCCGCGCCGGGGTCGAGTTCCACGCCCCAGACCTCCCGGGCGCCGGCGCTCTTGAGCAGCGCGCCGTTGTGGCCGCCGCCGCAGCCGAGGTCGAGCACGCGCAGACCGCGCGGGTCGATCAGCTGCAGGAACGCCGGCTTGGCGTCGCGGAAGTAGCGTCGCGGTGTGGAGGCTCCGCCCGAAGTGGTGCCCTGGTCCATCGCCGCATCATACAGCGCTCCTGCCGGCGACCGGCCGGCTGCGGAGAGCATGGCCGCGGTCAGACGGCGCGCCCGCGCTCCTCGATCAGGGGATCGGGAGGGTGACGCTGTCCGGATCGGTGCCGGCGTCGAGCTCGCGCACCATGGTGGGCTCGCCACCGTACGTGTAGGCGACGGCCATCGGCGTGCCGGGCAGGTCCTGCTCGCCCTCGGTAGCGCCGAGTGAGGGGATAGGCTCGGGTGAAAAGCTCTCCACGTCGCTCGTGGCCACGGGGTCGAGCATGAGCAGGTGCAGCCGGCCCCGGTCGGCGGGCTTGCCGTCCACCGCGAGCTGTACCACTTCGGGCGCGCTGCCCTTGAAGATGCGGAGCACGGCGAAGCGTTGCAGGGCGCCGGTAGCCTCGCGCGCCCGCGCCAGGACGATGACGGCGAACCGGTCGAGCTGGTCGGCGATGCGACCGCCGGCCGTCTTCTCGGATCCGCCGGCGCTGAAGTCCTGGGCGGTCGCCGGCTGTGCGGCGTCGGCGGCGGAGCGCGAGACCTCCGCCGAGGAGTCGCTCGTCGCCGACATGCCGCCGCGGTTGACGGCGACGATGCCGACCGCCAGGGCGAGGACGACCAGCGCCGCGACCGGCGCGACGACGCGCCACCAGCGGCGCTCGCGGCGCGGCTTCGTGGCGGGCGGCGGCTCGAAGAACTCCGAGAGGCCGCTCCAGCGTTCACCGGAAAGGTCGGTGTACTCCTCTTCCGGTGGCGGCACCGCGGCGCCGACCTGCGCGCCGATCAGGGCGACATCGGCGCGCATCGCCGCCAGCCGCCCGGCGAGCTCGGCATCTCCTTCGGCGGCCGCCAGCAGCTCCGGGTCGTCGTCGAGCCCGAGGGCGAGCGCCAGCAGGCGGTCGTCGTCGAAGCCGCCCGGCTGCATCCCCTTCTCGGTGCGTTCGTCAGTCATCGTCGGCCGCCAGTCTCTTCTCAGCCTTCGCGTACATAGCCGCCCTCATCGAGGGCGAGCTTCAGCTTCTTCACGGCGCCGTGCAGGCGCGATTTCACCGTGCCAACAGGGATGTCCTGAGCCTTGGCGATCTCATCCAGCGGGAGGTCGGCGAAGAAGCGGAGCGCCACGCACTCGCGCAGCTCGTCCGGCAGCGTCGCCAGGGCGTCGCGCAGCGCCGGGTCGGCCGGCTCCGACGGCGCGTCGACCGTGGCCTCGGGCGCGATCTGCTGCAGCTTGTCCATCAGGCCGTACTTGGTCTTCCGGCGCCGACCGGCATCGCGGCCGGTGTTGAGGATGACCCGGTAGAACCAGGCGAGGAACACCTCTTCGCTTGGGATCTTGGCCCGGTAGACCTTGATGAACACTTCTTGCACGGCGTCGTCGACCTCCTCACAGAACCCCTGGAGGTAGAGGATGCGCCGCACCTGGGGCGCGTACTGCCGGAAAAGCTCGGCGCGCGCCTCGGGCTGCCCCCTTCGCAAGCGGTCCACGAGACCGTGCGGCAGTTCCTCTATTGCCTTCCTCCTGGGTGAGAGACGCTCGTGCTGCCGGGCGGGTTCGCGCCCGCCGGACGCCAGAAGTATAGCGCGGCGGCAGGTCTGGCCGGCCGCTCGCCGGAGACGCCGCCGTCAGGCGAAGCCGAGGCGGCGGACCTCTTCCGTCAGCTCGTAGCCGCTCGACTCGTGCACGCGGCGAGCCACTTCTGCCGCGAGCGTGGTGATGTCCTCCGCCGTCGCCCCCGGCTCGGCGACGAGGAAGTTGGCGTGCTTCTCGCTCACGTGCGCGCGCCCGACCCGGAGGCCCTTGAGTCCGGCTTCTTCGATCAGGCGGGCCGCGGGCAGCTCCCGTGACGGGTTCTTGAAGTAGCTGCCGCAGCTGGCGTACTCCAGAGGATGCTTGCTCTTGCGCAGGGCTGCGTCGGCGGCGATGCGCTCGAGGAGCTCGTGACGGTGGCCGTGATGGAGCTGGAACGAGGCGGAGAGGACCACGATGTCGCGCCGCGACTTGAGCAGCGAGTTCCGGTAGCCGAAGTCCAGACGGTCCGGCTCGACGACGTGCTCCTTGCCCTCCTCGAGGAGGTGGACGTCGAGGAGACAGTCGCTCACGGACTCTCCGTAGGCGCCGGCATTACCGACGATCGCGCCGCCCACCGAGCCGGGGATGTTGGCGGCGAACGTGAGGCCGGCGAGCCCCTGCCCGGCGAGGTCGGCGACCAGCGCGGGCAGCTCCACGCCGGCCTCGGCGCGCAGGACGTTGCCGTGCAGCGTGGTGCCCTCGTTGCGGGCGAGGACGGTGAGGCCGGCAACGCCGGCATCGCCGACGAGGACGTTGGTGCAGCGGCCGAGCACGGTGACGGGCAGGCCGAGTTCGCGCGCCGTCAGCACGGCGTGGATGAGCACGCCGGTCGTCCCGGCGCGCACCAGGAACTCGGCGGGACCGCCGACGCCGTAGGCCGTGAACGACGCGAGAGGGACGGCCTCTTCGAGGCCGGGCAGCTCGCGCCGCAGCGCCTCGTGAGCGCGAGGGTCGGCGGCCTGATCGGAGGGCGTCGTCATGCCCGTCATGGTAGCAGGCGCCGCCGCGTATCGTCCCGTGACTGCGGAAACGGCCATCCGGCGGCGTTTGACAGAGGAGGCCCCTGTCAATAAACTCCCTAATCCTAGTGAGAAGTAGGAATTAGAACGGCGTCCACGGGAGCGACGTGATCCACCTCTCGACCAAGAGCGACTACGCGATCAAGGCCCTCGTCCGGCTGGCCCTGGCCGACGGCTCGGCGCCGGTGACCGCGCGCGACATCGTCGCCTTCACGGGCGCGCCGCCCAAGTTCCTCGAGCAGGTCATGCACGATCTGCGCCAGGCAGGCCTCGTCGAGAGCCAGCGTGGCAAGGGCGGCGGCTACGTCATCGCCCGCGACCCTGCGTCCGTGAGCTTCGCGGACGTGATCGACCTCGTCGACGGCCGGCGCGGGGATCCATCCACGGGACGCGCCGGCGCCCCCAGCTCCAACGGCGGCAAGGTGCGAATGCGCGGCGGCGACCAGGCGGAGAGCCTGGTCGCCCCAGTGTGGCGCGACGTGCGCGAGTGTACGCGCGCCATCCTCGGCTCGGCGACGATCGCCGACGCCGCCGCCCGGGCCGCCGAGGCCCCCATGTACTACATCTGACAGGAGAAGAGCAGACATGACCGACACCGACGCCAAGGCCACGCGGGGCTTCGAGACTCTCGCCCTGCACGGGGGCCAGGAGGCCGACCCCACGACCAACGCCCGAGCCGTCCCCATCTACCAGACGACGTCGTACACGTTCGACAGCGCCGACCACGCCGCCGACCTCTTCGGCCTGCGCGAGTTCGGCAACATCTACACGCGCATCATGAATCCGACCAACGACGTCTTCGAGAAGCGCGTCGCCGCGCTCGAAGGTGGCGCCGGCGCCCTCGCCTTCAGCTCCGGCAGCGCCGCCGTGACGTTCAGCATCCTCAACATCGCCGGCGCCGGCGACCACATCGTGAGCGCCAACAGCCTGTACGGCGGCACCTACAACCTCTTCGTGCACACGCTGCCGCGCTTCGGTCTCGAGATCGACCTCGTGGATCCCATCGACCCGGAGAACTTCCGCCGCGCGATCAAGCCGACGACCAAGCTGCTCTACGCCGAGACGGTCGGCAACCCCAAGCTCGACACCCTCGATATCGATGCCGTCGCGGCGATCGCCCACGAGGCCGGCATCCCCCTCATCGTGGACAACACGATGGCCACGCCGTACCTCATCCGGCCGATCGACCACGGCGCCGACATCGTCGTCCACTCGGCGACCAAGTTCATCGGCGGCCACGGCACCTCCATCGGCGGCGTGGTCGTGGACTCGGGCAAGTTCGACTGGTCCCAGAACGACAAGTTCCCGGGCCTCGTCGAGCCGGACGCGAGCTACCACGGGCTCAAGTTCTACGAGGCGCTCGGGCCGATCACGTACATCGTGAAGCTCCGCGTGAGCCTGCTGCGGGATGTGGGCGCGGCGCTCTCGCCGTTCAACGCGTTCCTGTTCCTGCAGGGCCTCGAGACGCTCCCGCTGCGCATGGAGCGACACAGCGTCAACGCCTACGGCGTGGCCGAGTTCCTGCAGGACCACCCGAAGGTCACGTGGGTGAGCTACCCCGGCCTCGAGTGCCACACCACGCACGGGCTCGCCTGCAAGTACCACTATCGCGGGCTGTTCGGGGCCATGATCGGGTTCGGCATCGCCGGCGGCCGGGAGGCGGGCCGGCGGTTCGTCGAGAGCACGGAACTGCTCTCGCACGTGGCCAATATCGGCGACGCCAAGTCCCTGGTCATCCACCCTGCGACGACGACCCACTCGCAGCTGACGGCGGAGGAGCAGCTGGCCTCAGGTGTCACCGACGACTTCGTCCGCCTCAGCATCGGCATCGAGACGCTCGAGGACATCGTCGCCGACATCGACCAGGCGCTCGCCAAAGCCTGACGCGCGCGTGTCGCGAGCACGACCGCGGCGGAGCGGGGGCGAAGTCGCCTCCGCTCGGCCGCGGTCGCCCGCGACGCGCCCGCGTTCGTTAGAATCACCGGTGGCATGACCGAGAAGAAGCCCGCAGCCCGCAAGGAGATCGGCGACGTCGCCATGGGGTACGACGACGATGCCGGCAACGCCGGCATCGTCCGCACCAGGAAGGTGACGTTCGACCAGCCCGGCCAGGAGCTCGCCCTCGAAGGGGGCGGCACGCTGGCGCCGTTCACGCTCGCCTACGAGACGTACGGCACGCTGAGCGAGCGCAGGGACAACGCCGTCCTCGTCACCCACGCGCTCTCCGGAGACGCCCACGTCGCCGGGCTGCACACCGCCAAGGACAAGCGCCCGGGCTGGTGGGACATGATGATCGGCCCCGGCAAGGGACTGGACACCGACAAGTACTTCGTCATCTGCGCCAACGTCATCGGCGGCTGCAGCGGGAGCACCGGGCCGGCCTCGGAGGACCCGGCTACGGGCCGGCCCTACGGCACCGACTTCCCGATGATCACCATCAGGGACATGGTGAACGCGCAGATGCTGCTGCTCGATCACCTCGGCATCGGCAAGCTGCTGGCCGCCGTGGGCGGCTCGATGGGCGGCATGCAGGTGCTCGAGCTGGCGATCTCGCATCCCGACCGCACGCACCTCTGCGTGCCGCTGGCCACGGCGGCCCGCCAGCCGACGATGGCGATCGCCTTCAACGAGGTCGGCCGGCAGGCGATCATGGCCGACCCCAACTGGCGCGGCGGCCACTACTACGGCGGCAAGTCGCCGTCCAAGGGCCTCAGCGTCGCGCGCATGGTCGGGCACATCACCTACCTGAGCGACGAGGCGATGGAGGAGAAGTTCGGCCGTCGTCTGCAGGACATCCACGACTACACGTTCACGTTCTCCGCCGACTTCGAGGTGGAGAGCTACCTGCGCCACCAGGGACTGAGCTTCACCAGCCGCTTCGACGCCAACACGCTGCTCTACATCACGCGCGCGCTCGACTACTTCGACCTCACGCGCCAGCACGGCACGCTCGTCAAGGCGTTCGCCGACGTCAAGGCGCGGTTCCTCGTCATGGGCTTCAGCAGCGACTGGCTCCACCCGCCGTACCAGCTCAAGGAGATCGTCAGCGCGCTGCGGGCGACGCACAAGCACGTGAGCTACTACGAGGTCGAGAGCCACTACGGCCACGACGCCTTCCTGCTCGAACGCGAGAAGATGGAGGGCATCATCGCCGCGTTCCTGGCCAGCGGCGCCCGGTCGTACACGCCTCTTGCCCCGGCCGCCCCGGCCGGCTGACGGCCGGCTGAGGAGACCCGCATGCGCCGCATCGACTACAAGCTGATCGAGGACCTCGTGCCGGACGGCTCGACCGTGCTCGACCTCGCCTGCGGCGACGGCGAGCTCCTCAGCGAGCTCATCGCCGGGAAGCACGTCCACGGCAGCGGGGTGGAGATCGACCAGGCCGCGGTGGAGAAGTGCATCGGCCGCGGCCTCTCCGTGTTCCACGGCGACCTCGACGCCGGCCTCGCCGACTTCGACGATCAGTCGCACGATGTCGTGATCCTGAGCCTCAGCCTCCAGCAGCTGCGCCGGCCGCGGATGATCGTCAGGGAGATGGTCCGGGTCGGCCGGCTCGCCATCGTCAGCTTCCCGAACTTCGCCCACTGGGTCCCGCGCTCGCAGTTGCTCTTTCGCGGGCGCATGCCCGTCTCGCGCGACCTTCCGTATCAGTGGTGGGACACGCCGAACATCCACCTGTGCACGATCCAGGACTTCCGCGCGCTGTGCCGGGAGGAGGGCCTCTGCATCGAGCAGGAGCAGTACCTGCGCTCGGTCGAGAAGCCTCCGCCGGCGAGACTCGTGGCCCCCAACCTTCTGGCGCGCATCGCCATCTTCGTCGTCACGCGCTGCTAGCGGGGGCGATCCGCGGTGCCGGACCGGGGCGGCATCCCGTTGTCACGGCGCCCGGCTTTCGAGGGTCCGAAAACGCGGGTACACTACCCCTACGCTCTGCGTCTCAGAGAACGGCGCGAGCGGCACAAGGAGCGCATCTCGTCACACCACCGAGCACCGGCGTGACGCGCTTCAAGATCAAAAGGAGAAACAAGTGCCTCAGGGTAAAGTCAAGTGGTTCTCGACCGAGAAGGCCTTCGGCTTCATCGAGCAGGAGAACGATAACGACATCTTCGTGCACGTCACCGGCCTGGCCGACGGCGTCACCGCGATCGACAAGGACATGCTCGTAGAGTACGAGGTCGAGCAGGGCCGCAAGGGCCCGCAGGCCACCAACGTGCGTCCCGCCAGCGGGGCTGCCGCTCCGGCGGCCGAGGCCGTCGAAGAGGTCGAGGTCGTCGAAGAGGTCGAGGTCGTCGCGATCGAGGACGAGGCCGGCGACGTCGAGATCGTGGAGATCGACGAAGAGGTAGTCGTCGAGGCTGAGGAAGAAGAAGAGGCCTGATCGGACTCTGAGTTGCTGACGGGCCGGCCACCGGAGGATCGCTCGGGATCCGGTGGCCGGCCCGTTCTTTTGTGGCGCCTCCCGGGGTAAGACCTCCGGAGGCGACACCATGGGAGGCGGGCGATGCTCGAGAACATCCACTGGCTCGGCCACGATTCGTTCCGGCTGGACGGGACCACGACCGTCTACATCGATCCCTGGAAGCTGCCGGCGGGGCTGCCGCCGGCCGGCCTGATCCTCGTCACCCACGAGCACTTCGATCACCTCAGTCTCCCCGACATCGTTGCGCTCGCCGGGCCGGACGCCGTGGTGGTGGGTCCGGCCTGCGTCACCGCCCAGCTCGCGGACCGGGAGACCGTCACGGTCGCGCCGGGCGACAGCGTCGAGGTGACGAGGAGTCGGCCTCGAGGCCGTCCCCGCCTACAACCTCGACAAGTTCCGTGCTCCCGGCCAGCCGTACCACCCCAGGGAGGCAGGCTACGTCGGCTACGTGATCGCGCTCGACGGCGTGCGCTACTACCACGCCGGCGACACCGACGCCGTCCCCGAGATGGCCGGCGTGCACTGCGACGTCGCGCTGCTGCCGGTGGGCGGCACGTTCACGATGACGTGGGACGAGGCGGCCGCGGCCTGCGACCTGCTGCACGCCACGGCCGCCGTGCCCATGCACTACGGCGAGATCGTCGGCGACGCCGGCGACGCCGAGCGGTTCCGTGACCGCTGCGGCCTGCCCGTGACGATCCTGCCGCTCGAGCGCGAGTGAGGCCATGAAGGTCGTCCGCGCCGTGCCCACCGAGACCATCTCGGAGAAGCTCAGCGTGCAGCGGCTCAGCGAGGCCCTCGGCGTCCGTCACCTCCGCGCCAACGTCTTCACCCTCGCCGAGGGGTCGATGTCGCGGCACATGCACCGGGAGCAGGAGGAGATCTACCTCGTGCTCGACGGCAAGGCGATGATCGACGTGGACGGGCGGCAGCTGCTGGTGGGGGAGCGCGAGGCGGTCGCCGTGCCGGCGCAGGCTTGGCACAGGGTGGCCAACGTCGGGGTCGGGCCGCTCACCTTCTACGTGGTAGCGGCCCCTCCGGCAGAAGGGGACGCCGAGGTCGCCGGTTGAGACCAGCCGGCCGCTCGGCCTACTCCTCCAACCACTCCAGGATCACGGCCTCTTCGGGGCAGGCTTCTTCGGCACGTTCGACGGCGGCCCAGAGCGTCTCGTGGGGCTCCTCCTCGAGTACGTCGGGGAGCCCTTCGTCGTTCATGAAGAAGACCTCCGGGCAGACCTGCTCGCAGGCGCCGACGCCCGTGCACCGGTCGTAGTCGACACTGACTCTCAGCTTGCGTGGCATGGCCGGAGTCTATCGCGACAGGCCGCTTCGCGCCGCCGTCGTTTCGCCGTCCGCGGTGAGGGGCAAGCAGTCTGCCGAAGGGAGACGCGGCCCCGCCCCGGGCGCCGCGGCCCGACACATGGGAGGGGCTTCCATGCTCAAGGAAGGCGACAAGGCGCCTGCCGTCACCGGTGCCTCGTTCGACGGAGCCACGTTCGATCTCGGCGCGCCGGGCAAGCGCACCGTCCTCTTCTTCTATCCCAAGGCGAACACCGGGGGCTGAACGACCGAAGCCGTTGAGTTCAACGGTCTGCTGGACGAGTTCGGCGCCCTCGGCGTGCAGGTGATCGGCGCGAGTGTCGACAAGCCGGGCGCGAACGAGCGCTGGGCGCAGAAGTACGACCTCAGGATGCCGCTGATCAGCGACCACGGCGACCACACGGTGGCCAGCGCCTTCGGTGTGGCGCGGCCTATGGTCGGGGTGGCGAAGCGCACCACCTGGCTGATCGACCCCGATGGCACGCTGCGCAAGGTGTACCCCGCGGTGAAGGCCAAGGGGCACGCGGCGGCTGTGCTGGCCGACTGCCGGGAGATCTGGGGCTAGCGAGAGACCCGAGCGGCAGCGACGCGGCTCGCGGCGGCGGGATCACTCGTCGACGAGCTCGTCGCGCGGGCCGAAGTAGGCCGGGGCGTCGATCATGAAGATGCGGCTGGACCAGCGCTCGCCGGCCCCTGCCGCCGCCTCGGCGTCGTCCACGGCGCCGATACGGGCGGTCATGTCGTCGCAGTAGTGGACGATGATCGCCTCTCTCGTCTGCGGCACCACCGGGCTGCCCTTCTCGCGCATGCCGTGGTGCGACACGATGATGTGGCGGAGTCGTTTGGCGGCCTCCGGAGGGAAGTCCGGGTCCTCGTCGATGAGCTCGCGCACCATGTCGTGGCCCATGATGATCTCGCCGTGCAGCCGTCCCTCGTCGGTCATCTGAGGTGCGAGGCCGCCGCTGGTGTACGCCAGGGTCTTGCCGATGTCGTGCAGCAGCGAGCCGGCGATGACGAGGTCGCGGTCGACGGAGTCGAACCGCGACGCCACGCCGCCGGCGGCCTCGGCGACGATGAGCGAGTGCTCGAGCAGGCCGTGGCGATAGGCATGGTGGTTGCGCACTGCGGCCGGAGCGATGGCGAACGTGGCGCCGGGCTCTCGTGAGCCGTCGAAGGCGCGCTCCAGCAGAGCCCGGAGATGCGGCTCCACCACAGAGTCGATGAGGGCATGGAGGCGCTCGGCGAGCTCGGCGGTGCCGACCGGAGACACTTGCACGAGGTCGCCGGCGTCGTACTCGTCGCCCTCTGCGGGGCGGAGGCGACGGATCTGGATCTGCGCCCCGTACTGGGGATGCACGCTGTAGGTGCCACCGAGGCAGACGACGTCGCCGGCGGAGATGCCCAGCGCTTCGTCGGACGGGTCGAAGTGGATGGCGGCGACCTCGCCGCTGGCGTCGCGCAACTTGAGCCGCAGGTACGCCTTGCCGTTGCGATCGGTGGCGGCCGTGAGCTCAGAGCAGGCGTAGACGCCGTCGACGGTCTGTCCGCTCTGGAGGTCGTTGATGGGGATGCGCACGGTGGCGCCCGGGATGCTGGCCTGGTCGGTCATGGGATCTCCTTGGTCCCCGTCAGGGTACCAGACGGTCCGGACGCCGGCCGCCGGGCGAGCGGTTCACATTGGGCGCCGGCCGCCGCCGGGACGTCTCAGGAGCCGGCGGGACGATTCTTGCCGGCGGGGCGCGGTCCCTGCGACGACGGCTGCGTCGACTTCTTGGGCGTCGCGCCGGCCTTCGGGGCCGACTTCTTCGGCTTCGCCTTGACTGGCGTCTTCGTGGCCGGCGTCTTCTTCGCCGGCGTCTTCCTGGCCGCGGGCTTCTTCGCCGCCGCGGGGCCGGACGCGGTCTTGCGGGTCGTCGGCTTCCCGGCCGGTTTCGCGGCCGCGACCGGCTCGGGCTTCGGCTCGACGGCAGCTGCCGCCTCTACCTCGGCCTCAGCGGCCGCCGCCGCCATGACCGCCGAAGAGGCGACGGTGACCGGTCCGGCCGCCGTCTCGACCGCCGCCGCCGCCGGGGCCTCCGCCTCCGCTGCCGTCTCCTCTTCGACGGCCGGCGCGACGGCAGCCGTCGGCGCCGCGGCCGTGGTCATCGGCGCCTCGACCGGCGCGGCCTCGCCGCGCAGCGACGCGATCTCCGCCTCTTTGGCGTGCACCTCCGCCATGGTCGCGCGCAGGCGCGCGAGGACGTGGTCGAGGTCGGGATGGCCGAGCTCGCCGCGTTCGGCCAGGGCGAAGGCGGCGTGACCGAGCTCGCGCTCCGTCTTCTTGAGATCGTTCTGCAGCACGACCAGGCGAGCCTGGGCGGCCGTCACCTTGCCGGCGCGCTGGGTGTCGGCCGCCAGGGCGCCGGCCTTGTCCTTGACTGTGTCGAAGAACCCCATCTCGCCCTCCTTGACCGTGCTCCGGCGGCGCGCCGGCTCGTCACGTTCTCAGTGTCTCGCCTGCGCGGCTTCGCGTCCAGACCCGGAGTGCTTCGATCCGGGGCGCCGCCGCGACGAGGCGAGTAAGGCGGCGAGCAGCGCGGCGGACACCGCGATGACGAAGGCGAACGGCAGCGGGTAGGCGACGCGGTACAGGAGGCCGCCGAGGACGGCCCCGCCCGCCATGGGCAGCCCCATGAACGTGTCGAAGATCGCATACCCCCAGGCGAGCGGCATGCCCTTGAAGGAGTTGCCGACGATGCCCGTGGCGACGAAGCGCAGCGCGTCGTAGGAGCCGCAGGCGAGCATCGCCAGCCCCCAGAGGACGGCGCTCCCGCCGACGAGGAACAGGATGGTGCCGCCGAGCAGGAACACGAGCACGCCGGCGATCCCGGCGCGAGGGCCGTACAGATCGGTCACCCGCCCCATCGCCGGCGTCAGCACCGCGGCGCCCAGGGCCGCGAGAGAGCCGTAGGCGCCGATCGCCCAGAATCCCTGGTCGCGCACCTGGGCGAGGTACGGCGCGAGGAACGCCTGACCTACGTAGACGGCGAGATAGCCGGCGAGGAAGAACCACACGTAGCGGTGGAAGCGCCGGTTGCGCTGCAGGGCGCCGAGGCTGAGCGGCGCGTCGGCGCCGTGGTACGGCGTGTCACGGATCATGGTCGCCGTGGTCGCCGACACGATGTAGATCGCGAGGCTGAGCAGGAAGACCGTCTGCATGCCGAAGCGCTCGGCGAGGTAGCCGCCGAGCAGCGGCGAGACGACCAGGCCGAGCGGGTACGTGCCGAAGACGATGGTGAGGTTGCGCGCGACCCGGGACGGCTCGGACCGCAGGTACACGTAGGCCTTGAAGGCGGGGTTGTTGGCCATGTACAGCCCCGAGATCACGAGCCCTGGGATGAGCCACGGCCAGCTCGGCGCGAGATAGAAGGAGATCGCCGCCGGCACGGTGAGCCACCACACGGCGACGATGACCGGCTTGAGCCGGAAGCGGCGGGCCGCCCAGGCGCCGGGGATGTTCCCGAGGGCGATCATCGCCAGCATGACTCCGTTGAGGACGCCGATGGTGGATCCCGACGCCCCGAGCTTGATCGCATAGACGAAGAGCAGCGGCAGGTACAACCCCACGCCCAGCGCGAACAGCAGGTTCGCGAGAGCGAGCAGCCTCAGGTCGCGGTCGAGATGACGCACGGGGACTCCGGACGGACGGGGGTGGACCGGACCGGATTCTATGCGGCGGCGACGCCTCGCCGCATCCGGCCGGTCCGCCGGGTTGAGGATGAGGCGCGGTTCCGCCAGTCTTGGGGAACACTGGATGGGTGGCGCGGGCGCCACCCGGCACGCGCGACCCGCTTCCTGAGGAGACGATGACGATGCAGCTCGGCGGCATGGCCTTGAGAGATGGAGTCCTTCTGCAGAGCGACGGCTTCTGGGCCGCCGCCGTGCGGGAGGAGGACGGCGGCGTCAAGGTCGTCTCCGGAGCGAAACCGCGACTGCCGGCGCGGGAGACGCTGCGTCAGGTGCCGGTCGTCCGCGGCCTGGTCAGGCTCGGTGAAGCCATGGCGGTGCTTCCGGCCGTGCGCCGCAAGACCGGCGGGCCTGTGTTGCCGCAGGAAGACCCGCGCATGCTCGCGGCGACGGCGGCGAGCGCGGTCGCGACGGTCGCGCTGCGCGCGTCGGGTCGTGGCTCGCCGTTCGTGCGCGAGCTGGCGGTCGCCGGCGTCGGCCTCGCGCCGGTGCTCCTCGCGCTGCGCGACTCCCGGCTCTCGCGCTATCACGGCGCCGAGCACAAGAGCGTCGCGGCGTACGAGAGCGGCGGCGACCCGTCCGAGGCGCACAAGGAACACGCCCGTTGCGGCTCCAACCTGATCGCGCCGATGGTCGTCACCAGCCTCGCCACCAACCTGGTGCTGCGCGCCGCCGGCAGGGAGCGGCAGCCGATCGCGACGTTCGTCGCCGGGCTCGTCAGCATCGGTACGGCGATGGAGCTGTTCTCGTGGATGTCGCGCCACCAGGACCACCCACTGGCGCGGTCGCTCGGACGACCCGGCATCGAGATGCAGCGCCTGTTCACGACCAGCGAACCCACGGAGGAACAGCTCGACGTCGCCGACATGGCGCTGCAGGAGCTTCTGCGGCTGGAGGGCGAGGCGCCGGCCGCCTGACGCGGCTCTCGCGGCCGTCGCGGCCGCGGGAGGGAGGACCTTGCGCCGCGCGTCAGTCCGCCGGCTCGCGCTCGGCGAGGCGCTTGCGCCGCCGCTCCTGCGCCTCGGCGAACCATTCCTTCTGCTGGTCGGTCTGCGGTACCAGCTTCGGCACCGGGATCGGCTTGCCGCTGTCGCTGAGCGCCACGAACACCAGATACGCGGAGTTCGTGTGCGTGGTGATCCCCGTCATCAGGTCTTCGGCCTCCACACGCACGCCGACCTCGACCGACTTGGTGCCCGCGAAGTTGACGTTGGCCATGAACCGGACCAGGTTCCCGACCCGCACCGGATGGTGGAAGTCGATCCGGTCGATCGCCGCCGTGACGATGGTCGTGCGGCAGAAACGGAACGCGCAGGCGCCGGCCGCCTCGTCGATGAGCTTCATGATGATGCCGCCGTGGATGTTGCCCATGTAGTTGGCGTCGGCGGGCTGCGTGAGGTGGGTGAGGACGAGGCTGGTCTCGCTGCCGCGCGGCAGTGGTTCGGTCATGTGGGTCACCTTGCCGGGAGGGTCAGATGTCGAAGGAGCCGGGAGCGCGCCGGCGCCGCCGGTCGCGGGTCTGGCGAGCGCCTCCAGCGGAGCGGTCGGTGCGCCGCTCGCCGTGGCGGCGGTCCATGATGACCTTGACGTTCGGGTTGTCCCGGTAGTGCTCCACGAGGCGCCGGAAAGCGTCTTCGCCGAGCTCCGGGGGTACCACGCAGTAGATCACGGCGCCCTCCAAGGCTTGCGGCAACGGTAGCACACGGCCGCCGTCGGGGGCCAGAGTCGGCGCCTGCCGCAGGGTCCACGATCGCCGACAGGCGTTGCCGGACGAGACGGCGGGCGCGACAGAGAAAGGGCCGGACCGGCGAACGGCGCCGGTCCGGCCCTCTGAAGGGGGTACCACTGTCTGTATCGGCAGTCGTACGGGGACCTTGAGTGATTGCCGTTCCGGCGCCCCACCCGTCTGGTAAGCTACGGCCACACGTGGAGTCGGCGTCGACTGGGGGGTCAGCGTGTTCCCGTGCTTCGGCGACATCGTGGGAGGGGTTCCGGCCCTCGAGCGCTATCTGAGCCTGGACGAGCTCGAGCAGTCCACCGATCGTCTGGCCGCCGCTCATCCCGAGATCGAAGTGTGGTCTCCCGGCGCGTCGCGCGCCGGTCGCCCGCTGCGCTGTGTCGAGATCCCCGGCGGCCCGCTGCAGGCTCTCCTCGTCGCGCTGCCCCATCCGGAGGAGCCCGTGGGGACGCTGGCGCTCGAGTACCTGCTGCCCCTCCTCGCCGACGGCCTGGCCGCCGAGCTCGGGTTCAACTTCTCGGTGATCAAGGCCGGCGACCCGGACGCGACCCTGCTCAACGAGCCGTGGTTCGACGAGCCGTACGACCTCACCGGCTTCCTGCTGCGCGTCTATCGGCCGGCGCTGCACGACCAGTTCGAGTGGACGTTCCCGGTCAGCTACAAGCGCTACGCGTTCACCCGGCCGCTGCCGGAGGCGGCGGCGGTGATGAACGTCATCGGCCGCCGCCCGCTCGACTTCTACATGCCGCTGCACAACTCCACCTTCAGCGGCGCTTACTACTACCTGTCGGAGGAGGACGCCCGGCTGCAGGACGAACTCACGGCCGTCATGGCGGCGACCGGGCTGCCACCCGACTGCGGCGAGCCGGAGATGCCCTACCTGCGGCAGCTTGCGCCCGGGATCTTCCGCGGCTTCGGGCTCGCGGAGGACTACGAGTTCTACGAGGCCTACGGGGCCGACCCGGCGGTCGTCCTCAGCTTCGGCACCTCGAGCGACGACTACGCCGAGGCCATGTGGGACTGCTTCACGCTGGTCAGCGAGGTGCCGTACTTCACCAGTCCGCGTATCGCCGACCAGGACCCGGCGGGGCTCACCCGCCGCGAGGCGAAGCTTCGCGGACTCGAGGTCCAGGAGCAGCTTGCGCGGTGGCTGCACGAGCGCTACGTGAAGGCCGCCTCCCGCCTCACGGCCGAGACGCCGTGGCAGCGCACGGTCCACGCCTATCTCTCCGAGATCAAGGACGACATCCGCGCCGCCCGCGTGCAGGCCGAGACCGAGCCCGAGTTCGCGCGGGAGGCGACTGTGGCCCAGCTCTTCGACCAGGTGTACCTGCGGGAGCTCGACACGCTCGCCCGTGTGGGCCAGTTCGCCGGGATGATCGCCGCCGAGGCCCAGCAGGACGACGTACTCCGCGCTCTGCACGACGAGGCCGTCTCCGAGGTGCGCACGCGCGCGGAGCGCCTCGCGGCCGCCGGAGGCATCGAGGCGCCGCCCATCCGCGCGCTCGTCCAGTGCCAGGTCGCGTCGCTGCTCTGCGCGCTCGTGGCGACGCGTGACCGCTACCGTCCTGCCCGCCCTCGTCCCGCCGAGCCCCGGGGGGTGCGGTGAAGTCGGGCGGCGAGACCGAGCGCTTCAGGCTGGCCGTCGAGGCCGGGGCGGACATCACCCAGGCGCTGGTCCGGGAGGACGCGCCGACGATCATCGCCCGGCGCGTCGCCGAGGTCCTCGACGCCTGGGAGTGCGACCTCTACGAGTACGACCCGGAGACGCGGACGCTCACCGCGACCGCCATCTGGGCGAGCGAGCTCAGCGAGAGGGACCTGGCCTGGGTGGGGACGGACCTGAGCCTGGACGACAGGCCCGGCTACCTGCCGATCATCGAGGGCGGCGCCTGCGTCCTTTCGAGCGTCGAAGACCCCGGGTTGGATCCAACCGACCGGGCGGCCATGCTCGAGTGGGGTGAGGTCGCCACGCTCGCGGTGCCGCTGCACTTCCGCGACAAGGGCATCGTCGGATGTCTCACGCTCATCGAGAAGCGCGAGGGCCGCCGGTTCACCGACGAGGACTGTGAGCTCGTCACGCTGCTCGCCGGTCCCGCGGCGGTGGCCGTCCGCAACGCCCGCCTCTTCCGCCTTCAGCAGGAGCAGAACCGCTACCTCGGGTCGATGGTCGACACCGCGCGCGCGATCACGTCCACGGTGACGCTCGAGGACTCCCTTGCGCACATCTGTCGCACCGCGGCCGAGGCGCTCGAAGCCGGAGAGTGCGTGGCCTACGAGTACGACGCGGCGGACGACTCGATCGTGTTCCGCGCGTTCTACGGCCGCGACGGGCACCCGTCCGCGCTGGACGAAGAGGGAGTCTATTCGCTGAAGGACTACCCCAGCGACCGGGAGCTTCTGCGCCGCGGGGAGGTCCAGCAGGAGACGTTGTCGGACGGGAGACTGCCGCCGGACGTGCGCGACTCGATGGAGCAGTGGGGCGAGAAGGCATGCCTCAACGTGCCGCTCGTCGTCGAGGGTGAGCCCCTCGGAATCCTCGTGCTCATCGAGACGGCGCGCGAGCGGGTCTTCAGCTCTGCTGAGATCGAGCTCGCGCGCGCCTTGGGGGAGCAGGCCGCGACGGCCATCCGGCATGCGCGGCTGTACCGGCGCGGCGACCGTCAGAACCGGCGGCTCGCGGCGCTCCTCGAGACGAGCCGCGTCCTCGCTTCGTCGCTGGACGCGGGCGCCGTGCTCGCCGAGGTGCGGCGGGAGGTCACCGACCTGTTCGACGTCCGCGCCGACTCGGTCACCCTGCTGCTCCGTCGCGGCGAGGCCTTCGTGTTCTTCGAACCCGGCCCCGTCGCGGCGGCGACCGGCGATGAGGGGGCGGCGGAGCTCGACGACATCCATCACCGGGCGGTCGCCGCTTTGGCCCCGGTGATCGTCGAAGACGGCGCCGGCTCCCGGCTGGTCATTCCCTTCGTCTCCGGCGATGTCGCCGAAGGTCTGCTCGACGTCCGCGCCGCGGCCAGGATCGGGACGAGTGACGACGAGGTCGAGTTGTTGCAGATCCTTGCCAGCCAGGCCGCGGCGGCTCTGGCGAACGCGGCGCTGTACCGCACGCTCGAGCGCCAGGCGATCACCGACGGGCTCACCGGGCTGTACAACCACCGCTACTTCTACGAGCGGCTCAACCAGGAGATCGCCAGGGCGCAGCGGTACGGACTCCCGCTCTCGCTGCTCATGATCGATATCGACGACTTCAAGCACTTCAACGACCGCCTCGGCCACCCGGCCGGAGACCTGGTCCTCAACGAGGTCGGCACCATCCTCGGTTCAAGCCTCCGCGCCGGCATCGACATCGCCGCGCGCTACGGCGGCGAGGAGTTCACCATCGTGCTGCCCAATACCTCCCGAGACGGCGCCCAGGTGGTCGGCACGCGCCTCGCTCGCCGGCTCTCGGCCTTGCCCGGGACCCCGCCGCCCAACGAAGAGGGCGCCGTGAGCGTGAGCGAACGCATCCGGGTCTGCGTGGCCGGGTCGTCGCTGCCCGGCGTGGACGACGGCACCAGGATCACGGTGAGCATCGGCGTCGCGTGCTTCCCGGGCGCCGCCGGCGGCCCGGGCGAGCTGGTGCGCAACGCGGACAAGGCGCTCTACCTCGCCAAGCGCCTCGGCAAGAACCGTGTGGAGGTGTTCGGTGACTGACGCGCCGGACGTCGCCCGCGATCCGTACCGGACCGTCCTGGAGGTCGGCACGACTCTCGCTTCGTCACTCGACGTCGACGAGGTCGTCCAGACCATCGCACGGCAGGTCGGAGAGGCGCTCGACGTCCAGTGGTGCGACATCAATGCCTACGACGCCGAGGCACGGACCATGACCTACGTCGCCGTGTGGTCGAAGGAGCTGCGCGGCGTCGACGTGGACTACGTCGGTACGGTGGTGAGCCTGGAGGACCGGCCTGAGCGCGACGCCGTCATCCGCAAGGGCGACCTCCTCGAGCAATACGTCGACGACGAGGATCTGGATCCGCTCGAGCGCGAGGTCATGCTCAAGTACGACGAGCGGGCGGTCATGGAGATGCCGCTCGAGTTCGGCGGGGAGACGCTCGGGGTGCTGGGCGTGGTGGAGTCGCGGCGCGACCGGCGCTTCGTCGAGGAGGAGAAGCAGCTGCTGCGCCTCCTCGCCCGCCCGGCCGCCACCGCGCTCGGCAACGCCCGCCTGTTCCGGCAGCAACAGGACCAGGCTCGCCGGCTCGCCGCGCTGCTGGACGCCAGCCGGACGCTCGCCGAGTCGGTGGACATCGACGAGGTGCTGGCGGGCGTCACCCGGCTCGCCGCCGAGGCGGTCGGCGCCTCCTACGCGACCGTCTACGAGTATCGGCCTCATCACGACACCCTCGTCTATCGCGCGCAACACGCACTCGGACCGGCGCCGCCCGACGTGAGTGACGACGCGCTCGGGAGCGTGTACGCGCTCGCGGACTGTCCCGGCGAGCGCGCGATCCTCGACGCGTCCGAGGCGGTGCAGGAACACATCTCGGACCCCGCCCTGCCGGAGGATCGCCGCCGGACGATGGAGGCCTGGCGACAGAGTACGTGCCTCAGCCTTCCTCTGCGGTCGGGTGGGGTCGCCCAGGGCATGCTCCGGATCACCACCGTCGGGGACGAGCGCCGGTTCACGCCGGACGAGCTCCAGCTGGTCGAGGCTTTGGCGGAGTCGGCGAGCGCGGCCATCCAGAACGCCCGGCTCTTCCGCGCGCAGGAGGAGGAGAGCGAGCGGCTGCTGGCGCTGTTCGCCGTCAGCCGCCGGCTCGGCTCCACGTTCGATCGCGGTGCCATCGTGGCCGCGCTCGAGGAGGGCGCCGGCAGGCTCCTGGCCGGGGCGCCCGATGCGCGGGTCTGGCTGCGCGACGCCGATGGGAAGATCGCGCCGGCAGAGGGCTCCGGCGAAGAAGCCACCGGCGACCTCGCGGGCGAGGCGCTCGCCGGCGGCGGGATGGCCGAGCACGTCGCCGCCGACCGGTCTGGCCTGGCCATCCCGCTCGCCGTCAAAGACAGGACGGAGGGCGCCATCGTGGTCGAGGCTGTCGGGTACCGCCGCTTCTCGTCCGCGGAGCGCGAGGCACTGCAGGTGCTCGCCAACCAGGCGGCCGCGGCGCTCGAGAACGAACGGCTGTACCGGCGCGCCGAGCAGGAGGCCATCCGTGACGGGCTCACGAGTCTGTACAACCACCGCCACTTCCAGGAGCGGCTCCGCCAGGAGTGCCGCCGTGCCCACCGCTACGGCACACCGCTCTCGCTGCTCATGCTCGACCTCGACGACTTCAAGTCGTTCAACGACCAGTTCGGCCACCAGATCGGCGACGAGGCGCTGCGCGAAGTGGGCCAGATCCTCTTCGCCGTGACCCGCCGCGGTGTCGACCTTGCCGCGCGGTACGGCGGCGAGGAGTTCGCCGTCATCCTGCCGCACACGTGTGTCTCCGACGTGCCGCCGGAGGGCGTCGAGCGGGCGGCGGCGGCCGACGACGAGTCGCCGCCACCGGTCGGCGCCGGGGCGCTGATCGTGGCCGAGCGCATCCGCGTCGCGATCGGCGGGCATGCGTTTCCCGGTCACGGTGGTCGTCGCTACGCGCGCTCCACGGTCACCGTCGGCGCCGCGGAACTGCGCGACGGCGAGGACGCGGCAGCGCTCATCGCGGCCGCCGACGCGGCCCTGTACGAGGGCAAGCACGCCGGTCGCGACAGGGTGGTAGCGCGTGGCGGATGAGGATCCGGTCGGGAGCGGTCTCGGCGATGTGATCGGGCAGGGCGACGGCGGGGACGCGTTCTCGCTGGCGTCCGACGTCAGCAGGGCTATCGCGGCGAGCCCCGGCCTGGAAGAGATGCTCTCGGCCATCGCGCGCCGGGTCGCGGAGGCGCTCGACGTCTGGGAGTGCAACATCTACGAGTACCGGCGGGAGAGCGATTCGCTCGTCGCGACCGCGCTGTGGGCGAGCGAGATCACCGAGGACGACCAGGCCTGGCTCGGCACCGTCTATCCCATCGTCGACCGGCCCAGCTATCAGCACCTGCTCGCCGAACGCAGCGTGCGCGAGCGGCAGGCGGACGACCCGCGCGTGCCGGCCGCCGACAAGGCGATCATGGAGCGCTGGGGCGAGCGCAGCGTCCTCTCCGTCCCCCTCGTCTTCCAGGATGAGGTGGTCGGCGCGCTGACCCTGGTCGAGAAGCGCGCCCCGCGTCGCTTCACGCCGGACGACCTGCGGCTGCTCGAGCTCATGGCCGTGCCGGCGGCGGTGGCCGTGCACACGTCGCGGATGTTCCGGCGCGACGTCGAGCAGACGCGGCGGTTGGGCGCACTGCTCAGTGCCAGCCGGGCGATGTCGGCGACCATCGACCTCGACCAGCTGCTCTCGACCATCACCCACGAGGCGCGCGAGGCGCTGGACACGGCCGAGTGCGCCATCAACACCTACGACCCCGACACCGAGATCATGACCGTGGTCGCCTTCGAGCAGCGCACGCCGGAGCCCGACTGGGAGCGCTGGGTGGGTCGTGCGTACTCCCTGGACGAGTACGCGTTCGACCGGCAGAGCCTGTTCGGCGGGCAGATCGTCGAGGAGCGGGTCTCGGATCCGGAGATGGATGAGAAGAACCGCGCCGACATGCTCGAGAACGGCGAGAAGAGCTTCCTCAGCGTGCCGCTCGTGTACGAGGGGCAGCCGATCGGTTTCCTGGTGTTCATCGAGACCGAGGTCGAGCGGCGCTTCACGGAGGAGGAGCGTCAGCTGGCCGCCGCTCTTGGGGAACAGGCGGCGGCGGCCATCCACCACGCTCAGCTGCTGCGACAGACCGAGACCCAGAACCGGCAGCTCGGTCTGCTCCTCGACTCCACGCGCGCCGTGAGCTCGAGCGTCGACCTCGACGAGGTCCTGAACACGGTGGCGCACACCGCCGGCGAGCTGCTCGGCAGCGGGGAGTGTCAGATCCAGGAGTACGATCCGGTCGGCAACACGGTGCGGCCGGTGGCGCTGTGGCAGCGCACGCTCGACCAGGCCGCGCGCGAGAGCCTCGGACAGGTGTTCTCCCTTGACGACGAGCCGGAGGAGCGCGCGTTCCTCGAAGCCGGCGAAGTGCTGGAGCAGCGCTACTCCGATCCGGGCCTGCCGGAGACGACGCGAGCGCTGTTCGACAAGTACGGCGACCGCGCCTACCTCAACGTGCCGCTCGTGTTCAACGGGCAGCCGGTGGGGTTGCTCGTCCTGGTCGAGAAGGACCAGGAGCGCCAATGGTCGCCGGACGAGGTGGCGCTCGCCATCGGGCTCGCCGAGCAGGCGGCCGTGGCGATCGAGCACGCCCGCCTGTACAAGCGCGTCCAGGACCAGGCGGTGACCGACGGCCTCACCGGCCTGTACAACCACCGGTACTTCTACGAGCGCCTGGAGCACGAGATCGCTCGCGCCAGGCGCTACGGCACGCCCGTGTCGATGCTGATGATCGACCTCGACGACTTCAAGGCGTTCAACGACCGCAACGGCCACCTCGCCGGTGACGCTGTGCTGCGGGGGGTGGCCGCGGTGCTGCAGTCTGAGCTTCGCCAGAATCTGGACATCGCGGCCCGCTACGGCGGGGAGGAGTTCGCCGTGGTCCTGCCCAACACGCCCATGGCGGCCCCCGAGACCCAGCTGGAGATGGACCTCGCCGGCGAGTTGTTCGCGGCGCGAAGCGGCGAGGAGCCGCCTCCGCCGCCCGGCCACAGGGAGGGGGCCGAGCATGTGGCGGAGCGCATCCGCGCGCGGGTCTCCGGCACCCGGTTCCTGGGGGTCGACGGCTCGATGCTGCCGACGCTCACCGTGAGCATCGGGGTCGCCATGTTCCCGGTGCGGACCGCGTCCCCGGAGGATCTTGTGGGGCACGCCGACGCCGCGCTCTATGCGGCCAAGCGTGCCGGCAAGGACAGGGTGGAGACGTATGGCTGACGCTCCGTTCCCCAAGGCCCCGGCGGCGCGCGACGTCGATGGACTGCTGCACGTGGTCGTGGCCGACGTCGGGCAGTCGCTGGACGTCTGGTCCGTCGATCTCTGGGCCTTCAGCGGCGACGCGGACACGCTCGAGTGCCGTGCGTACTGGTGCCGGGATGCCGAGACGGCCTTGTCCGGCGACTGCATGGGCGCCGTGATCGGTCTCGACCAGAGCCACGACCTGCGCCGGCTGGTGCTGGCGGCCGAGGTCGTGGAGCGGCACCTCGGCGACGACCTCTCGCCGGCCGACACCGCGGCGCTGACCCAGGCCGGCTTCACGAGCAGGATCGACGTGCCGCTGCTCGCCGGCGCGGAGGTGCTCGGCGTGCTCAGTCTCGCGGAGAAGCGAGCGGTCCGGAGGTTCTCGCCCGAGGAGCGCGCGCGCCTCGAGACGCTCGCGCGCCTGGCCGGCGCGGTGCTGCGGGCCACGCGCCTGTACGAGGTCGAGAGCGACCGTGCGGAGCGGCTGACCGAACTCCTGGTAACGGAGCGAGGCCTTTCCGCGTCGCTCTCGGAGCAGGAGATCGTCGTCGCGGTGCGCGAGGAGGCGGCGCGGCTGACCGCCGGCGTCGCCTGCGCGGCCGACGTGGTGCTGCGCCAGGACGACGGCACGTTCGTGCGTGCCGCGCCGAGCGGAGAATCCGGCGCCGCCTGGCGCGCCGACGCGTTGGCGCGCCAGGCGGCGGACCTCGGGCGCCCGGAACAGGGCCGGACCACCGACGGGCGGGCCAGGCTGGTGGTGCCGCTGTCCACCGAGGGCCGCTCGGCCGGCTACGTCGAGTTCACGGCGCCCTTGCGGCGGCGGTTCCGGGAGGCCGAGGTGGAGCTCGCCTCGCTGCTCGCCGGCCAGACGGCCGCCGCCCTGGAGCGGACGCGCGCCTTCCGCGCGCTGCAGAACCGCTCGGCGACGGACACGCTCACCGGCCTGTACAGCCGCTGGTACTTCTACGAACGGCTCTACGCGGAGATCGCGCGCGCCCGTCGCTACCGGCAGCCTCTGGCGCTGGTCCTCGCCGAACTGGACGCCGAAGAGGAACTCGCCCGAACGCGCGGCACCGCGTTCCGCGATGCGGTGCTGGTCGCCATGGCGCGCCTGCTGCAGACGAGCCTGCGCGACAAGGTGGACATCGCCTGTCGTCTCGGCGGCGGCCGGTTCGCGCTCCTGCTGCCCAGCACACCGCCCGGTCCCGAAGCCGCCGGTCTCGTCGCCGAGCGCATCCGCATACGCGTGGCCGCGACGCGGCTCTCGGACGATGACCTGGGTGAGCTCGGCCGGTTCACCATGAGTCTCGGCGTTGCCGGCTTCCCCGACGCGGCGGAAGACGCCGATGATCTGGCCGGTGTGGCCGGCGAGCGGCTCGCCGTCGCGGTCGCCGCCGGCGGCGACCGCGTGGAGCCTCCTCTTCCTGAGCCCGAAGAAGAGGACGAAGAGCCTGACGCGCCGGAGGACGAGCCGGCCTGACGGCCGCCGCCATCGGTGGCGGCGGCCGGTCTGCCTACGTCCCGAGCCGGGCGCCCGGGCCGGAGGCGAGGGCGGCCGGGTCGGTCTCTCAGCCGGACGCGAGCGTGGTGAGCGCGTCCAGCATCGATGGGTCGCCGCCCAGGATCTGCGAGGCGGCGCCCTCGACGCGCGCCGAGGCGGCGGCGACGAAGTACTCCGCCGCCAGCAGGCGGCGCGCGTCGGTCTGCGCCGCCCGCAGCAGCAGGTAGGCGCAGCTCACGTCTATCGCCATCTCGGTGAGACGCCGGCCGTGGAAGTCGCGGAAGCGCACGTCGTCGAGCTCACGCACGCGGGCGATCGCCTCGGCGAGTCGCGCCCGCGCAGCACGCACCTTCCCGAGGAGCTCGGGTGTCGACGAGAAGTCCTCGGCGTCCCAGCCGTCCAGGCGGCCGGCGAGCGTGCCGCCGAGGATGCCGCCGATGGCGGCGACGACCTGCAACTGCGTGGTGCCCTCGTAGATGTTGGTGATGCGCGCGTCGCGGGCGTAGCGCTCCACGGCGAAGTCACGCATGTAGCCCGAGCCGCCGTGGACCTGCAGCGAGTCGTAGGCGACCTGGTTGGCCATCTCGGTGCAGCAGGCTTTGGCCAGTGGTGTGTAGAGGGCGGCGAGTCGCGTGTACGTCTTGAGCTCGCCGCGCAGCGTCTTGACGTCGGTGTCCGGGCCGGCCGGCGGAGCCTCGCCGGCCTTCTCGGCCGTCTGCAGCTGCGCGATGCGGTGCTCGAGCACCTCTTTGGTGTCGACGATGAGCGCGGTCTCGTAGAGCAGGGCCCGCGCCGCCTCGACGTTGACCCTCATGTCGGCGAGCAGGCCCTTCACGGCGGTCAGCTCGCCGATGGGCGCGCCGAACTGGATGCGCTCGGCGGCGTACTTGGCCGCCGCCCGGTACGCCGCCTCGGCGATGCCCTGCGCCTGCGCCGCGATGGCGAGGCGGGCGCCGTTCATGAGGCTCATGACGTAGGTCGTGAGGCCGCGCCGGCGCTCGCCGACGAGCAGCGCCGGCGCGTCGTCGAACTGCAGCTCGCAGGTGGGCGAGCCGTGGATGCCGAGCTTGTCCTCGAGGCGGCGGATGCGCATGTGCTCGTCGCGCTCGTAGAGGAACATGCTGAGCCCGCGGGCGTCGGTCGTGCCCTCTTCCGAGCGGGCGAGGACGAGGCTGATCTGGCCGCAGCCGTTGGTGATGAAGCGCTTGACGCCGTTCAGGCGCCAGGTGCCGTCCGGCTGCTCGATCGCCTTCAGCTGGACGTTCTGCAGGTCGCTCCCGGCCTCGGGCTCGGTGAGCGCCATGCTGCCGGTGACCTCGCCGCTGGCGAAGCGCGGCAGGTACGCGGCCTTCATCTCGTCGTCGGCGAACTTGTTGACGGTCTCGCTGATGTCCTGGAGGCCGAAGATGTTCATCAGCGCCGGGTCGGCGCGGCTGACCATCTCGACGACCATCACGCTGACCGAGACGGGGAAGTTGAGGCCGCCGTACTTGCGCGGCAGCGTCATGCCCATGAGGTCCGCCTGCTTGAGGCGCTCGAGGCCCTCGGCGATGCCGGGGGCGTAGCAGACCTCGCCCTGGACGAGCTCGCTGCCGGCGCGGTCGACGTCCTCGGCGCGCGGCTCGATGTACTCGCCGGCGAGGTCGCCGGCGATCTCGAGCGTGCGTGCGTACGAGTCGACCGCGTCCTCGAAGTCCCTGGGCGCGTAAGCGAAGTCGCGAGCCTGCGCGTAGCCGTCCTCGCGCAGGCGCACGATGCGCGCGAGGTCCAGGCTGCGCAGGGTCTGCTGGAGGTCGGCGTTGTCGGTGAAGAAGTTGCTCACGACGCACCTCCGTCGGCTGCGGCGGCCGCGGGAGCGGCTTCGCCGCCCGCGCCTTTCGTCTTGTACGCCTGGATCAGCAGCGGGATGACCTTGTGGAGGTCGCCGACGACGCCGTAGTGGGCGACGCTGAAGATCGGGGCGAGCGGATCGTCGTTGATGGCGAGGATGCGCGCGCTCTGGTCCATGCCGGCGCGGTGCTGCACGGAGCCGCTGATGCCGCAGGCGATGTAGAGCTTGGGGCGCACGGTGGTGCCCGTCTGCCCGACCTGGTGGTCGTGGGCGATCCAGCCCGCATCCACGGCGGCGCGGCTGGCGCCGACGACGCCGCCGACCGTGCGGGCCAGCTCTTCGACGAGCGCGAAGCCCTCGCGCGAGCCGACGCCGACGCCGCCGGAGACGACGATGCGCGCGCCCTTGAGGTCGACGCGCTTCTCCTCCTGGACGCGCTTCACGAGCTTGACGACGAAGTCGGCGTCGCTGAGCACGACACCGGCGCGGACGGCGATACGCTCGTGCGCGCGGGTGACAGGCACGGCGATGATGCGCCCGTCACGGCGCCGGTCCTCCTCGGGCATGACCATGACGCCCTCGCGGACGGTGGCCATCTGCGGCCGGTGCAGCGGGCTGATGATGGTGGCGATGATGTTGCCGCCGAACGCCGGCCGGATCTGGTAGAGCAGATCCTTGTACTCCTCGCCCTTGAGCGCGTGGTCGCCGATGCGCAGGTCGGTGCAGTCGGCGGTGAGGCCGGTGCGCAGGGCGCTGGCCACGCGCGGCGCGAGGTCGCGGCCGGTGGTGGTGGCGCCGTAGAGGACGATCTGCGGCTCGTGCTCGCGGATGAGGGTGGTGACGACCTCGGTGTACGGCTGCGCCAGGTAGTGGGCGAGGTCGCTGTGGGCGACGAAGAAGACGGTGTCGGCGCCGCGGGCGACGAGCGCCGTCGCGATGTCCTTGAGGGCGGAGCCGGCGCCGACGAGCACGGCGCCGACCTGCACGCCGAGCTGGTCGGCGAGTTCGCGGGCGCGGCCGAGCAGTTCCAGGCTGACCTCGGCCGCCACGCCGTCGTGCTGCTCGACGACGACCCAGACGTCGTGTGCGCCGTTCACCGGGGCGCTCCCGTCCACGCTAGCCAAGGATGTGCTCCTCGATCAGCTCGTGGACGAGCGCGGCGATGCCGGCCTCGTCCGGAGCGACCATGCGCGCCTCGCTCTGAGCGAGGACGACGCTCTCGATCTCCTTGACGCGCGTCGGCGAGCCGCGCAGGCCCAGCGCCTCGCGGTCGGCGGCCAGCGCCTCGTGGTCCCACTGCACGACCTTGGCGCGGCACACGGGCTTGCCGTCCCGGCCGAGCATGCACACCTCGGCCTCGTCGCTCTCGGGGTTCAGGTAGCTGTCGTCGTACTCGGGCATGGCCTCGGCGGCGATGCCCTTGTAAGTCATGACCAGTTTGACGCTCGGCGGGCGGGGATCGTTGGCCTCACCGGTGACGGTGAGCAGGCACGGCAGCGAGCTGGTGAGCGTCTCGAAGCCGCCCTCGATGCTGCGCGTCGCGGTCACGGCGCCGGAGCCGGCTTCGCCGTCGTCCGCCGGCGCCGTCAGCTCGTCGATCCGGCTGACGCAGGTGATCTGCGGGTAGCCGAGCTTCTCGGCCGTCTGCGGACCGACCTGCGCTGTGTCTCCGTCGATCGCCTGGCGGCCGCAGAGCACGATATCGGCGCCGCCGAGCTTCTGTACGGCCAGCGAGAGGGCGTAGCTGGTCGCGAGCGTGTCCGCGCCGGCGAACGCCTTGTCGGTGAGCAGGATGACCTCGTCGGCGCCGCGGTAGAGCGACTCGCGCAGCACCTGCACGGCGGCCGGCGGACCCATGGTCACCACGGTCACGCGGGCGTCGTGGCGATCCCTGAGCTTGAGCGCTTCTTCGAGCGCATTCAGGTCTTCCGGGTTGAACACGGCCGGCAGCGCCGACCGGTTGATGGTGCCGTCCTCTTTCATGGCTTCGCCGGTCACGTTGGCCGTGTCCGGGACCTGCTTGACGAGGACGACGATGCGCAGCTGCGGCATGTCAGGCGTCCAGGGTCGGGGGATTGAGAGCGATTCGGACCTCATTCACGAAGCCGGAAGGTTACCAGATGGTTCTCGCGCGCGCACGTTCTGTAGGGTGGAGAGGCCTGCCGTGCCGGGCAACGCGCTCGAGTCGACCGGCCGAAGGCCCCGTGCGACAATCGTCGCATGCCACGGGGCCGTCATCACATCGTCCGCACGCTCGCCGTCCTCGGTGCGCTCGCCTGCGCGCTGCTGGGCGCGAGCGCGGCGCTGCCGGCGGCCTCGCGTGCGGCCGGCAGCCCGGATCTGACGGCCGGCGGCCCCGTCCGTCCGGCTCCGCCGGTGCTCGACGACCTCATGGGGCGCGGGGCCGGCGCGGCCGCGCTCGACCTCCCCATCGGCCTCGGCGCCCTTCCGGGCACCCGCGAGACCGCCGCCTTCGCCGCCGGTCGCATCGCCGTCGGCGTCGTCTTCCTCGAGAGCGACGGCAGCAGGATGAAGAGCACGGAGGATTGGTCGGCGGACCGCAGAGACGCCGTTCTCGTCAAGATCCAGAACGCGCTCGACTGGTGGAACGCCCGGTCTCCCGACGGCTCACTCGGCCTCTTCCTGCCGACGGCGGGCTCCTACGGCGCGCCGCAGACCGTCGAGGTCGGCTACGAGCCGATCAAGATGGACGTCAAGCACGGCTGGGCCGGCCACTCCGTGCTCTCCGACGCCGCCTGGCGTTGGCCCGCGATGCAGGCGCTGGGCATCCGCCACGATCCGCGCGACGACGCGCCCCGTCCCGAGACCCTGTACGCGGACAGGATCCGCCGGCAGAACGATTCCGACTGGGCCTTCGTCCTGTACGTGGTCGACAGCCTCAAGGACAAGGACGGCATGTTCCGCAACAACGTGGTCGCCTACACGGCCGACCTGTTCGGCCCCTACTCCATGCTGACCTACGACAACGACGGCTACGGCTTCGCCAACTTCGACGCCGTGCTCGCGCACGAGATGGGCCACGTCTTCGGCGCGCTTGACGAGTACGAGCCTCCGGCGCCGGGCTACCCGAGCACCGGCGACCTGACCTCCGGCTACCTGGGGGTGCGCAACAGCAACGCCGTGCGCGGTGGCACCACCGAACTGCCGTGCATCATGCTGGGTTCGAACGGGACGCTCAGCGCCTTCGCGGCGGGCGACCTGTGCCCCTCGACCGTCGGCCAGACCGGGCTGCGGGACAGCGACGGCGACTCGCGGCCGGACGTGACGGACACGAGTCCGGTGTTCTCGACCAGGCTTGAGTCCACGGACGCGACGACCGGCGCCGTGACCCTGCGGGGCACGGTGACCGAGCGACCGCGGCGCCACGGCCGCATCAGCGGTGGCGTGTACTTCCGCCGCGACCTGAGCATCAGGGTGCCGCAGGACGTGCGCTCTCGCGTGGACGGCGGCGCCTGGCAGCCCGTGACGGCGGCCGACGGCGCCTTCGACGAGGCGTCCGAAGGCTGGTCCCTGACGACCGAGCCACTCGCACCGGGGCATCACGTGCTCGAGCTCGAGGGGACGACCGGCGAGACGGCCGGCCAGTCCAGGGACCTCTGGGCCGGCCCCACGCCGGTCACGCTCGAGTTCGCCGCCAACGCCGCCTTCACGAAGAAGGCGCTGACGGTGACGGCCGGCTCCAGCGCGAAGCTCTTCGTGCGCAGCACGGGGTCGGGCACGGACTTCCCCGTCGCGCGCCTTGCGCCCGTCCGGATCGTGCGCGTGGCCGACGGCAAGACCCTGGCCCGGATCACCACGGACGAGAACGGGATCTGGACGGGGACGATCAAGCCCGCGCGCCGCGGTGTCTATGAGGTCCGCTTCGCGACGACGGGTCAGTTCCAGGGACCCGCCACCTCCGGACGCGTGACCATCACCGTCCGGTAGGTCACGCTTTACACTCTCCTGACGCGCGCGCCGAACGCGCGTGACGACGCTTCCGCAGGATGCTCCCAGTCAGTGGGCAAGGGAGGTCCTCATGAGAACGGCGTCGGTCGCGGCTCGTCCCGGCGAACGGCTTGATAGCATGCGGTGGCGTATGAGCGCCACCATCCTCATCGTCGAAGACGACCGCAACATCGGGAACCTGGTGCGGACGTACCTGGAACGCGACGGCTACGGCGTGGTCTGGGTCCGCAGCGGCGAAGACGGCCTTGCCGAGCTCCAGCGGCAGCGGCCCGGACTCGTCGTCCTCGATGTCGGCCTGCCCGGCATCGACGGGTTCGAGGTCTGCCGGCGCATCCGCGCTCTCGGCGAGACGCCGGTGATCATGCTCACGGCGCGCGACGAAGAGGTCGACAGAGTCCTCGGCCTCGAGCTCGGCGCCGACGACTACGTACCCAAGCCCTTCAGCCCGCGAGAGCTCGTCGCGCGCGTCAAGGCCGTCCTGCGGCGGACGCAGCCGCGGCCGCCGGACGACGTGCTGACGCTCGGAAGCGTCGAGCTGCGGCGCGGCGCCCGCGAGGCCACGTCCTCGGGCGCCGCGCTCGACCTCACGATGAAGGAGTTCGACCTGCTCGCCTGCTTCCTCGACCACCCGGGCCTCGCGCTGTCGCGCGAGCAGCTGTTGGAGCAGGTCTGGGGTCTCGAGTTCCCCGGCGGTACGCGCACCGTGGACCAGCACGTGGCGCAGCTCCGCGCCAAGCTGGGTGACGCACTGACCATCGAGACGCTCCGCGGCGTCGGCTACAAGCTGGTGCGGCCGTGAACGCCTCGGCAGCCATACCGCCCGGCGGCGGCGCCTCAGCCGGCTCGCGCCGCGCCGGTTGACGGCGACGTTCACCCTCGCCGGGATCGTCGCCGCGGTCGCCTGCGCCGTCCCCCTGGTCGCGGCCTTCGTGCTCGTCAGCGCTCGGGCGCGCCCGGTCTCTATTACGGCTACGGCGCGTATCGCCGACCTCGTGGTCGTGCGGGTCGCTGCTCGTCGCCGTGGCCGGACTCGTCGCCGCGGTCGGCATCGCCATCGTCGCCGCGCGCTCGCGATCTCGCGCGCCCGGCGCGGTCGGGCCAGGCTCCGGGGCACGAGTGGTCGCACCGCGCCGGACTCCTGTGGATCGCCGCCGGCGTGGCGGCCTGCTCGGCCGTCGTGCTCTTCCTGATCTGGGCGGTACGGGATTTGGCCAGAGCGAGTCCGACCTGGTCCTGTACGCCGTGCAGGCCGCCGCTGCTGGTCGGCCTCGTCGTCGCCGCGGTGATCGCCGTGCGCGCCGTCTGGCCGGGCCGCCCCACCTCATTGCGCACGCGTGCCTTCTTCGTGATCGCCGTCGCGGTGCTCATCCCGTCGTTCTGTCTCGCGATGTTCGGCGTCTGGGCCTACTACCGCAGCTGGGAGACGGCCACCAACCTGAGCGAAGGCCAGGCGAGCTACCAGGCCTCGGAGCTGGCGCGTGAGGTCGCGTCGGTCGCAGCGGCAGCGCGACCGGTTCACTCCGGCGCAGCGAGCGCTGCTCACCGCACGCCATCGCGCAGATGTACGGTGCGAATGGGCACCGCGAGGGCGCGCAACTGGCGACGCTCGACGCAGATCCGCCAGACGAGCACGCTGCCCGGTTGGGCCATCGCGAGCCTCGAGAAGACAGGCTTCGCGATCGGCAGTGAACGTGGTCCGGGCGCGTTGCAGAGCGCCGACACCGTCGCGTGGCGCGTCGGCCCTCGTGTGGTGCGGTACTACGTCCCGGTCTGGCCGGGCGACTCCCAGTGGTCGGGAGGCGCCTCGTTCTCGGCGCCGGCGCCCGTCGACCGGCTCTTCTGGATCGGGGTGTCCGGGCTGGCCCTCATCATCGTCCTGGGCCTGCTCGGCGCGTGGCTGCTGTCGCGCGGCGTCGTGCGCCCCGTGCGCCGGCTGGCGGAGGCGAGCGGCCGGCTCGCCGAAGGCGAAGCCGGCGTCACCGTGAAGCCGCAGGGCCCGAGCGAACTGCGCGAGCTCGCGGTCTCGTTCAACGACATGAACGCCAAGCTGACCAGGGCGCAGGAGACCGAGCAGGCGTTCCTCCTCTCGGTCAGCCACGAGCTCAAGACGCCGCTCACGTCCATCCGCGGCTACGCCGAGGGCATCGGCGACGGGACCGTGAAGCCGGACGACGGCGCCGAAGTGATCGGCGCCGAGTCCAGCCGCCTCGAACGGCTGGTCGGCGACCTGCTCGAGTCCGGACGCATGCGCAAGGCCGCCTTCACCGTCCGCAGCGAGTCCGTGGACCTTGCGGCGGTGGCCGAGGACGTCGTGCGCCGCTACGAAGCCACGGCGCGCGACGCCGGCCTCACCCTTCTGGTCAACACCGAGGCCGGCGGCGGCGTGGTCGCCGATCACGACCGCGTGCTCCAGGTCGTCTCCAATCTGGTCGAGAACGCCATCCGCTGCACGCCGGCGCCGGGCACCGTGACGATCTCCACGGCGCCTGGGACGATCGCCGTTTCGGACACCGGGCGCGGCCTGACGAGCGACGACCTGCCGCGCGCCTTCGAGCGCTTCTACCTGTACAGCCGGTACGGTACCGACCGCCCCGTGGGCACGGGCCTCGGGCTGGCGATCGTCAAGGAGCTCACCGAGGCCATGGGAGGCACGGTGAGCGTGTCCAGCGCCGTCGGCGTCGGCACGGCGTTCACGGTCGCACTGCCGGCCGGCGAGGTGCCTCCCGCCGCGCCTGCCGGGAGCGCCGAGTCCGCCGAAGTGATCGCGCCCATCGCTGCCGAGCCGACCGCGACCACGGCCGTGCTCGAGGACGATGCGTCGTGACCCGGGGCGCCGCCGCATCTATCGTTCTCGCGTCGTGCGGCGGCGCCGGTCGGCGCTCGCGGTGTTCGTTGCGGTGGCGCTCGCGGCGGTCGTCATCGTCACCGCGCAGGGCGGGGGCCGCGGACGCGACCGCGTGACCTATGACCGCCGGGCGGCCGCCGAGTACGCCGACGCCTGGGCGCTGAAGAGCAATCCGGAGTACTGGTCGTCGCCGGACAACGACTGCGCCAACTTCGTCTCGCAGTGCCTGGCGGCCGGCGGTTTGCGGCCCACCTACGACGACGGCCGCGAGTGGCGCTCCAACGGGACGGAGTTCCCGACGGCGGCCTGGGTGAACTGCGGCGCGCAGCTGCAGGCGCTCTCGGCCGGCGCCCCCGCCCACTCCCGGTACATCGCGCGTGCAAGCAGGGCGCTGCCCCGCGAAGTGGGCGGCCGGCGACATCGTCTACCTGGGGAACGTGGTGGACGGCAAGGTCGAGTGGCAGCACGTGATCATCTGCGCCGGGAGGCAGGGTGGTGAGTGGGTCTACGACAGCCACACCACCGCGTACCGGCGCGTGACGCTCGATCACTGGTATCCGGCGCACTTCACCGAGGTGCGGTACTGCCGCATCGCCGGTGTGGTGACGTACGCGGCGCCGGAGTGAGGCCCCGGGGGCGATGCGGGCGGCCGGCGCGGCGGGCGGCCGGCGCGGCGGGCGGGCGGCGCGGCCTGCGGCCGCGGGGCCCGCCCCTCAGCTCTGGTCGGCCGGCTCCACCGGCTCGACCGACGTACCCGGCACCCAGCCGGACATGCCGGTCTGCGCGCGGCAGAGGTACCAGCCGCCGACCTCGTCCAGGACGTCGAGGATCTCCTTGCGTCCCACGGTCAGCTCGGTCGAGTCGTAGTCGCGCAGCGCCGTGGCCTGGTGGGCGCCGGGGGTCATCTCCAGGTACTCGTCGGGGACCCAGCCGGAGCGGCCTGCCGCGTCGGTGCCCCACACGTAGGCCTTCCAGACCTGGTCGTGGTGCCCGACGCCCAAGGTGTCGCCGGTGCGGAAGCGCACGGGGTTCGGGTCGCTGGTGACGTGCGACTCGATGACGCGGACGCGTTGCGGCAGTCGCTGCTCGGTCATGATCCCTCCACGATGTCTTCGACGCACGCCTCGGGTACCCAGCCCGTGACGCCCGCGGCGCTGCGGCACAAGACGTAGTCGTCCACCTGCTCGATCACGTCCAGGTTCTCATCTTCGGAGACGGTGAGGTGCGTGGAGTCGTAGTCGCGCCGGGCCACGGCGTCGCGCCCGTGCACGATCTCGATGGACTCTTCCGGCACCCAGCCGTGATGCCCGTCCTCGCTGGCGCACCAGACGAAGGCGGGATGCTGCTGGTTGCGGTGCCCGACGGCGAGGCTGTCGCCCGCGTGGATGCGGATCTCCTGCACCTGCTCGCGCAAGCAGGAGACCGCGACCCGGACCCGCCGGGATTGTGGATCGGTGCTCATGGCGCGGCCCTCAGGAATCGCCCGGACTTGCGTCCTCGAGGATGCGCCGGGGGACCCAGCCCTGGATCCCGCTTGCGTTGCGGCAGAGCAGCCAGTCGCCGACCTCGTCGAGCACCTCGAGCTCCTCATCCTCGAAGACCGTGAGCTGCGAGGCATCGTAGTCGCGCTTGACGACGGCCTCCGTGGGGCTGGTGTACTCGAAGTAGGACTCCGCCATCCAGCCGGAGTACCCGCGCTCGGGGGTGCACCACCGCATCTCGGGGAACTGCTGGTTGCGGTGCCCGACACCGACCACGTCGCCGACGTGGACGCTGAGGTTGCGGACGTGGTCGCGGGGCCGCGATTCGACGACGCGTACTCTGTTCACTTCTGTGTCCATCTGGCCATTGTAGTCCCGTTCCGCTATGTGGAAAACCCGCCTCCGGGGCCCGGCGCAGCGGATGCGGTATGATGGGCGGCCTATGGTCGAGACCCCCCATCCTCGCGTCCGCTTCGCTCCGTCGCCGACCGGGTACCTCCACCTGGGCAGCGCACGGACTGGACTCTACAACTTCATCTTCGCCCGTCAACATGAGGGGGCGTTCATCCTCCGTATTGAGGATACCGACCTCAGTCGCAGTACGGACGAGGCGATCGTCCAGATCCTCGCGTCGATGAAGGAGATGGGCCTCCAGTGGGACGAGGGTCCCGGCGTGCCGGGGCCGCACGGCCCCTACCGGCAGACGGAGCGCGACGGCATCTACCACGAGCACGTCGCGCGCCTGCTCGAGACCGGTCACCTCTACCCCTGCTTCTGCACCGCCGAAGAGCTCGAAGCCGAGCGCACGGCGGCGCAGGCCGAGGCTCGCGACTCGGTGTATTCGGGCAAGTGCAGGGCGCTGTCCCCGGAAGAGGTCCAGCGCCGCCAGGCGGCCGGAGAGCCGTACACGCTGCGCGTGCATGTGCCCGAGGGCCGCACCGTGTTCCACGACATCCTGCGTGGCGAGGTCGCCTTCGAGAACGAGACCATGGGTGACTTCATCGTGCAGCGCTCCGACGGCACCGTCACCTACAACCTCGCCGTGGTCGTCGACGACGTCACCATGGAGATCACGCACGTCATCCGCGGCGACGACCACATCAGCAACACGCCAAAGCAGGTCGTGATCTACGAGGCGCTCGGCGTGTCGGCGCCCGAGTTCCTGCACATGCCGCTGCTGTTCGGCACCGACAAGAAGAAGCTCAGCAAGCGGCACGGCGCGACCAAGCTCGAGCAGCTCACCGCCGAGGGGTTCCTGGTCGACGTGGTGCGCAACTACCTGTGCTTCCTCAGCGCCGAGTTCGACGAGAGCATGATCACCTGGACGCTCGACGACCTGGTGCGGAACTTCGACGTGACCAAGCTGGGCACGAGCCCGAGCATCTTCGACCCGGAGAAGCTCCGCTGGATGAACGGCCGCTTCGTGCGCGCCATGACCGACGAGTGGCTCGGCGGTCGCCTCGTCGAGTACCTCACGCGCGTGGGGTTCTACGGCGACCCGGCCGGCGTCGCCGAACTGGCGGCCCAGGGCTCCCAGGTCCTCGCCGCCGCCGTCGAGGACGCCGAGAACCAGAACCTGCCGCCGACCGTTCCGGACGAGGAGCAGGAGGCGCTCACGCGCGGGATCGCTCCGCTGGTGCACGAGAAGACCGAGGTCCTCGCCGACTTCATCCCCATGGCCGGCTGGTTCTTCCAGCCGCTCGCGTTCGCGCCGGAGGCGCTCGAGCGGCTGCAGGCCACGGCGGGAGCGGCGGAGACCCTCACGGCCGCCGCCGCGGGCCTCCGCGATCTCGCGGAGTGGGACGTGCCGGCCATCGAGACGCTGGTCCGCGAACTGCCGCCCACGCTCGAGCTCAAGCCCAAAGCCGTGTTCGCCGCTCTTCGCCTCGGCATGAGCGGCCAGACCGTCACCCCCGGGCTCTTCGAGAGCCTCTGGGTGCTCGGCCGCGACAACGCCGTCGCGCGTCTCGAGCAGGCGGCCGCGCTTCTCACCTGACCGTCCGGCGTCGCCTGGGGGCGGGCAGCGCCCCTCGCGATGTCACCCAACGCCCTACGCTCGGTACTGATCGGGAACAACCTCAGTATCGGAAGCACTTCTCGTGAGCGCGGAAGCTGGGTGAGGTCCATGACCACCACGACAGGCGCGGTCTCCATCGTCGGCGCCGCCGGACACCAGGGCGGAGCGGCCATCCGCCACCTGCGCGAGCTGGGCGTGGAGGCGCACGCGCTGTTCGACGAGCGAGACGGGCGCCGGCTGCGCGACGAGCGGTGGGCCGGAGCTGCGACCCGGCTCGTGCGCTTCGACGATCCCGGCTCGATCGAGGGCGCCCTGCGTGGCGCCGGCGCCCTCATCCTCATCCTCGAAGACCCGGACACCGGGCCGGCCGAGCGCCTGCGCCACGGCCAGAACATCATCGACGGCGCCGTGCGGGCCGGCGTCGGTCACATCGTCTTCGCCGCCGCCACCGGTCCGGACCATCACCGGACGTCGTGCGACGTCAGCTCCGAGACCGAGCGCTATCTGCGCCGGCTGGACCTGCCGGCGACGATCTTTCGTCCGGCCACCTTCATGGAGGAGGTGCCCTGGTACTGGCTCAGCCGCCT
Source organism: uncultured Thermoleophilia bacterium (assembly GCA_963713475.1). Classification (GTDB taxonomy): domain Bacteria; phylum Actinomycetota; class Thermoleophilia; order UBA2241; family UBA2241; genus CAIXSE01. The sequence continues at coordinate 109,270 of CAVQLY010000010.1, forward strand.
CGGGCGTGACCTGACGCTGGCCACGCCGTTCGTAGCCACCGCCCACCTGCCGCTGGTAGCGCTCGACGACGTCGGCGCGCTGGCTGCTCTCGCGGCGACACGTCCCGGTGAGTTCGCGGGCCGCACGCTCGACGTCGCCGGCGACACCCTGACGCCGCTCGAGATCGCGTCGGAGCTCGCCGCCGGTCTGGGCGAGCCGGTGGGGTACGAAGAGGTCCAGGTGGAAGGCGTGTTCATGTATCAGGAAGCCTCCACCCAAGTGCACGACGAGGACCGGCTGCGTCGCGCCTACCCGCGACTGCACACCTTCGCGAGCTGGATGAAGGATGGCGGAGGGCTCGAGCTCTGCCGCCACCACGTCGGACCCGGCGGGCTCGGGGTGCCGCGGGCGGCCTGAGTCAATCGACCAGGACGAGGGCGAAGAAGCGGTACTCGTCGCCCTCGTCCCACACGACGTCGATCGTCCGCCCGGCGTTGCGCACGGTCGTGAAGACGTCGATGCCGCAGCCCTCCATCGAGGGCCGCGCGTTCTCGGGCGTCGGGCAGGCCTTGCCTTTGGCGCAGGACTCGCACAGGTCGCACGGGCCGGCGCCCATCATCCAGGCCTTGTGATGCCCGGCGAGGAACAGGTCGCGCTCCAGCGCCAGCGCGGCGTCGTTCAGGCGCCGCGACTCGGGATCGCTGTTCTCCTCGCCGACGATGGGCCCGACCTCGAGGAGTACGGCCCGCCGGTACTCGGAGAGCAGCCGCTGGGTGACCGCGACCGGCGGCAGGTTGGGCGGGCAGGTCTTGCGGATGCCGGGTTCGTCGCAGCCGAAGAGGCACTTCATGCGCACCCACTCGGCGGCGACGACGGAGTCGGCGTCGACCGGCGTCGCCGCGTCGACGCCGAGCTGCAGCGCCCGCCGGCACCACTGGTCGGGATGAGAAAGGTCCATGGCTACCTCCCGTCCGGGGGTCCGGCCGGCGCATCCGTATGTGCGACGGGCGCCGGCGTGGCTGTAAGCGCGCCTTGCGCCGCCACCGCGTCCGGCTGCTTCTGTCCGGGGATGGCCGCCGCCGCGGAGGCCGCGGAGTCCTCGGCGGCCGTCGCCGCGCGCAACGCACTGGTCGCAGCCGCCGCAGCCACGGCCGCGGCGGCGTCCGCGTCGGCCTTGCGCTGCTTGCGCGAACGCTTCTCGGGCTTGACGCCGGCCAGGCGGTCCACGGCCGCCGGCAACTCGGTGAGCTTGCGGATCACTGTGTCGGGAGGCTGCGCTCCCTCCGGGAACCGGCGCTTGGTCGGGTTGTACCAGATCGTCCGCATCCCGGCGCGCTGCGCGCCGGCTATGTCGTTGCTGGTGCCGTCGCCGACCATCACGGCGCGGCTCGGGTCGAGCGGCAAGCCACGGTCGCCCTCGAGCAGGAGCGCGGCGCGGAAGAAGGCGTAGTTGGGTTTGTGGTCGCCGACGTCCGCCGACGAGATCACGCCGTCGACGTACTCGTCGAGGCCCACGCGCGCCAAGGCGAGACGCACGTCGGCAGCGGGGGAGTCTGCGGCGTTGGTGGCGACGACGAGGCGGTAGCGAGCGCGCAGGCGGAGCAGAGCCTCCTGGGCGCCGGTCTCCGCCTCCACCTTCTGCCAGTCCTTCATGGGGCCCTCGCGCATCCCGTTGTCGACCATGAGCGTGTTGCCCCAATCGAGGAAGACGACGTCGATGGCGGGCGCGTCGTCCGGGGCAGCTGCGACGGCGGTTGCGGGCGCGATCGTGCCGCGCCCGCCTGCGGCCGGCGCGGTCTCCCCGTCCTCAACCTGCACGGCCGCGACCTCCTCAGGCGAGGGCCACGGCACCACCGTCCGGACGGCCATGGCGATGGTGAACCCGAGCGCCCAGCCCGCCAGGACGTCGGACGGCCAGTGCACGCCGAGGTATGCGCGCGAGACGCCCATGGCGAGCGCGAAGACCGCGGCCACGGCGATCACGGGCCAGCGCCAGCGCGTGGGCCAGGCGACGACCGCCAGCGCCGTCGCCGTGGCGGTCGCCGTCGTCGTGTGGCCGCTGGGGAACGCGTAGACGGCCGCCTGCACGACGGAGTCGTCGGGCGGTCGTCGCTGGAACGCGACCTTGAGCAGCGGGTTGAGGATCAGGGCCGCCGCGATGGTCACGCCGACGTACAGGCCCTGCGCCATGCGTCCGGACCACCACAGCCCGCCGACGATCGCAGCGATGAGGAGGATGAGCAGCCACCAGGCATCGAGCTTGTCCAGCGTCTCGGCGATCGCCTCGAAGGGCTGACGCCGATGATGAGCCGCGAAGAAGTCGGCGACCCTGGTGTCCAGACCGTCCAGGACGCCGGTCCGCATGAGGACCGCCACGAGCACGAAGACCGCCAGCCCGCCCGCGGCCGCGACCAGGAACGACCGGCGCTGCCGGCTCAGAAGGGGTGTCCTGTCAGCAGCCGGCACAGATCAGACTGCCGAGCGCCCGCGGGAGCTCTTCGAAGTGGCTGACGAGGACATCGCCGGTGGAGCGGTCGACGTCCGCGTTGTTGGCGCCCACGAAGTGGACGGCCGACATGCCGGCCGCCTGCGCCCCGGCGACATCGGTGCGCTGGATGTCGCCGACGTGGGCCGCCTCGGAGGGGCGCACGCCGAGCTCCTCCAGGACGTGCAGGAACACACGCGTGTCCGGCTTGCTCATCCCGTGCTCGTTCGAGAAGTAGGTGTACTCGAAGTAGCCGAGCAGGTCGTGCTGGTCCAGCAATCCGCGCAGCACCGCTCCCGGGGAGTAGCCGGTGTCGCAGATGATCGCGAGGCGGTAGCGATTCGCGAGCTGCGGCATGGTGTACACGGCTCCGGGCATGGGCTCGGGAGGGATCTCCAGGATGAGGCGCTCGAAGCGGTCGACCAGCGCCTCGCGGAGCGGCGGCGGGAGGTGCGCGTGGAGGGATCCGAGGATGGCGTCGACGAGCTCCCCGCACGACGGCGTGCGGTGCTCGTTCAGCCACACGGTGTCGAAGTGGTCCCAGCTGGCGCGCAGGGACTCCTCCAGCGCCCGCTCCGATGCCTGCAGGCCGGCGGCGCGCAGGGCCTCCTCGAGGACGGCGGCGCGCAGCGTCTCCCGCTCGCGGCCACGCGTGTCCACGAACAGGGTGCTCCAGAAGTCGAACGTGACGGCCCTCAGCATGAGCCTAGGGTACCAGACGGGATACGACGGGAATCTCCCCCTCGCCGGCGATGGCGAGGGGGAGATTCCGTCGAGCTCCGCTACGAGACCTTGGTCTCGCGCGGCGACCGCCAGACATCGGCGGCCGCTCCCTCACGCGCGGCCCAGACGGCCGTAGCCGATCGGTCGACGTGCATGAGGTTGAGGTCGATGCTTCCGCAGGCGGGACACATCAGCGACCGCGTGTCGTGCGGCGCTTCATCCGGTGTGCGGAAGCGGTGGCGACACTCGCCACACTCATACTCACTGCTGCCAGGCACGTGGTACTCCCTTCAAGAAGCCACGTCTTATTCTTACCCGCTCAGTACCGTCTTGTAAGTCGGGTGAATACCCGGTCCCCCGTGTGCGTGCAGTACACTTTGGCTCATGGCGCAGGAATCCAAGAAGGCGGTCGTCGCCGCGATCATCGGCAACCTCGCGATCGCGATCATCAAGTTCATCGCCGGCGCCGTCACCGGCAGCTCCGCGATGATCAGCGAGGGCATCCACTCCGTGGTCGACACGGGCAACGGCGGCCTCCTCTTCTATGGCCTCAAGCGAGGCGCCAGGCCCGCCGACGAGCACCACCCCTTCGGCCACGGCATGGAGGTCTACTTCTGGAGCCTCATCGTCGCCGTGAGCATCTTCGGCATCGGCGGCGGCATGTCCATCTACGAGGGCATCACCCACATCCAGCACCCGGCGCCGCTGGAGAACCCCATCATCAACTACATCGTGCTCGCCCTCGCCGCCGTCTTCGAGAGTTTCTCGTTCAGCGTCGCCTGGCGTACGTTCCGCAGGTCGCGTTCGCGGCGCGGGCGCAGCACCATCGCCGCGATCCACCACGGCAAGGACCCGAGCCTGTTCACCGTCCTCTTCGAGGACACTGCGGCGCTCATGGGCCTGGCGGTGGCGTTCGTCGGCATCCTTCTCAGCCACCAGCTGAACGCGCCGTGGCTGGATGGCACCGCGTCCATCGTCATCGGCGGCATCCTCGTGGTCGCGGCGCTCTGGCTCGCCTACGAGAGCCGGAGCCTGCTGGTAGGGGAGTCGGCGGATCCCGAGATGATCGTCGAGATCCGCCGCATCGTGCTGGATGACCCGGTAGTCACCGGCCTCGGCGCGGTGCTCACGATGCACCTCGGCCCGGACGACGTGCTGCTCAATATCGAGGTCGAGTTCACGCCGGGCCTCTCAGCCGAGGACATCCACCTCGCCGTGCACCGCATCGAGGATCGGATCAGCGAGCCCTTCCCCGAGGTCAGCCGGATCTTCATCGAGGTCGAGGCGCTCGCCGACGCGCTGGGCACGGCGCCGCCCGCCGGGAGGACGGTGCCGCTGCAGGCCTGTGAAGCTCGCGATGCCGGGAAGGCAGAGGGGGACTAGAGCCGCGCGCCGGGGTCTCGTGTCGTCCGCTCGGGACACGCCTTCCGCTTGAGCCTTCTGCGGTTCCGGCCGATTCCCGGCTGCAGATGGAGTCGCGGCGCCGGATCGTGGAGCTGAAGGGGATCCGCCGGTTGGCCTTCGTCCTGCTGGTCGCACCGGCCTTGAGCGGCGCGGGGGCGGCCCTGGCGGGCCCCGCCCACGCCGCGGCTCCGTCCGCTCGAGAGCGCAGCGGGCCGGAGTCCTGAAGCGGAGCTCCGGCCCGCCGCCGTCAGGGGCCGATCGTCAGGCGGCGGCCTTGGCCGGAGCCTCCACGCCGAACCGCTCGAGTGCGGACGCGCCCTCGTCGAACTGGACGAGCACCGTGTCCTCGTCGCCGATCGTCCAGGCGTCGTGGCCCGGAGGGATGACGAAGACGTCGCCGCCCCGGACGTCGAGCTCCTCCCCATCGGAGAGCCGGACGCGCAGGTGCCCCGAGATCGCGTAGCCCACATGGGTGTCGTAGCACTGCGCCTGGCCCATGTCCGTCGAGAACCGCCAGCCGGGCGGGTGGGTCTGCCGTTTCACCTTGAGGTCGCCGAGCCGGATGACGTCGATGTGGACTGGTCCCTTGTCTACCTGCTCGTCGGCCTTGTCCAGAGAGCGCGACGTTGCGCGTAGCTTTGTCATGGTTCACCTCGCTGTGATGGGCCGGATGCCCATACTGGGCGGTTCCCGCGCTCGCGGCGGCGAAACCGTCGGAGCCGGGCGCATCCCCCTGTCGCGACTGCGGCTGCGCGAGTAGGATGCCGCCATGGCGACCGATCTGGAGGCGTCCAGTACAACGAATGGAAGATGGGGGTCATGAAGCATCTGGTGCCGCTGGTCATCGGCTGCGTGCTCGTGGGCGTCGCAGCGATCGTGGTCGCGATCGTCGGGTGGAGCTGGAGCTGGTTCGCGGTCGCGAACGGCGCGCTCGCCGTCCTGTTGCTGGCGCTGTTCCGCGGGTCCGTGACGGGCGCCGACCCCGACCGGCCGCCCGGCGTGGCTCGCGCCTCCGCCGCGCGCTGGGCCGGGCCGTTGGACCCGGACACCCTGGCGGCGCGGGAACAGGCGCTCGAGCCCGACCGCGAGGCGGCGGCCGAGGCCAGGGCCGAGGACCTGGACACCGGCTTCGCCTTCTTGTGGACCGCCGCCGCGCCTGCGGCCGCGGCGGTCATCGCGCTCGTCTTCTACCTGTGAGTCGCGGTCCGGGTCGCAGTGCACGGGGAGGAGTACCCTGAGGGTGGGATGAACTCATTCGCCGTCGTCATCGCGCTCGCCGCCGTGGCCGCCGCCGGCTGGCTGCTCACGGCCGGCGCCCGGCGCATCCTTCGGCGCCACGGGGTGCGCACCGACGAGCGCCCTCCGGACGACGCCGGCAAGCCCTGACGCTTCCCGCCGGCGGGCACTACCTCCCGGGCGAAGCGAGGCGCTTGCTCACGATGCGTTTCTTGCAGGCATCGCAGAGGTCGCGCTCGTCGTCCTTGTGGCCGATCCCAGGGTCGATCGTCGCACGGTGCTCCCGGGTCGTGATCGGCTTCCCGCAGTGCTCGCAGGCAAGCAGGTCCAGGGTGCGGCCCCAGATCGTACGCGTGGTGGCCGTGTCGACCATGCTGATGCAGTCGGTCGGACAGGCCTCGACGCAGGATGCGCAGCCGACGCAGTCTTCGGCGGCCGCTCGGCCGAAGGCGGGACCGACGTACTTGCCGGACCCGCGGCCGCTCACCGCCAGGGCGTCGTAGCCCGCGGCCGAGCACACGCGCACGCACAGCTCGCACAGGATGCAGTCCGGCAGGGGCGCGTCGGTGACGGGAGCGAACAGCGGTTCGGTCACGCCCAGCCGCTCCGCGATCGCCCACAGCACCGGCGCCTCGGGGGCGCGTCGCAGCAGGAGTCGCAGGTTCATGGCGCGCAGCTCCCGGATGCGAGGCGAGTCGGTGACGACGGTGAGCCCGGCCGACACGGGGTAGTCGCACGAGGTGGTGAGCTGCGTCCAGTCGCGGCCGGGACGGCGGATCTCGACCAGGCAGAGGCGGCAGCTTGCGTTGGCCGGCACGGCGTCGTGGTGGCACAGGCCGGGAACGTCCCGGCCGGCGGCCCGCGCCGCCGTGAGGAGGCTCGAGTCCTCCGGGGCGACGACCGGCTCGCCGTCGATGATGAGTTCGACGTCCATCACGGCCTCCTACTGCACCAGCACGGCGTCGAACCTGCAGACGTCCCTGCAGATGCCGCACTTGATGCAAAGCTCCTGGTCGATGGTGTGCAGCGCCCGCTTCTCGCCGCTGATCGCGTCCTGCGGGCACTTGACGGCGCAGATCCGGCAGCCGGTGCAGCGCTCCTCCAGGATGCTGAACGCGATGAGCGCCTTGCACACCCCCGCCGGGCAGCGTTTCTCGTTGACGTGGGCGGCGTACTCATCGCGGAAGTAGCGCAGCGTGGAGAGCACCGGGTTCACGCCGCTGGTGCCGAGCGCGCAGAGCGACGTGGCCTCCACGGTGTCGGCGAGCTGCTCGATGCGGACTATCGTCTCGTGGGTGCCGCGCCCTTCGCTGATGTCCTCGAGCAGGTCGTGCAGGACGGCGAGACCTTCGCGGCACGAGGTGCAGTTGCCGCACGACTCGGCGGCGAGGAACCGCAGGAAGTACTTGGCGACGTCGATCATGCAGGTGTCTTCGTCCATCACGATCATGCCGCCGGAGCCCATCATGGAGCCTTCATCGACGAGCGTGTCGAAGTCCACCGGGACGTCGAGCTTGGAGGCGGGCAGACACCCGCCGGACGGTCCGCCGGTCTGGACGGCCTTGAACTTCTTGCCCGCGGGGATGCCTCCGCCGGCCCCGAAGACGATCTCCCGCAGCGTGGTGCCCATCGGGACCTCGACGAGGCCGGTGTTGTTCACCTTGCCGACGAGCGAGAAGATCTTGGTCCCCGTCGAGCCCTCGGTGCCGATGGCGCGGTACCAGTCGGCCCCGTTCAGGACGATCTGCGGCACGTTGGCCCACGTCTCGACGTTGTTGAGGTTCGTGGGCCGTCCCCAGAGGCCACGCTCCGAGAGGTGGATGAGACGCCGGCGCGGCACGCCGCGCCGGCCCTCGAGCGAGGCCATCATCGCGCTGGCCTCGCCGCAGACGAAGGCGCCGCCGCCGCGGCTGACCTGCAGGTCGAACGAGTGGTCGCTGCCGAGGATGTGCTCGCCGAGCAGGCCGGCCTCGCGGGCCTGCACGATGGCGCGCGTGATGCGCTCCACGGCGACCGGGTACTCCTGACGCACGTACACGTGGCCCTCGCGGGCGCCCATCGCGTAGGCGCCGATGATCATGCCCTCGAGCACGCTGTGCGGGTTGCCCTCGAGCAGGGCGTCGTCCATGAACGCGCCGGGGTCGCCCTCGTCGGCGTTGCAGACCACGTACTTGAGGTCGCCCTCTGCCTTGCGGCACGCCTCCCACTTGCGCCCGGTGGGGAAGCCGGCGCCGCCGCGGCCGCGAAGCCCCGAGCGCTTGACCTCGTCGAGGACGGCCTCGGGCCCGATCTCCAGCGCCCGGACGAGCGCCGCGTACCCGCCGAGCGCGATGTAGTCGTCGATCGACGTCGGGTCGAGCAGGCTGCTCGCGCCCAGCAGCAGACGCTGCTGACCGCGGTAGAAGGGGATCTCGCGTTCGGTGTTGCAGGCGCCGTCCGCGTCGATGCAGAGCAGACGGTCGACGACCCCTCCGAGTGCGGTCCTCTCGACGATCTCGGCGGCGTCGTCGAGGCCCACGTGCTGGTAGACGACGCCGTCGGGCAGCAGCATGACCAGGGGGCTGGCCTGGCAGAACCCGAGACAGCCGGTGGCGCGGACCTCGATCTCTTCGGCTGCGCCGCGCGCCACGACCTCGGCGCGGAGCGCGTCGGCCACCTGCAGGGCGCCCTGCGCCCGGCAGCCTGTGCCGGCGCAGACGGCGAGGACCCTGCGCGCGGGGTCGCGGTCGGCCACGAGCCCTTCGCGCCGGCGCGCCAGTGCGGGTGCGTCGGCAAGCCGGGGGCTCACGAGTCCTCCTCCACGACGGCGTTCTTCACCAGGCGCGACAATCGCTCCGGGGTCATGCCGCCGTGGTACTCGCCGTCGAGGAGGACGAGCGGCCCGAGCGCGCAGGCGCCGACGCAGCCGACCTCCTCGACGGAGAGCGAGAGATCCGGCGTCGTCTCACCGGCGCCGATGCCGGTATCGCGCTCGATCTGCTCGAGCAGCCGCGCCGCGCCGCGCACGTGGCAGGCGGTGCCCACGCACACGGTGCAGGTGTGCTCGCCGCGGGGCCCGGTGTGGAAGCCGTGGTAGAAGGTGGCGACGCCGTACACCTGGGTCGGCGCCAGCCCGAGGTGCGACGCCGTCGCGCGCAGCGCCTCCTCGGGCAGGTAGCGGAACTCGGCCTGCAGGTCGTGCAGGATGTTGACGAGCTCACCCGGGTCGCGCCGGGGGTAGCGCGCCAGCACGGCTGCCGCGCGGATGGTGTCGATGGCCTCTGTGTCGCTCACCGTCTTACCTCTCCTCGTGGTCAGCCGCCGGCGATCATCGGGAAGATCGCGACCTCGTCGTCGTCCTCGAGTGGCGTGTCGAGCAGCTGAAGGTGCTGCACGTTGCGCCCGTTGACGAAGACGATGATCTCCCGGTGCAGGTCGTCGCCGTCGAACACGGCGCGTCGGAACGGCCGGCCGTAGCGCTCCGCGAGCTGCGTGAGCAGCTCGCGGAGGTCGCCCGGCCGGCCGTCGATCTGCCGTTCCGTCTCCCGCGTCAGGTCGCGGATGGTGGCGAAGTACTTGACCGTCATGCTCAGAGCGAGAGCTCCTTGAGCTTCGCCTTGGTCGGCACGCCTTTCTCGTCGTAGCCGCGCTGGGCGTAGTACTCGGGCAGCATCTCGCCGAGCTTGTTGACATGCCCCTTGGAGGCGCCGCTCTTGAGCGGTTCTTCGAGCAGCCGCTTGGGCAGCGTGTCGTCGGCCGTCGTGAAGCCGGCGTCGATGTTCCAGAGCCGCTCCTGGGTCCAGATGCGATCGCCGACCTGCAGGAACTCGTCCAGGGTGTAGTCGTACCCGGTCAGTGTGGCCAGCGTCTTGACCAGCTGGTCCCCGGTGAGCCCGAACGTCGCGAACAGGCAGCTGCCGGTGGCGTCGAGCGCCGCCGTGAGGTTCTGGAAGGCGATGTTCAAGCCGGCCTTGCCCTCGGTGATGTGCGGGTCGGAGCTGCCGCCGCTGCCGAGCACCTCGTGCGAGATCGTGTAGCCGCGCACGTGGCAGCCGCCGCGGTTGCTGGTGGCGTAGTTGAGGCCGATGCCCTGGATGGCGCGGCCGTCGTAGGCCGGCATCTCCTGCTTCTTGGTGGTCATGGAGTACTCGGCGTGGCCGTAGCCGTCGGCGAGGCGGTACGAACCCTGCGCCAGCTTGACGCCGAACCCGTCGCCCTCGCCCATCTTGCGCGTCATCTCGACGATGGCCTCGGCGTTGCCCCAGGAGAGGTCCACGCCGTCGGTGTCCTTGGTGGTGATGATGCCGCGCTGGAAGAGCTCCATGGCGCAGGCGATCGAGGAGCCCGACGCGATGGTGTCCATGCCGTACTCGTTGCACAGGTAGTTGGCCTTGGTGATCGCGTCCAGGTTGTCGACGCCGCAGTCGGCGCCGTAGGCCCAGGCGGTCTCGTACTCGGGGCCTTCGCCCATGCCCTCGAAGCCGGGAGCGTCGACCTTGGTGACGCGGCCGCACGACATGATGCAGCTGAAGCAGCCCTTCTTGCGGACCAGCTGCTTGGCGGCCAGCGCCTCTCCGCCGGTCTTGTCGGCGGTGGGGAAGTAGCCGTCCTGCCAGTTACGCGTGGGCAGTCCGCCCACCGTGTTCAGGATGTTGACCAGCACCTCGGTGCCGTAGGTCGGGCAGCCCGGTGCCGCCGACGGGGTCGTCGAAGATCATCTGCCGCCCCTTGAGCACCTCGGCGAGGAAGGCGTCGGGGTCGGCCACTTCGACCGCGCCGCTGCCGACCACGGCCACGGCCTTGAGGTTCTTGGAGCCCATCACCGCGCCGACGCCGGTGCGCCCTGCGGCGCGGTGCATCTCGTTCATGATGTTGGCGACCAGCGCCAGGTGCTCGCCGGCCGGTCCGATGCAGGCCACCTTGGCCTCGTCGTCGGTCGCGGCGCGGATCATGTCCGTGGTGTCGGGCACGGTATGGCCCCAGACCTCGCCGGCGTCGCGGATCTCGACCGCGTCGTCCTTGATCCAGAGGTAGACCGGCTTCTTGGCCTTGCCCTCGACGATCAGTGCGTCGTAGCCGGCGTACTTGAGCTCGGGTCCGAACGCGCCGCCGGAGTTGGAGGCTGCGAGACACTCGTTCAGCGGGCTCTTGGTGACGACGTTGTAGCGCCCGGCCGACGGCGCGAACGTGCCGGTGAGCGGACCGGCCGCGAAGACGAGCTTGTTGGCCGGCGAGAGGGCGTCGGTCTTGGGATCGACCTCGGAGCGGACGATGTAGCCGCCGAGGCCGCGCGCGCCGATGTACTCGCGGGCGACCTGCGGGTCGAGGGCCTCACGGCTCACCTTGCCGGAGCTGAGGTCGACGCGGAGGATCGTGCCTGTCCAGCCGTACATCTCAGCTCACCTCCTGGAAGGCGTCCTTGAACTTGGCCGCGTAGGCCTTCTTGCGCGCCTTGATCTGGTCGGTGTCGTCCACGTACTCGAGCGCCTTGGTGGGGCAGAAGGCGGCGCACTGCGGCGCTCCGTCGCAGTTGTCGCACTTGAAGATGCTGCTCGTCGCCGCGTCGTAGCGGGCGTTGCCGAACGGGCAGGCGATCACGCACATCCGGCAGCGGATGCACTTGTCGGCGTCCCAGTCGATCATCGCCTGGGTGGTGGTGCTGTTGTGCATGGCGCCGGTGGGGCAGACGGTGACGCAGGCGGCGTCGTCGCACTGCTGGCACATCATCGGCACCGAGATGCCTTCACGTTCCCACGTGAAGGCCTGGACCCGGGCTGCAGCCGGGCGGAACCGCCGCTCGTGCTCGAACGAGCACGCGAGCTCGCAGTTCCGGCACCCGGTGCACTTGTCCGGGTGGATCATCAGCACTTTCGCCATGGCCTCCTCCTTCTGGGAGCGGGGCCGCGAGCACGGTCGCCCGTCCGCGGCTCGTCGCGGGTACAGGAGAAGCATGGGACGGACGGTCGCCGGGGTCGATTCGCTGCGTGACTACTCTTTGCGCGAAAAGGCAGGGCGCGTGCACACCTGCGCTGGGCGGTCGGGCTCTCGCCGGGCCGCTGAGTGAGCCCGGCGGCGTCCCGGTCAGTCGGGCTGCCGGCCCAGGAGGACTGCCGCCTGCAGCCCGAGGCGGACGTCGACGATGTCGTCCAGCTCGCTGAGGTCGATACCGAGCAGTTCCTCCACGTGCGCCGTCCGCTTCTGCAGCGTGTTGCGGTGGATGTGCAGCTCGTCGGCGGTCTGCTGCACGGCGAGGTGGTTCTCGAAGAGCGTGTACAGCGTCTTGTAGAGACTGGTGCGGTGGGCGGCGTCGTACTCGAGGAGGGGTCCGAACGTGCGCTGGACGATGTCGGACAGCGCCTTCTGGTCGAGCCCGTCGAGCAGGATGAGGTGGCCGCTGAGCTCGTCGAAGACAGCGCCGTCGCCCGACTCCGACGAGCGCCGGGCGGCCATGCACGCCGCGCGCGCCTGCTGCAGGCAGCGCGGCGCGCTCTCGACGCCGGCGAGCGGCGCGGAGCAGCCGGCGACGAGTCGCTCCGGGGTGGCGGCCGCCGCGGCCGCGGCGGCCCGCAGGTCGTCGAGGAGGTCCCGGGCGGCGGCAGTCTCGGCGTCGGGCAGCGCCGTCAGCACCACCACGGAGGGCCCGTTGGACAGGCTCAGGAAGGGGATGCGGCGCCGGCTGAGCCAGGCGTCGAGAGCGCGCAGCACCCCGCCGGTGGACCTGTCCGCGGTCTTGCCGGCGAGGGCGCCCGCGGACGACGGGCGCAGCGCCGCGGGTTCGATGACTGCCAGGCGCAGCACGCTGGCCGCGCTGAAGCCCTGCTCCTCGAGCCGGATCCGCAGGTCCCGGGCGGGGCTGCGGCCTGCGAGGATGTCGCGGAGCAGGCCGCGCCGCACGCGCCGGCGCATCTTCAGCTCGTCACGCTTGCGCAGCAGCTCCAGCGTGACGAGCTGCTGGAGGTACAGCAGCGACGCGGCGGCGAAGTCGCTCGGCTCCCGCCGCGAGACGACCGCGGCGAGGACCCGCTCGACGCGGTCCATGATGAAGACCTCGCGGAAGTACACGCGATCGTCCGCGCGGTCGACGACGGCGTGCGGACCGGGCAGGCCGCGCAGGCGCTCGTAGGCCTCCCACACGCCTTGGACGAGGCCGTCGTGCGTCACGGCGCGGCCCGAGGCGCAGACCACCTGCCCCTGCGTGTCGAAGAGGATGATGGGGACCTCGAGGATCGAGGCGACCCGGTCGACCAGCTCGCCGACGTCCTTCTCCTGCACGACGAGCTCCAGCAGCTGGATCTGGAGCGCGGCGGTCCGCCGCAGCGTCTGCATGTCGCGTGCCGCGGACGCGTCGGGCTCCCCGGCGCCGGCGTCGTGCTCGCGCAGCGCCGCCTCGAGCTCCTCGGTGTGGCGGCGCACCTGGTCCTGCAGTCTGACCGTGGTCTGGAACAGCCCGAAGTCCGACTCCCGCACGTCCACCCCGGCCTCCGAGCGGTCCATCAACGCGCTGACGATCTTGTTGAGCCGCGCGACCTCCTCCTCCAGCGCCGCGACGTCCCGGGTGTCGGGCGCGTCAGCCACTGTGCGCACCGCCGGCCGCCCGGCTCGATCCGATCGCGACGGCCGTCAGCGTCTGGTTCATGTGGAGACCGCAGTACTGCTCGCCGTAGGTGTTGAACCCGACGGCGTTGTTGGCTCTCAGGAGGTCGGCGACGGGCTGCTCCACCCCCGTCTGGGAGATCTCCAGCCTGCGCAGGATGCAGTCGAAGGCGAGCACCACCTGCGGCGGGCCGATGCGGGCGCGCACCTGCGCGAGGGCCGTCTCGAGGTTGCGGACGAGGTCGACGCCCTTGGCCCCGCGCAGCACGACGCCGCGCTCGATCGCGCAGTAGAACTTGAGGCTCCCATCGGGGTTCGCCTTCTGGATCGAGCGCACGTAGTTGCCGCCGTCGATGAGGACGACGACGGGCGACGCGGCGAAGTGCTCGGGGCCGAGGTCGCGCGGATCCACGCCGAGCAGCCGCGCGTACTCCCCGGCCGCCGGCAGGCCGTCGATCTCGCTGACCAGGCGTTCGTCGGGGTCGGCCTCGGTCACCACCAGCCGTTCGTCGGTCGGTTCGAAGTGCTGTGTCTTGAACTCGATGAACGGAAGCGGCGTGGTGATCAGGACGAGGGCGGCGGAGCCGCTCACGAAGTCGCCGTCGCGGTAGATGTACGTGCTCGCGAAGCTCATGCTGTCGCCGGCCGAACCCCCGACCAGCGGGATCTCTCCCAGGCCCTCTTGCAGGGCGTGCGCCAACTGCTCCTCGTGACCGAAGAGCCCGTCGACGAGCAGCAGGGCGAAGGTGTTGTGCGCGTCCGCCAGCGGCGCCTCGTCCTCGAGCTTGCCGCGCAGGCCACGCGCGAACTCGACGCCCTCGGCGATGCTGAACCCCTGGAGATCGTCGAGATGCCCCATGACCACGGTGCCGGCCGATGGGGCGAAGCTCACGCCCGTCAGGCTGTGGTCGCGGCACCCCAGCGGTCCGATCTCGCCGGCGGTGGTGCACCCCACCACGGGAGTGCGGCCGAAACGTGTGCGCAACTCCTCGGCGAGCGCCCCGCGGTCGTAGCCGCTCGAGCAGAAGAACAGCACGAGCGACAGCTCGGGCTGCTCGAGGCCGGCGCACAGCTCCTGGACGGCCACTCGAGGCTCTGCGGCACATGACTGCGCGATGCGGATGGTGGATTCGTCGCCCATCAGCTGCCCTCGTCGTCCGGGGCACGGCGTGTGGTCCCGTGCACACCTCTGCGCCCATGATACTTCCGCGGCGCCCGCGAGTGAGTGTGCGCGTGCACGACCTCGTGAGACGGTCCGCGCGCGAGGGCGCGGGCGACGAAGCCGTTTCGTGCGTGTACACTAGGGAGGTCCGCCCGGCACGGCGAAGTCCTGCCGGGCGTTCGGGCGTCAGGCAGCAGCCGCTGGCCCCGCCTCCATCACCAGCCACCCCGACAGAGAGAATCCCCCGTGCACGCCGCCTCCCAGATCCGCAACCTCGCCATCATCGCCCACATCGACCACGGCAAGACGACGCTGATCGACAGCATCTTCCGCGCCGCGCACGTGTTCCGCGAGAACGCCCACGTCGACGAGCGCGTGATGGACAGCAACGACCTCGAGCGCGAGCGCGGCATCACCATCCGCTCCAAGCACTGCACCGTGGAGTGGAAGGACTACCTCATCAACATCATCGACACCCCCGGCCACGCGGACTTCAGCGGCGAGGTCGAGCGGGTGCTGAGCATGGTGGACTCCGTCCTGCTGCTGGTGGACGCCAACGAGGGCCCGATGCCCCAGACGCGCTACGTGCTCATGCGGGCGCTGAGCTTCGGGCTGCGGCCGATCGTCATCGTGAACAAGGCCGACCGGCCCAACGCCGACCCGTCCGGCGCCCTGGACAAGACCTTCGACCTCTTCGTCGAGCTGGGCGCCAACAACGAGCAGCTCGACTTCCCGGTGCTGTACGGCTCCGGCCTCGAGGGCTGGATCGTCAACGATCTGGACGAATACCAGAAGGAAGAGCGCGAGCGCGAGGCGCACCTCGCCGACGGCGGCGACGCTCTCGCCCGCGCTGCTCAAGGAACTGGCCGACGCCGCCATGAACGATCTCTTCGAGACGATCATCGCCAGTGTCCCCGCGCCGCAAGGTCGACCAGGATGCGCCGTTCCTCATGCAGGTGAGCACGCTCGCCTGGAGCGACTACATCGGCCGCATCGGCTGCGGGCGCGTGCTCGCCGGCGCCCTCAAGGTCGGCGACGAGCTGCAGCGCATCACGACGCGGCACCTCGAGATCGGCGACCCCGAAGCCGGCTGGGAGATGACCGGCACGGAGGCCGCGCGCGTGACGCACCTCTGGGTCACGCGCGGCCTTGAGAACCGCGAGGTCGAGGAGGCTTCGGCCGGCGACATCGTCTGGCTCGCCGGCCCCGACGACATCACCCTCGGCGACACGCTCGCCTCCCCTGAGCTGGAGGCGGCCGACGTGGCGCTGCCGCCGCTCGAGATCGAGGAGCCGACGGTCAGCATGTTCTTCCTCGTCAACAACGGCCCGTTCGCCGGCCAGGACGGCAAGGCGGCGACGCTGCGCCAGATCAAGGACAGGCTGGAGCGCGAGCTGCGCGTCAACGTCGCGCTCCGCGTGGAGGACCTCGGCCGGCCGGACGGCGTCAAGGTCTCCGGCCGCGGCGAGCTGCACCTCGCGATCCTCATCGAGGAGATGCGTCGCGAGGGCCTCGAGCTCTGCGTCTCGCGCCCCGAGGTCATCACGCACCGCGACTCCAAGGGCAAGCTCCTCGAGCCGATGGAGCAGCTGATCATCGACGTACCCGAGGAGTACCAGGGCGCGATCATCCAGGAGCTCAGCCTGCGCAAGGGCGAGCTTCTCGGTGTCGAGGCCACCGGCACCGGCCTCGTGCGCCTCGAGTTCACCATCTCGACGCGCGGCCTGATCGGGTACCGCAACGACTTCCTCACCGAGACGCGCGGCCTCGGCGTCATGAGCTCGCGCTTCACGGGCTACGGCCCCTGGAAGGGCGACCTCCCCGGCCGCGAGCGCGGCTCGCTGGTCAGCCAGACCGGCGGCGAGGCTGCCGGCTACTCGCTGGAGAACCTGCAGAACCGCGCCGTGCTCTTCGTCGGCAACATGACCCCGGTCTACGAGGGCATGATCGTCGGCGAGAACTCGCGCGGCGACGACATGCTCTGCAATCCCACCAAGCGCAAGCAGCTCGGCAACTACCGCTCGTCCACCAAGGACATCGACGCCGGCCTCAAGGTGCCTCGCCCCATCACCCTCGAGAGCGCTCTGGAGTGGATCGCCGACGACGAGCTCGTCGAGGTCACGCCCAAGACGGTGCGGGTGCGCAAGCACATCCTCAGCACCGAGCAGCGCAAGAAGTTCGAGAAGCACGGGGCCGCGGAGGTCTGACGTCCCGTCGCCGGGTCGCGACGTTTCGGCACGGCGCAGCGGCGGAATGCCTTCACCATGGGCGCGATCCCCACACTCTTTGTGTTCGCAGCTGCCTTCGCAGCCTTGGCGCTGGTCTTCTGGCCGCTCCTCAGCCTCATCTGGTACCTGGCCAGACGCATCGGCAGGGCCACCGGCGCCGGCGCCAGGGTCGACCAGTTCCTCGACACCGACGGCGCCCAGCTCCCCGACGAGGAGCGCATCAAGGACGACGGCGGGTTCCGCGGTGGGATCGGCGGCCTGCCGGCGCGCCACCCCTCGCCTCGCACGACTTCCACGTAGCGTTCGCAGTCCCAAGGACCGCCCTCGCCGTCCTGGAGCTCTCACGCTTCGTCCTTGCCTCGCGGTTGCCCGATGACGGTCGGAAGCCGTGGATCATGTGCCGCCGTGGGGTTAGACGCGCAAGGAGACCTGCGTTTTCGCAGGCCGTTTCCGACCATACTGGTGTTGTGCGGTGAGTCTCAGCCGCGGCCGGTCACGAGCGGCACGCCGGTAAGGCCGAGGTGGAAGTCGGTCGACCAGACCGAGTCGACGTGATGCACCGTGCAGAGGTGCAACCCGACTGCGTCCGTCATCGTGAGGTCCTGGTCTGAGAAGCGCCGCAGGAGCGCGACCCCGGCGGCCTGTTCCTTGGGGCCGACCGCGAGTACTCGCATCGGCGTCATCGCTTCGATCATCGCCAGGAACTGCAGCGCCCGCGTGCGGTCGTACCGGCGCAGGAACCAGCCGTGCCCTTCGGCGATGACGAGCGTGGTCGTGACGAGGCACGGCGGTTCGCCGAAGAGACGCCGGAACAGCGCGTGATGTGAGTCCGAGCGGTCTGCGAAGGCGATGAGCGCCGACGTGTCGACGAAGGCGTCAGTTCTTGTGGCCATAGACGATGTCGTCGATGTGCCGGCTGGAGTCCGCGTCTCCGCTCTCCACCATGCCTGCGTAGCGCATCCATGGGTGGGACTCGTCGGCGGGGAGCGCGGCTCGCAGCGCCCGGCGCATGAACTCGGCCAGCGAGATCCCGAGCCGTGCAGCCTCGGCCTTGGCGGCGTCGTAGTCTTCCCTGGACAGGCTGATCTGGGTGCGCAGCATGATAACAGGGTAGCAGAACCTGTTATCACTGGCTACGCTCCCGGCCTTTGTCATGTCGTCGACCATAGGCAGGCTGCTCTTCTCCATACAGGTGGCCGAACGCCTCAGGCGGTTGACGCTTCGATGCTATGCTGCGGCCATGGTCGCAGTCGCTTGGGCAGCCGAGGTCATCCCGCTTCTCGTCCTCGTGGGCGTCGCGCTCGTAGTCGCGGTGTGGCTGGTGCTCGCGCGAGTCTTCAGGAACACGCGCGCCGGCCGGCACGCGGCGCACTTCCTCGACGTGGGCGGCGCGGAGATGTCGCCCGAGGATCGGGTGAAGTTCACGAACCAGCATCCCGGCGCCGGCGGCAACGGCTGACGCGCGGCTTCACACCGACAACAGCACGATCCCCGCGAACACCGCCGCGAACCCGGCCCACTGCCGCGGCGCCAGCCGCTCGTGCAGCAGCGCCTGGGCGTAGACCGTGACCACGACCGGCGAGAGGGACCCCAGGATGCTGGTCACGCTGAGGTAGCCGATGCCGGTGGCGGCGATGAAGAGGAAGTTCGCCGCGGCCAGCAGGATGCCGATAGCGGCGAGCGCCGGGACGTTCTGACCCTTGAGCGACAGACCGCGCCCGGTGAGCAGCACGTAGCCGGCGAGGACCACCGCGGACGTCAGCCTCGTGTCGAACACGGCCCAGACCGGCGCACCTTTGCCGACCGTGCCGTAGATGAGCAGCATGAAACCCCAGGCGACGGCGGTGAGGACGGCGAGGATCACCGCCGTGCGCGCGGCGCGGCGGTGCTCCGCGCTGTGGCTCTGCTTCTCCTTGCGCGGCGTGCGTGAGATCAGCACCACACCGCACACGGTCACGGCCATGCCGGCGTAGGCGTGCAGGCCGGGACGCTCGCCGAGCAGGATCCCGGCCGTCACGGGGATGAGCACCTCGGCGGCGATGATCGGCGCGACCACGCTCATCGTGCCGATCGCCAGAGCCTTGTAGAACATGACGAGCCCGGCCGCCGTGGCGACCCCGGTGAGGATCAGGAGGAAGAGGTCCCATCCGCCGGGCGGGGCCTGTCGCACGGCCACCAGCGCGACCGCGGAGGCCGCCGCGGCGGCGATCTGGCTGAGCGCGGTGACGTGCCAGACGGAGCGGGTGCGGGTCTCCACCCCAGCGAGGAAGTTGGAGGTCCCCCAGGTGAGGCTGGCGGCCAGGGCGAGGAGCGCGGCGAGCATCTATCGATCCGTGCGGGGCATGGCGGCAAGCGTACCGTAATGGACTCTGGGGCGTGACGGGTGGATAGTATGCGCACGCTTGACCACGTGGAGGAGGGTGCGATGCCGAAGTACATGATCGTCGCGACCTACAGCCCTGAAGGCATGAAGGGCGTGCTGCGCGAGGGTGGGAGCGAGCGACGCAAGATGATCGCCGACATGTCGAAGAACCTGGGCGGCGAGCTGGAGTCGTTCTACTACGCGTTCGGCTCGCACGACGTCTACAGCGTCGTCGACCTGCCCGACAACGTCACCGCGGCGGCGATCGCCGCGCACATCACAGCCGGCGGCATGGTGCGCTGCGAGATCACCGTGCTGGTCACGCCGGAGGAGATGGACAAGGCCGCGCGCACCAAGATGTTCTACCGCCCGCCGGGTGACTGAAGCGCCCCGGCGGGCCGACGAGTGAGGAGATCGTGTGACTGACGGATCCAGGTTCTACATCGACGGGCAGTGGGTCGAGCCGGCCCAGCCCGGGAACGAGATCGTCGTCGTGAACCCGGCGACGGAAGAAGAGGCGGCGCGAGTGGCGGCCGCCTCTTCCGCCGACGTGGAGTCGGCGGTGCTGGCGGCCCATCGGGCCTTCGGGAGCTGGTCGCAGACCAGCCGGGAGGAGCGCATCGAGCTGCTGACGGCGCTGCGCGAGGCGTACAAGAAGCGCATCCCGCAGATCGCCGAGGCGATGATGACCGAGGTCGGCATCCCCCGCGGCCTCGCCAACGGCGGCCAGGCGCTGGCCGGCGCGCGCCATCTCAAGGAGGCCATGGAGGCGCTGCGCGACTACCCGCTCGAACAGGATTGGGGCACGACGCGCATCATCCGCGAGCCGGTGGGCGTGTGTGCCCTGCTCGCGCCGTGGAACTGGCCGATGAACCAGGTGACCTGCAAGGTCGGGCCCGCCCTGGCCGCGGGCTGCACCATGGTGCTCAAGCCGAGCCAGCTCTCCCCGCTCTCGGCCCTCCTCTTCACCGAGGCCGTGGACGAGGCCGGGTTCCCCGCCGGCGTGTTCAACATGATCAACGGCGCCGGCGCGGCGCTCGGCGACGCGTTCGCCACCCACCCGCTCGTCGACATGGTCTCCCTCACGGGATCGACCGCTGTGGGTGGCGTGGTCGGCGCCGCCGCCGCTCCCTCCATCAAGCGTGTCTCGCTGGAGCTGGGCGGCAAGTCGGCCAACATCGTGTTCGGCGACGTGGACGTCCACAGGGTCGTCGCCTCCGGCACGCTCGGAGTCATGCACAACTCCGGCCAGACCTGCAACGCGCCGACGAGGATGCTGGTCGCCGAGGAGATCTACGACGAGGCGGTCGAGGTGGCGGCTCGTGCCGCTGAGGCCGTGGCCGTCGGCGACCCGACCGACGCCGCGACCTTCATGGGACCGGTGGCCGGTCGCAAGCAGTTCGACACGGTGCGCGGCTACATCCAGATCGGCATCGACGAAGGCGCCCGCCTGGTCGCCGGCGGTCTGGAGCGGCCGGACGGCCTCGACAGAGGCTTCTTCGTCCGGCCGACCGTCTTCGCCGATGTGAAGGCGGACATGCGGGTCTTCCAGGAGGAGATCTTCGGACCGGTGCTCTGCATGACGCCCTTCCGCGACGAGGCGCACGCCATCGAGCTGGCCAACGCGACGGTGTACGGCCTCTCCGGCTACGTGCAGTCGGCCGACGTGGAGCGGGCCCGCCGTGTCGCCGGCCGCATGCGTACCGGCATGGTGCACCTGAACGGGGCGCCGACCGACGGCGCTGCGCCCTTCGGCGGTTACAGGCAGTCGGGCAACGGCCGCGAGTGGGGCCGGTTCGGCCTCGAGGACTACCTCGAGGTCAAGGCCGTGATGGGCTGGGAGCCGCGGGCGCGCTGATGTGTGGGAGGCGGCGGGCGGGGAGACCGCCTGCCGCCTCTCGTCCGCTCAGGACAGGTCCGCGAGCACCAGGTCGACGTCCTCGCGCGTCGTCAGCGGATTGACGAAGCAGAACCGCAGGCACGGCTCGCCGCCGTGGCGGGTCGGCATCACCATCGCCACACCGCGAGCGATGGCGTCCGCGCTCCAGGCGGCGTAGTCGTCCGCAGTCCAGCCGAGGTGGCGGAAGACGAGCACGGTGAACGACGGCTCGAGCACCAGTTCGAGCGCCGGCGAAGCTGCGATGCGCTCGGCGGCGTAGGCCGCGATGTCCACGCAGTGGTCCACCGCGGCGCGCGTACGCATCGGTGCCGTACGCCAGGACCGACGCCCAGAGCGGCACGCCGCGCGCCCGGCGCGTGAGGTGGATCGCGAGGTCCGACGGATTCGGGTCGACGCCGTCGCAGACGGCGAGGTAGTCGGCCGTCTGTGTCAGGGCGCAGCTGGCCGCGGCCCGGTCGCGGTACACCAGGGCGGCGCAGTCGAACGTCGAGTAGAGCATCTTGTGCGGGTCGACGATGAACGAGTCCGCCCGCTCGATGCCGGCGAGCAGCGGGCGCGTGCGCGGGGAGAGCAGCGCCGCGCCGCCGTAGGCGCCGTCCACGTGGAGCCGAAGGCCGTGCTGTTCGCACACGTCGGCGACGGCTGTGAGGTCGTCGAAGGCGCCGTTGTTGGTCGCGCCCGCGGTGGCGACGACGGCGACGACTTCCTCAGGATCGAGCTTGGACACCGCCTGCGCGAGCACGCGGCCGTCGAGGCGCCCGTGCGCGTCGGCCGCGGGAGCCGTGATCAGTTCGCAGCCCATGATGTGCGCGGCGGCGGCCATGGACGAGTGCGCCGACGCGCCGGCGACGACGAAGCGGCGGCGATGTGCCTGCGGCCCGCCGCCGCGCGCCGCCACGAGTGCGCTCAGGTTGGCGATGGACCCGCCGCTGACGAACGTGCCGCCGGCGGTCGCCGGGAACCCGGCGGCGTCCGCCAGCCAGCGCACCACGGCGTCTTCCGCCTCCACGGCGCGGCCGCCCTCGAGGTAGCTGCCGCCGTAGATCATCGCCACCGACAGCGCCATGTCGGCGAGCGCGGCGGCGACGGTCGGAACGCCGGGGATGAAGGCGAGGAAGCGCGGGTGGTCCGGCGGGATGGCCGTCGGCGCCACCTGGTCGCGGAACAGCGCGAGCGCGGCGTCGGCGCCGATGCCCGCCGACCCTATCGCTCGGCAGCGGACCGGCTGCCTCCGTGGGCGGCAGGATGTCGCGCCGGCCGGCGAGGCGCGCCAGCGCCCACCGAGTGACCTCGCGCGCGGCGGCCGCGTCCGCGTCCGCCGGGATGAACATCTCGCCGGGGACGGCGGTGTCGTCGCTGCGCCCGCGATCGCTCGTCGCTCATCGCCGGCCGCTCGTCACTCGCCGTCGTAGTAGTCGACCTCGTGCTCGCGGCGCACGAGGAACCCCTTGACCCCGCCGCCCGGCCACACGCCGTACTTCTCGCTGTCCGGGTAGTAGCTGATGTCCACCTCGGGCATCGTGGAGAGCATGAGGATGCGGACGGCTCCCTCGCCGGTGTTGGTCACCTTGTGCGCGCCGGACGGGCCGGGCGGGAAACACACGACGTCGCCCGGCTCCAGCTCTTCCTCGAGCTCGCCTTCATCGGCGGCCCGGCGCAGCAGCGGCCGCCCCTCGAGCACCAGCAGCCACTCCTCCGAGCCGAACTCGAAGTGGTACGGGCACACCGACTCGCCCGGCGCCAGCACGTACACGCTGCCGCCGATCATCGCGGCTCCGATCATCGGCCCGAGCTTCACGCCCTCCGCCTGGTAGCCCGGCGGGTCCTCCGGGTCGGTCTCGGTCTTGACGGTGAACACGTTGACGGGCTTCATCGCTCCTCCTCGCGGCGTCGCCGGCGTGGCCGCACTGTCGGCCCAGAGACCGGCGGGTGACTGGGCGGCCGGCGGGGCATCACTAGTCTATGACCCGCGATGAACAGAAGCGCGCCGTCGCCGCCGCGGCCGTGGCCTACGTGAAGCCGGGCGCGACCATCGGCGTCGGGACCGGGAGCACGGCCGCGCGCTTCATCGAGGAGCTGGCGCGGCGTCCGGAGCTGGTGACCGCAGCCGTGGCGAGTTCTGAGACTTCGGCGACGGCGCTGCGCGCCGCCGGGATCCGGGTGGTGGGGCTGGACGAGGCCCCGTCGCTCGCGCTGTACGTCGACGGGGCCGACCAGGTGGATCCGGAGCTGCGGCTGATCAAGGGCGCCGGCGGGGCGCTCGCCCGGGAGAAGGTGGTGGCGAGCGCCTCGGAGCTCTTCGTCTGCATCGTCGACGAGGGCAAGCTGGCCCCGCGCCTCGGCGCGGCGAGCGCCGCCGGCGCTGCGCCGCCCGTCCCGCTCGCCGTGCTGCCGATGGCGGTGGCGCCGGTGGCCGAGCGCGTGCGCGCGCTCGGCGGCAGCCCCGCCGCCCGCTCCGGCTTCGTCGCCGACGACGGTCTCGCGATCCTCGACGTCGCCGGCCTCGACCTGAGCGACCCCGAGCGGGTCGAGGCCGAACTGAAGTCGATCCCCGGCGTCGTCGAGTGCGGGATCTTCGCGCGCCGGCGGGCGGACGTCGTCCTCGCCGGCGGGGACGACGGCGTGCGCACCATCGCGCCGGCCGTCTGAGCCTCGGGCGCCGGCGTCCCCGGTGCGATGCACGGCCCCTGGCGTCTGTGGTACCTTCGTCGCGTCGGAGGTCGCCCGGGGTGGGCGCGGGGAGCGAGGGGGCACGGATGCGTTCACATGCGCGGTGGGTACTCGCCGGGGCGCTGGTCGCGTTGCTGCCGGCGGCTCTCGCCGGAGGCGCGGCCTCAGCCTCGGCGTCCGCCGGCGCTTCGCCTGAGGCTTCTCCCGATGCCGTCGCACCGGCGACGCCGGTCGCTCCTGCCGCCGAGGCCGTGGGCGTCTCTGTCGCCGGGATCCCCTTCCGCTTCAACGCCTATCCTTTCGAGCTTCGGGAGCTGGCCGCCGACGACAGGCCCTTCTCCGGCAGCGCGGTCACGCCGCGGGAGGACTCGGACGTCCACGATGCCGAGGGCGTGCGCATGCGCCTCAGGGACGGCAAGCTGTACGACTTCCCGCGCGGTCAGGCGAGCTACGGGCTGGAGAACCTCAACTCCTACCGGCTGACCGGCGACACGTTCTACCTCGACCGGTCGCTGGCGCAGGCCGAGCGGCTGGTCTCCTTCCACGACACCGGCGACGACGCCTGGTACTACCCGAACTACCCGTCGCGCTCCAGGCACGGAAAGCCCGGCGAGTTCATCGAGGCGCCGTACTACTCCGCGCTCCCGCAGGGCAGGATCCTCCTGTTCTTCTCGCGTCTCGCGGAGGTGACCGGCGAGAGCAAGTGGCGCGAAGCCGCCGACCGGACCTTCGCCGCCTTCCTGCGGCCGGGACCGCGCAGCGGGCCGTTCATCCTGAACATCGACACGCACGGCTACTACTGGCTGCAGGAGTGGCCCTGGCCCAACCTCGTGCCGGACTGCACGCTCAACGGCCACAACTCCTCGCTCTTCGGCCTGTTCGAGTACTACATGGTCACGCGGGACGAGCGCGCCAGGGAGCTGTTCCGGGCCGCCGTGACCACGGTTCGGCACTACCTTCCCCAGTTCCGTCGCGATGGGTGGATCAGCTGCTACTGCCTGGCGCATCGGACCGCGAACCCCAACTACCACGGCATGCACGTCGCCCAGCTGCAGGAGCTCTACAAGATGACCGGGGCGACCGCTTTCGCTCAGGCGTCGGACGTCTTCAGCAACGACTACCCGAAGCCCGGCGTCGAGGGCTCGCTGCGCGTCGAGCCGGGCACCTACAACGCGGTGAAGGTCGACGCTAACGGCACGGTGACCGCCCGCCGCGCCGTCAGAGTGCGGCGAGCCGTGTCGTGGAACACCACGCGCCGTATGCGGCTCTTCCGGCGCTCACCGATCTACCTGCGCGTGGAGTCCGGCCAGGCCGCGGGCTGGTGGCTGCCCGAGAGCGCGGGCGGCGCCTATCTGCACGGTACGGCGGCGCAGCACGGCTACGATCCGGCGCGCACCGCCGCCATCGCCGCCGGACAGACGCTCGTCGCGATCCGGTACGACGAGCACGCCGATGTGGTCGACCAGGTGCGCGTGGACTCGGGTGACGGCCTGCGGATCCTCGTCGACCGTCGCGCCGTGGTGAACGGCGTGGACCAGGTGCGGGTGAACGGCGGCGAGCTTGACGGCTTCTGGCTGCGACTGCGCCGGGGGGTCCGACTGTACTGATCGCCCGGACGCGGGCGGGTCCCGCCTCAGGGCAGCGGCGACGCGGATCCTGAGGGAGAGGGCTCCTCGGTCGGCCCCGGAGACGGTGACGGCGAGGGCGCCGGGCCGATGCCGTACTGCCGGATGAGACGCGCGGTGGTCGCCGCCAGGGCGCGCTGCCACTTGGCCTTGCCCGACGGGACGGTGTGCCACAGGTCCGAGAAGTCCCTGTTGGTCAGGCCCGTGCTCTCCTGGAACTGGACGTAGGGGATCCCCAGGCGCTCGGCGATCGCCCGGCAGCCCTGGTGGTACAACCGCAGCGGACGATCCAACTGGTGGCCGATGATGTCCATGTTGCGCGGCAGGTCGAGGATCACGGGGTGCCCGCCTTTGGCAAGGGTGTCCCGGCAGACACCGGCGAGCACGCGCAGGTTGTAGCGGTAGCGGTCCCTGAAGTGCGGCCAGCGCTTCACCATCCACTGCCGGGCGACCTCGCGCTTGCGCTCGTCGGTCCAGATCTTCGTGGAGGCGCGCGCCGCGTCGCCGCGGGCGCTGGGCGTGGACGGGTCCGGCAGGATGACCGGCGGGTCGTACTCGCCGTTGCAGAAGCGCCCCATGTTGACGCCGATGAAGACGATGTCGGTGCCCTCGGGCAGATACCCCACGATCCGGCGGTCCTGGGTGAACATCCGGTGCTTCGACCCCAGATTCACGGTGAGCACCCGATAGCCGCGGATGCGCGATACCGCGTCCGACCACGAGCCGTTGCTCACCGTGCACTCGCGCGCGGACGAGCCGCCGAGCAGGCAGACGAGCGGCTCGGCTGGGGGGTCGGCGCGCAGGTCGGCGACGAGCTGGAGCACGCGGATGAAGTCCAGCGGATACTCGCCGCGCGCCGACGTGGCGGCGCGCGCGTCGGCGCCGGGGCCGGCGAACGCGGAGAGGACGCCGGCCGCCGCGGCCACGAGGGCGACGCAGAGGACGATGACGACGAGAGCTGCGGAGTGCCGGCGCGTCATTTCTGCTTGAAGATCATGATGCTGCCGGTGTAGCAGCACAGCCACACGCTCTTGGTGGGCGCGTCATACGTGATCCCGATGGGCAGGGAGTTGGTCCCGACGCTGTCGATGACCTTCATGTCGCTGGTGCGGACCTGGCTCATCGTGCTCGAGTCGTAGTTGACCACGAACAGCGACTTGCCGTCGGGGGCGATCGCCATGCTGCGCGGCTGGGCCCCGGTGTAGACCTTGTCAACGACCGTGCCCTTCTTCGGGTCGATCTTCGCCACGTTGCCCTCGTTGTTGAGCGTGGCGTACAGATACTTGCCGTTGCCGGCCATGCACAGGTGCCGCGGGCCGGCGCCGACACCGCTGATCCACGAGAGCGAGAAGTCGCTGAGGTCGACGACGGCGATGTTGGTGGTGCCCATGACGGCGACGTAGGCCGTCTTGGAGTCCGGAGAGACGGCGATGCCGCGCGGGTACGGTCCGAGGGAGACGCTCTTGACGACCTTGCTGGTGTGGACGTCGATGACCGTGAGGCTGTACGAGCACCAGTTGCTGACCAGCAGGTACTTCTGGTCCGGGGTGACGGCGAGGTACTTGGGGACTTCGCCGACCTTGATGACCTTGTCGATCTTGAGGTCGGCGAGCGAGACCCTGTACACGTAGCTGTCGGACTGGCCGCCGGGCGAGCAGGTGTCGTGCCCTTCGACGAAGCCCTCGCCGTACATGGAGTACTGGGAGATGTAGGCGAAGCGCCCGTCCGGCGTGAACGCGCATTCGACGGGCGCCCCCTGGATCGTGTCTCCGTGCCCCTTGATGTTGAAGTCCGCCGCGTCGATCTCGTCCTTGATGGTCTTGACGAGCTTCGCGGTCTTGGAGTCGTACACGGTGATCGTGTGCTTGTACATCATGTTCTGGGCGAAGACGTAGCCGGTGCCGGAGCTGACCACGGACTTGGGCGAGATCTCCGAGCTCACGATGGTCTTGCCCTGCTTGAGCTTGAGCGAGGAGGACGGCGGACCTGTCCAGGCGGTGGGGCTCGGCGAGGGGGTGAGTCCGGCCGGCTTGGTGGCTCCGCCGTCGCCGCCGGAGCCGGATGCGCTCGAGGACCCGGAGGCGGACGAGCCCGAGGAGGCGCCGCTCCCGCCGGTGTCGTCGGACCCGCAGCCCCCGACGGTGGCCCACACCACGCCGCCGAGCACCGCGATGACGATCACGGCGAGGATGAGGGCGAAGAGCCGGCGACGCCGGTAGACACGGGACTTGCGTGAGCGCCGGACGCGCCGGCCTGGTGGTCTGGAGCTACGGCTGGGGCTGCTCATGGCCTCGGAGTGTAGCAAACCGCCCGGCCGAACGACGGCAGGGCCGGTCGGCCGGAATCAGACGAGGACGGTCGCCAGGCGCCGGAGCGCCTCGTCCAGCGTCTCCCGGCGGCAGCCGAAGTTGAGGCGGAGGAAGGCCGGGTCGCCGAAGGCGGCCCCGGCCGACAGCGCCACCCCGGCGGCCCGGCACGCCGCCGCCGGGTCGTCCAGTCCCAGCGTGCGCACGTCCAGCCAGGCGAGGTACGTGGCCTCGACGTGCGTCATGCGCACGCGCGGGAGCTCCGCGGCGACGAACGCCTCGAGGGCGTCGCGGTTGCCGCGCAGGTAGTCCAGCAGCCCGGCGTGCCACTCGCCGCCACGGGCGTACGCGGCCTCCGCGGCGGCGACCGCGAAGGAGCCCGGGAACGGCAGGAGCCCTTCGCCCGGGCGCAGGAAGCGCCGCCGCAGGGCCTCGTCGGCGACGATCGCGAAGGCGAAGTTGAGGCCGGGCAGGTTGAAGGTCTTGCTCGGCGACATGAACGTGACGATGCGGTCCGCGGCGTCCGGACCGGCGAGCGCCGTGGGCACGTGCGCCAGGTCGTCGAGGATCAGGTCACAGTGGATCTCGTCGCTGACGAGGATCAGGTCGTGCCGGCGGCAGAAATCCAGGAGCGCCTCCACCTCCTCGCGGCGCCAGACGCGTCCGATGGGGTTGTGCGGGTGACAGAACATGAACGCCCGCGTGTCCGGCGTGACTGCCGCTTCCAGGCCTTCGAGCGGCAGTTCCCAGCGTCCGTCCCTGAGCTCGGCCGGCACCGTGATCAGCCGCCGGCCGCGCTGGTCGGGCGCCTCGAGGAACGGTGGGTAGACCGGCGTGACCGTGAGCACCGCCTCGCCCGGCGCGGCGAACGCCTCGCACGACATGTTGAGCCCGGGCACGATGCCCGGCAGCCAGCAGATCCATTCGCTCTCGATGCGCCAGCCGTACCGCCGCTCGAGGTGAGCGACGATCGCCTCGAGCAGTGCATCGCCCGCGAGCGCGTAGCCGAAGACTCCGTGCGCGACGCGTGCCTCGAGCGCCTCGACCACCGCCGGCGGCGAGGCGAAATCCATGTCGGCGACCCACAGCGGCAGCACTCCGTCGCCGTACAGGTCCCATTTGAAGCTGGCGGTGCCCCTGCGCTCGATCGGGGCGTCGAAGTCGTGGTCCACGCCCCAAGGCTAGCAGACCGGCTCGCGGCGGGGGACCCGAGCGGCCGGCGCCGCGTCTGTCACGGGGCTCAGGCCGCCTGCCGGTCGCTCGCCCCCGCGGGCGCGGCCAGCCGCATCGCCTTCTCGCGCGCCGCGAACGCCTGCGAGCGACAGCGGGCGCTGCAGTACTGCCGCCGTGGATTGGCGGTCACGAACGGCGCCCCGCACTGGCGGCACTGCCGCTCCGCCTCCACCGAACCGAACCGGCGGAAGCGCGCCATCGCCATCTGGCGCTGGTGGAGCGCGCACCTCGGTGAGGGGTTGTACACGGAGAGGACCGTGGCGCAGCCCGGCTCCGCGCACACCCTGCCTTCGCGGTAGGTGCGCACCCGGTCGCTCCTGCGGCCCGACGCGGGGGGCGTCCAGCTTCCCCGGGTGTCTCCATCCATTGTCGATCACGCTGCCTTGGTCGCACTTGCCTGGTCGAGGCGCCGGGTGGGCTGTCCGCGGAGCGGAGGCCTCCGGGTGCCTCGTCGAGATCGGATGATCTTGTCCGAGCTCTTCCCTTCTGAGCGCCGCTGTGCACACAAAGACCGTTTCAGTCCTGTATGCTGTCGACATCGCTCTTTGCCACAACGGGCCCAGAGTGAGTAGCATCATCTGATTGGCCACCCCCGCTCAAGGAATCGCCCCGTATGAAGATCCGTCTCATCGAACCGATCTCTCCCAGCCGCCATCTCTGGTCCAAGTCGTACTTCGTGCGCCTTGGCCTGCCCATGATCGGCGCCGCGCTGGTCGAGGCCGGTCACGACGTGCGGATCTTCAATCCGCAGCTCGCGCCGATCGACTGGGCCGACGTGTACTCCTCGGACCTCGTCGGCATCTCCAGCACCACCTCCACGATCATCGAGGCGTACCGCATCGGCGACGATCTGCGCCGCCGCGGCATCCCCGTCGTCATCGGCGGCTCCCACGTCACGTTCATGGCCGACGAGGCGCTGGAGCACGTGGACTACGTCGCCCGCGGCGAGGCCGGCGAGACGATCATGGTGGAGCTCGCGGAGACCCTGGCCGGCGACCGCGAGCTCGGCTCCATCACCGGCATCTCGTACCGGGGCGAGGACGGCAAGGCCGTGCACGCGCCCCTGCACGAGCGCTGCGAGGACCTCGACACGCTGCCGTTCCCGGACCTCACGCTCGTGGACGGCTGGGAGCGGATCACCAACACGCCGATCATGACCAGCTGGGGCTGCCCCTTCGACTGCACCTTCTGCTCCGTGACCGCGATGTTCGGCAAGAAGTACCGCTTCCGCAGCGCCGAGAGCGTGGTCGCGGAGATCAAGCAGAAGAACCCGGAGAAGATCTTCTTCTACGACGACAACATGGCCGCCAACCGGAAGCGCCTCAAGCGGCTGCTGCAGCTCATGATCGACGAAGGCATCACCGTGCCGTGGGGCGCCCAGGTCCGCACCGACGTCGTGCGCGACCAGGAACTGCTGGAGCTCATGCGGGCCTCGAAATGCGACTTCGTCGCCCTCGGCCTCGAGTCCGTGAACCAGGCCACGCTCGACAGCTTCGAGAAGTCACAGACCGTGGGCGACATCGAGCACGCCATCAAGGTGCTCCACGACTACGGCATCCGCGCCCACGGCATGTTCGTGCTGGGCGCCGATCACGACACGCCGGACTCCGTGAGCGACACCGTCAAGTTCGCGAAGAAGAACAAGATCGACACGGTGATGCTCAACATCCTCACGCCGCTCCCCGGCACGCAGCAGTTCGAGGAACTGGATGCCGAGGGCCGCATCCTCGAGCGCGACTGGTCCTTCTACGACGCGCAGCACGTCGTCTTCCGCCCCAGGCAGATGACGCCGTACCACCTCCTCCAGGAGACGATCAAGGCCAACAAGAGCTTCTACGCCACCTGGCGCCCGGTCTGGGCGTTCCACAAGTGGCTGTGGAACCGCGACGACGCCCTGAAGAAGCGGGCGTGGGACCGCATGCTCGAGTACGGCTGGCTCTGGTACTACTCGCGCACGTGGTGGACCGCCGCCAAGAACCGGGCCCAGCGCCGCCGGCTCAAGGAACTGAGCAAGCAGCCGCCCCGCCCGGCTGCATGGGTCGCCAAGACCCCGCCCGCCCGCGTCGGCGAGGTCGAGAAGCAGCAGGTCTGAGCCGCGGGGCGTGCCTCCGGCGCGCCCGGGGAACAGTCGGGGTGCACGGCGCGCCGCCGGGAGCGGCGCGCGCCACCACCGACGACAGGACGGACACATGGCCACCGCCACCTTCGCCGCCGGCTGCTTCTGGGGCGTCGAGCAGCGCTTCGCCGCGCTGCCGGGCGTCACCAGCACCGAGGTCGGCTACACCGGCGGCACGACTGCAGACCCCAGCTACGAGCAGGTCTGCTCGCACACCACGGGCCACGCCGAGGCGGTACGCCTCGACTACGACCCCGACAGGATCAGCTACGAGGAGCTCCTCGCCGCCTTCTTCGGCATGCACGACCCGACGCAGTTGAACCGGCAGGGGCCGGACGTCGGCGACCAGTATCGCTCCGCCGTCTTCTTCCACACGCCCGAGCAGGAGAAGTCGGCGCGGGCCGCGGTGGAGCAGCTCACCGACAGCGGCGTCTTCAAGCGTCCCATCGTGACGCAGATCGTGGCGGCCCCCGAGTGGTGGCGCGCTGAGGAGTACCACCAGAAGTACTTCGAGAAGCACGCCGGCTTCAGTTGCCGCGTGAGCTGACGCGGCAGCGCCGGCGCGGCCGCCAGGGACAGCCTAGAAGGCCGGCGTCGGCGACGGCGACGCCGGCGGTGATGCGGAGGTCGACGGGCTCGGCGACGGGCGGTGACGGCGACGGCGGTGGGAAGGCGTCGGCTTGGGCATCCGGTACAGCTTCAGGAGCCGGATCGTCTTGTCCGAGAGGATGCTCTGGAACTTGGCGCGGCCCGGCTCGACGAGGTGGAAGATGTCGAAGAAGTCGCCGTCGCGGAAGTGGGCTGCCCCGTTGAAGTGCAACCACGGGATGTGCCAGGCGCGAGCCAGTCTCGTGCAGTCGGCGTGGTAGCGCGAGACCGGTCCGTCGAACGAGGAGCCGATGACCGGGAGGTCCCGGGGCAGGTCGACCAGCGCGACGCGCAGGTGCCTGGCCTTGCAGGTCCGGATGATCTTCTCAAGCATCCTGAGCTCCGCGCTGTAGTTGGCGCGGAACTCCGGGTAGCGGGCCGCCAGCCAGTACGAGACGTAGTACCGCTTGGTGGTGGAGCTCTGGATGCGCGTGCGGGAGTAGACGTGCTGCGGGTAGTGCCTCAGGGGGCGCGGCCGGGGCAGCCTGATCGCCGCCGATCGCGCGGGGAGGCAGAACCGGCCGAGGTTGACGCCGATGTACACGATGGTGGGGACCTTGGCCGGCAGGAGCTTCACGAAGGCGAGGTCCTGCGCGTAGGTGCGGTGCTTGGAGCCGAGGTTGTAGGCGTCGACGACGTAGTCGCTTCGACGCTCGATCTGCTGCTCCCAGTCGTCGTCGAGCACGGTGCACTCGCGCGCCGACGAGCCGCCGAGCAGCACGACCAGCGGGACCTCGGGGTGCTTGGCGCGCAGGTTGGCGACGACCTGTACGCAGTGCTGCCAGTCCCTGCCGTAGTCGTTGCCGCGAGTCTCCTCGCCGACCGGCGCGACCAGGTCGGGGGTGTAGCTCGACACCGACGCCGGAGCAGCGCCGACGAGGGCGGTCACGGGCCCGTCGCCTTCGTCCCCCGCGTGCGCCGGCGCGGCGATGAGGGTGAGCGCGGCGAGGCCGGCGGCCAGAAGAAGGATCAGCGTCAGCCTGGCCGCCACCATCACGGCGCGGCGGCCGAGGACCTTACGAGCCGCCGCCACCGAAATCCGCGCTGCTCAGGATCCTCGCCGTCTTGGCGCTGAGAAGGGCCTGCCACTTCGCGCGGCCCGGCTCCACCAGGTGCCACAGATCGTAGAAGCTGGAGTTGGGGACCTTGGCCGTGGAGACGAAGCTGACGTAGGGCACGGTGTACTTCTTCGCCAGGACGGTGCACTTGTCCCGGAACTTCGCCACCGGAGCGTTGAGCTTGCCGCCGACGATCGCGGTGTTGCGCGGCAGCTCGAAAAGCACCGGGTAGAAGCCGCGAGCCTTGCAGGCCTTGATGAGCGTCTCCAGGACGCCGGCGCTGGTGCTGAAGTTGCGCCTGTACACAGGGTAGCGGTCGCCGAGCCAGCTCTGCAGGAGCGCCCGCTTCTTCGCTGTCGAGAGGACGTCGCCCGCCGAGTACTGGTGCGGCTGCTTCTGCGTCGGCGCTGTCGATGGCGCGGGGGGAAGCGCGAGCGTCGGGATCCTGGTGTCGCTCGAGGTGAAGGAGCCCAGATTGATGCCGATGAAGACGATCGTCGGCACCTTGGGGAGCGCGTTCACGATGGCGACGTTCTGGGCCATGGTGCGATTGCTGGACCCGAGGTTCCACGCCTCGACAGCAGGGCCGTTGTTGGGTGCGGCCTTGATCTGGGCGCGCCAGCTCGCGTCGCTGACGGTCGACTCACGGGCGGCGGAGCCGCCGAGCAGGACGACGACCGGATCGGTCGGCGGATGAGCGTCCATGTAAGCGAGGATCTGGAGCACGCGCCGGTAGTCCGCGCCCGAAGCCGCCTTGCTGCCGGTCGAGGCGCCGGCGGAGTCCGTGGGCTCGCTGCCGGTCGAGGCGCCCGCGCTCGGCGCGGCGGAGCCTGCCGCGTCGCCGGTCGCCCGGGCCGAGCACGCGGCGGCGAGCGCGGCCACGAGGATCAGTGCGACGACGAGCGCGACGGTGACGTAGGTACGACGGTGATCGGAACGCATTGGCCCCTCCTGGAAGTGCAGCGTGACTCTAGCATGGAAGACGCGCCGGCCGCGGGCGCGGTGCGCGCCCGGCGTGGCGGATGTAGGGTTGCGCGGCAGCCCTGAGAGCCGCCAGGAGGAGAACACCGTGAAGTACCGCCGCATGCCGATCGAGGAGGAGTCTCCCGAGCAGTTCGGCTACGACCGCATCCGCTACAACCTCACGGAGAGCTCGGTCCGCGACCGCTCCCTGGCCGACCTCGGCATCGAGCTTCGCGACCTGCTCCTCTTCTACGGCGACCACGCCGGCAACGAGAGCTTCCGCGACCTGGTGGCGGAGCAGAGCGGCGGCGAGCCGGGCGGAGTGAGCCGCGACGACGTGCTCGTCACGGCCGGCGCCGCCCAGGCGCTCTTCATCATCGCGACCACGCTCCTGGACAAGGGCGACCACCTCGTCGTCATCCGCCCCAACTACGCCACCAACATCGAGACGCCGCGGGCGATCGAGGCCGACGTGAGCTTTCTCGACCTGACGTTCGAGGACGGCTTCCGCATCGACCCGGAGAAGCTCATGGCGCTGGTCACGCCGCGCACGAAGTACGTGAGCGTCACGCTGCCGCACAACCCGACCGGCGTGATGATGGACGAGGCCGACCTGCGCAGCCTGGTCGGCCGGGTAGAGAGCGCCGGCTGCCGCCTGCTCGTCGACGAGACCTACCGCGAGATGACCTTCGGCGAGCCGCTCCCGGTGGCCGCCACCCTGAGCGAGAGGGCGATCAGCGTCAGCTCGCTCAGCAAGACCTACGGCATCCCCGGCATCCGCACCGGCTGGCTGGTCTGCCGCGACGGCGAGCTGATGAAGACGTTCCTCGCCGCCAAGGAGCAGATCGGCATCTGCGGCAGCGTCGTCGACGAGGAGATCGCGGCGCGGGCGCTCGCGCTGCGCGAGGCGTGGCTCGCCGAACTGCGTCCGCTCATCGCGGCGCGACTGCAGGTCGTCAAGGAC
Organism: uncultured Thermoleophilia bacterium; assembly: GCA_963713475.1. GTDB lineage: Bacteria > Actinomycetota > Thermoleophilia > UBA2241 > UBA2241 > CAIXSE01. The sequence goes on from CAVQLY010000010.1 coordinate 143,905, forward strand.
TGGATGGATGGCGAGGAGATGATGGAGTGGGTGGAGCCAGGCGGCGGGGTGGTGTGCTTCCCGCGCATCAAGCCGGAGGTGCCGGTGGACGTGGACGAGTTCTACCGGGTGCTCGGAGAGGTGCACGGCGCCTACGTCGGGCCGGGGCACTGGTTCGAGCAGGACAGGCGCCACATGCGCATCGGCTACGCGTGGCCGCTGGCGGACGAGCTGGAAGGCGGCCTCGCGGCCGTCTCCGGGTCCATCCGTGCGGCGCTCACGATCTGACGTCATGAGCGCCTCTCCCGTCACTCCGCGTCACACATCGGACCAGATCATGGGCGCCGGCGAGCGCCTGCACCTGCAGGCGTGGCTTCCGGCCGGTCCGGACATCGAGCAACTCGTGGAGCCGCTGGCCGCGATCGCCCTCGTCCACGGATACGGCGACCACGGCGGTCGCCACACCTGGTTCGGGGAGGACATGGCCGCGCGCGGCTACGCGGTGTACGCGTACGACCTCCGCGGGCACGGCCTGTCCACCGGTACGCGCGGCCAGATCAAGCGCTTCGACGACTACCTGGACGACACCGCGATCTTCCTGGATGAGGTGCGCCGCCGGCAGCCGGGCAAGCCCGTCGTGCTGCTCGGGCACAGCCTGGGAGGGCTCATCTGTGCCCGGTTCGCGGAGGAGCGCCCCTGCGATGTCCGGGCGCTCGTCCTCTCCTCTCCGTTCTTCGCGCTGACCGTGCAGCCCGAGCCGCTCAAGCTCTTCGGAGCAAAGGCGCTCTCCGCCCTCTGGCCCGGCCGCGACATCGGCAACACGGTGAGGGCCGAGGACCTTTCGCACGACGAGGCGGTGGTAGAGGCTTACGTGACCGACCCGCTCGTGCACCACGTCGCCACGGCGCGCTGGGCCGCCGAGGCCCTGGCCGCCCAGGACGCGGCGATGGCCGCCGCGCCGCGCGTCACCCTGCCGCTGCTGGTGCTGTACGGCACGGACGACCAGGTGGCGGACCCGGCGTTCGCGGAGGCGTTCTTCGCCACCGTCGGGTCGGCGGACAAGAAGCTCGTGCCCTACAAGCACTTCTACCACGAGCTCTTCAACGAGGTGGACCGCGAGCAGGTGTTCGAGGACGTCGCGGCCTGGCTCGCCGAGCGGCTGCCTGCCGGCGCGGGGCAGCCCCGGGAGTAGGCCGGGCGAACGGCGCTGGCCCGGCCTGCTTTCCCGCGTTGGGCGCCGGCCGGCCTTCGTGCGTCAGCCGGCCGGCCTTCCGGCCGTGCTCATGTACACGACCGGCTCCAGGTCGGGGTCGACGCCGAGGATCGCCGCCGCCTCCTCGTCGAAGAAGGCGGCGATCTGGCAGGTCCCGAGGCCGAGCGCCGTCGCCGCGAGGGCGACGTTCTCGGCGATGTGGCCGGCGTCGAGCAGCACGTAGCGGAGGAAGCGCTCGCCGTACTTCCAGCGCGAGCGCTCCAGCACCGCGGTCCAGACGAACACGGCCTGCGCGTCGGCGGCGATCCGCTGGTCGAGCGCCGCGCGGGCGACGGGCAGCCGCAGGTCGCCCGCGTACAGGCGCTCGAGCGCGCGGCCGAGCACGTCGTAGTGGTACAGGCCCTGCTCAAGTCCCTCGACGTCGTTGGCGATCACGTAGTGCTCGATGGGGTAGAGGCCGCCGGCCGACGGCGCAGTGCGGAAGGCGAAGCCGTCCTGGCGCGCCGTGACCCCGGCGGCCGCCCAGAGCAGCGCCGAGAGCTCGCCCAGGGCGAGCGGCTCGGGCGAGTACGTCCGCAGGCTCCTGCGGCGTGCCATGGCGTCGAACACGCCGCTGTCGTCGAGCGCCAGGTCGGGCAGCTTGACCCGCGCGGCGTCCGGATACGTCTTGAACCAGTCCGGCTGGTGCGCCCAGTCCATGCGGCCGCCGACGAGGCGCCCGCGGCCGTGCCGGGTCGCGCGCAGATACCCTTGACCGAGATCGTCGTCCACGCCGCCTCGCGAAGTGACCTGCGGGCGCCGCCCGCTGCGGCGCCCGTCTCGTGGTGGTATCTCCCCTGGCCGCCGGCTCGAACGCGCCCGGGGTCGCCTGCGCGCGTCTCCGGCGCCTCGCTTGCCGGCCGCAGCCAGAGGGGTATAGTCGGTGGATGTCCGGTACTGGAGAAACGACGTCATGAAGCTCTCACGCAAGCACGCACAACGAACAGACGGCGGCGGAAGTGGCCGCTCTCTACCTCGCCGCAGACGACGCGCGCTGGCTCGCCGAAGACCACGGCCTGTCGTCCTACTGGGAGGTCGCGCGGCTCCTGAGCGAGCCTGCCGGCGGAGATCGCCGAGACGCATGGAATCCTGCTGGGCGAACGAGGGCGTGTTGCCGCAGCAGAGGAGGCCGACGCCGGGTACTACCGGCGCTGCAGTGCCATGTGGGGTTCCTTCGCGAGCGGCATGCCGAGGTGTACGAGCAGCTCGTCGGGCTCGTGGCCGGACGCGCGAGGCCGGCCTGCGCCGTCGACAGTCGGCTGAGACGCCCGGCGCATCGCGCGCCGTCACTCGTCCTGGCCACGCGACCTGTACGGCGTGGGGATGAACTCCACGGACGGTCGCCGCTGGCTGCGTCGCGGGTACAGCGTCATGAGTTCGTAGACCGCGTCGGGCACCGCGTCCGACACCGGCAGTCCGAGCGCCCGCGCCTCCTCCAGGCGGATCGGGTAGTCGTGTGTCCAGCGCCCCTCGCTGAGCAAGGCCGCGAGCGGCTTCGCCTCCGCTTCGTCCATGCGGCCCTCGAGCAGTTCCTCGACCGTCGCGCGCACCTGGTCGATCGCCTTGCGCGCCACATCGCCGAGGATCAGCGTCTCATCGTCCCGGTTGGGGTTGTCCTGCTCCAGCGCCTTGAGGATCGACGCCGCCGGCCACGACCCGCGCGGCAGGCTGCCGAGCTGCGGGTCCACCGGCCCCAGCACCGCGTCCGGGTCCATCAGGATCTCGTCCGCCGCGAGCGCCACGAGGGTGCCGCCCGACATCGCGTAGTGCGGGACGATGACGGTGATCCTGCCGCCGTGCCGCTTGAGGGCGTAGGCGATCTGGTCGCTCGCCAGCACCAGTCCACCCGGCGTGTGCAGCAGAAGGTCGATCGGCATCTCATCCGGCGTGAGCCGGATCGCGCGCAGCAGCTGTTCCGCGTCGTCGATGTCGATGTAGCGGCCGAAGGCGAGGCCGAAGAGCCCGAAGCCCTCCTGGCGGTGGATGAGCGTGATCACGCGCGAGCTGCGCGTCTGCTCCAGGCGCCGGATGAGGCTCCGCCGGCGCCGGTCACGGCGCCAGTGGAACACGCGTGGCAGGCCCCAGAGCAGCACGATGACGAGGACGATCGCGAGGAGGATCCAGGCGCCCGCACTCACGTCATCGCCGGACCGACGGGCCGGGGTCGACGTGGAAGGCGGAGAACTGGTTCCGCAGCTCCGCCTGGTGGCGCAGTTCGCCGGTCGCGGCGAGGTTCGTGCGCCGGAGCCACGAGCGGCTCGCCTTCGTCTCCGGCGGCGGCTGCGGCGGGGGCGTGCGGACGCCCACCACGCGGCCGTTCCTGTCGGTCACGAGCGGGTCGAGCTCCGGGAGTCGCAGTCGGCGTCTTCTGAACATGCCGGTACTCTTCCCGCTGGCTCCTCCAGGGATGCACCGGATGGAGCGGGTACGCGCGAGGGCCGCGACGCGCCCGGTCGGCTCAGAGCAGGTGGCTGAAGTTGCCGGTGCCCCAGGGCGAGGCGCCGACGGCGGCGGCCACCGCGGTCGCGTCGTTGCCGCGGCCCAGCGCCTCGATGATGCCGCCGTAGTAGCCGTTCTTCATCGTCTTGACGGTCGCCTCGAGGCCTTGCTTCCAGCTCGTGTAGGCCTTGACCCCGACGGAGTTGAACACGGTGGCGCCCGGCATGTCCTGCGTCGTGTTCAGCGGGTTGTAGTAGGCGGTGTTGTACCAGTGGCCGCCCTCCGCCATCTCCCAGGCGGTGATCGCGGCGACGTTGTCGGCCGTCACCGGCAGACGCATGGCGACCAGGAGCGCCTTCGCCCACGTGAGCTGCGTGAACTGCCCGTCCTTGGCCATCGCCAGCGCCGCGCCCAGACCGCCGCTGGCGAGGATCTTCTTGATGCGCTTGGTGACGTCCTGGAGGATCGCCGTGCGCTCGGCCAGCTTCTGGTCGAGCTCGATCTTCTGGTTCTGGACCGCCTGCGTCGCGGCCACCGCCTCCTCGTGGTCCGACTCCACCTGACGCTCCAGCCGCCGTGACTCGCGCGCCAGCCGCTGCGCCTCGTTCTCGGCGCGGCGGTCCTGGTCGGCGATGGCCCGCTGCAGCGAGCGGATGGTGTCGATGTCGGAGAGGCTCTGGATGCTGGAGAGGATGTCGAACCAGTCGAGGTCGCCCGACTTGTACATGGTGGCCGCTCGCCTGGCGAGGATCTCGCGCTGCGTGTCGAGCGCGTTCTCCGCGCGCTTCAGGTCGATGCGCGAGCGGGTGAGGCGCTTGTTGACCTCGTCGAGCTTCGCCTGTGCCTTGAGGAGGTCGTCGCTCGCCTTCTGCAGATCGCTCTGCAGGTTCGCCATCTCGGTCCGCGTGCGCTTGGCCTCCTTCTGCAGGTCAGAGAGCGAAGGGGCAGCCGCGGCACGCGGAGGGGTCGCGGCGGTCACGACGAGCGCCGCGAAGAGGAGGAAGAGCAGTGCCGCGCCGGCCGCTGCCGTGCGGCGCGGCCGCGTCGCGTCAAAGGTGTCTGTGGGGAGGATGGACTCGTCTCCGACCATGTCGCTGCCCTGCACGCTCGCTCTTCGGGGTATCGGCCCGGCTGGGCGCTTCTTGACCGCTGGACAGGCCGGCGCACGGCGCCGGCCTGTGTGAGGACCTTCGCGCCGGGGGCGCGAAACCCTCTCGCGCGAGGGTAGCGGGGAGCCCGCGCCGACGCCACCGCGCCTCGCCGTCGTCATTGGACTGTCGTGACGCTCCAAAGGGTGTACCGCCGCCCCGACCGGGGTATCCACACGTCACGTTGCTTGCCAGCGAGGAGCGCCTGATGTGCTCCGTCGCACCACCCGCCCGCGCAGGGGCTGCGGGCGCAGAAGCAGGAGGAGCACAATGAAGACCGCGCTCGGTGAGAGCCCGCGAGTGACGTCGGGGCTCGCTGCGTCGCTGACGCTCGCCATCGCCACCATCGTCCTCGCCTTCACCTCCGTCCCCGCGGGCGCCGCCCCGCTGCCCGGAGGCTCCCTCGACCCCACCACCATCCCCAAGTACAAGGAGGCCCTGGTGATCCCGCCGGCCATGCCGCGCACGCAGGTCATCAACGCCAAGGGGAAGAAGATCGACTACTACGAGATCGCGCTCAAGCAGTTCCAGCAGTACATCCTCCCGACGGCATGGTCCAAGGCGAACTCCGTCGGGCCGACCACCGTCTGGAGCTACGCGTCGATGCTCGACCCGAGGCCGGCCGCCGAGGGCGGTACCCTCAACTACCCGGCGTTCACCATCGAGGCCAGGAAAGACCGGCCGGTGCGGGTCAAGTGGATCAACGGCCTCGTGGACGCGCAGGGGCACTACCTGCCGCACCTCTTCGCCGTCGACCAGACGCTGCACTGGGCCAACCCGGCCGGCGGACCCGGCGGCACCGACTCGCACGGCATGGATGCGATGCCGTACACGGGGCCGGTGCCGATGGTGACGCACGTGCACGGGGCGCACGCCACCCAGGACAGCGACGGCTATCCGGAGGCCTGGTTCCTGCCGGCAGCCACCGACATCCCGGCCGGCTACGCGACCAACGGCAGCTTCTACCAGCAGTTCAAGCAGGAGTTCGAGGCCCGCTGGGGCCAGATCTGGGAGCCCGGCAGCTCGGTCTTCCAGTACGCCAACGACCAGCGGCCCGCGACCCTCTGGTATCACGACCACACGCTCGGCATGACGCGACTCAACGTCTACGCGGGACCGGCCGGCTTCTATCTCGTCAGGAGCGACTCCGACAAGGTCGCGAAGCGTCTTCCGAAGCCCGCGCCGCAGCGCGGCGACAAGCCCGGGAAGCAGTACCGCGAGATCCCGATCGCCATCCAGGACCGGTCCTTCAACGCCGACGGGTCGCTGTTCTACCCGGACAACCGTGCCTTCTTCGAGGGTCTGAACGTGCCGGGGCTGCCGCAGCAGTTCCCCGGCGCCCCGGAGCTGCGCATCCCGCTCACGCCCGACGCGGCGCTCGACGGCCAGATGAGCGACATCTCGCCGCAGTGGAACCCCGAGTTCTTCGGCAACACCATCGTCGTGAACGGCAAGACCTGGCCGTACCTGAACGTGGAGCAGCGGCGCTATCGCTTCCGCCTGCTCAACGGGACCGACTCGCGCTTCCTCATCCTCAAGATGAGCAACGGCCTGCGGTTCACGCAGATCGGCAGCGAGGGCGGGTACCTCCCGCGGCCGGTGCGGCTCAAGGAGCTGCTCATCGCGCCGGCGGAGCGGGCCGACATCATCGTCGACTTCAGCCACGTGAAGCGCCGGACGAACATCATCCTGCGCAACGTCGGGCCGGACGAGCCGTTCGGTGGTGGCATGGTCGGTGAGGAGTTCGAGCCGGCCGACCCGGGTACGACGGGTCAGGTCATGCTGTTCCGCGTCAAGGCGGCGACGTCGCCGGACAAGAGTGCGGCGCCGTTGCGGCTCAAGCTCCCCGACATCAAGAAGCTGCCCGCGGCCACCAAGGTCCGCGACGTGAGTCTCAACGAGCTCGAATCGTCCACGGTCAAGGCGAGCGAAGACGCCCAGGACAACGTCGTGCTGGACCCGAACGGCCAGCCGTGGGCCCCGCGCGAAGCGGCTCTGGGCACGTGGACGTCCGCCGGCGGACCTGAGGTGAAGCTGTGGATGGACGGCGTCACGGAGAACCCCGCGGTGGGGGCCGTCGAGGCCTGGAACATCCGCAACTTCACCATGGATGCGCATCCGATCCACATCCACCTCGTGCAGTTCCAGGTGGTCAGACGGGTGGTCACGGACCCGATGATGTCGCCGCACGGCCATCTCGGGCCCGGAGCCGTCATCAGGCCCGAGGCCTGGGAGACCGGGTTCAAGGACACGGTCATCGTGTACCCCGGTGAGCTGACCCGCGTGAAGGCGCGGTTCGACACCGCCGGGCTGTTCGTGTGGCACTGCCACATCCTCGAGCACGAGGACAACGAGATGATGCGGCCGTTCCGGGTCGGGCCGGAGCCGGCGGCCGCAGTCTCGACGCAGCCGCAGTGACACGCGGCGGGAAGGCGCCTCGCCGCTGATCCGGGGCGAGGCGGACGAACGGCCGGGGCGGGGGCTCGAGAGGAGCGCCCGCCCCGGCCGCTTTCGCGTCCGGGAAGCGTCGGGCGGCGGCCGTCAGACCGCCGCGGCCGCCTCCTGCAACGCCGCCCACACGCCGGCGACGTGCTCGCGCTCCGTCGGCTGCGCGCCCACGGACACGCGGATGATGAGCCGGCCCTTCAGGAGCGAAGTGCCGAAGTAGTACTCGCCGCCGGAGGTGACACGCTCGACGATCGCCGCGTTGTGTGCCGCCAGTGCCTCCTCGTCGCCGGCCAGCGCCGGCGGTACGTGGCGCAGGGACACGGTCTGCAGGGGCGCCGGCGCCATGAGTCCCCACTCCGGCGTCGCCACGACCTGCTCGGCCAGCCAGGAGGCGTTGCCGATGTCGCGACGCACGCGCGCCTGCAGCCCCTCCACCCCTTCGGAGCGCACCAGGAACCACAGCTTGAGCGCCCGGAAGCGGCGGCCGAGCGGGATGCCCCAGTCGCGCAGGTTGCGCACCTGGCCGTCCTGCGCGGTGCGCAGGTAGCTCGGATCGGTGCTCATGACCCGCACCAGGTGCTCCGGGTCGCGGACGTAGTAGGCGGAGAGGTCGAACCCCGTGCCCATCCACTTGTGCGGGTTGAAGACGACGGAGTCGGCGCGCTCCACGCCCTCCCACATCCAGCGGTACTCCGGGCAGATCATGGCCGTGCCGGCGAGCGCCGCGTCGACGTGGAGCCAGAGGCCGTGGCGCTCGCAGAGGGCGGCGACGCCGGCCACCGGGTCGAGCGCCGTGGTCGCGGTCGTGCCGACCGCGGCGACCACGGCGCAGGGCCGGCGCCCGGCCGCCAGGTCGTCCTCGACGACGCGCTCGAGCAGGTCGAGCCGGAGCGCGTGCTCGGCGTCCGTCTCGATAAGACGCAGGTGGTCGGCGCCGAATCCGGCCAGGAGCGCGGCCTTGGGGATCGAGCTGTGCGCCTGGTCGCTCGCGTAGACGACGAGCGGCGCTGTCCTCGGCCTGCAGGCCGCCGCGGTTCTGCGAGAAGCCCGAGGTGCGTTCGCGGGCGCAGAGCAGGGCGGTGAAGGTGGACGTGCTGGCGGTGTCCTCGATCACGCCGGTGAACGTGTCCGGCAGGCCCACCATCTCGCGCAGCCACTCCATCACGACGTCCTCGACCTCGGTGGCGGCGGGGCTGGTCTGCCAGCTCATGCCCTGCACGCCGAGCCCGGAGGAGACGACGTCGGCGAGCACCGACGCGAAGTCGCTGTTGCTGGGGAAGTAGTGGAGGAAGCCGGGGTGGTTCCAGTGCGTGATCCCCGGCATGACGATGCGCTCGAGGTCGGCGACGATGTCGCCCAGTCCCTCGGCGTGCAGCGGCGGCTCGGCGGGCAGCTTCGCCGCCACCTCGCCCGGCTGCACCTGGCTCATCACGGGGTAGTCGCCGATCCGCTCGCGGTACTCGGCGACCCAGTCGATCAGCTCGTGACCGAGCTTGCGGAACTCGCCTGCGTCCATGCTGCTCTCTCCCTTGTCGACCGCGGGGAAAGCCTACACGCGCTCAGCGGCGGCGCGCGACCAGGACGTCCGAGCTCAGGAACCAGTCCGTGACGGGGAAGCTCGCGAGGACGATCCACTCGTCGGCGTCGAGCAGGGCGCCGAGCCGCAGAGGACGGCACCCGCCGAGCAGCGCCGGGTTCAGGCTCCACAGCGCCTGCCAGAGGCGGGTGACGAGGCGCGCCGTCGGCGTGCGCCCCGGGGCGAGGCTCGCCAGGGCGAGCATCCCCCCGGGGCGCAGCACCCGGCGCGCCTCGGCGACGAACGCGGCGCCGTCCGCCGGGCTGAGCAGATCGAGCACGTAGGTGCTGATCACCCGGTCGCAGGAGGCGTCCGGGACCGGGAAGCTCACGCGGCCGTCGGTGAGCTCGACGCGGGCGCGATCGGCCCACGGCGCGACCGCTGCGCCGGCGAGAGCCGTCATGTGAGGACTGACGTCGAGCCCCAGGTAGGTGGCGCCGCCCGGGAGCTGCTCGCGCAGCAGGCGGGCGGCGAACCGTCCGGTGCCGCAGCCGAACTCGATCACCGACGAGGCGCGGGCGAAGTCGGCCTGCGCCGCGAGCGCGTCGAGCGCGCGGCGCTCGCTCAGCGGTCGCGCGTCCTGTCCGCGGCCGATCCGGTCGTAGAAGCGCCGCGCCTGTTCCGGGGTGATGAACCGTGCCGTCATAGTGCGGTCATCTTACCCGCGGCCGTCCCGGTGGCTCGGCGTCGCCGGTCGCGTCGCTTGCCCGCGGGCTCGCGTGGAGGGACGATGAGCCACGATCCGTCCACCCCAGGTCCCGGAGGCCTCCGTGCAGATCGAGCCGTTCTTCGTCGAGCAGTGGATGAACGCCCACGAGACGACGGCCACCTGGAACATCGCCGAGACTTGCGTCCACTCGCTCACCTTCGACGAGCTGCTCGAGATGAGCGGCGACGCCGACGGCGTGGTGCGCCGTCTCCGTGAGACCTGGCTCGGCTACGGGGACATCGTCGGCTCACCGCGGCTGCGCGCCGCCATCGCGGCGCTGTACGGCGAGCGCATCACGCCGGACGACGTGCTGACCGCCAACGGCGCGATCGGCGCCAACTTCCTCGCCCTGTACGCGCTCGTCGAGCCGGGGACGACCGTCGTCTCCGTGCAGCCGACCTACCAGCAGCTCTTCTCCGTGCCGGCGTCGCTCGGCGCCGAGGTGCGCGAGGTCCGGCTGCGCGAAGCGGACGGGTACCTGCCGGATCCGGACGCGATCCGTGCGGCCTGCGACGATCGCACCCGCCTCATCGTCCTGAACAACCCCAACAACCCGACCGGCGCGCTGATCGACGAGCCGCTGCTTCGCGAGATCGTGGACGTCGCGCGGGAGCGCGATGCCTGGCTCTTCTGCGATGAGGTCTACCGCATGCTCGAGCACGAGCCCGGCTCCACGGCGCCGTCGGTAGCCGACCTGTACGAGAAGGGCGTGAGCAGCGGCAGCATGAGCAAGAGCTATTCACTCGCCGGGCTGCGTACCGGCTGGGTCGCCGGGCCGCGCGAGATCATCGACCGGTGTCTCGACGTGCGCGACTACACGACCATCAGCGGCGGCGTGCTCGACGACGCTCTCGCCGCCGTGGCGCTGGAGAACAAGGACCGCGTGCTTCGCCGCAGCCTCGAGATCGTGCGCGGTAATCTGGCGGTCGTCGAGGCGTGGATCGCGAGGGAGCCGCGACTGCGCTACGTGCGCCCGCGCGCCGGCACCATCGCGCTCGTCCACTACGACTACGACCTGCCCTCGGCGGACTTCTGCCAGGGCATGTTCGACTTCAACGGCGCGTTCGTGATGCCGGGCGTGGCCTTCGCCGAGGAGCACGCCTTCCGGCTCGGCTACGCGTGCGCCCGTGACGTGCTCGAAGGCGGGCTGGCGGCCGTGTCCGCGTATCTGCGGACGCTGGAAGGCTGATCGCCGACGGCGAGAGGCCGGGTGCGCGGCACACGCACCCGGCCTCCCTGAAGGGCCCTCGCGGCGCTAGGGGTCGCCGCATCTCCTGAGGGCTCAGCTTTCCGTCGAGGTGGACCTCATGAGAGCTGCGGCCGGTGCGCGGCCGGCGCCCAGCGAGCGGCCCGCGAATCCTCCGCGTGCCGGCGCGCGCGTGCCGACGTGGATGGCGATGATCCCGCTGCCGGCGCCGTCCGCACGGCCGACGGCGAAGCCGCCGCGCGCCGGGCTGCGTACGCTCTTGATGTGCGCGATGTACGTGCCGCTTTCGCTCGCTGCGATCGCGGGCTGTGCCACGGTGATGGTGGCCGCCAGCGCGTGGCCGCCGGCCCGGTGCTGCGGGGTGGCCTCGGTGCCGGAGAACACGATGTTGAACAGGACCCCGATCAGGACCCCGGCGAGCACGGCGGCGGCGAGCGCCGCGACCGTCGACATCGCCGGATGCTGCAGCGTCCAGGCGGTCGCACCGTGGTGAGCGCGTTCCCGCGGATGGATGGTGTAGGTGCTCATCGGCCTCCTCCTCTGGCGCCTGGGGCGTTCCCGTCCGGGACTCTTGGTGCTGGGTCCGAGCCTATGGACCCGCCCGTCGCCTCCGCCTCACTCCAGAAGGGTGAATCGCCATACGCGGACGACTGGTGGACTAGAATGCGGGGCGGATGTCTGAGCAACGTACAGACGAGTCCGGCTTGGCGGATTCCGCGCCTCGGCGCACGTGGCTGGCCGCAGAGCGCACCTACCTCGCCTGGCTGCGGACCGGCCTCGGGGCTCTCGGCCTCGCACTCGCCGTCGGCCGGCTGCTGCCGGCGCTGATCGACGCCTCGCACGTGGCCTTCGGCGTGCTCGGCGCCGGCTACGCGGCGCTCGGCGTCTTCCTGCTCGTGCTGGCCGCGTACCGGGCGCAGCGTACCCGTGCCGCCCTCGCCGCCGGCCGGCCCCTGCCGATGGACTTCTGGGCGGTCTGGGTGCTCACGGCGGCGAGCATCGTCCTCGGAGTCGCCACCATCATGCTCATCTTCGTGGAGGTGTGATGCCGTGAGTCACTATGGCCCGTCGCGGGAGCTCGTGGTCGACGTCTGCCGCACGCTGCTCGACCGCGGGTACCTCAAGGCGACCGAGGGCAACGTCTCGGTGCGCGTGCCCGGCGAGGACGCGTTGGCGATCACGCCCTCCAGCTATGACTACGGCAAGATGGAGCCCGGCGACATCTGCGTGCTCGGCCTCGACGGGCGGCACATCCTGGGCGCCAAGAAGGCCTCGATCGAGTCGTCGATGCACGCCGCCGTCTACGAACTGCGCGACGATGTGAGCGTCATCATCCACACCCATCAGCCCTACGCGAGCGCGCTCGCGCTGATGGAACGGCCGATCCCCGCCCTGTTCGACGAACAGGTGCGCTACCTCGGCCGCTCGGTAGAGCTCGTCGCGTATGCTCCGTCGGGGACGAGCTTCCTCAAGAAGAACGTCGCGAAGAAGATCACGAGCGGTGCCAACGCGTACATCCTCGAGAACCACGGCGTGCTCGTGCTCGGCGGCGACGCCGAGCAGGCCGTGCACAACATGGCGCTGCTCGAGAAGGTCGCGCTCGACTACCTGCTGGCGCTGCTCACCGATGGCCGCGCCGAGAAGGTCCCGCTGCCGATCCGTGAGATCGCCTTCCAGAAGCTGCGCAAGGACGAGAAGAAGCTCGCGGCCCAAGTGGACGAGGCCCGGGCCGCGCGCCAGGCGGCCGAGGCGCGGGCGATGGAAGAGGCGGCCGCGGAAGAGGCGCGGGCGGCCGCCGGCGAGCCCGCGCCAGAGCCGGCGCCGGTCCCAGCGGCGGCGACCGCCGGCGAGTCCCGCCCCTCCGGGGCCCAGCTCGCCGGCTACGCCATCAGCCGCTATCCCGACGTTCCCGACGTGTACCGGCGACTGGGCGACCTCGTCGCCCAGCCCATCCGCCCCATCCGCCGCGACGTCATGGACGGCCACCTCGCCTGGTTCGACGCGAACTGCCGCCGCAGCAAGGAGTTGACCGACGCGGCGATGGAGCTCATCCCCGGCGGCGTGCAGCACAACCTCGCCTTCAACTACCCCTTCCCGCTGGCCATCGAGAAGGCCGACGGGGCTCGCCTGTGGGACGTCGACGGCAACGAGTACATCGACTTCCTCCAGGCCGGCGGCCCGACCGTGCTCGGCAGCAACTACGAACCGGTGCGCCGCAAGGTCGCCGAGGTCGTCGAGCAGTCCGGTCCCGTCACCGGCCTCTTCCACGAGTACGAGCTCAAGCTGGCGGAACTCGTGAGCCGGCTCATGCCGGCCTGCGAGATGTTCCGCATGCTCGGCTCCGGCACCGAGAGCGTGATGGGCGCCATCCGGGGAGCCCGTGCGTTCACCGGCAAGAAGTGGGTGATCAAGATCGGCGGCGCGTACCACGGCTGGAGCGACCAGATGGTCTACGGCCTGCACGTGCCGGGGACCTGGCGGTTCGAGGCCAAGGGCATCCCCTTCGGGGCGACGGCGCGGACGCGAGAGGTGTTCCCCAACGACCTGGACGCGCTGCGGAGGAAGCTCAGGCAGAACCAGCGGATGGGCGGGACGGCGGCGGTCATCGTCGAGCCCGTCGGCCCGGAGAGCGGGACGCGGCCGGTGCCGTTCGGCTTCAACGCCGCCGTGCGTGAGCTGTGCGACGAGTTCGGTGCGCTTCTCATCTTCGACGAGGTGGTGAGCGGTTTCCGCCTCGGGATGGGCGGGGCGCAGGGCTACTTCGGGGTGCGCCCCGACCTCACGATCTTCGGCAAGTGCATCACCGGCGGCTACCCCATGGCCGGCGGCGTCGGCGGGCGCCGCGACGTCATGGCGAGCTTCGCCAGCGGCATCGGCGGCAAGAGCGGTGAGCGCGCGTACGTCGGCGGCACGCTGAGCGCCAATCCGCTCAGCTGCGCGGCCGGCTACTTCGCCATCACCGAGATGGAGCGCACCGGCGCGCCGGTGATCGCCGGCATGGCCGGGGACAGACTGACCGCCGGCCTGAGCCGCATCATCGACAAGTACGACCTGCCGTTCGTCGCCTACAACCAGGGCTCGATCGTCCATCTCGAGACCTCCGGCGTGATGCTCCTCGACCTCAAGCACCCGCTGCGCTTCGCGAAGCAGATGAAGCCGCGCAAGCACATGATCGAGGAGATGGGCGCGGCCTTCACGGCCAACGGCCTGATCACGCTCGCCGGCTCGCGCATGTACACCTCGATGGCCGACACCGACGAGATCATCGACGACGCGCTCGAGTGCTTCGAGCGCGTGCTCTCGAGCGTCGAGGGCGCCTGACCCTGGCGGTGGCGAGGTATCGGTGGGCGGACACCTTGCCGATACCTCGGTGTGGACGTTGCACCCGAGCCAAGCCCGCCGGTGACGGGCGGAGAGGGACCAGATGGACCCGATGGCAGACGCGAGCGCGCACAAGGTGGCCACGACGCTCGAACGGACGATCGTGCCCGACCCCATCCCCGCGGATGCGGAGAAGGTCCTCCCCTACGAGCTGGCCAGGTACGAGGCGAACGGCTACGGCGCCTGGAGCTACGGCCCGGGCCTCCCGGCGGAGCGGCGACTCGACCTCATGCCGGCCGGCCACGACGGCACGGCGGCCGGCGCCGGCTCGCGACTCCTGCGCTTCTTCGCCATCACCGACATCCACATCGCCGACGTCCAGTCGCCGGCGCAGGCGATCTTCTTCGGCTACAAGGGCTTCCTCTCGTCGGCCTACTCGGGGGTCATGCTCTACGCGCACCACGTGCTCGACGCCGCGGTGCAGACGGCGAGCGCCCTGCACCGGGAAGCGCCGATCGACTTCGGCATCTCCCTCGGCGACACGTGCAACAACACCCAGTACAACGAGCTGCGCTGGTACATCGACGTTCTCGACGGCGGTCGCATCGACCCCGACTCGGGAGCGAAGGATAAGGCGCCGGGTGAGCCGCGGGCCGCGTTCCTCGACGCGTACGACGCGGCCGGCCTCGACCCCGACATCCCCTGGTACCAGGTGCGCGGCAACCACGACCACTTCTGGACGGGGTTCCTCCGTGTCGACGACTACCTGCGCAAGACGTACGTCGGCGAGGAGATCCTCGACCTCGGCAACGTCTTCGAGGATCCGCGCGGCCCGGCGGCGCGCGGCTTCTACATGGGTTGCATCGACGGACGGACGCCCTACGGCGACATCTTCGGCATCGGGCCGGTCGCGGACTTCAAGACGCCACCCAAGGTCCTGGCCGCCGACCCCGACCGTCGCTCGCTGACGAAGAGTGAGTGGATGAGCGAGTTCTTCACGACCACCGCGAAGCTGAAGGGACACGGCTTCGACTCGGCCGCCGTCGACGCCGGCTTCGCCTGCTACACCTTCGAGCCCAAGGCCGGCGTGCCGGTCCGGGTCCTCGCGCTCGATGACACGCAGCGCGACGACGACCCCTACGACAACGGCTACGGGCACATCTCGCTGGACAAGGAGCGGCACGACTGGCTCATCCGCGAGCTGGACCGGGGCCAGGCCGACGGCATGCTCATGATCATCGCGGCGCACTGCCCGATCGCCGTCGAGAAGGCGCCCCATCCGATGGCGTGGAGCTCGAGCGCGTTTGGCACCGAGGAGGACCTGCTCGCGAAGCTGCACACCTATCCGAATCTCATTCTCTGGATCGCCGGCCACCGCCACTGCAACGCCGTCACCGCTCTCCCGTCTCCGGACACCGACCGGCCGGAGCTCGGCTTCTGGGAGGTGGAGACCTCGTCGCTCAGGGACTTCCCGCAGCAGCTGCGCACGTTCGAGCTCCTGCGCGGAGACGACGACACCGTCTCGATCCTTGCGGTCGACGTCGATCCGGTGGTGGAGGACGGCTCGCCGGCGGCGATCTCGCGCACGTACGCCGTCGCCGCCCAGAAGATCTTCGACAACGCTGTCGGACGTTTGCCCACCGGCTCCTACAACGCCGAGCTCGTCGTGCCGCTGAGCCCGGAGATGAAGGCGCTGCTGGGCTGAGCGGGCCGAGTCGAGGAGCCGGCGTCAGACGGCGCCGATCTCTCGGATCTGACGGGCGAGGAGGCCGGGCGACGCGGTGCTATGCTCCCGCCATGCCAGCGACCGCCGCTGCCTCCAAGCTCGTCCTCGCCGTCGACCTCGGCACGTCCGGCGCCAAGGTCGCGCTCATCGGGATCGACGGGCGCGTGGCGGCGTGGGAGTTCGAGCCGGTCGAGCTCATCGTGCTGCCGGGCGGCGGCGCGGAGCAGCGGCCGGACGACTGGTGGCGGGCCGTGGTCGCCGCCACGCGGCGACTGCTCGCCCGCCACGACGGTCCGGCCGCCCAGGTCGCCGCCGTCTGCTGCAGTACGCAGAGCGAGGGTACGGTGCCGGTGGACGAGGCCGGCGCGCCGCTCACGAACTGCTTTCTCTGGATGGACATGCGCGGCGCGCCGCACCTGCGCCGCCAGTTCGGCGGGCCGCTCAGCCTGCACGGCATCAGCCTGCCGCGCATCCGGCGCTGGGTGAAGCTCACCGGCGGCATGCCCTCGCCGACGGGCAAGGACCCGGCAGCGCACATGCTCTACTTCCGCGACGAGCTGCCCGGCGTGTACGAGCGCACGTACAAGTTCCTCAACGTGCCCGACTACCTGAACCTCAAGCTCACCGGGCGCATGGCCGCGAGCTACGACTCGATCATGACCAGCTGGGTCACCGACAACCGCGATGCGGACGCCGTGAAGTACGACGCCGGGCTGGTGCGGGACTGCGGCATCGACGGCGGCAAGCTGCCGGAGATCGTCAAGTGCACCGAGGTGCTCGGCCGGCTGACGCCGGCCGCGGCCGAGGAGCTCGGGCTGGCGCCGGAGACGCAGGTCGTCGCCGGCGCCATCGACACCACGGCCGCCGCCATCGGCGCCGGCACCACCACCGACTTCGGCGTGCACCTGTACCTCGGCACGTCGTCGTGGCTCGCCGCGCACGTGCCGTTCAAGAAGACCGACGTGTTCGCGAGCATCGCGTCGCTGCCGTGCGCGCTGCCCGGCCGCTGGCTGCTCACGGCGCTGCAGGCCACCGCCGGTGGCAATCTCACCTGGCTGCGCGACAACGTCCTGTACCACGAGGACGAGCTTCTCGCCGAGGAGGAGCAGCCGGACGTCTTCAAGATCTTCGACCAGATCGCGGGGCGCGTGCCGCCCGGCAGCAACGGCGTGCTCTACACGCCCTGGATCTGGGGAGAGCGCGCCCCGGTGGACGACGGCGCGCTCCGCGCCGGCCTCTACAACCTCTCCCTCGACACCACGCGCGAGGACATCGTCCGGGCCTTCTTCGAGGGCGTCGCCCTGAACGCGCGCTGGCTGCTCGGGCCGGTGCGCAAGTTCCTCGGCCGGCCCGTGGACTCTCTCAACCTCGTCGGTGGCGGGGGGCAGTCGGCCGTCTGGTGCCAGATCGTCGCCGACGTTCTCGGCGTGACGGTCCACCGCGTGCGCGACCCCATCCAGGCGAACGCCCGGGGGGCGGCGTGGATCGCCGCCGCCGGGCTCGGCGAGATCGCCTTCGGCGACGTGCCACGGCTGGTCGAGTTCGACGGCGAGTTCGAACCGGGCGCCGCGGCTCGCCAGGTATACGATGAACGCTACCGGACGTTCCTCGAGATACACAGGCGGATGCGTCCGGTGTACCGGCGCGTCAATCGTCGGTGAGACTGCGGTGCACCGCCAGTCGACCCGACCACAGCGGTCGATCGCGGGGGGAGGGAGCGACGTGAGCGGACGGGCTGAGGCGCGGGAGCGGCGCGACGCCGAACGGGGCTACCGGGTGTACGGCTACCGTTGGGTCGTCCTCGGCGTCGTCATGGCCGTCAACTTCATGATCCAGGTCCTCTGGATCAGCTATGGGGCCATCATCGCCGACGCCTCGGACTACTACGGGGTGTCGCACGAACTGGTCACGCTGCTCTCGATGGTCTTCATGATCGCTTTCATCCCCCTGTCCCTGCCGGCTGCGTGGGTGATCGACAGCCGAGGGTTCCGCACCGCCGTCGGGTTCGGTGTCGTGATGATGGGCATCTTCGGTGTCTTGCGGGGGCTCGCCGGCAGCAACTACTCGCTGGTCCTCATGTGCACGATCGGCATCGCCGTCGCCCAGCCGTTCCTGCTCAACGCGTGGACCAAGGTGCCGGCGAATTGGTTCGCGCCCGGCGAGCGCGCCACCGCCGTCGGCCTCATCACGCTGGCCAGCATGCTCGGTGTCGGCGCCGGCCTCGCGCTCTCGCCGGTGCTCATCGGCAGCATGTCGATCGGCGCCACTCAACTGGTCTACGGCGCCGTGGCGGCCGTGAGCGCGGTCGTCTTCCTCGCGCTCGCGCGCGAGCGGCCGGCGACCTCGCCCGGGCCTGCCGGCGAGGAGGCCCGGGCGCTCATGCTCGACGGTCTCAAGCACGCGCTGACCGTGAAGCCGTTCCTCGTCATCCTGGCGGTGGCGTTCGTGATCATGGGCGTCTTCAACGGCGTCAGCAGCTGGATCGGCGACATCGTCCTCCCGCGGGGGTTCGACGCCGACGCCGCCGGCCTGCTGGGCATGGTGATGCTCGTGGCCGGCGTCATCGGCGCCGTCGTCCTCTCGGCGATGTCGGATCGCCAGGGCAGGCGCGTCCGCTATCTCGTGCTCACATTGGCGCTGGCGATCCCCAGCCTGGTCGGGGTGGCCTTCGTCTCTTCCACGGTGCTGCTCTATGTGAGCTTCGCCGCGCTCGGCTTCTTCGTCGTCGGCGCCCTGCCGATCGGCATGCAGTATGCCGCGGAGGTGACGTTCCCGACGCCGGAGGGCACGTCCAACGGCCTGGTCCAACTCTGCGGTCAGTGCTCCGTGGTCTTCGTCTACATCATGGGACCGCTGCGCACCGACGGCGGCTCGTTCGCGGTGTCGCTGCTGCTCATGAGCGTGCTCCTCGCGCTGACCGCCATCGTCGTGTCGCGGCTCAGGGATGCGCCGCCCAGGACCGGCGCCATCGCCGGCTCGTCGCCTTCCGGAGGCTCGCTCGCGGGCCTCGAGGGCGCGGCGCCGGCCGCGGCCCCCGCGGGGCCGGATGCGCCGCGCCCGCCCGCTCCGATAGGCTAGCCCGGTGGAACTGGCGAGCGACCTGGGAGGGTCCGCGTGAGCACGACCACCCCAGACGCGGCGAGCGCCGGGGCGCCTGCGGCCGCCGGCCCCATGGGCGCCGGCCTCAACGGCGGCAATGGCCTCAATGGGGGCAACGGTGGCGACGGCGGCAATGGCGCCAGGGCAGGCCTCGCCAGCCGCTCGGGTCCCCGCGAGCGCAAGGCGATGCTCGCCTGCGTCGCCATCATCATCATCTATCTGGTTCTCTCGTACCTCGTCTTCGTCCGGCCAGGCGTCTCGCGCTCCGAACACCTCCTGCCGGTGCTCCTGCCGGCCGCCATCCTCGCGCTCTCCGCGGACCTCTGGCCGCGTCTGCAGGCCGGCCTGCGTGTCTCCCTTGCGCTTCTCTACGGCGCGTTCGCGCTGGTCACGGGCCTGGTCTCCGTGTCGCGGCTGCGCGTCGAGGGCGTGTCCCCGTCTGCGCTTTGTGGCCTGCTGCCGCTGGCGGCCGGCGCTGTGCTGATCGTGCTGGGACTCTGGCTGCTCTGGGTCTCGCGCAAGCGCGGTGGAGCGCTGTGGTGGACGGTCGTGCGCCGCGCCCTGATCCTGATCGCGGCACTGTTCGTCGTCTACTGGGTGGTGCTGCCGGTCAGCATGGCCATCATCGCCACCGAGCGCCCGAGCCAGCCGGTCAAGGCCGCGGATCTCGGGCGCCCCTACGAGACGGTCACGCTCACCACGCACGACGGCCTCGAGCTGAGCGCCTGGTACGTGCCGTCCAAGAACCGGGCCGCGATCGTCACCTTCCCTCGCCAGTGGACGATCGCGCAGGCGCGCATGCTGGCGAAGAACGACTACGGCGTGCTGCTGGTGGACCCTCGAGGCTACGGCGACAGTCAGGGCGACCCCAACGCCTACGGCTGGGGGTCGGTCAAGGACATCGACGCCGCGGTGGCGTGGCTGCGCCGCCGTCCGGAGGTGGAGCGGCGGCGCATCGGCGGACTGGGCGTCTCCATGGGCGGCGAGCAGATGCTCGAGGCCGCCGCCCGCAGCCGCGGCCTGAAGGCGGTCGTCAGCGAGGGCGCCGGCGTCCGCTCGGTCCGGGAGGCGCTGCTGCGCCGCGACGAGAGTCCGCTGGAGCGGGCTCTGCAGTTCCCGCAGGCCCTGGTGCAGACGGTATCGGTGTGGCTGCTGGGCGGGGAGCCGGTGCCCATCTCGCTCAAGAGCGCCTCGCTGCTGATCGCGCCGCGCGCCACGTTCTTCATCTACGGCGCGGACGGCCAGGAGGTCGAGAAGGCGGTCAACCCGGTCTACTACCAGGCCGCGTTCATGCCTAAGGCGATCTGGATGGTGCCGGGTGCGGGGCACACACAGGGCATCGAGGCGCAGCCCAAGGAGTACGAGCGCCTGGTGGTGGGGTTCTTCGACCGGACGCTGCTGGCCGGAGAGTGACGGCCGGGGCCGGGCCTCAGCGTCCGCGCAGCGCCAGGAGCTGGGAGACGGTGACGAAGCGGTAGCCGTCGGCGGAGAGCGCCTCGAGTACTCGCGGCAGCGCCGCGCGCGAGGCGCTCCGGCTCTCGTACATCACGTGCATGAGGATGATGTCGCCGGGCCGGACGTGCTCGCGCACGTAGGCTGCCAAAGCGTCCGGGTCGTCGGCGATGCCGGGGAGCGAATCCGGCTCGAGCGACCACATGACGGCGGTGCGGCCGTGTCGCCAGAGGTACCAGGGCGCGGCCAGCAGACGCTTGCCGTTGGGCGGGCGCACGAAGATGGGCCCGCCGTATCCAGCGGCGCGGATCACCGCGTCCGTGCGCTCGATCTCACTGGCGATCGCTCCCTGAGACATCGCCAGCAGCCGCGGGTGCGACCAGGTGTGGTTGCCGATCTCCTCTCCGGCCGTCACGAGGGCGCGCAGCGAGTCCGGCGACGCGGCGGCGTCGCTCCCGATGACGAAGAACGTCCCTTTCGCGTCGTGGGCTTCCAGCGTGTCGATGACGCTCTGCGTGTACGCAGGCCGCGGGCCGTCGTCGAAGGTGAGCGCGACCACCTTCTCGGCGGTGTCGACGTGGGTGACGAGGTCACCGGCCAGCTGGACGCCTCGCGCCTTGGAGAGCCGGAAGGCGCCGAAGCCGACGAGCGCCAGCGAGACGAGGATGACGGCCGTGAGGCGCAGAGCGGCGCGCGGGCGCGAGCCGGCCGGGCCGAACAGGCGGCGCTGGAGGAACCAGAACGCCGCCGCCAGTGCGGCCGAGATCAGGAGAGACGGGACGACGTCGAGCACGGGCCGGGCGTATCAGGCCGGGTGCGGGGAGCTCGTCACTTCGGGATCCGGCCCGCGAGACGGCTGCCGAGGTAACCGATCGAGTTGAAGCCGGTGTGGGTGAGCCACGGCGCGAGGATACTGCCGGAGCGCAGGCGCAGCCAGCTGAAGAACGAGCCGGCGACGCCGGTGGCGACTACGACGAAGGCGACGGCGCCGGCCTGCGCCAGCAGGTTGCCGGCGGTACCCGAGACTCCGGGGTTCGTGTCGAGGGAGTTGATCGTCGGCAGGACGTGCCAGACGCCGAACACGGCGGAGCTCATGACGACGGCGACCCACGTCCGGTGGCGTTGCAGGTACAGGCCGAGCAGCGCGCCGCGGAAGATGAGCTCCTCGGACATCGCGGTCCCGAAGGGGATGCGCAGCAGCAGGGTGTACGCGGCCTCCGCGGTGCTCGCGCCGGTGATCGTCGTGTCGCGGAAGAAGTCCCGCGTCCACGGGATCGCGAGGCCGAGCGCGACGGCGGCGGCGATGGGGATGAGCGTGATACCGCCGAGCTTGAGGCCGGCCTTGACGCGGTCGCGGGCGAGGCCGAGGTCGCGCCAGCTGGTCCCGAGGGCGTGGGCCGCGGCGACGGCGGCGCAGCCCGCGGCGAGGTTCACCGGCACGTAGAGCTCGCTTGGGATCACGCGGTTGATGAGGACGCCGTAGCCGAGGACGGCCGCGGCGGCGCCGAGCTCGAGCGCCGCGGCCCCCTCCCTACTCGATCGCGTAGCCATCGATGAGCTTCTGCAGCCGCACCGTGTCCGTGTCTGACCAGCCGGCAGGCCGGCCGAGCTGCGCCCAGGCCGAGGCCATCATGTTGCCGTAGTTGTGGCCGTGTCCGTTGGGCACGCCGGTGCCGTGGAACTGGTCGACGGTGACCTGCACCCACGAGACGAACGGGAACCAGATGGAATTGGTGTTGACGTCCGGCCCGCGGGGCTCGGCGAGCCAGTCGGGCCGGCTCCAGAGGATGCTCCAGTACCACCAGACGACGGGGTCGGAGGCATGCTGCAGGTAGAGAAGCCGGGGCTCGTTCCACGGACCCGGCGGTTTCGCGTAGTCCTCCGGCGACGCGGCGTAGCGCACCGTCTGGCCGCGGCCGACGATCGGCTGCCACTGGGGGCTGCCGGCGTCCCGGCCGTCCTCGACGCTGCGCCAGAGCGTGGTGTCGTTGGGCGTGCCGACGAACACCGCGCCGTTCGTCTGCGAGGTGATCGCCGCCACGTCCGGGAACGCCGCCTGCTGAGCGAAGGAGCCGAGGCTGAGGCCGTAGGCGAGCAGCCTCGGCCGCTCTCCCGCCGGCAGCTGCGCCCAGCGCTCGTGTACGGCCGAGAACAGCGCCTGCCCGGCGTCCTCGGCCCTCTGCTTGTCGACCAGGAAGGAGATCCAGCTCGGCAGGTACGAGTACTGGATGGTCACCTCGGCGGTGTCGCCGTTCCAGAGGTACTCGAGTGGGTCGGAGGACTGCGGCTCGATCCAGCCGGTGCCGGTGGTGCCCATCACGACGAGCACTTCGCGCGACCAGGCGTCGGTGCGGTCCAGTTCCTTGACCGCGAGGGCGGCGCGCTCCTCCGCCGTCGGCGCGCTCTCCACCCCGGCGTAGACGCGGATCGGCTCTTCAGCGGGCTTGCCGCTGAACTGCTCGAGCGCCGCCGCGTCGGGGCCGCGTCCGATGAAGCTGCGGCCCTGGAGCCCCAGCGAATCCCACGTGACCAGCGACCCCGGGCCGCCGGAGCGGAGGGCGCTCGTGGGCTGGGTCACGCCCTCGGCGGTCGTGCCGTTGGTCTTGACGTAGATGCTGTCGGCGAGCGACGAGGCCTGGCTGAGCAGGCCGCTGAAGACGATGAGGAGGGGTACGGCGATGATGACGGCGCCGAGGATGATGGCGGCGCTCCTCGGGACCCAGCGCGAGAGCAGGTTGCCGACGGCGCGCGCGGCCCAACGGAGCAGGCGCGCGATCACGAGCAGGATGAACCAGATCACCAGGGCGATGGGCAGCGCCGCCGCCGGCGTCCACGGCGAGCCGGGCTCGAGCGTCATGAGCTCGCGCGTCTGGTTGTTCCAGACGCCGCCCACGTAGAGCCACGGCACGACGAAGGCGATGCCGGCCACGATGAGCGCGATCCAGGCGATGCGGTGACCTCGCTCCGTCGGTCGCCAGGCGATGGCCTTCGCGCCGGCCCAGTAGACCAGGGCGCCGAGGCTGTATCCGCCGGCGAGGGAGAGCCCGCTGACCAGGCCCTGCAGCAGCGGGCTGCGCGGCAGCAGCGACGGCGTCAGGGAGAAGCCGAAGAAGACGAGCGCGCCGACGATGCCGCCGTAGCTGAACGGCGCGAAGAGCTTGGCGCGGGCCTTCGGGAGAGCGGGCATCGCCCGCTATTCTTTCGTACTCAAGGGCCTGGGTGAAAGAGCGGCGCCGGGACGGCTTCGCCGCCGGCGCCGCGGAGTCGCTTCCGGCCGGCGCCTTTCGCTCAGCTGCCGGCCCCCCGCGGCGGTCCCGGCGACCATCCCGGCGGGCGGCTCGGCGAGTCACGCATGTCGTCGACCTCGAACATGAGCTCGTCCTCGATGCAGTACAGCCAGTCCTCTCCCGGCTCGTACGACTGCATGATCGCGTGGCCGGCCTCGTGCGCGTGCTTCGTCGCGTGCCTGCCCGGGGAGGAGTCGCAGCAGCCGATGTGGCCGCAGACCGCGCAGCGGCGCAGGTGCATCCAGCGGCCGCCGGTCTCCATGCACTCCTTGCAGCCGTCACCGCTGGGCTCGACGCCGACGACGATCTGGTCGAGGTGCGTGCACTCTGCGCTCATGGCCCGTCTCCTGTGGGTGTTTGCTCGGGCCGGCCGGGGCAGATCCAGGCCGGGTCCCACCCGGCCTTCGCGACGTTCGCCCACTGGGGCTCGAACGGCTTGAGCAGCGTCAACTTGCCGACCATCTGCAGCCCCATGTGCACCAGGCGCATGGTGGGCGCGAACGCGTCGTGGTCGAGCTCCGGCCAGGGCGGCCTGCCGGGTGGGGTCTGGGCCATGCGGTCCTCCCTTGAGGGTCGTCCGTGCCGGGAGTGTTCCCCGGCCCGGAGCGCGTCACGCCCTCGGGTCAAGTCGCGCCGACCGCGGGCCGATGGCAGACTGTGGACATGAGAAGTGACCGGACACGCGGATGGGCGCGAGCGGCGACGCTGACCGTCGTCCTCGCCGCCCTGCTCGCGCTTCCGGCCGCCGCCGCGCTGGCGGCGGGATGCGGCGCGGCCACCTCGCAAGGCTCTGCGCAGACGGCGGAGCCGGCGAGCGCGACTGCGTCGTCGCCGGCCGCCACATCTCCGGCGCCGGGCGCATCGGTCGCCGCCGCGAGTCCCGCGGCAAGCCCGGACGGCAGCCCGTCCGCCACTCCCTCCGCCACGCCGCCCCCCGAGCCGCCGCTCGACAGGCCGACGAAGAAGCACCCGATGCGCGTCTACTTCGGCGGCGACTCGCTCTCCGGCATGCCGGCCATCATGCTCGGGCAGCTGACGAAGAAGAACGGACTCGCCAGAGTGAAGGCCGACTACGTCGAGAGCTCACGTCTCACCTACGGCGAGCCGGTGGATTGGCCGGCACGCCTCAAACAGCAGATGAGCGCCGGTCACTACGATGTCGGCGTCTTCATGATCGGCGCCAACGACAGCGGCATGCCGATGATCGCCGGCGGCGACTCCGTCATGTATCCGAAGCAGAAGTGGCTCGAGGAGTACGAGCGCCGGGCCAAGCAGATCGCCGGGATCATGCTGCACGCCGGCGTGAAGCGCGTGTACTGGGTCGGGATGCCGATCATGCCCAGCGCCAGCGAGTCGAAGAAGATGCGCGACCTCAACGAGCTCTTCGAGAACGTCGCCGCCGGCAGTCCGGACATCGCCTACGTGGACAGCTACGACCTCCTCTCCACCGGGAGCGGCGACCTCAAGGCGTCTCTGCGCAGCGGAGACGGCGTGCACTACACGAACGACGGAGCGATGGTCGTCGCCAAGGCCGTGTGGCAGCAGATCAAGAAGGACTGGGGCGGGCACCCGGCCCAGTGACCGACGGCGTCTCTCCATCGGGTGAGCGCAACGCGCTTCGTGAGCCTGCGAGCGGGTAGACAACACTGATGGACATCGACCTGTGCCCGATCCTGCTGGGGGAAGACGACCTGCGCGACGGCGTGGAGACGCTTGAGTGCTTGCGAGGGCCCGCGACGGCAAGTGCTCCGTCGAGACCGCTCGCTGCTCGGCGCCCTCGTGGAGCAGTTCGAGGGCCCGCAGGGCGCTTGAGCGCGCCCGGGTCTTCGCGCCGGCACACAGCGAGCGGTCCGTGCGTCCGGACCGGCAGTGGCGGCCATCGTTGCGGCCGTCCTATCATCCAGGCATGCAGCGCTCCACGAGACGCCTTCGCCGCCGCAGGGCCCGCCGCCGCGGGCTGATCGCGCTCGCCCTCATCGCCGTCGCGGCGCTGCTCGCCGGGATGGCTCTCGCGTGGGCTCGCGCCGGGACGCCGACGGTGCCGCGGCCGTTCCGGGCGGCGGGTCGTCTGCCGCAGACGTCCCCGCGGCGGCCTCGAGCGGAGTCGGCGGTCCCGGATCCCGGGCCGCCGCCGCAGGTGCGCGTGGTGAGCGGCGGCGACGTCATGCCCGACCGTTCCGTGGAGGCGTATGCAGAACGCCAACGGGGCGGACGCCGTGCTCGCCGGCATCAAGCCCGTGCTGGAGAAAGGCGACGCCGCCTGGTTCAACCTCGAGGGCGTCACCTCCACGCTCGGGACGCCCAAGACGGAGAAGACCTACACCTTCGAAGGGCCGCCGGCGTTCGCGCCGGCCATCGCCGCGGCCGGGGTCGACGTCGTGACGATGGGCAACAACCACTCCGTCGACTACGGCCGCGCGGCGCTCAGGGACACCATCGCGCGGCTGGAGAAGGCCGGCGTGCAGGTCGTTGGCGCCGGCTCGGACCTCGCGGACGCCCGCGCGCCGGCGATCGTGAAGACGCCCTCCGGCGCCACCATCGGCTTCCTCGGCTACAGCGACGTGTGGTGGCCGGGCTTCGAGGCCACCTCCGGCCACGCAGGCGTCGCCCAGGCGTTCACCGACGTGGGCCGCATGAAGCGTGACGTGAAGAAGCTCTCCGCCCAGGTCGACTACGTTGTCGTCGGCTTCCACTGGGGCTACGAGTACCAGCACTACCCGGTCGGGCAGCAGACCAAGGAGGCGCACGCCGCCATCGATTCCGGCGCCGACCTGGTCATCGGCCACCACCCGCACGTGCTCCAGGGCTTCGAGACCTACAAGCGCCGCCTCATCGCGTACAGCCTCGGCGACCTCGTGTTCGACCACATCTCCGTCGAGTCGGGCCAGACGGTGCTCGTGGACGCGACGCTCCGCCCCGACGGGGTGACGGCGCGGCTCGTGCCGGCCTACGCGTCCAGCGCCGGCATCCCGACTCTGCAGCACGGCGCGGAGGCGCGGACGATCCTTGCGCTCGTCAAGGAGTACTCCGCGCCGCTGGGCACGTCCATCAAGGTTGACGGCGACCTGGGCTACATCCGCGCCGGGAAGAAGTGAGGGGCGCGGGAGGCCATCTCGGCCGCCCGCCCCCGCAGCGTCACTCCGTCGTCCCCGGCGTCCGTCGCCGGCCCGGCGTCACTCCTCGACGCTCCTCGGCCTCCGCCGCAGCACCAGGAACGCCACGATCGCGATCACGACGACGACCGCGATCACGATCGCCACGATCGTGCCGGTGTTGCCGCCGCTGCTCTCGGCCGTGCCTTCGGTCGCCACGACCGGCTTCAGGTCCACGTAGGTGTCGCGGAGCATGTTGCGGAACGCCGCGCCGCCCTCGCCCTTGGGCACGCTGCTGTACCCGGTCCAGGTGTCGGTGCGGAACGCCTGGACGAGCGTGTTGTACCAGAGGATCGAGTACGGCGAGTCGGCGTACAGGATCTGCTGCATCTGCTGGACGATCTGCTGGCGCTGGGCCGGATCGACCGCCTGCGCCTGCTGGATGTACAGGGCGTCGTACTCAGGATTGCCGTATTCGGAGTCGCTGCCGTTCAGGATCTGGCCGGTGGTGAAGATGCTGAGGATGTAGCCGGGGTCGATGTCCGCGGTCCAGCTCCAGATGTACAGGTCGTTGTCGGCATTGGAGTAGTTGGCGTCGGAGAACGCGTTCTCGTCCATGATCTCGAGCGTCGTGCCGATGCCGACGTCCTTGAGGTACGAGGTGATCTTCTTGGCGGCGGTGATGTCCATGGGGTACTCGTTCAGCGCCGCGAGGCGGAACTTGAGCTGGTTGCCCTTGGCGTCCACGCGGATGCCGTCGGCGCCGACCTTGTAGCCGGACTGGTCGAGTAGCGCCTTGGCCTTCTCGGGGTCGTAGGTGCGCAGCTGGTCGGCCGGCACCTCCCAGCGGAAGAACGTGTCCACCGGGGACAGAAGCGACGACCCGGGCTTGGCGAGCCCGCTCATGGCCACTGCGGCGATCGCCTCTTTGTCGATGGCCCAGTCGATCGCCACGCGGATGTTCTTGTCGAGCAGCAGGGGGTTGCCCTTGCTCTTCGGGCTGTCGTAGCTGTTCATGCCCAGCTCGTGGAAGCCGAGGCCCGGGGCGGCGACGGAAGTGGAGCCGGGCACGCCCTTGAGGCTCTGGTAGAAGCCCGGGTCGAGCTCGATCGCGGCGTCGAGGTTGCCGGCCTTGTAGTCGGCGATGACGCCGTCCTGCGTCTGATAGATGTTGAAGAACACCTGGTCGACGGTCGGCTCGACCCCGAAGCCGTCCTTGTAATACGGGTTCTTCTCCATCTTCACGTACTTGCTGTTCTTGACCTCGGTGACCTGGAAGGGCCCGCTCGAGACCATGGGTACGTTGGCCCACGACTCGACCTTGTTGTCCGGGACCTGGCTCCAGATGTGCTCCGGGAGGATCGGCACGTAGAGCGCGGTGAGCACCGCGTTGGGCTTCTTGGAGGTGATGACCACCGTCAGGTCGTCCGGCGCCTCGACCTTGGTCACGCCGGTGAAGTAGCCGATGTACATGCCGAGTTCCTGGCGCAGGATGCGGTTGTACGTGTAGGCGACGTCCTGCGCGGTGAGCGGCTGGCCGTCGCTCCACTTGACGTTGGGGCGGAGGTGGAAGGTCCAGACCTTGCCGCCCTCGGTGATGCCGCCGTTCTCCAGCGTGGGCACCTCCGTGGCGAGGTCGGGGACGGGCTTGTAGTCGGCGTCGTACCAGGTCAGGAAGTTGTAGCCGATGCGGAAGCACTCCCACGGGATCGTGTTGTAGGTCGAGAACGGGTTCATGTTGTCGACTTCGCTCTGCAGGCCGACGCGGTAGATCACCGGAGCGTCGGAGGCGGCGGGCGACGGAGAGGCCCCCGCCAGCGCGAGCGCCGGCAGCACGGCCATGATGACGAGCAGCAGCAGAATGGCGGCCGGCAAGCCGACCCGCAGACGGCGAACGTGCATGGATCCTCCAGGCTCTGGTTCCCCCCCGAGCCACGGTGAGCGGCCGGGACCTCTCTCTGAGTGTACAAGTAAGACGCGTGGAGGGGCAGCATCCGTCGCGGCGTGCCGCGAGGGACCTCCGCCGGACGCCATGTCCGGGGTCGTTCTCGCCGATCACCGAGGCCCGGTTCGCGCCGGGACGCGCCGGCCCTGCGGCCGGCGCGCGGGGCGCGACCGCTCAGGCTGCCACCGGCACCTGGTCGCGGGCGACGACGACGGGGCAGTGCGCGAGGTGCACCACCTGGTTGGCGACGCTCCCCAGGAGCATCTGGGTGAACGGCCCGCTCCCTCGCGACCCGACGACGATGCAGTCGGCGCGGTAGCTCTCGGCGGCGTCCAGGATCTCCTTGGCGACGCGGTCGATGCGGGCGGCGCGCAGATCGCCCACCACCGGTACGCCCGCCTTCTTGACGACGTCGACGGCAGCCTCGATGAGCATCTCGGCCTCGAGGCGTGTCTCGACATCGTCCTTGACCTGGAACCCCATGTCCTTGGCGTGGACGTGGACGACGAGGATCTCGCCCTGGGTGGCCTTGGCGAGGGAGACGGCGGTCTTGATGGCCTTCTTCGACTCTTCCGAGTCGTCGACCGCCAGCAGGATTCGCTCGAACATCACGATCACCCCCTCAGCGTGCGGAGTTCGAACGTCCTCGTACAGAAAATTGCCGCAAACGGCGAGGAATAGTCGTGTTGCGAGGCGTCAGCCGAGGGTGAAGAAGACCCACTGCCCGCGAGGTCCCACCGAAGTCCCCTCCGCTGCCGCTATGCCGTTCGCCTCCGGCTCGTCCCGGAAGCCTGCCCACGGATGGAGAGCGCTAGACGCGGCGGACGGGAAGGGCCGATCGGGGACCGAGCGGAGTGTTCACGGGAAGGGCGTCAGGACGCTTCGTCCAGCGCTCCCTCGAACTGGCTGGCGTACAGGTCGTAGTAGAAGCCGCGGGCGGCCATGAGCTCCTCGTGGCTGCCCTGCTCGATGATCGCGCCCTTGTCCATGACGAGGATGATGTCGGCGCCGCGGATGGTCGAGAGCCGATGGGCGATCACGAAGCTGGTGCGCTCCTTCAAGAGCTCCGCCATCGCCTGCTGGATGAGCACCTCGGTGCGGGTGTCCACGGAGCTCGTCGCCTCGTCGAGGATGAGGATGTCGGGGTCGGCGAGGAACGCTCGCGCGATCGTCAGCAGCTGCCGCTCGCCCTGGGAGACGTTGGTGGCGTCGTCGTCGAGCACGGTGTCGTAGCCGTCGGGGAGGGCGCGCACGAAGTGGTCCACGCGCGCCGCCCTGGCGGCCGCGCGGATCTCGTCCTCGGTCGCGCCCTCGCGGCCGTAGGCGACGTTCTCGCGGATGGTGCCGCTGAACAGCCACGTGTCCTGCAGCACCATGCCGAACAGGCGGCGCAGGTCGCTGCGGGAGTACTCCCTGATGTCGACGTCATCGACGCTGATCGCGCCCGCGTCGACGTCGTAGAAGCGCAGCAGCAGGTTGACCAGCGTGGTCTTGCCGGCGCCGGTCGGTCCTACGATGGCCACGGTCTCGCCGGGCGCGACGTCGAGCGTGAGCCCGGAGATGAGGGGCGTGTCGGGCACGTAGCGGAACGAGACGTCGTCGAAGCTGATGTGGCCGCGCGTGTGGTCGCACTCGACGCAGGCGGCCGCGTCGGGCGTCTCCTCGGGCTCGTCGAGGAGCTCGAACACGCGCTCCGCGGAGGCGGCCGTGCTCTGCAGCACGTTCATGATGCCGGCCACCTGAGTGATCGGCATCGTGAACTGGCGCGAGTACTGGATGAACGCCTGCACGTCGCCGAGCGAGATGCGGCCGGTGGCCACCATGATGCCGCCGATGACGGCGATGGCCACGTAGTTGAGGTTCATGACGAAGTTCATGACCGGCATGATGATGCCGCTGATGAACTGGGCCTTGAAGCTCGCCTGGTACAGCTTGTCGTTCTGCTCGTCGAACGTGGCGATGGCGCTCTCCTGGCGGCCGAACACCTTGACCACGTTATGGCCGGTGAACATCTCCTCCACGTGGCCGTTGAGGTCGCCGGTGGTCTCCCACTGCCGGGCGAACTGCTTCTGCGAGCGCTTGGCGATCAGCACGGTGATGACGACGGAGATCGGGATCACCAGGAGTGAGATCAGCGACAGCAGCCAGCTGATGGTGAGCATCATGATGAGCACGCCGATGATGGTGAGCACCGACGTGATGATCTGCGTGGCGCTCTGCTGGAGCGACTGCGAGATGTTGTCGATGTCGTTGGTCATGCGGCTGAGCACGTCGCCGCGGGGGTGGTCGTCGAAGTACTTGAGCGGCAGGCGCGCCAGCTTCTCGTCGGCCTTGCGCCGTATGCGGTAGATGGTGCGCTGGGCGATGCCGGCCATGAGGTACGCCTGCAGCCACTGGAACAGGGCGCTCAGCAGGTAGACGAGGGCGACCCAGGCGAGTGTGCGAGCGAGCGCGTCGAAGTCGATGCCGTGCCCGGGGTGGAGCGTCATGCTCTGCAGCATGTCGGCGATGCGCTCCTGGCCCTTGGCGCGCAGGCCCTCGATGGCCTGGTCCTTGGTCACGCCGTCCGGGATCTGCTTGTTCACCACGCCCTCGAAGATGATGTTGGTGGCGTGGCCCAGGATCCTGGGGCCGACGACCGCGAACCCGACGCTGGCCACGGCCAGGATCACGACCAGGAGCAGCAGCGTGCGATCCGGCTTCAACTCACCGGCGAGCCTGCGCATGGTGCCCTTGAAGTCCTTGGCCTTCGCGGTGGGCTGCGTGAGGGCGTGGCCGCCCGGCCCGCCGGGCCCGGGGCCCTGCGGGCCGCGCGGACGCGCGGGCGCCTTGCCGTCGCCCTGCGGCCCGCTCGTCCGCGGCGTCTTGTCGGCGGGCTCGCTCATGCGGCTCCCTGCACACCGAGCTGCGAGGTCACGATCTCGCGGTACGTCTCGCTGGTCTCGAGCAGCTGGTCGTGCGTGCCGATGCCGGCGATGGTGCCGTCGTCGTCGAGCACGACGATCTGGTCGGCGTGCATGATGGTGCCGACGCGCTGGGCGACGATGATCACGGTGGCGTCGGCGGTGTGCTTGTGCAGCGCGGCGCGGAGCTTGGCGTCGGTGGTGAAATCGAGCGCCGAGAAGCTGTCGTCGTAGATCTGGATGTTGGCCTGCTTGGCCAGCGCCCGGGCGATGGCGAGGCGCTGGCGCTGCCCGCCCGAGACGCTGGCGCCGCCCTGGGCGATGTGCGTGTCCAGCCCCTCCGGCATCTCGTCGACGAACTCACGGCCCTGCGCGATCTCGAGGTAGTGCCAGAGGCGCTCCTCGGCCGCGTCTTCGTCGCCGTGGCGCAGGTTGTCCGCGACGCTGCCGCTGAAGAGGAACGACTTCTGCGGCACCAGGCCGATCCGGCGCCACAGGTCCTGCTGAGAGAGCTCGCGCACGTCGACGCCGTCGACCAGCACGGCGCCGCCCGTCACTTCGTAGAAGCGCGGGATGAGGCTGATCAGCGTGGTCTTGCCGCTGCCGGTGCTGCCCACGATGGCGGTGGTCTCGCCCGGCCGCGCCGTGAAGCTGATGCCGCTCAGCACGGGCTCCTCGGCGCCGGGGTAGCGGAACTCCACGTCGCGGAACTCGACGAGGCCGGCCGCAGGCACGTCCTGCACCGGCTGCTCGGGGTCGACGATGGTGGGCTCGGTGTCGAGCACCTCCATGATGCGCCCGGCGGACACCGCGGCGCGCGGCACCATGACGAACATGAACGTGGCCATCAGCACCGAGAACAGGATCTGGAACACGTACTGGAGGAAGGCGGTGAGATCGCCGATGGGCATGGAGCCGTCGGCGATCTGCTTGCCGCCGAACCACATGATGGCGATGGTCGTGAAGTTGAGGATCAGCGTCACGACCGGGAACACCATCGCGAAGAGCCGGCCGGTGCTGAGGGTGGTCTGCGTCAGGTCCTGGTTGGCGACGTCGAACCGCTCCTCCTCGTAGGTCGTCCTGTCGAAGGCGCGGATGACGCGCACGCCGCTGAGGAACTCGCGCGTGACCTGGTTGATGCGGTCGATCTTCTTCTGCATGGACATGAAGAGCGGCGTGGCGCGCCAGATCACGACGCCGATGAACGCGCCCATGATGGGGATCGCGACCAGGATGACGCCGGAGAGCGGCACGTTGAGGCGCAGCGCCATGATGACGCCGCCGATGGCCATCATCGGGGCCTGGAGCACGACGTTGAGCATCATGAGCAGCACCATCTGCACCTGCTGCACGTCGTTGGTGGTGCGCGTGATCAGCGACGGCGCGCCGAAGCGGTTCACCTCGGCCTGGGAGAACTTCTGGACGCGGCGGAACAGGGAGCCGCGCACGTCGCGGCCGAGGCCCATGGACGTCTTGGAACCGAAGTACACGGACGTGATCGCCGCGATCACGTAGATGAGCGTCACGCCGAGCATGATGGCGCCGGTCTTGATGATGTAGCCGGTGTCGCCGGTGACGACGCCGTTGTTGATGATGTCTGCGTTGAGCGTCGGCAGGTACAGGTTGGCGATGACCTGGACGAGCACCAGGAAGGTGATGAACACGACGATCCAGGCGTAGGGACGCAGGCCGGTACGGAGCAGGCGGATCATCGAGCGTCCTCGGCCGCACCGCCGGTCTCGCGGGCGGCGGACGCGCGCTTGATGCTGGCGCCGAGCTCTTCGAGCAGTCGCGCCAGCTCCCGCCGGTCTCGCTCGGAAAGCGTGGCGATGGTCGCGTTCACGTAGTCGGCCGCGGCGAGGTTCATCTTCTTCTCCTCGGCGCGGCCGGCCTGCGTGAGCTCCACGCAGGTGAGCCGGGCGTCAGCGGCGTCGGGACGACGCCGCACCAGCCCGGCCTTCTCCATGGAGTTCAACATCTTGGTCACCGTCGGGCGCGCCACGTGCAGTGCTCCCGCGAGGTCGCGCTGCGTGATGCCGTCGTTGGCGCTGAGCAGGCGAAGGCACATCGCCTGGCCGTGATGCAGGCCATGGTCCCGCATCTCCTGCATCATCAGACGCCCGTGCTGTCGCATGGTCGCCAGGAACGCGCGGAAGACCTGCGACGAGAGCTCGTCGACGCCCTCGAGCGTCTCCGGCAGTATCGGCATGGCGTGACGGTGCATCGGTCTCCCGGGAGTGGTCGCGGCGTGCAGCGGGAAAGGTTAGCACGGCAATGGTTAGCTTGCAAACGACTTTCTGCCCTCGCGATGCGGTTACCCCCGACGCTTCGGGGCAGGTACTTTGGTGAAGGGTCCTGCCCCTCTCCAGGGAACACGGACACACAGACCTATCCCATGGCTGCAGCAGTGATCACAGACCGGGCCGAGGCCCGCAGAGGGCGGCGCCGCGCCGCGCGGCTGCTGGCGTTCCGGTACGCGCTGATCTACGCCGCGGTGGCCGTCATCTGGATCGTCCTCTCAGACCGGATCCTGGCCTGGCTCGACCTCCCGCAGGGCGTCGAGTCGGTGGTCGCGGCGGTCAAGGGCATCGCCTTCGTCGTCGTGACGGCGACGCTGCTCCTCGTGCTCGGGCTGCGCTACTTCCGGGGCCTCGAGGCCTCCCAGGAGCGCTACACACGGTTGTTCGAGAACGCGGTGGAAGGCCTCACCGTCTTCACGGTCGTGCGCGACCGGGACGGGGCGGTCACGGACCTCGAGCTCGTGGACATGAACCCGACGCAGCAGGAGCGCACGGGGCTCACGAGGGAGGAGGCCGTCGGCAGGCGGCTGAGCCGGCCCGACGGCCTCGACGAGCGCACCCGCTCGTACCTCGAGGTCGTGGCGAGCGCGGCCGGCACCGGCACGCCGTCACGCTCCGAGCTCCACATCGAAAGCGATGACGCCTACGAACTGCTGGAGGCGTACCCGGTGGGGCGCGACCGCTGGGCGCTATCGGCGCTCGACATCAGCGGCGTGCGCCACGCCGAGCGGGCGCTCCGCCGGCAGGAGGAGAGTATCCGCCGGGCCTACGTCGACGTGATCGACGCGGTCACCGGCGGCAAGCTCATCCTGCTCACCGACGAGGAGCTGGCCGGCCAGCTGGGCGTACCGCTCATGCCGCCCGCGAGCGTCACCGCGCCGCGCGAACTCGCCGAGGCGCGCGCGGCGATCGCGAGCACCGCCACCGAGCGCTTCCCGGAGTGGGCTCCCGGCACCGACGTGCGCACGCCCGTCGGCGAGGCCCTCGTCAACGCGCTTCGGCACGCGGGCGGTGGCACCTATCAGGTGTTCGCGCGCGAGGCGACGCTGCAGGTCCTGGTCCGCGACGAAGGCCCCGGCATCGATTTCCGCACCCTGCCGCACGCCACGCTGCAGCGCGGGTTCTCCACGGAATCGAGTCTCGGTATGGGCTTCACCATCATGCTGCAGGTGTGCGAGCGCGTGCTGCTCAGCTCGCGGCCCGGGCGCACCTCCGTCGTCCTCGAGTTCGCCGCCCGGCAACGGGCCGTGGAAAGCCTGAAAGACCTCGAGGCAGCGGCGTCCTAGGCCGCGACGCCGGTGCGAGTCACGGCCGGCGGCGAAGTCCCGTTCTCGTCGCTCAGCTCGCGCGCATGCGGTTGTTGCGCGGCTGGTGCTCGACCTCCGCGAGTCCGAGTTCCTCGAGCACCGGCGGGACGTAGTTGGCGAACCTCCCGCGCAGTCCCTTCTTGAGGCCGTACCAGCCGCCGACCGGGTTGTCCGGGGACCGGCCCCAAGCCTCCACGGTGTTGTGACCCGTCCGTCTCACCGGTGTTCCCTCGTCATCACCGGCGCATGCCGGGCGGTCCTCACCCCGGCCGTCCCGGTGCGTCGGAGTCGACGGTGGCCCGTGTGGCTGACCCGCGGCTCGGGAACGAGTCCACCATGGGCGACGTCGGCACGAATGGTGGGACGGTGGATCAACGCGACGGCGACGGGCGCGAAGCGACCGTGGTCCTGGATGCCTCCGGCCAGTGGTTCGCCGACGAGAGCCGCATCGTCGAACGCGGCCTGCAGGCGAGACCCGGCGTCCTTTCGGCGGACTGCAACCCGGTCGCCCAGACCGTGACCGTCCGCTACGACCAGACGGTCACCTCGCCCGAACAGCTGAGGCGCTGGGTGATCGACTGTGGGTATCGCTGCGCCGGCGAGTCGGCGCCGCGACACCTGTGCGCACCGCTTCCGGCGGCGTCCGCGCAGGCACCTGCCGGTGGGGAGGAGCCCGCCGGCGCCCACGCGGGCCACGGCGGCATGTCCATAGCTGCGATGGCCCGTGACCTGCGCAGGAGGTTCATCGTCGCGGTCATACTGGCGGTGCTCATCATGCTCTGGTCGTCCATGGGCACGGCCCTCCTCGGCCGGGAGTTGCCGGTCCCCTTCGGCCTTCCTGCCGACGTCTTCCAGTTGCTGCTCAGTCTGCCCGTGGTGTTCTACTCATCCGCCGTCTTCTTCCGGGGCGCTGTGCAGGCCCTGCGCAACCGCACGCTGGACATGATGGTCCTTGTGGCCGTCGCGATCGGCGCGGGCTGGGGGTATTCGGTCGCCGTCACCTTCTGGATCGACGGCGAGGTGTTCTACGAGGCGGCCGCCTTCCTTGCGGCCTTCGTGCTGCTGGGGCACTGGCTGGAGATGCGTGCGAGGGGTGGGGCCAACGAGGCCATCCGCACGCTCCTCGACCTCGCGCCGCCAATGGCCGTGGTGGTCCGTGGCGATGAGGTGATCGAGGTGCCTACCAGCGAAGTGGCCATCGGTGACGTCCTCCTCATCCGCCCAGGCGCGAAGGTGCCGGTGGACGCTGAAGTCATCGAAGGCGAGAGCCATGTGGACGAGTCGATGGTGACCGGTGAGAGCATGCCGGTCGGCAAGGGCGCCGGCGACCGGCTCGTCGGGGCGACCATCAACGGCGACGGTGCGCTGCACGCGCGGGCGAGCGCCGTGGGCGCCGACACCGCGCTTGCTCAGATCGTCAAGCTTGTCCAGGAGGCGCAGAACAGCAAGGCCCCGGCGCAGCGGCTCGCCGACCGGGCCGCCTTCTGGCTCGTGCTCCTGGCGCTCGCCGGCGGCGCCGTCACGTTCCTCGTGTGGCTCGGCCCGGCCGGCGCCGGCGTCTCCACCGCGCTCCTGTACGCCATCACTGTGATCGTCATCACCTGTCCCGACGCGTTGGGACTGGCGACGCCGACGGCGGTCATGGTCGGGACTGGTCTCGGCGCGCGCCTCGGCATCCTCTTCAAGAGCGCCGGGGCGCTTGAGCAGATCGCGGGTCTGGACACGGTGATCTTCGACAAGACCGGGACGCTGACGGAAGGCAGGCCCTCCGTCGTCCAGATCTTCGCGCTCGAAGCCTTCGGCAGGGACGAAGCGCTCGCGCTCGCCGCGGCGGTGGAAGCCCAGAGCGAGCATCCGCTGGCGCAGGCGATCGTCCGGGCTGCCGCCGCGAGCCGTCTTCCCGTGCCGTCCGCGCGGCGATTCATCTCCGTCCCGGGCTTCGGTGTGATGGCGGAGGTGGACGGTCGTCGCGTAGTCGTCGGCAGTGCGCGTCTGCTCGGACGAGAGGGAGTTCAGACAGGTCTCATGGAAGCCCGCGCGGAAGCCCTCGCCGGCGCGGGCAGCACCACGGTCTCCGTTGCCGTCGATGGCCGACCGGCCGCGCTGCTGGCGATCGCCGACGAGATCCGACCGACCGCCCGCTCGGCCATCGCAGAGCTCCGCGCCCGAGGACTGCGACCGGTGATGCTCACCGGCGACTCGGCGGCCACGGCCGGTCGCATCGCCGCCGAGCTCGGGATCGACGAGGTGATCGCAGAGGTCCTGCCCGACGGCAAGGTGGCCAAGGTGGAAGAGCTTCAACGCCGCGGTCGCAAGGTCGCGATGGTCGGCGACGGCGTCAATGACGCGCCGGCGCTTGCGCTTGCGGACGTCGGAATCGCCATCGGCGCCGGTACGGACGTCGCCGTCGAGACCGCCGACGTCGTCCTCATGCGCTCCGATCCGGCCGACGTCGTGAGCGCGGTCGCCATCGGACGCGGCACCCTGCGCAAGATGCGCCAGAACCTCGGCTGGGCGGTCGGCTACAACACCATAGCCCTGCCGATCGCCGCCGGCGTCTTCGCCCCACTCGGGCTGACGCTCCGCCCCGAGCTGGCCGCCATCGCGATGTCCGGCTCGAGCATCCTCGTGGCCGTGAACGCGCTGCTGCTCAAGCGGCTGCGGCTCACCTCGGATGCGGCGATCGCCGAGGTCACACCAGTCGCATCCGCCGCATCGGACTCCGCCGGCCGCTCCAGAGCCGATCACGGCGGCGACGGCCGCCGCGCCGCCGCCTGAGTCCCTCGGCTCCTCCGGGCGCTCTCAAGCGGTGCTCGCTGGCGCGATCGGGTCTGCCGACGCAGGCGTCCCCGCCCCCGTGCCGAATGCGGTTGTACGTTCCGACCTGGCACAGACCGCGCGACACTCACGGAGGCCCCCATGCGCACGCCCAGACTCCGCTCAGTCCTCATCCTCCTCCTGCTCGTCGCCGTCCTCGCCGCGGCCGCGGCGGGTCTGGGAGGCGCCGGCAGGACGCCTGCCGCGCAGGCGGGCCCGGCCGCCGCGACGTCGCACTGGTGCAACTTCGTCCTCGCCGGCAAGAACGCTACGGCCGACGGCTCGGTCCTCATGGGCTACAACAACGATTGGTCGGCCAACAACTACGTCTACCTGCAGGCGGTCCCCGGCGACGCCACGCACAACAAGTACGTCAAGCTGTACACGTGGGGCGGCGTGCCCGAGGGCGGCATCAACGAGCACCAGCTGGGCGCCCTCTACGGCACGGCGACCGACCTGGACAAGAGCGTCCTCGCCGCCGATCCGTACGTGAAGAAGGGCTACGGCGGCGACATCTGGGACCTCATCCTGCAGCAGTGCACGACCGCGCAGGAGGCCATCACCCTGCTCGGCCAGATGGCGCAGACCGGGTTCACCTCCGGTGCGGCCGGCAGCTTTGCGGTCGGCGATCCCGACGAGGCCTGGGTCTTCGAGCTCCTCGGCGGCCACCACTGGGTCGCCCAGCGAGTGCCCGACAACGCCTTCCTCGCCCACCCGAACATGGTGACCGTCCGCCAGGTCAACCTGAGCGACACCGCCAACTACCGCGGTTCGGCCGACCTCCAGGCCTTCGCCCAGAGCATCGGACGCTACAGCCCCGGCGACGGCCCGTTCGACGTCGCCTGGGCCTACAGCGACCGCACCGACGCTGCAGTCGTACTACAACACCAACCGTCTCTGGGGCGCCTTCAACACCGTGGCCCCGTCGCTCGGCCTCACCCCGGCGATGACCTACGCGACCCGGCCCGTGTACGTGGTCCCGGACCACAACGATCACGCGGCAGGAGATCCAGACCATCTGCCGCTACCACTACGAGGGCACGAGCATCGACCAGACGCAGAACTACACGCTGATGAGCCCGCACGCGCAGACCAACCGGCCCATCTGCTACTCGACGACCGACTACAGCGCCGTGTGGCAACTGCGCTCCTGGAAGCCCGACGACATCGGCGGGGTCATGTGGGTCGCGCCGTGCCGCCCGTGCTCGAGCGCTTACGTGCCCTTCTACGACTCGATCACGAGCATCCCGGCGGCTTGGACGAGCAAGACCGCCTACAACGTGTTCCGGACCGTCTGCGACAGCCTGGACAAGAACGGGACCGTCGGCGGCGAGCTCCGCTACAAGCACTACATCCCGCTGGTGAAGAGCACCTACGGCGCGTTCGAGACGGAGTGCACGAACGCGCAGGCGAGCACGGAGACCGCGGCCGCCGGCCAGAACGGCGCCGCCCGCATCACGTACCTGACGAACTACTCGGCGCAGCGCGCCGCGCAGGCGCAGGCGCTCGCCGCTGGGCTGCCGGCGCAGATGCCGTGAGTGACGCGGCGCCGTGAACGAGGTCATCCGGCTGCTGGACGAGCGCTGTTCCACGCGCGCCTACGATCCGGCGCCGCCGACGGCTGAGGAGAAGCGCGCGATCCTGCACGCCGCGATGCGCGCGCCGACGGCCGGCAACCTGATGCTGTACTCGATCATCGAGGTGGAGGACCAGGCGCTCAAGGACCGGCTGGCGGTGACCTGCGACGACCAGCCGTTCATCGCCCGGGCGCCGTGGGTGCTGCTGTTCGTGGCCGACTTCCAGAAGTGGATGGACCTCTTCGCGGCGTGCGGGTGCGACGAGCTGCCCGGCGTGCCTCACGGGGTGACGCCGGGCCTCGGCGACCTGATCATGGCCTGCAACGACGCGCTGATCGCGGCGCAGAACGCGGTGGTGGCGGCCGAGTCGCTCGGCATCGGCTCCTGCTACATCGGCGACATCATGGAGCTCGGCGAAGACGCACGCCGAGCTGCTGCGGCTGCCGCGCTACACGTTCCCCGCGGCGATGCTGTGCCTCGGCCGGCCGAAGGTCGGCCGCCACCGCACCGAGCGGTACGAGAGACACGTCGTGCACAAGAACGAGTACCGGCGGCTGACGGCCGCCGAACTGCAGGAGGTCTCCGGGGAGCTCGACGACCTGTACGGGGTGCGCGCGTCGCGGGACGGGATCACCGGCTACGTGCAGGACGTCTACGCGCGCAAGTTCACGGCTGACTTCGCGGCCGAGATGAACCGCTCGGTGGCCTGGTGGCTGGCGCGGTGGACCTCGGGAGCGCCGGACGCCGGAGGGGCCGCCGGCGCGGAGTAGCAGCGGCGGCCTACCAGCTCCACGTGCCGGAGGCGACGCACCACGCCGGCACGGCGAACGTCACGAGCGCGATGACGGCGACGAGCGCCGCCGCCGTCCCGCGCCTCGTCATCCAGTTTCTGATGCTCATGAGGGACTCCCGTCTCTCGGGATGAATCACGCTCTGACTGTACCCGTGGGAGGGCGTGCTCACCGGTGGTGGTCCTCCGGCGTCGAGCGCCGTGCTTCCGGGTAGGCTCGCGGAGAACGGCAGGGCGAAGACCTGGCCGTAGCAGCTCGAGCCGTGAGTGACCGGAGGAGACGATGAGCGACGAAGCCTGGCCGCGGGCCTGTGCACTGACCGACGACGAGGTCGCCTCAGCGGCCGGCGTCGCCGCGGCCCGCGCCGCGGAGGCCCAGGTCCCCGGCCGCATGCCGGCCGTCTACCTGGGCCACGGCGCGCCGCCGCTCCTCGACGACGCGCTCTGGATGGCCGAGCTGGCAGCCTGGGCCGGCGCGCTGCCGCGGCCGAGCGCCGTGCTCATGGTCTCGGCGCACTGGACGCAGGCGCCGCTCACGCTCGGCGCCACGGAGGCCGGCGTGCCGCTCATCTACGACTTCTACGGCTTTCCGGACAGGTACTACCAGGCGCGCTACCCGGCCCCGCCGGCTCCCGAACTGGCCGCGCGTGTCGCCGACCTGGCCGGCGGTGAACGGGCGGTGGCGCACGAACCGAGCCGCGGTCTGGATCACGGCGCCTACGTGCCGCTGGTCGCCATGTATCCCGAAGCGGACGTTCCCGTTCTGCAGTTGTCGCTTCCTACGCTGGATCCCCAGCGGCTGCTGGAGCTGGGCGCTCGCCTGCAGGCCGCTGCGCGACGAGGGCGTCCTCATCGTCGGCAGCGGCTTCATGACCCACGGCCTGCCGTACCTGCGCGAGTTCGTGCTGGACGCGCCGCCGCCGGACTGGTCGAAGGACTTCGACCAGTGGGTGGCGGCGGCCCTCGAGGCCCGCGACGCGGCTGCGCTGGCCGCCTTCCGCGACGTCCCGTCCGCGCGGTACGCCCATCCGACGGTCGAGCACTTCGTCCCGCTCTTCGTCGCGCTGGGCGCGGCCGCGCCCGACGGCCCCATGGCCACGCCGATCTCCGGCTTCTGGCTCGGGCTCTCCAAGCGCTCGGTGCAGTTCGCCTGACAGCGCGAAGGCTTCTGCGGGGTTACTCCGCGACATCCCACGGGTATCACGGTGACGCTTGTCACTCTCTTGACAGTGCAAATACGATTCGCGCACCAGCCGTCAATCAGATGCCACCAAGGGGACCACCATGAGAATCCAGCCCAGACCCGCCATTGCCTGGATCATCGGCATCGGCTACATGCTCCTCTTCCTCGGCCTCGAGAAGATCATGGGCGTCGGCTACGACACGATCGGGACCACGACCGACAGCATCGTCAAGGGGATCGTCGTGCCCCTGGTCGTCGGCTCCATCGTCCTCATCATCGTCACGACGTGGCTCGGCTGGTGGCGTCCCGTCTTGCGGGAGCTGCCCGAAGGCCCCCCGCGGCCGCCGCGCTGGCTGCTGGCCGTGCCCATCCTCGTCTTCATCGCCGTCCTGCTCGGCATCGACTACGGCAACCTCGGCAACATGGGCGGCGCGATGATCGCCTGGCTGGCGCTCGGCACGGCGCTCGTCGGCTTCAGCGAGGAGATCACCTACCGCGGCCTCGCCCTCGTCGGCTTCCGCGGCCGCTACAGCGAGGTCAAGGTCTGGTTC
This sequence comes from uncultured Thermoleophilia bacterium, assembly GCA_963713475.1. Taxonomy (GTDB): domain Bacteria; phylum Actinomycetota; class Thermoleophilia; order UBA2241; family UBA2241; genus CAIXSE01. Next base: position 186,013 of record CAVQLY010000010.1, read on the forward strand.
TTCACCTCGCTGCTCTTCGGCTTCCTGCACGGCGTGAACCTCATCCTCGGTCAGAGCGCGCTCCTGACCGTCCGCCAGGTCATCTTCGCCTTCGTCCTCGGCAGCGTCTTCTACGCCATCCGCCGCATCAGCGGCACGATCGTCGTCGTCATGGTCCTCCACGCGCTCTGGGACTTCGGGACCTTCACCCACGTGGCCGGCAAGACCGCGGGGGCCGCGGCGGCCAAGGTCGACATCGCCACCGCGGGAGCCGGTCTGCTGCAGTCGCTGCTCGTGCTGACCGCGGTCATCCTCGTGATCGTCGGCGCGAAGAAGATCCTGAAGCCGAAGGCGGACGCGCAGCCGCGCGCCGTCGAGGCGTGACGCCCTCATCCTCGACGACGAGCAAGGAGACGCCGCATGATCGTCACGACCACCTCCACCGTGGAGGGCCGGCCCATCGCCGAGTACAAGGGCATCGTCAGCGGCACGGCCATCCACGGCGTCAACCTGGGCAAGGACTTCAAGGCGCTCGGCCGCAACGTCGTCGGCGGGCGCGCCGGCGTCTACGAGGACGAGATCGGCAAGGCGCCAGAGCGAGGCGATGGCGGAGATGCAGAAGGCCGCCGAGGAGCTCGGCGCCAACGCCATCGTCGGCGTCTCCCTGGACGTCGAAGGCGTCGGCACCAACGGGTCGATGCTGCTGGTCACGGTGTCGGGCACGGCCGTCGTGGTCGCGCCGGGCTGAGGGTCCCAGCGCCCGTGGCCGTCAGCCCCTCGAGTCGCGGCTTCCGGCGGCGCCGTCTGAGGCCGGCGACCATCTGAAGGGGAGCGGGTACGGAGGAGTACCTTTTCAATCTGTTCGGCATCGCCGTGCTCGCGTTCGCCGTGCCGTTCGCGCTCGGCTTCTTCCCCGGCTCCGCGTCCCGGCGATCGTGCTGGAGATCGTCGCCGGGATCCTCGTCGGGCCGCAGGTGCTGGGCTGGCTGCGCGTCGACGACGTGGCGCGCTTCCTCGCCCTGCTCGGGGTAGCGTTCCTGCTGTTCCTGGCGGGCGTCGAGCTCGACCTCGGCGCGCTGCGCGGCAAGCCGCTCAAGCTCGGCGTGATCGGCTTCGTCGCCTCCTTCGTCCTCGCCGTCGCCGGTGCGTTCGGCCTGCATGCCGCCGGCGTCTCGTTCACCCCGCTGCTCGTCGCGGTCGCCCTCTGTTCGACGTCGGTCGGCATCGTCGTGCCGGTGCTCCGCGACACCCACAACCTGCACTCGGACGTGGGGACGCTCGTCGTCGCCGGCGGGGCCGTCGCCGAGTTCGCGAGCATCGCGCTGCTCGGCGTCCTCTTCGCGGTCCCGGCGGAGTCCGTGGTCCAGGAGTTGCTCTTCGTCGCGGTCGGCCTGGTCGTCCTCGCCGTGTTCGTCCTCGTCATCGTCGCCGTCGGCTGGGGTCTGCGTCGCGCCGCCGGCTGGACCCCGGGCGGCGGGTGGCCGCGCGTCTGGACCTCACGACGTCGCAGATCACCACACGGTTCGTCGTGATGGTGGTCCTCGGAGCCGCCTCCATCGCCGCCGTCTTCGGCTTCGAGGTGATCCTCGGCACGTTCATCGCCGGCATCCTCTTCGGGGCGCTGATCAGGGGCACGGAACGAGAGTCGCTGCTCGGGACCCGACTCGACGCGATCGGCTTCGGCTTCTTCGTGCCGATCTTCTTCATCGTCAGCGGCATGCGCCTCGACATCCGGGTCGCCCTCACGGTGCCCGGTCTGCTCTCGGTCCTCGGGTTCCTCGCGATCCTGACCATCGCCCGAGGGGCGCCGGCGCTTCTCTACCGCGGCTCGATGAGCGCTCGCGGCGTCCTGGCGAGTGGGCTGATGCTGGCGACCAACGTGTCCTTCGTCGTGGTCGCCGCGGAACTCGGCGTGCAGGCCGGGCTGCTGTCTTCGTCGGTCGCCTCGTCGATGGTCCTGGCCGGCCTGATCTCGGCGGTGCTGTTCCCGGCGCTCTCGCAGTCGGTGCTCGCGCGCGAGTCGGCCGAAGGCGCCTGACGCCGTGTCCCGAGAGGCTCGGCGGACCCCTGTGCTATCCTCGGCGCCGTGACTACCGAGACTCCATCGCCCGAGCGCGGCGACTTCATCCGCGAGATCGTCGCCGCCGACCTTCGCGAGGGGCGGCACCAGTCCATCGTCACCCGCTTCCCCCCCGAGCCGAACGGCTACCTCCACATCGGCCACGCCAAGTCGATCTGCCTCAACTTCGGCATCGCCCGCGAGTTCGGCGGCCGCTGCCACCTGCGCTTCGACGACACCAACCCGATGAAGGAAGAGCAGGAGTACATCGACGCCATCGAGGCCGACGTCCGCTGGCTGGGCTTCGACTGGGGCGAGCACCTCTACTACGCGTCGGACTACTTCGAGCAGCTCTACGAGTGGGCGGTCGCCCTCATCAAGGCCGGCAAGGCCTACGTGGACGACCTCAGCGCCGACGAGATCCGCGAGCACCGCGGCACGTTCACCGAGGCCGGCCGCAACAGCCCGTGGCGCGACCGGCCGGCCGAGGAGAGCATCGACCTCTTCGCGCGCATGCGCGCCGGGGAGTTCCCGAACGGCGCGCGCGTCCTGCGCGCCAAGATCGACATGGCCGCGCCCAACATCAACCTTCGCGACCCGGTGCTGTACCGGATCGTGCACAGCGAGCATCCGCGCACCGGTGACGCCTGGTGCGTGTATCCCACCTACGACTTCGCGCATGGGCAGTCGGACGCCATCGAGGGCATCACGCACTCCATCTGCACGCTCGAGTTCGAGGCCCACCGGCCGCTCTACGACTGGCTCATCGACAACCTGCCGGTGCCGTCGCAGCCGCACCAGTACGAGTTCGCGCGGCTGAACCTCACGCACACGGTCCTCTCCAAGCGCGTGCTGCTGCGCCTGGTGAACGAGGGCCACGTGCGCGGCTGGGACGACCCGCGCATGCCGACCATGTCGGGCCTGCGCCGGCGCGGCTACCCCGCCGAGGGGATCACGCGATTTCGCGACGCTGGTCGGCGTGGCCAAGACGGACAGCGTCGTCGAGGTCGGCATGCTGGAGCACGCGGTGCGCAACGTGCTCAACCGCACCGCGTCCCGCCGCTTCGCCGTGCTCGCCCCGCTCAAGGTCGTCATCGAGAACTACCCGGAGGGCGAGACCGAGGAGATGGAGGTCCCCAACAACCCGGAGGACCCGGCCGCCGGCGCCCGGAGGGTGCCCTTCTCCCGCGAGCTCTGGATCGAGCGCGACGACTTCATGGAGGAGCCGGTGCGCAAGTTCTTCCGCCTGGCGCCCGGCCGCGAGGTGCGGCTGCGGTCGGCCTACTTCGTGACCTGCACCGAGGTCGTGAAGGACGACGCCGGCGAGATCGTGGAGCTGCGCTGCACGTACGACCCGGCGACGCGCGGCGGCGACGCGCCCGACGGCCGCCGCCCCAAGGCGACGCTCCACTGGGTGTCGGCGGCTCACGCCGTGCCCGCCGAGGTCCGGCTCTACGACTACCTCTTCAAGAGCCCGTACCCCGGCGCCGACGGCGCCGACCTCTTCGACGATCTGAACCCGGAGTCGGAGACGGTGCTGAGCGGCTGCTTCGTCGAAGCGTCGCTGGCGGACGTACCGGTCGGTGAGACCGTGCAGTTCGAGCGGCTCGGCTACTTCTGCCCGGACCCCGATTCGGCCCCGGACAAGCTGGTCTTCAACCGCACGCTGACGCTCAAGGACACCTGGGCGAAGCTCCAGAAGCAGGGGCGCCAGGACACCGCCTGAGCCTCCCGCGGGCCGCAAAGCGCCCGCTCCCAGCCGATTCCTCGCGCTTCGGACGGTTGAGGATGGTGGCGTCTCGCGGTACACTTCTGCCCTGCCTTCGGGCACGCTGGCGAGTGGCCTAATTGGCAAGGCACCTGACTCTGGATCAGGGGATTGAAGGTTCGAGTCCTTCCTCGCCAGCCATTTCTTTGCTCCCCCCTTCTGCCTCCTCCTTGCATCACGTAGAATCCGGCCAGCCACTGCGCGGCCACCGGGACAGGGGGTCCCGGAGTCACTCTCCGCGGCCGCCGCAGCGTCTCGACCGACTGGAGGAGTCAATGAGACGGTCCCTGCTCGCCCTGCTCTGCGCCGCCGCCGTGCTGCTCATGCTGCCCGCCGCCGCGCAGGCGATCACCTTCAACAAGGCGGTGGACAAGCTCTTCCGGCAGGGCTACCCGCAGCGCCTCGAAAGGACCATCGCCGGGTTCAAGTCCACGCCGCTCGGGTTCCGCTGGACCGGGTCTCCGGCGGACAACCAGGCGGCGCAGTTCCTCGCCGACGAGATGACCGCCGCCGGGCTCAAGAACGTGAAGCTCGAGCCGGTCCCCGTGGACGCGTGGAGCATCGAGAGCGCCAGCGTCGCGGTCGGCAGCAAGCTCATGAACGCGAGCAGCTACCCCGGCGTGCCCCCGACCGGCGCCGAGGGCGTGACCGGTCAGGTGGTCCGCATCCCCAACAACGCCACCGCGGCCGACTTCGACAAGGCCGGTGACCTCACGGGCAAGATCGCGCTCATCGCCTTCGACTCGGAAGACTGGTGGTTCAACTTCCCCTGCGCCGAGGCCGCCCTGCGCGGCGCCAAGGCCGTCATCCTCATCTACGACAAGCGGTACCCGGGCTACCAGGGTGCGCCGAACGCGTATGCATCCAACGACCCCGGCTACACGTACACCTCGCCGCCGCTCGTGTGGCTGCCGACCGACTCCGCCTCGTGGCTCCAGAGTCAGCTGAAGAAGGGGCCGGTCACGGCCACTGTGACGCTGCGCTCCAGCCACACCTTCGCCGAAGACGGCGGCGTGGGCTACAACGTCATCGGCGAGCTTCCGGGCCGCCGTGCCGACGGGACGAAGATCGTCCTCGGCGGACACCACGACTCGCACTTCACCGGAGCCCTCGACAACGACACCTCGTGCGTGGCCCAGCTCGTCATCGCCAAGGCGATGCAGATGAGCGGTCGCAAGCCCGCCAGCACGCTGGTCTTCTTCAACACGACCGCGGAGGAGTGGGGCTACACCGACTGCAACTACGACTGGCTGGTCGGCTCCGTGTACTCGATCCAGCACACCCACCCGGATTGGGCCGGCAAGGTCAAGGCGATGCTCAACATGGAGCTGCTCGGCTACAAGAGAGGCAGCACGTGGTTCACCGCCACGCGCGAGCTCAAGCCGTGGCTGAACGCCGAGATGAAGGCCCATCCCAAGCTCGTCGGTCCCAAGGGTGGCAAAGTCTTCACACCCGACCAGGGCTACTGGTTCAGCTACAACGACCAGTGGCCGCTCACGGCGACCGGCATCCCCTCTTCGTGCATGTGGACGCCCGACGACTACTTCTGGTCCCACTACTACCACACGCAGTACGACGGGCGGCGCATGCTCGACTGGGGCTTCTTCAAGAAGAACATCAAGTTCAACGCCGAGCTGGCGAGAAGCATCGACCGCGGCGTCCTGCCGTACAGCCTCTCGACGCAGAGCGACGCCCTTCTGAAGGCGTCCACCGACCTCGGGTTCAGGGCCGCCGACGTCGACGCCTCTACGAAGGCCGCCTACGTCGGTTCAGTCCGCTCCCTCGCGAATGCTGCCAGGAAGTACGACGCGCGCCGCGACAACGTGAAGGCGGCAGCGGTGGCCTCCACCAACCAGGCGCTCCTGGCCCTTGAGAAGTCCCTGAACGCGAATCTGACCGCCCTGAACGTCTGGGACGAGACGATCTACCCGTTCCAGCAGTCGATGACCGATCTGGAGGCCATGCAGGCGGCCCTCGACGCTCTCGAGAAGACGCCGATCGCCTACCGCGATGCGATCGAAGCGCTCGGTGGCGTCAACTGCGCCTGGTACGGCCTCTACTTCAGCTACCCGGTCTACTACACGAACCTGCTGCAGCGTCAGCCGGGCTACGTCCACGCCAACATGGCCGACCTCGGCCAGATGGCCATGTTCGTCGACGTGATCCCTGAGCGGGACGCCGTGCGCGCCGCGCGCGCCACGAAGACGGTGCCCACCGCGGCGATCGCGAGTCTCCAGGCGAAGATCGCGGCCGAGAAGGCCGACATCAAGGTGCGTCTCCAGACGCTCACCAGCGTGCTGAACGGCGCGACCGGCCAGATCAAGGCGATCACGCCCAGGGCGAGGTAGGTCTCACGCGGCAGGCGGCGGGCGGTCTTCGCCCGCCGCCTGCCGACCATTTCGATGCCGCGGCTGGCGCCGACCGCGTCGCACGTCCGCAGGACTCGTCTTGCGTCAGCCGCGAGATGCTACGGTGTCCCCGCCGCCGCGCTTGGCGGCATAGAGTGCCTGGTCGGCGCGGCGTAGCAGATCCTCAGGGCGATCCTTTGCCTTCCAGACGGTGACCCCGGCGCTGACCGTGACGCCGCGCCGCTTCAGGAGCTGGGATGAGCGAGCCCCCTCCAGGACCCGCGACGCCAGTTGGCGCGCCCCGTCCATGTCGATGCCCGGCAGGAGAACACCGAACTCGTCTCCGCCGAGCCTTGCCGGCAGGTCCTCAGTGCGGCACCCGGAGCCGAGGCTCTGGGCCCCGTGCGCCTTCCGCAAACGCGGGTGCTTGTCGCGTGCGCTCCGCTTCCTGGCGCGGACTACCTGACCCTGAAAGCGCGCCACGTCGTGGTTGCCGAGGTGTGCACGGCGGTCCTGGCGATCGTCGCCCGCATGCGGTAGGCGCCCCTCTTGGCAGGCTTGTAGCTCCAACCGTAGGTGCCCGTGGCGCTGATCGTCCGAGCCACGCGCCTGACCCTCACCCACCTGGTGCCCTGCTTCTTCTGCACGGTCAGCGTGACGCTGCTGCCGGCGAGGCTGGCGGGGGTCACGACGCCCTTGGCCGTGACGCGCCTGCCGAGCCTCATGACGCCACTCGTGAGGCCGCGCAACCGGAGCGTGACCTTCGCTCTGAGCAGGACGGCGAAGCTCGTGGCGCTCGTCCCGGTGCCGCCCGGGGTGGTGACGGCGATCGTGCCCGTGGTGGCTCCGGAAGGCACGGTGGCGGTGATCCTCGAGGCGCTGCTCACGCTGAAGAGTGCAGAGACGCCGTGGAAGGCGACCTTGGTGGCGCCGGTGAAGTGCGCGCCGGTCAGGATCACACGGGTGCCCACCGGACCTGCGGCAGGGGCGAAGCTCGTGATGCTGGGCGTCTTCGGTGGCGCGGTGACGGTGAAGCTCGTGGCGCTCGTCCCGGTGCCGCCCGGGGTGGTGACGGCGATCGTGCCCGTGGTGGCTCCGGAAGGCACGGTGGCGGTGATCTTCGTGGCACTACTCACGCTGAAGACTGCAGAGACGCCGTGGAAGGCGACTTTGGTGGCGCCGGTGAAGTGCGTGCCGGTCAGGGTCACCTTGCTGCCGATACCGCCGGAGGCCGGGGTGAACTTGGTGATGGTCGGCGCCGCCGGCGCCGTGACCGTGAAGCTCGCGGTGCTGGTGGCCGTGCCTCCGGGGGTGGTGACGGCGATCGTGCCCGTGGTGGCTCCGGAAGGCACGGTGGCCGTGATCCTCGCGGCATTGTTCACCCTGAAGGCCGCCGAGGTGCCGTGGAAGGCGACCTTGGTGGCGCCGGTGAAACCGGTGCCGGTCACGGTCACGGTCGTGCCTACCGGGCCCGCGGCCGGGGTGAAGCCCGTTACCGTGGGCGCCGCCGGCGCCGTCACGACCCGGGGAATCGACGACGCGACGGCGGGTCGCACTTGGACGGCGCCGACAGGCGCCAAGACCACGATGAAGACCAGCGAGATGAGCACCCCGCGAAGGCCAGCGTGTGTGGGTTTGCCGACAGTTGAAGGATGACCGTCCATGGTTCCCCCTTCGTTCAGACATGCGTGCTGCCTGCCAGCGTAGCAGCGGGACTGGGGTGTGTGAACGCCGTTGTCGGCGTAGGACGCATCCCGCGGCGAGCTGCATGCTGCCACGACGCGACGCAGCCGGTCCCACTCCGCGTCAACAAAGCCCGAGGACGTGGGTCGCAGAATGGTTGCAGATCTGAGGTCCAGCGGAGGGCGTGCTGAATGAATCCCTGCAAACGGGTGGTAGCGCATACGGGATTCGAACCCGTTTTACCGCCGTGAGAGGGCCGCTCGGCGCGTCCCACTGGCCTTCCATTATCAGGCTGAGCCTGGGGAAGCAGCCGCCGCACTCGACCTCGGGACCCCCTGTTGCCCATTTACCGCTGATTGCCGGGGGGTATGGCAACAGAAGCGGCAACAACCGGCGCCGGTGCGGAGGGTTGACTCCTTAGCTATTTCGGATCGGGGTAGTCCTTCCAGACGGGAACCGCCGCGCGTAGTCGCGGCCCGGATGGGAGGGGTGCTATGGACGAATCGGCCAGGCGTTACTCATTGTGGGTTGCGACGTCTGATCTCCCTGAGTACCCGCCGCTCGAGGGCGATGCCACAGCGGACGTGCTTGTCGTCGGCGGCGGCATGACCGGTCTGCAGACGGCCTATCTGCTCAAGCAGGCGGGCCTCACCGTGATCCTCATCGATCGCCACCGTCTGGGGCGCGGGGTGAGCGGTCACACCACGGCGAAGATCACTGCCCTGCACGGACTCTCCTACTACAAGCTCGTCAAGTCCTTCGGCGAGGAGGCCGCGCAGAAGTATGCCGCGGCAAACAGCGCGGCGCTCGAGGAGATCGTCGGGATCGTCGCGAGCGAGACCATCGCCTGCGACCTCGAACGGCGACAGGCGTACACCTACGCGGCGACCGACGACACACGCCGGGACGTCGAGCGTGAGGTGGAGGCGGCGCAGAAGGCCGGCCTGTCGGTCGAGCTACGCGACGAGCTGCAGCTTCCTTACGAGACTGGTCCCGCCGTGTGCCTCGACCAGCAGGCCTGCTTCCACCCATTGCGCTATCTGAAGGCTCTTGCCGAGCTCGTGGACGGGGACGGTAGCCGCGTGCACGAGATGACGACCGCCCTGGAGTTGGACGAGGATCGCGCGCGGGTCACGACCGAACGCGGCCGGGTCGATGCGCAGCAGGTGGTAGTCGCCACCCATGCGCCGGTGTTCGACCACGGGCCGATCAGCACGCGCATCATGGCCCGGCGCGCCTACGTGCTGGCAGCGCCGCTTCCCGACCCGCTCGCCGGCATGTACATCTCGACCGACGAGGACTACAAGTCGGTCCGCACCCAGACCATCGACGGGCAGCAGTGGACGCTGCTCAGCGGCGAGCCGCACCGCACCGGCGAGGGCGGCGACGAGAAGGACCGTTACCTGCGCCTGCAGGGCTGGGCCGACGAGCGTTTCACGCTTCGGCCGGGCTACTTCGATTGGGCGACGCAGGACATCTTCACCGTGGACGACGTCCCGTTCATCGGGCGCTTCCACAAGGACAGGACTCGCATCTGGTCAGCGACGGGGTTCAAGGGCTGGGGGATGACGCACAGCATGGTGGCGGCGCGCATCATCAGCGATGCGATCCTGCGCAAGGACAACGACTGGGCCTCACTGTACGACCCGTGGAATCGCTCCGCCTTCAAAGGGACGGGCGCCTTGCTCAGTCAGGCGGCTGAGAGCATCAAGGGACTCACGATCGACAAACTGACCGGCGGCCGGCCGGCGTGTACGCACATGGGCTGCGGCACGCACTGGAACGACGCCGAGCGCAGCTGGGATTGCCCCTGTCACGGTTCGCGCTTCAGTGAGTCCGGCGAGGTACTGCAGGGACCGGCGATCACTCCGCTGGAGTCGCCGCCTCCAGGCGGCGCATGAGGAGTGGTGCGGAGACGAGGCTTGCATGAGCGGGATCATTCTGGCGAGCGTGTTCGACAGCGTGGATTGGGGGCAGGTGTTCGTGCCCGACACCCCCCTGCTGGAGATCTTCGTGCGCGGTACGGTCATCTACCTCTCCGTCCTCGTGTTGCTGCGCGTGTTCGTCAAACGCGAGGTGGGCAGCATGGGCATCACCGACCTCATCGTCATCGTGTTCCTGGCCGACGCGGCGCAGAACGCGATGGCCGGGGACTACCGAGCAGTTCCCGACGGCGTCCTCCTGATGCTCGTGATCGTCGGCTGGGCCTACGTCCTGGACCGCATCGCCTACCACGTGCCGGCGTTCCAGCGGCTCATGCAGCCCGCCCCCGTCCACCTCGTAAAGGACGGCAAGCTCGACCGCCGCAACCTGCGCCGCGAGTTCGTGACCGAGAGCGAGCTCATGGGAGAACTGCGCCTGCAGGGCGTGGAGGACCTGGCCGACGTGCGCGACGCCTACATCGAACAGGACGGCCGGATCAGCGTCATTCGCAGGGACGGGCAGGACTCGGGGCGCAACGAGAAAAAGCGCGCGGCATGAGCGGCGCCACATCATGACAGCACCCAGGAGGTCCACCCCATGAGCACCACCGAGCACAAACCCGGGTCACCCCCCGCACAGCACCAGGAGGTCCAGCCGGGCCGCGAAGACGAGATGGTCCCGAGGCCGGAGTACGAGCCGCGCCACGTCTCCGACCGGCTGACCGGCCGCGTCGCGATCATCACCGGCGGCGACAGCGGCATCGGCCGCGCCGTGGCCGTCGCCTTCGCCGCCGAGGGCGCCAAGCTGGCGATCGTCTATCTGGAGGAGAACGAGGACGCGGCCGAGACGAAGCGGCTGGTCGAGGAGCGCGGCAGCATCTGCCTGACCCTGCCCGCAGACGTCGGACGCGAGGCCGATTGCGTGGACGTCGTCAGGCGGGTGGTCGGACAGTTCGGCCGGCTCGACGTCCTCGTGAACAACGCCGGCGAGCAGCATCCCCAGGACGACCTCGAGGCGATCGGCGAAGAGCAGCTGGAGCGCACCTTCCGCACCAACGTCTACTCGATGTTCTTCCTGACCAAGGCGGCCCTGCCACACCTGGGAGAGGGCGCCTCGATCATCAACACTGCGTCGATCACTGCCTACAAAGGCAAGCCCACGCTGCTCGACTACTCAGCCACCAAGGGCGCGATCGTGTCATTCACGCGCGGGCTGTCGAACTCGCTCGCCGAGCGCGGCATCCGTGTCAACGCGGTCGCTCCGGGACCGATCTGGACGCCGCTCATCCCCTCCACCTTCACCCCCGAAGAGGTGCAGGAGTTCGGGCAGAACACTCCCTTGGGGCGCGTCGGCCAGCCCAACGAGGTCGCGACGTCCTTCGTCTTTCTGGCCTCCGATGACGCCTCGTACATGACCGGGCAGGTGCTCCACCCGAACGGCGGCACCGTGGTCGGAGGGTAGCGCCGGCAACAGTCATGCCCCCGACTCCACGGGCTCAGCTGGTTGCTCACGCGGATGAAGACTTCCGCGCCTCAGGCGCTGATAGTCGGATAAGCGCAGGCGAGGCGTAGAGACGCTCGGGAGGCAGACGAAGGGCGGGCCGGCCACCTCGCCGGCCCGCCCAAAGACGCACTTCTTGCGCGGTCAGGCGGCTTGCTGCAAGCGACTCTTGGCCTGCTCGAACGCCTTGCACAGCGAGACCGCCTCGTCCTCGGAGAGGAGCGGGCGTGCCTTCTCGAACAGCGTCCCTTCCTCTTCCTCGACGTGGTGCTCCACGTCCTCCTTGAGCTCCAGGAGGATCGAGCGGAACATGTCGTCTCCAGTCCCCGCTCCGCCGAGCTGCGTCAGCACGCGCGCGATCGTCTCGTGCTCCTCGTAGCCCTCGGCGACGATGTCGCGCGTCTCGTCCTCATCCTCAAGACGCTTGTAGAAGACTTGCTCCTCCGCCTCGGCGTGGCTGCTGAGCTCGCTCTGCAGCGTCTTGACCGTCGCCTCGTCACGTCCCGACGACTCCAGGCTGGCGATCAGCTCGCCGACCTTCTCGTGCTCGCTGTGCAGTTCCTCGAAGATGTCCATCCCGTGCTCCTCTCGTCTCTTGCCTTGAATGAGCCACCGGCCGGAGGTGGTGATCCTCAGGCGGGGCTTCCGAGCAGGTCCTCATCAGGAACGATCGCCCGCTCGAACCAGGTCCCGCAGCTCTCGCAGGACCCTCTCGCGCGGCGAGCGCCATCCGGCGTCGCCGTGGCTGCGCCTGCTGGAGATGCGGCGCGCAGTACCTCGCCGGGTCGTAGACGGACAGGATCGTGGCGCAGCCGGGGTGCGCGCAGATGCGGCCGCGATCGTAGAAGCGGATGCGCTCCGTCTCCGACGCCCTCATGACGTGCACCCCCCGCAGCGGCAGTCCTCATGATGACGCCACCCGGCGCGCGGCGTGAGCCACTGCGGGACCATCTGCGGCTCGCCACGCCCCCGACCGTGCCAGAAACTGATGCCGTCGTAGAAGTAGACCCGGCCGCCCTCGCGGTCCGCCTCAGCCCAGGCCCTGCGCTCGGCGCTCACGACCTCGTTCCGGCTCATCGTGCGAGCCTGACCCTTCATTGCTCGACCTCCCGCGTGGTGTCAGAAACGGACGACGCAGGGACACGCGCAAGATGTCTGCATCGGCCGTCCGGAGAAGCGTAAGCGCGATTCGCGGCCCGCACATCGGCCGCCGCTCCACATTCCAGACTGGTCGGCGGAATGGTCTTTTCATCGGCCATCCGGCCGAGTCCACGGACAGTTGCACTGTCGTCTACGCGCCGGGAATCGACCAAGGGTCAGCAAGTACACATACGGACCCTGGAGAGAAGTGATGGACAGGATCCAAGCGTTCTTCGATAGCTTCTTCTCATGGCTGCCGAACCTGACCGAAGACTGCTGGGACGGGCACTGCATAGCCTGACGTATCGGCGAAGCCGGGCAAGTCCGGGTCAAGTACGGACTCCGGAGCAATCGCTCGAAAGGAGGCGGACACGTACATAGGCGCCCCGTTCGATGGCCGACTGACCGAGCAAAAGTCCGTTCCACCGGCCATGCGAAAGTCCGTTCCATAGGCCGATTGTCCGCGCGTTAGCCTCGGGTAGCTTCCCAACTGAGGGTCGGCACCCGTCTCTTGCGTCCGGCCTTTGTCTCCCTCCGGTGACGGTCCGGAGCAGTCGGAGAATTGGAGGTTAGCGCGGTGAGCACTCCAGTGACGACCTCATTGAACACGTGGAGACCGGTGTCGCAGACGGACCGGCTAACGGTCAGAGAGCGCGGTCGCATCTGCGCCCACGAAGGATGCGACACCATCCTTTCCATCTACAACCCTGCCAAGTACTGCTCGGCGCACGTGGACGCAACGCTTGGCCGGCGACGCCGCAGCGGCTTACAGCTGGCGCGCACGGTGGCGTGCGAGCGCTGCGGCGAGGAGTTCGAGACGAAGAATGCGCGTCGTCGGTACTGCAGCGACACGTGCCGGATGGCGGCTTTCGCGCGTCGTCGGCGTGCCGCCCAGCGGGCCGAGCGGCGTCTCCGTCAGGGCGCAGAGCCCGGGGCCGCGGGAGCCCAGCTTGCCCGAGACGCCGCCTAGTTGGGACCTACGCGCAGTCGGAGGAAGGACAATGGTCGACTACTACGACAGCGAAATCGAGTTGCTGGACGATGTCGGCGTGCTCACGGTCGTCGGCGAGACCGACATGCACACCGCGCCGCAGTTCCGCCGAGACCTCGATGAAGCGATGGAGGTCGCCGCGGGCGACCTCATCCTCGACCTAACGGATCTCGAGCTGGTCGACTCTGCGGCCCTAGGGATCATGATGGCCGCCGCCGGGCGCATGATGACCGAGCAGCGCTCGCTCGTCTTGGTCGTGAAGCGCAGCCATGTGCTGCGCGTCTTCGCGATCACCGGCCTGGTCGGCTTCTTCTCCATCACGGCCACCCGCTCGGAGGCGATGACGAGAGTGTCGTCGGGCCGCCTCCGCAGGAAGGTCGCATGAAGGGCGCGCCGGAAGCCCAGGCGCGCAGCCATGTCAACTGCGAGAACGATGGAGGTGTCACATGTTGCTCTGGATCCTGCTCCTGATCCTGGTCATCGTCGTCTTCGGCCTGGGATTCGTCGTGAAATGGCTCTTCTACGTGGCGATCGCACTGTTCATCCTCTGGCTCATCTTCATGCTGCTGAGCCGTCGCCGCACCTAGGTCGAGGAGTTCGACCGCACGACGATTTGGGACTCGCCTTCATTGTCTTGGCCGACGAGCGCGTCGCCCACTCACGCGCCGTATTCATCGGCACCGGCGGGGGTCGTTCCATCGCAACGTCGATCGACGGCCCATCTGCCCTTCCGTGTGGCAAAGTGGCAAGAAGCAGGCGAAAGGAGGCGGAGATGACTCGCCTTGAGCGGAGCATCCATATCGACGAACGTCAGGAGGACGTCTTCCGCGTGCTGACGGACCTCAAGCTCATCCCGCGGTGGGCGGTCATCGCGCAGGATACCTACGTGCGGCCGGAGGGCGCGCTGACTGAGGCGGCGCAGGAATTCCACTGGGTCATTCGCGTCGCCGGGATGGACCTGGAGACGGACTGGGTGGTGACCGAGTTCGTACCGCCGCGGGCCGTAGCCTACGAGGTCAAGTCGGCGCACGAAGGGCGACTGATCATGAAGCAGCGTGTACTCGACGCCGGCGACGGGGGGAGCCGCGTAGAACTCGAGCTCGACTACGACCTGCCCTACGGCTTCATCGGCGAGGCCCTCGACCGTGTGGTCGTCGAGAAGCGCAACCAAGGTGTGATGGAGCGTTCACTGGAGAACCTGAAAGACCTGATAGAGGCCATCAAGGATTACCGCGCCGCCTGACGGCTTCTCCGGCTGCGCGGCGCGGCCCACCGCGCCTCCTGATCCACGGTCGCAGGTTCCCTCCGACCGTTCGGACTCGCGAGAGAGATCGGCGGGCGGCAGAACCCGAGAGCCGATGCGCGGCGTTTCCAGTCGGTCCGGAACGATGGCCGAATCATGCGGACGGGCTGGGAAGACCTCCTACGTGAGGCCTGCAATCTGAAAGGAGGCCATCATGGCTCTCACCGATTGGGTCGGTCTCGACGTCTACAGGGCACAACGAAAAGCTCGGGGATCTCGGACTTCAGCGCCTCGGCCGCTCGCCGCACCCGAAGCCGTGTCGATGCGACCGACTCGGTGGACGGCTTCACGCGCTGGCCCCCGTAGATCTCGTGCTGGAGCTTGACCTCGAGGCGCTTGGCCTTCGTCCTCGGTCGCGACGGTGCGGCAGACGCGCCGGCGCACGCCGAACTCGTCGACCCCTGACTCGGCCGTCACCAGCCATTTCTCACCGCGTTTTCGGATGCCCATCTCGAGCCTGAGCATAGGGGCGTGCGCGGACGGATGGCGACAAACTCGGCAACAGGCGAGGTGAGCGG
>CAVQLY010000011.1:0-67672 GCA_963713475.1 uncultured Thermoleophilia bacterium
CGTTCTGGCGGGGTAGCGAGTGCCGGGCAGCGTGCGCCTCCTGAAAGAGGTCGACCTTCGTCGAGTCGCCTTTACACCCTGGCGCAAGCTGCTGATACTGCTTGCAGAGGTCGGGAACTGCGTAGCGGGTCCCGGCCTTACTCTTTGGGCAGAATGGCCAGCCGGCGCCGAGATAGTCGCCGTTCCTGCGCCGCAGTCTGGACTCCACGATCGCCCAGTTCTCTCGCGGCTGCTTGCAGAGTGACAATGGAGATGCGTCGCGACAGCGGCGCGGTCGCTGCTCAGAGCACTTTCACCCCGTGCCCCTGCAGCCGGGCGGCGGTGGCGTCGAGTTCGGTGACGGGCGGGACGAAGATGACCGCCCCATCGCGACCGCGGGTGAGTAGAACGCGATAGGCATTGACGCGGAGCTGGAACGGGTCGCGCACGTGAGTGCCGCGCGCGTGGTTCTTGGCACGCGCGTTGGACCAGCCCTCGTCCGTCCACATGAGGTCTGTCCCCCAGGCGAGCAGGACGCCGTCGAGCTCAAGGCCCTGTGCGCCGAACTCGGTGACGCATTCGCGAAGGTTCCTGCAGGAACGATGACTCTCGTCGCCGTCGCCGTACCAAGGGCCCAGGCGCATGACCTTGGTCGATTGATAGTCGTTCGGGATGCCCCACTCGGCCAGGGCCTTGTCGCGTGAGGAGGCCACGAGGCCGTAGCGGGCGGCGGGAGCCTCAGCGTAGCGCTTGTGAAAGTAGCTCTTGGCTGTCTCGAGGTCGCGGGTCATGCGCAGGTGGTAGCCAGCGGTCTCAAGACGCTCGGCGAGCTGCCTCGCGTGCGCGTCATCGCCGTCCGTCGAGCAGACCGTCGACCCACTCATCCAGGTCTGCGGCGAAGTGAAAGCGCAGCTCAACGGTGAGATCGAGCGTCTCGCTCGCCGCGGTCCTGGCGGCCAGACTGAGCCAGAGAAGAACTCGTCCAGCACTCGCTCCGGCGCGTGCACGGTCCACTGCTCTGGTGCGCCGGCCCGCTCCAGTGCTTCGCGCCACTGGCCGAGGCCGGCCTCTTCGCCCACATTGATCTCTTGACCCGAGCCGATGAGTCCGACGAGCACGCACCATTCGGGGATGCGCTCGCCAAACTCGACAAAGGCCACGGGCTCCGACTTGTGTTCGCGGATGTTCGGATGCTTGTTGATGACTTGCTGTAGATCCCACGCGCGCTGCGCCTCGTCGTAGACGATCACGTGCTGAGGCGGGATCGCACCCTTGTCGCCAAGGTACTGCTTCATGTAGTCCTTGACGCCGCGCACGAAGGTCTTGCCGCCACCGCCGGCGCCGCGCAACTCGTACTGCAGAACCTCGACGAGGGGCCCGTTGCCGCTGAGGAAGATGGCCGGCGCCGGTGGCTTGCCGCCGGCACGCTCCACCTTCAGGTCGTCAAGGCTCGGATTGTGGACGGCGCTAAGGCCGACGAGGGTCTTGCCAGAGCCTGGCACACCGGCGACGAGCACGAGATGCCTCGTATGCGTCCGAGCGGCTTCGTGGGCGATGGCAGAGATCGCGTCGATGGCCGGCTGGGTTTCGGCGAGGGCGCGGTGGATTGGCCGGATCTTGCCGTCGAGGAACAACTCGCGGGCCGCCTGGACCAGCGAGGGGAGTGGACAGTAGGCGTCCTTCGCTAGGAACTGGTCAGCGGTGATTGGACCATCGCTCCACGAGCGCTGCAGCTTCTGGATGAGCTCGTGGAGCGCGTCGGGCCCGGCGATGTGTACGCCGTCGCGGACGCCGCCGTAGCCGTGTGCTCTTGTCGGCACGAGAACGGCGTGGACCTCACGGTCGGCGCAATGTCGGTGGTAGCAGCGCAGATCGCGCGCGTAGGCTGCCGCTTGATCAAGATCGGCTTGCTCGGGCTCGGCCTTGCCCTTGAGCTCAAGGACAACGACCGCGCCGTTCACGAGCAGGATGATGTCGGGTCGGCGTGATTCCAACGGGAGCTCGTACTCCAGAATGGCCGTGTACTGGTCGGCCAGCTCATCGACCTCGACAACCTTGCCGGTCTCGACCTGGATCTTGGGGATGGAATCATCCCAGGCGCGGACCTGCGAGTCGCCGGCTTCTTCGAGGAACTCTTGGAGCGAGATGCGCACGACACGCGGCTCGGCGTCCGAGAAGGTGGGGAAGTCGCTCTCCCAGCCGCAGCGGGCGCGCGCGGAATCGGACTCAGTGCTCACGAGTTGCGTCTTGCGTAGGCGGTAGTCACCACAATGGTGTGCATCGATGCTCGAGGGTAATCGCTGCTCACCTATGCGGAGGCGGTATCGAGCGGTCCCTGAGCAATGAGATTGTGAATGAAGGGTCGGAGTGCGAGCACGGCTTTGTCCGTGCTCTGGCCCATGGCCCTGGCCAGACGAGCACGTAGTTCGAGCCGTAGAAGAACGTCTCATCCGCCGTAAGGACTCTCACCTGAATGCCCTGATCGGCGAACTTCTCTTCGTCAACCTCCCAGCAGACGAGTAGATCGATCGACGGGAAGTACTTGGTGGTGTTTTCGAGATCCTTCAACAGGTCCTCGGCTGCGTACTTGAATTCGATCACGATAGGGCCGTCGATCATGCTCGAGTCATTCGCGAAGTGATGGAACTGACTCGCAACGAAGCTCTTGGGAATGCGGTACTGACCCCATTCGTCGTAAGTCATCTTGTAACCGAGCGTGTATGTGTAGTAGCCGCGCAGAAGCCCCTTTCCGAGCAGTTCGTGGAAGAGAGCTACAACGGCCGCCTCTTGCCCGTTGGGGTGCTTCAGGAAGCTGGTGAAGCTCGCGCCAAGATCGGGCAGCTTCCTGAGGTCACTGAACATCTGTTCCCGCTCCCACTTGTCGGCTGGTCCGGGGACTACTCCGGACGTGGCGGTGCCCGAGAATCGAAGGAGCTTGTACAGCTCGTTGAAGATGTCCTTTGCAACGTCGCGGAGTAGGCCCACCGTGCGCCCTGGCAGCGACTTCCGCCCAAGATCGAAGTTGAGAGCGTCGTCCTGAAGGAGGATGAACATGTTTGGCCAGTAGCCCGCCCACCCAGTCGAGGGGGGAGAGATGTTGATGCCGGTCGGCATGCCCTTCGTGGCAGTAGTGATGGCGCCTTCGAAGAGGCTGCGTTCTGTCCCGTTCTCATCAAGGACCAGACCCTGCGTCTGACTTAGGTCGGTCCACAAGTCGCGGCTTGAGGCAGCGAACGCGTAGTATCGAATCCAGCGCCCCGCCTTGTAGACCTGATCAGTCTTCACCAACGACTTGGCGTGGAGATACTGGCGCTTCTGTGCGTCACCGAAAGTTGCCAGCTTCGCGTAGAGTTCCGTGTCCACCCGCAGCATGTCCTTCTTCGCTACGAACTCCTCGGGCAGCATGTACTTGGCGGGCAGGACCTCCTCCGTGCGTTGTCCGGCCTTGTCAACGTGGTGGAGGATGACCGAGAACGGAGCGACGTAGTCCGGATCGAAGACGGCATTGGTGTCGCCGAGAGCCGTTCGGGCCCGCAACCAGAACTTCACTACGCTGACGGGTTGATCGAAGAGGTCACCTTCTTCGCCGCCTTGCTCCTCGATATCTCCAAGGCGAATGCGGCAGTAGGTCGACGCATCGGGGGAGAGGGCTGGCTCGGTTGTGTAGGTGAAGAGCGGCATGCCGTCCGTTTGGCCGTTCTTCCAAGCCGCTGCGCCGACCATTGACCCTCTGGTCAGCCCCTCGGCGGTCTGGGTCTCAATCTCATAACAGGTTCGACATGTAGATCGTGTAGGTCAGCCCCACGCCCTTCTCGCCAATTTCCTCTGTCCCCTCGTCCTTGTCAGTGCCGTGAGGAGCAAGCAGTCCGGCCAAGTTGGAACTGTCGATGCCGCAGCCCGTATCGGCGACTTCGATGCTTCGGGCGGTTGCGTCCACTGTGATGCTCACGCGGTGACTTGCGGCCTCAGAACCGAACAGCCTCCGATGCCGCCTGATGGCATCGACAGAGTTCTGGCACAACTCGGCAAGCGCGTCCCACGGGTGGCTGTAGCTGTCGCAGATGTTGAGGATTTCCTTGCGAAGACGCTTCTCGAGGGCTGCGACAGGATATCGATGCTGATCGACTCGCTAGTCATTGAAGCTCCTGACAGTCCGGAGTGAAGCGCGCACGGCCATGCTATGAGCGCTGGATGATCCGGAGTCTTACCTACGCGGAACCCATGATCAAGATCAGCCCGCTGCTGGGGCACTGCTGGGTGCTCGTCTCCGCTAGGCAGCGAACAGGCGGGCCCTTCGCCGGTACGGACAGCTCGACGATCCTATTTTGATCCTGGCACACTCGCCCTGCTGACCCGAACCCGCGACTCCGGGAGGTCCTCATGGGCGAACTCCTTGTCACCTGCGACTCGTGCGGCGAGCCGATGGTCCCCAACGTGAGCACACTGGACCATGACGGCTGCGGCTGGATCTGCCTGAACCCCGGCTGCTCGGAGCTGGCTGCCGGGGAGCTGGAGGCCGAGGATCTGGTCGAGGCCGGCGTGCCGGAGGCGCTCGCCCGCCGCCTCGCACTGCTAGTCGATCACTACGCGGACGCGGAGGAGGCGTACGCCCGCGAGGCGGACGCGCCCGTACGGGCGCGCAAGCGGGCGCAGGTCGATCTCGCGGGCCTCAACGCACTCCTGCTCGAGCTCGGTCGCCTCGCTGAAGGCGCAGGCTCCTACGCCGCCCACCTGAACGACTCGCTCGCCGTCTCATACCACAGCGACGACTTCGCTGAGGCCGAGGAGGCGAAGCAGGCGCTCGCCGTCGTCGGCGCTCTCTGCGTGGCCCTCCGTCGCACCGCCGGAGACGCCCAATGCCGCCTCGCAGGCATCGACAGCGAGCTGTCGGGTTGTTTGTCACCACCCGGACTCTGAAATGGGTGCCATGCGCATGTGAGGCCTGTCAGTCAGGTAGCTTGGGCTCGGCCGCGTGCGGCGCCGCAGTCCTGGCATCCCGGATTCGCTGGAATCCACGTCTGCGCGAACTCCCGGCGGCTAACCGACGACCATGGGCCGCGCGAGGTCCGGGAAGTACTCCATCATGACGGGGGCCACAGCCAGCGTGCCAGTCCAACCCATTGTCCGGAGTTAGCATATATGCTAATCTCATGCGCACTCCGCCGACTACTTCAACCGCCGCGCTGCAATGTCGCTGGAAGGCGAGCCTCATGTTGCACGCATTCTTGAAGAAGACGCAGAGGACCCCGCTGAGGCATCTGCGGCTTGCTCGCCGTCGCATGAGGGAGGTCGGCAATGAGTGACGATGACTACCAGCCGGTCCGCCACGATCACGACGCGTTCCTCGAACGGGCACGCAGGCGCAAGGGGTTCGCCGAGGCCTACGCGGCGAACGCACGGGAGTATGAGCTGACCCGCGAACTGCTTGCCGCGCGGGCAGAGGCAGGTCTGACCCAGGAGCAGGTCGCCGCGAGCATGGGCACCACCAAGAGCGCGGTGTCCCGCCTTGAGGCGGTGGGCGGTCCGTCCCCGTCTCTGGCCACCCTGCGCAAGTACGCGCGCGCTGTGGGGTGCGAGGTCGAGGTCCGTCTGGTGCCGACCGCGAGGCGGCCGGTCGGCTGAGACGAGCATCGGCGCGCGCTTGTCGCCGCCAGACGCTCCGCGCCAGGACGCCTTTGTTGTGGAGAACAGAGTACCGGTCGCGGTCGCGGCACTCTTGCTTGCGCCGGCCTCTTCGCGTGTCCGGCCACCGGCCGCGTGGCGCCGGCGCGGAAGGCGCAGCCGGTCTCACCTCTTCCGGGTGATGTCCCGCTGTAGGCTCGCATGGCGCGTGGCCGGAGCGAACGTACCACTCGGCGGAGGCTGGTCCTCTCTACCTTTGAACGTATAGCGGACCAGCCTCCGGCGACGTCTCTTGCCGGTGTCTGTCCCGATGGTTCACGACGGAGGCGGACGGCGACTGGCTGACGTCCTGCATCCCAAGCGACCTCGCCGTTCTGCAGCTGGCGGCCATCGTTCTGGCGGCTTCGGGCCTCAGGGTCACGACTCAGCGTGGGCAACACGCTGTGACGTAGCAGGCACTTCCTGGGCTTATGGGCGACGATGTCGGCGACACCGCCATCTACTTCGATTCGTGCCGTACCCTGAGAAACCGGAGCGACTACGACCGCGTTGGCGTCGTATCCGAGGCTGAGGTCGAGGAGCTCCTGTGCGAGACTGAAGCCTTCCGCGGTCAGGTCATCGACTGGCTCGGCCGCGAGCATCCGCGATTCGTGGAGGGGCAGAGCTAGAGGTCGGGCCTTTTGTCGCCGGGGCAGGCGCGAGCGTTAGGATGACGCGACTCTGCGGGCGACCACGGTGACCATGCGCCTCATCCCTCCGACCATCAGCGAGACCACCCAGAGTGACGGCGAGCGCGCCGTGTTCGAGGCGCTCGCTGCTTCGTCTGACGGCGCGGGACGCGGCGGTAGCGGCGGGCGGGCCGGCGGTGCGGCCGCAGGCCCGGACACCGCCGGCTGGACCGTCCTCCACTCCTTCGACATCGCCGACCACCGGCGGCGGCTCGCCGGCGAGATCGACTTCCTCTGTCTGGTGCCCGGGGAGGGCGTGCTCGTGGTCGAGGTCAAAGGCTGCCACTCGCTCCGTCGCCAGGGCGGCGACTGGTACTACGGGCGTAGCGCCGAGCCCGACCATCGCGGTCCCTTCCGCCAGGCCTCCGAGGCCATGCACAGCCTGCGCCGGAGCCTGGCCCGGCAGCACCCCGAGCTGAGCCACATCCCGTTCTGCTCGGCGGTCTGCTTTCCGTTCATCGACTTCACCGAGACCTCGCCGGAGTGGAACGACTGGCAGGTGATCGACCGCCGCGCCCTGCAGGCGCAGCCCATCGCGCGGCTCATCAGCAACGTGCTCGGCCACGCCCGGGAGCGGCTGGTCGAGCGCAACGTCCCGTGGTTCCACCCCGAACGGGGAGAGCCCACGCCGCAGCAGTGCGACGCGCTGGCCGGCCTCCTGCGCCCGGACTTCGAGTTCTTCGAGAGCCCCAGGTCGCGTCTGCTGCGCGCCGAGGAGGAGGTGCGCCACTTCACCGAGGAGCAGTTCGAGGCCCTGGACGCGATCGACCTCAACCCGCGCATCGTCTTCGACGGGCCGGCCGGCACGGGCAAGACGCTCCTGGCGATCGAGGCCGCGCGGCGCGCCGTCAGTCGCGGGCGCCGCGTGCTCCTGCTCTGCTTCAACCGACCGCTCGGCCGCTGGTTGCAGGAGGAGGCGGGCGACCTGGGACGCGGGGTCACGGCGCGCACGCTGCACGAGCACCTGCGGGCCCTTGCGGACATCGCGCCCACGCGCGAGCAGCGCTGCCGCCAGGAGTTCTGGCAGGAGGAGCTGCCCTCGATGGCCCTCGAGGCGCTGCTCGAGCGCGAGGGCAAGCGCAACTTCTACGACGAGATCGTGCTGGACGAAGCCCAGGACGTGCTGCGCCGCAGCTACCTCGAGGTGCTCGACCTGAGCCTCAACGGCGGGCTCGCCGGCGGCCACTGGCGCTTCTTCGGCGACTTCACCTGGCAGCGCATCTACGACCCGGACGCGCTGACCGTGGACGAGTTCCTCGAGCCGCCGGCGGAGGCGCGCGCGGCCGGCGCCGAGGTCATCTCGGCCGCGCGCTGCGCGCTGCGCATCAACTGTCGCAACACTCCGCGGGTGGCCGCCCTCGCCGTCGCCTGCGGCCACGTGCAGCCGGGCTACAAGCGCGTCCGCCGGCCCGACGACGAGGTCGAGCCGGAGGTGCTGTGGTATGCGGACGGCGACGAGCAGCTGGAGCTGCTCCGGTCCGTCCTCACAGACCTGCGCGGGCAGGGCTTCGCCGGCCCGCGCGTCGCCGTCATCAGCCCCCACGGCAACGAGGGCTGCGCCGCCGCGCAGCTCACCGAGCAGCCCTGGTCCGACCGGCTCGCCCCGCTCGTGCGGGAGCCCGGCGACGAGACCGGCGAGGCGGAGGCGGACGGCGACTGGCTGACGTCCTGCATCCCCAGCGACCTCGACGCCGTCAACCTGCACTCGAGGAGGATCACCTACTCCTCGATCTACCGCTACAAGGGCCTCGAGGCGCCGGCGGTGGTGATCACCGACGTCGACGCCCTGGACACGCCGGCCCAGCGCTCGCTGCTCTACGTGGGGTGCACGCGCGCCCTGCAGCGGCTGGTCATCCTCGCGGACGAGAAGGTGCGTGGGCAGCTGTAGGGCCGCGCTGCTCCCGGTGCGGGTCAATCGTCCACTCTGAGCGGCGATCGTCACTCTGGGCTGACGGCGCGGTCCGTGCCACGCTGGTCGCATGCCGGCCATCACCCGCTCCAGCACGCTCAAGCTCCCCATCAGGGTCCTTGACGTGCATGTCAGATATGACATATATTGGGCATGAGGCAGCGCACCGGCAAGCCGCTGGTGTGGCTTCACGGTGAGGTTCGCACCCCACCGCTGACGGCCGCCGCTCGTGTCGAGGCCGGAGAGCTCCTGCGCCGCCTGCAGCGTGGCGAAGTACTCAGCCTGCCGCACTCGCGGCCGATGCCGGCCATCGGCAGGCGTTGTCATGAGCTGCGTGTCGTCGACGAACGCGCCACGTGGCGCATCGTCTATCGCGTCGACGCGGATGCGATCGTCGTCGCCGAGGTCCTCTCGAAGAAGACGCAGGCGACCCCGCGAACCGTGCTCGACGCATGCAGACGCAGGCTCCGCGTCTACGACGCGATCTCGGCGGAGGAGGAGTGAACGCCATGGACAAGGCCAAGCTCGACCGGCTGCGGGCCGCGGGGTGGCGCAGCGGCGACGCTGCCGACTTTCTCGAACTGAGCGAAGAAGAAGCAGCGTTCGTGGAGCTCAGGCTGGCGCTGGGCGACTACCTGAGGCGGCTGCGCAGGCGAGAACTCCTGGACGCAGTCCGAGGTGGCCCACCGACTTGGATCCAGCCAGTCCCGCGTCGCCAAGATGGAAGCGTCCGACGCATCAGTGTCCGTCGACCTGCTCGTCAGATCTTTGCTCGCCTTGGGGGCATCTCTGCAAGACCTCGGACTCGTGATCGCTCAAGCGGCGTAGGGGAGACCTGCGTTTCGGGCCGGCGCGCTCGAGCGGGCGCGCAGGCATGGAGGCACGTTGAACGTCCACCCAGTGAGGTATTGATGCTATGATGCAGCCATGTGATGCTTCGACGCATGGAGGCCATCATCCGCACCACGCTCACCATCGACGACAGCCTGCTCGCGGAGTACAAGAGAGTCGCGGCCGACACGCACCGCACGCTCAGCTACGTCATCCAGGACGCCCTGCGGGAGACGCTTGCCAGGCGTCGCGAGGCCGTCGCACGGCAGCCGGTCCGGCTGCCGGTCATCGGCGGCGGGGGCCTTCAGCCGGGCGTCGACCTGGACGACAACGCCCGCCTTCTCGAGCTGCTGGAGGCCGAGAACGACGCGGCGCGCCGTGTCGACGCGCCGGCGAGCGATACGTGATCCTGCCCGACGTCAACGTGCTCGTGTATGCGGCGCGCGACGACGTGCCGGACTGCGCCCGCTATCGAACCTGGCTCGAGAGCACGCTGGCCGGCCCGGAGCCGGTCGCCATCGCGGCGCCCGTCCTCGCCGGCTTCCTGCGCGTCGTCACCAACCCGCGGGTCTTCGCGCGGCCCAGTTCGCTCGAGGATGCATTGCGCTTCGTGGACGCGATCCTGGCGGCGCCGGCGGCGGTCGTACCCGCGCAGTCGGAGCGGCTCGTGGGCATCCTCGCCGAGGTCTGCCGGCGCGCCGGCGCCACCGCCGACCGGGTCCCAGACGCCTACCTCGCCGCCATCGCGCTGGATCTGGACGCGGAGCTCGTGACCGCCGACCGCGGGTTCGCCCGCTTTGTGGGCCTGCGCTGGCGGCACCCCTTCGCGAGTACCACCTGAGGCAGCTCGCTGCGTGGCCCACGCTCGACTCGCCGCCCGCGTCCGGCTCGTGCCGGCTGCGTCCAGATGCTTCGGGGTCGCCCACCGTGTCGTACGTCCACCACGCACCCAGTTCGTCACTCTCGTCTCGCGGGTGTTCGTCTCGCAGACTGGCGGCATGACACTCGTTCTTGCCCAGAGTTAGCGGATGTGCTAACTTCATGCCGTACTCCGTCGAGTACTTCAACGTGCGCGTCCTCGCCGAGATCGAGGGCTGGCCCGACGGCTTGCTTGCCGACTACGCCCGCCTCGTTGAGCTGCTCGTGGAGTTTGGCCCCGATCTGCGGATGCCGCGGTCGCGGGCGCTGGGTAACGGGCTCTTCGAGCTTCGCCCCCGCGGTCGCGAGGGCATCGGACGGGCTCTGTACTGCTACGTCGACGGTGAACGGGTGGTCGTGCTCCACGCCTTCGTCAAGAAGACGCAGGCGACACCGGAGAGGGAACTCGGGCTCGCCCGCCGCCGCATGAAGGAGGTGCGCGATGGCTGACCGCGAGTATCGCCCGGTCGCCCACGACCACGACGAGTTCCTCGCCCGCGCGATGAAGCGCAAGGGGTTTGCGCGCGCCTACGCCGAGAGCGCGGACGAGTACGAGCTGGTCCGGGAGCTTCTCGCCGCACGCGCCAACGCAGGCCTCACACAGGAGCAGGTCGCGGAGAGCATGGGCACCACCAAGAGCGCCGTGTCGCGGCTCGAGGCCGTCGGCAAGCACTCGCCGTCCGTGAGCACGCTGAAGAAGTACGCCAGGGCGGTGGGCTGTGAGGTCGAGGTCCGGCTCGTGCCCTCCGGTCGTCGTCTCTCGGCCTCAGAGCGCGCCGCGGACGTCCATCATGAGCATGTCGAGGTACGAGACGCCTGACTGCGCCCGAGCCCGCTGCCTCACCGGGTTCGCGCGCCCGGGCGCCGGGTAGACCGCACGCATGGACGCCGCCGCCGAGCCCTCTGCACTCCTGCGCGAGCTCTTCGCGCGGCAGCGGCTCGGCGTCCTCGCCACGCACGGACCCGACTTCCCCTACGCGAGCCTCGTCGCGGTGCGCGCCTCCGACGACCTCCGCCATCTCTACTTCAGCACCACGCGGGCGACGCGCAAGTTCCAGTATCTGAGCGCCGAGCCGCGGGTGGCGATGCTCGTCGACAGCCGCTCCGACGACGATCTCGACTTCCACGGCGCCGTCGCCGCCACGGCGGTCGGCACGGCGCGTGAGCTCGAGGGGGACGAGCGCGAGGAGCAGCTCGCCGCCTTCCTGGAGCGCCATCCGCACCTGCGGCCGTTCTCCGGCGCGCCGACGAGCGCGCTGGTCGAGCTCACGGTCAAGACCTACTACATCGTGAACCGGTTCCAGAACGTCACCGAGCTGCACATGGGGTAGCCGTGGCGGACCTCGGCTTCGTCATCCCCCAGGCGCAGATCGACGAGGGCGTCGCGGCTCGCGTCGGCGGCAAAGCGCTTTCGCTGGCCCGCATGGCGCGGGCCGGCATCACGGTCCCACCGTTCGTGGCCGTCACGACGGACGCCTACGAGGCGTATCTGGACGCGGCGGGGCTGCGTGCCCGCATCCTCTTCGAGCTCCAGCGCAAGGACTTCGACGAGATGCGCTGGGAGGAGCTCTGGGACGCGGCGCTGCGCATCCGCAGCCTGTTCCTGACGACGCCGCTGCCGGAGGAGGTGCGCGCGGCGCTGGCGCAGCCGCTCGCCGCGCGCTTCGCCGGGGTGGCCACCGTCGTGCGCTCGTCGGCGCCCGGCGAGGACTCCGCGGGCGCCTCGTTCGCCGGGTTGCACGAGTCCTACGTCAACGTGCGCGGCGCGGACGCGATCCTGGAGCACGTCAAGCTGGTGTGGGCCTCGCTCTGGTCGGACGCGGCGCTGCTCTACCGCCGCGAGCTGGGCCTCGACCCCCGGCGCAGCGTCATGGCCGTGGTGGTGCAGGAGGTCGTCGCCGGCGAGCGCTCGGGCGTCGCGTTCAGCTGTCATCCGGAGGACGACGCGCGGGCCCTGGTGGAGGCCGTGCACGGGCTGAACCAGGGGCTGGTGGACGGCGTCGTGGAGCCCGACCGCTGGACCCTGGACAGGCGCGACGGCGCCACGCTGGAGCATCACGCCGCCGAGCGTCTCGAGATGATGGAGGCCGCCGCCGACGGCGTGCGCCTGGTGGACCTGCCCGCGTCCCGCCGCAGGGAGGCTCCGCTGGCGGCCGGGGAGGTGCCGCTGGTCTACGGCCTGGCGCGGCGCGCCGAGCAGCATTTTGCCGCGCCGCAGGACGTGGAGTGGACGCTGCGCCGCGACGAGCTGTACGCGCTGCAGTCGCGCCCGATCACCACGCTCTCCGGCGAGGCCGGCGACGGGCGCGCGGCCTACCTGAGCCTGAGCCGCAGCTTTGAGAGTCTGCGACGGCTGCGCCGCCGCATCGAAGACGAGGACCTGCCGGCGCTGGCCGCCGCGGCCGAGCGCCTCTCGGCCGGCTCGCTCGAACGTCTGGACGACGCCGGCCTGCTTGCGGCCTTGCAGGAGCGCAAGGCCGCACACGAGCGCGGCGTCGACGTGTACATCACCGACTTCGTCCCGTTCGCCCACGGCGCCCGCCTCTTCGGCCGCGCCTACAACGACGTGCTGCGCCCCGAGGATCCCTACGAGTTCGCCGACCTGCTGACCGATACGCCGATGCTCAGTCTGCGACGCAACGCCGCTCTGGAGCGGATCGCCGCCTGCCTGCGGAGCGGGGAGGAGGACGCCGCGGCGCGCGCCCTGGACGACTACCTCGCCGAGTTCGGCGACGCGAGCGGGACGGGCGGACCCTCCGGTGCGGGGGGCGCCGCCGCCGGCGCCGAGGTCCTGGCGCTGGCCCGGCGGCTCGCGGCGCGCCCGGCGGGTCACGGGCAGGCGCGCCCGGACGTGGCGGAGCGCACGCGGCGCTTCATCGAGGCGCACCCGGAGGCGGAGCGCGAGCGCGCCGCCGAGCTGCTCGAGCTGGGCCGCGCGAGCTGGCGTCTGCGCGACGACGACAACCTCTACCTCGGCCGCCTCGAGCGGCTGCTCACTGCGGCGCTGGACGAGACGGAGCGCCGCGGCCTGCCGGTCGACGACGGGCTGCGACCGCGGGGGGTCACGCTGCCGTCGCCGCTGGGCGCACCCGTGCCGCCGGCCGCCTCGGCCGAACAGGGAGGAGATGCCGGCGGGCCTGGCGCCGCCGGACGGCCGCCGCTCGCCGGCGCCCGCGCCCAGGCCCGGCAGATCGTCGGGCAGCCCGCCGGCCCGGGCCTCGCCGTCGGCGTCGCCCGGGTGGTCGCGGGCCGTGAGGATCTCGCGGCCTTCGCCGACGGCGAGATCCTCGTCTGCGACGCCATCGAGCCGGAGATGACCTTCGTCGTGCCGCTGGCCGCGGGCATCGTCGAGCGCCGCGGCGGCATGCTCATCCACGGCGCGATCATCGCCCGCGAGTACGGCTTGCCCTGCGTCACCGGCGTGCCCCGCGCGACCGAGCTCATCCATACGGGCGATCGCGTCACCGTCGACGGGTATCTCGGCATCGTCATCGTCGGTTGAGCGGCGCCAAGAAGTGCACGGTCTGCGCGTCCTGGAGTCCCACCACCATCAAGTGCAAGGTGCCGAAGAAGGCCACGTTCGACCGCGTCAAGGTCGTCGTCACCACGGTGGGCGGCGCCGGCAACGCCAAGAACTTCACGGTCAAGAAGTAGGCCGCGGCCGACATCACGGTGCGGCGGGGTAGGGCACCTCGCCCGCCGCTGCGTGGAGGGGGAATACTCGGTAGGTCCGGCGGGCCGATGCCGGGCGTGTTCGCAACGTCTCCCTGCTCAGGCTTTGTCACTGTAGCGCGGGACCTTGGAGCGCTGCATGCTCAGTGCATGGCTGATTCTCGGACATGCGCGGCACTGTCGCCTGCCGCCACCGCGCGATTGACGAGCCGACGACCTCTGACTATTATATGTAGTCAAATGACGACGAAAAGTAGTCAAACCGGTCTTGGTGCGCTTTTCGCGTCGGCTACGCTGGGCGAGCTCCTCCGCCTGTTCATGCTCGACCCGGGGCGCGAGTTCTACCAGCGCGAGTTGCAGCGGCTCACGGGGGCGCACCTGCGACAGCTTCAACGCGATCTTGCGCGGCTCGAGCTGTCCGGCCTCGTGGCGCGCCGGACCCACGGCAACCGCACGTACTATCGAGCGGTGCCTGCGCACCCGGCCTTCGCCGACTTGCGCGCCGCCATCATGAAGACGATCGGTCTCGGCGACCGGCTCCGCGAAGCTCTCGCGGGTCTGACCGGCGCCGTCGAGCTGGCGTTCGTCTTCGGGTCTTCAGCTCGGGGCGACGACGTGGTCGGCAGCGACATCGACGTGTTCGTGGTCGGATCGGCCACGCGCCGCGCCGTCGCCGCGGCCCTGGCTCCGGCTGCTGCGGAGCTCGGGCGAGAGGTCAATCCGGTCATCCTGTCGACGCGGGAGTTCGCGGCCCGGGATCGCGAGGGTGACCACTTCCTCGCATCGGTACTTGCCGACCGGCGCATCTGGCTCATCGGTGACGACGCCTCGCTTGCAGCAACTCGTTGACGCCGGGGCGCTGCGCCGACACCGTCCGTCTCCGCAGGAGATCATCGCGCTCCTGGCCGTCGCAGATCGCGATCTCGCAGACGCCGAGGTGACACAAGTGTCACTCGACCGGCGGTTCGCGACTGCCTACTCTGGCGCGCTGCGACTGGCGACGATGGTCCTCGCGGCGTCCGGTCTCAGGGTGACGGCGCAGCGCGGTCATCACGCCGTCACCTGGCAGGCGCTGCCTGAGCTGATGGGCGAGGCGATGCGGGAGACCGCGGTCTACTTCGACTCTTGCAGAGCTCTCCGCAACGTGACCGACTACGACCGCGCCGGCATCGTCTCGGCCGCGGAAGTCGCGGAACTGCGGCGCGAGGCCGCGGCGCTACGGACAGCGGTCCTGGGTTGGCTGGCCGAGGAGTACCCCGGGCTGGCCCCCGGCCGACCTTAGTCGGCCGGCGCCGCGAAGAACGCGAACGGGGTCGCGGCGACGAAGTCCCCCGCGGCGTTCCCCGAATAGGTCTCGCCGCCGGCGAGGGGCAGCTTCTTCACCGGCGCGCCCTCGGCCAGGTCCAGATCCCCGAGCGGCGTCCAGAACGCGTTGGGGCTGGTCGCCGCGTCGAAGAAGTACGTCCTGTGCTTGTGGTCACTCATCGTGCGCCACAGCGTCGACGAGATGTTGGGCTGGCCCGGCGTGCTGATGCCCAGCGGCACCGAGGCGTTGCGGATCACGCCGAGCACGCTCGCCAGCGCGTCCCGCACCTTGCCGGTCTGCGGGATCGCCTTGATGTAGAAGCTGGCGCGCGCGAACCTGTCGGCGGCGCGGTTGGTGCCTGGCAGCATCACGGTGCCGCCGATCGACTCCCAGTACGAGTTGATGGCGAGCTGCTGGTCGTAGACCGGCGAGTTGGTCATCGTCTGGTACTCGCGGCCGTGGTGGATCGTGAGCTTTCCGGCGACGTACTCGAAGATCGCGGAGTCGCCGCTCGCGTCGCTCACCGCGAGGTGGAGCGACATGGCCTTGCCGTTGGGGAGGTCGGGCGCGAGGATGACGAAGGGGTCCACGGCGAGCGCCTCCACCGTCTCCGCCACGGAGGCGAAGTTGTCCAGCACGTACTGCGGCCAGGTGGAGATGCTCATCGTCGGCCGCTTGCCGTCGTCCTTCGGATACTCGGCCTCGACCAGGTAGAGCATGTTGGCGGCGAGGCCGGCCTCATTCAGCCCGTCGGTGCTCCCGATGTCGTAGCCCGCCGCGATCACGCTGCCGTACTTGCTGGTCCAGCGTACCGAGCGCGAGCCGGCTGCGCCGTCGCGCTCCATCCCTCGGGGGAACGCCCACAGGTCGGTGTGCATGTCTTCGAACCAGTCCATGGACCGCGCCGTGATCACCAGGTCGTCCGGCCCCAGATACGTCACTCTCGTACACATGTCGCGCTCCCTCCGTCGGCGTCGGGGCGAGTGTACCCGGCCTTCGCGCCGACCCACCTTTCGCGGCCGTCCGCGAAGTGCGAGGAATGAAATCCCCGCATCAGTGGGTAGGACGGTCCCACGATTGCGCGCTCGACTACTGGTAAGGAGGGCGATTGAGCAAGAAGAAGGACAAGAAGAAGGACAAGAAAAAGAAGAAGGGCAAGAAGAAGGGCAAGAAGAAGTAGAGCGGCTCTTCTGCGGAGCACCGGCCGGGCGGCGCGCAAGCGACCTCCCGGCCGGTGCTCCGTCACGTACGGGCGATTCCCTGACGACGGGGTGCTCTGCGGTGCGATCGTCTACGTGCCTCGGCGATCGTCACTCTGTCCGACGGGCCCGGGGTCGTCCAGGATCGTGGCATGAAAGCTTCCGTCCGTGGTATATATCAAGGGTCTATACCACGGGGGTGCGCAATGACTCAGACCGCCAAGCTCTTCATGAACGGCCGCAGCCAGGCGGTCCGGCTGCCTGCCGAGTTCCGGTTCCCGGGCCGCGAGGTGCTCATCGAGCGGGAGGGGGACGCCGTAGTGCTGCGTGCCAAGCCGGAGGGGTGGGACGAGTTCTTCGCGCGGCCGTCCAAGGTTCCGGCCGACTTCCTCGCGGACCGCAAGGACCGGGCGCCCGAGGACCGCGAGCTCTTCTGATGCGCTACATGCTCGACACCAACGTCTGCAGTTACGTCCTGAGGAGCCGGCCGGCCTCGGTCAAGCAGCGCTTCGACGAGGCAGGGCCGGACGCCCTCTCCGTCTCCGCAGTGGTGCTGGCCGAACTGCTGTTCGGCGCCGCTCGGCACCCGGCCGGCGCGGTCATCCGGCGCGAGATCGGAGACTTCGTCTCGCGCCTCACCGTCCTGGCCTGGGACGAGGCCGCGGCCGAGCACTACGGCGACATCCGTGCCGGGCTCGAGAAGCGCGGCAAGCCGCTCGGCGCCATGGACCTCATGATCGCCGCGCACGCGCGCAGCCGCGGCGCGACGCTCGTGAGCAACGACGTGCGGCACTTCCGCAGGGTCGAGGGCCTACTGGTGGCGGACTGGGTGTGACGAGCCTCTAGTCCCCGCCGCCCGAGCCACCCTCGTGGCAGCGCACGCAGTCCTGCAGCTCGGCGAGCGACTTGCCCTCGTGCTGACCCACCACGTTGCCCGTGGTGTGCTCGTGGCAGCCGTAGCAGGTGTACGTGTCCGTGCCGTCCGGGTGGCAGGTCTGACAGGTCGGCTTCCGCTCCTCGCTGCCGTGGTCGAGGGGGAAGACCTTGTGGTCGAAGGTGACGTCGCCCCAGCCCGCGGCGGAGTGGCACTGGCCGCAGTCCTTGCCGTAGGCGCCGTCGTGCTCGTCGTCCTTGGCGTGGCAGGAGTAGCAGTCCGTCGGCGCGTCCTTGTAGTCCTGCAGCGACTTCGCGTCCTTGTGGCAGTCCCCGCACGCCACTCCGGCGTGCTTGCCGGTCAGCTTGAAGGCGAACTTGCTGTGGTCGACGCTGGTGCTGCCGCTCCCGTCGTGACACCCCAGGCAGTCCTTGCCGAAGGCGGACTCGTGCTCCTTCATGAAGGCGGCGTCGATGTCGGCGTGGCACGCCGCGCAGAGCGCCTGGTCGAACCTCGCGTAGCCCTTGGGGTGGCAGTCGGCACAGGTGAAGCTGCCGCCCGACGCGGTCTTGCGATGGGTCTTGAGCGAGAAGCCGGTCATGTCGTGCGCGGAGCCGAAGCCCGCCTCGTCGACCACGGTCAGCGCCCCGGTGGGCCCGTTGTGCTCGGGGTGGCACTCGGTGCAGGTCGGCGACGTCTGCATGCCCTCGAGCCGTCCGTGGAGGCCGTCACCGGCCTTGATCTCGTCGCCCACGCGGGTGTGACACGTGAGGCAACCATCGGCGGTGGTGCGCGAGCTCCAGGGGGCGGGGTGGCAGGCGCTGCACTCGTCGCCGAGCTGGGCGTGGCTGGTGACGCCGCCCAGCGGCTCGGCGGCGGCGCCCGGGCTCGGCGCGAGATCGGCGCTGGTCTGGGCGTTCAGCGCGCCGGGGCTGAAGAGCCCGGGCCCGGTGAGGTGCATCACGGCGCCCGCGCCGAGGAAGACGACCACGGCCGCCACGAACCCGGTGGCCGAGATGAATCCGGGTCGCTTCTTCATCCCGTCACCGCTGCAGGGTCGCGTAGTAGAGGGCCGCGACGACGTGGACGACCGCGGCGGCGAACAGCGCCCAGGTGAGCGGCAGGTGGACGACGTGCCAGAGCGCGAAGGCGCGCCGCCGCGCCGCGGTCTCCGGCGCGCGCGGCACCCGTGTGTAGAGGAACCGGCCCACCAGGCCGCTGGCCACCACGATGACGGTCAGCAGCATCGTCAGTCCGGCGAATCCGTGGAACCGCATCGCCGTGTGCAGCAGCACCATGTACGGGCCCACCAGCCCGGTGACCATGTGGAACCTGAGCCAGGATGCGGTGCTGCCCCAGCTCGCGTCCCTGCGCAGCTTGCGCAGCGAGTACAGGGTCGCGGTCATCAGCATGAGGACGAAGCCGGCGATGCCGATGCCGTGGCCCACCCAGCTCGAGGCGGTGGGGAACCGGCCCGCCTGCGTGTACGCGACCGCGTAGAGCGCCGTGACGGCGATGATCGCCGCGAGCGCGTACCAGAGCTCGCGGCCGCGGCCGGCGGCGCGTGCGGGCGCCTGCGTCAGCACGCCGGCTCCGGCCGCGCCGGCGCACGCCGGGCGCGGCCGGCCTTCCAGTCCGCCCAGAGGCCGTTGATCAGC
The DNA here is from genome assembly GCA_963713475.1 of uncultured Thermoleophilia bacterium. Taxonomy (GTDB): domain Bacteria; phylum Actinomycetota; class Thermoleophilia; order UBA2241; family UBA2241; genus CAIXSE01. The sequence goes on from CAVQLY010000011.1 coordinate 18,697, forward strand.
TCGACGATCGGCGCCTCCGGCGCCTCGAGCGCCGCAACGGCCCCGGTCACGTCCACGCGCTCCTCGATGAGCTCCTGCAGCGGATACGAGAGCGTCTGGTCGCCCATGACGACGCTGCCGGCGATGGTGTGCTCGCCGAGCGCCAGCCGCACGTGGGCGTCGCCGCGCTGCGCTTCGACGATCGCCCGCTCGCACAGCTCGGACCAGATCTGGCTGTCGCCGCGGGAGAGCCCCTCGAGGTCGGCGTCGGCGCCGCTGCCCACGCTGCCGATGATCGTCGTGTGCAGGCCGGCCAGCCGGGTGACGTTGATCGGCGCGTCCTGCACGTACCGCTGGACGGGTTCCGCGCCGCCGGCCGCCATGTTCAGCCCGGCGACCCGGCCCTTGCGGAGCGCCGAGTTCCAGAGCACCTCCAGCTGACGGTGCCCGGTGACGGCGTCGGCCGTCTCGGCGATGTCGCCGGCGGCGAAGATGTCGGGGTCGCCGGCGCGGAGGTACTCGTCCACGAGGATCCCGCGCTCGCAGGGGAGCCCGGCCGCGCGCGCGAGCTCGACGCGCGGCCGCACGCCGACGGCGGCGGCGACGAGGTCGCAGCGGATCACGTCGCCGTCGCTGGTCTCCACGGCCGCCACGCGGCCGCCTCGTCCGCGGATGGCGGCCAGATCGGTGAACGGGTGGATCTCCACGCCCTCGCGGCCCAGCGCCAGCTCGATGATGCGCGACTCCGACTCGGAGAGGACGTTCCTCCAGTAGCGGTCCTTGCGCATGAAGTAGTGCACGTGGACGCCGCGCGCCCTGAGGCCCTCGACGATCTCGAGGGCGGTGATGCCGCCGCCCACGACGACCCCGACCTTGGCCTTGGCGCACCGCCGTGCGATGTCTCGGGCGTCGTCCATGCCGTCGAGCGTGACCACGCCGTCCAGCTCGGCGCCCGGCACGCGCGTGCCGATGGCCTGCGACCCGGTGGCGAGCAGCAGGCGGTCGTACTCCAGCCGGCGGCCGCTCTGCAGGGTCACGTGGTGCGCGGCGCGGTCCAGGCCCGTGGCCGTCTCGGTGACCCAGGCGATGCCCAGGCTGCGAAAGTCCTCGGGGACGAACGGGAACAGCCGGTCCTCCGGCAGCTCGTGCGTCAGGAAGTAGGCGAGGCCGGGCCGCGAGTAGTAGCCGTGCGGATCGGCGCAGACGACGACGATCTCGGCGCCGCCGTCCGCCTCGCGGATCGCCTCGGCGGCGGCCATGCTGGCGGCCCCGCCGCCGATGAGCACGTGGCGCCGGGCCACGTCAGCGGCCCCGGCCCTTGCTGCGCGCGGGCGCCTGCGGCGCGCGCGCCTCGACGATCGGCTCGAAGCGCAGCAGCCCGCGCGGGCAGCGCTGGACGCACTCGCCACACGTGAGGCACGCGCCGTCGCTGACCGGCTCGCTGCGCCACACGTGGCGGCGCACGTCGATGCCCATGGGGCAGTTGAACGAGCAGACGCCGCACTGCACGCAGCGCAGCGGCTCCGGCGTGACCCACGCGCCCGCCAGCGTCCGGTATTTCTCTCTGTCGGCGGTGAAGAAGCCCACTGCCACCCATCGTAGCCTGTTCACCGGCCGGCCGTCGTCGGGTGTCCGTCGACTGGGCGCGCGGGCCGCGTTCGGCGACCTCGCCGGCAGCCGGGTGGTCTTCCAGCTGCGATGAAGGAGATCGCGAAGAACAGTCTTGCCCTTGGGCCGCGCCGGGAATCGTCCCAGTGAGAAGGACGGCGCCGACAGGGGAGACGGCCATGGGCGGACACGTACCCACACCTCACCACGGTCACTGGCACGAAGACGCGGGCGCGAGGCTGCTGCTGATCGCGCTCGCCATCGTGATGGCGGTCTTCCTGGTCGCCCTCACGCTGATGACGGAGAGCGCCGGCGGGCTCGGGTAGGTCACGCGGGCCGTCGCCGGCGGGGCGTCAGCGGTCGCGGATCTCGCGCTGGGCGCGCAGGTAGGCGACGAGCAGGGCGTCGCGTTCCGCGACCAGCTCGTCGTAGGTGCGCGCGCCCTTCTCCTCCGTCAGGCCGGCGTCCAGGACCTCGCCGGTCTCGGGCGGGAACGTCGTCCACGTCGCGAGGTCGCGGAGCATGCCCTCCTTGACCGCGGCGAGGTGCTGGACGTGGCCGACGATGCCGTCTTCGCCGCCGCCGAGGTCGTAGAGCAGGTGCGGACCCATGGCGGCCCACCGGAGGCCGGGGCCGGCGCTCACGGCCTTGTCGACGTCCTCCACGGTGGCGACGCCGCGCAGCACGAGGTCCACGGCCTCGCGCCAGAGCGCGGCGGAGAGTCGGTTGGCCAGGTAGCCGGGCAGGTCGCGCGTGAGCTTGACCGGCTCTTTGCCGACGCTTGCGTAGAAGTCCATGGCGCGGTCCATAGACTCCGGCGACGTCAGCGCGCCGGGTGCGAGCTCCACGAGCGGCACCAGGTGCGGCGGGTTGTAGGGGTGGGCGGCGAGGCAGCGTTCTGGCCCCGTCGCCGCCGTCTGGATGTCACTGATCGAGAGGCCGGACGAACTCGAGCAGATGAGCGCGTCCGCCGGCGCCGCGGCGCTGACGGCGGCGAACACCTCGCGCTTGATCGTGAGGTCCTCGCGCACGCACTCCTGCACGTGGGTGACGCCGGCGACTGCCGCCGCGAGGTCCGCGATCCCGGTGAGCAGCTCCACGCCGCGCTCGGCCGTCGGCAGGTCGGCGAGGCCGCTCCCGGCGAGGAAGCCGGCCGCCGCCGCGGCGCGCTCCACGGCGGCCTCGAGCCGCCCGAGGTCGACGTCGTACAGGCGCACTTCGAGGCCTGCGGCCGCGTAGAGGCCGGCCCAGCTGGCTCCGGTCAGGCCGGCTCCGATCACCGCGACCGGGCCGCGTGTGGTGCTTGGCCCGCGATCCGTCGTCGTTCCGCTGTCTGCCTGCATCTGGGCGCTCCCTCCGTCGGTGGCGCCGATTGTACCGGCGCGGGAGGGGCGACCGGAAGGCCGCGCGCCCAACGCGTGCTGCGTCGTCGGCGCCGGCGGTAGGATGGCGCCATGTCAGCCGCCGGCCGCCCAGATCCCCTCCGCATCGCGCTCGTCCAGCTCCGCCCGCTGGACGCGGACAAGGAGCGGAACCTCGCCGCCGCCGGCGCAGCCGTCGCGGCGGCGGCCCGGGAGGGTGCCCGGTTGGTGGTGCTTCCCGAGTACGTCCTGACGGGGTTCCCGGCGGAGCGGATGCGCGAGCTCGCGGAGCCGCTCGACGGGCCGAGCGTCGCAGCGTTCCGGCGCATGGCCGGCGAGGCCGGCGTGTGCCTCGTGGCGAACCTGCCGCGTCGCGACGATCCCGCCGCCGCTCGGCATGGTGCTGCGGCGGGTGGCGCCACCCATGGCGCCATTGATGATGCCTCCAATGGCGCCACCCACGATGCCACCCATGACGCCACCCGCATCTACGACACCACCGTCGTCCTCGCGCCGGACGGCGCGCTCCTCACCGTGTACGACAAGACCCACCTCTTCGACCGCGAGAAGGCGGTGTTCGCGCCGGGGGCCGCGCTGGAGGCGCCGTTCGCGTGGGGCGGCGTGCGCTTCGGCGTCCTCTGTTGCTTCGACATCGAGCTGCCCGAGCCGGCGCGCACGCTGGCGCTCCGCGGCGCCCAGTGCCTGCTCGTCCCCAGTGCGAACATGGAGCCGTGGGGCGAGTCCCATCGCGCCTTCGTGCGCTCCCGCGCGCTCGAGAACCACGCCTTCGTCGCCTACGCGAACGCCGTCGGGGCGGCCTCCGGCTACGTCTTCGAGGGCGGGAGCTGCCTGGTCGACCCGCGCGGCCGGATCCTCTGCGACGCCGGCCGCGACGAGACCGTGGTGTGGGCCGATCTCGACCTGGCGGTGGCGGACGAGGCGCGCGACGTGGGGGACTATCTCAGCGAGCGCCGCCCGGAGCTGTACGACTGACGGAGCAGCGAGGGACCGCCGGCGCGCGACCTCCGGCGGGGCGGGAAGCGGGCGGCGCCGCGGGGGCTGCGCTGGAGAGGCCGGTCAGCCCGCGGGCGTGAACCGGGCGAAGTCGCCGCCCGACAGCATCGTCCACGTGCCGCTCACGCCCTCGTGCTGCGCGCCCAGCTCGACGTGCAGGCGCGCGATGCCGAAGTCGATGGGCGCGGTCCAGTAGAGCTTCTCCGCGCGCCCCAGCACCAGCGAGTCTCCTTCCAGACGGAAGCGCCACGGCTGGCGGTTGGCGCCGGACGGGGCCAGCCTGGTGGCCTGCACGGCCGAGACCGCCCACTGCGGCCAGTCGCCGTCGAGGACGCCCGGAGCGATCTTCTCGACGCTCAGGCGCGCCGATGCCTTGACCATGGTGCGCAGGAGGCGTTCGCCGTTCGTCTGCTGCGAAGTGGGATAGCCCAGGGGCGTGACCGCGACCACCTGCTCGCCGGGCGTGAGGTCCACCAGATCGGCGGCGCCGGTGTGGTCGAACGACCCCGCGATCCAGCACGTGCCGAGCCCGAGGCGCGTCGCCTCGAGGATGAATGCCTCTCCGAGATAGCCCACGGCCTCCTGCACGTCGTCGGGGACGTCGTCACCGGACGGTGACCGCCCGACGAAGGCGGCGGCCAGCGGCGTGCCTGAGACCTTGCCGTACCCGCCGATGAGACCCGTGAAGAGCTTCTGCGCCGGATCGTCGACGAGGCAGACGCGAGCCGGCGCCGTCACGGCTCCCGGCTCCACGGAGGGCGAGTCGGGCGCCCCCGCCGGCGCGCTGGCGCCGTCGCAGAACACCTCGAGTTGCTCGCGCAGCTCGGCCGGCACGGGGCGGCCGTCGAAGCGGCGCCGCGAGATGCGCGTGGAGATCACGTCGTACCATTGGGCCCTGACGTCCATGGTCGGGATGATAGGGGGGAGGGGGGCCCGGGTCCAGCGCCGGGCGCCCGGGTCTTGTCACCGCGCCGGCGCCGGCGGGGCCTGCCGCTTGAGGTCCTGCTCCTGTAGGCTTGCCCCATGCAGCTGCTCGCCGCACTCGCCCTCGTCTTCGTCGTGGCCTGGGCCGTCCTCGTCGTCGTGGCCCAGGTGCTCAATCCGGACCAGAGCCCCCTGACCATGGGCATGAGCGGGCTCGCCCGCGGCCGTGCGCCGTGGGTCATGAAGTCCTCCTTCATCGTTCGCGGCCTGTCCGCGCTGCTGCTGGTCGCGGCACTGCCGGCTGACCTGCGCATCGCCGGCCTGGTCCTCGTGGGCGTCGGGCTCCTGTGGGTGTGGGGAGTGGGGTCGGCCGCACTCGCGCTCGCCGACACCGACATGCCCGGGGAGGCCCCCACGCCCACCGGGGCGGCGCACGCGCTGATCGCCCTGGTGGCGTACATCGCCGGCGTGGTCGGCGCCATCGTCCTCTCGTACACCATGCTGCACAACGCCGGGCTGTCCGGGATCGCCACCCTGGCGCTGCCCATCTCGATCACCGCGGCGGCAGCGCTGGTCGTCCAGTTCGTGGCCTTCGGAGCGGCCGCCCGCGAGGCGCAGGCCGCGGCGCCCGACGCGACCGCGATGCCGGCCGCAGTGGATCCGGCGCCGCCGTCTCCTGCGCCGGCGCTCGCCCGCGAGGTCCCTCCGCAGCTCGGCGTCGAGACTGACGGCGCGCGTGCGGACGCGCGGAGGGGCCGGCCTCCGGTCGTCACGGCCGGCCGCGGCGCCCTGCACGACCTCGCCAGTTACGCCGGCCTCTACCAGCGCCTCTTCGTCGGGCTGCTCATGGCCTGGACGCTGCTCGTCGCGCTCGGCCTTCTCTCGTCCTAGCGGCCTGCCTCTCGCTCTGTCTCCGCCCATCAGGCTGGATCACCTTCGCCCTCGGCGCCCTCGGCATCATCTCGGGTCTCGCCGTGTTCAGCGGCCGGGAGTGGGCTCGCTGGACCGGGATCACGGTCGCAGGCGTATCCGCTTGGCCGACGCGTTGCCTGCGCCGCTCAGATGGGCGTATGAAGAGAGCGGGCGCCGGATCCTGAAATATGGACCCGGCGCCCGCTCGTGCGTGCGTCGCCTATCGCGTTGCGGTCACTTGCCCGAGGCGTGTGCCCCTACCGCGCCGGGAGCGCTCTGCGCGAGACCGCTGACTGCGGCACCCCAGGCTGCGCCGGACAGGCCGTGAGCTGCCGGCATCCCGCCTGAATTACCGCTGCTCACGTGCGCGGCTACAGCGCCTGGCGCGCTTTGCGCGAGACCGCTTACGGCCGCGCCGAAGGCCTTGCCGTCAAGACCGTGTGCCGCCGGGGCACCGCCCGGCGCGGCGAGCACCGGAACCGCCATGATCGCCATGAACATGGCGACCACCGATACGACGACCATCGTCTTTTTCTTCATGGTGATCAACCTTTCGGTAGCTCTGCTGTCGTCCCTCGCTTGCGCGGAGGACTCGGAGGAGACCTCGCCCGGGTTGAGATGTCTCGATAGTCGTGATACCCACTGGTGAAGGTACATAACCGTTTGCAGCATCTGGAGGCTGGGCGGCATCGCGGACCGCGCGGGCGCGAAGTCCTACGTGGGCCTGCTCGCCGCCGGCGACGTCCGCTCCCCGGCAGTGACAGAGTGGACCGGCGCGCCGATCCTTCTCCGGCCCCGGGCACGACGCGACCCCCGATGGCCCCCCGGCCATTATGATAGGAGTGACCGGCCGGGCGAGGCTGGTCCGGCCGCACGCCGTCGCCCGCCCTGCGGGCTCCAGGACGCCCACGCGGCCCGCCATCGGCACCAGGAGGGGGAACAGGTGAGCGACACCGGACTCGAGAAGATCCTCGGCGATCTCTACCCGTACAGGAGCACGACCGAGACCTACCGGCGAGTGCCGGAAGAGCCCGTCGACCACTCCGCCATCCTCGAGGAGGTCACGGAGATGGCGCACGCGGAGGACGCGCTCGGCGACAGCGGGACCGTCTCGGGCAGCCTGTACGCCGGCGACCACGCCCACTACCACTTCCTCGGCGAGGTCTTCGACCTCTACTCCCACGCCAACGTCCTGCAGCGCGACATGTACCCGAGCGCGACCAAGTTCGAGGGCGAGATCATCGCGATGACCTCCGACCTCCTGCACGGCACCGGCATCGGCGTCGTCACCAGCGGCGGCTCGGAGAGCCTGATGACCGCCCTCTATTCCTATCGTGAGGAGGCGCGCGCCAAGCGTGGCGTCACCAGGCCCAACCTGGTGATGCCGGTGACGGCGCACTGCTCTCTCGACAAGGGCGCGCACTGGATGGACATCGAGATGCGGCACGCGCCGCTCACCGACGGGTACCTCGCGGACGTGGCGGCCATGGCGGACCTCGTCGACGACCAGACGGTCGCTCTCGTGGGCAGCGCCGGGAACTACGCGCACGGCCTCATCGACCCGATCGAGGAGATGGCCGAGCTGGCGCGGTCGCGCGGGATCGGCCTGCACGTCGACGGTTGTCTCGGCGGCTGGCTGCTCCCCTGGGTCGAGCGCCTCGGCTACGACGTCCCGCCTTGGGACTTCCGCGTGCCCGGCGTCACCTCGATCTCCGCCGACACGCACAAGTACGGCTACGCACTCAAGGGCTCGAGCGTCCTGCTGTACCGCGACAAGGAGTTGCGCAAGCGCCAGTACTTCACGTTCCCGACCTGGCCCGGCGGTCTGTACGTCTCGCCGGGCTTCGCGGGCTCGCGCAGCGGGGGGATCCTGGCGTCGACCTGGGCCGCCCTCGTGGCGACGGGGGAGACCGGCTATCTCGCGGCCGCCGACGCGATCATGCGGACGGCCACGACGATCAAGGAGGGGATCCGCGAGATCCCCGAGCTCGAGGTGATCGGCGATCCTCTCTTCCTGATCGCCTTCAAGGCGGCGGACGACCTCGACATCTACCTGGTCAACGACTCGCTCATCGCCCAGGGCTGGCGCATGATCGCCCTGCAGTCGCCGCCGGGCCTGCACTTCTGCATCACGCGCCCGAACGCGAGGCCGGGTCTCGCGGAGAAGTATCTCGAAGCGCTGCGGGCTGCCGTCGGGTACGCCAAGGAGCACAAGGGCAAGAAGGCGCTCTCGGGCGCGGTGTACGGCTTCGCCGGCACGTCGCTCGGCACCGAGATGGCCAAGTTCACCATGGCCCGGTTCCTCGACGCCATGCACGACGTGCCCGACGACGCGCGATGAACAGCCTGCGTAGCCGGGCTGTCGAGCGGGGCAGCGGAGAGACACCGCTCAATGAGTCCTGGATCCTCGCCGTCGACCTCGGCAACGGCGGGCCCAAGGTAGCCGTCGTCACGCTCGGCGGCGACGTCCTGTGCGTGGCCTTCCGCCCCGTCCGCACCCGCATCGGCCTCGACGGGGCCGCGACCCAGGATGCGGGCGAATGGTGGACCGGACTCCGCTCTGCGGCGCGCGAGGCGATCGCCGGCGCCGGCGTCGACGGTGCACAGCTGCACGTCGTCGCGATCACGGGGCAGTACGGCTCGTCGGTGCCGGTCGACGCGGACGGTCAGCCGGTGGGCGACGTCCTGCTCTGGGCCGACACCCGCGCCCGGGACCTCGCGCGAGAGGTGATCGGCGGGCCGGTGAGTGTCGGCGGGTTCGCGCCGCACAAAGTGATCCCGTTCGTGCGCATCACCGGCGGCGCACCCTCCCCCAGCGGAGCGGACCCCACCGGCCACTGGCTGCTGCTGCGCGAGCGGCTGCGCGACGTCTACGAGAAGACGAAGGTGATCCTGGAGCCGGTGGACTATCTCGGGCTCCGGTTCACCGGGCGCGCGGCGGCCACCCCGGCTTCGATGCTCGCCGCGTGGATCACCGACAACCGTATCGGCGCGCCGTTCGGGTACGTGGACTCGCTGCTCGTGCGCACGCGGCGAGAGCGGTCCAAGCTTCCGGAGCTCGTGCCCACCGGAAGTGTGCTCGGCTCACTGCTCCCCGAGGTGGCCGGCGAGCTCGGGGTCGCGGAGGGCGTGCCGGTCGTGTGCGGGATCCCCGATCTCCATGCGGCCGTCGTGGGCTCGGGTGCGATCGCCCCCTACGACACCCACATCGCCATCTCCACAACGGCGTGGATCAGCGCTCGCGTCCCCTTCAAGCGCACGGACATCCTGCATCAGATCGCCACCATCCCGGGCATCGACCCCGCGCATCCGATCGTCGTCAACAACCAGGAGACGGGGGGCGCGGCGCTCCACTGGCTGCGCGAGCAGATCGTCGCTCCGGACGACGGCCTCCTGGGCGGCGGCAGCGGCATCGGCGCGGAGGGCGTCGCCGCCGAGGGCCTGGCGCCGTCGTTCGAGGACCTGATCCGGCTGGCAGGGCAGGCCCCGGCCGGATGCGAGGGCCTGCTGTTCATGCCGTGGCTCAACGGCGAACGCAGTCCGGCGGAGGACAAGATCGTGCGCGCCGGCTGGCTGAACCTCTCGCTGCGCACCGACCGCGCGATGCTGGTGCGCTCCGTGCTCGAGGGCATCGCCTACAACGCGCGCTGGCTGTTCGACGCCTACGAGAAGTTCCTCCGGCGCCCGGTCCCCAAGGTGCGCCTGCTCGGCGGAGGGGCGCAGAGCGACCTCTGGTGCCAGATCTACGCCGACGTCCTCGGGCGACCCGTCGAGCAGGTCGCGGATCCCCGCAACGCGCAGCTCCGCGGGGTCGCCCTGTGGGCCCGGGTCTGCCTCGGCGAGCTCACGCTCGACGACGTGCCTGCCCTGGTGCCCGTCCCGGAGCGATTCGTGCCGACGTCCGCGGCAGGGGTCTACGCACGGAACTACGCGGAGTACCGCAAGCTGTTCGGCAGTCTCAAGGGGATGTACCACCGGCTCAACCGGGGGGGGTGACGGGGGGCCGGTTCGCAGGGACGCGGCGCGCTAGAGATCCTCGGTCCGGCCGGAGTCCTCGATGATGCTGATGGGGACGGCGGCCGGGATCTTCTCGCGGAGCGCCGTCTTGAGCTCCTCGATCGGCGGCGCCTCACCCGGTCCGATCACGGTGATGACGATCTCGTTGCTCGACTGGTCCACGGTCTCCAGCTTCCAGTCCGTGCCCGAGATCCACTGCGTCGTGGCGGTCTCGGCGTACCGACTGTAGCGCTCGTACAGCAGGATCTGGCTGGAGGACGCGATCAGCGGGATGAACAGGACGACGACCAGGATGATGATGGCGATCCGGGCGCGCCGGCCGGCGCGCTCGTCGCGGTCCTCGGCCTCCCGGGCGTAGCCGGCGGCCTTGAAGACGATCGCGCCGGCGATGAGGATCGCCGCCGCGTTGGTCAGGAACAGGATGAAGGCCCCGAGCGCGAGGCTGTACTCGCCGGCCCCGAGCGTGATGCCGACCACGGCCAGCACCGGCACCAGGGAGATGGCGATCGCCACGCCGGCGAGGATGTCGGCCACGTCTCGCCGGGAGAGCGCGAACGAGCCGGCGATGCCCACGGCGACGGCGACCATGAGGTCGAGGATCGTCGGCGCGGTGCGGCCGAGGATCTGCGGGTTCGCGGCGATCGGCATGCGGTTGACCGTCACCAGCCCGACGAGCACGCCGATGAGGATGTTCACGGCGATGCCGCCGACCAGGAGCGCCAGCGATCTGCGCAGCGCGCTGCGGTCGCCGATCACGGCCGCCAGCGCCAGCCCATAGATGGGCGTGCCGAGCGGCGCGATGATCATCGCGCCGATCACCGCCGGCGTGGCGTCGCCGATGACCCCGCCGGCGGCGATGACGCTCGCCAGCGCCAGTTGCACCCAGAACTTGCTGGTCTTGGCGCGGGTGGCGCCGATGTGGAGGAAGACGTCGTCCTCAAGGTCGGCCAGCGGCTTGTGGTACTCCCTGCCGGGGTCGACCGCCCGCTCCAGCCAGTTCACACGCCCTCCGTGGTCTCGTCCAGTGACGGCGCGAGTATACGAGAGGAGAAGCGACTTGGGGGAGAGCCGGGCCTGCCGCGCGCGGTGGTCCGCTAGGTGCGCCGCGCTCTCGAGAAGCCGAGCACGGCGAGCCCCAGCGCCACGACGAACAGGATCACCGAGAGGGTCTTGACGACGAGGGCGAGCTGATCGGTCGACTCGAGCGCGTTCAGCGCCAGCAGGATGTTGTGCCAGTCGTGTCCGGCGCCCGAGCCGTCGTCGCCGAAGAGCGGCAGGATCATCACCTGGGCGTCGGCGATGTACACCGAGACGTTATGCAGGTTCTCGGCCGACCACGCGATCATGAGGATCGCCGCCAGGGAGTCGCGCCGCCACAGGAAGTAGCCGCCGAGCGCCAGCGGCGCGGCGACCTGGAGAACGGACCCGGCGAACGAGCAGAGCAGCGGCGGCGCCCAGAAGGTGAGCAGGTGGCCGAACTCGTGCACGCCGAGATCGAACGCCGAGAGGATGGGGATCCAGCCGCCCCTGCTGTACGTGAGCCAGGCCAGGAGGACCGTGACGGCGGCGGCCACGACCCACTGCCAGGTCAGTCCCCATGAGGTCGTCGCCGTCTTCGGCTCGGGGCGGCCGGCGATGCTCAGACGCGGGCGCCGGGTGCGAGGGCCCGCGACGACCCGCGCGCCGTCGGGCGCGCCGCGCTCGGCCGCGCCGCCCGCCTCGAGCGGGCGCGGCGCCGGCGGCGCCTCTCTGCTGTCCGTCGTCGGTTCCGTGGCTCTCCTCCTCCCGGACCACCATCGGCACGCCCGGCCTCGCCCATGACACTTCTTTCATGGCTACGTACTGAATGTCCGTTCACCCAAAGGGGGTGATGCCGCGCCGCCTCCCTCGGCCGTAGGCTCGGCATGTGGTTGGGGAAAGAGCCATACACGAGGGGAGCTTGCCATGAGTAACACCATCGCCCACAGGCACCACGTCCACCATCACGTGCCGCTCATGCCGGTCCTGGCGGTGATCGTCACCGTTCTGCTGGCCACGGTCGTGATCTGGGCCATCAATCAGCCGCAGACGACGACCATGACGCCGGTGAGCGAGACGGCCTACACGCCGGCCATCCAGGCGGCGGCCGTCGCCGCCCCGGAGAGCCCGGTGTTCCGCCACGCGCTGATGAGGGTCAATGCGGCAGGCGGCTACCCGCGCGCCTACCTCAACAACCTCCATCAACTCGTCAACGGTACGACACTGGACCCGGTGAGCACGCAGACGAGCCGGTCCTTCGAGCAGCCTGACTTCCCGCGCGTGGGCCAGTAGGCCCAGGGGGCGCAGGGCAAGGAGCGGCGGGCGGCGGTCCGGGGTCAGGGACCGCCGCCCGCCGCTGTCTGTGCCGACTACGCTCTTTGCCCCTCGCGGCCATCCTCTTCGCGCCCCGCGCGAGCCTGATCCGCCCCATCGCCCGCCCGTCTGGGACGTCGTGCCCATGCGCTCCGGGAATCCGCGGTCCGACTTCAGTGATGGAGGACGCTCAGGCGCCCCGCGGGCACGGGGCAGAGGACTCGGGAGGAGCCGGCATGGATGCGCTCATCGCACACGGAGGGGAGGCGTCCCGTCGCGGCCTGGCGAAAGCGCTGCAGCCGCTCGGCCTCCGCATCACCGAGGCCGCCGACGGCGCCGACGCGCTCCAGGCCCTGCTCGCCGAGGAGGTGCCGCGCATCGCGCTCGTGGACTGGGACCTGCCGCGCATCGAGGGACCCGAGCTGTGCCGGCTCGTCCGCGACTTCCACGTCGTGGACCCGCCCTACGTGATCCTGCTCGCCGGGGCCGCCCACGGTCATGAAGTCCCCGCGGGACTGCAGGCCGGCGCGCACGATTGCGTGCGCACGCCGGTCACCGCGGCGGAACTCCGGGCCCGCGTCGAGATGGCGCGCCGCTTCATGGAGTTGCCCTGGGGGCAAGCGACGTCGGGCTGCCCGGATGGGCTCACCGGGGTGCTGCTGCGCGAAGAGGCGGTACAACGCCTGGACGAAGAGCTCGCGCGCGCCCGGCGTGAGCACCAGGAGCTCGGCGTCGGCATCCTCGATGTCGACGGGCTCGCGCGCGTCAACGAGTCGTGCGGCCGGCCCGCCGGCGACGCCGTGCTGCGTGAGGTCGCGCGTCGCGCGAGGAGCGTGCTCCGGCCCTACGACGTGGTCGGCAGGCTGGACGGCGAGGAGTTCCTGGTCATCGTGTCCAAGACGAGCGAGCCGGACATCGCGGACGTGCTGCACCGGCTCCGCGAGGCGATGTCCGCCGCGCCGTTCTCGCACGACAGTCGCGAGCTCGAAGTCACGGTCACCCTGGGCGGAGTCACCGGCAGCGAAGAATCGGCCGGCGAGCTGATCGCGAGGGCGCAGCGATCGCTGGACGAGGCGCAGGCGGGCGGCCCGGACAGGGTCGTCGCCGGCCGCCCGCCGGTGCTCGAGGCGATGCTGGTGCGGGAGTGACCGCCCGCCGGTAGCTTCATTGCGCACCCGGCGTGCAATACTTCTCTCCGGGTGCCCATCTACAACGACATCGGGATCTCGACGGGAGCCTACGCGAACTTCTCGCTCGCGGCGGCTCTGCTGCGCATCGGCGAGATCGCGCCGTCCGCCGAGATCCTCTCCGTCGGACGGCACACTCTGCTCGACGAGGCCAACGCGCGCGTCATCGAGCTCTCCGGGCTCCCGTTCACGGTCCACGGGCCGTTCCTCCACTTCGAGTACGGGAGCCGCTCCCGGCGGCAGCACCGGGCGGCGCTCGAGATCCACCGCCGCCACCTCGCCGTCGCCGCCGAGCTCGGCGCTCGCGTGTACGTCGTCCACCCCGACCTGCAGCGCAGGTACAAGGGGTGGGACCCGCGGGTCGTGAGCACACTCGAGCGCTCGTTCGAAGAACTCGCGATCCTGCAGGAGGAGTACGGCGTCGTCATCGCCGTCGAGAACCTGCCGTTCGTGCGCCACACGCACTTCCGCGCTCCCGGCGACCTCGACCTGCGCGGCCTGGGGCTCTCGCTCGACGTGGGACACGCGGCGGTCACCGGCACGCTCGCCGCGTGGCTCAGCGACGGGACCTACGACCTCAAGCACGTGCACCTGCACGACAACGAGGGGCACGTGGGCGGCGACCAGCACCTCCCGCTCGGGCGCGGCACCATCGACGCGGCGCCGGTGATGGCGCTGGCCCGCGCCGCCGGGGCCCAGGTGGTGCTCGAGCACAAGAACGAGGCCGATGTGATCGAGAGCCTGCGGCACCTGCACGAGCGCGGCCTTCTCGAACGGGCGATCAGGTAAGGGGGAGACGATGACGCCGACCGCAGACCCCGCACGTGTCGCCGACCGGGTGCGCTTCCTCAAGCGCACGCCGCCCTTCAAGAACCTGCCGGCCGGCGAACTGGAGGGGATCGCGGCGTCGGTGCAGGAGCGTGCCGTAGCGGCCGGCGAAGCCGTCCTCGTCGAGGGTGGGCCGCCGGGGCAGGAGCTGTACATCATCCGCCTCGGCACGCTCGAGTTGCTGCACAAGGACGCGTATGTCGCGATCGCGACCGCCGGCGAGGTGGTGGGGCATCCGACACTGCTCACCGGCCTCGCCCCGGAGTTCACGGTGCGGGCGCGGGAGGACTCGCTGCTCTACTGCCTGCCGCGCGCTGTAGCCGTGACCGTCCTCAGCCATCCGGCCGGCCTCATCTGGATGGCCGCGAACTCGCGTGAGCGCCTCCTCCAGGCGGCCGGCACCCTGCGCGCGCTGCCCGACGTGCGCACCCTGCCGGTCACGTCGGTCACGCGCAGCAAACCTCTCTTCTGCGACCCGGAGACGAGCGCGCAGCAGGCCGCGAGGATCATGATCGGCGAGAAGCGCTCGGCGATCCTGGTGCGCGGCCCCGGCGGTCGCGGCATCGCCGGCATCGTCACCGACGTCGACCTGCGCAACAAGGTGGTCGTGGGCGGCGTCTCGCGGCACGCCCCGGTCACCGAGATCATGTCGGCGCCGGTGCACACCATCGGCGCCGAGGTCCTCGCCCCCGAGGCCAGCATCGCGATGATGGCCGCCGGCGTGAACCACATGCCCGTCCTGAACGGCGAGGATGAGGTCGTCGGCATCCTCTCCGCGAGCAGCCTGATGACACTCGAGACGCGCAGCCCGTTCGCCCTGCGTCGCGAGATCATGGCGGCGCGCAGCGAGGATGAGGTCGTCGTGGCTGCAGCCGACATCCCCAAGCTCTTCGTCGACCTCATGACGGCGCACATCGACGCGCCGTCGGTGACGCGCGTCCTCACCGTGCTTCACGACTCTCTGACGGCACGGTTCCTCGAGCTCACCATCGACCGTCTCGGCGAACCGCCGGTCCCGTACGCCTGGCTCGCCTTCGGCAGCGCGGCGAGATCGGAGCTCACGCTCGCGTCGGACCAGGACAACGGGCTCGCCTACGACGACACCGACGACCCCGCCGTGGAGGACTACTTCCGCGTGCTCGCACAGGCCGTGAACGCCGGGCTCGAGCGCTGCGGCCTGCCCCGCGACCCGCACGGCGTGCTCGCCGGGCGCAGGGAGTGGCGCATGACGCTGTCGCAGTGGAAGGCTGTCTTCGAGGACTGCCTCGACGGCAAGGACCTCGACCGCCTGGCCCGCGCCAGCGTCGCCTTCGACTACCGGCAGATCGCCGGGGAGCTGTACGTCGACAAGGTGCTCACCGACGTGCTGCGCCAGGTGCCGGGGCACAAGGGCTTCCTGAGCGGCCTCGTCAAGCTGGGGACCAAGGTCAGGCCGCCGCTCGGCTTCCGCGGCAGGCTCGAGGGCAGCATCGACATCAAGAAGAACGGGCTCGTGCCCATCCAGAACCTCACCCGCTACTACGCGTTCGCCTCCGGCATCACCGCGGCGTCGACGCTGGAGCGTCTCATCGCCGTGCGCGACGTGGTCGGGGAGAGCGTCGAATCTGAGCGCGTGCTCCACGACGCGTTCGTGAGCATGCAGCACCTGCAGCTCCGCCACCACGCCAACCGCCTGCGCAACGGCCGTCCCCTGGACAACGTGATCGAGACCTGGACGCTGCCGCCGCTCACGCGCGCGAGCCTGCAGGAGGCGCTCCGCGAGGTGGTCTCCGCCCAGAAGCGGTTCAAGCCGGTGGAGCCGCCGCGCTGAGCTTCGCCGGCGCGGCGCACCCGGCGGCTCGCCGAGCTCGTGCTCGCCGTACTGAGTCGTGCGGGCGGGCTGCCCGAGATGGAGGAGGGACCGTCATGAGCAAGAGGATCCTGGTGCTGGGCGGCTACGGCACGACGGGGAGGACGCTGAGCGAGCTGCTGCTCGAGTACGGCGACGCCGAGATCGTCATCGCCGGCAGGAGCCTGGAGAAGGGTGAGGCGGCGGCCCGGCAACTGGGGGACCGGTTCCCGGGCAGGGCGACGGCGCGAGTGGCCGACGCCGCGGACGCGGCGTCGCTGGCTCGCGCCTTCGCCGACGTCGACCTTGTCGCCGTGGCCGCCAGCGTCCTCGACCACGCCGCCACGGTGGCGGAGGCGGCGCTCGACGCGGGCGCCGACTACTTCGACCTGTTGCTGAGCGGCGAGGAGAAGTTCGCCGCGCTCGAACGGCTGCGGCCGCGCATCGAGGCCGGCGGCCGCTGCTTCATCACCGACGGAGGCATCCATCCGGGGCTGTCGGGCGCCATGATCCGCGCGCTGGCGCCGGCCTTCGGCCGGCTGGAGCGGGCCGAGGTCGGCGGCCTGTTGAAGGTGGACTGGGGCGCGTACGACTTCCAGCCCAGCACCATCTACGAGTTCGCCAACGAGTTCCGTGACTTCCGCATGGAGGCGTGGCGGGGAGGATCGTGGAGCAAGGTCGAGTGGCGCGACGCCGTGCGCTTCTTCGAGTTCGGCCCGCCGTTCGGCAGGCAGCGCTGCTCGCTCATGTACATGAAGGAGCTCGAGCTGCTGCCGGAGCAGCTGCCGGCGCTGCGCGACTGCGCCTTCTACGTCTCCGGATTCAACCCGGTCGTCGACACCACCCTGCTGCCGCTCGGCATGGTGGTGATGAAGATCTCGCCGCTCAGGCTCGGGCGCCCCTACGCACGCCTGCTCGCGTGGGCGCTGCGACGGTTCAGTCGTCCTCCGTACGGCACCGTGTTCCAGGTGGAGGCCGAGGGCGAGAACGACGGCGTCGCGGCCTGCGCCGGCCTGCGCCTCAGCCATCCGGACGGCTACTGGCTGACGGCCGCCGCCGCGGCCGCCTGCCTGCTGCAGTGGATCGACGGCTCGCTGCGCGAGCCGGGGGTGCACCTGCAGGCCCTGGCGGCCGACCCGGCGCGGATGCTCCGTGATCTGGTGCGCCTCGGCGCGGACCTCTCGGGGCGGGGAGTGGACGTCGCCGCCCTGCTCGACGGCAGGGCGGCGCCCGTCTGATCGTCCCCGTGCCCGGCGAGCGCCTGGACCACGCGGGCATGGGCGATCGTTCTATCCTTTTCCGGCCCGACTGCGTCGAGAATGGCCCCGAGAGAGATCGTCGCGCGGACCCGCGCGGCTGTCGCGCAGGGGGGAACGAGTGAAGACTGCTGATCGCGCACGGTGACGCCACCTCCAGGTACGCCCTTCGCGAGGTGGCGCAGGACCTCAGCGCCCTCGGCCTCGAGTCGGTCGAGACCGGCGAGGGCGCCGGCGCGGTCGAGCTGCTGCTCGGCGACGACGCGCCGGACCTCGCCGTCGTGGATTGGGACCTGCCCGGCTGCGGCGGCCCCGAGCTCTGCCGTCAGGTGCGGGCCCGGCGCCGTGCCAGCTCTCCGTACATCATCCTCCTCGCCCCGACCGAGGAGCAGATCGGCGAGGCGTTCGCCGCCGGCGCCGACGACTGCATCTCTGCCGCCGCCGGCGGCCACGAGCTTCAGGCGCGCATCTTCGCCGCGCGCCGGCTCGGCGCGCTGGCGTAGGTCCGCTCGTCTGCTAGACTCGCAGGGCCAACAGCCCCCGCAAGGTGCGCGGGCGCGCAAGCAGAGAAAGGACCACCCGCATGACCCTGCACGTCACCCTTCCCGACGGCTCCCCTCTGGAACTCGACGACGGCGCGAGCGTACGCGACGCCGCGGCGGCGATCGGCCCGCGTCTGGCCAAGGCCGCGATCGCGGGCCGTGTGACCGCCGCCGCCGACCCGGACGTCACCCTGCTGGTCGACGCGGCCGCGCCGCTGCACGACGGCGACTCCATCGCGATCGTCACCCTCAACGGAGACGATCCCGACGCCGTCGACATCCAGCGCCACACCGCCTCGCACGTCATGGCGCAGGCGATCGTCCGCCTCTTCCCGGGCGCCAAGTACGCCATCGGCCCCACCATCGAGAGCGGCTTCTACTACGACTTCCAGCTCCCCGAGCCCATCGCCGAGGCCGACCTGGCGCGCATCGAGAAGGAGATGGCCAAGATCGTGAGCCAGAACCAGCCGGTGGAGCGCTTCGAGCTGCCGGTGGACGAGGCGCTCGCGGTGTTCGGGGCCGGCGAGCCCGGCACGGGCGCCTCCGGCCTGCCTCTCGGGCTCGGCCAGCAGTTCAAAGTCGAGCTCATCCAGGATCTCGTGACCGCCGCCGAGGCGACCGGCGACGAGGTGCCCACCATCAGCGTCTACCGCCAGGGCGAGTTCGTCGACCTGTGCCGCGGCCCGCACCTGCCGAGCACCAACAAGCTCGGGAGCGGCACCTTCAAGCTCACCAGCCTCGCCGGCGCCTACTGGCGCGGCGACGAGAAGAACCAGATGCTCACCCGCGTCTACGGCACCGCCTTCCCGAGCAAGGAGGAGCTGGCGGCGTACCTCGAGGCGCTCGAGCTCGCGCGCCAGCGCGACCACCGGCGCATCGGCCGGGACCTCGATCTCTTCAGCTTCCACGAGGAGGGCCCCGGCTTCCCGTTCTTCCACCCCAAGGGCATGCGCCTCTGGAACGCCATGGTCGACTTCTGGCGCGCCGAGCACGTGAGGGCCGGCTACGAGGAGATCAGCACCCCGGTGATCCTGCGCCGCGAGCTCTGGGAGCGCAGCGGGCACTGGGACAACTACAAAGAGAACATGTACTTCACCACGATCGACGAGCAGCCGTACGCGGTGAAGCCCATGAACTGCCCCGGCGGGCTGCTGATCTACAAGAGCCGCCGGCGCTCCTACCGCGACCTGCCGCTGCGCATGGCCGAGCTCGGCCGCGTGCATCGCCACGAGATGAGCGGCGTGCTGCACGGCCTCTTCCGCGTGCGCTACTTCACCCAGGACGACGCGCACATCTACTGCACCCCCGAGCAGCTCGAAGAAGAGGTGCTCGGCGTCGTCCGCTTCATGAAACACATCTACGCCTCGTTCGGCTTCAGCGACGTCAAGATCGAGCTGAGCACGAGGCCGGAGAAGAGCATCGGCTCGGACGAGGTGTGGGAGCTCGCCGAGGGCGTCCTCGCGCGCGTGCTCGAGGGCGAGGGCATCGAGTACGTGCTCAACCCCGGCGACGGCGCCTTCTACGGCCCCAAGATCGACTTCCACATCCGCGACGTCATGGGCCGCACCTGGCAGTGCGGCACCATCCAGGTCGACTTCGCCATGCCGGAGCGGCTGGACATCACCTACACCGGGGCCGACAACGAAGAGCATCGGCCGGTCATGATCCACCGCGCGCTGCTCGGCAGCATCGAGCGCTTCATGGGCATCCTGCTCGAGCACTACGGCGGCAACCTGCCGACCTGGCTCGCGCCGGAGCAGGTCCTGGTGCTGCCGATCGCCGACCGCCACGCGGACTACGCGCGCGAGGTGCTGGTCGCCCTGCGCGCCGCCGGCGCCGCGGCCTCCGTCACTCTGCACGCAGACGTCGACGACCGCAGCGAGAGCATCGGCAAGCGCATCCGCGACGCGCAGCTGCAGAAGGTGCCCTACATCCTCGTGGTCGGCGACCGCGAGGTGGAACAGGGCGCCGTCGGCGTGCGCGAGCGCGGCGAGGACAAGGGCGCGCGGCCGCTCGGCGAGTTCGTCGACCAGCTGGTCGCCGAAGTCCGCGAGCGGCGCCTGCCGTAACCCCGGCGCGTCGCCCGGCCTCAGGCTGACAACACCTTCAGTGCGCTTCGCCTCAGGCGTCGCGCGCTTCGGCCGATACTCCTTTGGATGCAGCCGCCGGCGTGCGGAGACTCCGCGCGGCCTCAACGAGCGGTCGACAGGCCGGGCACACTGAGGGAGGAACCATGACGCACCTCTGCCCCTCGAAGGGGTCGAGTGGGGTGAGAGGACGGCTGCTGGCCCTCGCGGTCGGCCTCAGTCTCGTGGCCTTCGCGCTCGCGCCGGCGGTCGCTTCTGCGGCTTCCCAGCCCTCAGCCGCGCCGCTCAACCCCGCCTTCGTGCAGTACGAGAAGGCGGTCCAGGCGGGCCGCTCCACGACGACCCACGTCCAGGGCGGCCACGAGCTCGGCCTCATGCCCGCGCCGTTACTGCTGCCCGACTCCCCTGCCGACGCGTCGCCGGCCGATCTCTTCGGCGCGCCGGCGACGTTCGACCTGAGGACCTTGGGCAGGGTCAGCCCTGTGAAGAATCAAGGCTCGTTCGGTACGTGCTGGGCGTTCGCCACGCTCGGTTCGCTCGAGTCGTCCTTCCTGCCGGGCACGCTCTACGACTTCTCCGAGGACAATGTCGCGCGCACCGCCGGCTTCGACTACGACCCGTACAACGGCGGCGGCCACTACTGGATGTCCACCGCCGATCTCGCGAAGAGCGGGCCGGTCCTCGAGACCGACGACGCGTACGGCGACTCCACGACACCGGCGGGGCTCGTCCCCCGCGCGCATCTGCAGGACGCGCTGTTCATCGTGAACGACGATGCCACGACCAAGGACCAGGCCGCGGACATCGCCGCCATCAAAGGCTGGCTGACGACCGGCAACGCCGTGTACACGACGATGCGCTGGAGCAGCGCCGCGTACAGATCCACGACGAAGTGCTACAACGGTGGGGCCGCGTCGTACTCCGGGGAAGGCGGCCACGCCGTGACGATCGTCGGCTGGGACGACACGATCGGCGCCTCGAGCTTCCCGAACGCGCCCGCCGGTGACGGCGCGTGGCTCGTCAAGAACAGCTGGGGGACCTCATGGGGGATGTCGGGCTACTTCTACCTCTCCTACTACGACTACTGGGCCGAGCGCTTCGCGGCCGCCTACGTGGGTACCAGCGCGAGTGCGTTCACGGGCATCTACCACTACGACCCGCTGGGGTGGGTCGGGAACTGGTCGTACTCGTGGGGTGCGAACGACTTCACGGCGAGTTCTGCAGACCAGATCACCATGATCGGCTTCTACACGCCGGTGGCCGACTCGCAGTATGAGCTGTACACGGCCCCGACTCACGGGGGCACGCGCACCGCTCAGGGAAGCGGGACGCTCGCTCGCGCCGGCTATCACACGATCGCCCTCACGGCGCCCCTCGCGGTGACCGACGGGCAGTCTTTCTCCGTCATCCTGCATCTGGTCACGCCTGGGTACAGCTGGCCGATGGCGATGGAGTACGCCCAGACGGGGTACTCGAGCGCCGCGACCAGTATGAGCGGGCAGAGCTTCGCAAGCAGCAACGGCACGAACTGGACCGATGTCGGCGCACCGTCGAACCCGACACCCATGAACGTGTGCGTCAAGGCTTTCAGCACCGGCACCGGCGCCGACGCAACACCGCCGACCACGACGGCGAACGGCGTGCCGGCCGGTTGGTCGAAGACAGGGGTGACGGTGAGCTTCAGCGCCGACGACGGAGCAGGGGTCGGCGTGCAGGCGACGCTGGCCCGCATCGGCGCCGGCGCCTATCAGCAATGCTCATCCATCCTCGTCTCCACAGACGGCACGCACACGGTCCAGTACTACTCGGTCGACAAGGTGGGGAACGCCGAGACGCCCAAGTCGGCGTCGGTCAGGGTCGACTCCACCGAGCCGTCCACTGCGGCGGCGAACCTTCAGGCGTCGCCGACGACCGGCTGGCGCAGCGCCGCCAGCGTGGACGCCGTCCTGACGCCGTCGGACGTCACCTCCGGTGTCGCTCGACTCGACTACACGATCGACGCGGCTCCCTCTGCCGGCGTCGGCGGGAGCGCCGTCACGGCCACCGTCTCAGGTGCGGGTTCGCACGCAGTGACCTATCGGGCCACCGACGTCGCCGGCAACCTCGAGACCATGAAGACCGGCTACGTGAACCTCGACCCGATCGCGCCGAGCGCCAGCGCCCAGATCTCGGCGCCGGCTGCGGCCAGCGCCGCCGGCTGGTACGCGAGCGGCCCGGTCACGATGACCGTGGCCGGCAGCGACAACGCCGGTGGATCAGGCGTCGCCGTCAAGCAGTATCGCGTGCAGGGCGTCGGGACGTGGACCACGTACTCCGGACCGGTCGCCTTCCCGCAGGGCGCGACCACCTACGAGTACCGCGTCGTCGACGGAGCCGGGAACGGCAGTCCGATCGGGACCATCTCGGCGTCGGTCGACACCGCGCCGCCCTCGACCACCGCGCCGCTCAGCGTGACTCCGGCCTGGACGAACGCGCCGCCGAGCATCACTCTGCTCTGGTCGGACGAGGGGTCCGGCGTCACCGCGACGCAGTATCGTCTCCAGGGCGTCGCGGACTGGACGACCTACGCCGGCCCGTTCCAGGTCACGGCGCAGGGCACCTCGACCTGGGAGTATCGTTCACTGGACGCCGCGGGCAACGCCGAAGCGCCGAAGACGCTCACGGTGAAGCTCGACAGCGTCGCGCCCGCGACGGCCGCCTTCGCGGCGAGGGCCAGGGCGCGCAAGACGGTCGCCCTCAAGTATCAGGTCAACGACGCGGCGCCGGGCTGCGGCAAGGCCACCGCGGTCATCAGGGTCTTCAAGGGCAAGAAGCTGAAGAAGACGCTCAAGAGCGTCAGTTGCACGACGAACGTCAAGGCGAGCTATCGCTGGCGCTGCACGCTGCCGGTGGGTCGCTATACCATCAAGGTCTTCGCGACCGACATCGCCGGCAACGTCCAGAGCAGGGTGGGGAGCGCAAGGCTCACCGTCAGGTAGGCGGGATCCGCCCGCCCGTCGGTCCGGATCCCGAGCGGCGCGGAAAGGATGCCCATGACGCACAGAGCGCAGGACGCGGCGGCTGAGACCGCCGCCGCGTACGCGGACTTCGTGCGGCGGTTCCCGGCGTATCCCGCCACGGCGGCGATCGACGAGCTGCGCGCCGCCGACTACAGCGGCTCGACCGCCTCGGGCAGACGTACCTCGACTACACCGGCGGTGGCCTCTACGCGGAGTCGCAGATCCGCCGCCACCACGAACTGCTGTCCGCTCACGTGCTCGGCAACCCGCACTCGCAGAGCCCCACGTCGCTCGCCGCAGCCGAGCTCGCCCGTGAGGCGCGAGACGCCGTGCGCCGCTTCTTCAACGCCCCGGAGGACGAGTTCGAGATCGTCTTCACGGCCAATGCGAGCGGCGCCCTCAAGCTGGTCGGCGAGGCCTACCCGTTCGCCCCGGGCGGCGTCTTCCTGCTCAGCTACGACAACCACAACTCCGTCAACGGGATCCGCGAGTTCGCCAGCCACAGAGGAGCGGTGGCCACCTACATCCCGGTGCGCGAGCAGGACCTGCGGCTCGACGAGGAGCAGGTCCGCACGGCCCTTCGCGGCGCCCGGAGGACGGACGGGGAGGACGGCGCGCCGGCGAAGCTCTTCGCGTATCCGGCGCAGTCCAACTTCAGCGGCGCCCAGCACCCGCTCGAGTGGGTCGCCGAGGCGCACGAGCTCGGCTGGGACGTCCTGCTCGACTGCGCCGCCTTCGCGCCGACCAATCCGCTGGACGCCGCGGCGATCGGCGCCGATTTCATCCCGATCTCCTTCTACAAGCTCTTCGGCTACCCGACCGGCAGCGGCTGCCTGATCGCCCGCCGCGACGCGCTGGCCAGGCTGCACCGGCCGTGGTTCGCCGGCGGCACCATCACACTGGCCTCGGTGCAGAGCGACGACTGGTACCACCTGGCGCCGGGCGCCACCGGGTTCGAGGACGGCACGATCGACTACCTCGGGCTGCCGGCGATCACGATCGGCATCGAGCACCTGGAGAAGGTCGGCGTGCCGGTCATCCACGAGCGCGTGGGCGCGCTGGCCGCCTGGCTTCTCGAGGAGCTGGCCGCGCTGCGGCACGGCGACGGGTCGCCGCTGGTCAGGGTGTTCGGCCCGCAGGACATGCAGCGGCGCGGCGCGACCATCGCGCTCTATCTGGTCGATCCGGCCGGCCGGCCCTACGACGTCTACGAGGTCGAGGCGGACGCCGCCCGCGAGCGTATCTCGGTGCGCAGCGGCTGCTTCTGCAATCCGGGCGACGGCGAGGTCGCCCACCGCATCTCGCGTGACGAGATCGAGGCGTGCTTCGAGGACCCCGGCGCCGCGGTCACGCTGCTGCAGTGCCAGCAGCGCATCCAGGACGAGACCGGGAAGGTGCCCAACACCATCCGCGTGTCGCTCGGTCTGGCCTCGGACTTCGGTGACGTGTACCGGTTCAGGGCCTTTGCCGAGAGCTACCGCGACAGGCCGTCGGCCTGAGGATGATGCGGTGACGCTGCGCGGCTTCCGCGACGAGGCCCTGGGGGTCGCGCTCACCATCGACGAGCGCTTCGTCGACGTCGGGTCCACGAGCGACCGGGAACTGCCGTCGGCGCACCTCCTCGCCTCGGAACCCGCGGAGGGCTGGATCGCGGCGCTGGCGATCGTCACGGTCCGGGCGGAGCCGTTGCCGGCGAAGGAGTTGCTCGAGCTGCAGCTGGCGCGGGCGCGTGCCTCCTTCGGGACGTGGTCACCCGAGGCGCACGAGATGCTGGTGGCGCCCGAGGCGGCAGAGCTCGCCGGGCGCCCCGCCATCCACGTCCGCTACCGCTTGTCCGGGCGCGGCCACGAAGACGCGGCGCCGGTAGATGACGGCGGCCCCGTCCCGGCTTCATTCGTCGAGCACTGGACGGTGCCCGTGGAGGAGCGCCGGTGGCTGCTCGCGATGGAGCTCATGGTGCAGCCGCCGGAGCGCTGGGATGCTGAGCGCGACGCGCTCGAGCTCCCCTTCCGGTCGCTGGAGCTGATCTGACTCCCAGCCGCCGGCGGCCGCAGCGGATCTGGGCGATCGGCAACGCCGCCCGCACCGCCGCGTTGTCCTTGACACCAGGCGCGTCCGGCGCGTCTGATTGCCTCATCACGGTGGGCGAGGAGGGGAGCGCGTGATGACGCGGAGCGGAGGACGATGAGCGCCGCAAGGCCGGCGGTCCCGCCGGTCGGGGCGCGCAGCTGGTGGCTGGAGGAGGCGCTGAACACCGACCCCGGCGAGCCGTGTCCGCCGCCGGCCGGCGAGGTGACCGCCGACGTCTGCATCGTCGGCGGTGGCTTCGCCGGCCTCTGGACGGCCTACGAACTCCACGAGCGCGATCCGGGCCTCGGCGTCGTCCTCATCGAGGCGGACATCGTCGGCGCCGGCGGCAGCGGCGCCAACGGCGGCTTCTTCTCGCCGTCGTGGACGGCGCTGTCGAGTCTCTGCTCGGCGCTCGGTGAGGAGGGCGGGGTGGTCTACGCCGCCGCCCTCGCCGCGATGGTCGACGAGCTGGACGGATGGATCGCGCGCCACGACGCGCAGATCGACGCCTGGCACGAGGGGATCCTGTACGCCCGGGCCGGCGACTGGCAGCCCGGGCCCGACGACGAGACCTTCCGCCTGCTGGAGAAGCACGGCCACGACGACCGTCTGCGGCGCGTGGACGCCGCCGAGGCGAGGCGCGTCGCCGACTCGCCGCACTTCGTCGGCGGCGTGATCACGCCGGACCTCACGGTCCTCCAGCCGGGCAAGCTGGCGCGCGAGCTGCGGCGGGTGCTGCTCGAGCGCGGCGTGCGGATCTTCGAGGGCACGCCGATGCTCCGCGTGGAGGCCGGCCGGCCGGCGCGCGTGGTGACGCCGGCCGGATCGGTGACCGCAGGCGACGTGGTGCTCACGCACGGCGCCTGGGCGGCGCGGGAGCGGCACTTCCGCCGCGCCTTCGCCGTCTGCACCGACTTCATGGTCGTGACCGAGCCGATCCCCGAGCTCATCGAGCAGATCGGCTGGACCTCTCACATGGGCGTCGCCGACCTGCGCGAGATGCTGTACTACCTGCGGCGCACCGCCGACGACCGCATCGCGATCGGCGGGGGCGCCATGGGCATCGTCCGCGGCGCGCGCATCCGCGGCCGGGTGCTCACCGCGCCGCGGCTGGCGGCGATGGCCGCGCACGGCCTGACCTGGCTGTTCCCCCAGCTCGAGGGCGTGCGCTTCGACGCCGCCTGGAGCGGCCCCATGGACATCACCGGCCCGGGGCTGCCGTTCTTCGAGTCCGCGCCGGGCGGCAACGTGCACGCCGGGCTGGGCTTCTCCGGTCACGGCCTGACGAGCACCCGGCTCGGCGGCAAGATCCTGGCGTCTCTGGTGCTGGGAGCCGACGACGAGTGGAGCCGCATGCCGGTCGTCGGCCCGCCGCTCGCGCAGCTGCCGCCGGAGCCGCTGCGCTGGCCGCTGGTGCAGACGACCAGCCTCGCCTACGAGGCGAGCGACCGCGCGCACGAGCAGGGACGGCGCCCGGGTCTGCTTCCTCGCGCGGTCATCGCCACCTACGGCCGCTACTCGGCGATGAACGGCGCGACCGGCGGTGACTCGTGACCGGGGGTCGCGGCCGGCCCGATGCGGCGCCCGGCGAGCGCGCGTTCCTCACGTCGGAGTCGGGCGTTCCCTGGGAGCACGACCCGCCGAACGAGGGCGACACCGCCGAGATCCGCTGGCGCACGCTGGTCTCGGCGGACCGCACGCCCACGTCCGGCCTCAGCATGGGCGTGTTCGAGGTCCCGCCGGGCGCGCAGCTCGCGCCGCACCACCACGCGCCGCAGGAGGTCTACTACGTCGTCGCCGGCGAGGCCGAGGTCTTCGTCGAAGGCGCCTGGCGGCCCGCACGCCAGGGCGACGTCGCCTACTTCCCGGGCGGCTCCGTCCACGGCGCCCGCAATCGCGGCGCCGCGGTCTGCCGCATCGTGTGGGTCTTCCCGGTCGACGACTACGAGGGCGTCCGCTACGAGGACGCCGAAGCCTGAAGTCGCGGGAGGCACTTGACGCGCCGCGCCGAGAAGGCTGAGATTCACGCACACGCCACGAACAGGGGGGACTGCTCATGGACGTCCAGGGTCGGGATCGTGCACGTGTCCGCGGCGGCAGGGGACTGCTCCTCGCCGTCGGTCTCGTCGCCTGCCTCGTGGCGGTGGCGCTGCTGCTCGCGCTGGCGGCCGGCGACCTGACGGCGCCGGCCCGCGCCGACAGCCCGTCGGCCTCGCCCGCCGCCGGCAAGACGATCCTGCGCGTCGGCGTCTTCGTCGACGACCTCGACAGCCTCAACCCGTTCGTCGGCTACACCGAACTGGCGTACGAGGTGTACTCCCAGAACTACGAGTTCCTGGTGGAGCGCCGCCCGGAGGACTTCATGCCCGGCCCGGATGGCATCGCGGAGAGCTGGGAGCAGTCGGCGGACGGCAACACCTGGACCTTCCACCTGCACGAGGGCATCACGTGGCAGGACGGGCAGCCGCTGACGGCCGACGACGTGGTCTTCACCTACAACTACATCATCGACAACGACATGCCGGTGTTCACCAACGGGACCAAGGGCATCGTCAAGGCCGTCAAGGTGGACGACTCCACCGTCCAGCTCGTCACCTCCAAGCCCAAGTCCAACATCCTGCGCCTCTGGATCCCGATCCTGCCCAAGCACGTCTGGGAGAAGATCCCGCCCAAGCAGGCGGGCACGACGTTCAAGAACACCGACTCCATCGGCAGCGGCCCCTTCCAGGTCGTCGAGTGGAAGCGCGGCTCGTACGTGCGCATGAAGGCCAACAAGGACTACTGGCTGGGCGCGCCCAAGGTCGACGAGCTCATCTACGTCGTCTACAAGAACCCGAGCACCATGGTCGAGGACCTCAAGGCAGGTCGCATCGCCGCCGCCCACAACATCCCGACCGCCGAGTTCAAGCAGTTGCAGACCGAACCGGGCATCAAGGCGCTCTCGTTCACGTTCTTCAACTGGGACTACATGAACTACAACTGCTACCAGAGCGCGGATTCTCTGGGGAACCCGGTGCTCAAGGACGTCCGGTTCCGCACCGCTCTGGACACGGCGATCGACCGCGACAAGCTGGTCGCGATCGCCTACGGCGGCGAGGCCGTCCCGGGGACGACGATCCTGCCGCCCGACAACTGGCGCGACCCCGACTACCACTGGGAGCCGCCGGCCGGCGTGCTGCGCACGTTCGACCTGGCAAAGGCCGGGACCATGCTCGATGAGGCGGGCTACAAGGACACGGACGGCGACGGCCTTCGTGACTCCAAGGGCAAGCCCATCAAGCTGCGCCTGTGGGCCCTCAACAGCAACACCCAGGCTCAGAGCGCGGCGAAGCTCATCGCCGGCTGGTTCAAGGACCTCGGCCTGACCATCGAGTACGAGGTCGTGGACGAGGGCGTCTACAACGACCGCATCTGGAACTACGACGGCGACACCTACGCGCCCGACTACGACATGCTGCTCTGGACCTGGTACGGCTACGCGGACCCGGGCCAGACGATCGACTCGTACACCACTGCGCAGATCGAGAACTGGAACGAACCGTGCTGGTCCAACGCGGAGTTCGACAAGGCCGTGGAGGACCAGATCCACGCGCTCGACTCCGCCCAGCGCAAGGCCTACATCGACAAGGCCCAGGAGGTCATGTACGCGGACGCCCCGCTGTCCGTCACCGTGTACCCCAAGCTGCTCCAGGCCATCAACACCAAGGAGTGGGCGGGCTGGATCTTCAACCAGACCGGCGGTGACCAGGCGTTCTTCCGCTCGGCCAGCCAGAAGAGCTATCTGACCGTGGCCCCGGCCACGACGGCGGGGGTCTCCGGCACGTCCAACTCCTGGATCTGGGCCGTCGTGGCGATCGTCGTCGTGGTGGTGCTGGTGATCGTGATCGTGCTCGTGCGGCGGTCGCGCCGCGCGGTGGAGGAGGGGTGACGGGCGGCGTCGACGCCGGGCGGGCGGGCTGCTGCCCGCCCGCCGTCCTCGCTCCCGAAGCCCTCGATCGGCTGCACCGCGCTCGCCTGCATCGACGATCTCGCACTCCGGCGCGTCTGACGGCGCTGCTGCCTGCGTCCGGCGGGAGCGGGTCCGGTCGGCAAGCGCGCGTTGATTGGGATTCTCATCTGATGGGTATCTCTTCTATCAAGTTACTTCTCGATAGAAAGATGACCCATGATCGAGACCTACACAGCGGATCACATCAGCGAGTCGGTGAGGCGGCTGGACGTCGCCGTCTCGACGCTGACTACTGCGTTCGCGCGCGACGTGGGAATCAGCGTCCCGGAGCTGCTGGCCCTCGAGAACCTCGAGACGGACGGCGGACTGGGCCCGAGCGAGCTCGCCCGCAGGCTCCAGCTGTCGACCGGGGCCGTGACGGCCCTCGTCGACCGCCTGGAGGCCAACGGGCACGCGGCTCGGGCCGCGCATCCGAGCGACCGGCGCAGGGTGGTCGTCACGCGTACGGCCAAGGCGAGCGACGACCTCGCCCGGGAGGCCGCTCCGCTCGAGCGTGAGATCCGGCGCCTCGCCGCGAGCCTGAGCGACGACGAGCGCGAGGTCGTCGGCCGGTTCCTGGACGCGTTCATCAGCATCATCGAACGGGCGGCCGCAGAGGCCTGCGCCGCATGACCGCCACTCAAGTCACAAGGAGCACATGATGAGCTCTACTCCCGCTACCGTCCCCAGCCCGGCGCCCAGCGTCCGGGAGACGACCCCCGAACTGGAGCGCCGCCTCAGCAGGCTGCGCTTCTGGAACGTCGGCGTCGGCCTCGTCCTCGCGGTCGAAGCCCTCGCCATCGCCCTCCTCACCAACGGCTTCACGCTGCCGGTGACGGCCACGTACATGACCGGTCCGCCCGGCACGGCGCCCAAGCTCACCACGCTCTTCGACGTGCCGCTCGGCTGGGGCGTCTTCGCCTTCGTCGCGATCTCGGCGCTCGCGCTGTTCATCATCCCCTCGCCCGGCGTCTTCGGCTGGTACAAGCGCAACCTGCTGCGGGACCGCAACTACGGGCGCTGGATCGAGTACTTCTTCAGCTCGAGCCTGATGATCGTGCTGATCAGCATGATCACCGGCGTCAGCGACGTCGCCGCGCTGCTCGCGATCTTCGGCGTCAACGCCAGCATGATCCTGTTCGGGCTGCTCATGGAGAAGTACGAGACGCCGGGCAAGCCGAGCTGGCTGTCGTTCTGGTTCGGCACGTTCGCCGGCATCATCCCGTGGATCGTCGTGGCGCTCTACGTCTGGAGCCCCGGACTGGACGGCCCCGCGCCGCCGACGTTCGTGTACGGCATCATCATCAGCCTGTTCATCTTCTTCAACGTCTTCGCCATCAACATGTGGCTGCAGTACCACAAGGTGGGCAAGTGGCGTGAGTACCTGTTCGGCGAGAAGGCCTACATCATCCTCAGCCTGAGCGCCAAGTCGCTGCTGGCCTGGTGGGTGTTCTCCGCCGTGCTGGCGAGCTGAGCCGACCGCGACACCGTGAGACCGGCAGGGGCCGGCGGCGCCTCGCGCCGCCGGCCCTTGCCGCGTACGGTATATCCTCGGACGCATGCCGGCGATCAGCGCAGGACTGGCGCTCTACCGCCGAGCGGCCGACCCCGAGACGGACGGCCGCCGGGTCGAGGTGCTGCTCGTGCACCCCGGCGGCCCGTACTGGGCGAAGAAGGACGCCGGGGCGTGGAGCATCCCGAAGGGGCTGGCCGAGCCGGACGAACTCGGGCCGGAGCCGGCGACGGTCACGGCCGCCAAGGCGCGCAACCGGGCCGCCGAGGTGGACCTTCTGGTCGTTGCCCGGCGCGAAGTCCTCGAGGAGACCGGACTGGCGCCGGACGGGCCGTTCCTCCCCCTCGGCGGCGTCAAAGCCCACGGCCACAAGCTGATCTTCGCCTGGGCCGTGGAGCACGACTGCGACGCCGCGGCCATCGTCAGCAACACGTTCACGATGGAGTGGCCGCCCAAGTCCGGCCGGCAGGCGGAGTTCCCCGAGGTGGATCGCGCCGCCTGGTTCACACTCGAGGCGGCGCGAGAGGCCATCGTGCCGGCGCAGCGCCGGTTCCTCGACGACCTTGCGGTCGTCGCGGCCGCCGGCGCCTGACTCACTCCTCGGTGGCCGGCTCCGGCGCCGACTCGCCCGGATCCGCCTCACTCGCCTCGCTCAACGGCTGCCCGCTCGGCCCCAGCGGCGGCAGCGACGGCAGGTGCGGCTTGCCGGCGATCAGGTCGAAGAACGCGTCGCGCCAGGCGATCCAGCGCGCGTCCAGGCGCGCCTCGCGCCGCTGCGCCCGGGCCAGCTTCTTCGGCTTCTTCGGGTAGCGGCGTCGCGCCCACGGCGAGTTGAGGCGCGCAAGCCTGATCGCCCCGACGATCGCCACCAGCGGCACGAACATGCCGAGCACCCCGGTCCAGATCTTGCCCTTCAGCAGGCAGAACAGGACCGGGACGATGACCACGGCCACCCAGACGGCGAGGGCGAGGCGGAACACGTCTCCGCTCAGCCCCGGGTCTCCGAGATCGCCGAAGGGGTTCATGCCGAGCACGAACAGCGCCGCGGCGCAGACGACGATGACCACGGCGTCGACCGAGAGCCGCCCTTCCTTGCGCCAGTACACGTCCTGCAGGTTGAGGATGAGAGCGAACTCGTCGAGCGTGAGCGCGACGCCGACGCCGAACAGCAGCGCCAGGACCTGGGCGAGCAGGTCTTCGGGCGTCAGGGCGATGAAGCAGATGCCCACCGTCACCATCAGCACGACGCCGATGACCATGTGGTGCACGTGCGTGCCGCCCTCGCTCTCGATGTCGTGGAACCACCAGCTCACCTTGGCGCGGATGAGTCGCGTGTTGATGCGCACGAAGAGGAAGGTGGCGAGCAGGCCGACGAGGAACCCGGCCATGGCGGAGCGGGGGCCGTCCAGCCAGGCCGCGCCGACGGCGTCGGCGGCTACGTGCAGCATCGGGGCTCCCTCTCGTCGTCCGTGACCCCGCGCCGCGCAACGGCGCGGTCGTGGGGGCTCATGAAACACTTCGGGAAGAGTATCGGCAGCTACCCTACCCGCTGGGAGGCAGGTCTCACATGGGTCACAGGGCCCCCTCACTCGTGCAGCTCGTCGGCGCGCAAGGCGAAGGCTGGCGCGCGTTCATCGGCTGCGCGGAACGCGGCGAGTCGTGGGCCGCGCCGGGAGTGAGCGTCGGTCTCGGCGGCGAGCCGTCCCACAACCTCAACTGGATCGTCGCCTACGGTCCCGACGGCGTGAGCGACGGCATCGCCGCCGCCGTCGCGGTGCTGCGGCGGCGCACGCTTCCCGGCCTGCTGTACGCCGCCTCGCCGGTCGCGGCGGAGGCGGCCCTGGTGGCGGGCGACCTCGGCTTCGTCCACTCGGGGGCGGTGCCCGTGATGTGCGCGCACGCCGGCGACGTCGTGCGCGCCGAGGGCGGGCACGAGACCCGGCGCATCTCCGACATGGAAGGCGTGCTGGCGGCCGGCGACGTGCTGGGCGACGCGTTCGAGCTTCCCGTCGACTGGTGTCAGCGGCTCCTCGGCGTCGGGTTCCCCGGCCGCACCGACACTTCGGCGTTCCTGAGCCTGCACGACGGCCGGCCGGTGGCCGTGGCCGGCAGCGCCATGATCGGCGACATCGCCGGCATCTACGCCGTGGGGACCCGTCACTCGCACCGCCGCCGGGGGGCTGGGGCCTCGGTGGTGTCGGCGGCTGTCGATCACGGGCTGCAGGCCGGCGCCCGCTGGTTCGGACTGCTGTCCAGCCCCGACGCCGAGCCGTTCTACGCCGGCCTCGGGTTCGTCGCCGTCGACCACGCGAGCACGTGGGTGCTCCCGGCGGAGTGACGGAGGCCGGCGCGGCCGGCGGCGATCCGTCGCCACCGGACGGCATGCGTCCGCCTCTGGCCCCTGACCAGGCGCCGTCCCGACCGCACAACGCGCTCGAGGAGTTCTTCGCCTCGGCGTTCGTGCGCATCGTCGCCGGCTTCATCCTGCTCGACTGGGTGGGGCGCCGGCTCATCGCGTGGCTCGGCGACCGCCTGTACGCGGTGTTCGACCGCCTGTCCGGCTGGATCTCGGGCCCGGGACACCACTACGCGGATGCCGGCTACCCGCGCCTGCCGGAGGCGGTCGCGATGGTGGTCGTGCCGACGCTCCTGTACTGGGGCTTCGTGCGGCTCACCGAGCGCCGCCGGGTGAGCGAGCTGCGCGGGGGCCGGCGGGGCGCGCTCGAGGGTCTCGCCGGACTCGCTCTCGGCGCCGGGCTGTTCGCCGTGATCGTCGGCATCCTCGCCCTCGCCGGCGCCTACGGAGTGATCGGGCGCGACGAGTGGGCGGTCGTGCAGTGGTCGGCGCCGGCCGCCGCGGTCGCCTTCCGTGAGGAACTGCTCTACCGCGGTCTCATCCAGCGGGTGAGCGAGGAGCGGCTCGGGACCTGGCTGGCGCTGGCCTTCGCCTCGGTGTGGTTCGGGCTGGAACACGCGGACAACCCCAGCGCGGGGTTCTTCGACGGCGTGATGATCGCCCTGTTCGGCGGGGTGCTGCTCGGGGCGTGTTTCCTCGCCACGCGCCGGCTGTGGCTGGCGATCGGCGTGCACGCCGCCTGGAACTTCGTGGAGGGCGGAGTGTTCGGGACGCCGGTGAGCGGCTACGCCATCCCCGGCGTCCTCCGCTCTTCGCTGCGCGGACCGGAATGGCTGACGGGCGGAACGTTCGGCCCGGAGAGTTCGCTGGTGACGCTGGCGGTCTGTTCGGCGGCCAGCGCCGCCCTGTGCGTGGTGGCGTGGAGGCGCGGGAGCCTGCGGCCGCCGCGCCTCAGATCCACTTCTCGCGGCGGAACACGATGAGCATGGCGACCACCACCACCACTTCTGTCGCCACGGCAAGCAGGAAGAACGGCCAGAAGCCGGTGATGTGCCGGACCATCCAGGTGAAGTTCATGCCGAAGAAGCCCACGATGAAGGTGAGCGGCATGAAGATCGTCGCCACGATCGTGAGCCGCTTCATGACCTCGTTCAGCCTGTTGGAGACCGTCGAGAGGTAGACGTCCATCGCGCCGGTCAGCAGGTCGCGATAGCTGTCGATGAGGTCGCTGATGCGGATCAGGTGGTCGTAGACGTCGCGGAAGTAGCGCTCCATGTCGGGCGTCATGCCGGGGATCTTGACGACGCCGGTGACGATGCGGGCGAACGTGTCGCGCTCGGGGCTGATCACCTTGCGCCAGACGACCAGCCGGCGCTTGAGGCGGAAGAGCTCCTGCAGCTGCTCATCGTCGGGCCGCTGCATGACGCCGTTCTCGAGGTCGTCGATGCGGTCGTCGAGTTTGGTGAGGCCGGGGAGGAAGCTGTCGGCCAGCACGTCCACGACCATGTACAGCAGCATCACGCCCTGGGCCGGCGGCTGCGTCTCGGCAGTCGCGCGCTCGCGCAGGTCGTCGAACGGCGGGCAGCTGTCGCGGTGGACGGTGACGAGATACGTGCCGCTGAAGAAGCAGTGCACCTCGACGAGGCCGTCTTTGTCCTCGTTGGCGCCGTAGACGACGAGGTACGCGAACTCGTCGAAGGGGTCGTACTTGGGCCGCTGGCCGAAGTGGGTGGCGTCCTCGACGGCCAGCGGGTGGAACTTGAACACGTCGGAGAGCAGGGCAAGGTCGTCGGTCGTCGGCTTGTGCAGGTCGAGCCAGAAGAACTCGCCGGACTCGAGGTGCTTCGCGATGGCGTCGGCGTCGATCGGGTCGTGGGCGCCATTCGCGTCCACCATGAACGACGGGGTCTCGACACGCTTCTTCGTCATCGCCGGCTCCTTCGGAGGGACGTGGTCGGCCGGCGTCCGCCGGTCCTGCCCGCGTCGCCTCACCATTCGCGGCGCGGCAGGCGGTTCCTAGGTGCGCCATCGCCGGTGTTCGACGCGTGCGGGGCGTTTCGTGTATACTGCCGTGCGCCACAAGAGGGAGCTTGCGAGCACCCCACCCTGCGCCCAAGTGGTTGGTGTCGACAGGGTCCATCACGTGAAAGGAGATCGTGAGGGCTCGCCGCCGGCGAGCCTTTTTCCGTCTATGGGCAGACCATTTTCTCCGAGAGATAGATTCATGAGGGACCGGGCCAACGAGCCCCGTATCCGCATCAACGACGGCATCACGGTGCCGCAGGTGCGCCTCATCGACGAAGACGGCGAACAGCTGGGCGTCAAGCCCATCCGCTTCGCCCAGGACTACGCAGCCGACAAGAACCTCGACCTCGTCGAGGTGGCGCCGACCGCCGATCCGCCTGTGTGCCGCGTCATGAACTACAGCAAGTACAAGTACGAGCTGGAGCTCAAGGCGAAGCAGGCGCGCAAGCACCAGAGCCAGATCGTGATCAAAGAGATCAAGTTCCGGCCCAAGGTCGGTCAGCACGACTACGAGACCAAGAAGGGTCACGTGCTCCGCTTCCTGGAGCACAAGGACAAGGTCAAGGTCACGATCATGTTCCGGGGACGCGAGATGGTCCATCCGGAGCGCGGCGAGGCGCTGCTTCTGCGCCTCGCGGAAGATGTCAAGGAACACGGCGTCATCGAGTCCAAGCCCCTGCAAGACGGGCGCAACATGGTCATGATGCTCGCGCCGGTGAAGTAGCGGGAGGGAGGTACGCATGCCGAAGACCAAGACTCACAGCGCATCCAAGAAGCGCTTTCGCCTCACCGGCACGGGCAAGGTCGTCCGTCGCCACGGGATGAAGAGCCACCTCCTGGAGCACAAGAGCTCGAAACGTAAGCGGAGCTTCCGCAAGCTGTACGACGTCAGCCCTGCTGATTCCAAGGGGATCAAGCGGCTGCTCGGGCTCCGCTGAGCCTGGCGACCTAAGATCACGAGCCGGCCGGACCGCCTGACGGACCCCGGCCGGTGCAGTTCCAAGGAGTACGACAATGTCTCGTGTCAAACGAAGCGTCAGTGCGCGCAAGAAGCGCCGCAAGGTACTTGAGCAGGCGAAGGGCTACCGCGCGACTAAGAACTCGTCCTACAAGAGGGCGAAGGAGCAGGTCCAGCGGAGCGGTCAGTACGCCTATCGCGACCGTCGCGTGCGCAAGCGCGAGTTCCGCAAGCTGTGGATCATCCGCATCAACGCCGGTGCTCGGGAGAACGGTCTCTCGTACAACCAGTTCATGCATGGGCTCCAGCTCGCCGAGATCGAGCTCGACCGCAAGATCCTCGCCGATCTGGCCGTGAGCGATCCGAAGTATTTCGCTTCGCTCGTCGATCAGGCGCGCGCGGCCCTCGAAGCGGCCTGACGGCCTGATCGAGGGAGGCGAGTCACTTGGGGTTTTCGGCGCACCACTGACCAGCCCGCAGAACGCGCTCGTCAAACGAGCCGCTTCTCTGCGACAGCGTAAGTTCCGCGACCGCGAAGGCGCCTTCCTGGCGGAGGGCGCCGACGTGGTCGCGGCTGCGTTGGCGGCCGGCTGGCGGCCGCAGGCCGTCTTCCTCCGGGAGGAGGCCGCGGACGAGCTCGGCGAGCGCCTCGGCCTTGCGGCCGACACGGCGGCCGGCTCAGGTGGGCCCGGCGTCTTCACGGTCACCGACCGGGTCGCGGCGCGCATCTCCACGCTGGAGACGCCCGCCGACGTGGTGGCGGTGCTGCCGCTGCCGGAGCGCCGCCCGCCGTCGTCGCTGCTCGGGCCGGCCACGAGCCCCAAGACCGCGGCCCTTCGCCGCGAGAGCGGCGAGCCCGCCGCGGGCGCCCAGGGCGCCGGCCTGCTCGTCGTCTACGTGGACGGCGTCCAGGATCCCGGCAACGTCGGCACGCTGATCAGGGCGGCGGTCGCCTTCGGCGCCTCCGCCCTCGTCACCTCGTCCGGCTCCGCCGACCCGTACGGGCCGAAGACCGTCCGCTCCGCCATGGGTGCGCTCTTCGGCCTGCAGGTGTTCCCGGAGCTTCCGCTCGCCGATCTGGTCGACCAGCTGCCGCTGGCCACGGTGTACGGGCTCGCCGCCCACGAGGGGGAGCCGCTGGACGGGGCCGATCTGCGGCGCCCCGCGGTCCTGGTGGTCGGCGCCGAGCGCGCCGGGCTCTCCCGAGCCGCGCTCGCACATGTCGGCCGCCTGGTGACGATCCCGCTGTCGGCGCCGCCCGGCGACGCGGTCGAAAGCCTCAACGCCGGCGTCGCCGGCGCGATCGCCCTCTACGAGTTCTCGCGCCGCTCGGCCGGCGCTCCCGAAGACCCGTCACGCCGCCCCCCGGCGGCGCAGGAAGGATGACCATGGACGACGCACACCTGCAGGAGCTGAAGCAACGAGCGCCCGGGCTCGCGGCCATCTATCGCACCGGCCGCGAGACCGTCGTGCACGCCGCCGACCTGGCCGCGCTCGAGCAGGCGCGCGTCCAGGTGCTCGGGCGCAAGAGCGCGCTCACGGAGTTCCTGCGCTCGATCCCCGGGCTGCCCGCTGAGGAGCGCCCGCTGGTCGGCAAGGGCGGCAACATCATCCGCAAGGAGCTGGAGGAGCTCGTGGCGGAGCGCGAGGCGGAGCTGAGGCGCGAAGCGCTCTCCGAGTCGCTGGCCCACGAGCGCATCGACGTCTCCCTGCCCGGCCAGCCGTTCCCGGCCGGCCACGAGCACCTCATCAGCCAGACGATGCGCGAGGTCGAAGACATCTTCCTCGGCCTCGGCTACCAGATCGCCGAGGGCCCCGAGGTCGAGCTGGACTACTACAACTTCACGGCGCTGAACACGCCGCCGAGCCATCCCGCGCGCTCCGCCCACGACACCTTCTGGGTCGTCGAGCAGCGCGAGACGATGCCCGAAGCCGTCGTGGACGCCGACCGCGGCGTCCTGCTGCGCACCCACACCTCTCCCGTCCAGGTGCGCGTGATGGAGCAGCAGCGGCCGCCGGTGTACATCCTGAGCCCGGGCAAGGTGTACCGCCGCGACTCGGACGCGACGCACACGCCGATGTTCCACCAGGCGGAGGGCCTCGTCGTCGACGAGGGCATCACCCTGGCCGACCTCAAGGGCACCGTCGCCCACTTCACGCGGGAGTTCTTCGGCGGCGACCGCGAGATCCGCGTGCGCCCGCACTTCTTCCCGTTCACCGAGCCCAGCATCGAGGTCGACGTGAGCTGCGAGCTCTGCGGCGGCACGGGCTGCCGCTCCTGCAAGTACTCCGGCTGGCTGGAGATCATGGGCGCCGGCATGGTCGACCCCGCCGTCTACGGCTTCGTCGACTACGACCCCGAGAAGGTCAGCGGTTTCGCCTTCGGCATGGGGGTGGAGCGCATGGCGATGCTCAAGCACGGCATCCCGGACCTGCGCCAGTTCTACGACAACGACGTCCGCTTCCTGCGGCAGTTCTGAGGAGGCGGTCACGATGAGAGTCCCATTCAGCTGGATCAAGGAGTACGTCGCCTGGCACGGCACGGTCGAGGAGCTCGCCGAGGTCCTCACCATGTCCGGCACCGAGGTGGAGGGCATCGACTGGGTCGGCGCCCCGCGCGACCCCGAGAACCTCAGCCGCTTCGTGGTGGGCAAGGTGCTCACCAAGGAGCAGCACCCCAACGCCGACAAGCTCAGCCTCTGCACCGTCGAGGTGGGTCAGGCCAACGGCGGCGTCAGGCAGATCGTCTGCGGCGCCAGCAACTTCGCCGCCGGTGACACCGTCGCCGTCTCGCTCAGCGGCGCCGTGCTCGAGAACGGCCTGAAGCTCAAGAAGGCCAACCTGCGCGGCGTCGAGAGCGACGGCATGATGATGAGCGAGCAGGAGCTCGGCTACGAGGAGAAGAGCCCCGGCATCGTCGTCCTGCCGGACGAGTGGATCATCGGCGCCCCGCTGCAGGACTACCTGCCGGTGAGCGAGGCCGTGCTCGAGCTCGAGCTCACCTCGAACCGGCCGGACTGCTTCAGCATCTACGGCATCGCCCGCGAGGTCGCGGCGGCGGCCCGGCTGGAGCTGGCGCCGCCGCCCATCGCCGCCCCGGCGGCGTTCGGCGGCGCCCCCGCGGCGGAGGCGATCG
Organism: uncultured Thermoleophilia bacterium; assembly: GCA_963713475.1. Taxonomy (GTDB): domain Bacteria; phylum Actinomycetota; class Thermoleophilia; order UBA2241; family UBA2241; genus CAIXSE01. The sequence continues at coordinate 57,616 of CAVQLY010000011.1, forward strand.
CGGTCGAGATCGCCGCTCCCGACCTCTGCCCGCGGTACGTCGCCACCGTCATCCGCGGCGTCACCATCGGCGAGTCGCCGGCGTGGCTCAAGGCGCGCCTCACGCACGCCGGCATGCGCCCCATCAGCAACGTCGTCGACGTCACCAACTACGTCATGCTCGGCTGGGGCCAGCCGCTGCACGCCTTCGACGCCGGCAAGATCCGCGGCGGCAAGCTCATCGCCCGCCGCGCCACCGCCGGCGAGAAGATCGTCACGCTGGACGGCGTCGAGCGCACGCTGGACGACCAGATGCTCGTCATCGCCGACGTGGAGCGTCCGCTGGTCATCGCCGGCGTGTTCGGCAGCGTCGACGCCGAGATCGACGAGCACACCACCGACATCGTGCTCGAGGCGGCCAACTTCGCCGGTCCGAGCATCCTGCGCACCGAGCTGCACACCGGCATCCGCAGCGAGGCCAGCAACCGCTTCGAGAAGGGCCTGGACCCCAACCTGGCGCCGGGCGGGGTCGACTTCGCCGACCGGCTGTTCGCCGAGCTCTGCGGCGGTACCGTCGCGCCCGGCATGGTCGACGCCGGCGGCGTGCCGCCGGCTCCGGCGTCGCTCCGCTTCCGGCCGGGCAAGGCGAACGCGCTGCTCGGCTACGAGATCCCTGCGGCCGAGCAGGCCGGCATCCTGCGTCGCCTCGAGTGTGAGGTCGACGAGACCGGCGACGACTGGACGGTCACGCCGGCGACGTTCCGCCCGGACCTGATCCGCGAGGTGGACCTCATCGAGGAGGTCGGGCGCATCGCCGGCTACGGCATGGCTCCCGAGACGCTGCCGCGGCACACGACCGCCGGCGGGCTGACGAAGCCGCAGAAGGTGCGGCGCGCCGTGCGGCGCGCCCTGGCCGCCTGCGGCCTCGACGAGGCGATCACCTACTCGTTCATCGCCCCCGACGCCGTCGCCCCGCTCGGGTTGCCCGAGGGCGACATCCGCCTCGATCCCGTCAAGCTCTCGAACCCGATGAGCGTCGAGCAGTCCGTGCTGCGCACCATGCTGCTGCCCGGCCTTCTCAAAGCGGTCCGCGACAACGTGGACCGGCTCAACGACCCGCCGAACCTGTTCGAGATCGGCAAGGTCTACCTTTGGGACGAGCCGGTGCCGGCGCCGGCGCACGCGGCCGAGCCCGGCGCCGTGCTCCCGCACGAGCCGGAGGTCGTCGGTATCGTCCTCTCCGGCCCCCTGGAGGCCGAGAACTGGACCGGCGCCGGCCGTCCGACCGACTTCTACACGCTCAAGGGCTGCGTGGACGCCCTGCTCGCGTCGGTCGGCCTGCAGGGCGAGTACGGGCCGCTCGGTGAGCAGGCCCAGCACTTCCCGTATCTGCACCCCGGCAAGACCGCACTGGTCAGCGTCAAGGGTGTGGGGGGGACGGGCGTGCTCGGGCAGCTGCGCCCGGACGTCGCCGCCGCCTACGGCCTCGACGACGTCGCCGTCTACGTGGCCGCGGTCAACGGCCGCTTCGCGGAAGCAGCGCTGCAGACCACGGCGTTCGAGGACCTCGGCACCTACCCGCCGGCCTCGCAGGACCTCGCCGTCATCGTCGCCCGAGACGTGCCGGCGGTAGCCGTGGTCGACCAGGCCCGCCGCGCCGGCGGCAAGCTGGTGCGCAGCGTGCGCGTCTTCGACGTGTACGAGGGCGACCAGGTGCCGGCGGACAAGCGCTCGCTGGCGCTTCGCGTCGTGATGCGCGCGCCGGACCGCACGCTGAACGAGAAGGACATCGCCGGCGTGCGCGCCAAGATCCTCAAGGCGCTCGAGCGGGAGTTCCAGGCGACGCTGCGCTGACGCTCACCACGGTCGTCAACCTGCGGGTTGACGCTCGCCAGCGACGAACGCACCCGCGGGGCGGGCGGCTCTTCCGGCCGCCCGCCCCGCGCCGCATCCGGCCCCCGGGCCCAGCTCCGAGCGTCACGGGTATGCGGAGCATTTGAAGTCGGCTGTGCATACTTCTCATAGCGAACGCCGACCGGTTGCATCTTCTGCATCACTCCTGTAGAGTGCCGCGACGATGAGCAGCGCCACGACCATCCGGTTCGCCACCAACGCCCGCGCCACCGCGGGCGCCCGGCGCTGCGCCGCCCTCCGAGCCCGACGTGCACGACGCGCGCCGGACGGCGGGCGTCTCCGTCTGCTCTAGCTCACCGCTAGCAGCTCTCGCAGACACGCCTCACGCCCTCCGCCGGCGACCATTCGCGCCCTGCTCGCTTTCCTCCACGCGCACCCGGAGTGCCTGATGACATCTGCTACCTGCATGCAAATCCCGATCGCCAACGCCCACACGGCCCCTCACGCGGCCGAGGCCGGCGCGACCGCGGCGGCCGCCGACCCCTGCGTCGCCAGCGTCGGCATCGTCGGCGGCAGCGGCTACACCGGCGCGCTCCTGGCCGAGCTGCTCCTGGGGCACCCGTCGGTGAAGCTGGCGGCGATCAGCTCCGAGACCTTCGCCGGGGAGCCGGTGCAGGACCACCTGCCGCGCCTGCGGAGCGACCTCACGTTCTGCAGCCAGGCCGACCTTGGCGGCGTCGACGTCGCCTTCCTGTGCACGCCGCACGGAGACGCGGCGCCCATCGCCAGGCAGTTGCTGGACGATGGCGTCAAGGTCATCGACCTGAGCGCCGACTTCCGGCTCGACGCCGCGACCTACGCGGAGTGGTACGGGGAACACCCGCATCCGGAGCTGCTGCCGGGCGTCTACGGCCTCACCGAGCTGCACCGCGACGCGGTGGCCGGGCGCGGACCTCGTGGCCAACCCCGGCTGCTACCCGACGGCGGCGCTGCTCGCGCTCGCGCCGCTCAAGCAGCTCGGGCTCGCCGACGTGATCATCGACGCCAAGTCGGGCGTGAGCGGCGCCGGCAAGACGCCCAAGTCGAGTACCCACTTCTGCAGCGTCGACTCGGACCTCGTCGCCTACGGCGTGCAGTCGCACCGGCACTACCCGGAGATCGCCGCCGGTCTGTCGGAAGTCACGGCCAAGGAGGGCTACGGCTCGGCGCCGAGCGCCCTCGGCGCGGCGCCCTCGGCCGGGCCGGCGCCGTCGCTCACCTTCGTCCCTCACCTGGTCCCGCTGCAGCGGGGCATCAGCGAGACGATCTACGTCAGGACGGCGACGCTGCCGCTGCCGTCGGCGGCCGAGCTCAAGGCGCTCTACGACGACTTCTACGCCGGCGAGACCTTCGTCGAGGTCGCGGGCGCGCCGCCGGCGCTCAAGGACGTCGCCGGCACCAACTACTGCCGGGTCTTCCCGCACGTCGACGCGCGGGCCGGCCGGATCGTCGTCATCAGCGTCATCGACAACCTGATGAAGGGCGCCTCCGGCCAGGCCGTGCAGAACATGAACGTCATGCTCGGCCTGCCCGAGCACGAAGGGCTGGTCTGACATGCTGCCGATCAGCCGGTTCGCCCCGCTCCCCCAGCACGCGAAGTCCGTCGGCGGCGGCCTGACCGCCCCGAAGGGGTTCCTGGCCGCCGGCGTCGCCAGCGGCGTCAAGAAGCGGGGCAAGCTCGATCTCGGCCTGCTGCTCAGCGAGCAGCCGGCGGTCTCGGCGGCGACGTTCACCAGCAACGCCGCCGCCGCCGCGCCGGTCCGGCTCACGCGGGAGACGAGCGACTGCGGCCACCTGCGGGCCGTCGTCGTCAACGCCGGGAACGCCAACGCCTGCACGGGCAAGCAGGGCCTCGCCGACGCCGCCCGCATGCGGCTGCTCACCGCCAACCACCTGCGGCTCCCGGTCGAGCAGGTGGCCGTGTGCTCCACCGGGCTCATCGGGGTCCACCTGCCGATGGACAAGATCGAACCCGGCATCGCCGCCGCCGCGTCCGTACTGCCCGTCGGCGGCGACGCCAAGGCGGCAGAGCACTTCTCCGCCGCCATCCGGACCACCGACAAGCACGCCAAGAAGGGCGCGCTCGATGTGGCCACTCCCGAGGGCAAGGTCAAGCTCGGGTTCGCCGCCAAGGGCTGCGGCATGATCAGCCCCAACATGGCGACGATGCTCTGCTTCGTGACCTGCGACGCGGTCGTGGACGGCGCCGTGTGGGCGGAGTTGCTGCACGGCGCCGTCGCCAGGTCCTTCAACCGCATCACCGTGGACGGGCAGGAGTCGACCAACGACACCGTGCTCGGCCTCTGCAACGGCGCCTCGGGGGTCGAGCCCGGGGAAGAGGGGCTGGCGCGGCTCGGCCAGGCGCTCGACGCCGCGCTCCTGTCTCTCGCTCTGTCCATCGTCGCCGACGGCGAGGGCTCGACGCGGACGATGAAGCTCACCATCACCGGCGCGAAGGACGAGGGACGGGCCGAGGCCGTGGCCCGCGCCGTCGCCAACTCGCCGCTCGTCAAGACGGCGTTCTTCGGCCGGGACCCCAACTGGGGCCGCATCATGCAGGCCATCGGCCAGGCTCTCGGGCGCGACGGCCACGACCATCTGCCGGCGCGCATCTCCTACGAGGACGTCGTGATCGTGGAGAAGGGGCAGCCGGCGGCGCTGGGCGAAGCCCAGCAGGGCCGGCTCGCCGAGATCATGCACCAGCCCGAGATCGACCTGACCGTGGCGCTCAACGGCCCGGGTGCGGAGGCCACCATCTACTTCAGCGACCTCACGCACGACTACGTCACCCTGAACGCGGAGTACTCGACATGACCGTACGGCACCAGAAGACCGTCAAGACCCTCCTCGAGGCGATGCCGTACATCCGTCGTTTCTGGGGAGCCACCGTCGTGCTCAAGTACGGCGGCGCGGCGATGACCTCTCCGCGGCTGCAGGAGCAGTTCGCCGAGGACGTCGTGCTCCTGCGCCTCGTCGGCATGAAGCCGATCGTGGTGCACGGCGGCGGCCCGGCGATCAGCCGGCACATGAAGAAGCTCGGCATGGAACCCGAGTTCGTCGACGGCCAGCGGGTGACCGACGAGGCGACCATGGAGGTCGCCAAGATGGTCCTCGTCGGCAAGGTCAACAAGGAGATCGTCGGCCTCATCAGCCGGCACGGCGGCAGCGCCGTCGGTATCTCGGGCGAGGACGGCCGCATGCTCCGCGTCTCGCCCAAGAAGCACACCGACGCGGCCGGCAACGACGTGGACCTGGGCTTCGTCGGCGAGGTCGAGGAGGTCAACACCGAGGTCCTCGACCTGCTCGCCGAAGCCAACATCCCCGTGGTCGCGAGCGTCGGCGCCGACGGGACCGGCGAGGCCTACAACGTCAACGCCGACACCGTCGCCGGCGAGATCGCCGCCGCGATGCACGCCGAGAAGATCATCTTCCTCACCGACGTCGACGGGATCTACGAGGACCAGGGCGCCGACATCAGCCCGGTCTCCGAGTGCGACCTCGCCTATCTGGGCGCGCTGCAGGCCGCCGGCCGCATCGGCGGCGGGATGGTGCCCAAGGTCGCCGCCGTGCGCAAGGCGCTGGAGGCCGGCGTGGCCAGCGCCCACATCATCGACGGCCGGGTCGAGCACGCCGTGCTGCTCGAGATCATGACCGACGCCGGCTGTGGCACCAAGGTGACCGCGTGAGCGCGGCCACCTGCCTGGCGGTGCCGCCGGTTTGCATAGTCGACGACCCTTCGATGTATTCTATGCACGCCTCAAGAGGGGTGGGTGCGCCGTCCGGCTCATGGCCGGTGGCGCTGGCCGGAGGAGATGCAGAGGGTATGAACGCGCGCGCGCCGATGGGCAAGACCGAACGTCAGCGGCTCATCCAGACGGTCGTCCAGCAGCGGGAGATCGCCACCCAGCGGGAGCTGGTGAGCGCCCTCAGCGCCCTGGGCTGCGAGGTGACGCAGGCGACGGTGTCGCGCGACATCCGCGAACTGGACCTGCAGAAGGTGCGCACGCATCTCGGCCGCGCCAAGTACGTCCTGAGCTCCAGGGAGCGGCCCAAGGATCCGGAGCAGGCCGCGCGCCACGTGCTCCGCGACTTCGCCCGGTCCACCTCGGTCTCGCAGCAGCTGCTCGTCGTGCGCTGCGAGATCGGCACCGCGTCCACCGTCGCGCGTCAGATCGACAACCTCAACCACACGGACATCGTCGGCACCCTCGCCGGGGACGACACGTTCGTCGTGATCCTGGACACGACCGACAAGGCGCACGAGATGAAGCGCTACGTCGACCGTCTCCGAGAGGCCTAGCGCGAGAGGCAACATCTGGCGCGCACTCCACTCTCGTCCTCGAGAGCCGGCGAGCGGCTGCGCCGCGCCGGCCTTGGTACACCTCACCCCGAAGGAGCAGATCCAGTGACCACCCCCACCTCAGGAGCGCCCAACGGCACCGTCGTGCTCGCCTATTCCGGCGGCCTCGACACCTCGGCCCTCGTGCCGTGGCTCAAGGAGAAGTACGGCTATGACGTCGTGTGCTGCCTCGTCGACATCGGCCGCGTCAAAGACGTGCCGGGGATCATGGCGCGGGCGGAGGCGGCCGGCGCCATCGCCGCCGTGGCGATCGACGCCAAGGAGGAGTTCGCCGAGCATCACTGCCTGCCGGCCCTGATGGCGAACGCGCTCTACGAGGACAAGTACCCGCTGAGCACGGCGATCGGCCGGCCGCTCATCGCCAAGAAGCTGGTCGAGACGGCGCACAAGTACCATGCCACCGCCGTCGCCCACGGATGCACCGGCAAGGGCAACGACCAGGTGCGCATCGACATCGGCGTGCGGGCCCTCGACCCGACGCTCGAGATCATCGCGCCTGCCCGCGCCGCCGACTGGCCGAGCCGCGAGGAGCTCCTCGACTACGTGGCCGCACACGACATCCCCGTGAACCTCACCAAGAAGAGCCCGTACTCGATCGACGAGAACATGTGGGGCCGCAGCAACGAGTGCGGCGTCCTCGAGGACCCGTGGGTCGCGCCGCCGGAGGACGCGTTCCAGTTCGTCAAGTCCGTCGCCGACGCCCCCGATGAACCGCAGACCGTCATCGTCAGCTTCGAGCAGGGCAAGCCGGTCGCGCTCGACGGCGTGCCCATGGGCATGGTCGAGCTCATCGAGAAGATCGACGCCGTCGGCAACATGCACGGCTTCGGCCGCGTCGACATGATCGAGAACCGGCTCGTCGGCATCAAGAGCCGCGAGGTCTACGAGGTCGCCGGCTCGCTGGCGCTCATCACCGCGCACCAGGCGCTCGAGGACCTCGTCCTCACGCGCGACCTGCTCCACTTCAAGAAGACCATCGAGAGCAAGCTCGCCGACATGATCTACGAGGGCCAGTGGTTCGACCCCCTGACCGAGGCCTGCCAGGCGTTCCTCTTCCAGAGCCAGCAGCGGGTGACCGGCGACGTGCGGCTCAAGTTCCACAAGGGGAGCTGCGTGGCCGACGGGCGCAAGAGCGACTTCTCGCTGTACAGCTACAAGCTCGCGACCTACACGACCGAGGACGAGTTCTCGCATACGGCAGCAGCGGGCTTCATCGAGCTCTGGGGCCTGCCGATCGAGGTCTGGGCGCGGGTCGGCAAGGAGCACCACATGATGAAGGAGCTCGAGCTGGACGAAGAGGTCGAGCCCGCCTGACGGCGGCCTCGACCCTGAGGACGACGGGGAGGAGCGGGCGGCCGCCGAAGGGCCGCCGCCCGCCGGCGCTCGCGGCCTGACGGCCGCCCGCCGGAGGAGGTCGCCGCAGGGCGGCCGCCCGCTCCGCACCCGTTCGGAGCGCATATGATGCCGCACATGACGAGCACGCACAGCAGACGGATGGCCGCACGAGCCGGCGCCGCGGCCGAGAGGACGGCGGCGTGACCGTCGCGCGCTCGGGCCGCTTCGCCGGCGAGCGCGCGCCGGCGTTCGTGGCGCTGAACAGCTCGCTGGCGCTCGACTGGCGCCTCTGGCCCGAGGACATCGAGGGCTCGGTCGCGCACGCCCGGGCGCTTCTCGGCGCCGGCATCCTGAGCGCGGCCGAGTTCGAGGCCGTCGAGAACGGCCTCGCCGCCGTCGGCCGCGAGATCGAGGCCGGCGCCTTCGTCCCGGCCGACGCCGACGAGGACGTGCACATGGCCGTCGAGCGCCGGCTCACGGAGCTCATCGGCGACGCCGGCGCCCGGCTGCACACGGGCCGCAGCCGCAACGACCAGGTGGTCACGGACGTGCGGCTGCACCTGCGCCGCGTCGCCGAACGCCAGGACGCGGCCCTCGCCTCCCTGCAGGAGGTGCTGCTGACGCGGGCGGCCGACCACGTCGAGACCGTGCTGCCGGCCTACACGCACCTGCAGCGCGCCCAGGTCACCTCGCTGGCGCAGCACCTGCTCGCGTACTTCTGGATGCTCGAGCGCGACCGCTCGCGGCTCGAGGCCGCCCGTCAGGCCTGCCTCGAGCTGCCGCTCGGAGCCGGCGCCGCGGTCGGCCTCGACTTCGAGCTCGACCGCGAGGCGGAGGCGGCCGACCTCGGCTTCGAGCGCGTCGCCGAGAACTCGCTCGACGCGGTCGCCAACCGCGACTTCGTCGTCGACTATCTCGCCGCCGCGGCGCAGCTCGGCGCGCACATCTCACGGCTGGGCGCCGAGCTCGTCCTCTGGGCGACCGCCGAGTTCGGCTTCGTGCGTCTGCCCGATGCCTTCGCCGGCGGCTCGAGCATCATGCCGCAGAAGAAGAACCCGGACGCCGCGGAGCTGATGCGGGCCGCCGCTCCGCGGCTGAGCGCCGACCTCGGCGGCCTCCTCGGCGTGCTCCACGGCCTGCCGCTCGCCTACAACACCGACCTGCGCGAGGACAAGCGCTACCTGTTCGACGCCGTCGACTGCCTCGACCAGCTGCTGCCGGTCGTGCACGGGATGCTCGAAGAGCTCACGTTCGACGAGGCGCGCATGGCGGCGGCCTGCGATCCCTTCCTGGCCGCCACCGACGTCGCCGACTACCTCGTCGAGAAGGGTGTGCCGTTCCGCGAGGCGCACCATCTCACCGGCGGCCTTGTGCGCCGCTGCCTGGAGAAGAACGAGGGCCTTGCGGAGGTCTCGCTGGTGGAACTGCTGGCGCTCTCGCCGGTGTTCGACGACGGCTACTACGCGCTCCACGAGCCCGCCGCGCAGCTGGCGCGCAAGCGCTCTCGCGGCGGGTCCGCACCGGTGCGCGTGCGCGAGCAGCTCGAGCTGGCGCGAGCAGCGCTCGCCGCGCACCCCTGCTGCTGAGCGGCGGCTTCGCCCCGCCCGCCCCGCACTTCCTGCCGATTCCCGGGGCGGGTCTCCTCTCTGGACGTGTACGTCGCAGATGTACGGCCGCAGGCGCTCAGCGTACGTCCGGGCTGTACGTGTCCACGAGGTGCATAGGTCGTCGCCCGGCACGGCTCTGCGCGGACCGAGGCGGCTCGCCCGCGGGGCCTTGGGCGACCTTCAGGGACTGTCCGCTACACTCGTGTCATGACTGTCGCACCCGACTTCACCGCCAGCCTTCCTGCGGCGGACGCACTTCCGCAGTCCTTCTTCGCCCGCTCCGCGCTCGAGGTCGCGCGCGACCTCATCGGCTGCACCTTCCTCTTCGGCGGCGCCGGCGGCCGCATCGTCGAGACCGAGGCGTACCGGCAGGACGACCCGTGCTGTCACGGATACCGCGGCAAGACCAGCCGCAACGCCGTCCTGTTCGGGCCGCCCGGTCACCTGTACGTCTACTTCACGTACGGCATGCACTTCTGCGCCAACGTCGCCTCCGAGGAGGAGGGCGTGGCGGCGGGCGTGCTGCTGCGTGCCCTCGAGCCCGAACACGGCGTCGAGGGCATGGTCGCGCGCCGCGGCCTCCGCGAGCCGCGCCTGCTCGCCTCCGGCCCGGCGCGGCTCGCTCAGGCGCTGGGCATCGGCCGCGCCCAGAACGGGCTCCCGGTCTGGGAGCCGCCGCTGGCGATCCTGCCGCGGGACGCCGCCGCGCCCGAACCTCGCGTCGTGACCACGGCGCGCATCGGCGTGCGCGACGGCGACCAGAAGCCGTGGCGCTTCATCGATGCCGAGAGCCGGTTCCTCTCGCGGTCGCCGGCGCGGACTCCCATCCTGCCCTCTGGGTAAGATAGGGGCGTTCGACCAGCACTTCACGCAGCGCGGCGCCC
>CAVQLY010000012.1:0-121211 GCA_963713475.1 uncultured Thermoleophilia bacterium
CAATCACGCACGACTGCTCGAGGCGCTTCGCCCGTTCGAGGACCGGCTCCTTCTGCCGACCGTGCCGGAGCACACGGACCCGTCGTGGTTCTGCTTCGTGATCACCGTGCGCGAGGACGCCGGCTTCACACGCAACGCGCTCACCGGATTCCTCGAGGCCAATCGGATCGAGACGCGCAACCTCTTCAGCGGCAATCTGCTGCGGCACCCGGCGTTCGAGACTATCGAGCGGCGCGTGGTCGGCGACCTCGCCAACACCGACGCCGTCATGGAGCGGACGTTCTTCGTCGGCGTCTACCCCGGTATCGACGAGCCGCGCATGGACTACATGATCGACGCGTTCGGTCGCTTCATGGCCGGGGAGCGGGCAACTGCTGTGGACGCTGACGACGGGGCGGGTCGCTCGGTGGAGCGCTGAGGCGCGCGTGGCTGTCGTCCGCAAGATCCCCTGCAGGGTCAAGCGCGTCACCGACCACGGTGAGCGCGTGTACACGGTCGAGCTTGCTCCGCGTATGGCGGTGCCGCGTTTCAAGCCCGGGCAGTTCCTCCACCTGGCGCTCGACGCCTACGAGCCCGGAGGCTTCTGGCCGGACTCCCGGGTGTTTTCCATCGCCAGTTCCCCTCGCACCAGCGATCGGCTGGCGATCACCTACGCCGTCAAGGGCGCGTTCACGGCGCGCATGGAGCGCGAACTCAGGGCCGGCGCAACGGTGTGGGCGAAGCTGCCCTACGGCGAGTTCGTCATCGACGGCTCGCACGACGCCGTCCTCTTCGCCGGAGGCACCGGTGTGACGGCGTTCACGGCCTTCCTGCAGTCGCTCGAGCCCGAGGCCGCGCGGGGTGTGGAGCTCTTCTACGGCGCCCGCACCCCGGAGCTCTTCGTCTACGGTCCGCTGGCGACGGCCTGCGCTTCTGAAGTGCCGTCGCTGGGCTGCCACCTGGTGCCGGAGACGAGCGAAGGGGTGCTCAGCGTCGCCGCCGCCTGGCCAACGGTCGAGCGTCTGGACGACCCGGACTTCTACCTCAGCGGCCCGCCGCAGATGCTCGAGGCGCTCACGGCGCAGCTCAGCGACCGGGGTGTTGCCGCGGTGAGGATCCGTACCGATGCCTGGGAGTGAAGCCAGACCGCTGCCCGACGCCGATCTCGAGCTCGTGATGCGACAGACGCAAGGACTCTGGGCGGAGCTCCGGGACGCCCGTCTGCTGCTGACCGGCGGTACCGGGTTCGTTGGCCGCTGGATGCTCGCTTCTTTGCTCGCGGCCAACCGGCGTGACGCCCTCGGCCTTCGCGTGAGCGTGCTGACCCGCGACCCGCGCGGCTTCGCCGCCGGCTATCGGGAGCTGGCCACGGACGACGCGGTCGATCTGCTCCCCGGCGATGTACGCACCTTCGCTTGGCCTGACGGCGCTTTCACGCACGTTGTGCATGGAGCGACGCCGTCGGACGCGGGACTCAACGAAGGCCGTCCCGCCGAGATGCTGGCGATCATCGAAGACGGGACGCGCCAGGTGCTGGACTTCTGCGCAGCGCGCGGAGTAGCGCGAGTCCTTCTCCTGAGTTCCGGAGCCGTCTACGCTCCGCCCGCGCCCGCGGGCGGCTACACCGCACTCGATCCGCTTGGGCCGGCGTGGCCCGAGGAGCCGTCCGCCTACCACGCGGGCAAGCGAGTCTCGGAACAGCTGGCCTTGTCCGCTTCGTCGGCCCACCTGGGGGTCACGATCGCGCGGTTGTTCGCCTTCGTAGGACCCTATCTGCCTCTTGACCGCCACTTCGCCATCGGCAACTTCATGAAGGACGCGCTTGACGGCCGCACGGTGGTCGTGCACGGCGATGGCTCGCCGGTCCGCTCGTACCTGTACGCCGCCGAGATGGCTGCCTGGCTTTGGACGATGCTGTTGCATGAGCGAGCGGTGGGGCAGACGTACAACGTTGGTTCTGAGCGCGCGGTGAGCATCGCTGAGACCGCGCGAGCGGTTGCCGCCGCGGCCGATCCGCCGGTCGCCGTCGAGATTGCTGGCGGAGAGACGCGGCCGCGCGACATCTACCTGCCCTGCACCGCCAGGGCGCGCGAGGAGCTCGGCCTGGTAGAGACGGTCGGCCTCGATGATTCCGTCCGTCGCACACTGGCATGGCATCGCGCACGCACGGGATCGTCCACGGCGGCCGTCGCGGACTCGCACGTTCGGCCGGGTGAGGCGTGACCTTGCCCGCCGCCGTCTGTCGCTTCCTCGAAGGGCAGTCGACATCCCCGCTTCTGAGTCGCGCGAGTCGGTTCTACGCTGCCCGCCGTGAGCAGATCCTGTACCTCGTCGTCGGCGGCTGGAACACCCTGTTCGGCTACTGTCTCTGGGCGGCGATGCAGTACCTGCTCCACCCGTACCTCAACTACCTCATCATCATCGTGCTCTCGTGGCCGATCGCCGTGACCAACGCGTACCTCGGCTATCGCTTCGTCGTGTTTCGCAGCCACGGCACGTGGTGGAAGGAACTGCCGAGGTTCTCCCTCGTCTACGTGGCGACGCTGGCGGCCACCCTTGTCGCGCTGCCCATACTGCTGCATGTGCTGCCGTTCAACATCTATGTCATCCAGGCGAGCTTCACCGTCTTCGTGGTCGTGGCGAGTTACCTCGGCCACAAGTACTTCAGCTTTGGAGGCGGTCGGGGAGGACCTGTCGTCCATGGGGCGAAGAGGCAGACGGATTGAGGGTCGCCTGGCTTCGCGCGTCTGCAGGAGCGGACATGGCCAGAAGAGCGACTGCGCACGGGAGAATGTCCGCGGGCCGTCGCCATACGCGACAAGCGCCCGATCACCTGCCTCGCAGACACTCTTCACCGAAAGGAACGAAGCGTGCCGTATCTCACCATCTTGACCGGAACCTTCAACGAAGAGGAGAACGTCAGGCTCGTCCACTCCCGAGTCAGGGCCGTGATCGGGTCCATCCCCGGATACGACTACGAGCACCTGTTCATCGACAACGCGTCGCGGGACGACACCGTTGCCATACTTCGGGAGATCGCGTCCGAAGACCCGCACGTCAAGGTGATCCTGAACACACGCAACTTCGGCCCCGTCCGGTCGCCTCATCACGGCCTGCTGCAGGCGAAGGGAGACGCGATCGTCACGCTTGTCGCCGACCTGCAGGACCCCCCGGAACTGATCACTGAGTTCGTAGAGAAGTGGGAGCAGGGCTACAAGATCGTCATCGGCGTGAAGACCGGCAGCGAAGAGTCCAGGCATATGTACCGCTTGAGGAGGCTCTTCTACTGGACGATCGGCAGACTGTCGGACATCGAGATGATCCCGAACTTCACCGGCTTCGGGCTCTACGACCGGGAAGTGATTGAGCACCTGCGCGAAACGGAGGAGCAGTACGTGTATTTCCGCGGGCTCATCGCGGATTTTGGCTACGAGCGGGCGGAGATCGGCTATCTGCAACCGGCTCGCCAAGGCGGGAGATCACACAACAGCCTCTACTCGCTCTACGACCTGGCGATGCTCGGGATCACCAACCACTCAAGGGTTCCACTACGCATCGCCACCATGCTCGGCTTCGGGCTCTCGATCCTCAGTCTGATCGTGGCGGTGCTGTACCTGGTGTTCAAACTGGCGTTCTGGAACAGCTTTAGCCTTGGCTGGGCTCCGCTGCTGGTGGGCATCTACTTCTTCGGTGCCGTCCAGCTGTTCTTCGTCGGCATTCTCGGCGAGTACATCGGCTCGATCCACACCCAGGTCCACAAGCGGCCTCTCGTGGTCGAGAAGGAGCGCATCAACTTCGACTGACGCTGCTCGCCGCGCGGCCGCGATGTCGGTCAGAGACGGGTATCGGGTCCTGCCGCCTTTGGTAGGAGATCGGATACCGCGATCACAGGACGTTCCGGCTCATTCCGCGTGATTTCCTCGCTCATCGCCTGCTCGTGCTGCAACGAGAGCAGGATGATGGGTACACCCTCGGGCAGTTGAAGGCCAGGATCCTGGATAGGACGCCCCTGGACGGTGAGACGTTGTTTGTCGGGGCTGCCGTCCAGATACGCAAGGATATCCAGCTTGGCCAGCATCGTTGTCGCCAGAAGGGACCATGCCAGGTCGCCCATGCCGCGGACCGCGACGGGCTCCGTTGGCGCTACTCTGGCCGCCAAGGTCCGATCGATGTGGGACACGCAGCGTTCGGACTCGAGCACGTACTCGCGAAGCGCCGTTCCGAGCAACGGGTCGGGGTCGACGGGGCGAGGGTCCGACGCCGGTCCGAAGAAGCCCGAGATGCCCGGATACCGCACGCCAGGCTGGAGGGTGAACGACTTGCCACGGATGTCCACAGCGTCGAAGCCGCTGCGCGCTGCGAGGTTGCGGAGGGCCGCGGCGGAGAAGTAGTTGACGTGCTCGGTGTTGAACTCCAGGAACGGCAGGCGCACGTAGTCTGACAGCCGAGCGGCGTCGGGCACTTCGACGTAGAGGAACGCGCCGGCGCGGAGGACGTTGCGCGCGACCGCGAGGGCCTCTCCCGGATTCGAGAGATGCTCGATCACGTGAGACAGGACGACCAGATCGAACGTCTCGATGTCCTTCGGAAGGTCAGTTACCGTGCCGAGACGCAGATCCAGGCCGATGGACCGTCCACTGGCGACGGCCGTGGGCGAAGGGTCTACCCCGACAACGTGGCTGAAGCCCAAGGATCGCAGGTGCGCGAGCAGAGCGCCACTGCCACACCCGATGTCGAGGATCCGGGACTCTCGGTCGGGAAGCCGATTGGAGACGGACGCGGCCGTGGCCTGAAGCCGCTCGTCGTGCCACGCGAGGGTCACCGTTCCAGTGGGAAGCGCACACAGGTCCGAGCGGAACTCCAGTTGAGACGCGTAGTACGCATCCATAGCCTCCGCAGAGGGCGCCTTGCTGGAATAGGCCATTCCGCAGGTGGAGCAGATCACAACACTGACTGTGCGAGCTTGGGGAAACTGGTCCGGAAGTAGAAGGTGGTGAGTGTGCAGCAGCGTGTGCTCGCGCGATCCGCAGACGGGACACGCTCGCTGGACCAACCCCGGGCCGGAAACAGCGTCAGCCGAGGTCATCAGCCGGTGCCATGAGCGCTTTCGAGGGCGCGTTGTTCGTCATCGGGAACCTCGGTTCTGCGGAAGAGGGACCTCTACTGGGCAGCCCTGTCCGCGTTCGCATGCCGACCTGACCCCACCGTCGCGGATGGTGTCGAAGGTGCCATCTTACTGGAGCGCGAGCGGCTCTTGTGAATGGGAGGGTCCCAAGGCAGCCGCGGGGCGGCTTGGAGCCGGTCGTGCCCCCCTCGCTTTGGCATCTGCGAACGCTCGTGTACGATTGCGGCCAGCTTTTTGACAGGGGCACGAGTGGTCCGAGCGGCAGTCTATCCGCCGCACGATGACAGGGGGCGAGATGGCGCAGGTGAAACTGGGAGAACGGACCGTCGGGGACGGAGAGCCCTGCCTGGTCTTCGCTGAGATCGGCATCAATCACAACGGCGACGTCGAGCTGGCCAAGAAGCTGATCGATGTCGCTTCTCTGGCGGGGTGTGGCGCGGTCAAGTTCCAGAAGCGGACGGTGGACGTCGTCTACACGCCGGAGGAGCTGGCCAAACCGCGGGAGACTCCTTTTGGAGACACGAACGGCGATCTCAAACGGGGTCTCGAGTTCGGTCAGGAAGAGTACGAGGAGATCGATGCGTATTGCCGACAGCGGGGCATGCCCTGGACGGCCTCGTGCTGGGATGAAGCGTCCGTCGACTTCATCGAGCAGTTCGAGCCGCCGTTCTACAAGATCGCGTCGGCCTGTCTGACGGACGATGCACTCCTCCGTCACACCGCGAGCAAGAGAACCGATCGTCCTCTCGACGGGGATGAGCTCGCTCGACCAGATCGACCATGCGGTCGAGGTGCTCGGCACAGACGATCTCGTGCTGCTGCACTGCTGCGCCGCGTACCCGGCGAGTTACGGTGACCTGCATCTCCGCGCGATGGCGGTGTTGCGGGACCGCTACGGTGTGCCGGTGGGGTACTCCGGCCACGAGACGGGCCTGCCGTCGTCGGTGGCCGCCGTCGCCCTGGGCGCCTGTATCGTCGAGCGGCACATCACCACTGACCGCGCTCTGTGGGGTTCGGACCACGCGGCGTCTCTCGAGCCCGGCGGAATCATGCGGCTGGTGCGTGATCTACGGCTGGTCGAGCAGGCTCTGGGCGAGTCCGATAAGCGCGTGCTCCCGGTCGAAGTGCCCGTCATGGAGAAGCTGCGCCGCATCGGTCGCTGACTCCGACGGCGCCGGGCGCCGCTGAACCAGACCCGGCTCGCTCAGAGTCCCTTCGCAGACCAACCGCCGTCGACGAAGAGATCGATGCCGGTGACGTAGGCGGACGCGTCCGATGCCAGGAAGAGTGCCGGTCCGACCAGATCCTCCACGCGTCCCCAACGCTCCAGGACCGTGTGTGAGCAGGATCAGCTTGTGTCTCTCGTCATCGGCGTGGCTCTTCGCAGTCATATCGGTGTGGATGTAGCCGGGGCAGAGGTTGTTGGCCCTCACATTCGCGCTCCCGAAATCGCGCGCCACGGCCTTAGTGAGCATACGCAGGCCGCCCTTGGAAGCCACGTAGGCCGGGTTGCCGGGAAAGGCAAGATGCGCGTTGATGCTCGTCACGTTGATGATCGAGCCGCCGCCCTGCGCAGCCATCTGGGGAGCGATCCGGCCGCAGAGGTAGTAGGGGGCATCCAGGAGCACAGCCTGCGTAGCGCGCTGGATTTCAGGGTCGTATGGGTCATCGCCGGGCTCGAATGTCACCCCGGCGTTGTTGACCAGGACGTCAAGCGTGCCTTCGCCGGCGCGCAGCGCTTCTTCCGGCAGCGCGTGAAGCGCCTGTGTATCGGCAAGATCGCACAAGAGGGGACGCCATCGCCCGCCGCTGTCGAGAGGATCACCGGTCTCTGCGGCCGCGGGCCGCCGCAGTACCGGGATGACGGTCGCACCCGCTGCCAGGAACCCGAGCGCGAGAGCACGCCCGATCCCCCTGGCCGCGCCGGTGACTATGACTACCTTGCCTGCCACAGAGAACAGATCGTGGTCGGTCATGGGTCCGTTCCTTCCGTCGTGCGGGTCACGCGCGTTGTGCGACTCGGTTGTCTGGCGGCGCAGGAAGCGCGGGGGTAGGTCACGGAGAGGTGGGGACTCCCCAGAACTCGCACTTCGCACACAGCGGGACCTCCGACCGTTTGCCGGCGACATGACAGGCGAGCCAGGCTCTGCGCTTCTCTCCGTTCCAGATGGAACTCAAGGATTGCTCGTGAAGGCTGCCGAGCAGGCCAGCATGAGTGGGGTCGAAACGCACGCAGATCGACACGCCGCCCTTTCGGTCGATGCAGGGGTGCTGGAGGAAGTCCCAGCAGATGCCAACCTCGGGGATCGTGGGAGAGCGGCGCCGGTAGGAGAAGCTGCCCATCTCCGCATGCAGCACACGGCGGATGATCAGCTGATCGAGGTCCCGGTACGGGGCGTCGTCCACATCGCCGATGAGACGCAGCGTGACGAACGGCTTGCGGTCACCCTTGATCCGCAGGAAGCGGCGGACGATCTCGAGTTGCTCCTCCGACTCGTCGTCCTTCTCGAAGATGCTGACGGACAGGGTCTCGAGATTCCCGATGATCTCCGGAGCCTTCTCGACGAGCAGCTTGCCGTTGGTGACGATGTTGCGGATGTTGTTGGGAAAGAGGGCGACCGCATCTCCGAAGCGCGGGTAGAGAAGCGCGTCACCGTCGCGGTGGAACTGTACGACGATGCCCGGGGGTATCTGTGGAGCGGTCTCCTGAAGCAGATCGAAGTCCATGTCCCCGTAGTCAAGTGCAAGATCCGGGTACTCGCGGTCGACTTTGCGGCGGCCGCACATCCAGCAGGCCTTGTTGCACCGGCTCGTCAGCTCGATGTTGATGGTCGCCAAGCCGTTCAGTGTCATGGTCTCACCTGTTCGCATCGCCGACAGATCAGAGGGCTCGATTGCACGCGGTGCGGCACCGCCCTGACGGACTGTGCCCGCTCTTCGACGAGCACACGATCAAGCGGGCGCGCCGTCGGTGTCGTCGCACTGGGCTGCTGCGGCCGCATTGCTTCCGGGAACCCGGGGGAAGCGCAAGGCCGCAATCTCCTCGGGCTTGAGGAAGGGGAACATGTTGTCGGGCTCTGCGCTCACGAAGCTCCCGTCGGCGAGGCGTGTCGACGTGACTCTGGGCTCGTAGCCCTGCTCTCCGTCGAGCAGCGCGTCGATGAGCAGGGGGCCTCGCTCACGCAGGAGCGAGTCCAGCTGCACCTGGAAGTCGGGCCCGTGCACCGTCCGACCCGGGACGCCGAAGGCCCCGGCGGTGGCGGCGAAGTCCGGAAAGGAGATGCCGTGATCGGGGTCGGAACCCAGCAGTCTGCCGAAGAAGTTGCGCTGGGACTGCTGGATGGATGCGTAACCGCCGTTGTTCACGACGATCACGATCACCGGGAGTTGGTGAAGGCCAAGCGTCTGCAGTTCCTGGATGTTCATCATGACTGACCCATCGCCGACGAGGCAGATCACTCTTCGAGAGCCGCAGGCGCCGACCGCGGCCCCCAGTGCCGCAGGAAGCCCGTACCCCATGGCCCCGCAACCCTGGTTGCTGAAGACGCGCTGTCCGGGGCGTGTCTGGCCGGCCTGCATCGAAACGAGTGCTGCCGTGGCATTCCCCGTGACCACGATGTCGTCGTCGCTCAGCCGCTTGAAGAGTTCCTCCATGAACCAGTACGGGTTCACGCGTCCGTCGGCAGAGAGGGTGCGCATCGTGTCCATCACGGCTGGCAGTTGGGCGACTCGCTTCCGGCACCAGTCCAACCATGGCGCTCCGGGCTCGCTGTCGAAGGCCCCAGCAGCGGTCAAGAGCTCATCCAGGAAGTCCTTGAGGTTTGCGCCGACGTACTCGTCGGCGATCGCCGTGGGCTTCTCCGCCTCAGCAGGGTCGTCTTCGACGGCGATCTTGTAGGCGTTGCGACCCATGTTCGCCCAGTCATGGCTGACCAGATGGATATAGAAGCGGGTGCCGAGGAAGAGGATCAGGTCGGCATCCTGCATCGCGATGTTGCCGGCCCGAGAGCCGAAGACCCCCATCCGCCCGGCGTACTGGGGGTGTGACGTCGCCAGCGCGTCCTCGGGGCCGGCGACGACGACGGGGCAGCCGAGACGCTCCATGAGGCTCTGGAAGACATCGACCGCACCCGCTTCCCTGACTCCAGGGCCCACCACGATGAGGGGGCGGTCCGCCGCACGCCAGCGGTCGAGCAGTGATGCGGCCGCGGGGGCCAGATTCGCCGGCGCCTGAGGTACAGCCTTGAAGGACGGCAGCGACTCGGGGTCGATGTCCGCGCCCTGCACATCCGACGGGATGTCCAGCCAGCAGGGACCCGGACGGCCGCTGACTGCGAGATGCAGGGCTTTCTCCAGCTCGAAGCGGATGCGCTGCGGGTCGTCGACCTGGCGAACGTACTTGGTGATCGGCGTGGCCATGCCGACCGTGTCGACTTCCTGCTCTCCGAGTTGCCTGACGGCTGGGAGGAGGCCATACGTAGCGCGCAGGAGCTCGCGCTTGGACTGCCCCGTGACGACGATCATCGGGATCGAGTCCACGTAGGCGCCGAAGACGCCGGTCATGGCGTTGATGGAGCCAGGCCCCCCAGTCACCTGCAGCAGGCAGGGGCGGCCCGTGATCCGGGCGTAGCCCTCGCTCGCCATCGCGGCGGCCTGCTCGTGATGACAGCAAATGGACCGCACCCGGGGCTCGCCTGCCAGCGCATCGTTGAGATGCATGGCTGCACCGCCGGTCACGAGGAATGCGGTGTCGATGCCGTGGTCAGCAAGGAAGCTGATGACGTAGTCCGCTAAGCGCATGAGTGGTTTCTAGCACGGAAGCGGGGGTCGTCACCACCACGTAGGTCTCCGCGGAGTCATCCGCTCGGAGTCACCACGGTCAGCTCGTGTTCGGCACGGTGAACGAACCCGGCGGGACGCCGAGCGAAACCGTAGTAGCATGTGCGAGGCCGGAAACCATGCGGTGCTGGAAGGGCCATCCCGCGCGCCTTCTGGGGGCGGCCGTTTGCCGGGGGAGCTCTCTTCGCTTGCCCCTTGCGCCACGGCGGACGAGACGCGAACGTGAGAAGGAGAGGGAGGATGAGCATCGAGGACGAATTGGCCGCTCATACGGCGGCGCTGAACAAGTCGGTGGCGGATCTGAAGTCCACGATCGACGGGCTCGTCGCGTGTCTCTGCGCATGCTTCGAGCGCGGGAACAAGCTTCTGCTGTGCGGCAACGGCGGAAGTGCCGCGGACGCGCAGCACATCGCGGCCGAGTTCGTGAACCGCCTCTGTTTCAATCGTCCGGCGCTGCCGGCAGTCTCGCTGGCGACCGACACGTCCGTTCTGACTTGTGTCGCCAACGATGCCTCCTACGATCAGGTCTTCGCGAGGCAGGTGATTGCGCTGGGGAAGCCCGGAGACGTACTCGCGGGCATCTCGACCAGCGGCCGGTCTCCGAACGTCTTGGCCGCCCTGGCAGCGGCGCGCGAGGCCGGTCTCTCGACGGTCGGATTCACCGGGCAAGGTGGCGCTGCAGCGATGGCCGACCTGTGCGAACACCTCGTCGCCGTGTCCACTTCCGAGTGTGCTCGCATCCAGGAGTGCCACGGCTTCCTTTGGCACTACGTCGCCGGGGCGGTGGAGCGAGAGATGTTCGGCTCCTCGTGCGAATGACCGTCACAGCGAAGTCGAGAGCCTGCCCATCGTGCGGGGCGTCCGACGCGGCACTGCTGTTTCGTCAGAGCTTCGCACAACTGTCCTCGGGCAGTCTCATGGAAGGCTACGACGTGGTCGTGTGCAGGAGGTGCGGGTTCGGCTTCGCGGATGATCTGCCTGAGCCGGAGACTTTTGCCCGCTACTACGCCGGGATGTCGAAGTACGTGAATGCCTCGTCGCTGGGGCGAGTCTCGGAATGGGATGCCGCGCGAAGCCGTTCCGCAGCGTCGATGATTGTGTCGCACGTTGCCCGGAAGGACGTGTCAGTACTGGACGTCGGCTGCGCGACAGGTGCTCAGCTCGCGGCCTTGCGGGACGAGGGGTTCTCCGAGTTGGAGGGGCTTGACCCGTCTCCGGCCTGTGCGCTCGCCGCAAGAGATGCCTACGGGATCGACGTGGTCACAGGTCTGGCTTCGGACATCCCGAAGCTCAAGAAGGAGTACGGCCTCGTGTTGCTCTGCGCTGTCCTCGAGCACCTGCACGACCCCGTCCAGGCCATGCGCGACGTGGCCGATGTGCTGGTCGCCGACGGCATGGTGTTCATTGAAGTGCCGGACGCGACACAGTTTGCGGCCTGCATCGACGCGCCATATCAGCAGTTCAGCACCGAGCACATCAACTACTTCTCACCGCATTCGCTCACAGGACTACTCGGTCGCGCCGGGTTCGTGGTGCACTCCGTCGAGCAAGTCGTCCATGACTGGTCCAGTGGCACTCGCGGCCCGGCAATCCAGGCGCTGTTCCACAAGGGCGCTGCGGCCGAGGGCGGAGGCGTCGACGAGACGACGCGCATCGCGCTCGCCGAGTACATCGAGGCCAGCGCGGCCATCGACGCAAGAGTGTGCGCCCAGCTTCATGAGTTCGCCGTGGCGCGGAAACCCCTGCTTGTCTGGGGCACCGGCGCCCACACCTTGCGCCTGTTGCGATCGGGCGCGATGGACGGTCTCGACATCGTTGCCTTCGTGGACTCGGATCCGAACTACCAGGGGCGCGAGCTTGCCGGTAGGCCCATCGTGGCGCCCTCGGAGCTTGCCGGCAGGCCGGAGGCCATCCTGGTGTCCAGCGGCACGGTGCACCACGAGATCGCGAGGCAGATTCGGGACGACCTTCGCTTCGGGAACGAGATCGTCCTGCTGTACGACTGACGCTTGGCCGAAAGAGGTCATGAGGACCTTCTTCCGGTGGGTAGGCGCCGAGAGCCCCGGCTCCGTCGCCGCAGCCCCCACAGTCGCCTGACGGTCACATGGCAGCCGAGCGGCCGAGGGTCCGTAGCGACGCCGCCCGAAACAGCCGAGACAGCGTGCTCGCGGGTGACCCGGATCGTCGTCAGGCCCGCACAGAGGAGAGCGATGAATGAGGCGGTCTTGCCGCCGGGGATGGGTGCGCCGAAGACCGTGCGGTCGCCCAGGCGGACTATGACCCTGTTGCCCGGGATGTAGTCGCGGACGGACGACGTGAGTCGCACTCGGTGGCCCTCGGGGTGGTGACGGCGGCGCTCCCCTCGAGACTCACCCAGTCATCTCCCGACCATCCCTCGTGAGAAGGCAGGGCGGAGCGAATGCGATAGGGGTCTCTCGTGACGATTCGACCCGGCTCGCCAACCCAATCTCGAACGTCACCCTGGCGAAGGCACAGCCGACCGCCTTCTCGAGCGGGACCGCGCATCACAAGGTCCTTCGGCACATCCGAGAAGACCTCGGCCTCGAGAACGAGGTCGTCCTGCTCCGCCTCTGATGGCCGATGTGCCTGCGCGCCCGGAGCCGGCCTGGCCCCCACAGCCGAGACGATACAATACGCGCCGTTGAGGCCCCTCAGCTGGGCTGCGCCGGCGTAGCCGCGGGCGCTCATGACGACGAGCAGTGGGGGTGACAGATGCCAAGTCCAGCGCGCCGCGCCGCGAGAAGAACACTCACCCTCACTCTGGTCGCCCCCGCCGCCGCCGCCCTCGCGCTCTTCTTCACATGGCGGCGGCTCTTCGTCGGCGTCGACCTGCAGGACGAGAGCTACTACGTCCTCGTGCCGTGGCGTTGGGCGCTCGGCGACCGGCCGTTCCTGCAGGAGCAGAACCTCCTGCAGGTCCCGGGACTGCTGACCTACCCGTTCGTGAAGCTGTTCGGCGTGGTGCGGGGGTACGACGTGACGGGCCTCATGCTGTACACGAGGCACCTCTACCTGCTGCTCATGGTCGCCGTGGCCGTCGTTGCGTTCCTGTTCCTGCGGCGGCTCCTGCGCTGGCAGCTCGCGCTGCCTGCCGCCGCCGTGACCGGCACGTACATCTACTGGGCGACCCCTCAGCTCAGCTACAACACGATGGCGATAGCGTTCCTGACCCTGAGCGCCACTCTGAGTGCATGGGTGGTGGTGGCTGGAGGGAGGCGCCGGCTGGCGCTGGCCTCCGGCGCGTGTCTGGGCGTCGCCTGCGTTGCCTACCCGACGCTGCTCTTCATCGTGCCGTTCTGGGCGGTGCTCCTCGCGTTCGCTCACGGACGGCGCGCGACGGCGATGATCGCCGAGGGCGCGCTCATGCACCCGCCCGACCCGCCGGGACCTCCGACCGGTCCCGCCGCGTGGCGGGCGCTCAGCGCCTGGATCCTCGGCGGTGCGCTCGTCGTCGTCCCCGTCTGCCTCGTCGTGCTGAGCTTCGGGCCTCACGAACTCGTACGCGCGTGGGGGACCACCATGGCCGGCGCGAAGGTCCTTCACCAGCTGGGCGGGGCGACGAAGGCGTTCGACGTGGCGCAGGGCTTCGTGCGGTTCCTCGCCTGGCGGCCGTACATGCTTGTCGCGGCAGCTCGCGGTCTACCTGGTGTACCGCCGCTGGCCGCGAGTGGGGCGGGCGCTCCTCGCCGCGGCGCCGCTGGCGCTCTGGCTCGCGGCGCAGCGCCCGCAGTTGTGGGGAGCGGGATACGTGATTGCCTCTTCCGCGGTCTGGTCTGCGACCTCGGCTACGAGCGCGTCGAGATCCCGTACACGCAGCCGTGCGCCGCCGGGGCATCACGAAGAACAACTTCTACTCGCTGTACGACATGGCCATGCTGGGCATCACCAACCACTCCAAGGTGCCGCTGCGGCTGGCGGCGATGGCCGGCTTCGCCTCGTCGATCATCGCGCTTCTCGTGGCGGTGGTGTACCTCATCCTCAAGCTGACCATGTGGAACACGTTCGATCTGGGCCTGGCGCCGCTGGTCATCGGGGTCTACTTCTTCGGGAGCGTGCAGCTCTTCTTCATCGGCATCCTCGGCGAGTACATCGGCTCGATCCACACGCAGGTGTACCATCGTCCGCTGGTGATCGAGAAGGAGCGCATCAATTTCGACTGACGCGGACACGGCGAGCGGCTCGGGCGGGCGCCGCGGAGCGGCGCCCGTGCTGTTTGCGGCGGCGCGGCGCTCGCCGTCCGCCGCGTCGCGGCCGTGGCGTTCACCTGGCGGCGGCTCTTCGTCGGCATGGACCTGCGGGACGAGAGCTTCTACGTCCTGGTCCCCTGGCGCTGGGCGCTCGGCGACAAGCCTTCGTCAACGAGCAGAACCTGGCGCAGGTCCCGGGCTTCTCACGTACCCCTTCGTCAAGCTCTTCGCGCTCGTCCGCGGACTACGACTCACCGGCTACGTGCTCTACATGCGGCACCTGTACCTGCTGCATGATGATCGCGGTCGCGGTCGTGGTCTTTCTGCTGCTCCGCCGTCTCGTGCGCTGGGAGCTGGCGCTGCTGGTCGCCGCGGTGTTCGTCACGTACCTCCACTGGGCGACGCCGCAGCTGAGCTACAACACCATCGCGCTGGCCTTCCTCACGCTCGGCGCCGCGCTGGGCGCCTGGGTCGTGGTCTCGGGAGGGGCCGCCGGTACGCGCTGGCCTCCGGCGCGGCCTTCGGCGTGGCGGTGGTCGCGTATCCTTCGCTGCTCTTCATCGTGCCGTTCTTCGCCGTCTTCCTGGCCTTCGCGCTGGGCCGTCGCGCTGTGGCGCATGGTGTCGGAGGGCGCGTTCCTGCATCCGCCCGATCCCGACGGCCCGCCGACGGGGCACGGCGGCCTGGCGCGCGCTGAGCGCCTGGGTGCTCGGCGGGGTGGTGGTTCTCGTGCCGATGGGCTCGTCATGCTGAGCTTCGGCCCCCGCAACCTCCTGCGAAGCTGGGCAGTACACCATGGCCGGCGCGCGGGCGGCTGCACCAGCTCGGCGGCGCCTCGAAGGCCCTCGAGCGTTGCGCGGGGCTTCTGGCGCTTCGTCACGTGGCGCCCGTACCTCATCGTCGCCGCGTCGCTCGTCTACCTGGTCTACCGGCGCTGGCCGCAGCCTGGGGCGGGCGCTGCTGGCGCTTGCTCCCGTCGCCGCTCTGGCTGGCGGGTCAGCGGCCCCTGCTCTGGGCGTCCGGGTTCGTGCAGTCTACGCGCTGCTGGCGCCGTACCTGTACCTGTTCGTCCCTCGCGAGAAGCGTGAGACCGGCGCCAAGCTGCTCATCTGGATCTGGGCGCCGGCCATGATCGCCGGAGCCATGACCGCCTACACGAGCGCCGCCGGCTACGTGAACGCCGCCGTGGGCCTCGCGCCCGCGCTGATGGTCAGCGGGCTGTTCCTGGCGTGGGCGCTGGAGGCCGCGGGCCGGCCGGCGCTCCCGTGGCTGGCGCTGGTGGCGCTCATCGCCATCGTGGCGTGACCATCGGCTTCCAGTTCCAGTTCCAGCAGCGGGATGTGCCCTACTCTCAGCTCACGAGCCGGTTCGACTCGGGGCCCTGGTGGGGCATCAAGGTGACGCCCGGGCGGCGCCTGCAGATGGACGAGTTCGCCGCCGACCTGAAGGCTCAGACGTCGCCTGCGGACAAGCTGCTCGTCTTCTACGAGGGCAGCGGCTACTACCTCTTCTGGGGCGGCGAGATCGCCGCCAACACCTACTGGGCCGGGCCTGACCGGCACCGGCGAGCTGCCCCAGGCGACGATCAGCTACTACCGCCGGCATCACATCGTCCCGACCCTGGTGGTGCGTCTGCTGTCGACCGCCGGCATGACCGACGACGAGCTCAGGGCCGCCGGTGGCGGCCTCGACTACCCACCCACGCTCGTGCGCCCGGGGTATGTCTTCTGACGAAAGCCCCCGTATGAGAGCACGGCCGAGGTGCTGGCGCGGCTGCCGCGGGACTGAGGCCGGTCCGGGATGAGGGCCAGTGGTACCCTTTCGCCCATGACCGACGCCGACCGCAGTCCGCAACGCGTGTCCGCGCCGAGCGGGCCTTGCCCCTGCGGCCGCCGGGGGCCTCGGCTGACGCCGCTGCAGGAGATCTGGGACCGCCTCGGCATCGGGCTGGCTGCCGTGCTGGCGGCGGCGGGCTGGGCGCTCACGGCGGTCGTCCTCGTGCGGGGAGGGACGATCGAGCGGCTGGCCGTCGACCTCGTACCCGCCCTGCCGTTCGCGGTCATCGGGACGGTGACCGCGCTGGCCGCGTGGAGACGCTCCGTCAACATCGCCGTCTGGCTCGGCGTCGTGGTGGCCGCCGGCGCTCTCGTGAACGTGGTGCTGTTCATCTTCGTCGCCGGCTCCGAGATCTGGCCGTACCTGCTGCCGCCGGCGGACTGGGGCGCGGACTTCAGGGACGGCATGTACGTCCCCGCCCAGGCCTTCGATGTCTCACTGGGCGGCTGGCCGCCGCTGACGCTGCTCCTGGGGTGGCCGTTCACGCTCGTGGGCCTGTCGACGGCGTTCGTCGTGCAGGTGGCGCTGATCGCCTGCGCCGCAGTGGCGTCGGCCGTGCTGAGCGCCGTGCTTGCGATGAGGATGCTGCCCGAGGGCGCCTCGCGGCACGCCGGCCTGGGCCAGGGCCCGGTGGACGTCCAGAGCCTGGGGATCGTGTTCGGCGTCTGGCTCCTGACCTCGTACGGGTTCATGTACGAACTGTGGCGCGGCAACGTGGATCTCTACGCGCTGGTGTTCTGCCTGCTGGCCGTGTGGGCGGCGATCGAGCTGCCGCGGTCCCCGTGGTGGCCGGCCGTCGCGCTGGCGGTGGCGATCAATCTGAAGCTGTATCCGGCGATCCTCCTCGCGCTCCTGTTCTGGAGGTATCGCCTGCGCGCTGTGGTCCCGGTCCTCGTGACCAACGCGATCCTCCTGATGATCGCCGGCCCGGCCAACTTCTGGCGTCTGGTGACGTGGCTGACCAGGATGAGTCCCGGCGCTCGCCAGATGGTCTACGGCGACATGGGCGCCGCGTCCGCGGCCGCCGGGCTGCGCGAATCGACGACGTGGGCTCCGGACTGGGTCGCGTGGCCTCTGCTCGTCGTGCCCGTGGCGCTGTGGGCGATCACCGCGCTGGTCCTTGTGCGGCGCGGGTGGAGTGACGACCGCGCGGTCCTTCTCGCAGCCGCCAGCGTCCCGCCGATGGCGGTCCTGCCGACCTTGAGCAATGACTATAAGCTGGTCCTGTTCGTGTTCCCGCTGGCGGTGCTCGCGGCGGCCGTCGCCGGGAGTCAGATGCAGCGCACGCGCATCGTCTGGTGCCTGAGCTTCGGCGTCGTCGCCTGGCTGCTGGTGTACGTGGCGAGGTCGACGGCGGCCCACCCCGGCGGAGGCCTGATCGGGAGCAAGTACTCCCTCGCCGTCCTGGTGCAGGTGGTGCTGCTGGTCGCGGCGTTGTGGCGAGGGCGTGCGCACGCCGCCGGAGAGACGGAAGGAGTGGCGACATGACTGCTGACGGGATGCCGGTGCGGCACCTGCTGATCCTCGGCTCGACGGGTTCGATCGGCCGCCAGGCGCTCGAGGTGCTGCCGGCGGTGCCGGGCATGCGCCTCGTCGGGCTGGCGGCCGGGCGGGACGCCGCCGGCGTCGTCGAGCAGGCGGCGCGCACGGCGTGCGCGACGTCTGCCTGCACGACGCGGACGCGGCGGCGCGGGCCGCGGCGCTGGCGCCGGAGCTCGCGGTGCACGCCGGCGAAGCCGGGATCCGCGAGCTCATCAGCGTGGCCGCCGAACGCGCCGCCGCCGAGGACGCGCCGCTGATGGTGCTCAACGGCGTCGTCGGGGCGGCCGGGCTGCGCGCCACCATGGCGACGCTCGAGGCCGGCGCCACGCTGGCGCTGGCCAACAAGGAGAGCATGGTGGCCGGCGGGCCGTTCGTGCTCGATGCGGCCCGCCGCAGCGGCTCGCCGATCCTGCCGGTGGACAGCGAGCACAGCGCGCTGTTCCAGTGCATCGCCGGCGGCGGCGCCAGCGCCGGTGTGGCCGGCGCCGGCGGGGGAGAGGCGGCGCTCGAGGAGCTGCTGCTGACCGGCTCGGGCGGCCCCTTCCGCGGCCGCACGGCCGCGGAGCTGGCCGCCGTCACCCCCGACGAAGCGCTCGCCCACCCGAACTGGTCGATGGGCCCGAAGATCACCATCGACTCGGCCACGCTGATGAACAAGGGCCTCGAGCTCATCGAGGCCCACTACCTGTTCGGCGTGCCCTACGAGCGCATCACCGTGGTGCTCGACCCGAAGAGCACGGTGCACAGCATGGCGCGGTTCTCCGACGGCGCGATCCTCGCCCACCTGGGCGTGCCGGACATGCGCACGCCCATCGGCTGGGCGCTCGCGTACCCGGAGCGGCCGGCGCTGCCGCAGGTGCGCCGGCTGGACCTGTTCGCCACGTCGATCGCGTTCGAGCGCCCGGACACGGAGACGTTCCGCTGCCTCGCCCTGGCCGAGGAGGCCGGGACGAAGGCGATGCTGGCCGAGCGCGAAGCGGCCGCGGCCGGGGCGGGCCCGAGGACGGTCGCCGCCCCCATCGTGCTCAACGCCGCCAACGAGGTCGCCGTGGCGGCGTTCCTCGACCGCAGGCTCGGCTTCCCCGGCATCGCCGAGGTCGTCGAGGCGAGCCTCGACAGGCTCGGCGCCCAGACCGTGGCGTCGCTCGACGACGTCTACGCCTGCGACGCGGAGGCCCGCCGCTTCGCCGCCGAGGCCATCGCGGAGCGCGCCTGATCGCCGCCGTGGTCGCAGCGGGGTCCTCGTCATCGCCGCCGAGGTCGTCGCAGGCTCGCCTGACCGCCGCCGCGAACCCCGCGGCCCGGAGCGGCGTTAATGTGGACGTAATGTCGAACGGGTATCCTCACACCATATGAGCGACGACGTCACAGCGACCGGCACGCCCTCCGGGCAGGCCGGCGAGCCCCAGCCACCGACCAGCGACCCCACCTCTCCCACGCGCGATCCGGGCGCGCCGGAGAAGCCGGCGCGCGCCCTGAGCCCCTGGTCGCTGCTGCTCGGCGGCGCCGTGCTCGCGGCGCTGCTGCTCGGGCAGTGGGTCTGGCTGGTCGCGATCCTCGGCCTGGCCCTGCTCATCATGGTGCACGAGTTCGGCCACTTCATCGCCGCCAAGTCGTTCGGCATGCGCGTCGAGAAGTTCTACATCGGCTTCCCGCCTGCAGCCCTGCGACGCACGTGGGGCGAGACCGAGTACGGCATCGGCATCATCCCGCTCGGCGGCTTCTGCAAGATCAGCGGCATGACGCCTGAGGAAGAAGTCCCCGAAGGCACCGGCGACCGCGTCTACTTCAAGAAGGCGATCTGGAAGCGGAACATCACCATCGCCGCGGGGCCGCTGATGAACTTCGCCGCCGCCGCGGTCATCCTCATCCTCTTCGTCGGCATCCAGGGCGTGGCCCAGGGACCGACGCTCACGCTCAGCACAGTGGAGAAGGGCAGTCCCGCCGCCGCGGCCGGGCTTGTCGCCGGCGACAAGATCGTGGGCGCGGACGGGCAGACGTTCTCGACGTGGGACGAGGCCACTGCGTACTTCCGCGCCCGTCTCGACAAGTCGATCGAGCTCACCTATCAGCCGGCGTCGGGCGGCCCCGAGAAGACCGTCACGGTCACGCTGGCGCCGAAGCCCGGCGAGCCCAAGGTGGGCTACCTCGGCGTGAGCCCGGTCGCTCTCTACGAGCGGCCCGGGCCGGTCAAGGCGGTCACCCTCGGCCTCACCGGGTTCAAGGACGTCGTCGTCGGCACCTTCACCGGCTTCTGGTGGCTGCTGAGCGGCAAGATCAGCGCGACCGGGCCCGACGGCGCCGTGGGGCCGGTCGGCATCGTCAACGTCAGCCGCCAGGCGGTGGAGCAGAGCTGGTATCCGATCCTGCTCGCCTTCCTGAGCTTCAACCTCGGCCTCATCAACCTGCTGCCGATCCTGCCGTTCGACGGCGGCCACATCGCCATGAACATCGTCGAGAAGATCCGCGGGCGGCGTCTCGACTCGCGCGTGTTCGAGCGCATGGTCGCATTCGGCACCGTGCTGCTCGTGATGCTGTTCATCTTCCTCACGTTCAACGACGTGAAGAGGCTCTTCGGCGGGTGACCGCTGGGGGCGGGGGACGGCGCGACGTCGGCCCGTGCCGTAGGATTGGCGCATGGACGGAATGACTCTGGTCACCGGCGGCGCCGGGTTCATCGGTTCCCACGTCGTGGACGCGCTCCTCATGAGCGGCTCCGACGTGCGCGTGCTCGACGACTTCAGCACCGGCAAAGAGGAGAACCTCGACGGCGCGTGGGCCCTGGCGGCGCAGGGCGGCGCCGGCCTGCAGGTGATCGAGGGCGACGTGCGCGACGAGGTGCGGATGCGCGACGCGGTCGACGGCTGCGAAGCGATCGTCCATCTCGCCGCCGTGCCGTCCGTCGCACAGTCGATGGAGGACCCCGTGGGCTGTGACTCCGTCACCCACGGGGGCACGGTCAACGCCGTCCGCCAGGCCGTCGAGGCAGGCGTGGAACGGTTCGTGCTCGCCTCGAGCTGCGCCGTGTACGGCGATGCGGCGGAGCTGCCCATCGCCGAGGCCACGCCGCCGCGTCCGCTGAGTCCCTATGCCGGCGCCAAGCTGGCGTCGGAGGGCGTCTGCGCCGACGCCGCCGACGCCGCCCAGCTCACGGCCGTGTGCCTCCGCTTCTTCAACGTGTACGGGCCGCGGCAGGATCCCGGCTCGGCGTACTCAGGCGTCATCAGCCGCTTCCTCTCCGCCGCCGCCGACGGCGAGCCGGTGACCATCTACGGCGACGGCCACCAGTCACGCGACTTCGTGTACGTCGCCGATGTGGTGGCCGCGATCCTTGCGGGCCTGCAGCGGCCGCTCACCGGGGTCTCCGTGCTCAACGTAGGCACCGGGCGTCAGACCGACCTACTGCAGATCCTCGGCATTGTCGAGGGACTCGTGGGGCGGAGTCTCGGGCGGCGCATGGAGCCGGCGCGCGAGGGCGACATCCGCGACTCGCGCGCCGATCCCGGCCGCTCCCGCTGGGTGCTTGGCTGGGAAGCGGAGATCGGCCTCTCCGCCGGTCTCTCCGCGACGTGGCAATGGTTCACCGCCGCGGGCGGGGTCGGCGCTGAGGGTCCCGGCGGAGCCGGCGTTGAGGGTCCCGGCGGGGCCGGCGCGCCGGCCGGAGACGATGTCTAGCCGGCGGCGCGTCATGGTGGGCGCCGTGCCCGTCGGCGGCGGCGCCCCGGTGGCCGTGCAGTCCATGACGTGCACGCGCACTGGCGACGCGGACGCGACCCTGGCGCAGGTGCGGGCGCTGGAGGCGGCCGGCTGCGAGCTCGTGCGCGTGAGTCTGCCGAGCGCTGAGGAGGCGCCAGCGTTTGCGCGCGTCGTGCGCGAGGCGAGCGTACCGATCATCGCCGACATCCACTTCGACTGGCGCCTGGCGCTGGCGGCCGTCGACGCCGGCGCCGCCGGCGTGCGCATCAATCCCGGCACGATGGCGGAGAAGCACGTGCGGGAGATCCTGCAGGCGGCAGCGGATGCCTGCGTGCCCGCCGCGCCGGGCGAGCCGGACGTCCCGGTCGCGATCCGCATCGGCGTGAACGCCGGCTCACTTCCGCGCGACCTGCGAGTGCGCGCCGAGACGGACGTGCCTGGCGCGCTGGTCGAAGCGGCGCTGCGCTGGGCGGAACAGTTCGAGGAGTGGGACTTCACGAGCTACAAGCTCAGCGTGAAGTCCTCTTCGGTGCCGGAGACGATCGCCGCCTACCGGCTGCTGGCGCAGAAGACGGACGCACCGCTGCACGTCGGCGTGACCGAGGCGGGCACGGTGTGGAGCGGGACGATCAAGAGCGCCGTCGGCATCGGCACTCTGCTGGCCGACGGCGTCGGGGACACGATCCGGGTGAGCCTCACCGGCGACCCGGTCGAAGAAGTCAGGGCCGCCTGGCAGATCCTGGCCGCGCTGGGCCTGCGGCGGCGCGGCCCGGAAGTGATCTCGTGCCCCACCTGCGGTCGCACCGAGGTCGACATCGTCGGCCTCGCCGAAGAGGTCGAGCGCCGTCTGGGCTCCGACCCGGCGCTCGCCGGTCGCGTGATCAGCGTGGCCGTCATGGGCTGCCGTGTGAACGGCCCCGAGGAGGCCCGCCACGCCGACTACGGCATCGCCGCCGGGGCCGGCGAGGGCGTGCTCTTCGACCACGGCGAGCGCGTCGCGACGCTGCCCGAGGGGAAGCTTGTCGACGCGCTCCTTGAGCTCATCCGCTCCTCCGTGGACTGACCAACCCTTTCGGCCCGCCTCCACCTCGCCTTGCTGCTCTCTCGGTCGGCGGCGCGCCCTGTCGGCCGGCGAGTGCATCCAAAGACACGTGCATGCCATTGGACGTACGCGCAGCAGTGCCGGTCTAGGTCTCTCCTCCTTGCCGACCTCGCGATGTCCCGCCTCAAGACCATCCTAGATGGACGTTCCAGTCCGTCGGCGGCGTAGGGCGGCAGACTGTGGGTGAGACCACAGTGCCGGCCGCGTGAGCGGGACGGCTTACGAGAAGGAATGGGAGACATGGAGCGCGCCAGAGAAGACGCTAAAGACCTCCGGGACGAGCGGGACGCGGTGCTGGTCACCGCTGCCGGGTTCGGAATGATCGGACTCCTCGTCGGGCTGGTGGCTTTCTTCATCACGGTCGCGCCAGGCTCCTGAACTCGGCGGGCGCGCACCCCCTGAGGCGCTCATCGGGCGAGAGGCCCCAGAGATGCCGGAAGAGGCGTCTCGGGGGCCTCTGCCGCGTACGGGCGGGGCGCGTGCGGGTGCGCGACGGCGGGCGCCCGCCGGCCCACCGCCGGACTTGGGCATGTGCTGCCGGCGCAACCTCAACGGCGTTCTGCAGCTGACCCCGGACGTCCTGGGGAATCTTCCCTAAACGCACGTTCCGTGCTGCCGTGGGGAGCGGTGGCCGATAGGTCTGGTGAGCAGAGAATGGGCCGCAGGACGACGACCAAGGGGCAGCGGAAGATGGGGACGATGGAACATCTGGCGGCGGGCGATCCGTACACCGAGGCGACGGCGATGGAGTTGTGGGCCGCCGGTGAGCTGCACGACGAGGCCGGGTCTGGCGGAACGACCCTGATGGTAGGGGCCGTGACCGGTCTCCTCGTCGCGCTTGCGGCGTTCTTCGTGGCGTTCGCACCGGGAGTCTGACCGGAGGCGGAGACGGTGACGGCCCGGGCGGAGCGGCAGCGCCGCCCGGGCCGTCCTGCGTCCAGGGACCTCGCCGACGAGGCTCCGGGGCGGCGCGGGCGCCCGCGGCGTCATCCCCGCCGAACACGCCCCGCCGATCGATCGGTCTGTCGTCCAGCGTGAAGGCACGGCCGGCCGGCGGCCGAGGTGACATTCGGCAAACGTCATCCGAGGCCGGGGGACTCGCGTCCCTGTGCGGCGAATAGGGTGCCGATTGACAAGGCGCGGGCGTTCCCGCTCGCCATCCCCCTGGAGGCACGATGAGACACGGCACGGAAGCGTCACGGGCACTGGCGGGCAGGATCACAGGAGTGGGGCTCTTACTGCTCGCGCTCGTCGCGTTCGCGCTCGTGATGGGCCTCGGCGTGCCTGCGGCGGCCTCGGCCGCCACCACCTGGACGCCGCAGACCACTCCGGTGGCCGACACCTGGTACGGCGTCTCGTTCCCGGACACCCAGCACGGCTGGGCGGTGGGCGTCGGCGGCAACATCATCGCGACCACCGACGGCGGCACGAGCTGGACGCACCAGACCACGATCGGCGGCATGCTCTTCGAGTGCTACTTCGCCGACGCGACACACGGGTGGACCATCGGACCGGCGGGGGTCTACGCGACCACCGACGGGACGACGTGGACCCAGCAGATGGCCTCTGCGCCGGGCGTGACGTGGGAAGACGTGGAGATGGCCAGCCCCAGCATCGGTTGGATCGTCGGTGACGGCGGCCGGATCTCCGTCACGACGAACGGTGGGGCCACCTGGACGCCGCAGACATCCGGTACCGCGGCCAACCTGTACGACGTCAACGTGCTGGACAAGGACAACGCCTGGGCTGCCGCCGGCAACGGAACGGTGCTGCACACCACCGACGGTGGGGCCACCTGGACGCCGCAGACCGTCTCAGCCGGCACCGTGTTCTACTGCGTCGACTTCGCCGACGCCCAGCATGGCTGGCTGGCCTCGAGCAACGGCCGGATCTTCGCCACCACCGATGGCGGCGCCGTGTGGACGGAGCAGACCTCCGGGACCACGCTCACCCTGTGGCGCTCGGCGAGCTTCCTCGGGGGGCGTGTGTGGCTGGTCGGCGCCGCCGGCGTGCTCCTCACTGAGAACGGCGGCGCGGATTGGGCCAAGCAAGACGTGGGCAGCCCGGCCACGATGTGGGACTGCGACTTCCCGGTGCGCGGCCGCGGCTGGATCGCGGGAAACGACGTCATGGTCGCGTACAGAGAGGACTACGCCGTCACCGTGAGCAAGGATGGCCACGGCACGGTGAGCCCCGGGACCACGAACGTGATCGCCGGCACCGACAGGACCTTCGACTTCACGCCCGACGCCGGCTACCAGGTCAACGACGTGGTGGTCGACGGCGCGTCCGTCGGCGCGCCGGCGAGCTACACCTTCAAGGACGTGACCGCGGTGCACACGCTGGCGGTCACCTTCGCCGCGAAGACGGACAACCTCCCGAGATGCGTCGTCCGCGGCTGGAAGCCCGGCTGGAGCAACCGGCCGGTCAAGCTGAGCTTCACCGGCGTGCCCGGCCCCTACGGCTACGCTATAGACCTTATCGGCCTGACGCGGAACGGCTGGGTCACGGCGCCGTACCGCGGCACCACCCTCAAGGTGACGTTCGCCGATCAGGGCGAGTCCAGGATCACGTTCTTCGCCGCGGACGTCAACGGCAACGCCTCGCCGACCGGCAAGCTCCGCGTGCGCGTGGACACGCGTAAGCCGAGCGTGCTCGCGCGCCCGGCCACGGGCGTGGCCGGCGACATGACCCGCCTGTGGTTCAAGGCCAAGGATCCGGTGCCCGGATGCGGCTTCGCGATGGTGCGTCTGGTGGTCGTGGACGCGGCCGGCCACGCGCTGACCCGCGCGAGCACGCGTCAGGTGCACGTGAACTGGTGGCGCACCGTGAAGGTGAGCACGCGCGCCCTCGCACCCGGCACCTACACCGTCGTGCTGCGCGCGATGGACCTGGCGGGGAACTTCCAGGCCGGCGTCACGCGGACGACGCTGACGGTGAAGTAGGGGAGAGGCGTGGCGGGGTGCTTCGCGCCCGAGCCGCTGATGAGTCCGATCTGCCGCGCGGGCGGCGGGATGGCCTGACGGCCGCCCGCCGCCCGCGCCTATCTTCGGCTTGCCGGCCGGCTTAGCTTCGCCGGCGCGAAACCGGGTACAACCGGCTGGTACAGGTACGATCGGGGGCCCGACGAGGGTCCCGGCCATGGGGATGCGCGCCACGCCTGGCGTGGAGGCGCGGAAACGGAGGGATCGTATGGACGCTCGTGCACTCATCGACTCGCGACCGCGGCTCGCGCTCGTGACCGCGTCGGCGCTGCTCCTTCTGGCGCTCGTCGTCGTGCTACTCGCTTTCGCGGCGCCTGCCGACGCCGCCTACACGTACTCCTTCAAGTTCGGCGGCCCGGGGGCCGGAGACGGCCAGTTCACCTACCCGTCGGGCCTGGCCATCGGCCAGGACGGTCGCGTGTACGTCGCCGACCCTGGCAACCCACGCGTGCAGGTCTTCGCCGCCGACGGGACCTACCTCACCAAGTGGGGGTCGGGAGGGACGGGTCCCTCTCTGTTCGCCGCGCCTTGGGCTGTAGCGACGGCGCCCGACGGCTCCGTGTACGTCACCGACATCGGCAACAACTACGTCCAGCAGTTCGACGCCGATGGCGGATACCTGAGGATGTGGGGCAGCCCCGGCACCGGCGCCGGCCAGTTCTCGAGCCCCTACGGGATCTCGGTCGACGGCGCCGGCAGCGTCTACACGGCGGAGATCGCCAATCCGCGCGTGCAGCGGTTCTCGTCGACCGGGTCGTTCCTCAGCCTGTGGGGCTCGACGGGCTATGAGAACGGGCAGTTCAACGCGCCGTGGGCCTGCGCCGCCGACGCGCTCGGCAACGTGTACGTGCTCGACATCGCCCTGAACCGCGTGCAGAAGTTCTCCAGCACAGGCGCCTTCATCATCGGCTGGGGCGGCCAGGGGCCGGCCCCGGCGCAGTTCACGTCGCCGATGGGCCTCGCGGTCGACCCCGACGGCAACGTCTA
Organism: uncultured Thermoleophilia bacterium; assembly: GCA_963713475.1. GTDB lineage: Bacteria > Actinomycetota > Thermoleophilia > UBA2241 > UBA2241 > CAIXSE01. The sequence goes on from CAVQLY010000012.1 coordinate 26,299, forward strand.
CGTCGCGGACCCGGGCAACAACCGCGTGCAGAAGTTCACGAGCAGCGGCGTCTGGGTCACCAGCATCGGCGCTCCGGGCGCCGGCGACGGCCAGTTCCAGGGTGCGGGCGCTCTCGCCGTCGATCGGAGCTTCCGCGTGTATGCGGCCGACTTCGCCAAGAACAACATCCAGGTGTTCACCGACCCGACGGCCGGCAAGCCGGTGATCGCGAGCGTCACGCCGACCTCCGGCAAGCGCAAGTCCGTGGTCACGATCGCTGGCACCGTGTTCGGCCAGGTGCGGGGCGCCGGCTATGTCAAGTTCGGCGCCAAGAAGGCGACGAAGTACACGTCGTGGAGCTCGACCAGCATCGTCTGCAAGGTGCCGAAGAATGCGGTGTACGGCAAGGTCAAGATCAGGATCGTGACGCCGGGCGGCACCAGTGCCCCCAAGAGGTTCACGGTCAAGAGGTAAGGAAGAGACCCGGTCCGGGGTCGAACGGTCGAACGGTCGATCGGCGGAACGGACAAAGGCCGACCGCCGGCCGGCGCCTGCGCACCTCGCGTGCGGGCGCCGGCCGGCGCACGCCGGTTCAGGATTCGCGCGCCCCGCGGCGAAGGAACGTGTAGGCTCGGGGCGACGACCGCCGACGGGCGGGGAGACCGACATCCGACAGCGAGGTGGGCAGCATGTTTGAGGGCCGGACGCTTCTGATCACCGGCGGCACGGGCACGTTCGGGAACGCAGTGCTCCGCCGCATGGCAGACCGGGGGCTGGGCGAGATCCGGATCTTCAGTCGCGACGAGAAGAAGCAGCACGACATGCGCATCGAGTACGCCGATCCGAGGATCAAGTTCTACATCGGCGACGTGCGCGACCCGGACAGCTTGCGCGACGCGCTCGAGGGCGTGGACTTCGTCTTCCACGCCGCCGCCCTCAAGCAGATCCCCTCGTGCGAGTTCTATCCGCTGCAGGCGCTGATGACGAACGCCCTGGGTACGGAGAACGTGATGAACGCGGCCCAGGACGCCGGCGTGCAGCGCATGATCGTGCTGTCCACGGACAAGGCTGCGTACCCCATCAACGCCATGGGCATCTCGAAGGCCATGATGGAGCGCCTCGCCGGCGCCAAGAGCCGTGTGGCCTCCTCGCGTGGGCTGACCATCTGCATCACCCGCTACGGCAACGTGATGGGCAGCCGCGGCTCGGTGATCCCGCTGTTCGCCGAGCAGATCCGCGCCGGCGGGCCGCTCACCGTCACCGACCCGCAGATGACGCGCTTCATGATGACGGTCGAGGACGCAGTGGGACTCGTCCTGTTCGCCTTCGAGCACGGCAGCCCCGGGGAACTGTTCGTCCAGAAGGCGCCGGCCGCCACCATCGAGACCCTGGTGGCGGCCATGAAGCGCCTCTACGGCGCCGACAACCCCGTGCGCATCGTAGGATCGCGGCACGGAGAGAAGCTCTACGAGACGCTGCTGACGCGCGAGGAGATGCTTCGCTCCGAGGACATGGGCGAGTACTTCCGGGTCGTGCCCGACGACCGCGATCTCAACTACGACCTCTACTTCACGGAGGGCGTCGCGGACGCCGGCCGGGTCGACGACTACCACTCGCACAACACGACACGGCTCGACGTGGACGGCACCTGCGAGATCCTCACCCGGGTGGCGGGCGTCCGCGCCGACCTGGGCCTGCCGCCGCTCGGGGCGGCCTGATGCGACGCGTCGTCGTGACGGGGGCCCGGGGCTTCATCGGGCGCAACCTGATGACCGCGCTGACGCGCCGGGACGAGTCGAGGTCACCGGCTTCGACGTCGGCGACCCGCCTGAGGGCCTCGCTGCGGCGCTGGCGGACGCTGAGGTCGTCTACCACCTCGCCGGCGTGAACCGGCCCAAGGACCCCGGCGAGTTCGAGACCGGCAACGCCGGGTTCACGAGCGAGCTCTGCGGCCTCATGACCGCGGCCGGTGTGCGCCCCACGGTCGTCTTCGCGTCCTCGACCCAGGCCGAGCTGGACAACCCGTACGGCGCGAGCAAGCTTGCGGCCGAGCGCGCGCTCGAAGAGTGGTCGCGCTCGGGCGGTGGGGCCGTCGCGATCTTCCGGCTGCCCAACGTGTTCGGCAAGTGGGGGCGCCCGGAGTACAACTCCGTGACCGCCACCTTCTGCTACAACACCGCCCACGGGCTGCCGCTGCGGGTGGACGACCCATCGTCGCCGCTGCGTCTCGTGTACGTCATCGACGTCGTCGCGGCGTTCGTCGCGCTGCTGGACGAGCCCGTCTCCGGCGTCGCGCGTCCCACCGTGAGTCCGGTCATCGACACGACGGTGGGGGAGCTGGCGGACCGCATCCGGGCGCTGCACGCGCTTCAACACACCGCCGACGCGCCCGACCTCTCAGGCCACTTCGGTCGGGCGCTGCACAGCACCTACCTCTCCTACCTGGAGCCGGAGGACCTGAGCTTCCCCTTCATCCTGCACAGCGACGAGCGCGGCGACCTGGCGGAGCTGGTGCGCCACCCGGGAGCGGGGCAGATCTTCTTCTCGCGCACGCATCCCGGCGTCACCCGCGGCAACCACTACCACGACACCAAGGTGGAGCGCTTCATCGTGCTCGCCGGAGAGGGCATCGTGAGGCTGCGGAGGGTGGACTCTGACGTGGTAGAGGAGTACCTGGTGAGCGGCGTCGAGCCGCGGGCGGTGATCATCCCGCCGGGGACGACTCACAGCATCGAGAACACGGGGAGCGACGAGATGCTCACGCTGTTCTGGGCGGACGAGGTGTTCGACCCGGGCCGCCCCGACACGTACTACGAGCCCGTGCTGCGCGAGGGAGGGGACAGATGAAGGTCGCCACGATCCTGGGTACGCGTCCGGAGATCATCCGGCTCTCGCGGGTGATGGCTGCGCTGGACAGGCACCTCGAGCACGTGCTCATCCACACCGGCCAGAACTACGACTACGAGCTCAACCAGGTGTTCTTCGAGGATCTCGGGCTGCGGCCGCCCGACAGGTACCTGGAGGCGGCCGGCCAGACCGCGGCCGAGACGATCGGCAACGTCATCGCCCGCGCCGACGCGGCGCTGCGCGAGGTGCGAGCCCGACGCGGTGCTGATCCTCGGCGACACCAACAGCTGTCTCGCGGCGATCGCCGCCAAGCGCCTGCGCATCCCGGTGTTCCACATGGAGGCCGGCAACCGCTGCTTCGACGAGCGCGTCCCGGAGGAGATCAACCGCCGGATGGTGGACCACATCGCGGACATCAACCTGCCGTACAGCGACATCTCGCGGGAGTACCTGCTTGCCGAGGGGCTGCCCGCCGACCGCATCGTCAAGACGGGCAGCCCGATGTTCGAGGTGCTGAGCCACTACAACGACAAGATCGAGGCGTCACCGGCTCTCGCTGACCTTGGCCTGACGCCCGACGGTTTCTTCGTCGTCAGCGTGCACCGCGAGGAGAACGTGGACGACCCGCGGCAGTTCGCGCTCTACGTGCAGATGCTGCGCGAACTGGCGGGGGTATACGGACTCCCCGTCGTGGTGACGACGCACCCCAGGACGCGCAAGCGGCTGGACGCGCTCACCGAGCCCTTGCCGCCGCTGGTGCGCCTGCTCAAGCCGCTCGGCTTCACCGACTACGTGCACCTCCAGGAGCGCGCTCGCGCCATCCTCTCGGATTCGGGGACGATCAGCGAGGAGGCGTCCATCAGGGGCCTGCGGGCGCTGAACGTGCGCCAGGCACACGAGCGCCCCGAGGCGATGGAGGAGGCGTCCGTCATGCTGACCGGCCTGGAATGGCCGCGGATCGCGGAGGGTCTGCGCATCCTCGAGACCCAGCCGCGCGGCGAGGACCGGCTGCTGCGTCTGGTCGCCGACTACTCGGTGCCCAACGTCTCCGAGAAGGTCGTGCGGCTGATCGTGAGCTACACGCCGTACGTGCGGCGAGTCGTCTGGAGAGAGGAATAGGCGGGTAGGGGCGGGGCTGGCGAGCGCCAACGGACTTCACGTACGTCGACGATATCGTGGAGCCCTCGTGCAGGCCGTCGGTGCCGGTGCCGGAACGGTGATGAACGTTGGAGGCGGACACCGCGTGAGCCTCTCCGACGCGATTGCGGTGTTGGGCGAAGGGATGGGCATCACCCCGCAGGTGACTCAACTCCCGGTTGAAGCCGGCGACGTTCGGGACACGTGGGCCGACGTCGGTCGGGCTGCAGCCGAGTTGGGCTACGCCCCCCGGACGACGCTTGCTGACGGGCTTCGCCGGGAGTGCGACTGGTACAGGGCGCGGTTCGGCACGTCGGCCTAGCGGGCCGCGCGCGTCAGGAGTCGTGGGCGCGTTCGGCCGTGCGTGCGCTTCCTGCACCTTGTACATGCGCGCGTGCCCACCGCCGAGCGCGATCAACTCATCGTGCGCGCCGCTCTGGCAGTCGCCGACGGCGCCGTGGGGCCGTACACTGAGCCGGCAGTACAATCACCATGTCTCGGGCGCCCTGACTTCCGGGAGACGCCTGGTCGCCGTCCAAACAGGAGGAAGCCGCTCATGCCTCACAAGCCCGTCAAGCGTGCGACCAAGGGACGGATCGTCCTGCTCTTGCTGGTCGTCGTCCTCGTCGGCGCCGCAGTGGCGGCGACGCCTGCCGCCGCGGCGCCCACGCCCACCACTCTCACCGTCACCGCCCAGAGCGCCATCGTCACCTGGGGCGCCAGGGCCGTCCTGAACGGCGTGCTGCAGACGACCGCCGATCCGCCGTTGCCGGTGGACCAGCAGCAAGTGCTCGTCCAGTACGCCGCTCAGTCCATAGGTCCGTGGACCACGGCCGCGACCGTGACGAACATGGCCGCTCCGTATTCGTCCGGCGCCTACACCTACAGCTGGACGGCCGGCCGCAACCTGTACTGGCGCATGAACTTCCTCGGCACCGCCGAGTGGGCGTCCACGCCGGGCGCCGTGCTGTACGTCAAGGTGAAGCCGGCGATCGGCAAGCCCGCGTGCCCGTCGTCGGTCAAGCACGGCAAGAAGGTCACCGTCTCCGGCTCACTGAAGCCCAGGTACCCGGCCGGCGCGAAGAACGTCAAGGTCAAGGCCCAGAGGTACGCCAGCGGCAAGTGGAAGGCCTACAAGACGTACACGGCGACCACGGCGGACTCCGGCTCCTACAGCAAGTACTCGGTCAGGCTCTCGATCTCGAAGACCGGCAAGTACCGCTTCTGCGCCACCACCGCGGACACGACGACCCTCGCGGCCGGCAAGAGCGCGTACAGCCGCACCATGAAGGTGAAGTGAGGCGCGCGGCCGCGACGCGCTTTTCGCGGCCGCTCCCGGCGAGTACCATCACGGGGTCACGACCACCGACCCGGACAAGGCATGCCCCTTCTTCACACCGATCCCTCGTCCGACACCGCCTCTCCGGCGCCGCCGGAGCTGCCCGAGGGATGGCACTACACCGACGACCTGGTCTATGACGACGTCTCTGCTCCGTTCTGGCGACGCCGGATCACGCTGTCTGTGCTCATCGCCGCCCTGGTCGTCGTCGGCGTGGTCGGCCTCGTCGTGCTGAACGCCGCCACGCACTACTCCAGGGGCGTCGCGGCGCTCGACGACCGCTCGTATGCCCAGGCGGAGGCCGAGCTCTCGTCGGCCAGGCTCCTGGTGATTCCGTATCGCGACGCGCAGGTCCTTGCCGATGAGGCCCGGCGCCAGCTCCTCGTGCAGGCCGCCGGTGAGGAGAAGGTCCGGCAGCGCGTCGACGTCGCGACCAGTGCGCTGGACGACGCTGCCGCCCGACTGGACGCCGGCGACGTGCCCGGCGCGCTGGCCGCGCTGCAGGCGCTGCGCGCCGGCGACCTGCGGGCCGCGCTTCGCGACAGCGCCGAGCTGCGAGACGCGGCGGCCGCGCTGACCAGGGACATGACGGCGGCCGCTCAAGAGGCCTTGCGCGAGTTCAAGTGGGGCCGCGCCGCGGGCTTCGCCGCGGCGATGCTCGTGCTCGATCCGTCCTCGGCGGAGGCCGCGGCGCTCGCCGCCAGGGCCGGGACCGGTGAGGAGCTGAGCGCGCGCCTCGCCCAAGCCAAAGACGCCGCGCGCAACCGCCAGTGGCGCAAGGCGCTCCGCCTGGCCCTCGCGGTGACCGCTGTGCGCGAGGGCTTCCCCGGCGCCGCCGCAGTGATCGCCGACGCCCGCAAGGCGCTGGCGCCGAAGCCCAAGGTCACGCAGGCGGCCACCGCGAGCCGCCGGCGACGTCCGGCGGCGGCACATCGTCTGGCTCGTCATCGGGCTCCTCATCCCAGCCGCCGCCGCCATGAGGGCGCGCCGTCACACCGCTCGCGACACGCTCACCTGGCCGGTCGTCCGCGCTCGTCGCGCTCTGCTCGTCGACCGTGCCGCCGCCGCGCTGCTCGTAGGCCTCGTGGCGTGTCTCGCCTGCCTGTCCTTGTCCACCGCGCCTGCCTTCGGCTCCGCTGCCGCCGTCTCGCCCTGGGCGTCTGTGCAGTCACCGGCGGGCGCCGCTTGGACCGCGCACGATGCTTTCGCCTTCGGCTCCACCAGCCTGGCTCTGGCGGGGGACGGCCACATCGCCGTCACCCGGGACGCCGGCCACACCTGGAAGGTCGTCGTGCCGCGCGGCCACGGGGGCACCGCGTTCACCGCGGTCGCGTTCAACACCTCGGGTCGAGGCGTCGTCGCCTCCGGCGGCCTGCTGTTGGTCACCGCCGATTGGGGCGCTACGTGGGCGCCGCCGGCGTACGTCGGAGCGGCGCCCAGTGCCGCCGTCACCGACGTCGCGATGCGCAGCAAGCGCGTCGTCGCGGTGGGGGAGGCCGGCATGATCCTGACCAGCACCGACTCCGGCGCCACCTGGCAGACCCAGACCTCGCCCACCACGAGCATGCTCACCTCCGTGGCCCTCGCCGGCGACGGGACGGCCGTCGCCGGGTCCGATGCCGGGGAGATCCTGGTGGGGAGGACCGCCTGGACCGTCGCCGGCGCAGCCGCGGCGCCGGTCACCGGAGTGACCGCGGCAGCTTCTCCCGTCTGGGGCGACGGCGCTCCGGACCTCTTCGCGGCCACCGGCCACGACGTGCTCGGCAGCGACGACGCCCTGACGTTCGCGTCGCTGCCCGGCCTCCCGGATCTGAGCGCCGACGTGTGGCCGGCCGTCACCTGGACCGGCCGGCCAGAGCGCGCCCTGCTCCTCGCCGGCGCCCAGCAGGCCGGGTTCTTCGGCTCGAGCAAGTCCTGGGTCTCCGCCGCGACCGGCCTCGACGGCCTCGTCGCCGCGGTGGCCCCCGGCGAGCAGAGCGTCGCCTACCTGCTCGACGCCGGCGGCCGGCTGAGCCGCACGCTCGGCGCCGGCCGGGATCCCTCAACAGTCACGCTCACGCGGAGCAGCGTCGTCGCCGGCTCCAGGACGCGGCTCACGGCCACGATCCACGTCGCCGCCCCCGGCGCCATCCTTCTGCGCACTCGCGTGCCCGGCCGTCCGTGGACCACGCTACGCCGCGTCCCCTGGACCGACGCGGACTGGGACCGGCGCCTGTCCTTCGACCTCGCCCCGTCCCTCACCCACGACTACGCGTTGGAGTTCCAGTACGGCGGGACCACCACGCCGCTGGCCCCGGTCACTCAGGTGATCGCCGTGCCCAGGATCACCACGGCGCGCTTGCGCTACGACCTGCGCAGGGGCGCCGTATTCCGGTTCTCCGGGTCCGTCGCGCCGCAGCTCCGCGGCGAGAGGGTGGAGCTCTTGACCGACCGCGGCGGCGGCTGGCGGCCGGTGAGCCTGCAGCGCTCGGTCGCGCTGCGCAACGGCCGCACCTGGATGAGCCGCAAGTTCGGGACCCCGAACGCCGAGACGTACCGCCTCCGCGCCCATCTACCGCGCACCCGCACCCACGCGGAAGCCTGGAGCCGCATCGTCACGGTCACGATCCGCTGACGCGGACCGCGAGTAGCAGCCGACGCCACGCATTCTGGTGCGAGCGGGTAGGATTACGGCCAGCATGCCCGAGCTCGTCAGCAAAACGACCCGCATCTTCCTCGCCGGCCACACCGGTCTCGTCGGTGGCTCCATCTACCGGACGCTGCAGGAGCAGGGCTTCCGCAACATCCTCGTGCGCGACGTCACCGAGCTGGACCTCACGGACCCGGCCGCGACCCGCCGGTTCTTCGACGAGGAGCGGCCGGAGGCCGTCATCGACGCCGCCGCCAAGGTGGGCGGCATCATGGCCAACTGGGAGCAGCCGTGGGAGTTCCTCGAGCAGAACCTGCTCATCGAGCTCAACCTCATCGGCGAGGCGTTCCGCCACGAGGTGCAGCGCCTGGTCTTCCTCGGCAGCTCGTGCATCTATCCGCGCGAGGCGCCGCAGCCGCTCAAGGAGGAGTACCTCCTCACCGGCCCGCTGGAGGAGACCAACCGCGCCTACGCCATCGCCAAGATCGGCGGCATCGAGATGTGCCGCAGCCTCAACCGCCAATACGGCACCGACTATCTCTCGCTGATGCCGACGAACCTGTACGGCCCCGGCGACAACTTCGACCTCAACTCGAGCCACGTCCTGCCGGCGATGATCCGCAAGTTCCACGAGGCGAAGGTGGCCATGGAGGCCGGCGCCGCCGGCCCCGAGACCGCGCTCGCTCTGTGGGGGACCGGCAGGCCGCGCCGCGAGTTCCTGTACGTGGAGGACGTCGGCCGGGCCATCACGTTCTGCCTGCAGAACGTGCACGCGGCCGACGTCCCCGACGGCCTGCTCAACGTGGGGTGCGGGGAGGACCTGACCATCCGCGACCTCGCCGCCCTGGTGCAGCGCGTCGTCGGCTATGAGGGACCCGTCCTCTGGGACGACTCCCGCCCCGACGGCACCCCGCGCAAGCTCATGGATGTGAGCCGCATCAAAGGGCTCGGCTGGGCTCCCGAGGTCGGCCTCGAAGACGGCATCCGCCGCACCTACGACTGGTATCCTCGCGAATCGCGCCTAGCGTTCCTGCCTGGAGGGCCGCATGACCAAGACCGCACTCATCACCGGCATCACCGGTCAGGACGGCGCCTACCTCGCCGAACTCCTCCTCCGGGAGGGCTACGTCGTGCACGGCATCAAGCGCCGCGCGAGCTCGTTCAACACGGAGCGGGTCGACCATCTCTACCAGGACCCGCACATCCCCGGTGGCCGGTTCTTCATGCACTACGGCGACCTCACCGATGCCACCAACCTCATCCGTATCGTGCAGGAGACGCAGCCCGACGAGCTCTACAACCTCGCCGCCCAGAGCCACGTCCAGGTGAGCTTCGAGACGCCCGAGTACACGGCCAACTCCGACGCCCTCGGCACGCTCCGCCTGCTCGAGGCCATCCGCATCCTCGGGATGGGGGAGACGGTGCGCTTCTACCAGGCCTCCACCAGCGAGATGTTCGGCGAGGTGCAGGAGGTCCCGCAGCGCGAGACCACTCCGTTCTACCCGCGCAGCCCGTACGGCGCCGCCAAGGTCTACGGCTACTGGATCACGGTGAACTACCGCGAGGCCTACGGGATGCACGCCAGCAACGGCATCCTCTTCAACCACGAGAGCCCCATCCGCGGCGAGACGTTCGTGACGCGCAAGATCACGCGCGCCGTCGCGCGCATGGCCCTCGGCCTGCACGACGGCCTCTGGCTGGGCAACCTCGACTCGCTTCGCGACTGGGGCCACGCCCGCGACTACGTGCGCGCCATGCACCTCATGCTTCAGCAGGACGAGCCCGACGACTACGTCATCGCCACGGGTGAGCAGCACAGCGTCCGCGAGATGTGCGAGCACGCTTTCGCCCAGATCGGCGTCACCCTCGCCTGGCGAGGGAGCGGGCGGGACGAGGTCGGCGTCGTCGACGCCGTGGACGCGGCGCGCCTCGAGGGCGCGCTGGCCCAGCGCCAGCTGCCGCAGGACGCTCCGCCCGCCGGGCCTCGCGCCGCGCTCGAGCCCGGCGTCGCGGTGGTGCGCGTCGATCCGCGCTACTACAGGCCGACCGAGGTCGGCACGCTGCTCGGGGATGCCACGAAGGCGCGCGAGCGCCTCGGCTGGACCGCCACCATCGGCTTCGCCGAGCTCGTGGAGGAGATGGTCCGCGAGGATCTCTCCGAGGCCTGCCGCGACGAGTTCGTGTTGCGCGGGGGCTTCGACGTCCGCGAGCACCGGGAGTAGCCGGCTCCCACCCGCCGAAGTCGCAGGCCATGCGAGAAGGCATGACCGATCCGGTCGCCCGGTGGTGTTGCGCCCGCCGACAGCCTCGTGTTTCATAGAGCGCGCTGTAATGCGCTGACTCGGAGGGGCCAGACTGGACCGCAAGGGCATTGACGCTCGCCACTCACGCACGCACCTCGTTGGTGCGGTGCTGCTGGCCGTCGGGATCGCCGGGGTGGTCGTCACCCTGGGTGTCGAGGGCCCCTCCAGCGTCTGGCTGGCTCGGGCGTGGACGCTGGCCCTTCTTGCCCTCGTAGGCTTCTGGGCAATGACCATGCCGGCCGAGGGCTCGCCGCGAATGGATCGCGCAGTGACGGTCGTCATGTGGCTGGCCGCCGCCCTCGTGCTGGCTAACGCCGCGGTCGCCTGGGTCGACTTGGACGCGTGGGTCTGGCGGGCGCCGGCGTACTTCCCCCCCATCAATCCGATAGGCGCGGACTTCCGCAACGGTGCCTACGAGGGTGCGCGGACGTTCTCGACGGCGACCAATGGCTGGCCGCCGCTGACGCTGGTCCTGTACCAGCCGTACCGTCTGTTCGACCAGAACACCGCCTACGTGCTTCACGTCCTCGTGATGATCGCGCTCGATCTGGCCGCGATCGGCCTCGCCGTCGCGGCCGCGAGGACGCCGGCGGTCGCCGGAGAGGGAGTCCGGGACGACGACCTGCACCGCCGCATCGGCCGGCTGGGTCCCGTGATGGCCGTCTGGCTCTTCGTGTCCGTCGGGTTCTTGCTCAGCGTCGAACGCGGCAGCATCGACGCCCTGGTCGCCTTCCTCGCTATGGCGGGCCTCTTCTCGCTCGTGAGGCGGCCGCACGACATCTGGACGCCCACCATCTGCTTCGCGCTGGCGGCGAACGTGAAGATCTACCCGGCGATCCTGCTGGTCCTCGTGATCTGGCGATTCCGCTGGAGGAGCGTGCTGCCGATCGTCCTCTCCCTGCTCGTCCTCGCGTTCATCGCCGGGCCCGCGAACCTGCAGACCTTCGTGACCTACCTCCGCACGGCCGTGGCCACCGGCGCCGGCAGCTGGGTGGGCAACGCCTCGGCCCAGTCCTTCGCCTGGTTCGTCGACGAGCTCGGGCCGTGGTATCTGCCGCATCTGCCGTCGGGCGTGCTTCTCACCGTCCCGGTGGCCCTGTTCCTGCTCACGGCCGCGCTGCTCTGGCGCCGTCGTGACGGCGCGGCGACGGCCCTCATGGCGTGTGCGACCTTCCCGCCCATGTTCCTGCTGCCGACGATCAGCCACGACTACAAGACGGTGATCCTCGCGGGTCCGATCCTCCTGCTTCTCGCGATCCTCCTGGGTGGCATGAAGGTCAGATCGGCCGAGCCGTGGTGGATGCTGTTGGCCCTCACCGCGACGCTGTTCTTCATCGCGCGGGCGCCGGGGCAGATGGTGGGGTACGGACCGCCCGCGCAGGCGTTCGTGTGGCCGATCCTCCTGATGAACAAGTACCTGCCGATCCTGGCCCTCCAATGCGTGATCGTGTGGATGGCCTGGAGGCTGCCGCGCCTGCAAAGAGCCGCGGGCGGCGAGGCCTGAGGCTTTTCGGGCTCCGGCGCGGACTGCCGCGGCCGGCACGGCCCGCGCTTCGTGGGTGCGCGATTCTGCGAAGGTGTACGCCCCTACGAACGTCCCTGCGCAGCATTGCAGTGGTGCCCGCGGGGGGGATGGTAGTCGTTCTGGCGAAGCACGGCGAGTGGTGCCGGGAGCGGCGCCTCGGCACCGGGGATGGTACCGCGTGGTCGTGAGACGATGCCGGCGCTCCGGCCCGGCAGCCTCCACGGTGCGGCACTGACGCCGGTATCGAGGTGCCGCACACGGCATCGGGGTCGGTGCCGGGCCAAACCGGCACCACATGCGGCCAGCGCCGACGGAAACGCGGAGGCTGAAGGCCCGGGCGCTACGAGCTGGTCTCGACGGCGGCTTCGGGATCGGCGGGGGCACGGCCTCGAGGGGCTCCCGGCACGCGGCCGCCGGCGGCCACGGCGAAGGTGCGCGGCAGGAGTCGCCGCAGGGCGAGACCCACAAGCACCGAGCCGGTGATCACCAGGAGTGGCGGCACGAGGTAGGCGACGAGCGCGGGAGGCCGGATCCGGCGGTCTCCATCCAGTGCTTGAAGACCGCGAGCGCCGGCTCCTGGGTCACGTACACGAAGAAGGAGAGTGGCGCGACGAAGAGGGCCGCCGCGGCGAGCTTGGTCCGCCAGCCTCCGGTTCGCGGATCCAGCGTCGGCCCATCTCCTGTGAAGAGGCTCGTAGACGCCCGTAGAGGCCGTTTGAGCGCGTCCGGGGCCGTCCAGAGGGTACAGACGCCCAGAACGACCACGGGGAGCAAGCCGGCGCGCGTCCAGCGGCCCAGGTCGTGGCCGTACAGGGTGAAGAGCGCGGCTGCCGCGAGCCACGTCGCTGCGAAGGCGGCGACGAGTCGCGCGGGCGCCCGGGCCCCCCACGGCGCCCGGGCGCCGAGCATCGCGAACGTGGCGCCGACCAGGAAGGGCGGGAAGGCCGTGGAACTGATCCACGGCCAGACGGCCATCGGCTGCCAGCCGCTCACCCACCAGACCACGGCGATCGCCAGGATCCACCAGCGCAGCGCTCGGACGGCCACGTAGACGAGCGGCGAGAGCACCATGCACGTCATCAGCGCCTGGAGGAACCACAGTGGGTAGAGCACCGGGTGCAGCAGCCAGCGGTCCAGCGCCTCTCCCGCGGAGTTGATGGTCCAGTACGGGCTGACACCGGCGAAGCTGGAGTGGGTGACGGCGATCGTGAACAGCACGCCGACTCCGCTCCAGATGACGAACGGGACGAGAAGCGTCCCCACGCGCGTGCGCAGCTTCGAGGTGAAGCCGGCGACCGTGGGCTTCAAGCGTGCGGAAGAAGAGGTAGCCGGAGACCAGGCCGAGGAACGGCAGGGCCCAGCGCATCAGCGCCAGCGAGATGTAGCCCTGGAGGAACTCCGTGGCCGTGCTCGGCGCCGGCGGTGCGGTGATGAACACGCCGGGCGTGAACGGGTAGGCGTGGAAGACGACCACGGCGGCGACGGCGAGGAAGCGCACGAGGCTGAGCTTCTTGCTGACGTACTTGTCCGTGGCGGCGTCGCCTAGTCTGGCGTCGTGAGGCGGGAGCGCACGAGTGCGGCGGGGACGCCCGGCGACGACGCTGAAGGGCTCGACGTCGCGGGTGACCACGGAGCCGGCCGCGACGATGCTGCCGCGGCCGATGGTCACGCCGCCGACGACCGTGACGCCGGCGCCGAGCCAGACGTCGTCCTCGATGGTGATCGGCAGGCGGGTGACGCCCTGCGCCTTGATCGGCTCGTCCGTGGACGCGGCGTTGTGGTCCTCGGCGAGGAGGCTCACGCGCGGGCCCATGAGGACGTTGTTGCCGATCGAGATGAACCCGGAGCAGCCGACGTACGCCCAGGCGCCGAGATTGGAGTGGTCGCCCATGAGGAGGCCCTCGCCGGGCTGGCCGCCGAGGAGGCCGGAGGGCGCGACGACGGCGCCGCGGCCGACGGTGCAGCGGTCGCCGAAGACGACGCCGCGGCGGCTGAGGCCGTTGATGAAGCAGCCCTCTTCGAGGTCCAGATCGCGGCCGGCGCGCACGTGGCGCGCGTGGTGGATGCGGACGTTGCGGTCGCAGAAGACGAGGCCGCCGGAGGCGCCGAGGCGGGCGCGCAGCAGCGCGCCTCGGCACAGCCGGCGGCCGACCATCCAGCTCAGCTCCAGCACGTCCGGCGCGCTCCACTCGTCCAGCGCGCCGGGGTCGCCGCCGCGCCGGTCGGCGATGAAGCGGCGGAGCGCGTCGACGTCGGGCTTCACGAGCGTCCCCTCGCCAGTCTCGTCGCCAGTTGCTCGTAGGCGTCCGTCACGGCCTCCCATGAGTAGACGCGGCCGGCCCGCTCCGCGGCGGCCGCGCGATACCGCTCCATCCGGGCCGGGTCGGCGAGCAGCGCTTCGAGCGCTCGCCGCAGCCCCGGCGCGCCTTCCTTGCCCGGGATAGCTTACTCCGGCGTCGCCGAGCGTCTCCAGGTTCGGGGCGTGGTCGTTGACGACGATGCAGGAACCCGCGGCCATGGCCTCCAGGAGGACGGGGTGCGTGCCGCCGACTTCGGTGGGCACGGCGACGATGGCGGCGTTGCGCAGCAGCTGCCTGTACGCGGCTCCGAACTGGTAGCCGGCGAAGACGACGCGGTCGTCGTGGACCGCGTGGAGGCGCTCCTGGTAGGCGTCGGCGTACGGGGCGTCGCCGACGACGGCGAGGCGGAGGTCCGTCTGCAGTCCGGCGAAGGCCTCGACCAGCACGTGCGCGTTGTTCTCGGGCACGAGGCGTCCGACGAAGAGCACGTACCGTCGTGGCTCGAGGCCGAGGTCTCGCAGCGGATCGCCGTGAGCGTGGACTCCCGTCCCGGCGGTGTCGCTCGGCATCGTCGTCCGCCAGTTCGGAGCCGTAGGGGATGTACACCGTCTCGTGGCCCCAGGCGCGGTAGATGCCCTGCAGCACGCGCGAGTCCGTGATGGCCACGTTGGCGAGGCGGGGCGCCGCGCGCTCTGTGAGGCGCAGGTAGCGGCGGGCCCAGGGTCCCCACTTCGCGCGCGGCGAGTCCAGTCCGTCGACGTTGATCGCCGTAGGCACGCCCAGCAGCCTGCCGAGACCCGCATACGGGCTGTTGCCGGCGATGAAGTAGATGGCCACGTCCGGGCGGCGGACGGTGGCCAGGTGCAGCGTGCTGAGCAGCGAGTGCACGGGCGTGTCGAGGTGCTTCCCGGCCACGGTGGGGAGGTAGACCAGCCGCATGCCGCGGTAGTAGGCGTCCGCGCGGCGCTCGACCATGTGCGGGCGGCAGTAGACGGTGACGTCGTGGCCGCGCTCCGCGAGCCGGGCGCCGATGTTCTCGACGGCGGTCTCGAAGCCGCTGTAGGCCGCCGGGACGCCGCGGGTGCCGACGAGCGCGATCTTCATCGGGTGACCTCGGCGGCGGCCGCGTCGTAGGCGGCGGCGGTCAGCTCCGCGCAGGCGCGCCAGGTGGCGGAGGCGGCGCGGCGCAGGCCGCGCGCGCGCAGGTCGGCGCGGAGCTCGGGATCGGCGATCAGCGCGCCGAGGACGGCGGCGATGTCGCGCGGGTCCTCGGGATCGAACAGGGCGGCCGCGCCGCCGGCGGCCTCGGGCAAGGACGTCGTCCGCGAGCAGGCGACCGGCGTGCCGCAGGCCATGGCCTCCAGCACCGGCAGTCCGAAGCCCTCGTAGAGCGAGGGGAAGACGAACAGGCTCGCGTTCGCGTACAGAGCGTCGGCAGATCGGCGTGGCCGACGAAGCCGGGGAAGACGACCCTGTCGCCGATGCCCGCCGAGATGGCGCGGGCGGGCGCGTCGTCGCGGCGGCCGCGGAAGCCGCCGGCCACGACCAGGCGATGGTCGACGTCGGCGCCTTCGCGGAAGAGCAGGGCCCAGGCGTCGACGAGGCGCGCCAGGTTCTTGCGCGGCTGCAGGTTGCCGAGCGCGAGGACGTACGGGCGACGGATGCCGAGCCGCCGGAAGAGGAGCTCGGTGTCGGCGGCCGTGGCGTCGGCGGCGTCGGCGCGCGCTGAATCGCTCGCAGGCGTCGCGCTGAAGTGCCCGTCCACGCCCTCGGGCGTGACCAGCACGCGATCCCGGGGCGACGCCGAGGAGCGCGCAGAGCTCGTCGCGCGCGTGCCCCGAGGGCACGAGCACGCGCGCCGCTCGCTTCACCGACGCGCGCACGCCGGTGTTGAGCACCAGGCGGTCGCGCATCGTGAACCACTCCGGGTGCCGCAGGAACGAGACGTCGTGGACGGTCACGACTGAGGCTGTGGCTATCGTCAACGGAGCCGCGTAGGTGGTGTGGATGACGGCGGCCTCATGCTCGCGAGCCGCCGTCACGAGCCCGACCGTCAGGCGGGCGACGTCGGAGCGGCTGGACAGCACTACGCGCTGGTGGGCGCCGACGTCCACGTTCTCGCCGGTCACGGCGACGAGTTCCCGTCGGCCCAGTTCCTCGAGGCCGCCGAGCAGTCCGCGCACGTAGGCCTCGTTGCCGGTCTCGCCGGCGCCGAGCATGTGACCGTCGATCAGGACGCGCGCGGTCACGGGGCGGGGTGGTCTCCCGGCGCCTCGGCCGGGCGGTCGCCCGGCGCCGCACTCCCGTCAGGGTCCAGCCGGTCGCGCGAGAGCGCCTCGGCCTCGGCGACGCCGCCTCCCGCCGCTACCGCGTCGAAGAGGGCGGCGGCACGGTCCATCGCGAGCTGGGGAGCGTGCGCCGCGGCCACGTGCTGCCGCGCGGCGAGGCCGAGGTGGAGGCGCAGTTCCGGCTCCTCGCGCAGCATGGCGATCCGCTTGGCCACGAGCAGCGGGTCCAGAGGATCGACGACGAACGCCTTGCCGTCGAGCTGCGGAAGGCCGGTGAACGCCTGCGGCGTGCCGATCACGGGCAGGCCCCAGGCCATCGCCTCGAGCGTCTTGTTCTTGGTGCCGCCGCCGTGGGGCAGCGGCGCCAGGACGATGTCGGCGCTGCGGTACAGCGGGTCCAGGTCGGGCGCGTCGGAGATGACGGTGACGCCGGCGCCTGCGGCCTTGCGCAGCCACTGCGGCGCGTGGAGGCCGGCGATGACGAGCGCGAACGGCACGCGCTCGGCGCGTAGCTCGGGCGCCAGGCGCCGCACGAGCCACCGGGCAGCGTCGCGGTTCGGCGGGTGGACGAAGGAGCCGATGAACAGCAGGCGGACGGCCACATCGTGACGGGCGCTCGAACTTCGCTCGTAGACGGCATCCTCCGGCGGAAGGTCGATGACCAGCGGCACGGTGTAGGCCTCGACGCCGAGCGTGGCGAGGCGCTCCCGGTCGCCGTCGTTGATCGTGATCGGGACGGTGCCGTCGAGGAGGTGGCGCTCGTACCGGCGGCTGGTCGCCGCCTGCAGGTTGGCGGCGAGGTAGCGGACCGGCCGCGCTGCCGCCGCGGACTCGCAAAGGCCGCTGGGGACGTCCGGCAGGTCGACGATGAGCGGGACGTCGGGCACGCGGTAGTGCGCCGCGTACAGCGTCTCGACGGCCATCGCGTCGGGCCTCCAGTAGGTGACCATCTCGTCGACGAGGTCGGCGACGGCGTGCGAGCGCCCGGCGCTCACAAGTGGGACCGGCGTGACCAGCCGCCTGCCGGCGGCCAGGCCGCGCCGCGGCGCCGGGCGGGCTGCGCTCGCCGGCGCCACCCTCACGTCCTCGCAGATCTCCCGCAGCAGGCTGAGATCGGCGTCCGGCGGAGCCGCCCCGACCACGGCGACCTGGTGCTGCAGCGCCGCCGCGCGCAGGAGCGTCAGCGGTCGCGTGTGCGCGCCGGTGAACGGCGGATGGGGCAGATCGGGAAGGACGAACAGGATGCGCATGGCTGCCGGATGATACCACCCTCGGAGGCGACTCCTCGCACCTGACGGCGGAGAGTATGATGTCCCGGTGATCCAGACGATGTCACAGGCGGAGGGGAGTGGGGCGAAGCTGGACGAAGGGCGGGAGCGTCTCCGGCTCTGCGTCGTCCTCCCGGCCTACAACGAAGCGCGCGCGCTTGCCCAGGTCGTGGCCCGGATCCCGGACTGGGTGACGGGCATCATCATCGTCGACGACGCGAGTTCCGACGAGACGCTTGCCGTCGCCGAGTCACTTGCCGATCCCCGGGTCACGGTGCTCCATCACGAGACCAACCGCGGAGTCGGCGGAGCCATGGTCACCGGCTACCGTGCCGCTCTCGCGGCGGGTTACGACGTGGTGGTCAAAATGGACGCGGACGATCAGATGGACGTGAACGACCTGCCGGCGCTTCTCGAACCCATCCAGCTGGGGATGGCGGAGTACACGAAGGGCAATCGCTTCCGCCGCACCGGTCGCCCCAAAGGGATGCCGCGCTTCCGCTGGTTCGGCAGCGTGATGCTGTCCTTCCTCACCAAGGTCGCGAGCGGCTACTGGCACGTGTTCGACCCGCAGTGCGGCTTCACCGCCATCTCCGCGCCCGCGCTGGCACGCCTCAAGCTCGAGGGTATCGCGTGCGGATACTTCTTCGAGAACGATATGCTCATCCGGCTCAACGTCATCGACGCGCGAGTGGTCGATGTCAGCACCGCCGCCCTCTATGGCGACGAGTCGTCCACGCTGAGGATCGGCCGCGTCGCCTGGAGCTTCCCGCTGCGCCTGGTCCGCGGCTTCGCGTGGCGGTTCGTCAAGCGCCATGTGGTCAACGACTTCGGGCTCATCGCCATGCTCTCGTTCACCGGAGCGTTTCTCTTCCTCTTCGGCGTGGTCTTCGGCCTGTATCGCTGGATCGACTCAGCCGTGACCGGCCAGGTAGCCACGGCCGGCACGGTCATGATCGCGGTCGTGCCCATCATCCTGGGAGCCCAGATGTTGCTCCAGGCGCTGGCTCTCGAGGTCCAGGGGTCAGCGGGCGCGGAGGAGACGCGCGCGCTCTCGCGACCGGTGCGAAGGAGCAGGCCCGACGACCTGATCTCAGCAGGGCGGGCCGACGCGCTCCCGGGACTCCGCTGTGACGCGAGCCAACACGGCCTCCAACTCATCGATCGTCCGCCGCCAGTCGTAGTTCGCCTCGACGAACGCCCTGGCCGCGGACCCCAGTCGGGCGGTCGCCTGAGCGTCGCCGAGCAGCTCCGTCATCGCGGCCATGAAGTCCGGCCCCAGGTCGCGGAAGACCACGCCGTTGCGCTCTCCCTCCAGCAGACGGCGTACCGCCGACAGCGGCGTCGCAAGCACCGCCTTGCCGCACGCCATGTAACGCGGGATCTTCTCGGGGAACACGGTGTCGGTGAGGCTGGTCCGGCGGAAGCTGTTGAAGGCCAGATCGGAGGCGTTGATGAGGCCGGGCAGGGCTTGGATGGGCTGCATGCCGGTGAACACGATGTGGGCGGCGGCCGGCGACGCAGCCGCGAGCGACCGGAAGCGCTCGAGATCGTTGGCGCCGCCGACAAGGAGGAGCCTGGCGTGCGGTACGCCGGCCACCACCTCGTGAAAGTGGCTGATCACGTGGTCGAGGCCGCTGAAGTCGTACATCGTGCCGAGGAACATCGCGATGCGGTCGTCAGGCGACAGGCCCCAGGCGGCGAGCAGCGCCGGATCCTTGGGCTGCGGATGGAACTGCTGCGCCATACCTTGCCTCAGCACAGAGACCCTGCCGGCCGGGGCGCCCATGCGCACGGCATACGCCCCGAGGTCGGGCGTCAGCGCCAGCACCCAGTCGACGCGAGGCATGCCGAGCTTCTCGGCCGCCCAGATCCCACTGGCGACGGGCTGCCGCCGCAGCTTGTGCAGGACGTCGATGGCGCGAAAGACCACGGGGACGCGATGCTTTCGCGCGGCGACGATCGCCGAGAGACCGCTGGTCGGCATCGCGTAGAGGAGCACGACGTCGATCTTCCTCGAGCGGATCGTGCGCTCGATCTCGAGATACTGGGTGGCGACGGACGAGAGGCGGTCGAGGCCGGGCACCATGACGAGCCCCGGAGTACGCACCTCGACCTTCGCGTCCTCGTAGAGCCTGTGCGCGTCCGGCTTCACACTGGTCGACCACCGCGCCAGGTCAAGACGTCCCTTGCGCTGGTAGGACTCCTCGTAATCCACGAACACGACGGTGTGGCCGCGCTGCGCCAGCAGTTCGGGGATCTCGTGGATCTCCATGACCACCTTCGCAGCCCAGTCGACTTCGTGGACGACCAGGATGTTCATGGTGCCTGGTCTTCTTCGCTGTCAGAGGAGGCGCTCTCCGCCTGTCCCGTGTCCGGTGAGACCTGGCGGCCGGAGCGGCGGAACGTGAAGTACTTGTTGCCGAGATACGACGTGACGACCGCGAAGACTGCGAACAGGGCCTGGATCACGTAGGCGTTGAGGGACGAGTAGCGGAGTGCGAGAGGGAGCACGAGCATGTTGATGGCCAGGATCGGGAGGTAGACGGCCTGGTAGCGGAGGTACTCGTGAACAGGGTGACGGACCGGCTTGAAGACGAGGTAGCGGAAGCTGATGAAGCCGTTGATGGACGAGATGACGTAGGACAGCGCGAGGATCAGCGAGGGATAGACGCTGGTGTGAAGGAGATAGTACAGCAGTGAGAAGGTGAGGTACGTGAAGAGCGTGTTCCAGCCGCCAACGACCAGGTACAAGATGCGCTCGCGGTGGCTCGCCCACAGCCACGAGAAGCTACGTCCAAGAGCGTGAATGGCAGTTCCCTTCGATCGTCGACATTGCCCGCGCACCGGATGTGGGCACGCATCATCCTCTCGTAGACGACCTTGGTGGGCAAATGCCGCCCCTCGGTTCTCGCGTCGGTCTGGTCGCGGTGGGCTCGAAGGTGGTTCTGAGGACGTTCCTCACGCCGGATCATCTCTCGATGCTCTGCGAGGCAAGGATCGATGTCCTTGATTGACGCATGAGGACGCCCTAGCTATGTTGGGACGCCATGCATGCCCTCCACGAGAAAGCCACTCTTCGCGCAGGCGCGGTCGTGGCGTTGATCGTGGTCGGCGTCCTCTTCGCGATCGTCTTCCGCATGCCTTCGCATCCTGTCGTCGACACGGGGCCCGGCTTCAGCACCCTAGGCCCGATCACTTCGCGGCTCGCCTATGTGGAGGAGATCACCGTCCCGATGGAGATGCGCCTTTCGGCCGTGGAGGTGCTCCTGGCAACCTGGGGCAAGCCGACCAATACCACCCACGACCAGATCCGGGTCTATGACGGCACGGGGCGTCTGATCCAGACAGCAGAGCTCCCGCCCGGATCAGTGTCGGACAACTCATATGTGCGCGTTGAGCTGCCGCAGTCCATGCGCATCGAGGCAAACGGCCGTATCTTCGTGGCTCTGTCGAGCCGGGACGGTACCGCCGCCCACTCGATAACAGCCTGGTCTTCTCCCACCAGCCCGGTCGGTCGGACTGTTCACCCTGCCCAGCGCCGAGCTGGAAGGGGATTCGCTCGCTGCTGACATCCTGACGGCCAGTCCGCACCGCGGTTCGATCTCGATGCGGGTGCTGGGGCTCGGGAGGCGTGGGCTGCTTGCAGAGACCCTCGTGCGCGTCGGTGGCCTGCTGGTCTTCCTGGCTCTCGCAGCCGCCGTGTGGTGGGTAGCCAGCCTGAAGCGCTGGATTGCATCCGCCGAAGCGGCCCTCCGTGTTACGAGCTGGCGCAGAGGCGCGTCCATCGCGTGGTTCTACCTGATTGTCACGCTGGCGTGGGGAGTCGCGCTGCTGGTGATCACGCCCCCGTTCCAGGTGCCGGATGAGCCCGCGCACGACTTCCGAGCGTGGTCGGTGGCGAGTTTCGAGTTGGTCGCCAAGCCGGGCGACGTGGTGACAACTCCCGGAGAACGTCGCAACGTCGCCGGACCGGCTCGGATCGGCCGTAGGTGGAGACTGGACCTCCAATCGGTACTCGATCAGGCGGGCGGCCGGCGCTCTGTGGAAGGACTTCCTCAAGTCGACCCGTGAACAGATGACGCCGGCAGCTGGATACTCGCCGATCGGCTACCTGCCGCAGGCGATCGGCATAGACATCGCGCGCGTCTTGGGCCACTCTCCACTTCTGGCGCTCTATCTCGGCCGCCTTCTGAATCTGATTGCCACGGCAATGCTTGTGTTCTTCGCGATCAAGGCGATGCCGTTTTCCGGGAAGCCCCTGGTAGCACTTGTCGCACTGCTCCCGATGTTCGTCTTCGAGGCCGCCAGCCTGAGCCCCGACGGGCTTGCGATGTCAGGCTGTCTCTTGCTCCTTGCCCTGGTGCTGAGGTCGACCACGCGCGACACGGTTCCCAACAGCGAGCTCATCGCGATCTCTGGCGTCGCTGTGCTGCTGCTGAATGCGAAGATCGGCTACGTGGTGCTTCTCCTGCTCCTCTTCATGCTCTCGCCTCGGCAACTCGGGGGCGGGCGGCGGTATGCGACATGGATCGGAGCGACGATGGCCGCCGCGCTGGGTGTGGCCGCGGCAGTCAATCTCTTAGCTCCCGGGATGCCGTCGGGACACACTCCTCACTCTGGGCATGGCCGGCGTAGACAGTGGCCGCCAGATCACTTACGTCGTGGGGTACCCGTTCCAGTTCCTCAAGGTGCTGTACGACACGTTCGACCAGCAGGTTCTCGGACTTGACCACTCCAGATTGGGTCTCGGGCAGATGGTGTACGGGGTCCTCGGATGGTTGTCTGTCGGACTGCCAACCATCGGGATGTGGGCCATGACGCTCGCAGCCGTTCTCTTCCTGGGGAGTCGAGAAGACGTGCCAACGACGCCATGGCAGCGCCTCATCTTGTGCGTGTCCGGAGTCGTTCTCGTCACGACGATCAGCGCCGGGCTTGATGCAGGGTGGACCAACGTGGCCGCCCCGGTGGTCAATGGGCTGCAGGGAAGGTACTTCATCCCCGTCATCCCGCTCGGGCTCTTCGCGATCTACGGTCTGCGCCCGACACGCGAGCGCGCGATTCTGATGATCCTTGCCGTCGCGGTCGGCATTGCGGCCGCCACAACACTGGTCACGCTCCTGAGGTTCTACTTCTAGACGGGAAGCTGGTATGCCCCGTCGTGCAAGGAGAAGTGCGGCAAGCACACACTCGCGCTGGTTGAACCATGAGTACTTCGTCCGAGCGTCGTCGCAGCTGCGCCGCGCCATCGCGTCGAAGCCGGCCAGGTCGCCGATGGCGACGCGGATGCGGTCGACCCACTGGTGCGCCTGAGCGAGATAGCCGTCGTCTCGGTGCCGGATGGCCCTCGCGTACGTGAACGTCGGCGAGGCGATCGTCTGCGTGCCGACAATCGCCGCCTCGAAGTACTTGAGCTCCGACTTGCAGTTGGTGAACGCGTTGTACTGCAGCGGCACGAGGTTGAAGGCGACCGAACCGACGAGCCGCTGCAGGGTGAGGAAGTCACAGAACGGATGCTGCTCGACGCGGTCGCCGAAGCGCGCCAGCAGAGGCCCCGGCTCGATGTAGCCCGCCACGACCAGCGTCAGCCGGGGATCCTCCTCCATGACCGTCTCCAGCGCAGGGGCGACGATGGCGAAGTCGCGGTTGTGACTGGGCGAGCCGCTGAAGTACCCGAGGCGGATCGTGCCGTCCTCTCCGACGTTCTGCTTTCGTCGCGCCGCGAAGATGGGCTCCGACACGGCGAGCTGTTCCCGGTTCATGTAGTTCGGGACGACGGCGACGGGCACGTCGGCGTAGTCCGCGATGCGCGCGGCCAGGTAGTCGTTCGTGGTGATCGCGCCGTCGCAGAGCCGGAGCGTCGTGCCGAGCCGACTCGAGTAGGCGAACCAGTCATCCCAGACGGCGGGATTGCGCAGGTCCTGGTCGAGCGTCCACTGGACGAGGTGTCCATAGTCGGTGTCGAACACGAGGTCGTCGATGTCGAAGAGGACCCGCTCGCTGCGGCGCCGGAACGCGTTGATCAGGCGGTTCACGCGGTGGTCGTAGCGGGTCCGACAGATGATGAGCATGTCCGCCGTCTCGGCGATCTCGGGAAGCCGGTGGAGGTCGGCGTGGAAGAAGAAGGACGCCGAGACGGCGCTCTCCGGCGAACAGAGCACCTGCGTCATGTTGTAGATGCGATAGCGAAAGGTGCTGTCGTCCGGTTGTTCGTAGAAGTAGGCCACTGCGGTCTCGCCACGAGCCAGAACCTGCATGCGCTCCGGCAACGGCACGTCCCATGGGGCCGCGAAGGCGGCGGAGTGCGTGGGGACAGGCGGAGGCATCTAGAGACGCCCGGCGATCTGGGCCACGACCTCTCTGAGTGCATCGCGCCAGTCGGTGGCGATCCCGTTGGCGAGGTAGTTCTGCTGTCGCTCAGCCTCGTTGGTCGCCAGTCGGATCCCGTCGACGAGGGTCGCGACCATGGCGTCCCGGTCGAGGTCCCCCAGGAGGATGTTCCTGCTGTAGGCACTCAAGGTCTTGCTTCGCTCCCCAGCGGTTGGTGACGACGACGGCGCCGCTGGCGGCGAAATCAAGGGGGGGATAGCTGGGGTGCACCGACGACATGAGGCAGAGGCCGATGTCGGCCGTGCCAGCCAGTGCGGCGTAGGAGGCCCAGGACATGTTCGGCGCGGCGCTCAGGCCGATAGCCATTCGAGAAGACGAGCTCGGGGATGTCCTTGCCGACGAGCACGATGCGCCAGGTCTCGAGGTCGATGACGCCTCGAGTGATCGCATGGTCCAGGACGTCGACGCCGAAGTAGAAGAGGTTCCGAAGGTTGTTGGGCCTGGCATAGAAGACCAGGGTCCGCTTGCCCTCCCCATCCGGCGTCCGGGGATGGAACACCTCCCGGGGGAACGCGGGCTCGAAGCAGACTCCATGGGTCGCGACGCTCTCGAGTCCGCTCGACACGAGCTGATCGAACAGCAAGCGGGTGTTGAGCACGAACCAGATGTCGGGGCTGCTCATGATCGCTTCGCAGCGCAGCTGGTCGTCGCCGAGCGGGTAGAACGTCCGCTCGTCCTCCTGCAGTAGGTAGACGATGCGCTCGTGGGGGACACTCGCCATCGACGCCGCCGTGGTCCACCACGAAGTCGTGATGAACTGCTCCTCGGGCAGGACGTCGATCTCGCCGTGGCTTTCGAAGGAGGGCGCGAAGGCGAACTCCACCTCTCGGGAGAGCTCGATGCCGTAGAGGGCGAGGACGTGGCCCAGATTGCTCGGCCGGGCCCGCTCAGTCCGGGTGACGATCCTCAGGCGAGCTCCCCGGGCCTCGGCGAGGAGTGCGCCGAAGATCATCGCCGTACCCACGCCGCCGTAGAGGCTTCCGGTGTTGATGCTGTCCGTGACGATGCTGATGCGGGGAATGGGCGAAGGCGGCACCGTGAAGACCCTGAGTGGGCAGGAGGACTGGGAGGCGCTCGTCGACAAGCTCTTGCGCTCCGACCCGTCCCCGGGCGACGTGGAAGGGCGTCGCGCCTTGGTCAGGGCCCGGGTGGGTGTGCGTCAGTCCAAGCTTGAAGAGCAGAAGACGGAAGAACATCTTGCTGCCCTGGTAGCGCCACACGTAGAGCCCATTGCGCAGGCGACTGCTCAAGCTGAACCTCCGGAAGATGGTGGCGTCACGTGGCGCCCCGCGTTCGTGCCGCCCTGGCTGCGTCCTGCGTCACGCGCTACCTCGAGCACAGTCCGCGCCGCGTCGAAGAACTCCGGCTCGCGCTGGAGCACCTTGGCGGAGCGGTCGTGCCAGTTGATCATCGCGTGACGTCCAGGGTAGTTCCTAGGCCTAGCCCGAGCCCTCAGGGGAGGAGGGCTGCCCCGCTAACTCTACGTGGAGGCCGACCCGCGCCACAACACGCCGGTCGGCTATACTCCCGCTTGGCCCGCATCTCTACCTTGGACTTGTCACGCGATGAACTTCCGCGCGCGGCTGCACAGCCGCTATCGCTACCCCATCATCCTCTGCGGGCGATGGTCAGCACCGACTTCAAGCTGCGCTACCAGGGGTCGCTGCTCGGCTACCTGTGGACGCTCCTGCGGCCCTGGCCATCTTCACCATCCTCTACGTCGTGTTCGTGAGTTCCTCAGGCTCGGAGCGGAGATCCCGTACTACGCCATCTACCTGCTGCTCGGCATCGTGCTGTGGGGCTTCTTCTCGGAGACCACCAGTCAGGGGCTGGCGTCGCTCGTGGCGCGCGGCGATCTGCTCCGCAAGATCAACTTCCCGCGGTACGTCGTGGTCCTGTCGGTCGGCGGCTCGGTCCTCATCAGCTTCGTGCTCAACATGGTCGTCATCGTCGTCTTCATGGTCGCTGCCTCGGGTGCCGGTGCGCCTCGACATCCTCTGGCTGCCGCTGCTGTTCCTCGACTGGTCGCGCTCTCGCTCGCGGTGGCCTTCTTCCTCAGCGCGCTGTACGTGCGCTTCCGCGATCTCAACTACATCTGGGAGGTCGTGCATGCAGGCGGCGTTCTACGCCACGCCGATCCTCTACCCGCTCACCCTGGTCCCCGACGCGTGGGCGCGCAGCTCCTCGTCCTCAACCCCATGGCCCAGATCATCCAGGACGCGCGGTACGTCCTGGTCACCGACGAGACCAGACGATCGACGCAGCTCTACGGCACGCCCTGGGTCCGCGCTCATCCCGGTGGGCATCACGCTCGTGCTGGTCGTGTCTCTCGGTGGTCTACTTCCGGCGCCGGTCGCGCTACTTCGCCGAGGAGGCCTGAGTGGCCGAGCCCGTCATCGAGGTGCGGGACGTCTCCAAGGACTTCCTGCTGCCGCACCTGCGGCAGCACCACCCTCAAGAGCCGCTTCATCAACATGTTCCGCAGCAGCCGCGACCCTCGAGGTCCAGCACGCCCTGCGCGACGTCAGCTTCGAGGTCAGCCCGGGCGAGTTCTTCGGCATCGTCGGGCGCAACGGCTCCGGCAAGAGCACCCTGCTGAAGATCCTCGCGGGCATCTACGCGCCGACGGCGGCGGCGTCGCGTCGCGGCCGGCTCGTGCCGTTCATCGAGCTCGGCGTCGGTTTCAACCCCGAGCTCACCGGCCGCGACAACGTCTACCTCAACGGCGCGATGCTGGGCTTCTCCCGGCGCGAGGGCGACGCCATGTACGACGACATCGTCGAGTTCGCCGAGCTCGAGGACTCCATGGACCAGAAGCTCAAGAACTACTCCTCGGGCATGCAGGTGCGCATCGCCTTCTCCGTGGCCACGCGGGCCACGCCGACATCCTGCTCATCGACGAGGTGCTGGCCGTCGGCGACGCCGCGTTCCAGCAGAAGTGCTTCGACCACTTCCGAGCCTCAAGGAGCAGCGGCACGACCATCGTCTTCGTCACCCACGACATGGACGCCGTGCGCGAGTTCTGCGACCGCGCCGTGCTGATCGAGGAGGCAGCATCTGGTGGCCGAGGGCAGCGCCGAGGCCGTCGCCGAGGAGTACGCGAAGCTGTTCATCCAGGCGCCCGAGGCCGCGACGACCGCGCCCGCCTGACCTGCCGCCCCGGGCGTCGGTTAGTGCGACAGGCGCCAGGCGACGCGGGCCCGTGCGTCACGCATGGCTGCACCTACCCGGTCGGACAGGCGCGCGATCGTGCGGGGTTGCACTGGGCGTTCCAGGCGCGCAGCCTCCACTGCTCCGGCCCAGTTCTCCACGGCCACGGTGCGGATGTCGCGGCGGCGGCGGACGGCCGCCCGTTCCGCCGCCGCGCCCGCCATCTCTATCTCGGATCTCGTTGAGAGCCTCCGTCCACGCCTCGTAGGTGTTGGTCGCGAGGCGGCCGCACCGCAGGTCGCTCTCGGCGTAGGGCGGCGCGTCGCTGTAGACACCGGGATGTCCAAAACCGCCGTACTCGAGCATCTTGACGTCGGACTTTCCGGCGGCGAACTCGACGCCGGCGGGGTCTCCGCGCGTCTCCAGCGGCGCGACGGCAAGCAGGGAAGGCAGCGCTGCGAGCAGCCGGTGGTAGCGCTCGAGAGGGAGTTCACCCGCCGGCACCAAGCCGCCAAGGATGCGCGCGGCCGACGGCGAGAGTCCCTCCAGCGGGCGGCCGAAGTAGCAGATGGGGAAGCAGTGCCGAGCGGAGAACTCGCCGATCGCGGTCAGGACCGCCTCCGCGGAGGCCTCCAAGGCCAGGCGATGCCCTTGCGTGAGCAGCAGGGCCGACGGCCGCTCAGGCCGGCGCGGCGGCACGGCGTCGAAACTCAGCGCGTTCGGACACACGACGGTCTTCTCGCGGAGATCGAGGCTCGCTCGCGCCGCTACGAGGTCTCGCAGGCGCGTGGAGGTCACGGTCAGGACGCGACAGGAGGCCAACGCCTCCGTTACCGCAGCCGGAGAGGGGAACGCCCCAGCCTGGATGTCGTGGGGTCGGCACAGGAGGTGGTCGTCGACGTCCAGGAGGAAGTCGCCGGGCAGGACGTCTACGAGCCTGCGCGTGACGGTGTCGTCGGCCGCTCGCTGGAGCCACACCACGTCGAACTCCCCGCGCTGCGGCAGCCCGACGAGCGTTGCATCGGTCACCGTGTAGGACGCTATGTGGCCGTCGCGCTCGAGGGCGGCCAGCGGCCCGTGCACGCGCCAGGCCGCGACGTAGCTGCTCCTGATGTCGGCGATCGCGAGGACTCGGGGCGCGTCGCTGCGGGCGTCTCTGCGGCACGGCCGGTGGTTCATCTCGCCTTGCCGTCCGCGGCCATGGCGACGAACGACTCCCGCACTCGACGCGCTTCAACCGCGCGCCGGCGTGCAGCCGGCGCGAAGGGCGACGCGGCTCCGAACAACGCCTCCCGAAGCCTGAAGACGCGGCAGACGCCGCGGGCGTAGCGAACGGCGGCATCCCTACCCTCCCACTTTTCGAGCAGCTGCCCCGCGGCGAACAGGCGTCGCGCTTCGCGGAGGGCGGTGTCCGAGGAGCTCGATCCACCGATGTGGGTGGCCCGTGCGGCGGCGACCAGCAGGACCAACCTGCCGCGAGCCCTGGCCTGACGGCAGAGGTCCTCGTCCTCGGAGAAGAGGAAGAAGCGCGTGTCGAAGCCGCCGACCGCACGCAGGAACCCACCGTCCGCCAGGACCACGGCGCCCCAGAGTCCGTCCACCGGCGTCACCCCGCCACGGCGGGCGAGCTCATCGGCGTGCGGGTAGTCGGGCCGGAGCCACGAGAAGCGGCCGATCAGCGGGAGGCACATGCCGACTCTGTTGAGGACGGTGGAGAAGCGTGCCGCGCCGAGCTCCACTGCGCCGTTGCGGCCCACGAGCACAGGGCCGGCCAGCGCGGCGCGCGGCTCTGCGATCGAGCGCGCCGGACAGCAGACCGATCGCCGGATCGTCGATGCGCGCGTCTGGATTGAGCAGCAGGATCCGCGGGGCGTCCGTAGTCGCCAGAGCTTTGTTGACCGCCTTGGCGAACCCCTCGTTGGCGGCGCCGCGCAGGACGTCATCCGCTCCCGCACGCACGGCTGCCGCCACGGAATCGTCCGTGGACGCGTTGTCGACGACGATCACTCTGCGAACGGCGTCGCACGAGCGGGCCGATTTGACGGCGCCGGCGATCTCGGCCTCGCTGTCGTAGGTCACGATGATGGCGTCGACGTACACGGGAACCTCGCGGTGTGTGGCCGGCCCTGGCCGCTCGAGACTACCTCAGAGTCGGTCCGGGCGTCGAAGAGCCGTGCGCTCCTCAGCCGGAGCGACGGGCGGATGCGGCATCAGCGCGAGGGCTCGGCCCCGCCGGCGAGCGGCGTGCGCACGATCGTCGCGGGAGCGTCCCCATTGAGCCCCGTCAGCGAGTGGCTCTCGGTGCTCATCTCGTACTCCCACACTCGACGCAGGCCTTCGTCCAGCGTCACCGTCGGCCGCCAGCCGAGCAGCCGGACGGCCTTTTCGATGTCCGGGCAGCGCACCCTGGGGTCGTCGATCGGGCAGAGCAGAGAAGACGATCTCGGAGCGGGAGCCCGGTGATGCGAACGATCGCCGCGGCGAGCTCGTTGAGCGAGAGTTCGGCCGGGTTGCCGAGGTTCACCGGCGTGTGCTCGTCGCTGAGCGCGAGGCGCACGAGGCCGTCGATGAGGTCGTCCACGTAGCAGAACGACCGCGTCTGGGAGCCGTCGCCGTACACGGTGAGCGGCTTGCCCTCGATCGCCTGGCGCAGGAACGTCGGGACGGCCCGGCCGTCGTTGGGACGCATGCGCGGGCCGTAGGTGGCGAAGATGCGCGCGATGCACGTGTCCACGCCTTGCTGGCGGTGGTAGGCCATGGTCATCGCCTCGGCGTAGCGCTTGGCCTCGTCGTACACGCCGCGCGGGCCGAGCGGATTGACGTTGCCCCAGTAGGTCTCGGGCTGCGGGTGCACCAGCGGGTCGCCGTAGACCTCGGAGGTCGACGCCAGGAGCAGGCGGGCCCGCTTGAACTTGGCGAGGCCGAGCGCGTTGTGCGTGCCGTAGGACCCCACCTTGAGGGTGTGCAGCGGCAGGCGCAGGTAGTCGATGGGGGAGGCCGGGCTGGCGAGGTGGAACACGTAGTCCACCCGGCCTTCGACGTCGACGAACTCGGTCAGGTCGACGTTGCGGAAGTGGAAGTGGCCGTCGCGGATGTGCTCGATGTTCTGCAGCGAGCCCGTGTCGAGGTTGTCGAGGCACACGACCTCGTGGTCCTCGGCGAGCAGGCGCTCACACAGGTGCGAGCCCAGGAATCCGGCTCCGCCGGTCACCACAGAGCGTTTCATCACGAGCCCCCCTTCCACCGACTGCCCTGCAAGTCTATCCGCGTCCGCCTTTGGTAGCATAGAGCCTCGTCCGCCACACACGATCGCGAGGCCCCATGCGCGTCAGTCAGCTCCTGCTTCCCACCGTCAAAGAGGATCCCGCCGGCGCGGAGGCCGTGAGCCACAAGCTCATGGTCCGCGCCGGCCTCGTGCGCCAGCTCGCCGCCGGCATCTATGTGTACCTGCCGGCCGGCTGGCGCGTCATGCAGAAGATCGAGCAGATCATCCGCGAGGAGATGGACGCCATCGGCTGCCAGGAGATGCTCATGCCGGTGCTGCAGCCGGCGGAGATCTGGCAGGAGAGCGGCCGCTGGGACGCCATCGGCGGCGAGATGTTCCGCCTCAAGGACCGCAAGGGCACCGACATGGCGCTGGCGATGACCCACGAAGAGGTCGTCACCTGGCTCGCCGCCCGCGAGATCCACAGCTACAAGCAGCTCCCGCAGATGTGGTACCACTTCCAGACCAAGGAGCGCGACGAGGCGCGGCCCAAGAGCGGCGTCCTGCGTACGCGTGAGTTCATCATGAAGGACGCCTACAGCCTCGACGTGAGCGACGAGGCACTGCAGGAGAGCTACCGGCTGCACATCGGCGCCTACGACCGCATCTACGCGCGCTGCGGCGTCGACTGCATGATGGTCGAGGGCGACTCGGGCATGATGGGCGGCGCGATCAGCCACGAGTACATGGCCTACGCCGACGCCGGCGAGGACGAGATCGTCTTCTGCCGTGAGTGCGGCTATGCCTCCAACGTCGAGACCGCGATCGCCGGCGCCGATCCCGAGCCGCCGGCGAGCGAGCTCGAGCCGCGCGGCGCGGCGGACGCGCCGTTCGCCAAGGCCACCGGCGCGCCGGTCGACCTGCTCGCCGCGGCGGAGCTCGACACGCCGGACTGCAAGACGATCGCGCAGGTCGCGACCTACCTCGGGCTGCCGGCGCGCGCCTTCATCAAGGCGCTCGTGGTCGTGCCCGAGGGTGGGGGAGAGGCCGGTGCGGGCGGCGCTGCCGCCGCCTCCGGCCCCGTCATGGTCCTGGTGCGCGGCGACCACGAGCTCGGCGAGCTCAAGCTGCGCAAGGCGCTCGGCGCCGACTTCCGCATGGCGACGGCCGACGAGGTGCTCGAGGCCCAGGGCATCGAGCCCGGGTTCGTCGGCCCCGTGCCGACGCCGCTGCCCGTCTTCGCCGACGAGGCACTGCGCACGGGCCACTACGTCGCCGGCGCCAACAAGGCCGGCTTCCACCGCAGCGGCGTCACGCTCGAGCAGGTGCCGCAGGCCACGTTCACCGACCTGCGCGACGCGCGTCCCGGCGACCCGTGCGCGCAGTGCTCGGGCGACCTCGAGGGCGCGCGCGTCATCGAGGTCGGCAACATCTTCCAGCTCGGCCTCAAGTACTCCGTGCCCATGGGGGCCACGTTCCTGGACGAGGACGGCAAGGAGCGCCCCATCGTCATGGGCAGCTACGGCATCGGCCTGGCGCGCATCGCCGCCGCCGCCGTGGAGCAGCACCACGACGACCACGGCATCTGCTGGCCGGCGAGCATCGCGCCGTTCCAGGTGCAGCTCACGCTCGTGCGCGCCTCGGACGACGTGCAGCGCAGCCTCGCCGAGGACCTGTACTCGCAGCTCGGCGCCGACGGCTTCGAGGTCGTGTACGACGACCGCGACATGAGCCCCGGCATCAAGTTCAAGGACGCCGACCTGCTCGGCTGCCCGGCCCAGGTCGTGGTCGGCAAGCGTGCCGGTGAGGGGTTCGTCGAGCTCAAGAAGCGTGACGGCGGCGAGCGGCGCGACGTGGCCGTCGCGGATCTCGCCGCCGCCGTGCGCGACCTGCTCGCGGAGTCCTGACCTCCGGGCGTTCGCGCACGCCGCCTGGTCCGGCGGGCTCCCCAATGCGTTGCCAGCGCTGACAACATCGGCACTGTTGCCTCTCAAGTATCCAGCCGTTTCGGGCGATACAGGGTAGTGCCATGGGAGCTATGTACACCACGCCGATCACGAAGAACCGGTTCTCTCAGGACAGGTTCCCCGTGTCGCTGAAGGGTCTGATGGACGAGCGGCAGCTCAGCTACCGCCAGCTCGCCTACAAGACGAAGCTGTCGGCGGGCTACCTCAACCACCTCACCAAGGGCACCCGGCCGGTGCCGGCAGATCCTGTGATCGCCGTCATCGCCGAGGCCCTGCGCGTCGAGCCCGACTTCTTCCTCGAGTTCCGCCTGCGGCAGGTGACGGACGTCCTCGACGGCGATCCGGCGCTGGCCGACAAGCTCTACGGGATCCTCCTCAGGCACCAGCCGGTGCCGGAAGACATCGCCGAGGCGCTGAAGGCGCCGGGGAACGGCAACGGCGGCAACGGCCACAGCGACAGGGAGACCGCCGCCGTCGGCTTCTGATCTTCGAGTAGCCTCCCGTTACGGGAAGTACGACGGCCGGCCTCTGGGCCGGCCGTCGCGCGTACGGGGGTCTGGACGCCGCGTCACTCCTGCGGTGGACGCGGGAAGAAGACCGCAAACAGCAGCGCGGCGCCGAGCGAGAGCGGCAGCAGGAAGCGTGCGGGGTAGGGCTCGTGCTGGGGCTCGAACAGCAGCCTGTAGAGGATCGCCACCGTCGCCAGACTCGTGAAGACGATCAGGACGAGGATCATGATGCGGTTCGCCCAGGGATCGCGGATGGCCAAGTGCGGCGCCCAGCCCCAGCGCTATGACTGCTGCGGCAAGGACCTTGCCCGACGTGGAGTTCGAGAGGTCGCCGGCCAGGTTGAGGACCAGCGGCACGGCGACCGCGACGCTTCCGGCGACGTAGACGGCCAGCAGGACGCGCACGATGGTGTTGTTCGAGGACATGGCTTCTCCGGTGAGCGGGTCCGGCTTCCTGCACATCGTCCCCCGGCGAGACGCGATGTGAACGTCGAGCGCGGCCCGGACGTCCTCGACCAAGACGGTCCGGCGTCCTGCACGACGTCCTCCCACGGGGTAGAGTCAGCGTCGCCCCATCCTGGGGCTTCGATCCTGCAAACGACAAGCAGCGGAGAGGCCATGCCGACCATCCGTGAACTCCTGGGAGGGGTCCTGCGCAAGCGCGCCGAGGCTCCGACTCCCGATGCGACGGGCCCGAGCACCATCGAGGAAGCGGAGCCGCAGGGGAATCTCTCCTACTTCGTGCTGAACATCCTCGATCACTGCAATCTCCGCTGCAGAGGCTGTGATCACTTCTCTGCGATCGCGAGCAAGCGCTTCGTGGCGATGGAGGACATCAGCAGGGATCTTGCGCGGATGTCGGAGCTCTTCGGCGAGGACGTCGAGCGCATCGGCGTCATGGGTGGCGA
Source organism: uncultured Thermoleophilia bacterium (assembly GCA_963713475.1). GTDB lineage: Bacteria > Actinomycetota > Thermoleophilia > UBA2241 > UBA2241 > CAIXSE01. The sequence goes on from CAVQLY010000012.1 coordinate 60,044, forward strand.
ACCCTTGCTGCACCCGCAGCTGGAGAAGATCCTGACGGAGGCGCGACGGCGCTTTCCTGCAACGACGATCCAGGTGGTGACCAACGGCATCCTGCTCCTGAAGCAGGCAGACTCCTTCTGGGACGCGTGCCGCCGGCAGCGGATCGTCGTCGTCGTGACGAAGTACCCGATCGGCCTCGACTACGCAGCGATCACCGGGACCGCCGAGGCGCATGGAGTCGCCGTCGAGTACCGCGACGAGACCGAAGCTCAGGAGAAGCGGCTGTACAGGATCCCTCTGGACATCTCAGGGGGACAGGATCCGGAAGCGAGTTTCGCGAGGTGTTTCCACGCGAACAACTGCGTGTTGCTCATGGAGGGCAAGCTCTACACCTGCACGGTCGCCCCCAACGTGCGGATCTTCAATGAGAGGTTCGGTACCCATCTGCCTCTGCAGGATGAGGACTCCCTGGACATCCATCGGACCGGGACCAGACGCGAAGTCCTCCAGTTCCTGCGCACGCCCAAGCCCTTCTGTCGCTACTGTAAGGTCAGCGAGCGCTCGTTCGGCCATCCCTGGGAACGCTCCGCGCAGCAGATGGACGAGTGGACGGAGTGACCCTCCTGCTGTGTCGAGCGGTCACTTGTGCGGGCGCAGCGGACGCTTGACGGCCCGCAGGGGCGCTGTGAGGCGCCAGGACGCGCTCTGTTCGACGGCCTTCAGGGCGGCGTCCATGCCGGCGCTCTCGCGTCTCAAGGTGCTCGAGGGCTTCTCGGAGCCGTCCGAGTAGCCGCGGTGCGCTCCTCCAGTTCCAGTCGCAGAGGAGCGACTTCGGCCTGCAGCGCCACGATCTGACTCTGATGATCAGAGAGGACTCTGCCGGCAGTCCCGAGGTCGTCCACGAGACCCTCGAGCAGACGCTCCAGCCTCTCCGGCTCGACCTGGTGGACCGCCGGCGTCGTGGTCGACTCGGTGTCGGGGCTGGTGTCCGCACGATCGGCCGCGTCCGCGAGACGACGGCCGATCTCTACCAGAGACCCGTCCTCGACGAGACGGTCGTAGGATCCCACGAGGACACCCTGGTCGGGGGAGAGGTGCCAGGAGTTGTTGGCCCAGTAGGCATCCAGTTCCTCGTCCGTCATGTAGGCGAGGCGTTGAAGCTGCCACCCGGTGTCGGGCGCGAACCCCGCCTTGATGCGCCGCAGCCCGTGCTCCCGCTTGCAGGCAAGTTCGTCCCTGGCCGAGAGGGAGAGGTGTCTGAGGACGATGCCGCTCGCCTCGCCCTCCGTGCCGGCTCCCTCGGGCGCGATGATGTTGTGCTGGCCCTCGGTGAACCGGATGTCGCTCGATAGCCTGGCGATCACCTTGGAGGGAAAGGGCATGGCTACGAACGGCATGCCGGCGTCCACCTGCTCTCGGGAGGATCGTGTCGTGTCCACGTGTGGCACTACCGTATACGCACACGTCTTCAGGGAACTGGCAGTGAACGCCAGGACGTCTCGATGCTGCACGTAATTGAGGACCGGGACACGCAATGCGGCGAGGCCGGCGACCATCTCCTTCGCGATCTGCTCCGCGAGCGTGCGGTCGGGCACGGTCGAACACCAGAATTCATCGGCATCGAACGCAAGGACCGTCTCGAACCCGTCCATCCTCGCGAGCTCCGTCAGGACCCCGATCATCGGCTGTGGAAGAAGGGCGGCGTCTCCTTTCGAAGGACGGTGATGCGGACTCCGCGCGGCGCCGAAGGCATCAGAGAGCACGCCGGCCAGGGCGGGCTCGCTCCCGTGGTCGTAGATGTAGAAGTCACTGATGCCGTTCAGGACGAGGTGGGTCATGCTGGCCAGGAGAAGCTCGTGGCGATCCATGTCGCACGCGACCGCGCAGATCTTCACGGCCGGGTCCTGACTGGTTCGGAGGAAGGCTGCGGCCGTGTCCGCGGCCGGCCGTCTCGGTGCCCCGGATCGCGCCGCGACATGCAGACTCGCCGGCGACTTGCCGGCGGGGAGAACACCGCATGATGAGAAAGCGGAACGCACGTTCAGAAGTATAGCCGTTCTGCGTGGGGATCTCGGGCCGATCGCGTCGACGCTGGAGCGATCGGTCCTGAGGGCAAAGGAAATGGTCGGCGTGGCCAGATTTGAACTGGCGACCCCTAGTCCCCCAGACTAGTGCGCTAACCAGGCTGCGCCACACGCCGACCGTAGCGGGCATTTTAGCACACGGGCGGAGGCGTCCCCGACGGCCGGGGTCCCGACGGCGCGGACGGCGGGCAGGATGCTCCTGCTATGCTCGGCGCATGGAATCCGCTCCCGCCCCCGGCTTCATCCGCTTCGTCCCCAACGCCCTCACCGTCCTGCGGCTGTGCGCGCTGCCGGTCATCGTCTACCTGTACAGCCTGGACGTGCCGGGCTCGAGCTGGACGACCGCGATCGTCATCCTGATCGCCGCGCTCAGCGACGTCGCCGACGGCTACATCGCCCGTCACTACCACGTGCAGAGCGAGTTCGGCCGCTGGGTCGACCCGATCGTCGACCGCGCCTTCTTCTTCACGATCGTGGCCATGCTCTGGTACTTCGGGACCCTGCCGTGGCTGGCCGTCGTGCCGCTGCTCATCCGCGACGGCCTCATCCTCGTGCTCGCCATCCCGACGCGCGTGTACACGACCAAGGGGCCGGAGATCAGCCGCTGGGGCAAGGCGTCCAACTTCATCCTGATCTGCGCCCTGCAGTGGTTCATCGTGGACATCAGGGTGCTCGGCTGGGCGTTCTTCGCCGTCGGCGCGACGCTCTACATCGCCAGCGGCCTCTGGTACGGCTACAAGGTCATCGTGTACGTGCGGAGGTCGCGCGCCCATCTGGTACGCTAGCCGGGGAAGTCCCCCGGTGCGAAAGCTGAGGTGAGGCGTGCGCGCAGTCGTCATGGCCGGCGGAGAAGGCACCCGCCTGCGTCCGCTCACGAGCAACCAGCCCAAACCGATGGTCTCGCTGTGCGGCAAGCCGTGCATGGAGCACATCGTCGAGCTGCTCAAGCGCCACGGCATCGACGAGACCGTGGTGACGCTCATGTTCCTCCCCAAGATCATCCGCGACTACTTCGGCGACGGTTCCACGCTCGGCGTGCGCATGCAGTACTCCGTCGAGCAGTCTCCGGCCGGCACCGCGGGGAGCGTCAAGCTCGCCGAGGAGGAGCTCCGCGACGACAGCTTCATCGTCATCAGCGGTGACGCGCTGACCGATTTCGATCTGCAGGACATCGTCGCGTTCCACAAGAAGCGCGGCGCCATGGTCACCATCGCGCTCAAGCGCGTGGAGAACCCGCTCGAGTTCGGCGTCGTGGTCGTCAACGAAGAGGGTCGCATCGAGCGGTTCCTCGAGAAGCCCACGTGGGGCCAGGTGTTCAGCGACACGGTCAACACCGGCATCTACGTGCTCGAGCCCGAGGTGTTCGACCACATCCCGGCCGACACCAAGTACGACTTCAGCCAGGATCTGTTCCCCAAGCTGTTCGAGATGGGGGCGCCGCTCTACGGCTACGTCGCGGAGGGCTACTGGCAGGACATCGGCAGCCTGCCGCAGTACCTCGCCGCCAACCGTGACCTGCTCGACGGCAAGGTCCAGGCCGAGCTGCCCGGGATCGAGCTGCACAACCGCATCTTCCTCGGCGACGGCGTGAACCTCGACTCGCTCGAGAACATGCAAGGCCCGGCCTTCATCGGCAACTACGTCAAGATCGACCCCACGGCGTCCATCCGGGCCTACTCGGTGCTCGGCAGCAACGTCGTCGTCAAGGAGCACGCGGAGACGCGCAACAGCGTCATCGCCGCCAACACCTACGTCGGCGCCTCGGCCAAGGTGTACGGTGCCATCATCGGGCGCAACTGCGACCTCAAGGCCGGCTCCACCTTCAGCGAGGGCGTGGCGATCGGCGACGAGTCCGTCATCGGCGAACAGGCGTATATCGCTCCGGACGTCAAGATCTACCCCAACAAGACGGTCGAGGCCGGCGCCCAGATCAACAGCAGCATCATCTGGGAGTCGCGCGGCAGCGCGCAGCTGTTCGGCAAGGACGGCGTCACCGGGCTCATCAACGTCGACATCACCGCGGAGCTGGCGCTCAAGATGGCGATGGCCTACGGCACGGTGCTCAAGAAGGGGGCGCGCGTGTGCACGAGCCGCGACGCCCACCCGGCGTCGCGGGTCATCAAGCGCGCGATCATCTCCGGCCTCAACTCCACCGGCGTCGTCGTGCGCGACCTGCGCGTGGCGAGCAGCGCCATCAACCGCTTCGACGTCAAGAACGGCAGCTCGCAGGGCGGCATCCACGTGCGCATCGCCAGCTGGGACCCGGAGATGATCCAGATCCAGCTGTTCGAGCCTCCCGGCATCAACCTGAGCGAGGCGCGCCAGAAGGACATCGAGAAGTACTACGGCCGCCAGGACTTCCGCCGCGCCTTCTACAGCGAGTTCGGCGAGCTCCAGTTCCCGGACAGGGCCATGGAGACCTACGTGCGTGGCCTGCTGCAGTCCTGGGACGTGGAGCGCATCCACAGCCGTGCCTATCGGCTCGTGATCGACTACTCGTACTCGCCGGCGTCCCTCACGCTGCCGTACCTGCTCGGCGACCTGGGAGCCGAGGTGCTCTCGGTGCGCGCCTTCAACGAGCAGCACCACGTCAGCATGGGCGGGGAGGAGCTCGGCGCCAACATCCAGGAGGTCCAGCGCCTCGTGCGCACCATGGAGGCCGACCTCGGGCTCGTCATCGGCCCCGGCGCTGAGCGCCTGTACATCGTCGACGACACCGGCACCGAGGTCCCGCTCGAGAAGGCGCTGCTGCTGTACGTCAAGCTGGTCGCGCAGCAGGCCTCGCGCGGCGAGAAGGTCGTCCTGCCCCTCACGGTCACTCACCTGGCCGAGGCGCTCGCCGAGCCCTTCGGCGTCGAGGTGGAGCGCACCAAGGTGTCGCTGCCGGCGCTGGCTCAGGCATCCACCGAGGAGGGCGTGGTCTTCGCCGGCTCCCTCGGCGGCGGCTACATCTTCCCGCGCTTCCTGCCGGCGTTCGACGCCGTCATGAGCCTCGGGAAGCTGCTCGAGTTGCTCGCGCCGCAGGCGCGTCCGCTCAGCGAGCAGCTCAAGGACATCCCCGTCAGCACGCTCGTCCACAAGACGGTGGCGTGCCCGTGGGCGCTCAAGGGCACCGTCATGCGCACCGCCACCGAGCACCTGCAGCGGGAGGCGGCCGACGGCGGCGCCGAGCTCGGCCTTCTCGACGGCATCCAGCTGCGTCGCGAGGACGGCTGGGTGCAGTTGCTGCCCGACGCCGACGAACCGGTGTTCCACGTGTACGCCGAAGGCCCCGACCGCGAGGAGTCCGAGCGCCTCGCCGAGAGCTTCCTCGAGGTCGTCCGCGGCGTGATCCGGGAGAACACCGAGTAGGACGCGGGGTGCGGGCGGCGAACGCTGCCGTAGAATGGAACGCATGGACGCACTCTCGCCCGGGGCCGGGCAGCCCGCCGCAGTCACTCGCCGAGGCCCGCTGCGACGCCTCGGATCGTGGTATCGACGCCACGTGTGGGCGACGACGGTCCTGCTCATCGTCGTGCTCGCCGTTGCGGGCTTCGTCGCGCTGCAGGCGCTCACCTGGCACAAGGTGGGCGACGGCGTCACCGTGGCCGGCGTGGAGCTCGGGGGTCTGCGGGAGCCCGCCGCCGTCACCGCCATCGCTTCGCATGTCGATTCCAAGGTGCGCATGGTGCACCTCGACGCAGGGGGCGACGAGCCACTGACGCTCACGCTCGCCCAGCTCGGCATGGCGCTCGACGCCGACGCCACCGCCGCGGCCGCCCTGGACGCCGGCCGGCGCGACCTCCCCCTCGGGCTGAGGGTCTGGCTGCCGGGAGGCGCCACCGCAGTGGCGCCGGTCGTGCACGTCGACCCGACGGCCTACAAGAAGGGCCTCGAGGCGGTGCGCGCCGAAGTCGACCAGCCGGCGAAGGACGCCCGCCTCAAGCTCGTCGGCGAGCGTGTCGCCGTCGTGCCGGCCCAGGAGGGACGCGAAGTGGACGCCGTGGCGCTCGAGCGCGCCGTCCTGGCCGCCGTCGCCGCCGGGCGGAGCTACGCGGGCCCGGTCCCGACCAAGGTCGTCGCCCCCGAGGTGAGCACCGTGGACGCCGAGGCGCGAGGCTCGGCCGCGGCCCAGTACCTCGCGCGGCCGGTCACCCTGCGCTACCGCGCCCGGGAAGTCACGCTCACGCCGGCGCAGATGGCCGACATGCTTTCCGTGAACAAGGGCGACGACGCCGACCGGTATCCGCTCACCTTCCACAACGACCACGCCGCCGAGGAGCTTCACCGCCTGTTCGCCTTCGCGGAGACGCCGCCGGTGAACGCTACGGTCGAGGTCAACGACGACGGCACCATCAACGTCACCGAGAGCGAGTCGGGGATGGTGCTCGACATGCCGGTGCTCATGGACGAGCTTGACGACGCGGCGACGGGCGGGGGGATGCGCACGATCTTCGTCGCCCTCACGCCCAAGTTCCCCGAACTCAGCACCGCCGACGTGCAGAGCATGGGCCTGTCGGCGCTCGGATCGCAGTTCGTCACCTACTTCGACCCACGCAACACGTCCAGGGCCAACAACATCGCCCTGGCCGCCAAGCTGGTCGACGGGACGGTGGTCGATCCGGGAGAGACGTTCTCCCTGAACGACGCGATGGGGCCGCGCACGGCCAACAGAGGCTTCGACTATGCGCCGGTCATCGCCGCCGACAACGTGCTTCGCCAAGGGGTCGGCGGCGGCATCTGCCAGTACGCGACCACGCTCTTCAACGCGGTGTTCTTCGCCGGCCTGCCGGTCGTGGAGCGCGATGCGCACTCGCTCTACATCTCGCACTACCCGATCGGCCGCGACGCCACGGTCTCGTGGGGCAGCATCGACTTCAAGTTCAAGAACGACACCGGCAAGAGCATCATGATCCGCAGCTGGATCAGCGGCGGGGCACTCACCGTGGCGCTGGTGGGGAAGACGGGGCGCACGGTCACCTACAAGACCAGTGACTTTTATGATGTTCGTAAGCCGGCGCACGGGAAGTCCGACCCGAGGGTGATCTACGACAGCGACCTCGGGCCGGGCGTGATCCGCTGGGAGAAGGGCATCGACGGCCAAAGCGTCAGGGTCGAGCGGACGGTGAAGGATGCCGACGGCAAGGTGCTGTTCAGCGACACCTTCGTGTCGCACTACGAGCCGATGGACTGGGTGAAGCGCGTCGGGACTTGAGCGACGCCGCGTGGGCGGGCCGGCGGGGGAGAGCTCCCGCGCCGCTCGGGCCTGCCGCCTCAGCCGGTCTTGGCGATGACCTGCTTGCAGACGACCTTGAGGGTCTCGAACACACCCTGACCGGTGACCGCGCTGCTCTCCGTCACCGGCGAGTCGGTGTGGTTGAGCAGCTCGTTGAGGTCCTCGACCGAGAAGACGTCGGTGAGGTCGCGCTTGTTCATCTGGATGACGAACCCGAGCTTGCTCAGGTCGTCGCCCTGGCTGAGCAGGTTGTCCCAGAGGTTGAGGTAACTCTCGACGTTCTCGTCCAGGCGCGTGATCTGCGAGTCGGCGACGAAGATCACGCCGTCGACGCCCTGCAGCACGAGCTTGCGGCTGGCGTTGTAGTAGCTCTGACCCGGCACCGTGTACAGGTGGAACCGGGTCTGCATGCCTTTGACCGTGCCGAGCGTGAGCGGAAGGAAGTCGAAGTAGAGCGTGCGCTCCTCCTCGGTGGCGATGCTCACCAGCTTGCCGCGGGCGTCCGGATTGATCTTGCGGTGGATGTACTGGAGGTTGGTCGTCTTGCCGCAGAGTCCGCAGCCGTAGTAGACGATCTTGTAGTTGATCTCACGCGCAGCGAAGTTGATCAGGGGCATAGCGCAGTCTCACATGTCCTTGAAGAGGTCATCCATGGCGGTGCCGGCGGCCGCCTCGAAGCCGGCGTCCATGGCCGGCGTGTTCTCGTCCTCCGGGCCCTCGAAGATCTGACGGAGGACTTCGATGGCGCGCTGCGTGTACAGGCGCACCTTGCCCACCTGGGTCTCCCGGCCGAAGGTGACGATGAGCAGCACCTGGTCGGTGACCTGGGAGACGTGCAGGTTGAGCGCCTTGCCCTCGTGGAACAGCAGCGTGAACTCGTTCTCGTCGAGGATCTTGGCGAGCTGCTGCGTGGCCGCGAACGAGCTGGCCGCGAGCGAGGCGAGGGACAGGGTCTCGGGGTGGTACTCGTCGGAGGCCGTGGTGATGGGCTGGCCGGACGTGCTGATGAGCGCGAGGAAGCTCGACCCGGAGACCTCCTTGAGCTTCTGCAGGAGGTCGTCGCAGCGGTCCAGCTGGCGATCGTTGATGACGAGTCCCTTGCGACGAGCCACGCACGCTCCTCCCGTAGACGCCCGCGGTGAGCCGAAGTATATATCAGCGCCGCCGCGGGCCCGCGTCCGGTCCGGCGCTGCCCCCTGTATCGTCGCATGTTGCCGAAAGCATGAGGGGATCTGACGCGCTCGCGGGCCGCCGTCGGGGCAGGAAGCCGAGGACCGGCTGCGAAGCTGTGACAAGCATGGAGGATGAAGCCACCGCATGACCACACGAGGAGAACGAGGGCCGGCATGGGCCTGAAGGGCGATCTCGGAGAACTGCCGCTGCCGGACCTCGTCGAGATGACGTCGGTCGGCGGCAAGAGCGGCCGTCTCGTGCTCTTCGATGAGGAGGACGCGGTCGCCGGCGTGCTCATGTTCCGCAGCGGGCGCCTCGTGGGCGCCCAGAGTGGGGAACTCACGGCGGAGAAGGCCTTCTACGCGCTCCTCGGACTCAAGACCGGATCGTTCGACTTCGACTCGACGGCGGAACTCGACGAGGACGAGGTCAACCTTCCGACCGAATCGCTGCTCATCGAGGGGATGCGCCGCCTCGACGAGACGTACCGGTTGCGCCGTCGCCTGCCGTCGCCGGCCGTCGTCCGCTACCGCGGCGGCGACGCCGAAGATCCTCTGGAGGCGCGCCTGCTGGGTTACCTCGGTCCAGGCGCGCGCACCGTCGGCGACGTCATCGACGGGATGCTTGTGGGCGGGGACGCAGACGAGTACGACGCGCTCCACGCGCTGCGCCGGCTCGCGTCCCGCGAGGTCGTGCGTGTGGAGCGCCCGGCAGAGGCCGACGGGGCAGAGCTCGATGCCGGCAGGCCACCTCAACCTGAACTTGAACGTTGAGCCCGCGTCCGGTAGCATCGTCAATCCAGCCCTCTACGCATGGAGAGGAGTCGCGCCATGGATGACATCGTCGATCTGGTGTCCCGCTCGGACGACGACCTGCGCGCACTCATCGCGGAGCTCGAGGCCGAGGAGCGCGACATCTCACGTCGCCGCCGCATCCTGCACGGCGAGCTCGACATCCTTCGCGCGGAGCTCGTGATGCGCCTGCAGCGCAAGCACGCCGGCGGGGAGTCGGTCATCTCCGTCGACGATGTGGCGGGTCTCTCGCGGATCCTGGCCGGCAAGGGGCCGACCGGCGACGAGCCTGTCCCCGCCGCGGATCCCGCCGCCGACGAGGACGCGAAGTAGCGTGTTCTGCCCTGAGTGCGGCATCCGCAACTCAGAGGGCGCCAGCTTCTGTGTCCGCTGCGGCGCCAGTCTCCTCGCGGACCAGCCTGAGTCGGCGACCACGCTCAGCTACGTGCCCGGCGAGGAGGACGGCGAGACCACGCCGTTCGCGGCCTGCTCCGACGACGCCTGCCTGGTCATCCGCACCGGAGGGGGCAGGCAGGGAGAGACCTACGTGTTGCGAGACGAGCGCATCGCCATCGGGCGGCACCCCGACGCGGCCATCTTCCTCGACGACGTCACCGTCTCGCGCAACCACGCGGTGGTCGTGCGAGAGGGGCACGCCTGGGTGATCGTGGACGAGGGCAGTCTGAACGGCACCTTCATCAACCGTCGCCGCGGGGAGCGCACGGTGCTCAGCGACGGCGACGAGATCCAGATCGGCAAGTACAAGCTCACGTTCCTCGCCCCGGCGGGGACCTGACGGGCGCCGGGGGGCGACGTGTCCGAGACCGCGGAACTGCTGTTCGACGTCGGCGATGAGCGCCTGCTCACCATCGGTACGGTCGTGGAGCGCCTGCGCGCGGAGTTCCCCGACATCAGCGTCAGCAAATTGCGCTACCTCGAGGAGCAGGGGCTGGTCACGCCCAGGCGGACCAAGTCCGGCTATCGCCTCTACTCCCAGGACGACTTCTCGCGGCTTGTGCGCGTGCTCAGCATGCAGCGCGACGAGTACCTGCCGCTCAAGGTCATCCGGCGCGAGCTCGAGCGCAGCCCCGCCAGCCCGTTGCCGACCGCCCGACAGGGACTCCGCAAGACCGACCTCCTGGGCACGGGGGATGGGCGCGAGTACACCTCAGAAGAAGTGCAGCAGCTGACCGGCGCGGACGTCGCGCTGCTCGACGAGCTCGAGGACTACGAGCTCATCCACGGCCGCCAGGTCAGCGGGGTCAAGCGCTACACGGAGACCGACGCCGGCATCGTCGCAGCCGCGGCGCAGCTCGCGCAGCTCGGCCTGCGCCCCAAGAACCTCCGCGTCGTGAAGAGCGCCGTCGACCGCGAGATCGGGCTCATCGAGCAGGTGCTGCTCCCGGCGCTGCGCTCCAACCGTCCGGAGCGGCGCCGTGAAGGCCTGGATCAGCTCGACGATATCGTCCAGGCCTCGGCCCAGCTCCGCCAACTCCTGCTCGCCCGCGGCGTCCGCCGGCTCACCGGCAGCGACACGCGCTGAGGGAGCGCTTCCCGTCACTCGCAGCGGCGCCGCCGCAGTCGCATTCACAAGGAGACCCCATGACAGACGCAGGCTTCGACCTCGCCGCCCACGTGCGCGATATCCCGGACTTCCCCAAAGAGGGCATCCTCTTCCGCGACATCATGCCCCTGCTCCAGGAGCCGCGGGCCCTGCGCGAGGCCGTCGACCGCCTGGTGGAGTACGGCACCGGCAAGCACATCGACGTGGTGATGGGCGCGGAGGCGCGCGGGTTCATCCTCGGCGCCGCGGTGGCCTACGGTCTCGGCGCCGGCTTCGTCTGTGCGCGCAAGCCCGGCAAGCTCCCGCACGAGACGATCTCCGCCGAGTACGACCTCGAATACGGCACCGACAAGCTCGAGGTCCACGCCGACGCGATCAAGCCGGGGCAGAGGGTGCTCGTGCACGACGACCTCCTGGCCACCGGCGGCACAGCCAGGGCCAAGGTAGAGCTCGTCGAGAAACTCGGCGGCACGGTCGTCGGCATCGCCTTCATCATCGAGCTCTCCGCCCTGGAGGGTCGCAAGAAGCTCGAAGGCTACGACGTCTTCAGCCTGATCACGTACTGACGCTGTAGGGCGGGCGGCGCTCCGGGCTGAGCTTCAGCGCGCCGCACTCAGCTCGGCGCCCTCTCTCGCCATCAGTGCGACCAGTTCTCTCGCGAGGCGTCGCTGCCAGCGGGCGCGGCCGGGCTCGACGAGGTGCACCAGATCGTGGAAGTCGGAGCTCGGGATCGCGTTCTCGCGCTCCAGGTCGAGATACGGCACGCGGCGCTCGCGCGCCATGGCTCGCACGGGGCGCTGATACATGGCGAGGACCTCATCGAAACGGCCGCGCACGGCCCCACGGTTGAGGGGCAGTTCGACGAGGACGACGTGGAGACCGCGTTCCTGGGCGCACGCGACGACCTGCTCGAGCATCGCGAGGTTATAGGCCACGTTGGCGCGGAACCGTGGGTACGCGCGCTCGAACCAGGTGGCTACCATGCTGTCTTTCTGCGCCGGAGTGTAGCTGCGCTTCAGCGTGTACTTGAACGGGTCGTACTCGTGGCGCGCGGCGCCGTTGGGGGAGAGCCTGTCGCCGACGACGCCGCCCAAGTAGGTGAAGATGCCGGGGAGGATCGTGGTGGCGCCCGTGTAGTGCCCGTACTCCTCAGCCACATAGCGCTTCAGGCTCCTGCTCGCCATCAGCAGTCCGACCCCGACCACTTCCTGCTCGCTGTGGGCGGGAGAAGCGGTGAAGCGCCCCGGACCCACGCCGATGATCACCCACGTCGGCGAATCCGGCACGTTGTCGACGATCGCCAGGGTCTCGGCGAAGTCCTGGTTGGAGCTGCTGGCGTTCCACGCGGCGATGCGCGCTCCGCCGAGTCGTGCAACATCGACTGCGAGCGACGGACCACTGAGCAACGCCTCCCGCGCAGACGAGCCTCCGATGAGGTACACCGAGCACGCGGTGGGGGGACGCGCTTGTTGCGCCCGACGATCCACGAGACGTAGGTAGACGTGTCATCGTCGTCACGCAGGCAGTACACCGCGGGGATGGCCGTCCAAAGGCCGCTCGTGAAGACATAGTTGAGTGTGCCGAGCACCACGATAAGGAGGAGGGCGCCCAGGACCGGCGCTACGAGACTCCGGGCCAGCAGCCCAGCGCGAAACGCTTTCACACCGTCTGGGGGAGGCTCGCGCGTGTCTCGGGCGCATTCATTTCAAGGACTCTACAGCTCGGCCGCCGGGAAGACCAAGGCCGCGCGGGCCGGCCGGCCGACCTCGGCGGGGCAGAGCAGTGACGGCGTCATCGCGGTAGGGCGTCGACCAGGGTGGGGAGCAACGCGGTCCCGGCGCGGTCGTCATGGGCTAGCTTTACATAACGGAGATTATCGCGTGTACGAGAAGAGACCGACTGCAGGCCTTCAGCGGGTCTTTGGGGTGCAGAACCGCCGGAAACGGCTACCAGCGCCGTCCCAGGAACTGCGGTGACGAGGGCATCTCCCTCACGCAGGCGGCGAGAAACTCGGCGATGGGCGGCCGCACGTCGGCGGACTGGAGCTGGAACTCGTTCAGGAAGCGCGCGTTGAGGACTTTGACGTCCTGTGGCTCGGGCAGCGCCTCCGCCGGCGCGGAGATCTCGAACACCAGGTGGATCACGTGTTTCGCGTAGTCCGGCTCGGGCGAGATCGACTCGACGATAGCCACGAGGCGCTGAACGCCGACGCGCAGGCCGAGCTCCTCCTGGAGCTCGCGGCGCAGCGCGTCGGAGAGCGTCTCGCCGAACTGGACGCCGCCGCCCGGGAGGAGCCAGTAGCGTTCGTCGCCTCTCCCCTGCTCTACCATCAAGATACTACCCTCGTGGATGAGCAGCCCTGCGACGCGAATAGTAGGCTTGTCTCCCGGGTCTGCGGCGTCGTCCGCCACCAGGCGGGACTCGGGATCGGGAGTCAAGTCCGCCATGTCACCTCTCCCCCGTGCCGCTCGAGCCGAACCCGCGCTCGCCGCGGTGCGTGTCGTCGAGCGTGTCGGCCTTCGTCAAGCTCACCTGCGTGAGCGGGAGGAACAGGAGCTGGGCGATGCGGTCTCCCACGGCCACGTGGAAGGTGGCGCTCTTGTCCGTGTTCAGGAGGATGATGCGCACTTCGCCACGATAACCCGGATCGATGAGTCCCGGGGCGTTGACGATCGAGATCCCGTGACGGGCGGCGAGTCCGGAGCGCGGGAGCGTGAGCGCCGCCAGGTGGCTCGGCAGCCCGAGGGCGACGCCGGTGCCGACCACGGCGCGCTCAAGCGGCGGGAGCGTAGCCGCCTCCGCCGCGTACAAGTCGTAGGCGGCGTCGTGCTCGTAGGCGCGCTCGGGCATCCGGGCATCGGGCGTGAGCAGTCGCACAGGCACGGGCAGGCCGGCGTCAGGCATCTTCGCCGGCCTCCTCGCCGACGTCGGGCGCGTCGGCTTCCTGGTCGGCGCCTATCGGCTCGGCGTCATCGGCCTCGTCCGGGATCTCGGGCTCAAGGTGGAAGCGCGCGTAGCGCCCGGCCTCCGCGGCGGGCAGCCGGGCCTCGAAGATCACGCCGTCGGGCGTGTGCTCTTCACGCACGTCGCTGGCGATGCCGCGCAGGCGGTGCATCTCGCCGGCCTCGGCATAAGGGAACAGCAGACGGACCGGACGCAGCGCGCGGTCGAAGAAGCGAGCCAGCCGCGTGCGCAGCTCGTCGAGTCCCAGGTCGGCGCCGGCGGCGATGAACTCAGCCTCCGGGTACAGGGCCCGCAGACGCGTCAGCTTGCCCTCGTCCAGTCGGTCGATCTTGTTGAACACGACGATCCTGGGAGCCGTGCTGCCGATCATGTCCAGCACGTCGGCCACCGTCTTCTCCCTCACGCCGATCTCCGCTGGGTCGAGGCTGGCATCGGCGACCACCAGCACGACGTCGGCCAGGGTCGTCTCCTCGAGGGTGCTGGCGAACGCGTCCACGAGCTGGTGCGGCAGCTTGCGGATGAACCCGACCGTGTCGGTGACCACGTAGTCCCGGTCGTGGAAGCGGAAGGTCCGCGACGTGGGATCGAGAGTCTCGAAGAGGCGATCCCGCACGGACACCTGCGCGTCGGTGAGCGCGTTGAGCAGCGTGGACTTGCCGGCGTTGGTGTAGCCGGCGAGGGCGACCAGCGGCACGCCGGTGCGCAGGCGCTTGGCGCGCTGGGTGCGCCGGGTGCGCGCCATCTGCTCGATGCGCTTGCGAAGCGTCTGGATGCGCTTGCGGACGACGCGACGGTCGACCTCCATCTTGGTCTCGCCGGGGCCGCGCATGTCGACGCCCGCTCCCAGGCGGCTCATGACGAGACCCTTGCCACGCATGCGCGTGAGCTCGTACTCGAGCTGGGCGAGGTGCACCTGCATCGTGCCCTCGAGCGAATGCGCGTGCTTGCTGAACACGGTGAGGATGAGCTCGGTCCGGTCGAGCACGTCGGCGTCGACGGCGTCGAGGACCGACGCGACCTGTGCCGGCGTCAGGTCGTCCTCGCAGACGGCGACCGTGGCCGCGTTCTCGCCCATCGCGGCCTTCAGCTCCTCCATCTTGCCCTTGCCGAGATAGGTGCGCGGGTTGGGCGAGTCGCGATGCTGGAGCACGTCGGCGACCCAGTCCATGTCCGCCGAGCGCAGGAGTTCCTTGATCTCGCCCAGCTGTTCTTCCGCGCCGGGATCCGCGTGGCCGCTGGGGACGACCGCGAACACGACCGAGCGCGGGCGGACGACCGTGGCGCCGGTCTCCTGACCGGTCTCAGTGCCCATCGGACGACCTTCCTGCAGGCGGTGTGATCTAGAGTCGTACCCGCTCCTCGATGCGCCGTACGGCCTCCTGGAGGCGGTCGTCCGGCACCGTCAGTGAAAGCCGCACGTAGCCCTCGCCGGATGGCCCGTAGGCAGCTCCCGGCGTGACCACGACGTCCGCCTGCTCCAGCACCTGCTGGGTGAAACCGGCGGAGGTGTAGCCGTCGGGCACGGGCACCCACAGGTAGATGGTGCCCTTGGGAGGCTCCACGCGCATGCCGACCGTGCGCAGCGCGTGCACAAGGAGGTCGCGGCGGTGCTGGTAGACGCGGCACATCTCGCGCACGCACTCCTGCGAGCCGGAGAGCGCCGCGGCAGCGGCGCGCTGCACGGCGCCGAACATGCCGGAGTCGAGGTTCGTCTTGAGGCGCCAGTACGCGTCGACGACCTCGCGGTCGCCTACGATGGCGCCGGCGCGCCAGCCGGTCATGTTGTAGCTCTTCGAGAGGCTGAACATCTCGACGCCGACCTCGGAGGCTCCGGGGGTCGCCAGGAAGCTCGGCGCCACGTAGCCGTCATAGGTGATGTCCGCGTACGCGTTGTCGTGGACCACGACGATGTCGTTCGCCTTGGCGAACGCGACGAGACGGACGAAGAAGTCGTCCTCGATCACGGCGCCAGTGGGGTTGTTGGGATAGCTCACGAAGATCATCTTGGCGCGCTCGCGCGTCTCCGCGGGGATCGCCTCGAGGTCGGGCTGGAAGCCCAGTTCCGGCACCAGCGGGAGATACGCGGCCTCACCGTCGGCCAGCCTGGGTCCGGTGACGTACACGGGGTACCCGGGGTCGGCGGCCAGGGCCAGGGCGCCCGGGTCGAGCAGCACCTGGCAGATGTGCGCGATGCCCTCTTTTGCGCCGAGCAGCGGGACGATCTGGTCGGCGGGGTCGAGCGTGACCCCGAACCGCTTCGCGTAGAACGCGGCGACGGCCTCGCGGAAGCCGAGCTCGCCCTGGTTGCTGGGGTACTGGTGTGTGGACGGATCGGCGGCGCCTGCGGCCAGCGCCTCGAGGACGTGCGGCGGCGTCGGAAGGTCGGGATCGCCGATCCCGAGGCTGATGACGTCGATGCCGGCCGCCTTGCGCTCGGCGATCTGGCGCTCGATGGCGGCGAACAGATACGGCGGCAGCGTGCGCACGCGTTCTGCGATCCTCATGGTCCTCCGGAGATGCGAGTGGTGGCGATGGTGGCCCTACTCCAGGTGGGCCAGGAACTCGAGCGAGAGGTCGCCGTGGTAGATCTCTTCGGCCGGCCCGGTCATGAACACGCGCCAGTCAGGCTTGACGTCGACGACGAGCTTGCCGCCCGGGAGCTCCACGGTGACCGGGCTCTGACACTGGCCCGTGCGCACCAGCGCGACGGCCGTGGCGGTGGCGCCGGTGCCGCAGGCACGGGTCTCCCCCACGCCGCGCTCCCACACCCGGACCTTGGCGTCGTGCTCGCCCAGGACCTTCACGAACTCCACGTTGGCCTTGCGCGGGAAGTACTTGTGCTCCTCGATCATCGGGCCGACCTCATGCAGCGGGACGAGTTCGAGCGGCCACGGCGACTGGATGATGGCGTGCGGGTTGCCGACGTCGACGAAGGTGAACGTAAAGCTGCGGCCGGCCGCGTTGAGCGTCTCCTCGACGCAGTCGCCGTCGAACCCCTCGAGCTTCTCGCCGCCGAAGCGGGCGATGCCCATGTCGACGGTGACCAGGTAGCCTTCCCCCAGCTTGGGGACGATCTCGCCCGCGCCGGTGTCGAGGACCACGGTGTCGCCCTCGATCAGACCCTCCATCTTCAGCTTGCGCGCGACCATGCGCACGCCGTTCCCGCACATCTCGGCTTCACTGCCGTCCGGGTTGAAGATGCGCAGCGGGAACCGGGCCGGGCCGGTGCGCTCGCCGATCAGCAGGATGCCGTCCGAGCCGATCCCGAGATTGCGGTCGCACAGCAGGCGCACGCGCTCGGGCGTGAGCTCGAACGGGAGCTGCTCGACGTGCAGGACGATGTAGTTGTTGCCGAGGCCCTGCCACTTGGAGAACTGGACCTTGCCGAGACCCTGCCACTGAGGCTGCACTCGTCATGACCCCCTGTGAGCGTACAGCGCGAAGCGTGGTGCACCGCGCCGGAACGGGAATCCTACCACGACCCGGCTTGGACGAGGCGAAGGACGTCCTGAGCGACGGCGGCCGCAGGGCGCCCCGTCGCGGGTACCTTGGCCGCGTCCGGCAGCTTGCGCAGCCAGGTGAGCTGGCGGCGCGCCAGGGCGCGCGTGCGCGACTTCATGCGCGCCGCGGCCTCCTCGAGCGCGAGTTCGTCGTCGAGGACGGCGCAGAGCTCGCGCACTCCGATCGCCTGCGCCGCCGTGCGTGAGAACGGTCCGGCCGCTCGCGCCGCGGCGACCTCATCGAGCGCGCCGGCGGCCAGCATCTCGTCGACGCGCCGGTCGATGCGCTCCTTGAGCGCGGCGCGGTCGTCGTCCGGGACGAGGGCGACCAGCCGGTGCGCGTAGCGGCCGCCGGCGCTCCAGAGCTCTCCCGTCTGCGGGTTGCCTGCGTCGCCGTCGTCTTCCAGCGCCTCCAGGGCGCGGATCACGCGGCGCCCGTTGCGAAGGTCCGTGCGGGCGGCCAGGTCCGGCGCTCGCCGGGCGAGCTCGGCCGCCACCTCCTCAGGCGCGCGCTGCCAGCGCTCCTCGAGCGCGCGCCTCCGATCCTCGTCCGGCGCCGTGCCAAAGGTGAGATCACCCAGCACAGCGCGAAGATACAGGCCGGAGCCGCCCTCGACGACCACTCCCCTGCCGGACTCGAGCAGGCCGTCGACGATCTCGTGCGCGAGCGCGGCGAACTCGGCCACGGTGCACTCGTCCTGCGGCGACGCCCAGCCCACCAGGTGATACCGCGCGCCTGCGCGCGTCGTCGGCGCCGGGCTGGTTGGTCACGATCGGGAGCCCGGCGTAGACCTGCATCGAGTCCGCGACGACGATGTCGGCCCCCAGCCGCGCGGCCACCTCGCGAGCCACGTCGCTCTTTCCGAGGGCGGTGGCGCCGAACAGGGCGACCACCGGCGGCGCGTCAGTCATCCGCTGGTGCGCCCGCCGGGTCGTCGGCCGCGGCCGGCGCATCGCCCTGCCGGTACCGCCTCACGCGAAAGCGGCGCACGTCGAAGGGCTGGTCGTCGGGGATGCCCGCCTTCTGGCGCGCGATGCTCACCTGCAGGTCGACCGTGTCCACGCCGCTCAGCGCGGGCAGGAGGACGCCGCGCCGGAGCCCGGCCTCGACGATCACCCCGTACATCTGCGGGTCGAGGTCGGCCGGCGTGCAGGCTTCGCTAGGGTCGAGGACGTCTACCGAGCACGTCAGGGCCTCGACCTCGTCACTGGTCACCGGCGGGAAGCGAGGGTCCCGCATCGCCGAGGAGTGCGCGTTGCGGGCGATCTCCCAGCCGAGCGACGTCTCCGCGGGCTCCAGCGTCCCGATGCAGCCGCGGAGCTCGCCGTTCTTCTTGAGAGTGACGAAGCAGGCGGCCGGCCTCGCGTAGAACGCGTCCGCGGGCGGCTCGGGCGCGCGTCCGCCACCGATGTAGCGACGCACGCAGGCGAAGGCGTAGTCGGCCGGTCCCGGGACCGGCGCCTGGTCCGGGTCCTCCGGGAGGCTCATGCCCCGGCGTCCGCCGGCACGGGCCGGGGACCGAAGCGCGCCACGAGGTAGCCGACCCCGTAGGGGCCTTCGTAGTTGAAGATCTCCGGCTCGACGGTCGCGTCGTCGCCGAGGAAGCCGCCCAGGGCGACGAAGCTGCGCAGGCCGCACTCGGCGGCTCCGTCGAGCAGCACCGGCTCGATGCGCATAAGGCCTGGGAAGTCGCCGACGCCGAGGAGGCTCACGACCTCGTCGTCGAACAGCTTGCCGCGAGGATCGTACGGCGCCGGAGCGCCGTGGATGAGCGCGTGAGAGAGGTCGCCGGAGGCCAGGAACAGTGTGTCCCTGCCGAGCTCCTCGGCACAGCGCCTGACGAGCTGGCCCAGCGCCCTGTGCTCGGCGTACGGCCCGACCACCGAGAGGCTGACGATGCGGTCGGGGCGCAGGAAGCTGAGCGGGACGAGCACGCCCCAGTCGAGCACGTCGCCGTCGTCCGGCACGATGCGCAGCTTGCGGCTGTCTCCGGACAAGGCGAGCAGCAGTTCGGCGAACTGCACGTCGTTGTCGTAGTTGAAGGAGGCCTCAGGACAGCGGAAGCGGCCGAAGTCGCCGTGCAGGCGCGGCCCCGTCTTGACCGCGTGAGAGGCGCCGAAGTCGTCCGCGTGCGGGGAGATGACGACGATCGTGTCCGGCTCGCCGACGGTGGCGGCGAGCTTCTCCATCGCCGCTACAGTCCCGGCGATCTTGTTGCGCGCGGCGCCGCCGACCTCGGGGATGAGCAGTGGAGGGTGAGGGCAGATGCAGCCTTGCATGACGATGCCTCCTGGTCGCCGGCTCAGACCGAACCGCGCAGCGTGGTGGAGGTCGCTGCGGTGATATCCACCATCACTATAGCACCGGGCTCCACGGGCCCGGAGACGTTGGCGGTGACGTTCTGGCGGGTGCGGCCGCGGTGCTGCACGCCGTCGCGGCTGGCGCCCTCCACGAGCACTTCGGCGCGTCGCCCGACCCACGCCAGGCGTGAGGCCAGCGCCTGCTCTTGGGTGAGCGCGATCAGTCGCTCGACTCGCTCGCGACGGATGTCGGGCGGCACCTGGTCGGGCAGGTCGGCTGCCGCGGTACCCGCCCGCGGCGAGTACACGAAGGTGAACGCCGCGTCGAACGCGGCTTCGCGCACGAGGGCGAGGGTGTCGTCGAAGTCGCCCTCGGTCTCGCCGGGGAACCCGGCTATGAGGTCGGTCGTGATGCTGACGTCCGGCACGGCGGCGCGGAGGGCGCGGACGCGCTCGAGGTACTGCTCGGCCGTGTAGCCGCGCCGCATCAGTCGAAGCACGCGGTCGGAGCCCGCCTGCGCCGGCAGGTGTACGTGCTCGCAGACCGTGCCGAGGTCGGCGACGGCGGCGACGAGGTCATCGCCGAGGTCCTTGGGGTGCGAGGTCATGAAGCGCACGCGCTCCAGGCCGTCGATGACGTCAAGGCGCCTCAGCAATCCGGCGAAGCTCGGGGCGTCCGCCTCTCCCCCACGCTCGAGGTCGCGGCCATACGCGTTGACGTTCTGACCCAGCAAGGTCACTTCGCGAACGCCGTCGGCGGTCAGAGCCTCGACCTCGGCCGCGAGCTCGTCCGAAGGGCGGCTGCGCTCCGGGCCGCGGACGTAGGGCACGATGCAGTACGAGCAGAAGTTGGTGCAGCCGCTCATGACCTGCACCCACGCCTGGAACGGTCGCTCGCGGCGGGCGGTGAGGCTGCCGCTGAAGTGCGACCCGTCCTCGAAGAAGCCGGCGGGGCCTCCGTCGGCCGGCTCGACGGCGGCGCGCAGCAACTCCGGCAGCCGGTGCAGGTTCTGCGGGCCGAGTGCGCCGTCCACGAAGGGGAAGCGCGCGAAGAAGCCGGCCTGCTCGGCCTGCGGCAGGCAGCCGGTGACCAGGACTACCCGCGCGGGGTCCTCGCGCTTGAGCCTCGCCGCGGTGCCCAGGTGGCCGGCGAGGCGGTCGTCGGCGCTCTTGCGCACCGTGCACGTGTTGTACACGAGCACATCGGCGTCGTCGGGCTCGTCCGCGCGCTCCAGGCCTTCGGCCTCGAGAAGCGCGCGGATGCGCTCGGCGTCGTGCTCGTTCATCTGGCAGCCGAACGAGCGAAGGTAGTAGCGGCCGGTCATGCCCATCTGCTCGCGGTCGCGGGGCGGCGCGGAGCGCCGCGCCCGCTACTTGGCGATGTCGACGGCGCGGCTCTCGCGGATGACGGTCACCCGGATCTGACCCGGGTAGTCGAGCTGATCCTCGATGTCGCGCGCGATCTCGTGCGCCAGCAGCGTGGTGGCGTCGTCGTCGATCTCGCCCGGCTTGACCATGACGCGCACCTCGCGCCCGGCCTGCATGGCGAAGCACTTCTCGACGCCCTTCTTGGCCTCGGCGATCTTCTCCAGCGACTCGAGCCGCTTGATGTAGTTCTCGAGCGACTCGCGGCGGGCGCCCGGACGGGCGGCGCTGATGGCGTCGGCCGCCTGCACGAGCACGGCCTCCACCGTCTGCGGCTCGACGTCCTGGTGGTGCGCCTGGATCGCGTGGCACACGCTCTGCGATTCGCGGTACTTCTTGCAGAGCTGCTGCGAGATATCGGCGTGCGAGCCGTCGACCTCGTGATCGATGGCCTTGCCGATGTCGTGGAGCAGTCCGGCGCGCTTGGCGATCTTGACGTTCGCGCCGAGCTCGGCGGCCATGATGCCGGCCAGGTGCGCGACCTCGATGGAGTGGTTGAGGACGTTCTGGCCGTAGCTGGTGCGGTACTTGAGGCGCCCGAGGACTCTGACCAGCTCGGGCGCCACGCCGTGCACGTTGGTGTCGAAGCACGCAGCCTCGCCGGCCTCCTCCATCGCCGCCTCGACCTCGGCCTTGGCCGCGGTGTAGGTCTCCTCGATGCGCGCCGGGTGGATGCGCCCGTCGGTGATCAGCTTGGTGAGCGTGAGCCGGGCGGTCTCCCGGCGCACCCCGTCGAAGCCCGAGAGAACGACGGCCTCCGGGGTGTCGTCGATGATGAAGTCGATGCCGGTGATGTTCTCCAGCGTGCGGATGTTGCGACCCTCGCGGCCGATGATGCGGCCCTTCATGTCGTCGGAGGGCAGGTTCACCACAGAGACGGTGGTCTCGGCGACGTGGTTGGCGGCGGTGCGCTGGATGCTCAGCGAGAGGATGTTCCGGGAGCGCCGGTCGGATTCCCTGCGCGCCTCCTCGTCGACCTGCCTGATGAGCTTGGCCATGTCGTGCCGCGCTTCATCCTCGGTCTGCTTGAGCAGCATCTCCTTGGCCTGCGCGGCGCTGAGGCCCGAGATGCGCTCGAGCTGGATCATCGCCTCGGCGTGGGCGTTGTTGAGCTCGTCCGACATGCGCTGGCTGTTGGCGTCGCGGTCGCGGATGGACTGCTCGCGGCGGTCCTGCTCGGCGGCGCGAGCGTCGATCGCCTCCTCGCGCTGCAGCATGCGCTGCTCGGCTTTGCTCAGCTCCTCGCGCCGGTCGCGCAGGTCTCCCTCGACCTCACTGCGGACGCGATGGACCTCCTCCTTCGCCTCGAGGCGGGCCTCCTTGACGATGGTCTCCGCCTCGCGGCGAGAGTCCTTGAGGAGCTTCTCGGCCTCACGTTCGGCGCCCGCCAGCTTGCTCGAGGCGAGGTTGCGGCGGACGAAGTACCCCACCGCGATGCCGACCACCAGGCCAACAACCACATAGACCGCAATCATCATCCAATCCCTTCACAGGTCGCGCGGCACGAAAAAAGGCCGGGCAACGCGCCCGGCCTGTGCCACGCTCGCACGTGCACGACGATCCGACGATCCAGCTGTGACTACGCCCAGGGGTCAGGACGACCGTAGGTTCGCAAAACCTCCCAAATCTCTCATCGTTGACCCCTGGTCGATCGGCTTCAGCTTCATCGGCGCCGGAGCGCCGTCGGTATCGCCATGCAAGAGCGAGAGTGGAATACACAAAGCACGCAAACACGTCACGTTCTTGGATAGTACGTGACGCCGCCGCGCGGAGTCAATTCGAGCGCGGCGGCTCTCCGTCGACCCAGAGACGCACGGCGGCGTACGCGACGGACGAGGAGAAGCCGCGGCGCTGAAGCGCCTGGAAAGCGCGCCGGCGAGCCGCCTCCAGCGGCGGTTCCGGCGCGCCGCGGCGGCGCAGGACGGTCAGGGCGCGGTCGAGCTCGGCGCCCTCTCCCCCGCCGCCTTCTCCACCGGCCTCGAGGACCTCGTCGATCACCGCCCCGTCGACGCCGAGCTCGCGCAATCCGCGACGGATGCGCTCCGCGCCCCAGGACTCGAGCCGGCGCTTGTCGGCGACGTAGCTGCGCGCGAACGCGACGTCGTCGAGGAACCCGTCCGCGGAGAGCCGCTCGAGGGCGTCATCGACGGCGCCTTCGTCATGTTCTTTGGCCAGGAGCCGGCGGCGAAGCTCCTCGCGACTCCTGGCGCGGTGGCCGAGCAGGCGGTAGGCGTCGCCCATGACCCGATCGGCCGAAGATGCCGCGCGGATCTCGGCGACATCGGCATCGTCGAGTTCGCGGCCCTTGAACAGTCGCCAGCGAGCCACGAGGGACTCGCTGACGACGCACACGTACTCGTCGTCCACGTGCAGCGCCACACCCCCGCGGCGGGTGGCGCGCAGGGCGGTGACGACAGGCACAGCTAGGCCGGCAGGACCTCGCCGGTGACGGGGTCGACGCCGTCGGGCACGACGGCCTCGGCACCCGCGGCCTCCGCCTTCGCACCGGCGTCTGCGAACGCCGCGCTGGCCTCCGTCAGCGCCGCGCTGACCGGCAGGCCGGCCTTGGCGCGGATCTGGACCTCGATGGCGTCGGCGATGTCCGGATTCTCCGAGAGGAAGACCTTGGCGTTGGCCCTGCCCTGTCCGAGGCGCTCGTCGTTGTAGCTGAAGAAGGCGCCGCTCTTGGCCACGACGTCGTAGAAGACGCCGAGGTCGAGCAGCGTACCCTCGCGCGAGATGCCCTTGCCGTACGTGATGTCGAACTCGGCCTGCTTGAACGGCGGCGCGACTTTGTTCTTGACGACCTTGACGCGGACGCGGTTGCCCACGGCCTCGGTGCCGTCCTTGAGCGTCTCGATGCGGCGGATGTCGAGCCGGATCGTGGCGTAGAACTTGAGCGCCTTGCCGCCGGTCGTGACCTCCGGGTTGCCGAACATGACGCCGATCTTCTCGCGCAGCTGGTTGGTGAAGCAGCAGATGGTGCCCGAGCGGCTCAGGCTGCCGTTGAGCTTGCGCAGCGCCTGGCTCATGAGCCGGGCTTGGAGGCCGACGAAGCTGTCGCCCATCTCGCCCTCGATCTCGGCCTTGGGCGTGAGCGCCGCGACGGAGTCGATGGCGACGATGTCCAGGGCACCGCTGCGCACCAGCATCTCGGCGATCTCGAGAGCCTGCTCGCCGTAATCCGGCTGCGACACCAGGAGATTGTCGACGTCGACGCCGATGGCCTTGGCGTAGATGGGGTCCATGGCGTGCTCGGCGTCGATGAAGGCCGCCTGCCCGCCGAGCTTCTGCGCCTGGGCGATGAGGTGGTACACCATGGTCGTCTTGCCCGACGACTCCGGACCGAAGATCTCGATGATGCGGCCGCGCGGGATGCCGCCGACGCCGAGGGCGATGTCGAGCGCGAGCGACCCGGTCGGCACGAACTGCATGTCGTCGCTCACAGGGTGGTCGCCGAGACGCATGACACTGCCCTTGCCGAACTGGCGGTCTATCTGTGTCATGGCGGCCTCGAGGGCTTTTTCTTTGTCCAAGGTAGCGCTCCTCTCTTGCTCAGGACGCGGGAAAGTCTGCTACGGGGGTGTGCACTGCTCCAGCCCGTTCCAGGTGGCTACTATACAAGACCATCCGGACGACACCAAATGCCCCGATGTTCACGTTTTGCAGGGAAAAGGGGTGACCTGGGCGGCGGAATCTGGCCACCGTGACGTGCGGCAGCCACGGCCGCTTCTCCGGCTCGTAGAGGCCTTCGGCCGCGAGCCCGGCGGAGACCCTCGTCTGGAGGTCGCGCAGCCGTCCGGCAGGGTCCTCGAGCTCGAGCGCCACGACCCGCCGCTTGCCGTGCGCCGGCAGGAACAGCGGCGCCCGGAAGCGGCACTCTGCGCGCGCCCAGCTGAGGCCGCTCAGGATCCGCTCCAGGTGGGGGACCTTCGCTGCCTCGATGCTCCCGAGGAAGGCCAGCGTGAGGTGCAGCGTGGGCGCGACACGCAGGTCTTCGTGCGGCGCGAGTTCCTCGTGCTGCCACGTACGGACGGCGCGCTCGACCTCACGCGGGAGGTCGCAAGCCACGAACAGGCGCAGGCGCGCCGGCCCGTGCGAAGGCTCGCCTTCGGCTGGCTTTCCGCGGCGGCTGGTCACGCGGGCAGCGTCTGGCGCAGCAGATGCAGCGCCGAGGTCGCCGCGAACGTGCGCACGCTGTCGCGGTCCCCGGGGAACGAGCCCCTGCGCACCTGCGTGCCCTCCGGGCCCGCGCAGCCGAGGTACACGAGTCCGACCGGCTTCTCCTCCGTGCCGCCGTCCGGACCCGCCACGCCGGTGAGCGAGAGCGCGTAGTCGGCGTGGAGCGCCGCGCGCGCTCCCTCGGCCATCGCTCCCGCGACCTCCTCGGAGACGGCGCCGTACTGGGCGAGCATGCCCGGCGGCACGTCGAGGAGGTCCATCTTGGCCTGGTTCGCGTAGCTGATCACTCCGCCGGCGAAGTAGTCGGAACTGCCGGGGCGGGCGGTGATGCGGGCGCCGAGCAGGCCGCCGGTGCACGACTCGGCGACGGCCAGCGTGAGGCCGCGGCCGCGGAGCTCGTCGGCGATGACGTCATCGATGGTGCGGCCGTCGACCGAGTACACGGGTACGGCCGCCTCGAGGGCCGCGACGAGGGCGTCGGCCTGTGCCTGCGCCGCGGGGTCTCTGCGGTGGCGGATGCGCACCGCCACCTCTCCCCCGCCGACGTTGATGCCGAGCTCGACGAGCTCGTGCGGCAGCGCGTCGAGGACGGGGCCGACCTGCAGCTCGCCGACGCCGAACACGCGGATCATGCGAGCGGCCACGTCCGGGAAGAAGGCCTTCCGCTCGAGCGCCGCGGCCGTCTCGAGCCACATCTGACGGAATTCGTAGGGCACGCCCGGGTAGGCGAAGATGCGCGTCGGTCCCGAGCGCGCGGCGATCCCGGGCGCGACGCCGGCCGGCGGCACGATGGTGGAACCGGCCGGCAGCTTCGCCTGGCGCCGGGCCAGGCCGAACGTCTCTCGGTAGTCGAGGTGGCGGCGTTCGGCCACGGCGCGGACGCGCTCCTCGACGAAGGCGAGCGCATCCGGATCCTCCAGCAGCGGCACGCCGAGGACCTCCGCGAGGCACTCGGCCGTGAGGTCGTCATGGGTGGTGCCGAGGCCGCCTCCGATGACGAGCAGATCCGGCTTGCCGCCGAGCGCGTGCCGCAGGGCGGCGACCAGACGCTCCCGGTCGTCGGCGACGGTGAGCAGCTCGACGACCTTGACACCCCTGCGGCTGAGGTCGGCGCAGACGAAGGCGCCGTTGGTATCCCGCGTGCGGCCGTCCAGGAGTTCGTTGCCGCTGAGGACCACGGCGGCACGCGGCGCTCCCGGTGGCATCAGTTGCTGGTCCCCGGCATGCGGATGAGGCCGCGGGCGTTCTTGAAGTAGTTGATCCCGCTGGCCAGGGTCACGACCACGACGACCACAGCCAGGATCCACTGGATGATAACGGCGACGTCGGTGGAGACGTGGATGAGCTCCGCGATGTCGGCCGTCGGGAAGAGCACGTACACGACGTAGACGATCTGCAGGACCGTCTTGAGCTTGCCGTACTTGTCCGCTGGGATGGAGACGCCCTGCGAGACGCCGATGATGCGCAGCACGCTGACGGCGATCTCGCGCCCGATGATGACCATGGCGACCCAGGCGGCCACCCGGTCCTGTGCCACGAGGGCGATGAGCGCGGCGGCGATGAGCAGCTTGTCGGCGAGGGGGTCGAGGAACTGCCCGAGCGTGGTGACCTGCTTGCTTCGCCGCGCCACGTACCCGTCGAGCTTGTCGGTGGCGGCGGCGAGGATGAAGACGGCCGCCGCAAGGAGGTCTCCGTAGGGCTCCGGGATGCCCGACAGGAGTATCAGCAGGAACACAGGGACGAGCAGGATCCTCGCGATGGTGATGCTGTTGGCGAGATTGAGCTGGCTGCTCACTTTCCCCCTGTCGCGGCGACGGCCTCCACATCATACCCGAGGCTGTCGGTCACGACGGCGCGCACGATCTCGCCGCGGCGGGACCGCGCGCCGGTCAGGATCGTGCGACCGTCCACATCGGGCGCCTGCAGGGCGATGCGGCCGGTGGCGGCGCCGTCGACGCGAGAAGCGCCCTGCTCCACCAGGACGTCGACCGCCCGTCCCGCGAGACCGGACCAGAAGCGCTCCGCCTCGCGGTCGATGAGCTCGCCGAGGAGCGCGGCCCGTTCCAGGGCGAGCTCGTGCGGGACGGCGCCCGGCATGCCGGCGGCCTGGGTGCCTTCCTGCTCGTCGTAGACGAACACCCCGGCGACGGCGAGGTCAGCCGCACGAACGAAGGCGACGAGCTCATCGAACTCGGCGTCCGTCTCCCCTGGGAACCCGGTGATGAACGTCGAGCGGATCGCGGCGCCGGGCAGAACGGCGCGGACGCGCTCGAGCAGTGCCAGGTGCGCGGCGCCGTCCCCGGAGCGCCGCATGCGGCGCAGGACGGCTCCGGAGGCGTGTTGAAGGGGGACGTCCACGTAGGGCACCGCGTGCGCCGCAATGGCCTCGAGAAGCTCGTTATCGATGCCGTCCGGCTGCAGATAGAGGAGGCGCAGCCAGTCCGGGGTGGGCTCGAGCGCCGCCAGTTCGGCGAGCAGCCGGCCGACCCCGCCCCAGCCGGGCTGCGCCCACCGCGATGTATCTTGGCCGACGAGCACGAGCTCGCGTGCTCCGGCGGCGAGCGCCGCGCGAGCGGAGCGAAGGATCTCGTCGGCCACCACAGTCTCGTAGTCGCCCTTGATCAGCGGGATCGCGCAGAACGAACAGCGGCGGTCGCAGCCGTCCGAGATCTTGACGTAGGCGCTCACGGGGCGGGGCCGGCGCGGTACGGGGACCGCGCGGCCGCCGACAGGCTCGCCCGCCTCTCCCCCGGTCGCTGCGAGCGCCTGCAGCAGCGGCGCCGTGTCGAGGCCGCACCACAGGTCGACCTCGGGGAGCTCGGCAGCCAGTTCGTCGCGATACCGCTCGACGAGGCAGCCGACGGCCGCGACGCGGGCGCCGCGGGCGTGCGCCGCTTCGGCGGCGTCCAGGATCGCCTCGATCGACTCTTCCTTGGCGGCGTCGATGAAGCCGCAGGTGTTGACCACGACGACGTCGGCGCGGCCGGGCGCGGCCGGGAGGTGCCCAGCCGCGCGGAGCCGCGCCTCGAGTGCGTCGGAGTCGGCCTCGTTCTTCGGGCAGCCGAGCGTCTGGATGAAGAACGAGCCGCCCGTGTCGGACCTCAGCGGTAGTTCACGAACTGGACGGGCACGCCCCAGTCTTCGTCGCGCAGCGCGCCCATGGCAGCCTGGAGTTCGTCCTTGCTGCCCGACGAGACGCGCAGGCTGTCGCCCTGGATCTGGACCTTGACCTTCTTGAAGCGCTGGCGGAGGAGCTTGTTCATCGCCTTCGCCTTCTCGTCCGGGATGCCCTGGGCGATGGGCGCCCGCTGGCGCACGGTGCCGCCGAGGGCCTCCTCGACCTTGCCGTACTGGATGGCCTTGACGGGCACCTTGCGGCGGATGAGCTTCTCCTCGAGCACGTCGACGACCTGCTTGAGCTTGCCCTCGTTGTCGGAGACGAGCACGAGCGCGTCCCCCTCAAGCGCTATGGAGCTCACGCTCTTCTTGAAGTCGTAGCGTGTGGCGATCTCCTTCTGCGCCATGTTCACGGCGTTGCGCACCTCGTTGAGGTCCGCCTTGGAGACCACGTCGAACGAGAATTCCTTGGCCATGTGCTACCCCTGTGTGTCCGTCCGCCGCGGAGCCCTTCGGGCCGGCGACCGCTCAATAGCGCTCCGTGCTCTTCCGGGTCCTACGTGCATCAGTCGGGGCCCTGGACGACGCGCCCCTGGATGACCTCGACCGTCCACGGGCCGACGTCGCCCGTGATCTTCGCCTTCTTGCCCTCCACCTCGAGCTTGACGTTGGCGGGGGCGCCCAGGCTCATCCAGATGTCCTTGCCCTTGAACTTCCTGGTGTCGCCTTTCTTGACCGTGCCGGAGAACAGGACGATGCCGGCGCTGTCGTCACGCCTGACTTCCATCCAGCAGTCGCCATCGACTGCCGAGACCTTGACGAGGTTCTTCTGCCACGCGGGAACGGCAGTCCCAGTGGCCGTCGGCTTGGGGCTCTTGCTCGCCTTGGGCGAAGGGCTTCCGATGCCGAGCGCACCGGGTTTGGTGGTCGGCTCGTCGTTGCCTCCGTCGCCGTTCAGCAGCCCCAGCGCGTAGATGGCCGCCAGGGCGATGAGACAGACGATGGCGACGATGACGATCGTGTTGCGCCCGCGGTGACCGTGCGGCTTGCCGATGACCGAGGCGCCGCCGAACGGTTCGTGGTGCTCCGCCGACGGTGTCATGCCGCGCGAGCGGAACTCCCCGATGATGACGTCCGGATCGAGCCCCAGGTAGGTCGAATACGTGCGGAGGAAGCCCTTGACGTAGGTGACGCCGGGCATGACGTCCCAGTCCTCGTTCTCCATGGCCTGGACGTACTTGACCCGGATCTTGATGTCTTCCTCGACCTGCTGCAGCGTGAGGTTGCGGCGGACGCGGGCCTCGCGCAGCGTGTTGCCGATCTCAAACACGGTGGATGCCGTTCTCCTCGCTCGCCGCTGGGGTCAGGTCGCGGCGGTCACCCGAACGTACAGTCTAGTAACCGGGTGCGGCGAAGACAAACGAACGGACATCGATCGCGGCGATGCTTACAGGTCGGCCGGCGCCGGCTGGACCGCCGCAGGCGGCATGTCCGGCGCCTCCGAGGCCGCGTCCGGCGCGTCCGGCAGCGGCGCCGGTTCGATCACATCGCCGTTGAGCCGCGCGAGCGCGGTGGGCAGGCCGGCCTCGTCGATAAGCACCGAGCGTGCCTTGCTGCCGTCGTAGCCGGAGATGATGCCCATCTCCTCCATGATGTCGATGAGCCGACCGGCGCGTGCGTAACCGACACGAAGGCGCCGTTGGAGCAGCGCCACGCTGGCCGCACCGGTGTTCACCACGGTCTTGATGGCCTCGGCAAGGAGCTCGTCCCCTCCGGCCGCCTGCGCCGACTGCTCGGCGTCCGGGCCGGCCGGGTTCTCGAGGAGTTCCTCGTGGTAGTCCGGCTTGGACTGGCGCCGCCAGTGCTCGGTGATGAGCTTCATCTCGGCGCTGGTCACGAGGGCGCCCTGCACGCGCAGGAGCTTGCTGCTTCCCATGGGGCTGAACAGCATGTCGCCCATGCCCAGGAGACTCTCGGCGCCACCTTGGTCGAGGATGATCCGCGAGTCGGTCTGCGAGCTCACGGCGAAGGCGATCCTCGAGGGGATGTTGGTCTTGATCATGCCCGTGACCACGTCGACCGACGGGCGCTGGGTGGCGACCACGAGGTGGATGCCGCAGCTGCGCCCGAGCTGGCCGAGGCGGATGATGGAGTCCTCGACCTCCGAGGGGGCCACCATCATCAGGTCGGCCAGCTCGTCGATGATCACCATCGTGTACGGCATGGCGTCCTCGCCCGCGCGCACCAGCTTCTTGTTGAGCGCGCGGATGTCCTGACAGCCGTTGCGCGAGAGGACGTCGTAGCGCCGGTCCATCTCGCGGCAGATGTTGTCGAGCACGTAGGTCGCCTGCTTCATGTTGGTCACGACCGGCGCCAACAGATGCGGCACGCCGTTGAAGTTGCTGAGCTCGACCTTCTTGGGGTCGATCATGATCATGCGCACCTGGTCCGGCGTGGCGCGCAGGAGGATCGACGTGATGAGCGCGTTGAGGCAGCCGCTCTTGCCGGAACCGGTGGTGCCGGCGATGAGCAGGTGCACCATCCGCACGAGGTCGGCGAGGATGGCCTTGCCGGTGACGTCCTTGCCCAGCCAGAACGCCATCGGTGACGCATGCGGCGGGAACAGCCCGTGGATGTCGCCGAGAGATACATAGTTGGCCTGGATGTTGGGGACCTCGACGCCGACCGCCTGCTTGCCCGGGATCGGCGCCTGCACGCGCACGTCGGTCGCGGCCAGCGCGTAGGCGAGGTCGTCCTTGAGGTTGGCCACCTTGTTGACCTTGATGCCCGGCGCCAGCTGCAGCTCGTAGCGCGTCACGCGTGGCCCGGAGACCGTGCCGATCACCTGGGCCGGGATGTTGAAACTCGCGAGCGTGGACACCAGGCGCTCGGAGACGCGGGCGACGGCGTCCGGGGACTCTCCGGTGCCCTGCGCCAGCCGCCGCAGGACGGCCGGGTCGGGCAGTGTCCACTGGCGGCGCTCGGCGTCGGCGAAGGCGAGCGCTACCTCCGCGTCGCCACCCTCCCCCTTCTCGGCCGCAGCGGCCGCGGCGGCGGCCAGCGAAAGCTGCACGCCGTCTTCCGCGGCCACGATGGGCTCGGGGATCGATTCCTCGGACAGCGGTGTAGGCTCGCCGAAGATGTCCGGCGCCTCCGAGGCGCCGTCGATGAGGTGCGGCCCGGCCGCCGGAAGAGGACGGGAGAAGTCGAGGTCCGGCGTCGCGGCCGGCCGGATCGATGTCTGGATGAGATCGGCCGCGTCGATGGTCGCCGACTCGAACGGCTCCACGACGCGGGTGTCGACGCCTTCCCTGCGGCGGGCGCCCAGGGCTTCGGCCTGGCTGCGCGCCGCTTTCCCGGCCTTGGCCACGCCCTGCCTGGAGTGGGTCGCCCACTGGCGTAGCGACGAACCGGTCACGAGCAGGATGCCGGCGATGACGAGCGCGACCACCAGCACGTCGACGCCCACGCGACCGATGAACGGGCTGAGCACGGCCCACTGCGCCTCGCCGAGGAGTCCACCGTGCGCGCTCATGTACGCGTCGCGGAACAGGGCGTCGGCCCTCTCGCCGGAGAAGATGCCGAAGGCGTCCGCGGCGGCCGCCAGCGCGACGCCGGCGACGATGAAGGCGATGCCCCAGCTCATGCCGCGGCGCGGCCGGCTCTCCTCCTTGACGACCAGCACGTAGGCCGCGAAGCCGAGCAGGAACGGCAGCACGAAGGCGAGGATCCCCACGAGCCAGCGGGCGGCGTCGCCCAGCCAGCGGCCGAGCGACCCGCCGTCCCAACCCAGGTAGAGCACGAAGGCGAGGAAGACGGCGACGGCGAGGCAGGCGATCGCTCCGAGCTCGCGGCGATGCCGTGAGGCCGGTGCCTGCTTCTTGGGGGTCGCCGCGGCGCGCGGTCGTGTGCGTGACGCTGCGCCCGCGCGCCGACGTGCCTGTTTCGGGCGTGCAGTCGCCATGTGGGGTTGTTCGACGCCGGGGCGCGAATCCCTAGGGCCGGGCTCTCCCGATCGGGGGCCCGGCCCGCTCCTCCCCGGAATCAGACCTCGACGACCACCGGCATGATCAGCGGGCGGCGCTTGGTGCGCTGGAAGACGAGCTCGGAGAGTCGCAGGTTGATGTCCTCGCGGATGAGCTTCTGTCCCGTGACGCGATCGGCGCCAAGCTCGGCCATGAGCTCGTCCAGGGCCACGCCGCACTCGTCGAGCATGCGCTCGAGGCGCTCGTCGTCGTGCAGGAAGCCGCGGGCGACGAGCTCCGGCGGGGCGACGGTCTGGCCGGACTGGGCGTCCACGGTGACCACGGCGATGATGATGCCGTCCCCGGCGAGCTGCTGGCGGTCGCGCAGGACGAGCCCTTCGGAGTCGCCGATCTCGAAGCCGTCCACGAAGACCATGCCCGTGGGCACCTTGTCGACGAGCTCGGCGTTGTCGCCGTCGATCTCGAGCACGTCGCCGTTCTCGAGGATGAAGATGTCCTCCTCAGCGATGCCGGACTCGCGCGCCAGCCCGCGATGGATGTGCTGATGGCGGTACTCGCCGTGCACCGGCATGAAGTACTTCGGGCGCACGAGGTTGAGCATCATGCGCAGGTCCTCCTGCGAGGCGTGACCGCTGACGTGCACGCCGCTCTCGCGGCCGTGGATGACCGTCGCCCCCGACTTGAGGAGACGGTTCACGGTGCTCATGACGCTGAGCTCGTTGCCGGGGATCGGCGTGGCCGAGATGACCACGGTGTCCCCTTCGTTGAGCTCGACCTGCGGATGGTCGTCGAACGCCATCCTGGTCAGCGCGGACAACGGCTCGCCCTGGCTGCCGGTGGTGAGGATGAGCACCTCTTCGGGACGGTAGTCGTCGATCTCGGTGAGCTTGATCATCGCGCCGTCCGGCACCTTGAGGATGCCGAGGTTGCGGGCGATGTTGACGTTCTTGATCATCGAGCGGCCGGAGACCGCGAACTTGCGGCCGTGCAGGTGGGCGATCTGGATGGCCTGCTGCACGCGGTGGATGTGCGACGCGAAGCAGGCGACGATCACGCGGCCTTCGGCCTCGGCGAAGATCTGGTGGAACGCCTGCCCCACTGTGCTCTCCGAGGCCGTCGAGCCCGGGTTCACGGCGTTGGTGGAGTCGCCGAGGAGCGCGAGCACACCCTGCTCGCCCAGCCGCGCGAAGGTGTTGACGTCGGTGATGCGCCCGTCGATGGGGGTGTGGTCGAACTTGTAGTCGCCGGTGATGACGATGGGGCCCTGCGCGGTGCCGACGACGACGCTGAGCGCGTCCGGCACGCTGTGGCTCACGGCGACGAAAGAAAGGTCGAACGGGCCGACCTTGAGCCTGGACTTCTCGCTGACCTCGTTGACCTCGACGGACTTGATGAGCCCGTGCTCGTCGAGCTTGGACTTGATGAGCGCGAGGGTGAACCGGCTGCCGTAGACGGGCCGGTTCAGCTGCTTGAGCACGAACGGCAGGGCGCCGTGATGGTCCTCGTGACCGTGGGTGATCACGAAGGCGAGCACGTCGTCCTGGCGCGAGAGCAGCCAGCGGATGTCGGGGAGGATCAGGTCGATGCCGAGCATCTCGTCCCGGGGGAACTCGATGCCGCAGTCGACCACGATGATCTTGCCGCGATACTCGATCGCGGTCATGTTCTTGCCGATCTCGCCGAGTCCCCCAAGGGGATGATACGTACGGCGTCTTCAGTCATGGAAAGCCTCTCTTCGAATGGTGGTACGGCTCAGGAGCCGGTCAAGCCGAGCCGTCTGAGCTCGGCGGCCACCACTTCAGTCTCTTCTGGTGTGGCGGGCACGAGTGGGAGGCGCAAGCCTCCGACCTCGTGCCCGAGCAGGTTCAGCGCGGCCTTGACCGGGATGGGGTTCGCGGTCACGAACAGCGCCTTGTACAACTCGTGCAGTGCGGCGTCTTCGGCCGCGGCGGCTTCGAGGTCGCCTTGACGGCTGAGGCGGGCGACCTCGGCCATCCGCGGCCCCACCACGTGGCTGGCGACGCAGATGCCGCCGGCCCCGCCGCGCGCCAGGACATCGCACAACATGTCGTCGTTGCCGGCGTACACGCCGAGGTCGCTGAGTTCCATGAGCCGGTCGGTCTCGGCGAGATCCGGGTTCGCCTGTTTGACCGCGACGATGTTCTCGGTCCGCGCGAGCTCGGCGAGTGCCTCGGGACGCAGGTTGATGACGCAGCGGCCGGGGATGTTGTAGATGATCACCGGCAGACTGGTCGCCGCGGCGATGGCGCGGAAGTGCGCCAGGACCCCGCGCTCCGGCGGCTTGTTGTAGTACGGCACCACGGCCAGCACCGCGTCCACGCCGCATGCCTCCGCTGCGCGCGTCAGCTCGACGCTGTGCCGCGTGTCGTTGGAGCCGGTCCCGGCTATCACTGGGGCTCGCCCGGCGACCGCGGAGACGACGGTACGGAACATCTCGAGCTTCTCGTCGTCGCTCAAGGTGGGAGACTCGCCCGTGGTCCCTGCGACGACCAGCCCATCAGAGCCGTTGGCGAGCAGGAACTCCGCGAGCTGCGCGAGCCGGTGGTGGTCGACGGCCTCAGCGGCGTCGAACGGCGTCACCATCGCGGTGAGGATGGTCCCGAGACTCTGGCTCACGTCGCTCCCCCCAGTCGCAGTAGCACTACTCAAGCAGGTTCTCGAGTCCGACGACGGTGCCCTTCACGTCGCCGACGCGGCGCAGTGCGAGCAGCACGCCGCCCATGAACGAGCGCCTCGACAGCGAGTCGTGGCGCAGCGTGAGCAGTTCGTCCTCGCCTCCGAACACGACCTCCTGGTGCGCCACCGCGCCGGGCAGGCGCACGCTGTGGATGGTCACGCGCTCGTCGGCGACAAGACCTCGCGAGGTCTGTCCGGCGCCGGGCGGGGCCGCCAGGGCGGACCCCGGCGCCTCGGCCATCAGCCGGGCCGTGCGCAGCGACGTGCCCGACGGCGCGTCGATCTTGCCCTTCTCGTGCGTCTCGATGATCTCGGCGTGCTCGTAGTGGCGCGCCGCCTCGGCGGCGAATCTCATGAGCAGCACTGCGCCGAGCGCGAAGTTGGGGACGATGACCAGCCCGGCGCCGGAAGCCAGCGCCTTGGCCGAGAGGTCGGCGACGTGCTCGTCGTCGAGGCCGGTGGCGCCGACGACGGTGGGGACGCCTGCCTCCAGCAGCTCCGCGGCGTTGCCGTAGACCGCGCCGGGGACGCTGAACTCGAGTGCCGCCGTCGGAGACGTGAGCGCGAGCGCCGACGTCACGTCACGGAACCACGGCGTCTCGCCCCCGTCGCCTGGTCTCGGGTCGACGAGGGCGGCGAGCCGGAGGTCCGTCTGCGCCGCGATGGTCGCGGCGCAGAGCGAGCCCATCTTGCCGGCCGCGCCGGTGACGAGGACGTCGGTCATGGCGCTCATCGTTCCTCCAGGGCGAAATCCTGGGTGACGGCCCGGAACGGCTCCGGTTGCGGGCCGATGCAGGCCGTCGACCATTTCTCAGGATCATAGTAGCGCTGCACGGCGGCGATGACAGCGTCCCGGTCGACGGCGTCGATGCGTTCGAGCACCTCGTCCACGGTGAGGATGGGCTGCTCGAGGAGCACGGCGCGCCCCAGCTGCTGCATGCGGCTGCCGGGGCTCTCCATGCTGAGCACGAGCTGCCCCTTGAGGTGGTTCTTGGCGCGTGCGATGGCGCTGTCCTTGAGGTCGGCCTCGAGGTCGCGCAGCACGTCGAGGATGACGCGCATCGCCTCCTCCATAGCCTCCAGCCGTGAGCCGACGTAGATGGCCGTGAGCCCGGCCTCGGCGTAGAGCGAGGTGTACGAGTACACCGAGTAGGCGAGTCCGCGCTTCTCCCGTACCTCCTGGAAAAGGTGCGAGCTCCAGGAACCGCCGAGGATGGTGTCGACCACGAACACGGCGTACCGGTCCGGATCGCCACGGCGAGGGCCGGGCCCTCCCAGGCAGACGTGATACTGCTCGGTGTCCTTCTGCGTGAAGCGCGCGATGTGCCGCGTCTCGGGGATGCTGAGGTTCGCCCGGCGGACCTCGGCTCCCGGCTCGGGACGGAAGTGCTTCGTCGCCAGATCGCACAGATGGTCGTGGTCCACGTGCCCGCCGGCGGCGATGACGATGCCGGGATTCACGTAGTGGGAGTCGTGGTAGCCGCGCACGGTGTCCAGGTCGAGACCCCTCAGGGTCTCCGAGTGACCGATGATCGGACGCCCGAGCGGGTGCTCCCCGAAGACGACCTCGCAGAGGTCGTCGTGGATGAGCTCGGGCGGCGAGTCCTCGTACATCGCGACCTCTTCGAGGACGACCTCGCGCTCCTCGTCGAGATCGGCGAACGCCGGACGGGCGACCATCTCGGCGATGACCTCGAACGCCTTGTCGAGGTCCTCGTCCAGGAGCCGCGCGTTGACCAGCGTGTGCTCCTTGGACGTCGACGCGTTGGGCTCGGCGCCCATGTCGTCGAAGATGTGCGCGATGTCCGACGCCGAGAACTTGTCCGAGCCCTTGAAGATCAGGTGCTCGATGAAGTGGGAGATGCCGCCGAGTTCGACCGGCTCGAGCCGGGACCCCGCGGCGATCCAGACCCCGAGGGCCACCGAGCGCACGTTGTCCATGCGCTCGGTGGCGACTCGCAGCCCGTTCTCCAGCGTTGACAGGCGGTAGGCCTCCGTGGCCTGCTCCCTGCTCCGCTTCTCGCTCAGTCTGCCTCGGGCGGCGTGAGGAGCGTCAGCCCGATGCGGTTGCGCGCCTTGTCGATCTCGACGACCTCGACGGTCACCGTGTCGCCGCGCTTGACGACGTCTTCCACGTTCTTCACGCGCTCGCCCTTGGGGGCCAGGCGCGAGATGTGCAGGAGTCCGTCGGTGCCCTTCTTGAGCTCGACGAAGGCGCCGAAGTCGGTGGTCTTGACGACGCGTCCGGTGAAGACGTCGCCGACCTCGACCTCCTTGGTCATCGACTGGATGCGGTTCTTGACGCCCTCCGCAGCCTCCTCGTCCGGGGCACAGATGAAGATCGTGCCGTCGTCCTGGATGTCGATGTCGGCGCTGAACTCCTCGGTCATGCCGCGGATGGTCTCGCCGCCCTTGCCGATCACGAGCCCGATCTGGTCGGGGTTGATCTGGATCGAGAAGATGCGCGGCGCCCACTCGCTGAGCTCGCCACGCGGTTCGGCGATGGTCTCGAGCATCTTGCCGAGGATGAACAGGCGAGCCTTGCGCGCCTGCTCGAGCGCCTCGGTGAGGATCTCGAAGGTCACGCCGGTGATCTTGATGTCCATCTGCAGGGCGGTGATGCCCTCGGCGGTGCCGGCGACCTTGAAGTCCATGTCGCCGAGGTGATCCTCCACGCCGGCGATGTCGGTGAGCACGACGTAGTCGTCGCCCTCCTTGATGAGACCCATCGCGGTGCCGGCCACCGGGGCGCTGATCTGCACGCCGGCGTCCATGAGCGAGAGGGTCGAGCCGCAGACGCTGGCCATCGAGGACGAGCCGTTGCTCTCGAGGATCTCGGACACGATGCGGATCGTGTACGGGAACGAGACCTCGTCGGGCAGGACCGGCAGCAGGGCGCGCTCGGCGAGGGCGCCGTGACCGATGTCGCGGCGCTTGGGGCCGCGCATGAACCCGGTCTCACCCACCGAGTACGGCGGGAAGTTGTAGTGGTGGATGTAGCGCTTCTTGTCCTCGATGCCGAGGCCGTCGATGCGCTGGAACTCGCCCGTGCCGCCGAGCGTGAGCAGGCTCATGGCCTGCGTCTCGCCGCGGGTGAAGAGGGCGCTGCCGTGCGTGCGGGGGATGATGCCGACCTCGGAGGAGATGGGCCGGATCTCGTCGGTGGCGCGGCCGTCCGGGCGGCGCTTCTCGACGGCGATGCGCCGGCGGATGATGTCCTTCTCCAGCTTGGCGACGGCGCGCTTGACCTGCACGACGCGCTCGGGGTCGGAGTCCTCGGTGACGAGCTGCGCGAGCGCCGCGTTCTTGACCTCGGCGGTCGCGTCCATGCGCTCCTTCTTGCCGGGCACCTGGGTGGCGGCGTCGAAGGCGGCGCCGAACCCGTTGCGCACCTCGGCCAGCACGCCTTCGTCGACCGTCCAGGCAGGGAAGTCCCACTTGGGCTTGCCGACGAGCTTCTGCAGCTCGAGCTGGACGGCGACGAGCTTCTTGATCTCGTCGTGGGCCAG
Source organism: uncultured Thermoleophilia bacterium (assembly GCA_963713475.1). Taxonomy (GTDB): domain Bacteria; phylum Actinomycetota; class Thermoleophilia; order UBA2241; family UBA2241; genus CAIXSE01. The sequence continues at coordinate 98,532 of CAVQLY010000012.1, forward strand.
CTTGAGGGCCTCGACGATCACGCTCTCCGAGACCTGCTTGGCGCCGGCCTCGACCATGACGATGGCGTCGGCGGTGCCGGTGACGACGAGGTCCATGTCGGACTCGTCCTGCAGTTCCTCGAGCGTGGGGTTAACGACCAGCTGGCCGTCGATGCGGCCGATGTGCACGGAGCCCACGGGGCCGCCGAACGGGATGTTGCTGATGGTGAGCGCCGCGGAGGCGCCGAGCGTCGCAAGGACGTCGTAGGACGTCTCGAAGTCGACGGACAGCGTCGTGGCGACGATGTGGACCTCGTTCATGAAGCCCTTGGGGAACAGCGGCCTGATGGGACGGTCGATCTGGCGGGCGCCAAGGATCGCCTTCTCACTCGGACGCGACTCGCGCTTGATGAAGCCGCCGGGGATCTTGCCGGCGGCGTAGTGCCGCTCTTCCACGTCGACCGTGAGGGGGAAGAAATCCTGCCCCTCACGCACGTCCTCGCGCATGGTCGCGCTGACGAGGACGACCGTGTCGCCACAACGCACCAGCACGGCTCCGTTGGCCTGCTTTGCGAGGCGACCGGTCTCGAGGGTGATGGTCTGACCCCCGACTTCTACTTCAATCGTGTTCATTTCTTCCTTCGTCTCTCGACCCGGCGCCCCATTGCGCTCGGGTACTCTGTCGTCGGCGTGGGTTGGCACGGGGACGATGGTCATCGGCGCGTCTGGCGCCGAGGGTGGTGGCTACTTGCGGAGCTCGAGCTCCTTGACGAGCGCGCGATAGCGCTCGAGGTCGCGCGCCTGCAGGTAGTTGAGCAGGCGGCGACGCTGACCGACCATCTTGAGCAGGCCGCGCCTGCTGTGATGGTCCTTCTTGTGGGTCTTGAGGTGCTCGGTGAGCGTCGTGATGCGCTCGGTGAGGAGTGCGATCTGCACCTCGGGGGAGCCAGTGTCGCCTTCGTGCTTGGCGTGCTTGGCGATGATGGTCTCTTTGGCGTCTTTGGTCATTGCCATTCTTTTCACCTCCCTCGTGGGAGTATCCGGAAACCCAGTCGCGGGTTGGCTGCCCGTGACCGAGAAGACGGTCGCGCTAGGGTAGCACAGCGGGCGGCGGCGAGAAACCGCGCCCGGCGCAGCCGGAGCGCGCTCAGGCCTCGCCGCCCAGACCGACGGCGTCGAGCGCCGGGTCCCTGAGCGACGCAGCTTCATCGATGTCGAGGCGCATCTGCGTCACCAGCGCGTCTACGCTGTCGAAGCGTCGCTCGTCGCGGATCTTGTGCAGGAAGTCGAGCCGGATCTCACGCTCGTAGATGTCCCCGGAGAACGCCAGGAGAAACGCCTCGACGGTCACGTGCGTCGTCGGCTCCTCCCGGCTCTGGAACGTCGGGTTGTGCCCGATGTTGACTGCCGCGCGGTACCAGGACCCGGCGACGAAGGCGCGGGCCGCGTACACGCCGCGCCCCGGGAAGATCGTGCCCGCCTCCACGTCCACGTTCGCGGTAGGTACCCCGAGCGTGCGGCCGCGCTTGTCGCCGTGGGCGACCAGGCCGGCGGCCGACGGAGGCCGGCCGAGGATCTCCCGCACTTCTTCGAGCTCACCGTCGTGCAGGAGCCGTCTGATGCGGGTGGAGCTGATCGGCTCGCCGTGCTCGGTGACCAGCGGGCAGACCTCGACGTCGTAGCCGTGCGCGGCTCCGCAGGTGCGCAGCTGCGCAGCGTCGCCGGCGCCGCGGGCGCCGAAGTTGAAGTTCTCGCCGACGACGACCGCCTTGGCCCCCAGAGAGCCGGCGAGGAGGCCGTTGCAGAACTCCGCCGGCGTCAGCGCCGCCATCTGCTCGTCGAACGGCAGCATGATGAGCTCGTCGGGGCCGAGCTCCTCGATCAGGCGCACCTTCTCCTCGTTGGACGTGAGGAGGCGCGGCACCCGCGAGGGGTCGACGATCGAGAGAGGGTGACGGTCGAAGGTCAGGACCGCGCACGTGAGGCCGCGTTCCGCCGCCAGCTCGACGGCGCGGCCGATCACCGCGCGGTGCCCGGCGTGCACGCCGTCGAAGGTCCCCAGCGCAAGGGCTCGCGGCCGCTGCTTCAGCGACGCGATGTCGGCGACGACCTCCATCAAAGCTTGACGAGCAGCTTCAGGGCGTTGCCCTCCTCCGCCGGACCGTAGATCGCGATGAGCTCGCCGCGGAAGGTGAGGCGGGCCGGCTCCTGCGGTCCGCCCGGCAGCCGGGCGCCGTTGCGCACGGCCGTGACCTGGGCCGCCGACAGCTCGATGCCGGGCATGAACTGCAGTGCCACGGCCGGCGGGATGAGGCCGGGGATGTGGTCGTCGCCGGCCTCCCGCTCCTCGATGGCCGCCTCGAACTCGGCCAGGGTCTGCGCCTCATCGAGCCGGAGGTCGCCGACGGCCGTGCGCGAGAGCTGCTCGAGGTGAGCGCCGGCGCCGACGGCCTCGCCGATGTCGATCGCCAGCTGGCGCACGTACGTGCCCTTCGAGCAGGCGATGTGGCAGCGCATGGTCTGCGTGACCTCGTCGAACTCGAGCACGTCGATGGCGTCGATGTCCACTTCTTTGACCGGCGTCTCGACGATCTCGCCGCGGTGCGCCTTCTTGTAGAGCCGCTCGCCGTCGACCTTGACCGCCGAGGTCATGGGCACGCTCTGCATGATGCGCCCCAGGAACTCGGGGATCGCCGCGTCGACCGCGGCCCGGGTCGTGGTCACACCGGTCTCGGAGAGTACGCCGGTGAGGTCGCCGGTGTCCGAGCGCACGCCGAACCGCACGGTGCACTCGTATTCCTTGGGCAGGTCGACGAAGAACCGGGCGAGCTTCGTCGCGCGGCCGGCAAGTACGACCAGCAGACCGGTCGCGAACGGGTCGAGCGTCCCCGCGTGACCCACCTTCTTCACGTTCGGGCGCAGGTTGCGCCGCACGCGGGCGACGACGTCATGCGACGTGAAGCCCTCCGGCTTGTCGATCAGGAGGACGCCGTCGAGAGGCGTCTTTCGAGTTCTGAACTGAGCCACGCGATCACCTCCTCGGGGCTGTCGTCGCTGGAGAAGCCTGCGGCCAGCTTGTGGCCGCCTCCGCCCTGCAGGGCCGCGACGGCACTGACGTCGATGGTCTCGGAGCGCAGGCTGACGCGCACTGGCGCGCCGCCGTCCTGTTCTTTGACGAGCGCAGCGACTTCGACTCCGTCGACGCCGCGCAGGCTGTCGACGATGCCGTCCGTCTCCTCGGGCCCCGCGCCGGTCGCGGCGAAGTCGTCTCTCGTGACCGCCGCGAGCAGCGCGCGTCCGCCGGCGACCGCCCGGGCTCCGGCCACGGCGCGCGCCCAGAGACGCAGCGACGCCTCCGAGCGGGTCTCGTAGAGGAGCGTGAACATGCCGGTGACGTCCACCCCGCGTTCGACGAGCCACGCTGCCGTGCGGAACGTGGACGCACTCGTGCTGTCGTGGTGGAAGTGGCCCGTGTCGAACGAGATCCCCGCGTACAGCGCGGCGGCGGCCTGCGGCGAGGGCAGCAGCTCCAGCGCTTGCGCGATGTCGCATACGAGCTCGCTGGTGCTGCTCGCGTCGCCCCGCACGAAGGCGAGCTCGCCGTAGTGGGGGTTGTCGTGATGGTGGTCGATGTTGACGGCGACGTCGCCCCAGCTGGGGAGGGCAAGCCGGTCCGGATTGCCGGAATCGAGCGCGTAAAGCGCGGCGTCCGCAGGCGGCGCGCCGCGGCGCACGCATCCGGGCGGCAGCAGGACGTCTCCGAGCGGCAGGAGCTCCTCCTCGGAGACGTAGAGCTCGGCAGCGACGCCGAGTTGCCCGAAGAGGTCGAGCATGCCCGCCGCTGCGCCGAGCGCGTCGGTGTCCGGCTTCTCATGCACGGCGAGCGCGACGCGGCTCTCGCCGCGCATGCGCCGGCAGAGCGCGTCCAGGTCGGCGGCCAGCTCCTTCACGCCTCGCCCTCGCCGTCATCCTCCACGGCCGGCGGTTCCTCGCCGGGGACGGGGATCTCGTGCGGCTCCGCTCCGAGCACTTCCGCCTCGCGCTTCAGAGCGCGCTCGATGCGCAGGGCGTTGTCGAGCGTGTCGTCGTAGAAGAACTCCAGCTGCGGGGTGCGCTTCATGTGCAGCGAGGCGTTGATCTTGCCCTGCAGGAAGCCGCGTGACTTCTCGAGCGCCGTCATCGTCAGATCGCGCTCCGTCTGGCCGCCGAGCACGCTGACGTAGACCTTGGCGTGCCGCAGGTCGGACGACGTCTCGACCCCCGTCACGGTCACGAACCCGATGCGGGGGTCCTTGAGCCCGGCCGCGGTGATGACCGAGGAGAGCGTCTCTTTGATGCTTTCGTTGATCTTCAGGAGTCGAATTCCCATACCGTTTCCACTGTGTCGGCTGTCTTGAGCAGGACGCGCGCGAGCTCGAACTCTCGCGCGTTCAGATAGCGGTCGATGTCGTCCAGGCGCTCGCGTGTCTGCTGGAGCGAAGAGGCCGCGATCACCACGAGCACTCTCGCCCGCTGCCACGCATCCTGGAGTCCTACCTCGCTGAAGGAGGCGTGAAACCGGGACTGCAGCACATCACGCAGCGAAGCCAGCGGCGCGCGCTTGTCCTTCAGCGTCCGAGCTTCGGGGAAGTGCAACTCCGCGAGAAAGACGCCGAGACAGGCGTCATGCTTCACGGGCGACTTCTCGGGTCTGGTACGCCTCCAGCACGTCCCCTTCTTTGAGGTCGTTGAAGCCGTCGACCAGGATGCCGCACTCGAAGCCTTCGAGGACTTCGCGAGCGTCTTCGGCGAAGCGCTTGAGCGAGCCCATCTTGCCGTCGTAGGCCACCACGTCGTTGCGCAGCACGCGTACGTTGGCGTTGCGTACCATCTTGCCGTGCGTGACCATGCAGCCGGCGATGGTGCCGAGCTTGGACGCCTTGAACGTGGTGCGCACTTCCGCCTGGCCGAGCACGACTTCTTCGATGGTCGGCTTGAGCATGCCGACCAGGGCGGCCGTGATGTCCTCGGTCACCTTGTAGATCACGCGGTACGTACGGATGTCGACGCCCTCGCTCTCCGCAAGCGCGGTGGCCTGCGGGCTCGGCCGGACGTTGAAGCCGATGATGATCGCCGTCGACGCGGCCGCCAGCATGATGTCCGACTCGTTCACGCCGCCGACGCCGGAGTGGATGATGCGCACCTTGACTTCGGGGTGCTGGATCTTGAGGAGCGCGTCGCTCAGCGCCTCGAGGCTGCCCTGGACGTCGGCCTTGACGACCAGGTTGAGGTCGAGGACCTTGCCCGCGGCGATGCGCGCGAACACGTCGTCCAGGGTGAGGGCGTGCTGCTTGGCGAGCGCTTCGGTCTTGATCCGGTTGGCGCGCTTCTGGCCGAGCGTGCGCGCGGCGCGCTCGTCCTTCACGACGCGGCAGAACTCGCCGGCGACGGGCAGTTCGTCGAATCCGATGATCTCGACCGGCGTCGACGGGCCGCCCTCCTTGAGGGGCTCGCCGCGGAAGTCGCGCATGGCGCGTACCTTGCCGCTCGCCTCGCCGGCGACGATGGCGTCGCCGACGCGGATGGTGCCGCGGCTGACGAGCATCGTCGCGACGACGCCGCGACCCGGGTCGACCTTCGACTCGATGATGAAGCCGCTGGCCGGCGCGTCCGGGTTCGCCTTGAGGTCGCTGACCTCGGCCACCAGGAGCAGCGTGTCGAGGAAGTTCTCGAGTCCGATGCGCTGCTTCGCGCTGGCCTCGACGAAGATGTTGTCCCCGCCCCACTCCTCGGGCACGATGCCGTGCTCGGCGAGCTGCTGCTTGATGCGCTCGATGTTGGCGTCGGGCTTGTCGATCTTGTTGATCACGATCACGACCGGGACCTGCGCCGCCTTGGCGTGGTCGATCGCCTCCACGCTCTGCGGCATGACGCCGTCGTCCGCGGCCACGACGATGGCGGCGATGTCGGTGACCTTGGCGCCGCGCGCCCGCATGGCGGTGAACGCGGCGTGGCCCGGGGTGTCGATGAACGTGATGGGCTGGCCGTTGTGCTTCACCTGGTAGGCGCCGATGTGCTGCGTGATGCCGCCGGCCTCGCCGGCCGCTACGGCGGTGTCGCGGATGGCGTCGAGCAGGCTGGTCTTGCCGTGGTCGACGTGGCCCATGACCGTGATGACCGGAGCCCTCGCCTGGAGGTCCTTGGGGTCGTCCACGGCCTCCTTCTCGAGCTCGGCCTCCTCGTCGGCCGCGTGGGTGATCTCGATCTCGCGGTCGAAGTCGGTGGCCAACACCTCGATGGCCTCGTCGCTCAGGGTCTGCGTGATGGTGACCATCTCGCCGTAGCCCATGAGGGCCTTGATGATGTCCGAGGTCATGATGCCGAGCAGCTGGGAGATGTCCTTGACGGTCGAGCCGGACGGCACCTTGACCAGGCCCGTCGGCACGACGGGAGCGGTCTGCTGCTCCTCGCGGTCGCGGCCCCGTCCACGTCCACGGCCACGGCGCCGGTCGCCCGGGCCGCCTCCGCGCCGCGACGCGCCGGCGTCGATGATGACCCGGCGCTTCTTGCCGGCCGCCGTCCCGCCGCCGGAGCGACGGCGCACGGCGCTGCCTGCCGGCGCCGCGTAGGCCTTCTCGATGGCTTCGTCGTCGACGCTGACTTCACCGTCGACGACCTCGATGCCCGCCTTCTTGAGGTGGGCGAGCACATCGTCGACACTCGTCTTTCGCTGAGTCGCGATGTCCGAGACTTTACGTTTCGCCATTCACCTCACCGCCTTTCGTCGTTCCCTGGTCGTGCGAAGACCGCACGCACCGCGGGATCGAGAGTCACCGGGCCGCGGAAGGCGCGCGCGAACGCGCGCTTCTTCTCCGCGGCCTCGAGACACTTCGCTTCTGGACACAGATAGGCGCTTCTTCCCGGGGACCCGGGCTGCGCCTTGACGACTCGCCCCTGCGAGGCCACGAGCCGAACGAGCTCGTCTTGGCCGCGCTTGCGGCGACAGCCGACACACGTCCTCTCCGGCGTCGCCACCGCGATCACGCCTCGCTCGCCTCCGTGGTCTCGGCCGCCTCGGCGACCTTCTCGGTCGCGGGCTCGGCCGGCACGTAGTCAGCATGGATGCTGCAGTACCGGGAGCCGGGCTCGGCCTGATTGGGGCAGCGCTTGCCGGTGCGCATGATCGCCATGCACTGGCCGTCAACGCCTTCTTCGTCGCCGAACTCGAGGCTGTTCTCGGCCTCGGCCATCTGCTGCTGGCTCTTGATGTCGATGCGCCAACCGGTGAGCTTGCTCGCCAGCCGGGCGTTCTGGCCCTCTTTGCCGATCGCCAACGACAGCTGGTCGTCGGGCACGATGATCGTCGCGGTCTTCTCGTCGTCATCGACGATGACCTCACGCACGCGAGCCGGCGAGAGCGCCTTGGCGACGTACCGCGCCGCGTCTTCGTTGTACGGGATGATGTCGATACGCTCGCCGCGCAGTTCGCTGACCACCATGCGCACGCGCGAGCCACGCGGGCCCACGCAGGCGCCGACCGGGTCGACGCCGTCGGCGTGCGAGATGACGGCGATCTTGCAGCGGCCGGGGACGGGCTTGCCGTCGCGGCCGCGATAGCCCGTCTCGCGCGCCACCTGGCGGATCTCGACGAGTCCGTCGGCGATCTCGGGCACCTCGAGCTCGAACAGCTTGCGCACGAGCTCCTCGCTGCGCCGCGAGAGCTTGACCTGCGGTCCCTTGGCCGACTCCTCCACCCGCATGATCACGGCCTTGATACGCGCACCGTGCTCGTAGTGCTCGGTCTCGATCTGCTCGCCGCGCGGCAGCTCCGCCTCGACACGACCCAGCTCGACCAGCGTGTTGTGACGCGGGTCGCTCTGCTGGACGATGCCGGTGACGAGCTCGCCGACGCGGTCGATGTACTCCTCGTACATGAGGTCGCGCTCGGCTTCGCGGATGCGCTGGAGGATGACCTGCTTGGCGGTCATCGCGGCGATGCGGCCGAAGTCGTCAGGGGTCACCTCGATGCGCTCGACCTCGCTCATGTCGACGCCGCTGAGGTCGAGCCCCACCTCTTCCCCGGTCTCCTCGTCGTGGATCTTGAGGGACTCGGTGTCGATGTGGTCCGGGAAGATCAGCTCGTACACCCGCATGTCGCCGGTCTCGGTGTCGATCTCCACGGCGGCGTACTCGGCCGCGTCCGGTGACTTCTTGTAGGCGGACAGCAGCGCGTCCTCGAGAGCCTCGACAAGAGCCTCGAAGGCGATGCCTTTCTCGCTCTCGATCTGGCGCAGAGCCTCGATGATCTCTCTACTCACGATGGCCTCCGTCGGTTTCAAAGTTGTAGACCACGTGGGCCTTCCCGAGGGCTTCGAGCGGCAGCGTGGCGCTGCCCGCTCCCTCGAGGGTGAGGGTGATGGACTGGTCGTCGGCCGCCGCGAGGATGCCGCGGAAGTTGCGGCGGCCCTCTACCGGCTGGGCCATGGTCACTGCGACTTCCCTGCCGAGCTGCGCGGCGAAGTGCTCCGGCTTGCGCAGCCGCCGGTCGAGACCCGGCGACGACACCTCCAGCGCGTAGGTCTCGCGCAGATCTTCCAGCGACTGGGCCACGGACGCGCACAGGTCGAGGTCGACCCCGCCCGGCTTGTCGATGAACAGCGTCAGGATCGGCGGCCGGCCGCGGACCTCGAAGTCGACCAGCTCGACGTCGGGGAACCGCTCGCCCAGCTCAGCTTCGATGACGGCTTCCAGTTCCTCTCTCTTCTCCCTCATACTGACCCCTAACACGAGAAAAGTCGGTTGCCACCGACTTTTGACGCAAGAGTCCGCCTCGTGGTGTGTTGTACAGCCCGAAGAGTATAGCACCGGCTTCGAGAGGCGTACAGACCGGCCCACGCTCAGGCCGGATGCGTTTCTGCCGATAGTGACAGGGAAACCAGGGCGAGACCGGGCGAGAGGCAGGACATGGGAGAGTACACGACGTTCGAGTGCCGCCAGTGCGGCTACAAGGCCGAGCGCATCCGCTGGGGCGTCAGTGTCTACGATCCGCGCCAGCGGTTCATGCCCGGCTACTGCGTGGAGTGCGGGACCATCGTCGAGGTCGACATGACCGGCGCCGACATCCACATCGACGAGTTCCGCTGCGTGGTCTGCGGAAGCGAGCTCTTCTTCCTGGAGAAGGCCGCCTCCTACACCTGCCCCAAGTGCAAGGCGCACGACATGGCGCTGCACCAGGGCGAGTACTGGTAAGACGCCCGGGCCGCTTGCGGTCCGTCGCTACTTCGTGATGACCACCGGGCTGCCTGCCGGTACGTACCTGCTCACCGCCAGCACGTCCTTGTCGTGCATGCGCACGCACCCGTGGCTGATGGCCTTGCCGATGAGGTAGTCCTCGTTGGTGCCGTGGATCGCCACCGGGCCGCCCTGATCCCAGTACGCCAGCTTGGGCTGGAACGCGCTGATGCCGAGAGCGAGCACCCCGTAGGCGCCGCCGGGCGACGGGGGCTTCAGCTTCTGGTTGATGAAGAAGAAGCCGGTCGGCGTGCTCAGACCCGGCCGGCCGACGGCCACCGGATACGTGTCGACGAGCGCGCCGCGTCGGTACACGCTGAGCCGGCGCTCGGAGAGGTCGATGGTGATCTTCGCCGTCGTGGTGAAGAAGGCGAGCCTGCCCTCCGGGATCCAGCCGCGACTCTCATTGGGCCGCATCGCCAGCCAGACCTTGTACCAGACGCGCCCGTCCACCTCCTTCGTCTTGTCGACGAGCACGAGCGTCGGGTAGCCGTTCTGGTTGACCTTTCCGAGTCTGACCTTGACCGGCGCCGACATGCTCGGCTGGGTGTACGCGGTCACGGGTCCGACGGCCTTGCCGACCGTCCAGCGGTCGTACTGCGGCTCGGGGGCGCTGGTGGGCGGCGGCGTCGGCTTGGGCACCGGTGCGAGCGATTGGCTGGTGCCCGATCCCTGCGCGCGGGCACGCACCGCGGCGTAGCCTCCGGCCGCGACCGCGAGCACGACGGCGAGGCCGACGACGAGGAGCAGGATGTCGCGCACGCGTGAGTTCATCGGACCAAGGATAGTGAGCCTCCCGGACGAGGTACAAACGAGTAGCTGGTCGATTCCCTCCGGTGGCGTACACTACGCACGACACACGGACCAACGAAAGGAGCGTCGCTTGATCGCCGTCATCGTCCTCATCGTCATCGTGGTCGTGATCGTGGCCGTGCTGGCGGGCATGTACAACGGGCTCGTCAGGCGCCGCAACCAGGTGGACAACTCGTGGAGCCAGATCGACGTGCAGCTCAAGCGGCGCCACGACCTCATCCCCAACCTGGTCGAGGCGGTCAAGGACTACATGTCCTACGAGCAGGAGACGCTCACCAACGTCACCCAGGCTCGCGCGGCGGCCATCGACGCCGGCAAGCAGGGCCCGGAGGCGGTCGCGGAGGCTGAGAACGCTCTCACGGGCACCCTCAAGACCCTGTTCGCGGTCGCGGAGAACTACCCGGACCTCAAGGCCAACCAGAACGTCATGCAGCTCCAGGAAGAGCTGACGTCGACGGAGAACAAGATCGCCTTCGCGCGGCAGTTCTACAACGACAGCGTCCTGACGTTCAACAACAAGGTCCAGACCTTCCCGTCGAACCTCATCGCCGGCATGTTCAACTTCACGACGCGGCAGTTCTTCGAGGTCCCGGAGGCCGACAAGGCCGTCCCGACCGTCGACCTCAGGTAGGCGCGCGGCCCGTCGGCCGCGGACCGGCATGTACGAGCAGATCCGCAAGAACCGCCGCGCCTCGTGGCTCCTGATGGGACTGGTCGTGGCTCTGCTGGCCATGCTCGGCTTCGCCATCGGCTACGCGACGATCGGCGGCACGTCCGGCGGCATCGGTCTCCTCGGCGTGTTCGGGATCGTCGCCATCGCCTGGAGCATCATCGGCTACTACGCCGGCGACAAGATGGTGCTCACCGTCAGCGGCGCCCAGAGAGTGACGCACGCGGAGGCCCCCCAGCTCTACAACGTCGTCGAGGAGATGACGATCGCCGCCGGCCTGCCGCAGGTGCCGGCGGTCTACATCCTCGACGAAGCCTCCCCCAACGCCCTGGCGACGGGACGCGATCCGCAGCACGCGTCCATCGCCGTCACCCGCGGGCTCATGGAGCGGCTCGACCGCGAGGAACTCCAGGGCGTGATCGCCCACGAGATGTCGCACATCCGCAACTACGACATCCGCTTCGAGACGCTGGTGGGGATCCTCGTCGGGATGATCGCGCTGATCGCGGACTTCTTCCTGCGCTGGAGCTTCTGGGGCGGGATGGGCCGCCGCCGCAGCAGCGATTCCGGCGGCGACCAGGCCGGTGCGATCCTGGCGATCGTCGCCATCGTGCTCGCCATCCTCGCGCCCATGGCCGCCTACGCGGTGCAGTTCGCCGTGTCGAGGCGTCGCGAGTACCTGGCCGACGCCACGGCCGTCGAGCTCACGCGCAATCCGCTGGGGCTGGCGCGAGCGCTCACGCGCATCGCCTCGGACCCGGCCCCCCTGCGCCACGCCAACCGCGCGACGGCGCACCTCTACATCGCCAACCCGCTGAAGAAGACCAAGGCAGTCACCGGCGTCTTCGACACGCACCCGCCGATCCAGCAGCGCATCGCGGTGCTCCTGGAGATGGCGCACGTGGGGCCGGAGGCTCTGGCTGAGGGCGCCGGGCCGGCCGCCGCAGGCGTGCCGGCGCCTCAGGTCCCGGCAGCGGTCACGGGCGGTGCGGCGACGCTGCCGGGCGTGCCCCCCATGCCGATCACTCCGACTCCGCCGTCGGCACCTCCCGGGCCACCGCCACCCGCCGGCCCGCCCGCGCCGCCGGGCTGAAGGTCAGTCGACGCCGTCGAGGCGTTGCCGGTAGGTCTCACACGATGGACGCAGGGCGCGGGCCAGACGCAGGTGACCCCGCGCCTCTTCCCCGCGCCCCAGCGCCTTCAGGCAGCGCGCCAGTGCGTAGTGGGCGTAGTCGCAGTCGGGCACGTCGGCGATGACATCGCGGAAGAGGTCCGCCGCCGGCCCGTAGCGGCCCAGCGCGAACTCGGCGCGACCCAGGGCCTCTCGGATCGAGTTCCTGCCGGGTTCGAGGCGGAGCGCCTGGGCAAGGTACATGGCCGCCTGCGCAGGGTGACCGTCCTCGAGGAAGGCGACGCCGCGACTGAAGAGGTCGTAGGCCCGGCTCTCGGCGCAGAAATCGGGGGCGCGGCGCTCGGACGGCTCCACGCGAGCGCCCCTCAGAGGCCGAGCTCGGGCGCGATGCCCTGCATCGCCTCGAGCCCGAGGGCGAAGAACTCATCGAGCTCGAGGCCGAGCTCCTCGCAGCGCGCGATGGACTCACGGTCGACGCCGCGCGCGAACGCGCCTTCTCGGTACCGCTTGCGCACGGACTTCAGCTTGACGCCGGCCAGATCCTTGTCCGGCCGGACGAGGGCGGCCGCCGTGATCAGGCCGCTGAGCTGGTCGGCGGCGATGAGGGCGATATCGATGCGCTCCGTGGCCGCGACGCCGGTGTCCGGATTGTGGGCAGCGACGGCGTGGGTGCCCTCGGCGGGCAATCCCAGGCCGCCCAGCTTCTCGGCCGCCAGGGCGCCGTGCCGGGCGACGTCGCCCTCCGTCTCCTCGGCGTCGAGGTCGTGACCCAGGCCGGTGAGCCCCCAGACGTCCGGATCGCCGTCGAGGCGGACCGCCAGGGCGCGCATGATCGTCTCGGTGGCGAGCATGTGGCGGCGCAGGTTCACGTTCTGGACGTGCGCCTCCACCTCGGCGAGCACGGGACCGCGGTCGAGGATCATCGCCCGAGCCCCGACTCGATCTGGTCGGCGATGGCCGCCGCACAGGCAGTCTTGGTGGTGCGGGGCACGTGCACCTCGCCCTTGGGCGTGAGGATGGTGATCTCGTTCTCGTCCGAGCCGATGCCGACGCCTTCCGCGAGGATGTCGTTGAACACCAGCAGGTCGACGCCCTTGGCGGCCTTCTTGGCCCGCGCCCGGTCGAGCCTCGGGCCGGCCTCGGCGGCGAAGCCGACGCGGAACAGGCCCGGCCTGGCGGTCGAGGCGAGCACGTCGACCGTGCGCACGAGCTCCAGGGTGAGGGACTCGCGCTCGCCGCGCTCGATCTTGCCGCCTTCTTCGTCCTTCGGGCGGAAGTCGGCGACCGCGGCGGCCATGACGAGCACGTCGGCGTCGCGCACCTGGTCGCCGACGGCCGTGGCCATGTCGGCAGCGCTCTCCACCCGGATGACGTCATACGAGGCGCCCTCGGCCGGCTGGGTCGTCACCAGCGTCACGCGGGCGCCGCGCAGGTACGCCTCGTCGGCGACGGCGCGGCCCATCTTGCCGCTCGAGCGGTTGCCGATGAAGCGGACCGCGTCGATCCGCTCCCGGGTGCCGCCGGAGGTGACGACGACCTTCTTGCCGGCGAGCGCACCGGCCGCGGACGACGCCACAGCGCGGCGCACGGCCAGGCGGATGGCGTCGGGCGAGGCCATGCGGCCCGAGCCCTCTTCGCCGCAGGCCAGCTCGCCCTCTTCCGTAGGCAGTACCTCGACCCCGCGCTCCGCGAGCACGCGGAGGTTCTCGCGGGTCGCCGCATGCTCGTTCATCGCCCAGTTCATGGTGGGCGCGACGATCACCGGTCCTCGGAAAGCGAGGTAGATCGCCGTCAGCAGGTTGTCGGCCATGCCGGCGGCCATCTTGGCGAGCGTGTTCGCCGTCGCCGGGGCGACCACCATCACGCTGGCCGTCCTGGCCGCCTCGATGTGCTGGAACCAGCCACCACTCGCTTGCCAAGCACTCTGGTCGTCCAGCACGGGGGCCTGCGACACGGCGGCGAACGTCAGCGGCATCACGAACCGCTGAGCCGCCTCGGTGGTGACGACCCGTGGCTCGAAGCCGTCCTTGACCAGCCCGCGCACCAGTTCCACGGCCTTGTAGATGGCGATGCCGCCCGTGACACCGACGAGCACGGTGCGGGCGGCATGGATGGCGGGAGCCTCGCTCACGGTTAGATCACTCAGGATTCTCGTGGTCGATCTTGTTGTCGACGATCTCCTCAAAGGCGATCGTGAGCAGATTGGTGCTGCGCGTCGAGATCAGCGGCGGCGTGAGCTCCTCGAGCCCGAGCGTGTTCTCGCCGAGGCTGTGATAGTAGTTGTTGATCTGCCGCGCGCGCTTGGCGGCGATCATGACGAGCTCGTAGCGAGAGCCGTCCGCGTGGGGCAGCAACTCGTCGATGCGGGGCTTGTCCACTAGTGGTCCCTTCTCTGTCCTGCGATGATGGCGGCCACCTCGTCGGCGGCGCGCCCGGCCTCGTCGTTCACCACGACGTGGTCGAACTCCTCTGCTGCGGCGACCTCGGTCTCCGCCCTGTCCAGCCGTTTGGCGATGGCCGCCGCCGTCTCCGTGCCGCGCCCGCGAAGCCTCTCCGCGAGCTCGGCCATGCTCGGCGGCGCGATGAACACCGAGATCGCCTCGGGCATCGTCTTGCGCACCGCTCGGGCGCCGATGAGCTCGATCTCGAGGATCACATCGTCGCCCGCCCGCAGCTTGGCCTCGACCTCGCTGCGGAGCGTGCCGTACAGATTCCCACTGTACTCTACCCATTCGAGGAAGTCGCCCGACGCGACGGCGCCCCGGAACGTCTTCTCGTCAAGGAAATGGTACTCGCGACCGTCCATTTCACCCGGCCGTGGGGCGCGCGTCGTGGCCGAGACGGACGTCACCACCTGGTCGAGACGCTGGCGGACGAGGGCGATGACGGTCCCCTTCCCGGCGCCCGAGGGCCCCGAGATGACGAACACAGCGGGGATCGGTCAGCCTCCGAAGTAGGCGAGCAGCTCGTGCCGCTGCCGCTCCGAGAGACCACCCACGGTCTTGCTCGGGCTGATGCGGCAGAGCTCCATGATGCGCGCCGACTTGACCCGGCCGCACTTGGGCGCCGCCATGAGGAGGTCGGCGACCTTGGCCGTGAGCAGGAACTCCGGCGGCGCGGCGAGGATCTCGTTGATGCTCACGCTGCCGTGCTTGAGGTCGGCCTTCAGCGCGGCCCGGCGGCTGCGGACCTCGTTGGCCTTGCCCAGGGCATCCATGCGCTGGCCGATGGAGCGCGCGGGAGCGGTATTGAACTGCTTGGAAGAGGAGGCGGACATCGCGCGAGAGTATATGTGATGCCGCGCGCCCAGTTCAACAGAGCAACGCCGGGAAAACCGTTGCCTAGCTGGTCTTTTCGCGGTGACCCAGGCGGCGCGGCGCGACTGGGCCCCCAGAGCGGCGCCGCGACCAGGCGGTGAAGTCGACTTCGGGACGGCACCCGGTGCCTGGGACGTGCTCCCCGCGCCGCGCTCGACTGCGGCGAGAATCACCGGATTCCGGTGAAGACACCGGCGCGTCGGACCGGTACAACGGTGGTGCGGGGACGCGTCGTTCGGCTCGAAGCCCAGAAGGGACTGGGGATAGGAGGTCAAGGAATGAACAGGAAACGCAACACCGTCCTGGTCGCCGTTCTCTGCCTGGCCGTCGCCGCACTCGGGATCGGGGCGGCTCCGGCTGCGGCAGCGGATGGCTGCGACTGCCACACGGCCGTGCCGCCGTCCGGCGGCGCTCCGGCGGCTCATGCTCCCTTCGTGGCAAGCGTCGTCGCCTGCTCGACCTGCCACGCGGGTTGGGCCGTGCCGCATCCGGCGGCGGCCGTGCCCACACTGACCGTCTACCCCCTCTGGATCCCGAGTCTCAACGGTCCGCCTCCGGGCGGCGGCGTAAGGGGTCGGCACTCCGCGGGCGGCACGCCGGTCGTCGGCACGGTCTACGTGCAGAAGAGGTTCTGGGGCGACGCCGAGTTCGTCGACGTGGGGCAAGGCAGGAACGTGAACGCGACGGCCACGTACTGGGCGGATTCGCTCCTGCAGTGGCCGCGCGATCGCTGGGCCAGCTTCGGCGCCGTCGCCGTGGGCGTGGCCGGTCCGCCGGTCATCCTGCCGGTGCAGGCCACCTGGCGGCCACAGCCTGAGCTGACGCTCGCTCTGCGCGGAGTGGCAGATGGGGTCGTCACGTCCTCGAGCCTCGTGACTGCACGAGGGACTGCCAAGCCGACGAAGCTTGCGGGCGAGAGCGTCGCTCTCACGGTCTTCAAGTTGAGGAACGGGAAGTGGGTCCAGTTCCAGTCGGGTGACGCCATGATCGGCGCCAAGGGCGCCTACAAATGGACGTTCGGGGTGCAGCGAGGCACATACAAGATGACCGCTGCTCTCGCCGCCACGCAGGATCACCGCCTCGTGAGGACGACCTGGCGGTACTTCAAGAAGGCGTAGGGAACTCCGGTCCGGCCGATCGCCCTTGCGACGGCGTCGAGTCGGAGGGTGGTCGGCTCGGTCCCGGCGGTACAGGCGGTCAGGCGCGCAGCGCCGTGCCGCGCGCTTCGTCGACCGACGCGAAGCCGCGCGCGTCGAGCTCGTCACGCAGTTCCGCCAGGATCCGCTGCGGCGCTTCGAAGGCCGTGAAGTTGGCGGCGCCGACCGCGACGGCCGTGGCGCCGCAGGCGATGAACTCGAGAGCGTCCAGGCCGGTCATCACGCCGCCCATGCCGACGATCGGCGTGTCCGGGAAGGCCTGCGCCACCTCGGCGACCATGCGCAGGGCGATGGGCTTGATGGCCGGACCGCACAGACCACCGGTGCGGTTGCCGAGGAACGGCCGTAGCGTCTGCGGGTCCAGGACCATGGCCTTGAAGGTGTTGACGAGCGAGAGGCCGTCGGCGCCGGCGCCCAGCGCTGCCGCGCCGGCCTCGGTGACGTCGCGGACGTTGGGCGTGAGCTTGGCGAGAAGGAACCGGTCGGTGGCCTCGCGGCAGGCGGCGACGACCTCCGCTGTGGCGGCCGGGTCGGCGCCGATCTGCAGGCCGCTGGAGACGTTGGGGCACGAGACGTTGAGCTCGTAGCCTTCGATCCGTGGCGCCGTGCCGGCCGGGGCGGAAGCCAGGTGCTTCTCCAGGGCCTTCACCACGGCGGCATACTGCTCGGGCTCGTTGCCCCCGACGCTCACGATGACTGGCTGTCGCAGCGCAGCCCACTCCGGCAGCAGGCCGATCCAGGCGTCGATGCCCGGGTTCTCAAGCCCGATGGCGTTGATCATGCCTGACGGCGTCTCGGTGACGCGCGGTGCCGGGTTGCCGGTCCGCGCGTCGGCGGTGACCGTCTTGGGGACGTACGCGGCGAACGGGAAGTCGGCGAAGTAGTCGCCGTCGTACCGGCGTGCGTACTCCAGCAGATCGAACGTGCCGGAGGCGTCGACCAGCGGGTGATCGAGGGCGATCGGCCCAAGGTCGACCGCGAGCTTCGGGGCCGCGGAGGGCGGTGCCCCTCCGGTGCCCCGGTCGACAGCTTGCCTGCGGCGGCTGTTCACGGCGTCACCTCGTCGAGCCGGAACACCGGCCCCTCGCTGCAGACGCGGAGCTTGCCGCGCGCCGTGTCGACCACGCAGCCATGGCACGAGCCGGTGCCGCAGGCCATGTGGGCCTCGAGCGAGACGTAGCCGCGCAGTCCTTCGTGGAAGGTCCACTGCTGAACCGCCGCGACCATGGGGTTGGGACCGCACGCGTAGACCGTGGTGCCGGGAGCGACGTCGAGGGCGGCCAGCAGGTGGAGCACCGTGCCGGCCTTCCCCACGCTCCCGTCCTCCGTCGCGACCCAGAGACGCTCGATGCTGAACGCCCCCGCCGCGCGAGCGGAGCGGAAGTCGCGGAAGCCGAAGGCGGCGGTGACCTTGGCGCCGGCCGCCGCCAGCTCGTCGGCCAGGCATTGCAGCGGCGCACACCCGATCCCTCCACCGACGAGCAGCGCGTTCGTGACGCCCTCGGTCGGGAACGCGCTGCCGAGCGGCCCGGCCACATCGACTCCGTCGCCGACGTCCAGTTGCGTGAGCCGCTCGCTGCCTCCGCCGCGCGCCTCGACCAGCAGGCTGATGCGGTCGCCGTGCGCGGCGAACAGCGAGATGGGACGCCGGAGCAGGAAACCGCCGCCGGGCACGGTGACCATGACGAACTGCCCGGGGGCCGCCCGCCGGGCGACGCGGGGCGCGATGAGCTCGACGGCGGCGAAGGCGCCGAAGTGGCGCACGCCGGCGACTCTGCAGTGAGACGTCTCCGCCCACTGGGAGTGGTCGCCGTACGTCTGTGCCTCCGCGCCGCTCATGCTCACTCCACCGTCGCGTGCAGGTCCTGCAGACAGTGTACCTGTACCCGCGGCCGCTTGGCCGCTTCGATGGCCGAGACGGCAGCCGAAGCTCCGGCCAGCGTGGTGATCGAGGCCACGCCCTTGCGCAGCGCGGTGGTGCGGATCTCGTAGCCGTCGGCGCGCGCGCCGCGGCCGAACGGCGTGTTGATGACGAGGCCGATCTGACCGCTCTCGATGAGGTTCACGACGTTGGGCTCGCCCTGGAAGACCTTGTTCACCACGTTCACGGGGATGCCCAGGCTGGTCAGCGCTGTGGCCGTGCCTCTGGTGGCGTAGATGGCGAACCCGAGCATGTGGAGCCGCTGAGCCAGGATGGTGGCCGCCGACTTGTCGCTGTCGCAGACCGAGAGGAACACGTCGCCTTCGGTCGGCAGCGGCATGCCCGCGGCGGCCACGGCCTTGCCGAACGCCGCCGGGAACGCCTCGGCGATGCCCATCACCTCACCGGTGGACTTCATCTCGGGCCCAAGCTGCGTGTCGGTGCCGGGGAAGCGGCTGAACGGAAGCACCGCCTCCTTGACGCTGACGTACTCCGGGACGCGCCGCTCGAGACCCATGCCCTTGAGCGACTCGCCGAGGATCACCCGCGTGGCGATCTGCGCCATGGGCACGCCGGTCGCCTTGCTGACGAACGGCACGGTCCGCGACCCGCGCGGGTTCACTTCGAGCACGTACAGCTGGTAGCTCTGGTAGGCGAACTGAACGTTGATGAGCCCGCGCACGCCGAGACCGATGGCCAGCGCCTTGGTCTGCTTGCGCACCTGCTCGAGGGTGCCCTCGCCGAGGGAGATGGAAGGGATGACGCAGGCCGAGTCGCCGGAGTGCACGCCGGCCTCCTCCACGTGCTGCATGACGGCGCCGATGTAGACGTCCTCGCCGTCGCAGACCGCATCCACGTCGACCTCGATCGCGTCCTCGAGGAACTTGTCGATGAGGACGGGGTGCTCGGGGCTGATGCTGACGGCCGTGGTCATGTAGTGCTCGAGCTCCTGCGGGCCGTAGACGATCTGCATGGCCCGGCCGCCGAGCACGTAGGACGGCCGCACGAGCAGCGGGTAGCCGACGCGCGCGGCCACGTCCGCGGCCTGCTCGGCCGTCGTGGCCAGCCCGTACTCGGGGCACTTGATGCCGAGCTCCTCGAGGAGGCCGCCGAAGCGCCCGCGGTCCTCGGCGAGGTCGATCGACTCCTGCGGCGTGCCCAGGATGGGGATGCCGGCCTCGGCGAGCGCGCCGGCGATCTTGAGCGGCGTCTGGCCGCCGAACTGCACGATCACGCCCTTGGGGCGCTCGTTGGCGACGATGTTGGCGACGTCCTCGAAGGTGAGCGGCTCGAAATACAGGCGGTCGGAGATGTCGTAGTCGGTGCTCACGGTCTCCGGGTTGCAGTTGACCATGATCGCCTCGTAGCCCTGCTCCCTGGCCGTGAGCGCCGCATGCACGCAGCAGTAGTCGAACTCGATGCCCTGGCCGATGCGGTTGGGCCCGGAGCCGAGGATCACGACACGCTCCTTGTCGCCGGGCTCGGCCTCGTTCTCCTGCTCGTAGGTGGAGTAGAAGTACGGCGTCTCGGCCTCGAACTCGGCGGCGCACGTGTCGACGGCCTTGTAGACCGGCAGCACGTCGTGCTCGATGCGCAGCGCGCGGATCTCGCGCTCGCCCCGGCCGGTGAGCTCGCCGAGGCGCCTGTCGCTGAAGCCGTAGCGCTTCATGCGCCGCAGGAGCTCCGGCGTGAGCCGCGCCGTCTCGCGGATCTCCGTCTCCAGCTCCACGATGTCGGCGAGCTCGCTCAGGAAGAACGGAGAGATCCCGGTGATCTCGTGCACGTCGTCCACGCTCAGCTTCAGGCGGAAGGCCTGCAGGACGAGCTCGTAGCGCTCGGCCGTCGGGATGGCCAAGGCCTTGCGCAGCTCCTGGGCCGTCCCCGGCAGGTCCGCGGGCGAGTCGAGCTCGCGCGAACGCATGGCCTTCTGGAACGCCTCCTTGAAGGTCCGGCCGATGGCCATCGCCTCCCCCACGCTCTTCATGTGCGTGGTGAGCTCACGGTCGGACAGCGGGAACTTCTCGAACGCCCACCGCGGCATCTTGACCACCACGTAGTCGAGGGTGGGCTCGAAGCAGGCGGGCGTCTTGCGCGTGATGTCGTTGTCGATCTCGTCGAGCGTGTAGCCGACGGCGAGCCGGGCGGCGATCTTGGCGATCGGGAAGCCGGTCGCCTTGGAGGCCAGCGCCGAGCTGCGCGAGACGCGCGGGTTCATCTCGATGACGACGACCTCGCCCGTCTCCGGGTTGACGGCGAACTGGACGTTGCTGCCGCCGGTGTCGACGCCGATCTTGCGGATGATCGCCTTGGAGGCGTCGCGCAGCTCCTGGTACTGGGCGTCCGTGAGCGTGAGGGCCGGCGCGACGGTGACGCTGTCGCCGGTGTGCACGCCCATCGGGTCGATGTTCTCGATGGAGCAGATGATCACGACGTTGTCGGCGTGGTCGCGCATGACCTCGAGCTCGAACTCGTGCCAGCCGACGACAGACTCCTCGAGCAGGACCTGCGAGATCGGGCTGAGACTCAGCCCCTGCTCGCAGATGCGCACGAAGCTCTCGTGGTCGTAGGCGATGCCGCCGCCGCTGCCGCCGAGCGTGTAGGCGGGGCGGACGACGAGCGGGAGGCCGAGCTCCGCGCAGGCGGTCTCGGCCTCTTCCATGGTCTCGGCCAGCATGCTGCGCGGCGTGCGCAGGCCGATCTCGTCCATGGCGGTGCGGAACTCGAGACGGTCCTCGGCGCGGTGGATGGCCTTCTCGTCGGCGCCGATCATCTCGACCTCCCAGAGGTCGAGCACCCCGGCGGCCTTGAGCTCCATGGCCAGGTTGAGCGCCGTCTGCCCGCCGAGCGTGGGCAGCAGGGCGTCGGGACGCTCGACCTCGATGATGCGCGTGAGCGTCGCGAGGTCGAGCGGCTCGATGTAGGTGCGCGTGGCGAAGGCCGGGTCGGTCATGATCGTCGCCGGGTTGCTGTTGACGAGCACGACCTCGTAGCCCTCGTCGAGGAGCACCTTGCAGGCCTGCGTGCCGGAGTAGTCGAACTCGCAGGCCTGTCCGATGACGATGGGCCCAGAGCCGATGATGAGGATCTTGTGGAGGTCGTCGCGCCGCGGCATCAGGCCCCCCCTCCACGCTTGAACCGGTCGATCTCGTCGCGGAACCGTTCGAAGAGGTAGAGCGAATCGTGCGGTCCGGGCGTGGACTCCGGGTGGTACTGCACGGAGAAGGCGAACCTGTCGGCAGACGCGACGCCCTCGACGGTCCCGTCGTTGAGGTTGACGTGCGTGATCTCGGCGCCGGCCACGGCCTCGTCGCGGACGGCGAAGCCGTGGTTCTGGGTGGTGATCTCGATGGCGCCGGTACGCAGGTCCTTGACCGGATGGTTGGCGCCGCGGTGGCCGAACTTGAGCTTGAACGTCTTGAGTCCGAGCGCCTGGGCGAGAAGCTGATGCCCGAGGCAGATGCCGAAGATGGGCACCTTGCCCAGCAGCCGCTCGATGGCCTTCACGGCGTAGGTGACCGCGGCGGGATCGCCCGGGCCGTTGCTCAGGAAGACGCCGTCGGGCTCGAGCTTGAGCACCTCGCGGGCGCTCGTCTGCGCCGGCACCACGGTCACGCGGAAGCCGCAGCCGGCGAGGTAGCCGAGCATGGAGCGCTTGATGCCGTAGTCGTAGGCGACGACGTGCAGGTCGGGCGCCGGGGCCCCTTCGGGCGCCGGCGCCTCGTAGGTCTTGTCGCAGGTCACGACCTTGGCGAGGTCGAGGCCGCCCATGACGGGCAGCCCCTGGGCGGACTTGCGCAGATGCTTGACGTCGCCGACCTCCGTGCTGACGACGGCCCGCAGCGCGCCCTTCTCGCGGATGTGGCGGGTGAGGGCGCGCGTGTCCACGCCGCTCACGGCGAGGACGCCGTGCTCGGCCAGCCAGTCGAGCCAGGTCTGTCGCGAGGCGCGGTTGTAGCGGTAGTTGGTCAGTTCCCGGGCGATGATGGCTCTGGCGTGCGCCTTGCCGGACTCGTCACGGTCCGCGTCGGCCCCGTAGTTGCCGTTCATCGGGAACGTGTAGGTGACGAGCTGGCCGCAGTACGAGGGATCGGTGGCGATCTCCTGGTAGCCGATCATGCTGGTGTTGAAGACGATCTCGCCGCCCACAGAGCCCGAGCCGGCGAGCGCCTCGCCGGCGAAGGTGACGCCGTCCTCAAGGACGATGACGGCGGGGCTAGGCAAGTTCGTCCCAGGCGACGCGGCCGGCGGCCACCGTGAGGCGGACCTTGCCGGTCAGCTCCTGCCCCAGCCACGGGGAGTTCCAGGAGCGCGACTGCAGGCCCTCCGGCGTGACCGTCCAGACCGCCGCCGGGTCGACGACGCAGAGGTCGGCGGTGGCTCCGGCGGCGACCGTCGGCGCGTCCAGGCCGGCGATCCGGGCC
>CAVQLY010000013.1:0-123549 GCA_963713475.1 uncultured Thermoleophilia bacterium
TCCTGCGAGATCCTCGAGGCCGTCGAGGCCGAGGTGGGCCCGCTGGGCTGACGACCGGCACGAGCATGCCCGCCGGGCGAGGGTCTGGCGGCGCTCCACGAAGGCGGCGGTCCGACCCCCCGGCCCGCCGCCTTCGCCTTTTGTCGTACCCCCTGTCGGTCAGGCGCGATAGACTGGCGCCGGCAAACGGAGGGCTGATGGACAATCCCGTGGTACGCGCACAACTCGACGCCGGCGACATCACCGTCGGACCTCTGCACAGGAACCTCCCGGCGCCGGAACTCATCGCCCGGTCGCTCGCCCGCGGGGAGGGCATCTTCGCCGCCAACGGCGCGCTCGTCGTGACCACCGGCGAGCGCACCGGTCGCTCGCCGGCCGATCGCTACATCGTCGATGAGCCCGGGGCGGAGGACGTCGACTGGGGCGCCTCGAACCAGCCCTGCACGCCCGAGTTCTTCGACCGCCAGGTCCGACGCGTGAGCGACTACCTGCGCCGCCGGGAGGTCTACGTGTTCGACGGCTTCATCGGCGCGGAGCCCACGTACCGCACGCCCATCCGGGTCGTCACCCGGGCCTCATGGCACGGGCTCTTCGCGCACACCCTGTTCGTGCGCCCCGAGCCCATCGACCTCGAGGATTTCGAGCCGGCCTTCACCGTCATCGACTGCGGCGAGCTGCCGGTGGACGCGCGGCCGGAGGCGCCGAACGGCGACACCGGCGGCGGCGACCGGCCCTCACCGGTGTTCGTCGGCGTATCCCTGAGCCGGCGCCTCGTCATCATCCTCGGGACCATGTACGGCGGAGAGATGAAGAAGGCCCTCTTCACCGCGATGAACTACCTCCTGCCCGGCCGGAACGTCCTGCCGATGCACTGCTCGGCGACGGCCGGGCCGAAGGGAGACGTAGCCCTCTACTTCGGCCTCTCCGGCACCGGCAAGACAACGCTCTCCGCCGATCCCACCAGGCGCCTCATCGGCGACGACGAGCACGGCTGGAGCGACCACGGCGTGTTCAACTTCGAGGGCGGCTGCTACGCCAAGGTGATCCGTCTCTCCCCGGTCCAGGAGCCGCAGATCTTCGATGCGATCCGCTTCGGGTCGATCCTCGAGAACGTCATCATCGACCCCGTCACGCGCGCCATCGACTGGGACGACGACTCGATCACCGAGAACACCCGGGCCACGTACCCCGTCACCTACATCCCGAACGCGATCGCGACAGGGCTGGGAGGCACGCCGCGGAACGTCTTCTTCCTCGCCTGCGACGCCTACGGCGTACTGCCGCCGATCAGCAAGCTGACGCCGGAGATGGCGAGCTACCACTTCCTCTCCGGCTTCACGGCCAAGGTCGCCGGCACGGAGGCAGGTGTCCTCGAGCCCGAGCCGACGTTCTCGGCCTGCTTCGGCGCCCCGTTCATGCCGCGCGACCCCGTCGAGTACGCGGACATGCTCGCGGAACGCCTTCGGAAGAGCCGCACGCAGTGCTGGCTGGTGAACACCGGCTGGACTGGCGGTCCGTACGGCATCGGCAAGCGCATGCCGATCGACGTCACACGGGCGCTTCTCAACGCCGCGCTCGATGGCGCGCTGGACACCGTCGAGACGGACGAACATCCGGTGTTCCGCGTGTTCGTCCCGCGTTCCTGCCCCGGCGTGCCCCCGGAACTGCTCGACCCTCGGTCCACGTGGGCAGACCCTGTGGCCTGCGACGCGGCGTCGGCCAAGCTGGCGCGGCTGTTCAGCGACAACTTCGAGCGCTTCGCCGGCCGCGTGTCTCCCGACATCGCCGCGGCCGGCCCCCGGGCCTCCTGAGACTGCCGGGCCGCCCAGGCGGCCCGGCTCGTCGTCCAGACAAACGGAGTATCCCGCGTCTCCGAGCCGATGTTCCTCTCAAGGACCGGCATCATGACGCCGACCTTGAAAGGAGAGGAGCGTCCCCTGCCGGCGATGCTCGCCCCCGCGACCCGGGAGTAGACGACGCATGATGGAACGACTCGACAGCTTCACGCGCGGCGAAGTCACGGCTCGAGGCTTCGAGGCCCGCTGCACGCCGAACGACTCCGTGCAGTACCTGTGGCACCTCGGCTGCGGGCTGCGCGCCGACAGAAGGGACGGATCGACGATCCTCATCACCGACCCCGCGAAGCTGCCCGACGGTCCCTGGCTGGCGACGGACCTCGGGCTCGAGGAGCTGCGCGACCCCACCCTGCTCGAGCCCTCCTGACACGGCTTCCTCAGAGCCGCACGACCCTGCGCCGCTGAGTCCGCCCCGCGCGTGGCTCGCGCCCCGCGGCTCCCGCGCGGCGGCGCTCGATTCCTCGCGCGCGCGTGCTATCATGCGCGAACCTCTTTGCGGCATGTCGATCCACCCTTGCCGAAGGGGGGTCCGCGCGCCGTCGCTCGTCCCGTCCGCGACACGCGCGGAGTGCATGTGACATGACAGCGCCCCGGAGAGAGCGCAGTCGCGCCGCCGGGGCGCGCACACCGACCCAGGGGGAAGACGTGATGCGCGGAAGGACCTTCGGATGGCCGACGGCCGCCCTGCTCGCAGTCCTGTTGGCGGCGCTGCTTGCCGTCGCCGGTTGCGGCGGAAGCTCGAGCGACTCATCCACTGACTCGGCGAGCGGTTCGACACAGGAGCCCATCAAGATCGGGGCGATCCTCTCGCTGACCGGCACCTACGCCGGCCTCGGCGAGCCGGAGAAGAACCTCATCGAGATGGAAGTCAAGAAGATCAACGACGCCGGCGGCATCAACGGCCGACCCGTCGAAGTGATCATCGAGGACGACGCCACCGACGAGGCCCAGGCCGTCGCCGCGGCGAGCAGGCTCATCGAGCAGGAGAACGTCGTCGCCATCATCGGCGCCACCGGCACCGGCCAGACCATGGCCATGCGCAACGACATACAGCGCGCCGGCATCCCGCAGGTCTCCATGGCCGGCGGCACCGTCATCACCAGCCCCGTCGACCCGCTGGTCTTCGCGATCATCGGCGCCACCGGCACCGGCCAGACGATGGCCATGCGCGGCGACATCCAGCGCGCCGGCATCCCGCAGGTCTCCATGGCCGGCGGCACCGTCATCACCAACCCGGTCGACCCGCTGGTGTTCGCACGCCGTGGTCCAACACCATCGTCGTGCCGTTCACGCTCGACTACCTGAAGAGCCAGGGCATCACCAAGATCGGGCTGATCACCGACAGCGGCGGGTTCGGCAAGGACGGCCAGGCCGTGTTCGCCGCCGCCGCTCCCGAGGCCGGCGTCGAGATCGTCGCCGACGAGACCCTCAACCCCGGCGACACCGACATGACCGCGCAGCTCACCAAGATCAAGAACTCCGACGCCCAGGCGGTCGTCATGTGGACGGCCGGCGCGGAGGCCGCGATCATCGCCAAGAACGCCAAGGACCTCGGCATCGACCTGCCTATCTACGGCAGCCACGGCATCGCCCGCCAGGAGTTCATCGACGGCGCCGGCGACGCCGCGGAGGGCGTCAAGCTCGCCGCCGGCAAGGTGCTGGACCCGACGCTCTACGGCGAGGACAGCGAGGCCGCCACGGTCGCCAACGCCTTCATCGCCGACTACGAGCAGGCTTACGGCGAGAAGCCGGGCATGTTCCCGGGTTATGCCTACGACGCCCTCTACCTGGTGGTCGAGGCCGCCAAGCGCGTGGAGGGCGATCTCACGCCGGAGGCTCTCCTCGAGCAGATCCAGGCCACGACGGGCTGGGTCGGCATCGACGGCACCTACAACATGACCGCCGAGGACCACAACGGCCTCAGCGCGGAAGACCTGCAGATGTACGAGATCAGCGGCGGCAAGTTCACACCTGCGCAGTGACGCGGACGGTGACGGACCAGACGAGCGCGTGACCGGCGCGGTGGGCGCGAGGCGTGCGCGTGAGCGAGTTCCTGCAGTTTCTCGTGGCGGGCCTGAAGAACGGCTCGATCTACGCGCTCATCGCGCTCGGGTTCACGATCGTCTACGCCGCCACCGGGGCGATCAACTTCGCCCAGGGCGAGTTCTTCATGCTCGGCGGCATGCTGTGCGTCTCGTTCACCGAGCTCGGGCTGCCGCTGCCCCTGGCGGCGGTGGCGGCGATCGCCGCCACCGCCGCCATCGGCGCGGCCTTCGAGCTGCTCGCCGTGCGTCCCATCGCCGGCGACAGCCCGCTGCGCATCATCATGGTCACCATCGGTGGCGCCGTCGTCCTGCGGCAGTTAGCGCTGCACTTCTTCGGGCCCGACGAGCGGGCGCTCGCGCCGTTCACGGAGGGCGCCTCGCTCAAGGTCGCTCGGCGTGGCCGTGGAACTGCAGACGCTCTGGATCTGGGGGCTCACGGCGCTGGCCGTCGTGGCGCTGGCGCTGCTCTACCGCAAGACGGCGTTCGGCCGGGCGATGCGCGCCACGGCCATCCGGCGCGACGCCGCCCGGCTGGTCGGCATCAACGCCGGCATGATG
Organism: uncultured Thermoleophilia bacterium; assembly: GCA_963713475.1. Taxonomy (GTDB): domain Bacteria; phylum Actinomycetota; class Thermoleophilia; order UBA2241; family UBA2241; genus CAIXSE01. Next base: position 4,460 of record CAVQLY010000013.1, read on the forward strand.
GTCACCGTGGCGTTCGCGCTGGCGGCCGGCCTCGGCGCCCTGGCCGGCGTGGCCGTGGCGCCGCTCACGCAGACGGCGTTCTTCGTGGGCGCGGCGATCGGCGTCAAAGGCTTCGCCGCGGCCATCCTCGGCGGCATCGGCAATCCCATCACCGCCGTGGCCGGCGGGCTGCTGCTCGGCCTGCTCGAGAGCTTCGCGGCCGGGTACTTCGACCCGGCCTACAAGGACGGCGTGGCGCTCGTGGTGCTCCTCGTCGTCCTCTTCGTGGCTCCGCAGGGCCTGCTGGCCAAGGCCGGGAGGGTCAAGGTCTGAGTGAACGCCCGCACGCTCAGGGCGCTGGCGCCCCTCATCGCGATCGCCGTGGCGCTCATCGTGCCGCTGGTGGTGAGCGACCGGTTCCTGCTCAAGGTGTTCACCTTCTGCGGCATCAACGCGCTGGTCGTGGTGGGCCTCGCTCTCCTGTTCGGCTACGCCGGCCAGGTCTCGCTGGGGCACGCCGCGTTCATGGGTCTGGGCGCGTACACCAGCGCCTACTGCACCGTGGAGCTCGGTTGGCCGTGGCTGCTGGGCTTCGTGGCCGCCGGCGCCGTGGCGGCTCTCGGCGGCCTCGTCCTGGCCGTCCCGAGCCTGCGGCTCAAGGGCTACTACCTCGCGATGGCCACGCTCGGCTTCGGCCTGCTGATGTCGCTGGCGTTCGTGCAGGCCGAGCCCGTCACCGGCGGCGTGGACGGGTTCACCGGCATCCCGTTTCCGACCATCGGCCCGGTGGAGTTCCGCTCGGCCTCCTCGCTCTACTGGCTGGTGTGGGGCTGCGTCGGCATCGCCGTGCTGGTGGCCCACAACATCACCTCGCTGCGTCCCGGGCGGGCGATGCGCGCCTTGCACGGCAGCGAGCTGGGCGCGCAGGCCTGCGGCGTGGATCTGGTGGGCGTCAAGGTCCGGACCTTCGTGGTGAGCGCGCTCATGGCGGGGCTTGCCGGCGCGCTCTACGCCGGGGTGGTCGGGTTCATCTCGCCGAGCCTGTTCACGCTCACCGCCTCCATCACGTTCATCGCCATGGCCATCGTCGGCGGCACGAGTTCGCTGGCCGGGCCCATCGTGGCCGCCGTCGCGCTCACTCTGGTGCAGTACTCGGATGCACTCATCCCCGGCCTGCCGCGTGAGACGGCGCAGACCATCCAGTCGTATCAGGAGGACATCTACGGTCTCGCCATCGTCCTCATCGTGATCTTCGCGCCGCGCGGCCTCGCCGGTCTCTGGAAGCGGCGCCACGCGGGGAACGAGGCGTCGTGACGCTGCTGCAGGTGCGCAACGTGACGCGCCGGTTCGGCGGGCTCACCGCCGTGGACGACGTCTCCTTCGACGTGTTCGAGGGCACCATCAAAGCGCTCATCGGCCCCAACGGCGCCGGCAAGTCGACGCTGTTCAACGCGCTCACCGGCTTCGACCGCCCCGACGAGGGCTCGGTGCTGTTCGAGGGCGAGGAACTGGTCGGGACGCAGGCCGCGCGACACCGTGCGGGCCGGCGTGGCCCGCACCTTCCAGAACACGCAGCTGTTCGACGAGATGAGCGCCGGCGAGAACGTGATGGTCGGCAGCCAGGCGCGGCAGCGTCGCGGCTTCACGATCGCGATGCTGCGGCTCCCCGCGGCGATCGGAGAAGACCGGGACGCACGCGAAGAGGCCAGCCGCCTTCTGCGCCTGATCGGCATCGAGGAGTGGATCGACGTGCCGGCCGCCGACCTCCCCGCCGGCATCCGCCGCCTCGTCGAGATCGCCCGAGCGCTCGCGACCCGCCCGCGGCTCCTGCTGCTGGACGAGCCCGCCGCGGGCCTCAATGCGACCGAGACGCGGGAGCTCGTCCAGACGCTGTTCCGCGTCCGCGACTCGGGCATCACCGTCGTCATCGTCGAGCACGACATGGGCCTCGTCATGGAGGTGTCCGACGAGATCGTCGTGCTCGACCGCGGCGCCAAGATCGCGGAGGGGCCGCCGCGCATGATCCAGAAAGACCCCGCCGTGATCGCCGCTTACCTCGGCGGACAGGTGGACGACGATGCCTGAGACGACCCCGCTCCTCGAGCTCTCGGCGATCCGGGCCGGGTACGGCCACGCCGAGGTGCTGCACGACGTCGACCTCGCCGTCGGCGAGGGCGAGCTCGTCGCCGTCATCGGCGCCAACGGCGCCGGCAAGTCGACCCTGCTGAAGACCATCGTCGGACTCGTCCCCCACCGCTCGGGGACGATCGCCTACCGCGGCGCCCGCGTCGCCGCGCCGCGGCCCGAGCGTCTCGTGCGCAAGGGCCTGGCGCTCGTGCCGGAGGGCCGGTTGCTGTTCGGCCCCATGACCGTGCGCGACAACCTCGAGCTGGGCGCCTACGGCGCCGGCCGCGACCGTCGCGCCGTGACCGGGCGGGCCCTGGCGCGCGTCAACGCGCTGTTCCCGGTGCTGGAGGAGCGCGCCGGCCAGCCGGCCGAGACCCTTTCCGGCGGCGAACAGCAGATGCTCGCCGTCGGCCGCGCGCTCATGTCGGAGCCGCGGCTGCTCCTGCTCGACGAACCGTCGCTCGGCCTCGCGCCGCTGGTCATCGCCGAGATCTTCTCGGCGCTCGACGAACTGCGCGCGCAGGGCGTCACCATCCTGCTCGTGGAGCAGGACGCGCGGCTGGCGCTGCGGCACGCGGACCGTGGCTCGGTCATGCGGACCGGCCGCGTCGTCCTCGAAGGACCGGCCGCGGACCTTCTCGCCGACGAATCGGTGCGGACCATCTACCTTGGCGCATGGCACCAGGAGGGCTCATGATCTGGAACTCCGAGTACGAATGCATGGACCGGGCGGCGCTGCACGCCCTGCAGTTGCGCCGGCTCCAGATGACGACGTCGTGGGCCTACGAGCGGATCCCCTACTGGCGCGCCGAGCTGGAAGAGCGCGGCGTGCGGCCGCGCGACATCAAGTCCCTGGACGACCTGCGGCGCCTGCCCTTCGCCGACGAGCGCGCGCTGGGCGCGGTCTCGCCGTTCGGCGGGTTCGCCCTGCCGCTCGAGGAGGTCGTGCGCGTCCACTCTTCGAGCAGCGAGACCGGCCGGCCGGTCGTCCTGGGCTACTCGCGCGGCGACATCAACACCTGGACCGAGCTGACCGCCCGGGTCGCCGCCGCCGCCGGCGTGCACCGCGGCGACCTCGTCCTGATGGCGTTCCCCTACGGCATGTCCACCAGCGGCTGGGGCATGCACTACGGGATGGAGCGCCTCGGCGCGACCATCATCCCGGCCGGCGCCGAACAGACGGACCGCCACGTCGCCATGCTGCAGACGTTCGGCGCGACGGTCCTGGTGTCCACGCCGTCCTACGCCCTGTTCCTGGCGGAACAGGCCGAGGAGCTCGGCGTGGACCTCTCGTCGCTCAAGCTGCGGCTCGGGCTCTTCGGCAGCGAGCCGTGCACCGACGTCATGAAGGCCGAGATCGAGTCGAGGCTCGGCCTCCGCGCCATGGACAACTACGGCCTCTCCAAGGTGCTCGGCCCCGGCATCGCCGGCGAGTGCGACTGCGGCTGCGGCCTCCACGTCGCCGAGGACCATCTGCTCCTCGAGGTCATCGACCCCGAGACCGAGGAGCCCCTCGAGTACGGCGAGCAGGGCGAGTTGGTCATCACTACGCTGACCAAGGAGGCCTTCCCGGTCTTCCGCTACCGCACCCGGGACCTCACGAGACTCGACCCGTCCCGCTGCGAGTGCGGGCGCACGCTCGTTCGCATGAGCAAGGTGCGCCAGCGCACCGACGACATGCTCATCATCCGCGGCGTCAACGTGTACCCCAGCCAGATCGAGGACCTGCTGGCGCGCACCGAGGGCGTGCGGCCGCACTACCTCATCGTCGTCGACCGCAAGAAGAGCCTCGACGACCTCGAGGTGCGCGTCGAGGTTGACGAGGAGCTGTTCTCGGACGTCATGGGGGACATGGTGCGCTTTCAGCGCAAGGTCGCCGAGCGGATGCAGGCGGAGCTCGGCCTGCGCGCCCGGGTCACGCTGGTGGAGCCGGGCGCGAACGAGAAGACGGCCGGCGCACGCCGCGTGCTGGACCTGCGGCAGGCAGACTGAGAGAACGTGGCGGGAGCGACGGGGCTCGAACCCGCGACCTCCGGCGTGACAGGCCGGCGCTCTAAACCAAACTGAGCTACGCCCCCACGAAAGGACGCTGACGGCCGGTCACGGAGCGACCGGCCGCGATGCAGCGAATGCGGAGTCTAGCATACGGCCCGCGGCGCGGCAAAACGGGCGGCGGCGCCGTTCGCGGGCCGGTGGCGGACGGCGGTCGGACCTGGCGCGGACGTCAGACGGAGCCGGCGCCGCTGCGCTCGCGGGCGCGCCGGGACGAGTAGCCGCTCTGCGCGGCCCAGGAGGCGTAGTCCACCAGCGCGCGGCCGAACCACGGCCTGCCGGGCAGGCCGTGCAAGCCGCGCACTCTCGGCGCCGCCATGGCATCCGCGTAGGCCTCTTCGATGCTGCCGGTGACGCGTCCCCAGGAGAGCTCGGCGGCGGCGGCGCTGCCCGCAGCCGCGAGGCGCCGCCGCTCGTCGCCGTCCTGCAGAAGCGTCGTACAGCGCGTCGGCGAGCGCGACGGGGTCGCCGGGCGGCGTGAGCCGCCCGGCCTGGCCGTCGCGCAGCACGGCGCGGTAGCCGGGCAGGTCGGAGGCGACCACCGGAACGCCGGCGGCCATCGCCTCGGCGAGCACGATGCCGAAGCTCTCGGCGGCCAGCGACGGCGCGCAGACGATCTCCGCCGCCGCCAGGTGGGCGATCTTCTCCTCGTCGGCGACCCAGCCGAGAGCCTCTACTCCGGTGAGGTCCACCGGCAGCCCGGTGTCGTTGCGGTCGGTCTCGAGCATCTGCCGGCGCGTGGCGCCCGCGACGACCAGCGTCGCGTGAGGGGCGCGCTCGCGCAGGAGCGTGAACGCCTGCAGCAGCACGCCGAGCCCCTTCCGGCGCTCGGCGCGCCCGACGAACAGGATCCGGCCGTCCACCTTGGGAGCGCCCACGGCCGAGGCGTAGTCCTCCACGGGGATCCCGTTCGGGATGATCCGGTACGCCCCGGGGAACCGGCTCTGCGGGAACGCCCGCGCCGCCTCGCTCACGGCGACGCGCACGTCGAGGCGCCGCATCACCATCGCCACAAGGGGCTTCAGGTTGTCGTAGAACGGCGAGTCGTCGAGAGCCGCGTGGAAGGTGCCGACCACCGGACACGTCGCCATCACCACTGCCATGCCCGACACCATCGGCGTGGCCGGCTCGTGCACGTGCAGCACGTCGAAACGGCTGTAGCGGATGGCGCGGTCCATGCGCGCGAAGACCTGCGGCGAGAAGTTCACGTAGGCGACCGAGCCGTTGCTCGGGAGCGGCACGGCCGAGCCCATGGGGATGAAGCGCTCGGCCATCGCCTGCCGCCGGCTGTCGACCGCGCGCCGCGCCGGCGTGACTGCGCCCACCGGCGCGATGATCCAGGTCTCGTGACCGCGCTTCTCGAGCTCCTCGGCGAGGTGCTCGACGTGGTGGTTCACACCGCCGGGGACGGTCCAGGAGTACGGGGTGACGAGGCCTACGCGCACGCGGCGCCCCTGTTCAGCGCTCGTCCCTGTCGAGCAGGAACCGGTTCCAGAGGACCTCGGGGGAGTCCGGCAGCGGCGCGCCGGACGAGCCGCGAAGGCGAGCCGCGAAGAGCACGGTGATGAGCAGCAACGGCCCGAGCGCGCGGCGCGGGCTGCGGTGGAGCGCGAGGCTGATGACGGGCAGCGAAAGCGCCGTCACCGTCACCGCTTCGGCGTGGCGGTGCAGCAGGCTGCCGCCGACGAGCGGCACGCAGCCGACGGCCATCATCGCGGGGTCCATGGCGAACGCGGCGCCGAGGGCCGACGCGGCGCCGCGCCCCTTGACGACGGCGATGTGCCCGCACATCGCCGAGACGCCGATCGCGGCCACCTCGTTGTTCCCGGCGCCGCCCACGCGCGCTGCCGTCGCCGGCGCGTACGCCTTGAGCGCATCGAGCGCGAGCACGAGGGCGCCGGCCTTCCAGCCGACGCTCCGGGCCACGTTGGAGGAGCCGGCCTTGCCGTCGCCGAGGTCGCTGAGCTTCTGGCCGGTGAGCCCGCGAGTGACGAGTTCGCCCGTCGGGATGGTCCCGGCCGCAAAGCCCCCGGCGAGCCCGGCCAGCAGGTGCAGCACGCCGTGGCGTCGCTCGCGGCGGCTCATCTGGCGGCCGCCCGGCGCAGCAGCTCGCGATAGCGCTCGCCGACGACCGACGGCGTGTGCCGCGCCAGCGCGAGCTCGCGTCCCTTGGCGCCCATCACACGGCGCTGCTCAGGCGTGCGGCGCAGGATCGAGGCGAGCGCCGCGGCGACCTGCTGGACCGAGTGGCCGTCGACCACGAGGCCGGTGTCGCCCTGGATGACGGCCTCGGGCGCGCCGCCCGAATCGCCGGCGATGACCGGCAGGCCGGCGAGCGCGGCCTCGGCGAAGACGATACCGAAGCCCTCCACCTCGAGGCCGGCCCAGCGACTGCGACACGGTGAGGCGAAGACGTCTGCTGCCTGCAGCCACTCCTTCATCGCCCTGTCGGCGAGCGCGCCGGTGAGATGCACGCGCTCTCCGACGCCGCGCTTCTGCGCGCGGTCGTAGAGGCCGGTCGCGAGCCGGCCTTCTCCGATCAGCACGAGGTGAAGACGGGGGAACTCGCTGCGCAGCAGAGCCAGAGCATCGATGAGCTTGTCCTGACCCTTGCGCGGGACAAGGCGGCCGACGCAGACGACGATCTGCCCGTCGATGCCCAGGCGCTCGCGCAGACACGCGGCCTCGTCGTCGTCGGCCGGCGCGAACTCGTCCACCAGCAGCGGGGGCCGCAGGACCTCGGCGGGCACCTTGCCGCCGGTCTGCTTGCGCGCGGCCTCGGCCGTGTACTCGCTCACGGTGAGCAGCATGGATGCATTGCCGAGAACGTGCCGCAGCATGTTGTTGACGCCGGGCACGACGCCGGGCAGCGTGACCTCGGCGCCGCCGAGGAAGACGACGTAGGGCAGGCCGCGCCGCTGACGCAGCCGAGGGCCGAGAAGACCGGCCGGCAGCGGATGGCCGAGCTGGATGAGCTCCGCTCCCTCACGCTCGGCCATCTGCTCCACCGTGTGCAGCATCGCGTTGGTCGGCCAGAGGACCGACGAGGATGCGCGGACCACGGTGTAGGGATGGGTCGCGTCGAACGCGGCGGCGTCGATGTGCGCCGGCGCGAGGATCGCGACCTCGGAGGGATCCAGTGTGCGGATCACGCCCCAGTAGTACGACTGGGCGCCGCCGATGCGCGGTGGGAAGTCATTGGTGACGAAGAGCGTGCGCGGCGCTCGCTCGGCTGACGTGCTGGCTGCCAGGTCTTCCTCCACTGTCGTCGGCACGGGCCCCCGCCGGGGACGAGTGCGCTCCACTCTACCATGACCGCCTCTCGGCTCTGCGCCGCAAGGCGCCGACAAAGGCTATCGGGCCGACGCGTCGCAGCTCAGGAAGGAGCGGGGTCGCCGCCGAGCGCCTCGACGACGGCGGCGGTCAGCTGGTCGGGCGCGATGGGTTTGGCGAGATACGCGGCGGCGCCGGCGGCGAGCGCCGCGTCCCGATGCGTCTCGGGATCGCGCCCGCTCAGCATGAGCACGGGCACACCGGCCAGCTGCGGCAGGGAGTGCAGCCGCTGCATCACCATCGTCCCGTCGCCGCCGGGCAACCCGATGTCCATGACCACCACGTCCGGCGGCTGCTTGACCGCCGTGGAGACCGCGGTCACGGCGTCGGTCGCCACGGCCACGTCGAAGCCCTGCCTGCGGAGAGGCGCGGCGAGCGCGACGAGGAGGTCCTCGTCGTCATCCACCAGGAGGACGAGCTTGCCGGCGTGTGGGCCTGCGGCCGCGGCCTGCTCCACATCGTCCTCACCCAAGGCGCTTCGGATGGCCGCGACGAGGTCGTCCGCGACCACCGGCTTGGTGAGGTAGGCGCCGGCGCCGGCGGCGAGCGCCTCCTCACGATATCGCTGCGGATCGCGCCCGCTCATCACGATGACGGGGACGCCCGCCAGCTGTGGCAGGGCGTGCATGCGCTTCATGACCACGGTGCCGTCGCCGCCGGGAAGGCCGACGTCGAGGACGATCACCTGCGGCCTGAGCTTCACGGCGGCGCTCATCGCGGCGACCGCGTCCTGCGCGACGGCCACCTCGTAGCCGCGCTGGCGCAGCGCACCCGACAGCGCGGTCAGCAGATCCCGGTCGTCGTCCACGAGCAGGATGAGCCGGGAAGCGCTCACCGGTCGCCTGCGGCTGCGGCTGCTGGGAGCTTGAGCGTCGCGCGGACGCCGGCGCCCGGCTCGCTCCACAGGGAGAGACTGCCGCCGTTGCGCGCCGCCAGCTCCCGGCAGACCCAGAGACCGGCGCCCAATCCGGGTGCTCTCAGGCTCCGGGGCAGCTCGCCGCGGAAGCCGAAGTCGAAGGCCCGGCCCAGCTCCTCCGGAGGGATGCCCGGGCCGGTGTCGGCCACCTCCAGCGTCACCGTGTCTGGGTCGCCGGCGGCGGTGACGCGCACGGTCACGCATCCGTCGCCAGGGGTGAACGCGGCAGCGTTGCGCACCAGATCGGTGACGATCTGGCGCACGTCGTCCCGGTCCGCCCACGCGCGAGGGGTGGGCAGCGGCCCTGCGTCGACGACGATCTGCGGCCCGTCCTGGTCGTCCGCGGTGCGGAAGGCGATGGCTTCTTCGGCGACTTCGCCCAGGACCACTTCGCCCGGCACTGCCGGCGCGGGCGAGCAGTCCGCCCATCCGCTGTCGGCGACGCCCGCGATGAGCGCCTCCATCCGGACGACGTTGCGTTCAAGGACTTCGAGGTACTCGCGCTGTTGCGGGCTGAGCTCGCCCGCCCCCCCATCCAGCAACAGCGAGAGGAGCGGGTAGATCACAGCGAGCGGAGCGCGCAGCTCGTGGCGGACGTGCGACTGGCGCTCGCGCGACGCCGCGGCCTCGCGTCGCAGTGTCGCCGCCAGCTGCCGGAGTATCTTTCTCCCTCGCCGGTCCCGTCATACGCGTAGCCTACCGCAGCGAGGCCCGGGGACGAAGGGCAGAGCCCCTACTCGCCCGGCGACGCCAGGGTCGCGGCCGTGTAGATCAGCGACTGGTTCCCATTCGCATCGGAGAGCGTCAGCGTCTTGCCGTCGACCGCGTACTTCTTGGCCTCGGCGAGCAGCTTGAGGTAGTTCTGCTCGGCGCGCATGTCCGGCTCCGGACCGGCCATCATGGTGCTGACGAGGTCGCCGACGGAGAACGAGCCGTCGTCACCCGCCGTGAACGGACCACCGTACTGGTTGACCGCCGACGTACCGCCGATGCGGCCGTCCTTGAACATGGCGGTGATGGTGAAGTCGGCCGGATCCTGGCTGCTGATCGACCATCCGGTCAGCTCCCACGACGTGCCTTCCAGGGAGGGCTGCGTCGTCGTCCCGTTGCCGCTCTGGTCGTCGCTCGAGCCGCCCCCACAGCCGGCGGCGACTGCGGCGGCGAGCGCCACGACGAGCAGCGTCGCGACTCCAACCAGTGCAGGACGCAGCCGCGCAAGTCGGCTGTCGGTGCCGGAGGTCCTACGGGTCGCGCGGATCGATCTCATCGCCTGACTCCTCTCGTCGACGCCGTCCTCGGAATGACGGCGGAGCGGGGGCCGAGGTTCGTGGCCTCACGACGGACATGCTGCAGGTGGTGGGCGATGCTGGATTTGAACCAGCGACTCCCTGCTTGTAAGGCAGGTGCTCTACCCCTGAGCTAATCGCCCACGCGCGGCCAAGTATACGACGAGGGACCCGCCGGCTCCCTCGCCATGCCGGGGGCGGGCCCCGGCGCGAAAAGGGCGGGAGGCCCTTCCGGCCTCCCGCCCCGTCTCTCAAAGGGGAATGCGCGTCGGGCGTCGACTACTGCGTCGCGATTTGCGCCCAAGTACCTGGCACCAGTTTGGCGATGGTCGCGGTGCCGAAAGTGATGCTGTTCACAACGTTGCTATCATACTGAATCTTCGGGACGTTGCCCGTGCCCGACAAGCTCACAGCTCCGGTACAGGACGGAGCCATGGACGGTGCCGGTGCCTCCCATCGTCGCTCCGCCATTCGGTGCTGCGAACAGACCGTAGAAGTGCCCATTGCCCTGCCACGTGAATCCCCCGGACCCCAGAGCGAGCACGACGCACGGCTTCGGGTTCGGCGCAACGCCGTCACCACCCCAGGTCGGCATTTCCACCGGTGACGCCGACGCTCCCGCCCGCCACGAGTAGCTTGAGTTGGCAGTCATTGTTGCAGGAGAGGTCCACGTTGCCGCCGACCCATGTCGGTCCAAGTATTGCCGCGGCGTTGTTGACGCCCGTCAGATTGCCGCCGACGTGGACGGCGACTGCATTGAGACGTCCGCCCGCAGCGATTGAGAGGCTGCCGTCGACCCACAGAGAACTGCTGACCGTATAGTTGCCACTGACTGTCAGGTTGCCCGTCACGTGTACCGCGATCGCCGTTCCATTATTGACGGTCTTGTTGCCGCTATAAGTGACTACACCCGTTGGGCTGCTTTGGGCAGCGTTCTGGGCCGTCTGGGTGAGGGAGGTGATATCCTCGGGCGAAATATAGTCGGAGAAGCTGCCCACCGTCGCGGCCGGCGCATTCTGCTCCAAGACCGACCCGAATTGCCCGCCGGGGACGTCGATCGATCCGGTCGCATACACGGCGACTGTGCTGAAGTCGGGGTGGGAGTTCCCCGAGGCAGTCCAGCTTCCGTTGATGTAGACGCCACCGGTGGGCAGCCCGTTGATTTGGGGCGACGTGACGGACAGGTTGCCGTTCGTCGAGAAGCCCGAGCCCGAATAGAGTGCGGCGCCAGGCTTCAGCATGGCGTAGCCCACGTTTGCGCGAACGATCTGAGTCTCAAGCCTCACTGACTTGCCGCCCACGTTCGCCTGTGACTGCAGCAGTAGGTGGTCGGCGTCGCTACCAGGCGACATCGTGACCGTGACGAATGAGTTCCCCGGCGAAGTCGGGAATTGCTCTTCGGTGAAGAGCGTCCGCGGATCCGTAGCGAGCGTGACCTGCGAGCCGGCGGCGGGGGGGTTGGTAGGCCACGCGGAACTCAGCGAGTACATGCCTAGGTCCAGACCCGCCTCGGCAACGTTGAACGCTTTTGACCGCGTGGTGACGTCTTTCGTGGAACCCTGCATGTTGGCTGTGACCATGACGAGCGTCAAGGCGAGAGTCGCGACCACTGCGAGCACGCCAATCAGCATTATCAGAGCCATGCCCTCCTGATTCGCGTACCTCTTCATGGCCGTCACGCTCCTCCCGTCTACGGCTGCCGCAGGTTCCGCGGCTGCACGGTGCTTCGCAGGTCCAGGTATACCGGGGCATGCTTGGGGTTGATGTCCGAAATGAGGCGTATGTTCACACTGACGATGCTTCCGAGACTGGAGGCACTAACCGCCGTCGACCCAGTGGCGACGCTGCCACTCGATGTGTAGGTAGCGCCGGTGCTCGCGAGATTGCCCGTCTGGTCATAGTACGAGAATGTGAACATGTCGACCCGGTCGCTCAGGTCGCCATTGCCGTTGGGATCCTGATTGACGATGTTCGTGGCAACCACTTGGCGCAAATCACCACTGTCGAAGACGTAGTTGCCGTTGGTGTCTCGTTGACGATAGAGGGTCCATACCCCTGTGGACGCGTTCAATCTATACCTGTAACGAGTGAGGATGATGTTCCCACCCGACGCTCCGTAGGAAGTGAAGAAGCGGATGTCGTAGCTGGAGGCGATCGTGATCGGTGGCTGCCCAGCGTAAGGGCCACTCGTGGGAATCTGAACGTCACGGATCTCCGTGACCATTCGTGCCATGGTGTCGCGGGCCTGCTGGCGACCATTGTTGCTATTCACCGTGAAGGTGTAGGCCCGCTGCAGGTCTATCCATCCCATTATGACCACGGTCGAAACGATTGACAGAATCGTCATCGTCACGAGGACCTCTATCAAGGAGAGTCCTCGTTGCCCGCGTGCTGTGTTGGTGCGCATCACTGCATCCTCAGAATCCACTCGCGAGGGTAGTGTCCTGGACGAGCGTGATGCTCTGGACTATTTGCGTGCCGTTCGCCGTCGCGGTGATTGTGTACGAGCCGTAAGGCAGTCCCGGCCAGACCGCGCTGGCCGAAGAGGTCGCGATCTTCGTTCCGCAGTCCAGGGGATCAGGCAGGGCGTCGGTCTGCACCACACTGATAGTGGCGCTCGAAACAAGATTCGTGGCCGTCACCGTGAGAGTCTGGATCGTAGGTGTACCCGCGGGGACGGTGAGCACGGCCGAGGAGGCTGAGACGAGTCCGACTCCGCTGAACGCAACGACGGAGTAGGTGTGGGCAATCGAATAGCCGACGATCTCCGTGTAGTTGACCGAATCGCCAAGGATGCCGCTGGGAACCACTCGCGCGTAGGGCAGCGTCGCGCCGTCGCGGTAGATGAAGTAGCCGCCGATGCCGCTTGCGCCGGCGCTCGGCACCGTCCAGGTCAGTGCGGCATTGGCGGTGCTGCGTACCGCAGCAAAGCTCCCGGGCGTTCCCGGCGCTGTAACATCGGCTTGGGCCGCAGGTCTACCGCTGACCGGAACCCACGTACTGTTGTTGCCGTCGTTGTCCACCACGCGCACCTGATAGTAGTACGTGGTGCCGTTGACCAACCCCTCGTCAATATAGCCAGAGGCTCGGAGGTCCGTCACGAGCGGCATCGTCGAGCCTGAAGTGGGCCCGCGCCAGATTTCGTAATGATTGAAGTCGCTAGCCGTGCTGTTGGCCCAGCTCAGCAACAGACGCCGGTCGCCGATTGTGATAGTGGAGTTGGCTACCGGGCTGGGAGCCTGTCCAGTGACCAGCTTCGCTCGTACCAAGAACGGGTTACCCGGAGTCTGGCTCGTCGACGTTGCCTGAGCGGTGAAGGAGTACGTGTCATTGGCGGTTGCGCCTGCCTGATTCCAGGAGGCTGTGAAAACACCGTTCGAAACGGGGGTCGCAGTGAGAGTGACCGGACAAAAGTGGCGTTGTTGAAGTCCGAAACGATCACCTTCACTGAGCCAACGCTGGAGTTGTTCGTCCCAGCGTCTTGCGGCGAGATGTACACCGTGATCGTGGTCGGCGAGCCGGTCAATTGCTTGAGCCCGTTGATCGGGCTGAGCGTGACGTTCTTGACGCTCGGTCCGCTGAACTGTCGTGAGATGACGGTCGATAGAACCACGTGCCTCGTCGGCCTCGCTGCGCCTCTCATCGACACGTCGGCCCACGATACATCGACGGTGACATGAGCATACTGCGCGTCCGTAGGCGCCGCATTCGTGGGGGTGAACACGATGGTGTAGCCGACCGTATAGGCCTTGGCCGACGCTCCTGAGTAACTGAGGGCCGCGGGATTGAACTGGCCGCCCATCCAGGTCGTGAGATTCTCGGACCCATCGGTGAGCTTGACCAGCTTGTTGAAGTCCAAGCCGCGAATTTGCTCCAACTTCTGCTGCGCGATGCTCTGCGCCGCCACGCGCATCTGGTCGGACGAGGTCGCCTTTGCGGCGTTGGCGAACAGGGGAACAGCCGCAGCGAAGAAGATCGCGGCGATGATGATAGTGACAAGGAGCTCGACCATACTGAAGCCAGCTCCGCGGTCACAGGCTCGCCAGAAGTGCCTGCTCATTTACCCTGCCTCCGGATAGCGGGTAGTTCTCTAGTCGCTGTATCGGCGGGGAACGCGGAACCATGAGCCCTCTCGTGCTCATCCGTTGCCCCGCCGGGCGGCGTCCTTATAGGTTCGCCCGCCCCTGCCGCGACCCTGCGCACCCGTCTCTCGCGGACTGCGCATCAGCCCAGACATCATTGTGCCACTACTAGGACGGTGACGAAAGTGATGGCCGTCGCGTTCGCGCACGGCCGAGCCTGCGTAGCCAGTCCTGGCGACGGCAAGACAAGACGGGGCCCCGGGTGGTTCTGGCGACCGACCCGGGGCCCCTGGGATCCTCACGTTTGCCTGTTCCGGAGGCAGAGAGAGGTGTGAGGATCTTCTTCAGGAAGGCGCCATGACGCCCTCCACGATCCCGCGCTCACATCAGAAGGACCTGGCCGCCCGCACCCCCTGCTGGTCCTGCTTCACCTCGCCGGCCGTGTGGCCGTTTGAGAAGTTCTGGCTGTACGCACTCACCGAGGACGCCTCTGACGAGGTCCAGTACACCAGGGCGTCGAAGGACCCGCCGATGGTGGCCTTGTTCAGGTAGACCTTGTTGAGCTCGTCCTTGCTCGGCAGGTACCAGTCGTTGTGGCCGCCGCCGGTGTAGGCCCTGGCGAGACCCGCGGCGTAGCTGGTCGCGGTGGCCCCCTGGGCTGAGATGATCGCGTCCGTGTTGGCGCTCCCCGTACCGAGCGCCGTCCCCGTGGCCCCGGTGGCGACGTAGCTGCCGTTCCACCACTGGATGCCCATCGTGTTCACGTCGCCCGAGCTGACAATCAGCCCGTGGATCTGGCCGGCGACGTAGCCGGGGTCGCCCAACTGGTAGATGTAGGCGACGATGCCGCCGCCGGATGCGTCGCCGACCTGGAGCGTCTTGACGGTGAACGCCACGCTCGCGCTCCACTTGCCGGCGCCGGCGGCGTTGCTCCCGCGCACCTTCCACGTGAGCGCGACACCGGTCGGCAGTACGGTGGTGGTCTTCCACGACGTCTTGGTCACGCCGGTCTTCTTCGCGACCAGCTTGCTGCCCTGAGAGACGCGCACCTCGTACTTCTTCGCACCCTTCGCCTTGGCCCACGTGAAGGTCGGGGTCGTGATCGTGATCGCGCCCTTGGGCGTCTTGGCGATCGGCTTGCCCGGCTTGGCCACCGCTCCCGCGACCCCCGCCGACGCGGCCACGACGAGGAGGCATGCAAGTAGCATGAGCGCCGCAACCGCGGCGGCGAGCGGCGCTCCCGGCCGCATCACCGCGACGCGCGTGCGCGAGCCGGTGTGATCAGGACAGATGCTTCTCTTCATGGATGCCCCTTTGGCGGTCAGGTCCGCAGTGCGTCACGTCCCCGTGACGATGCCCCTCAGTTGGCCGGCAACTGCTGCCAGGTCCCCGGGACCGTTGTCGTAGTGGTGGTCCTCAGGATCGACTGCAGGTTGGATGGCAGATTCTCGATGACCGACTGGTTGTAGCAGACGCTCGAGTTGCTCGACATCGTGATGTCGGGCGTCACCGGCGTCCCCGCCATCAGCGAGCCGACGAAGTTGGCGGTCTGCCAGGACGCGCCGTTGTTGCCGCCCGTGACCTGGACGGCGGCCTCCATGATGATGGCGATGCCGGTGAAGGTGCCGTTGCTGGCCCACACGCACGTGTTGCTGTAGAGGCCGTCGTTGTCGCACTGCATGTAGTAGACCATCGGGTCGGTCAGGGTGCCCATGTTGATGTAGCCGTTGGTGCATGTCTTCTCGGTCGTCGCCAGCAGGGGGCACATGATGGTGGATGCGGTGCCGGACGACGGTGCCGAGAAGTTGACGGCAACGTTGCCGGTGCCGGCGTTGCCGTCCACCCACACGTTGCCGAGCACGACGTCGTAGGGCCCGCTGTTGTTGTCGTAGTTGCCGTTCGTATCGCCGTCGATGGTGAAGATCTGGGCGAACATCGGCGCCGGCGAGGTCGGGTCGGTCCAGGGGGTCGCTGGCATGCTGGCCGCTGCACTGGTCGTCTCGACACGAAGACGAGCGCTCGTCGAGCCGCAGTTCCAGTCCGCCGTGCCGGCGACGTAGATGGGCCCGAACTGGTCGGTGAAGCTGGCTGTGTTCCCCTGCAGGGAGAAGCCGCCGCCCGTGTACAGGTCCGTCGTGTCCATGACCGCGTTGCCGGTGATGGAGATGCTGCCCACGGAGTAGAGGGAGCCGAAGACGCACGGGACCGTGCTCGATGAACTCGTGGGCCCGGTGATGGTGAACGTGCCGCCCGCGTGCACGTTCTTGCCGCCGGCGATGGTGAGGTTGCCCGAACTGCTCGAGAAGGTCGCGTTGCCGCACGAAGTAGAGCGGGCCGAGGTTGTCGGTGACGGCGGTCGACGGGGTGTGGCTGAACGTGCTGCCGAAGTAGCTCGTGGCGTCGAGTTGGGCGTGAGGGCCGGTGGCCCCCGAGACGGCGGTCGCGCCCGTCACGTAGACCGTGCCGAGGTTGTCCGTGATGGCGGTGGTGGCGCCGCTGATCGTGAGGGCCAGTGCACGTACAGCGTCGCGAGCGTGATCGGAAGGTTGCCGGTCACGGTGAAGTCCGCCGGTGTCACGTACAGCGTGCCTGAAGTTGAAGACCGCCCCCGCCGGGAACGAGTGCCGCCGGCGCTGAGCAGAAGTTGCCCCCGGTGACGGTGATCGGAATGGTGTACATCTAGGTCCGTGGCAGTTGAAGTGGCACCGATGCGGCGGTCCTGCCGTGAGGCTGGCCGTCGTACCTGTGGACGCGTGGTGGCCGGTGCGCAGGCGCCGACGGCGCAGCGGTGTCGTTGTGCATCGCGAGGCCCGCGGTGCCCATGCCGGACTGCGCCTCCACCGTCAGCGCGTACTGCCGCGCCTGGTCGAAGTAGTCGCTGAGGAGTCCGACCCCGCCCGGAATCACGCCGTTCTCGTTGACACCCGGCAGGGAGACGGTGCCGTTGACTCTGAAGCCCAGCGACTGCGCCGTGCCCGTAGGGGGGCGGAGCGTGGTGCCGTTGTTCCCGGTGACGACCTGGTTGTTGTTGTTCGTGTAGCTGCCGCCGGCCATGATGTTGTACGCGTACTGCGAGGTGGCAGGGACGAACGTGCCGTCCGGTTGCACGGCGTACGCGTTGCTCGTGCCGTTGAGGGCGATGGTTGTGTCGGCGTACATCGCGGCCATGGGCAGGACGGACGACTTGGTGCTTGAGTCGAGCATCTGGCGCAACCGACTCGTGCGACCCTTGAAGGTGACGACGGCCTCGACCCACAGCTTGTGATCCAGGTTGGCGTCCCAGCGAGTGTTCTTGTCGACTGGAGTCGAGTTGTCGTAGACGTTGTAGGTAGCCGTGGGGGCGGGCGAGGGGCATGCCGTCGCGTACTGGACGTTCATCGAGCTCATGTCTACACCCGGTGAGACTGTGGGGAAGTTGGCTCCCGCCTGGGTCGTGATCTTGATGGCGTTGATGCCGCTGTTGAGGGCCGCTTCGCCGTAGTCGAGCGACGTCTTGGACTGACGTGACGCGGCGGTCGCCCCCTGTTGGTTGGCGAGCAGCATGACGAGCGCCGCCGTCAGGATGGCCAGCGCGGCAGTCATGCCGATGAGCATGATCAGCGCCGCGCCGCTCTCTCGATGCTGTCTGGGCATGGCCGCCCCTCCTACTGGTGGGAGCTCAGGTTGCGAGGCTCCACGGTCGTCATGAGGTCGACGAAAGTGGGTGTGTGAGCGATGTTGGCGTCCGCGATGATGTTGATCTGGACCGTCACGAGCGACGCCACGTTGGAGACAGTGAGGCTGGTGGCAGGGACGACGCTCCCCGAGCTGTTCAGGACGTTGTACCTGAAGACCGGTTTGTTGATGGCCGGCACAGTGTTGACGACGTTGATGGCGAGCTTGACCTTGCGGTCGCCGGAATCGAGGGTGTCGCTGCCGTTGGTGTCGCGTTGCCAATACAGCGTCTTCTGCGGCGAGGAGCCCGCGGTGTCGAGCCAGATCGAGGTGAGCCGCAACTGATCCCTGCCGTACTGGCCGCTGTTGAGGGAGGCGCCGGCCATGTTGTACGCCGAGTAGAACGTGATGGCGTTGGCGTCGCAGCCGCCGACGACGAACGGCGTCGAGGTAGACGGGCTCGGCGAGGCGGTGTAGATGCGGCCTTGGGCAGTACGGACCTCGCTCGAGATGCGGTCGATGGCGTCACGCGACTGAGCCGTCGCGTTGTTCTTGGCAGACGTGAAGGCATAGGCGCGCTGAAGCGAGATCCACGCGCCAACCAGCATGGTGGTCACGACGGTGAGGATGACCATCGTGATGAGGAGTTCGATGAGCGTGATGCCGCTCTGGGAGCCTCGCAATGCTCTCTCTCGCGCAGTCATCGAGGCGACCTCACGATCCGCCGGGGTGCGTATCGAACTTCATGTAGCCGTTGGTCAGCAGGTGGAACATGGGAGCATTGGCCGTGATGTACTGGCTGTAGCAGGTCACGGTGTACGGGATGTTGGCGCCGCCGGGCAGACCCGTAGTACGTACTGGTGGCGGTCTTGGACGTGGAGCTTGACCGGCGGCGGCCGGCGACGGCGTGGCCGTCCTCGTGACGCCCGCCTGGACGTACGTCACCCTGAGGTACGGCGAGACGAGCTGCCTGGCGTCCTTGAACGCCACGGTGAGGCTGTAGCCGCTCGACGGCTGCGGGTACGGGTTGGACGTCGACTGCACGCTCATCGCGCTCGGGTCCATCACGATGGTGTCCATCTGTGTGAGGTAGTTCGGCGCCGACCCCTGCCAGCGGACCCTGACCTGGACGTCCTTGTACGTCGGATAGGTGCTCACCGAGTAGTCGATGTAGTAGGTCTTGTTGCTCCCTACGGGCTGGTAGGTGGGAGCGAAGATCCCGGGTGCGGTGGTGGGGAAGGCTGTGTTGTACAGATTGGGCAGAGCAGAGGGGCTGGCCGAGACCGCGACGATGTCCGTGTAGGGCAGCTGGCGGATCTTCTCGATACGGTCCTGAGCGATGTTCACGGCGGTGACACGCAGGTTGTCGCCGGTGGTCTTCTTGAGCGCACCGGCGAAGACCGGGACCATCGCGGCGAAGACGATGCCGGCCGACGACGACCGTCACCAGCAGCTCGATGAAGCTGAAGCCGCGCTGCGGCCGCGTGGAAGTGGCGACGCGGGGAATCACCGTCGTTGGACGGCCACTGTGAGAGCGCATGAGCGCACCTCCGCTGCTGCCAGGCTATGAAGGCCCCCTCACTTCGCCCCCCGCCGGCGCAAACGCGGCTCCACCCGCATCCGGCGGTCCCAAGGCTGAGGGACCCTTTGTAAACGCGAAGTATATACCTCACTCGGCGCGAGACCCCTGCTTCATAAGCACTAGGTATCGCCTTATCAGGCGACGATGCGTACTACGATGGCCGGAGCACGCAGGCCAGCTCAAGGCTTGGCGAGCCTGAAAAGAGGCTGAGGCGAGGAAGCTGGAGCAGGTCCAGGGCCGCGTCAGACCGGCACCCGGAACATCCGTCTAGAGGGGCTTGCGCGCTACTGTTGCTGGAGGCGCTGGAGGTCGCTCAGCGTATGCTTCAGCGCGTCGATCTGACGGCCGTACTCGGCGAAGTCGCCGGCCTTGAGGGCCTTCTGGGCGGCGTCGAACTCCGTGTTGGCGCGCGTGATGAGCGCGCGCGCCTGAGCGCTCACCGTGCCCGTCCCGCCACCGCCGGTCCCGCCGCTGCCTGTGCCCCCGCCCGTGCCTCCGGTGCCGCTGCCGGCCCCTGTCCCGCCCGATTCGTTGCCGGGCAGGAAACTCTGGCCGAAGGCCGCGAGGAGCGCCTCGGAGAGGGTGGGCTTCATGGCGACGACCTGTTCGGCGTTGCCCTGGCCCCCGGCCGGTGCCGGGGCGCGGTAGAACACGATCACGCGCTTGAGCTGTGGCAGTTGCGTCTCCGTGGACTGGAGGTAGAGCGGCTGGACGTACAGAAGGGAGTCCTCGATGGGCACCACGAGCAGGTTGCCCATGATCACCTGCGAGCCCTGCTGGCCCCAGAGCGTCCGCTGCGAGCTGATGTCCGGGTCCTGGTTGATCGTCGCTTCGACCTGACTGGGCCCGAACACCGTGTAGCTCTTGGAGAAGATGTAATTGAGTGACTTGCCGTAGTCGGGCAGGTCGGAGCGCGCGCCGAGCCAGGAGATCATGTTCTGGCGGCCGTTCGGCACGAACGGCAGCATGAGCAGGAACTCCTCCTTCGGCGAGCCCGGGAGCTTCATGATGACGTAGTACGCGTCCATGCGTCCGGGGCCGGACAGCGAGACGTTGTCGGGGATGCCCCACTGGTCGCCCTTGTTGTAGAGGACGTCGGCGTTGTCGACGTGGTAGGTCGAGTAGGTCTCGGCCTGGACATTGAACAGATCCTCCGGATACCGCAGGTGATCCTGGAGAGCCTGCGGCATCTGCTCCTTGGGCGTGAACAACGACGGGTAGGCGGCCTGGTACGTCTTGAGCAGCGGGTCCTCGGGGTCGAAGACGTAGTACTTCATGGTGCCGTTGTAGGCGTCGACCACGATCTTGACCGCGTTGCGCAGGTAGTTCACGCCACCCTGAGGCGTCGAGTACGGGTACCGCGAGGTGGTCGTGTACGCATCCTGCACCCACCACAGGCGCCCGTCGGCGATGACCATGTACGGGTCGTGGTCGAGCGTCAGGAAGGGCGCCGCGGCGCTGATCCGCGGCTGGATCGAGTTCCTGATGATGATCCGGCTCCGGTCCTCGAGGGACGACGTGGTGAAGAACTTGATGGTCCCGAACTTGACCGAGAAGGCGAGCCGGTTGAGCAGCGGCGAGATGGGGATGCCGCCGCTCCCCTTGTAGGTGTCGTACACGTCCCCGTTGGCGCCCGGATAGTCGAACTCCTTGTCCTTCGTCTTCACGAGGCTGTAGCCAGTGCCGCGCTCACCGTAGTAGATGCGCGGCTGCGTGATCTCGAGTCCCGACACGCTCTGCGGCGGCACGTCCTGCACGAGGAAGTCCGGCGAGCCGTCGCTCGTGACCTGGTTGACCGCCGACATCGCGACGCCGAACCCATGCGTGTACGTGATGTGCTGGTTGACCCAGGTCTGGGCCTGGGTCGGCAGGCCGTCGATGTTGAGCTCGCGCGGCGAGAGCATGGTCTCGCGGTACACGCCGTTCACGGTGTAGCGGTCCACGTCGGCGTCGAGGAACGAGTAGTACGGCCGGAGCTCCTGGAGCTGCCGGTAGCTGGTGACGAGCGTGTTGGGGTCCCACAGGCGGATGTTGCGCAGCGTCGGCTGATTGTCGGCCAGCTTCTGCGGCGTCAGCGGGGTCTTCGGGGAGAGGTTGGTCTGGGTGATGTTGTTGAGCTGGTACGCCTCTCTCGTCGCCTCCAGGTTGCGGCCGATGTAGGTGCGCTCCTTGGTCAGCTGGTTCGGGTTGACGATCAGAGACTGGTAGACGGCGGGCACGATGCCGCGGAGCACGATGAGGGCGACGATCCAGACGGCGATGGCCACGGGCCACCACTGATGGCGGCGGCGGATGTTCCAGACGAGGACGGCGGCGATGAGGAAGGCGATCGCCATCATGACGTACATGAGCGGCAGCCGGATGTGGACGTCGGTGTAGCCGGCGCCGTAGATCGCGCCCGCGGTGGAGTACAGGAGGTTCCAGCCGCGGAACAGCTGGCCGATGCCCACCACGACGAAGATCGCCGCGAGGATGCCCGAGAGATGGGCGACGGCGCGGCCGCCGAGCTTGAGGTCGATCTGCGGCAGCTGCGGTGCGGCGGCCCGCTGGGCGCGGGCGAAGGGCGAGGCCGGTCCGGCTTCGTCGTCCGGCGCGCCGCCGGCGCCCTGCGCTCCGCGCTGACCGGCGGTCTGGGTGAAGTCGATACCGCCCATCACCACGTGCATGATCGCCGCCAGGATGAGCGACGCGACCAGCGCGCCGAAGACGAAGTTCTGCAGCGACTGCCACATCGGCAGCGAGAACACGTAGAACCCCACGTCGTGGCCGAACACCGCGTCCTTCTGGCCGAACGGGGCCTGCTTCACGTAGAGGAGGAACGTCTGCCACTGCGACGAGGCCGAGACGCCGGCGATGAAGGCGACCACGAGGCTCACGCCCAGGCCGCCCCACCCGACCCAGCGGCGCACCCGGTCGCTCCGCGGCTCGAGCAGGTCGCCGGCCGCGGTCACGCGGTAGCTCGGCGCCAGACGGCGGGCGAGCTCCACGTTGAACTCGACGATGACGAAGAAGAGCGCGAACGCGACGACGCCGACGAGCACCTGCCACCAGATGCGCGTCCAGAAGACGCCGCGGAACCCGACCTCGCCGAACCACAGCCAGTCCACGTAGAGGCCGAGGACGCGGCTCCCGAAGATGAACACGAGGACGACGATCGCGACGACGATCGACCAGATGATGCGGCGCCGGGAGTGGCGACCGCGCCGCGGCTTGGCCGGCGGCTTCTTGGGGCGGAGCGGACGGACGTTATCCATACGGGCAGTATGGCAGATTCGCAGCGCCCGTGAAGGGCCGGCGACGATGGATCAGGCGCGCCGGCCGGCGAACGGCGGCCGTGCTAGTTGTGCACGGCCTTCTCGGAGCGGAGCATCGCCGTGAACCGCTGGACCATTCTCGGGTCCAGCTCATGGGAGGCGCGGCCGCGCAGGCCGGCGACGCTGTCGCCGTTGTGCGCGCCCGGATCGAACCGGCGGCACACCGCGAAGGCGCGGGCGACGAGCGGGATCTCGACCCCGCGCCGGCCCTCCGGATAGCCGGCGCCGTCCCAGCGCTCGTTGCCGTAGACGAGCGCGTCGACGGCGTTCTGCCGTACCTCGTTGGGCTCGGCAGCTCCGTTCCCGCCGGTCCCGAGGATGGTCTGCACCTCGTCCTGCACGGCGGCGCCGGTCTCGTGGACGGCGAGGGCGGTGACGAGCCCCGCCGTCTCCGCGTCGCTCAAGCCGATGAACGCGGCGAAGCGGCGGCCGATCGCGGCGAGATCGCCCTCGAACTCCGCCATCGCACCGGTGACGTCGTCGGTGTAGAGGCAGACCCGGTCGCGGCCGCCGCTCTTGGCGCGCAGCAGCGCGGCGTCGGCGGCCCCCAGGACTCCGTCGCTGTCCTGGGCGGACTCGGGATACGACGAGATGCCGATGGACATGGTCACGTGCAGGTCGGGATGGCCCGGGTCCAGCATCGAGACGGAGGCCCGGATGCGCTCGGCCAGCGTGGCGGCCTCATCCAGCGTGGTCAGAGGAAGGATCATCGCGAACTCCTCGCCGCCGTAGCGCGCGAGGTAGTCCGACTCGCGGGAGCAACTGCGCAGCACGCCCGAGACCGCGCGCAGCACGTCGTCGCCCTTCTGATGGCCGATGGTGTCGTTGACCGCCTTGAAGTGGTCGAGGTCCATCATCAGCAGGCAGAAGTGCTCGTCGTAGCGGCCGGCGCGGCTGACCTCGGCCTTGAGCGACTCGTGGAAGTGGCGGTAGTTGTGGATGCCGGTGAGGCCGTCGCTGATCGCCTGGCGCTCCATCTCCTCGTAGGTGCGAGCATTCTGGATGGCGATCCCCGCGAGGTTGGCGAAGAGCTTGACCGGCTCGAGGTCGCTGGTCTCGAAGGTGCGGCCCTCGAAGCGGTCCAGGGTGAGGACGCCGGTCACCTTGCCGCGCACTCGCAGCGGGACCACGATGCTGGCCTGCGGTACATCCTCCGCCGTACCCGGGATGTGCACGCCGCGTGGATCGTGCGACATGTCGTTGACCAGCTGCGCCTCGTCGTGACGCACGACCCACCCTGCCATCCCCTCGTCGATCGAGAGCCGGAACTGCTCGTTGACCTCCGCGTTCTTGTCGCGCGAGTAGATGCACACCAGCTCGCGCGTCGCCTCGTCGAGCATGCGGATGTCCATGGCGTCGTAGTCGACGATGTCCTTGAGCATGGTGGTGATGCGCGAGAAGACCTCGTGCGGATCGAGCGAGCTGAGCAGCAACGTGCTGAGGTCCATGAGCTCGTGCTGCAGGGCGAGCTGGCCCTCGAGCCGGGCGGATGTCGTCTCCAGCTCGTCGTACTGCCGGGCGTTGCGGATGGCGATCGCGGCCAGGTTGGCGAACAGACGTGCGGGCTCGAGCTCCCGATCCGCGAAGGTGCGCCCGCCGAGCCGGTCCATCGTCATGACGCCGAAGACCTCGTCGCCGATGGAGAGCGGTACGAGGATGCAGGCCTGCACCTCGTCCTCTTCCGTGCCGGGGATGTGGACGGCGCGCGGGTCCTTGGCCATGTCGTTGATCAGCTGGGCCTCGTTGTGCAGCACGACCCACCCGCTGATGCCCTCGTCCAGGGGGATGGCGAAGTCGAAGATCTCCTGCTCGTCGTGCTCGTCGCGCGCGTAGATGGCGACGAGCTGCCGACGCGCCGCGTCGACGAGGCGGACGTCCATGGTGTCGTAGTCGACGATCTGCTTGAGCGTATCGGCGATGTGCTCGAGGACCTCGGTCTGCTCGAGCGACGAAAGCACCGCGCCGCTGGCGCTCAGGAGCTCGTGCCGCAGCGCCAGCTGCTCCTCGAGCTGCCGGGACGCCTTCTCGGCCTCCTCATACTGGCGCGCATTATGGATGGCGATCGCGGCGAGGTTCGCGAACAGCGTGACCGACTCCAGCTCGCTCTGGTCGAACGTGCGCTCGCCCAGACGGTCGAGCGCGAGCACGCCGATCGCGGTGTCACCGAGCGTCAGCGGGGCGATGATGCTCGCCTGCGGCTCCCACTCCGTGCCGGGCACGAGCGCTCCACGGGGGTCGTTCAGCATGTCGTTCACCAGCTGCGCCTGGTTGTTCTGCAGGACCCACCCGCTGACGCCGACGTCCACGGGGCCGCGCCAGGAGCGCATCTGCTCGCCGTCGGCGTCATCCGAGTAGTAGCCGCTGTAGAGCTCCTGCTTCTCCTCGTCGACCAGCCGGACCTCGAGCGAGTCGTAGTCGACGATCTCCTTCAGCAGCGTCGCGATGCGCGCGAACACCTCGCCGGGCTCCAGCGTCGCGAGCAGCGCGCCGCTGAGCTCGAGGATCGCGTGGCGCAGAGCCAGTTCCGCCTGCAGCTGCCCGGTGGCCTCCTCGAGCGCCTCGTACTGGCGCGCGTTCTCGATCGCGACCGCCGCGTGCGTGGCGAACACCTCGAGCGACTTGACGAGCTCGAGCGTCGGCAGCTGGCGATCGGCGGGGTCGAAGAGGTCGAGCACGCCCATGAGCTCGTGGGCCTTGTCGTAGAGCGGCACGAAGAGGTCGTCGTGGCTGTTCCACTCGTCCGGGCGACGCGGCCCGAGATCGAGCTCCGGGAGGTAGTGGAGCTGTTCCTCCGTCCACTCATGCCGGTGGTGGTCGATGAAGTAGGACGAACCGATCTGGTGCTTCTCCTGGAAGAGCTGCTCCCAGATGTGCAGCGGGACCGGTCGCTCGAACAGCATGCGGTCGAACTCGGGGAACTCGCCGACCGTGGCGTGCACAGCGAAGCCACCATCCGCCTGCCGCAGGTACACGCTCGCCTCACGGAACCCGAAGGTCTCGCTGAGGGCGCTGGCGATGACGTGGACGATCGCGTCGAGCGTCAGGCTCGACTGCAGCTGGTTCGCGAGTTTGATGAGGCCGCGCAGCAGTTCCACCTCGCCACGCTCGGCCTTGCGATTCTTGGTTCGGAACGCCATCGGCTCCCCCGCTGGCCACGGCCGCTTCGAAGGGTACCCACTAGTGTACGCCCGTGGGGTGCCCGCGACACGACCGGCGCTCGCCTTGCCTACGTCAATCCGTGTCGGCAGGGTCGCGAGATTGCTTGAGGGGAACAAACGCCCATGCGGCGGTCGCGGCGGCGGGGCGGGCCGCCGAAGGCCCGCCCGCACCGCCACCCGTCAGCCTGCGTGCTCGCCCAGCCTGAGGATCTGCCGTGCCTCATCCGGTGTCGCGCAGGGGCGGTCCCACTCCTGCGCGACGCGCGCGACGCGGCCGACCAGCTCGGCGTTCTCCTTCGCCAGCACGCCCTTGTGCAGGAAGATGTTGTCCTCGAAGCCGAGGCGCACGTTACCGCCGAGCGCGAGGGCCGTCATCGTCACCGGCATGTGCCAGCGGCCGATGCCGGTGCAGGTCCAGGTCGACCCCTCGGGGATGCGGTCGACCAGGAACACCAGGTTGCGCGGCTCGCCGCTCATGCTGCCCGGCACCCCGAGCACGAAGTCCCAGTGCAGCAGCGGGCCGGCCGGGCCGTACTTCTTGACCAGCTTGACCGCGTTGTCGATCTGGCCGGCCTCGAAGATCTCGAACTCCGGCCGCACGCCCTTCTTCTGCATGCGCTGGTAGAACTCGCTCATCAGCGCCGCGTCGTTGAAGAAGACGTCGTCGCCGAAGTTGGCCGTGCCCGTGGTGAGCGACGCCATCTCCGGGCCGAGCTCGAGCGGCTGCAGCCGCTCGTCGGCGGTCATGCCCATGGCGCCGCCGGTGCTCGTCTGGATGATGATGTCCGTGCGCTCGCGGATCGCCTCGATCGCCGCCGCGAAGACCTCTTTGGCCTGCGTCGGGTTCGCCGCGGCGTCGCGCACGTGCAGGTGGTACATCGCGGCGCCGGCCTCGCGGCAGCGCGCCGCGTCGGCGCCGATCTCGGCCGCCGTCACCGGCAGGCCGGGCTGCGCGTCCTTGGTGGTCTCGGCCCCGACGCCGGCCACGGTGATGATGAGCTTGTCCATCGTCTCCCCCTGCTCCGTCGCCTGCCGGCTACTTCGAGTACGGGAACTGCTGGTTCACGAACGCCAGGCTCTCTTCCACCACCTCGAGCGCCCGGCTCAGGTCGCGCTCGGTGTGGCGGTAGCAGATGTACCAGTGGTGGTACGGCTGCACGAAGAGGCCGCGGCGGATGCACTGCGTGTAGAACTCCGTGCGCCGCTCCTTGTACTTGTCGTCGACGTGGTCGAAGGTCAGGAACGGCATCGGCGGGATGCCGCTCTTGGTGACCGGCACGCCGCTCTTGTCGACGATCTCGCCGAGCGCGTCGAGGAACCGCGTCCCGCGCTCCCAGATGACGTCCTGGACCTTCTCGCGCTCGAGGATGTCGAGGCACTTCATCGCCGCGACCATCTCGAGGCTGTTGGGGAAGAAGGTGGAGCTGAGGAAGGCGTCCTTGAGGTAAGTGCCCATGACCTCGCTCTTGCCGACCAGCGCCGAGATGGGATAGCCGTTGGCCATCGCCTTGCCGACCGTCATCAGGTCGGGCACGACGCCGTAGCGCTCGCTGGCGCCGCCCATGGCGACGCGGAAGCCGGTGCGGATCTCGTCGAAGCAGACCGGCGTGTCGTTCTTGTGGCAGAGGTCGACGACCGCCTGCAGGTAGCCGTCCGGCGGCGGGATGATCGGCAGGGCCATGGGGTGGCCGACGGGCGTGATCATGACGCCGGCGACCTGGCCCGGGTTCTCGGCGAAGATGCGCTCGAGGTGGGCGATGTCCCCGTACTCGAACTCCTTGGTGAGCTCGTACACGGCCTGCGGCACGCCGCCGTGGTGCTCGACGCACCAGTCGCCCCAGCCGTGGTAGCCGCAGCGGGCGATGATGTCGCGACCGGTGTAGGCGCGCATCGCGCGGACGGCCGCGTTGGTCGCGTCCGAGCCGGTCTTGACCAGGATCGCCTGCTCGCCGCACGGCAGGATGTCGATGAGCCGCTGCTCGAGCTCGTTCTGGACCGGCTGGCAGAGGCTGAAGCAGAAGCCCTTGTCCATCTGCGCCTTGGCGGCCTCGTTGATCTCGTCCTCGACGTAGCCGAGGATGATCGGCCCGTAGGCGCAGAGCATGTCGATGTACTCGTTGCCGTCGACGTCGACGATGTGGCCGCCGTGGCCGTGCGTGATGAACGAGGGGTACTCGCCGACGACGAAGTTGTAGGCGCGGCGGATGCCGCCGACGCCGCCGGGGGTGAGGCGCTGGGCGTCCTCGAGCATGGACATGGACTGGATCAGGTTGAGCTTGGGGGCGCTTTCGACGGGCTTCGTCATGTGGGCTCCTTTCGGCCTCGAGAGGCGAAGGGGACGGACGTTCCGGCCGCGAGACGGCGATCCGGTCCGTCCACCTGAGGGTTCACGGCAGGCGGGTGCGTCGGCCCGGTCTCACCCCGGGTCCGGCCAGAGTCGGCTGTAGATGAGGAGGATGGTCACGCCGGGCTCCCTCCCGAGCCTGTGCGGCCCGCAGCGACGACCGCCCCGAGCCGGCGATCCGAGCGTATCGGATACATCGCGCTTTGGCATCCCCCGCGCGTACGCGCGAGGGAGAGCGACGCGGCGGCCGGCCGCCAGGATGTCCACCTCACGGCGCCGGCTCCAGAGACGCAGCGCCTTCCTCCTCGTGTTCGCCGAGCAGCACCACGAACAGGCCGGCGACCACTATGAGCGCGCCGCCGATGACCGTCCAGACCGAGATGCCCTGGCCGAGCAGCAGCAGGGCATAGATCGGCGCCGACACCGGCTCGAGGTAGCCGAGGATCGAGCTGTGCTGGACCTTGATCATCCCCATGCCGTAGGTCCACATCAGGTACGCGAGCGCGGTGCAGACCACGCCGAGGATAATGCCCGAAAGCAGGTCGCGCGTCGTCAGCTGATAGCCGGCGCCGACCGTCTGCCAGAGCGCCAGCGGCAGGAGGATGAGCGCGTCGAGCCAGGCCTCGGTGAAGACGATCGTCACCGCCGAGACGCGCTTCGTCAGGTCCTTGACCACGAGCTGGAAGGCGGCGTACCCGAATCCGGCCAGAATGCCCGCCGCCACCCCCCACGGCGAGAGCTTGAGGTCCTCGCCGAGCAATGCCGGCGTGAGGATCACGGCCAGCCCGGCGAGGGCGATCGCGAGCGCCGGGTACACGATCCTCTCCGTCCGGACCCGGAAGACTCGCGGCGCGATGAGCGCCACCCAGACGGGCGCCAGGAACTGGAGGAACATGCCGATCGCGACGCTCGTGCCGCGGATGGCGACGAAGAAGAGCAGGAGCGTGAAGGCGTCGACGGCGGCCATCAGGAGGAGGCGCGGCCAGACGGAGCGGTGGGCCGCGCCGGCGAGCGGGCGGCGGCGGGCGAAGACCACGCCGAGCACGAGCCCCGCCGTAGCGAAGCGCAGCACGAGCAGAGCGCTCTCCGGCGCCGTCGCCCAGTCCACGAGGGCGCCGATCATGCCCATGATGAGGAACGAGCCGGCGACCAGCAGGTAGCCGCGTGCGGCACGACTCATCGGTCGGCCCCAGCGGACAGCGTGGCCGGCGCGCAGGCCATCGGCATCAGAGCGGCTCCGGCTCGGAGGCCGCGGCGACCGAGGCTTCGCCTTCGCCGCGGCCGAACACCACCACAAGGAGTCCGGCGCCCAGGATCATCGCGCCGCCGATCCACGTCCACACGCCGGGCAGCTGGCCGACGAGGAACACGGCGTACAGCGGCCCCGCCACCGGCTCGATGTAGCCGAGGATCGTGACGTGCTCCACGCGCACGCGCCGCGTGCCCTCGATCCAGAGCGTGTAGGGGATCGCCGTACAGAGCACGCCCATCACGATCGCGGCGATCCAGGCACGCTGGTCGAGGTGGTAGCCCGTGCTCGAGAACTGCCAGAGCGCCAGGGGGAGCACGAACAGGGTGTCGCCGGCGGCCTCGGCCATCGAGATCGTCGACGGCGCGACGATCCTGGTCAGCCCCTTCACGGACACGGTGTACGTCGCGTACCCGAATCCCGTGAACAGCGCCGCGAGCAGACCGGCGATGGAGAGCTTGACGCCCTCGCCGAGAAGGTCGGGGAGGAGGATGACCGCCAGGCCGGCGAGGGCGAGTCCGAGCGCCGGCCACACGATGGGCTCGCGCGGCGACTTGAAGATCCGGGGCGCCGCCAGCGCCACCCAGACCGGCATGAGGAAGAGGAGGAACATGGCGATGGCGACGCTGGTGTGGCGCACCGCGTAGAAGAACAGCAGCAGCGTGAGCGACGACATCGCCGCCATGAGGACGAGTCTCCAGGCGGCGCCCGGCCGGCGCCAGTCGGCGAGCATCGGCCGCCGCAGGAAGACGACGCCGAGGGCCAGCGCCGCGAACGCCATGCGCAGAGCGAGGATGATCGCCTCCGGAGCGTCGGCCCACGCGACCAGAGGGGCGCTGCCGGCCATGCCGAGGTACGAGACGAGGACGATGACGTACCCGAGGAGGTCGCGGCGAGGAACGAGAGTTGCCGCCGCGGGGCCGGCGGTCGCGGGGGCCGGGGGCACGGCGGCTCCGCCGCCGCTCTGCCGGCCGCCGCTCACAGCGGCGGCTCGGGCCCGGTCTCGCCGGCGCCGAACACGACGACGAGGGCGCCGGCGAAGAGGATCAGCGCCCCGCCGGCGATGGTCCAGGAGGCGATGCTCTGCCCAAGGAAGACGAGCGCGAAGATCGGCGCGGCGACCGGCGTGAGCAGCCCGAGGATCGAGCTGTGCTGCACGCGGATCCGCGCCACTCCGTCCATCCACATCGTGTACGCGATCGCCGTGGCGACCAGCCCCATGATCACGGCGGCGACCCAGTCCCGCGCGGTGAGACCCTCGCCCGTCCCGGCGAACTGCCAGAGGGCCAGGGGAAGGATGAACAGCGCGTCGAGCATGCACTCCACGGTGACCAGGGTCACGCTCGAGACCTCGCGCGTCAGCCCCTTGACGATCAGCTGGAAGAAGGCGAAGGCCCACCCGGCCGCCAGTCCGGCCGCGATGCCGAGCACGGAGAGCCTCACGGCGGTACCGGTGAACGAAGGCCACAGGATGAGGGCCATGCCGGCGACGGCGATGGCCAGCGCGACGTACACGATGCGCTCTGTCGCCGCGTGCAGGAAGTGCGGCGCGACGAACGCCACCCAGACCGGCTGCAGGAAGAGGAAGAACGTGGCGGGCGCCACGCCGATGGAGCGCACCGCGAAGAAGTAGGCGATCATCGTGAAGGCGTCGAGGACGCCCATGAGGAGAAGCCGCCGCCACCTGCCGGACTGCAACACGCCGCGGAGCGGGCGGCGGCGGGCGAACACGAGCAGCAGCACGGCCGACGCGAGGGCGAAGCGGATGACGAGGAGGACGCTCTCGGGGGCGTCGGCCCACGTGACCAGCGTCGCGCTGATGCCGAAGAGCAGGTAGGAGATGACGACCAGGGTGTAGCCGAGCGGATCGCGGCGCTGGGGGGCGGCAGGAGTGCTGTCCGCGCCGCCGCTCATCCCAGCGGCTCCAACTCCGGCTCGCCACGAGCGTAGAGCACCACCAGGATGCCCGCGACGACGATCAGCGCCCCGCCGGCGATCGTCCAGTTGCTCGGCACCTGGCCGAGGAAGATCAGCGCGTAGAACGGGGCGCTGACCGGCTCCACGTAGGCGATGATGCTCGCGTGCTGCACGCGGATGTAGTGCAGGCCGTCCATGAAGAGGCTGAAGCTGAAGGCGGTGGTGACGAGACCCAGCAGCGCCGCCATCAGGAGGTCGACACCCGAGTAGTGGTAGTGCGCGGCGCTCACGGCGAGCAGTCCGGGGACGACCATCACGACAGCGGTGAAGGCGCTCTGCGCGAACACGACCGGCGTGCTGCGGACGTCGAGGCCGCGAAGGCTCTTGGCGAACAACAGGTAGACCGCGTACATGACGCCGGCCGCCCAGCCGTAGAACAGCCCGGCGGCCGAGAGCTTCACGCCCTCGAGCAGCAGGCCCGGCACGAGGATGAGCGCCATGCCGGCCAGGCCGACCGCGAGGGCCACGTACACGACCGGCTCCGTCTTCTCCCTCAGGACCCGCGGGGCGACGAACGCCAGGTACACGGGCGCCAGATAGCTGAGGAAGATCGCCACGGCGACGCCGGTGTAGCGGATGGCGAGGAAGTAGAGGATCAGGTTGAGCGAGAGCGCGATGCTGATCCCGAGCACGCGGAGGGGCGCGCCGGGCTTGCGCAGGTCCCGCCAGCTGCCGCGGGCGAGCACGACGAGGCCGAGGACCGCGGCGGCGAAGGCCATGCGCAGGCAGAGCAACATGGTCGCCGGCATGTCGGCGTAAGTGACCATGACGCCGATGGAGCCGTTGGCCAGACTCGCGAGGCCGACCTCGAGGTAGCCGCGCAGGCGTTCCGGCGGCTGAGGCGCCGTCGCGGTGCCCGGCTGCACGCTCACGTCAGCGGCTCCACGAGCGGCTCGGCCGCACCCTTGCCGAAGACGATCACGAGGATGCCGGCGGCCACGATGAGGGCGCCGCCGGCATACGTCGTCCACGGCGGCGCCTCGCCGATCAGCAGGAACGCCCACAGCGGCGCCGTCACCGGCTCGAGGTAGCCGAGGATGCCGGCGTGCTCGACGCGTACGTACCGCAGGCCGTCGCTGAAGAGGCTGAAGCACAGGGCCGTGTAGACGAGGCCGCTGACCAGCACGATCCAGGTGTCGTTCCAGGTCAGGTGGTAGCCGCTGCCCACCGTCTGCCACACCGCCAGCGGCGTCAGCAGGATCACCGTGCCGGCGCAGTAGAAGAGGGCGAAGGTCGAGCCGCGCACGCCGCTGTCCTTCATGCTGCTGATCAGCATCATGGCGGTGGCGAACATGAGGCCGGCCAGGAGTCCGAAGACGACGCCGGGCACGGTGACGGAGCCGTCGCCGGCGGTCGCGGCCGGAAGGACGAGGAGGGCCATCCCGGCCACCGCCACGGCGACGGCCACCAGGTCGATGCCCTGGCGCCGCGTGCGCAGCACCCACGGCGCCAGCAGGGCGACGAACACCGGAGCCATGTACTCGAGCGAGACTCCCACGATGACGTTCGAGGTCCGGATGGAGACGAAGTAGAAGATCATCTCGAGCGCCACGACGAATCCGAGGACGACCATCCGGCCGACGTGGCCGGAGCGGCGGACCTCCTCGACGCCGCCGCTCAAGAGGAAGATGACCGCAAGGACGATGCCGGCCAGCCCCATGCGCGTGACGAGCAGGAGGCTGGCCGGCATCGTGGATATCTGGATCAGCGTCGCCGAGGTGCCGAGGATCAGCGACGAGGCCGCGATCTCCGCGTAACCGCGGAGACGTCGATCGGGCGGCGCAGTGTGGGGTGTGCCTGCGGCGCCCCGCTCGTTGATTCTGCTACGGCGTTCGCCGAGGGACGTGCTCACGCACCCCCCTCAGCGATGGCCCTACGGGCATCAATCGCTGGCGAAACCGAGGCGATTGGAGAAGACATCCAGGAAGCGCTTGTCCGTGGCGAGGTCGAGGAACTCGACGCGGTCGCGCAGCCGCGCCATCCGCCTCCTCGCCCTTACGTCGATGAGGGCCATCTGGGCGCCGACGCCCGCGGCGTTGCCGACGAACGCGACGCGCTTCGTCTCGACCGGCGGGAACAGGCCGAGGTACTGCGCCGCGCCCAGGTCCAGGTAGTTGCCGAACGCGCCGGCGATGTAGACGGTGTCCAGGTCCTCGAGCGGGACGTCGAGGCTCGCCATGAGCAGCTCCCAGCCGGCGTGGATGGCGCCTTTGGCGAGCTGCAGGCTGCGCACGTCGTGCTGGGTGAAGACGATGTCGCCGTGCGGACCGGTCGTGAGCAGGTACTCGTTGCCCTCCTCGCCCTTGCGCACGCGCGGGTGATCGGTCTGCATGCGGCCGCTCTTGTCGACCACGCCGGCATGGACGAGACCGGCGAGCAGGTCGACGACGCCGGAGCCGCAGATGCCGATGGGCTCGGCGCCGGTGATGGTCACGATCTCGGTGGCCTCGCCGTCGGGGGTCGATCTTGACGCGCTCGATGGCGCCGGCGACGGCCTTCATGCCGTTGCGGATCTGGTAGCCCTCGAAGGCAGGTCCAGACGCACAGCTCGTGACGGTGACGCGGCCGTCGTGCGCGAGCGCGATCTCGGTGTTGGTGCCGATGTCGATCGCCATGGACGGCTTCTTCTTGCCCGCGAGGTGCGTGGCCGCGACCACGGCGAGTGCGTCCGAGCCGACGAACCCGGCGATAGGTGGCGGGAAGTGCACGCCGCCGTCCGGGTTCATGTCGATGCCGAGCTCACTCGCGCGCAGCGTGAGCGGCTCGGCCGCGGCGGGCGCGAACGGGGCCTGGCCGAGGCCCACTGGTGAGAGCCCGAGGGCGAGGTGGTGCATCGCCGTGTTGCCGACCACAGTCATGTCGCAGACGTGGTTGGCGTGCACGTCCTGGCGTTCGTAGAGCGCCTTGAGGTTGGTGTTGATGCCGTCGCGGACGGCGGCCGCCAGCAGGGCCGTCTCGTTGTGCTGGGCCGCGTGCGCGATGCGGCTGATCACGTCTTCGCCGTAGCGCATCTGCGGGTTCTCGACGGCTTCCTGGTCGATGAGCGCACCCCGGCGCAGGTCGAAGAGATACGCGATGACCTTGGACGTGCCGATATCGACGGCGACGCCGTAGCACTCCCGCTCGCGCTCGCCCGGGTGCACGTCGATGACGCGCTTGCCGTAGCACGTGGCCGTGACCTTCCACTTGCCGTCGCGCAGCGTGGCGGGGAGCTCCTGCAGCACGTGCAGCGGGACCTCGACGCCGCCGAGACCCTCGTCGAGGCGCTCGAGGTCGGAGCGCTTGTCCGCCAGCGTCGGCGCCTCAAGCTCCACGCGCCTGGTGCACACCGCGGGGTGCGCGGCGCCGTGCGTCAGCTTGGACGTGGTCAGGATGCGACGCTGCCCGGCGGTGCCACGCACCTCGATGCTGACGCGCGCCGAGCGAGGGTACGCCTGGCAAGCCAGGCGCCAGCCCTCGGCGCGTAGCTTCTCCGGGATCCGTTTCAGCTCGCGCTCCGTCGGCGCCGTGAGCTCTCCCGAGCCCAGGCGGACGAGGCACTTGCCGCAGGTGCCGCGGCCGGCACAGTCGGTGGGGATGTCTATCTGGGCGCGTACGAGTCCGTCGAGCAGGTTCTCCTGCTCGTCGACGGTCAGCGTGATGCCGATGGGCTCGACGAAGACTTTCGGCACGTTCTCTCCTTGTGTTCCGTGAGGACAGGCGGGCGGCTCTTCCGGCCGCCCGCCCCACCGGCGGACTGTAGGCCGCCGGAGGTCCTCCCGGTCCTACCCCTCAGGCTCGGCGCTCAGACCTCGGCCCCCTCAGACCTCGGCCTCGCCGAAGATGTCGGCCATGCGGTTCTTGCGGTCGACGACCTTCTGCATGCGCGCGTCCCACACCTCGCTCAGCGTCGGGCCGTGGCCGGCGTCGAACATCCCTGCGACGCCGGTGCGCGGGTGCTCGTCGCAGCCCTCGCAGTGGCACTTGCCCGGGACGTAGTCCTTCGGCTCGGTGTACAGGCTGACGACGCCTTCGTAGTTGCGCAGGACGACCTTGCCCGGCGCCTGGCTGATGACGTAGTTGGGGAACACCGGCGTCTTCCCGCCGCCGCCGATCGCGTCGATGATGTACGTCGGCACGCCGAAGCCGGTGGTGTGACCGCGCAGGCTCTCGTAGATCTCGATGCCCTTGGAGACGCTGGTGCGGAAGTGGGCGGTGCCCTGCGCCAGATCGCACTGGTAGTAGTAGTAGGGCTTGACGCGGTACTGCAGCAGCTTGTGCGAGAGCTTCTTCATCACGCGGGCGTCGTCATTGATGCCGCGCATGAGCACGGTCTGGTTGCCCATCGGGATGCCGGCGTCGTTGAGCCGGTCGCACGCCTGTTTACTCTCGACGGTGAACTCCTGCGGATGGTTGAAGTGCGTGTTGAAGTAGAGCGGCTGGTACTTGCTCAACATCGCGACCAGCTCGGGGGTGATGCGCTGCGGGCAGACGACCGGCATGCGCGAGCCGATGCGGATGATCTCCACGTGGTCGATGGCGCGCACCCGCGCGATGATGCTCTCGAGCTGCGCGTCGCTGAGCACCAGCGGGTCGCCGCCGCTGATGAGCACGTCGCGGACCTCGGTGGCGCGCTCGATGTACTTGATGGCGTTGTCGATCTCGGTCTTGGCGACGATGTCCTCGGTGCCGCCGACGAGGCGACGGCGTGTGCAGTGGCGGCAGTACATGCTGCACATCTCGGTGACCACGAACAGCACGCGGTCCGGGTAGCGGTGGGTGATGCGCGGCGTCGGGGAGTCGAAGTCCTCGGAGACGGCATCCTCGAGGTCCTCGGTGTGGATGACGAGCTCGGCCGGCGTCGGCACGCCCTGCATGCGCACGGGGTCTGTGGCGTCGTCCGGGTCCATGAGCGACGCGTAGTAGGGCGTGACGGACACGCGGAACTTGCCCATGCATGCCTCGAGATCCTTACGCTGCGCGTCGGTGAGGTGCAGCACGCTCTCGAAGTCCTCGGTGGTGGTGAGGCGGTTGCGCAGTTGCCACTTGTAGTCGTTCCAGTCGGCGTCGCTGACTTCCTTGAATCGCGGTATGTCTTTGCGGTCTCTGATCATGTTCACGTCTCCTTCGGCGTCCACGTCGCCGGGACGATGATGCACACTTGCATACAGAGCTTACAGCGTCGGCGAACGGGCCGCCGCTGGGCTTGCGAGGCGCGGGCCGTCGAAGGCCCGCCCGCGTCTCCTACAGCCCCGGCCCGGCGCTGACGCGCTCGATCACGCCGCGCGCCTCGGCCCCGAGCGGCACTGCCGCGTGCTCGGCGAGCAGCTGCTCCGCGAGCGCGGTCGCCTTCTCGTAGGCGCTCTCCCTGCCGGAGGCCATCCAGGCGTCCCACATGGTGCGGTCCAGCAGTCGGGGACGCCACACGTCCTTCATGTGCCGGCGCGTGTGGCGCTGCCCGAGGTAGTTGCCGCCGACGCCGACCTGCTTGATGGCGTCCAGCGCGATGGTCTCCTCGTCGACGTCGATACCGGCGGCGATGAATGCGTTCCAGCTGAAGATCTCGCTGTCCATGACGAGCTGCTGCGGACTGAAGGCCGTGGCGGCGCCGAGGGTACCGGCTCCGCCGGTCACGTCGGCGCCGGACGCCGTGGTCGTCATCGAGACGAAGGCGTCCTGCTGGCAGGCCTGCCAGTCGGGCTCGTGGCTCGTCGTGCGGACACCGCCGGCGACGAGCGGCAGACCGACGTGGGTGGCGAGCTGCGCGGCGGCGAGCTGGAAGAGCGACGCCGACGGGCCGGCCGGCGGAAGTCCGGCGGCCGCGGGGTCGGCGACGTAGAAGAACGGCGCGCCGGGGGCCGCGGCCTGGACGGCCGCGCAGCCGGCGAGCACGCCGGCGTGATGGCGGATGAGAGCTGGGCCCAGGTCCGGCGTGAGGTCGGGTGTGGCATCGCCGGTCATCGCGGACGGAGAGGACGGGGGAGCAGGCACGCCGGAGGCGGCGTCGGCCGGGGCGAGGACCACGCCGACCGGCAGGCCGGCGCGGGCGAACACGAGCGCCGCGTCCAGCGCGTCCGCGGCGCCGCAGAGCGAGAGTGGCGGGCGGCGGCGCGCCTCGTCGGCGGAGCCGGCGACCGTCGCCGCCATCTTCACGGCTGCGTCGGCCTCGGCGGCCGTGGTCAGGAGGCCGGCCATCACGTGCTTGCTGGAGCCCGCGAGGCAACGCGCCAGGGCACTCAGCAGCGGGAACGCCGGCCGCACGCAGCGGCGGGCCGGCGAGCACGCCCACCTGGGGCAGCGCGTCGGCCAGCCGGACGGCGTCGTCCAGGTCGGCGGCGGTCGCCGGGACGGAGTCGCCGCCGGCGAGGCGGCGGACCCGCTCGGGGACGCCGGCCGGTCCGGCGGTGGGGGCGCCGGCCGCCAGCCACACGAGGCCGGCGCCGAGCGTCACGTCGTGCTCCGGCACGCGGCCGGCCAGGACGAACGTCGACGGCGCCGACCGGACCGCGGCCTCGGCCGCGGGGCTCTCAGCGCCCAGCAGGTCGAGCGCCGCTGCGTGCACGCGCGCGACGTCGTCGTCGCTCAGCACGCGCAGGGCGAGGCGCGCCTTCGTGGTCATGATGGGGCGCGCTTCCACCGGGTGCGTCGCGTTCGTCGGCTCGATCACCGGCTGCTCCCTTCTGCCTCGGCGAGCACGGCCTGCAGCCGGTCGCGGATCGTCTGCTCCAGGGCGAACGCGCGCGGTTCCTCGCGCAGCTCCTGCGTGCGCACGGCCACGCGCTCCTTGAGCGTCGTCGCGCCCGCGGCTGCCCAGCGGTCGTGCGTCGCGCGCTCGAACAGGCGCGGCGCCCACGTCTCGCGGTGGTGCTGGCGTGTGTAGCCCCGGCCCAGGTGACTCCCGCCGGGGCCGACGGCGTCGATCTCGTTCAGCGCCAGCGCCTCATCGTCGACGCCGACCTCGACGAGCAGCGCGCGGGCGTAGCCCACCAGCTCGTCGCCGAGGACGATCGTGTCGTAGCTGCTCTGCAGCCCGCTCTCCAGATAGCCCACGTCGTGCAGCAGCGTGGCGCGGCTCAGCGCGCCGAGCACCGCGGTGATGCCGGCCTCGGCGGCCCACTGCTCGTCGAAGGTCTTGGCGTCGGCGACGGCGGCGTAGGCGAAGCTCGGCAGGCCGTAGAAGCGGGCGAGGTCGGTCGCGGCGGCGTTGCCGAGGAAGTGCTCCGGCGCGCCGTACACGTCCACGGCGGTGCGCATGTCGAAGGCGCCGCAGCCGACGCCGTACACGAACGGCGCGCCGCTGCGCGTGAGCTGGTGGACGACGAGACCGCTCAGCGTCTCGGCGTTGCCGATGACGATGGTGGCGGTCATGGAGGCCGGCGCCGTGGTGCCCGCGGCGGGCGCCGGCGCGTAGACGAGCGGGATGTCGAGCTCGGCGCAGGCGCGGACCTTGTCCAGCGCCTCGTCGCTGTGGATGAGCGGCGGATTGGGCATGGCGTAGCAGCCGAAACTCCTGGCTTCGCCGCACATGGCGGCCATGTCCTTCATGCGGCGCAGGGAGACTGCGTCGTGCGCGGTGGTCAGCAGCGGCTTGCGCGTGCCGGCCAGCATGGCGGCGAACTGCGCAAGGTCGCCGATCCCCGCCGCCACGTCGTTCGGCAGGCCCATGCTCATGACGAAGTCGAGGTTGGTCAGCTTCTCCGCGAGTGCGGCCATGCCCTCGACGTCGGCGGTCGTGCTCTGACGGCGTTCGCCGGTGTCAGGGTCGGTGACGTAGACACAATCCGACCCCGTGCCGAAGTAGCTCTTGCCGTCCTCCAGCTCGAGGCCTCCGAGCTCGCCGCGACGGGCGTGGCCCTCGCCGCCGGACGCGCCGCGCTCCCTGAGCTTGAAGTGGCGCGGCGCGCTCTGCAGCGCGGCGTCCACCAGGGCGGCCGGGATGCGGGCGCGCGTCCCTTCGACGCGCGCGCCCGCCTCCGCCAGCTGCTCGCGGGCGCCGGCGTGACGGACCTCCACGCCGGTCTCCTCGAGCAGCGCGAGCGTCGCCTCGTGGACGCGCCAGCAGGCGGCGTCGTCCCAGACGGTGAGGCGGGCGGCGGGCATCAGCTGGTCAGGCGGCGAGCCGTCAGGCCCCCGCCAGCTCCTTGTCGGCGCGAGCGACGATCGCGCTCAGCTCCTTCGACACGTCCTCGGGGAGCGGCTCGGGCCTGTAGTTCGCCAGGATGTCGTCGGCGATCTCCGTCGCCTTCTCCAGGGCGCCCTTCTTGCCCTCGCGCAGCCAGTTGTCGTACGGCGTGCGGTCCCACACGGTGGGACGCCAGATCTCCTTCATGTGCTGCCGCGTGTGCTTCTGGGCGAGGTAGGTGCCGTTCGGCCCGACGCTCTTGATCACGTCCAGCGCGAGTGTCTCGTCGTTCACCTCGATGCCGCCGGCGACTTTCTGGATGATGCCGTAGATCTCGCTCTCCATGACCATGTGCGGGTAGCTGAGGATCTTGGAGCCGTTGAGCAGCCCCGCGCCGTTCATCATGTCGGCGTTGGTCATCACGCTGGCGAAGGTGCTCAGCGAGTCGTCGATGGCGGCCTGCCAGTCGGGCTCCTTGGCGCCGGTGGCCATGGTGCCCATCGCCATCGGCACGCCGTAGAAGTGGGCCAGCTGGGTGGACGCGCCGGCGAGGAGGTAGTCCTCGGGCGAACCGCCGGTGTAGCCGCCGGTCTTGAGGTCGATGACGCTCGGGGCGCCGGCGAAGAACACCGGCACGCCGGGATAGGCCAGCTCGATGAGCACGACACCGCTGAGCGCCTCGGCGTTCTGGACGACCAGGTTGCCGGCGAGCGTCGCCGGGCCGGTCCCGGCCGCGAGCGGCATGGGCATGAAGCCGCTGGCGAGTCCGTGCTCGGCGGCCACGAGGTTGGCCTCGAGGTTGGGGCCGTCGTGCGCCAGCGGGTCGACGGCGCACTGCATGAAGCTCAGGATCGGCCGCCTGCGCAGCTCGTCGGTGCCGCCGGCGATGGCGGCCGCCATCTCGACGAGGTAGCGGGCGGGCTTCTCGCCGACGGTGGTCACCGTCTGGAAGTGCTTGCTCGTGTTGTTGAACACGGCCTCGGCGTCGTGCAGCGCCTTGGTCGCCGGGGGCACGTCCTGGCTGGTGACCACGGGACCCCAGTAGTAGCTGATGTTGGGGAGCGCGTCGACGAAGCGCGCGCTGGTCGCCGCGTCGGCCTTGGTGCTCGGCCGCTTCTCGCCCGTCTTGTGGTCCATGACGAAGACGCCCGAGCCGTCGTTGCTGAGGTAGCTGTGCGCCCGGTCGATCAGCATGTCGCAGGCGGGGTCGCGACCGGCGAGCACATAGCTGTCCACGACCTGCGAGACGGCCTCCATGACGACCGCGCGAGGGAGCTTGGCGACCTGCGTGGCGCGGTCGACCTCGCACCCGTTCTTCTCGAGGACGTCGAGGGCGCGCTCGCTCGGGAACCGGATGCCGACCGTCTCGAGGATGTCGAGGGTGGCCTCGTGGATGCGCTCGAGCTCGCTGGGATTGAGGACGTCCCACCAGAGACGGGGGGCGATGGGGTTGATTCGGGAAGTCATTGCGGCAACCTCGCAGGGGTCCGACGACGGCAGGTCAGGGTGGAGTCGGCAGCGGGCGGGCAGTCGCGGTGTTGCTCAGAAGGAGCCCGTCCGCGGAAGCGGAGGGCCTAGAGACCGCAGGCGCGGTTGATCGTGCTGATGCTGATGTTGGACGCGTCGGGCACGGGCCGGAGTCTATCACCGGGGCAACGCCCGGCAAACCGCCGCAAGCCGGCTGGTACCTGCGACTTGCAGCGGTTTTTGCGGCCGGTCACGTGCCGGGACGGGCGGCCTCGACGTCCGCGAGTATCTGGTCGAGGCCCGTCTTCACGTCGTCCGGCAACTCGAAGGCGCGCGGCTCGGAGCGCAGCTCCGCGACCCGCGCCTGCAGACGGTCGAGCAGCGTCTTCGACCCGTCGGCCTCCCAGGCGTCATGACGGGTCGTATCGAAGAGGTCGCTCTGCCAGATCCGCCGGAAGTGCTTCCTTGTGTACGGCCGGGCCAGGTGGTTGCCGCCCGGCCCTACGGCTTTGATCTCGTCCAACGCCAACGCCGCGTCGTCGACGGGCAGCGGCGCCATGAACGCCTTGGCCCAGCCCAGCAGGTGGTCGCCGAAGACGATCGATTCGTAGCTGCTCTGCAGCCCGCACTCGAGGTAGCCGACGTCGTGCAGCAGCGTCCCGCGGCTGAGCTTGCCGAGAATCGCGGTCAGCGCCGCCTCGGCGCTCCACTGCTCGTCGAGCACCTTGCTGTCCGTGTGCGCCGCGTAGGCGAAGCTCGGCAGGTCGTACCAGCGGGCGAGGTCGGTCTGCGCCTGGTGGCCGCGGAACACGTCCGCGGACGAGTACACCTCGTTCATCGTCCGCATGTTCATCGCCCCCACGCCGACGCCCCAGACGAACGGCGCGCCGGCCTTGACGGCCTGGCTCAGCACGAGGCCGGCGAGCACCTCGGCGTTGGCGACGACGATGACCGACGTGATGCTCGCCGGCGCCGTCGTTCCTGCGTTGGGCGCCGGCGCCCAGATGAGCGGGATGCCGAGCTCGGCGCAGGCGATCACCTTGCTGGCGCCGTCCTCGTCGAAAAGCAGCGGCGGCACCGGCATCGCGTAGATGCCGAAGCTGTCGGCCTCGCCGGCCAGGGCCGCCATCTCCTTCATCTTGCCGAGGATGTGGCCGTCGCGCGGCGCGACCAGCAGCGGCTTGCGCGTGCCGCGCATCATGGCGTCGACCTGGACGAGGTCGTCGACGACCTGCGGCGCGTCTTCCGGCAGACCCATGCTCATCACGAAGTCGATGTTGGGCAGCTTCTCGCAGAGCGCGGCCATGCCCTCGACGTCGGCGCGGCGCACGCGGCGCCGCTCGCGCGTCTCGGGGTCGCAGACGTAGAGCACGTCGGAGCCGGTGCCGCAGTAGGTGTGGGCGGCGTCGAGCACGAGGGGCTCGGTGTCGCCGCCACGCGGCTTGATCGTCCAGTCGCGCGGCGCGCTCTTGATGGCGGCTTCGACGAGCTCGGCGGGGATGCGCACCCGCGTGCCGTCGACCTGCGCGCCGGCCTCGGCGAAGACCTCGGCGGCCGGCGCGTACTTGACCTCGATGCCGGTCTCGGCGAGCACGTCGAGCGTCGCCTCGTGCACGCGCCGGCAGGCGCTCTCGTCCCAGATCGTCAGGCGAGCTGCGTTCATGTCGCCCCCTCCTCGCTCTCGTGATGGCCGGACCGCGCGCGGCCGCATGGCGCGGTGATGGCGACGGACTCCCATTGGACGCCTGAGCGGTCGCGAACCGTCGGCTCGGACGGGCCGCGACTCTACCACGGGCGCCCGCCGCGCCTTCTCCGGCGTAGCATCCCCGGGCCTCGAGCACAACGGCGAGCCGAGCCACCCTTCACTGCGATGGGACGAGAATGCGTGGATCAGAGAAAGCAGTGCCACCGAGGGCGAGAGACATGACGGAAGGAGAGGGGCAAATGGACCGGCACGATCAGGTCGAGGACACCCTGCAGGCGTGGCTCGAGATGTGGCTGATGGGCTGGAGAGCGGGCGACGCGGAGATGATCCTGCGGTCCGTCGCGGACGACTTCGTCTACGACGACCCGGTGGACGGGCGCTTCCGTAAGGCCGAGTTCGCGGTCTACCTGGAGGAGATGTTCGCGAGTGAAGCTCCGTTCTTCACGTCGACCGGCGACACGGTCTTCGAGGAGATCTCCCACGTCGTCGCGCACGAGCAGGATGGCGAACTCACGGCGTGGGGATGGTGGCAGACGGCCTCAGTCGAGGGTGCCGGTCTGGTCCGGGTCGGCCCGACGGGAGTGCTCTCAGAGAAGACCGCGTACTACAGCCCTCCGGAGTGACCCTCGATGCGGCGGCGGCCCGCACCCGGTCCAAGGGTGCGGGCCGCCGAGAAGCCGCCGCCGCGCAAGGGGGGGATGGCGGCGCCTGCCGGCCGGGCTACTCGTCGACCTCGCGCCCACCCCGCCGCCGCACCACCAGGAACGCGACCAGCGCGATGACGGCCAGGGCGATCACCGCCACGAGGATCCACGTGGTCGAACTGCTGCCTGACCCGGCCGCATCGGTCGCCACCACCGGCTTCAAGTTGACGTAGGTGTCGACATTGCCGGCCGTGAAGAACGCCGGGCCGTTGCCGTCGTTCACTCGAGTCCAGCCCGTCCACTCGGCGGTGTCGTAGGCCTCGAAGAAGTCCGGGTAGGCGACGACCACCCACGGCGTCTGCTCGTACATGATCTGCTGCATCCGCCAGATGGACTGCTGGCGCTCCACCGGGTCGAGCTGCGCCGCCTGCTCGTCGGCGAGCTTGTCGTACTCGGCGTTGGACCAGGCCGGCTCATTCGTGGCACCGATCTGCCAGGTCGTCTCGGCGGTCAGCGTCTGGCCGGGGTCGACGTAACCGAGCCAGCTGTCGATGTACATGTCGAAATCGGGCTTGTACGTGGCGCCCTCGAAGTTCCACATGCGCGCGCTGAGGGCGCCCGGATCCAGCACCGAGAACTCGATCTTGATGCCGAGCTTCTGCAGCCAGCCGGTGATGAGCTTGCCCTCGGTCTGCGACGGCACGTTGTCCGAGGTCGCGTGGAGCCGCAGTGAGATCGGCTTGCCCTGCTTGTCCACGCGCTTGCCGCCCTTGAGCGGGTAGCCGGCCGCATCCAGCGCCTGGCCGGCCTTGGCCAGGTCGAAGCCCATCTCCTCGGTCGCCGAGGGCTGCCAGTGGTAGTCCGGGTCCTTCCACGTCTTCGGCGGGACGATGGTGGTGCCGGGCGCGGCGTAGCCCTGGAAGGCGATCGCGCACAGCTTGGCACGGTCGATCGCGTAGTTGAGCGCGTTGCGGAACCTCCAGTCCCTGAGCACCGGCGCACCCAGCGAGTCCGGGCTGTCGTAGCAGTTGAAGTTCAGGTACTCCCAGTTGTAGTAGGGATACGCGAGCGCCTCGGTGCCGGGATCGGAGCCGAGCGTACGGAACTGCGCCACGGGGATGCCCCACGCCGCGTCCAGGTTGCCCGACTTGAAGTCGATGGTCATCGTGTCGGGGTTCTGGTACGTGGCAAAGATGATCTCGTCGACGGTCGGCGTGGTGCCGTAGTAGTAGGGGTTGCGCTCCATGCGCAGGAACTTGCCCTTGACGAACTCGGACGTGAAGAACGGTCCGCTGCCGACGATCGGCACGGGGTTGGTGAAGCCCGTCTCCGCGGCCTTGGGCGTCACCTTGCTCCACACGTGCTGCGGCAGGATGGGGATGAAGATGCGCTCCATGTCGGCCTTCGGGCGCGAGCAGGTGATCTGCACAGTGGTCGGGTCCAGCGCCTTGGCTCCGAGGATCCCGCGCGTCGCCAGCGCCATGTTGAACATCTCGTTCTTCACGATGTAGTTGTAGGTGAAGGCGACGTCGGCGGCCGTGAGCGGCTCGCCGTCGCTCCACTTGACGTCCGGGCGGATCTTGATGGTCCAGACCTTGCCGTCGGCTGAGAGCCCGCCGTTCTCCGTGGTCGGATACTCCGCCGCCAGGTCGAGCGTCGGCTTGTCCGACGTGCCGAAGCCGAACAGGAAGCTGTAGTTGATCGACCAGATCTCGTAGTCCTGGTTCTGCCAGCCGATGAACGGGTTCAGCGTGTCGGGCTCGACCGTCCAGCCGATCTTGAGGACGACCTTGTCCGCCGAGGCCGATGGAGACGGTTCGGAGGCGAAGGCCGCCGCC
This sequence comes from uncultured Thermoleophilia bacterium, assembly GCA_963713475.1. Taxonomy (GTDB): domain Bacteria; phylum Actinomycetota; class Thermoleophilia; order UBA2241; family UBA2241; genus CAIXSE01. The sequence goes on from CAVQLY010000013.1 coordinate 49,268, forward strand.
GCAAGGACCAGCGCGGCGGCCGCGACGACGAGAAGGATGGTGAGCCGGAGCGCAGCCCGGCGAGGTGCCTGGATCATGGTCTCCCCCCTGTGGATCCCGGATGATGGACGCGCCGGGCCGCTCACGAGAGCAGCGCCCGGCCGATGGGCTGCAGCGCCGGGTCGTCCGGCAGGCGGTCGATGCCGACCAGCGCCAGGACGACCGCCTTCTGCAGGTGCTTGCGGTTCTCGGCCATGTCCCAGACCATCGAGGCGGGGCCGTCGATGATCGCGTCCGTGACCTCGTCGCCGCGCACCGCCGGGAGGCAGTGCATGAAGCGGGCGCCGGGCTTGGTACGCGCCCAGAGTTCCTCGTTGACTTGGAGGTGGCGGTTCTTGCGGCGGACGTCCGCGACGTACTCCGCCGAGTCCTCCCACCACCACAGCGACGTGTAGACGTAGTCGGCGTCGGCGACGGCCTCTTCTGCGGCCTCCGTGACGAGGAGGCGAGAGCCGTAGACGCGGCAGTTCTCCTCCGCGAGCGCAGCGGACCTCGTCCGAGAGCGGGAAGTGCGACGGCGTGGCGACGTTCACGTTCATGCCCAGCCGACTGAAGGTGAGGACGACCGAGTTGCACATGCAGTCGCCGTTGCCGAGCCACGCCATCGTCTCGCCCTCGAGACGCCCGCCGTACTCGAGGATCGTGAGCGCGTCGCTGACCGACTGGATCGGGTGGTCCCAGTCGCCGGCTTCGCCGTTGATGACCGGGACCGTCGCCGCGTCGGCCAGCTCGCGCAGCACGGCGACCGTCTGCGTGCGCGCCATGATCGCGTGCAGGAAGCGACTGAGCACGCGCCCGGTGTCGGCCACGCTCTCTCGGCCGGGCAGGTGCATCTCTCCCGGCCGCAGGTAGACGGCGTGGCCGCCCAGCTCCGTCATCCCGGTCTCGAAGCTGATCCGCGTGCGCGTCGACGGGTCGTCAAAGATCATGCCGAGATGCCTGCCCGGCAGAAACGGCGTCACGTGCAGCTCACGATGGAGGTCCTTAAGCACCAACGCGAGCTGGATCAGCTCGAGCAGTTCCTCACGCGAGTACGCCTGGTCGGTCACGAAGTCGCGGCTGCGGAACTTCGCCAGCGACGGCAGCGGCCGGCTCTTCAGCTCATGCGCCTCGGTCATCGTCAAGCATCCTCCACTCGCCCGGAACGCGGCGTTTGATTGGTCAGACAAGAAAACCGCGCAGCGTGCGGAGATGCCCCCGGGCCACCCCGCGGCAGCGGCTGGTCAGCCCTCCGGTCTCTCTCGGAGGTACGCGAGCACCATGTCCTCCCAGAGGCGGTAGGTGCCCTCGTGGTCGAACGACTCCGGGTCGGCCGCGTACTGCACGGCCAAGCCCTCGACGATGGCGACGCTGAGGGCGGCGAGCTTGCCGAGATCCCCATCGCCGCCCCGGCGGCCAGCGGCCAGCGTCTGCTGGTCGAGCTCTCGCGACTTCGCGTAGTCGGCGGCCAGCTCCTCGCGCAGCCGGTCGTCGCGCATGATGTGCGGGAGCAGCTCGTAGAAGGCGCGGAACCCGCGCCAGTCGGCGGAGATCTGACGCTGCTCGTCGATGAGCGTGCGCACGCGCTCCTCCGGCTCCTCGATGCCCTCGAGGTGCTCGCGGAGCGCCTCGTCCTCTGCGTCCATCAGCGAGTCGATGATCGCGTCGACCAGGCCCTGTTTGCTCCCGAAGTAGTAGGCGACGAGTGCACGGTACTCCCCGGACTCCTCCTCGATGGCCTGGAGCGTCAACTTCGCGTAGCCACGCTCGGAGAGGATCTTCTTGGCGGCCTCGAGGATGCGGACGGCCGTCGGCGAGGCGGCGATGTCCCTGCCCTGCGCCTGTCGTGTCTGCACTGCCACTTCGTGCCTCCTGCCGGCCCGGGAGCACGTGAGCTCCGGTACTTGCGTCCATGGTTTGATTGGTCGTACAATAAACCCGTCTTCGACCGAATGCAAGGGCCGCGGCCTGGTTCTCGGCCGCGCGGCCCGTCCAAAGGAGCCCAGCATGTCAGCAGTCGCCGACCCCGGCACCGGTGCGCCCGCCGGACAGACGCCGTCCTCCCTCGGGTTCCGCATGCCCGCCGAGTGGGAACCGCACGAGCGCTGCATCATGGGCTGGCCCACCCAGATCCGCATCGGCTCCGTCTGGGGCGAGCACTACCTGCTGGCGATGGCGAGCTACACTGCCGTCGCCCAAGCGATCGCGAGCTTCGAGCCCGTGCTCATGCTCGCCCGCCCCGGCGAGGGCGCGGTCGCGCGCAGCTACCTCGGCCGCGACATCGAGGTCGTCGAGATGCCCATCGACGACTCCTGGCTGCGCGACAGTGGGCCTATCTTCCTCACGCGTCCGGACGGCACGCTCGCCATGACCGACTTCACGTTCAACTCATGGGGCGAGAAGTACGTGCCCTACGACAACGACGCCGCCATCGGCCGTCGGCTGGCCGAGCACTTCGGCGTGGAGCGCTTCGCCGCCCCCATGGTCCTTGAGGGGGGCGGCATCACCGTGGACGGCGAGGGCACGCTGATCACGACCGAGAGTTGCCTCCTCCACCCTTCACGCAACCCCGGCCTGACCAAGGAAGAGATGACCCAGGTGCTCAAGGACTACCTCGGCGTGAAGAAGGTCATCTGGCTCATCTCCGGGCTGGGGCTCGACGAGGATCCCGACACCGACGGGCACGTGGACGGTGTCGGCGCGTTCGTGGCGCCGGGTAGAGTGCTGCTCCACATGGTGCGCGACCCGCAGCACCCCGACTTCGAGAACCTCAACGAGAACCGGCGGCGCCTGCAGACGACCGACGCGCGCGGCCGCGAGCTTGAGGTCATCGAGTTCGACCGCCGGAGTGCACCGGTGCTCATCGGCGACACGCCGATCGTCGAGACCTACATCAACTCCTACTTCGCCAACGGCGCGCTGATCGTACCGACCGGCGGCACGGCGGACGACGAGGCGGCGCTCGAGCAGTTGCGGGACCTCGTGCCCGGGCACGAGGTCGTTGGCGTTCCGTGCCCGGTCATCGGCTACGGCGGCGGCGGCATCCACTGCATCACGCAGCAGGTGCCGCTGGTCTGATCCCCCCGGCCGGCCGCCGCTAAAGCCCGGCCTGCTCGCGCACCACCTGCCACGCCGCAGGCTGCATGTTCGCAGCTCCAAGCCCGCGTACCGCCTCGAGCGCCTCCGGCGGCATCCCCACCTTGGCGCCGCGCAGCATGCCGACGAGCTCGGCCCGATTGAGGCCCTTGAACATCCAGCCGAGCCACTGGAACAGCTCACCCGGGTCCATCTCGGCGATGATCGTCCCTTGGATGGCCATGAGTTGGGCGTCGTCGAAGTGCCTCCAGGTCGCCGGCAGCACCTTGGCCTCCTCCTGGGCGAGGTGTTCGAAGTAGAAGGCGACCAGCTCGTTGAACCGGCAGTTGAGATCTGCGCCCGCCTTGACGCGGGCCTCCGCGTCCGGAGCCCGCACCCCCTCGCGAGCCGCGTCCGCCACGTCCAGCAACCGCTCCACGCTCCCATGCTGCTCCAGCATCGACGCGACCAACCGCTCCTCGAGTGGCTGCAGCTTCGGGTAGAAGTACACCTCCTCAGTGGTGTGGTGATCGCGCATGAGGTGCAGCGCCAGCTCGAGATCCGCCGCCGCGCCTGCAGCTTCCAGCTCGTCGGCGAAGTCGGTGGTCTGCAGGTCGCCGCCGACCTCGTAGACCAAGGCGCGCAGGGCCTTATGGATGGGCGTGAGCGTGTCGAATCGGGGCATGGTCCCACCTCCGTGTCGAGTCCCCTTGGAGGGGTTGTTCCTCGCCGGAGGTGGATCGGTGCGAGTTCCCGTTGACGGCCGAGACGGCAGTGAGCAGTGAGCAGCACGGATTGTTCGTCTGGCCGCCTGGAGCTGGACCGGGCGGGCGGCGTCTGTGCGGCGTCAGTCCATCTCGTCCCGGCGCCACAGCGTGATGCCCTTCGGCATCGAGATGGTGAGGCAGCGCCGCAGCGCCCGCGAGACCGGGTCAGGCCTGCGACCCTGATCCTCCAGCACCTCGCAGCGTTCGATGGCGCTGCGCACGGCGCGTGCGCCGGCCGAGCGGACGGGCTCCGGTGGCAGGTAGGTCGGCGGCTCGGAGACCAGCGGCGACCGCGCGTAGTCGTCGTCGACACCCAGGACGACCGATGCCAGGGTGCGACCGATCAGGTTGGAGGCCGAGACGCCGTTGCCGGAGTAGCCCAGGCCGTAATGGACGTTGCGGTGCTTGCCCAGGACGCCGACCCAGGGAATGCCGTGCTGGGTGCGTTCCAGGGGGCCGCCCCAGCGCCACTCGACTGCGAGGCCGCGCGTCGCCGGCAGCATGGCGTGCATGTCTGCGACGATCTCCTCGATCTCCCTGGCGTCGTGGTAGTGGGCCGGGATGATGTGGCCGCCGTACCCGAGGCGCCCGCCGCCGCGCCCGAACACGACGCGGTCGTCGGCCGTGCGCTGCGCGTAGTGAACGGCCGTGCGTCCGTCCGAGAAGGGGCGGCCCGCGACCCATCCGAGGTCGTCCAGCGCCTCCGCCGAGCTCGCTGTCGCGACGACGTGCGAGGGGAGGATGAAGACGGTGCGGCGCAACTCGGGGATGAGGGCGAGCCGGGTGCCAGACGCGAGGACGACCTTGTCCGCGGTCACACTCCCGGATGGGGTCTTGACGACGGCCGGCAGCGTGCGCTGCAGGCCGACCATCGGCGTAGCCTCGTAGATGCGCACGCCGGCCGCGGCCACGAGCCGGCGCAGGCCCTGGACGAGCAGCGCCGGCTGGACGCTGCCGGCCTGCAGGATCAGCGCCCCGGCCTCGGCCGCCGGCGACCCCGACAGCGCGACGGCCTCATCCCTGTCCAGGATGCGAAGAAGGTCGTCGCGGCCCAACTCGCGCGCCAGGAGCGCAGCCTCGAGGACACCGTCGACCTGCGCCGGCGACAGCGCCACGGTGAGGCCGCCCTCGAACGCGAGGTCGCAGTCGATGTCGCCGTCGCGCACCGTGTCGCGGAGGTCGTCGAGGCTGCGCCGGGAGGCGTCGACCAGCCACAGCGCGGCGTCTCTCCCAAAGCGTGAGACCAGCTTGGGCAGGATGTCGTCCCAGCCGTTCACCCAGCCGCCGTTGCGTCCGCTGGCGCCGGCACCGCAGTACTCCCGCTCGATGATCACGACGTCTGTGTCCGGCGCGAGCCGCTTGATCGACAGGGCCGTCCAGAGGCCGGTGAAGCCCCCTCCGACGATGCACACGTCGGCGCGCTCCGTGGTCGTCAATGGCACGATGTCGCCGGTCTGCCAGCGCGGGTCGCCGCCCTGCCAGTAGACGGCGGCCCGCGCCGCGGAGCCGGGCCCCGGGTTCGTCGTGCTCAGCTGATCCGCCATCCTTGCTCACTCCTTCGGCCGTCTCGCCGACGACTGCGCCGGCGTCCTGTCGGGTCAGTCTGCCGCGTTAGATCCAGAAGCCGGGCGGCTCGGCGAGGTCGGGGTGCCCCCGCTCGAAGGCGAGCGCGTCGTCGAGCGTGCGCACCCAGTCGTAGTAGACGCCCTTGCAGTGGACGAGCTCGACGCCGAGGTCGCGCAGGCGGGCGAGGCCGAAGGCCTGCGCGCCCGCCGGCGAATACACGGCGTCGACGGCCACGACCACTCGATAGCCGGCCTCCATAAGGCCGACTGCCGAGTGCGTCACGCAGACGTCGGTCTCGAAGCCGCAGAGCACGACCGTCCGGCGGCCGGTCGCCTCGATCGCCGCCATGATGTCCGGGCAGGCGGCGAGACTGAAGACCGGCTTCGTGAACACCGGCGCGCGGCGGCCGACGGCCAGCAGTACCCCGACTGCAGTCGGCCCGTTCCGCTCCGGGCTCTCCTCGGTGAGTACGGCGGGCACGTCGAGCGCCATCGCCGCGCCCGCCAGCCAGGCCGCTCGCGCGGCCGCCCCGCTCACCTCGGCCGCGTCATCCTTGTCGAGCCTGTCGCTCCAGAACTTGGGCTGCAGGTCGATGACGACGAGGATAGAGTCGTCGCGTTCGAGGAGCGGCATCGTCGCCTCCGGTGGCATGGACGGGTCCTGCCGACGACCGGCGTCACCCGGCAGTCGTGGTCAGCACGATATCACCGCTCAGCGAGCTTCCGGACGGCCGCAAGTTGCACGAACTTCGCACGCGGCGCGAATCGCGCACGGCGGATTGCTCGGCGAAGTTGGGCGCGCGCGGCTGCGACGCTTTACTCGCGCGCGCCACGCCCATAGTCTCGGACTCTGCGAGCGGCGGGGCGCTCCTGCGACCACGCCCGTGGGGCCGGGCGACCTGTCACCCTTCCGCCCCACCCGTCGTCTCGCCGGCCGTGACACGCATCGCCTGCCAGCGGAGGTACTCCAGTGAAGCGAAACCTGCACGCCGGGCGACCCAGCTCGGGCGGGCTCAGCCTGAACGTGTTCACGGAGGCTGAGCTCAACGACATCCACCTCGGCTCGCTCGAGGTCCTCGAACGGACCGGGATGTGGGTCGAGGCCGACGACGCGCTCGACATCTTCAGCGACGGCGGCTGCGTCGTTGACCGCGAGACGCGCATGGTGCGCATCCCGCCGCACCTGGTGGAAGAGGCGATCCGCTCGGCGCCGCCCAAGAGCTACCTCTGCGGCCGCGACCCGGAGCAGGACATCGTCCTCGAGGCCGGCCGCGTCTACGTCTCCAACTTCGACGAAGGCATCATGATCGTCGATCCGCGCACCGGCGAGTACCGGCACCCGGTGCTCCAGGACGTGCACGAGGCGGCGCGCCTGGTCGACGCCCTCAGCGACATCGACACCTACGAGTCCGCGGTACACCCAGGCGACGTGCCCGAGGCGACCGCCAGCCTCCACAAGTGGGAGGCGGCGATCCTCAACACCGGCAAGCCGGTGGGGACCGAGGCGACGAGCGCCTACGACTGCCGCAAGCTCATCGAGATGGCCACGGTGGTCGCGGGCGGCGAGGATGAGTTCCGTCGCCGCCCGCTCATCGGCTTCGGCGTCTGCCCGGTGAGCCCGCTCAAGCTGCCGAGAGACGCCAGCGAGGTGATCATCGAGTCGGCGCGCGCCTGGTGCCCGGACACGATCCTCAGCATGGCGATGTCGGGAGGATCGTCGCCGGTGACGCTCGCCGGCACGCTCGTCCTGCACAACGCGGAAGTGCTCTCCGGCATCGTGCTCTCGCAGCTTGTCGAGCGCGGCTGCCCCGTCACGTACGGCTCGTCGACGACGGCGATGGACCTCAAGCTGGCGGCGGCGTGTGTGGGCTCGCCGGAGCTCGCCCTCTTCAGCGCCGCCTGCGCCCAGATCGCCCGTCACTACCTGCTGCCGAGCTTCGTGGCGGGGTTGTAGGCGGATTCCAAGCTCGGTGACGCGCAGACCGGTCACGAGAAGACCCTCACCGGACTCCTTCCTGCGTTGGCAGGTGCCAACCAGATCTACGGGGCGGGGATGATCGAATCGGGCGTCACCTTCGACCTTGGCCAGCTGGTCATGGACAACGAGATAGCGCGGATGATCAAGTTCGCCGTCGGCGGCATCGCCGTCACCGACGAGACGATGGCAGTGGACGACATCGCGAAGGTCGGCGCGTTCGGCGACTTCCTCTCGCTGGACGCCACCCTCAAGCACATGCGCGAGCTGAGCCAGCCGACGGTCCTCGACCGCCGCGTGCGCGAGGACTGGGAGAGCAGGGGCGCGACCGACCTTGCCACGCGGACACGCGCCCGGGCGCTGGAGCTAGTAGAGTCTCACCAGCCCCTGCCCATCGACCCGGATGTGGCCGCGCAGGTGCGCCGCATCATCGAAGCTGCCGACCGTGAGAAAGGCGTGGCATGAAAGACCCCCTCAAGCAAGCCATCATCGACGGCAGCGCCGACACGGCGACCGCCCTCACGCAGGCCCTGCTGGCCACCGGGGCCAGCCCCCGGGAGATCTTGGACGAGGCCCTGCTCCCCGGCATGGAGGTGGTCGGCGCGCGCATGCGTGACGGCGACTGCTTCATCCCCGAGGTGCTGCTCAGCGCCCGCGTCATGCAGGCCTGCCTCGACCTCCTGCGCCCGCACATGGCGGCCGGCGACGAGGCCGGCGGCGGCGTGGTCGTGATCGGCACCGTCGAGGGCGACCTGCACGACATCGGCAAGAACCTGGTCGGCATGCTGCTCCAGGGGGCCGGCTTCACGGTCGTCAACCTCGGCACCGGGGTCAGCGCCGCCGACTTCGTCGCCGCCGCGAAGGAGCACGCCCCGAGGATCATCGGCATGAGCGCCCTGCTGACCACCACCCTGCCGCACATGAGCGAGACGATCGCGGCGCTGAAGGACGCCGGCCTCAGGGACTCGGTCAAGGTGATGGTCGGCGGCGCCCCCGTCACCGCCGCCTACGCCGACGAGATCGGCGCCGACGGCTACGGGGCCAACGCCGGCATGGCGGTGGAGCGGGCGAAGGAGCTGGCGGGGTAGGCCGGGACTTCGGGTCCGGAGGGGGCTCAATGACGGCGACCATCCACCGAGAGCGTCTGGCGGAGCTCAAGGCGCGCGAAGACGCGGACTTCGTCGCGCGCCACCCGCGCTCGCGCGAGCTCTTCGAGCGCGCCCAGGCGCACATGCTCGACGGCGTCCCCATGAACTGGATGACGCGCTGGTCGAGCCCGTTCCCGCCCTACGTCGCGGAGGCCCACGGCGCCCGGTTCACCTGCGTCGACGGCCACGAGTACATCGACTTCTGCCTCGGGGACACGGGCGCGATGACCGGCCACTCGCCCGAGGCCTCGATTCGCGGCCATCGCCGCCCAGGCCGGCCGCGGCATCACGACGATGCTGCCCACCGAGGACTCTCTCTGGGTGGCCGCGGAGCTCTCCCGCCGCTTCGGCCTGCAGTACTGGCAACTCGCGCTGACGGCGACGGACGCCAACCGCTTCGCCATCCGGCTCGCCCGTCACGTCACGAAGCGCCCGAAGATCCTCGTCTACAACTACTGCTACCACGGCTCCGTGGACGAGACGATCATCACCATCAACGACGGCGTCCCGGGCCCGAAGCCGGGCAACGCCGGTCCGCCGGTCGACCCGACCGTGACGACCAAGGTGATCGAGTGGAACGACCTCGAGGCCCTGGAACGGGCGCTCGAGCCCGGCGACGTGGCCTGCGTCCTCGCCGAGCCCGCCCTCACCAACATCGGCATCGTCTTGCCCGACGACGGCTACCACGCGGAGCTGCGCCGGTTGACGCGCGAGACCGGCACGCTGCTGATCATCGACGAGACGCACACGATCTGCGCGGGTCCCGGTGGATGCACCCGGGCCTGGGGCCTCCAGCCGGACATGGTGACGCTCGGCAAGCCCATAGGGAGCGGCGTCCCCGCCGCCGTCTACGGCTTCGGCGAGGCGATCGCCGGCCTCATCCACAGGGAGTGGGACTACCACGCCGCGGACGAATGCGGCATCGGCGGTACGCTGGCCGGCAACGCGCTCAGCGTGGCGGCCGTGCGCGCGACGCTGAGCGAGGTCCTCACGGACCAGGCGTATGAGCGCATGATCCCGCTCGCCGGCCGCTGGGCCGACGGCGTCGAGGAGGTCATCGGCGAGTTCTCGCTGCCGTGGGTGGTCAAGCGCCTTGGCTGCCGCGCGGAGTACTGGCCGCGGCCCGTGCCGCCGCGCAACGGCGGCGAGGCCGCGGCGGCCGAGGACGAGGAGCTCGACCGCTACCTGCACCTCTTCATGCTCAACCGCGGCATCCTCATGACGCCGTTCCACAACATGGCCCTGATGTCGCCGCAGACGACCGCAGCGGATGTCGACCGGCACACGGCGGTCTTCCGGGAGGCTGCGCAGGCGCTCGTCGGTTGAGTGGGGTCTACCGCGCGTCCGCCAGCTCGACGTCCGCGGCCGCGACGAGCCGCCGGAGTCGGCGCGCACGTCTTGCGGGGAGCGGGTCGGGCGCGTGGGACGCGAGGATCTCACGCGCCTTCTCCTCGGCCTTCTCGCGCGCGCCCCTCTTGCCGGCGGCGAGCCACGCGTCGTAGGGCGTCCGGTCCCAGATGCCCGGTCGCCAGATCTCGCCCATGTGCCTCCGGGTGTGCTTCTCCGCCAGGTAGGTGCCGTTCGGACCGACCTTGCGGATCACGTCGAGCGCCAGCGTCTCGTCAGTCACCTCGAAGCCCACCGGCCATCTTCTGCACGATGCCGTAGACCTCGGCCTCCATGAGCAAGTGGGCGTAGCTCAGCGTCCTCGAGCCGTCCAAGAGGCCGCAGCCGCTCATCATCTCTGCCCCGGCCGAGACGCTGGCGAGCGTGGAGAGCGCGTCGTCCACGGCGGCCTGCCACCCAGGCTCTTTGGCCCCGCTCGCCATCGTGCCCATGTTCATCGCGAAGCCGAAGTGGTGCGCCAACTGGGTGGCGGCGGCGGCCAGCACGTAGTCCTCCGGGCTGCCGCCGGTGTAGCCGCCGGTCTTGAGGTCCATCACGGAGGGCGCGCCCGCCAGGAACACAGGCGCACCCGGATGCGCCAGCTGCAGCAGGACGATCCCGGCAAGGACGGCCGCCAGGTTGACCACGAGGTTGCCGGCCATGGTCGCCGGCGCCGACGCACAGCCGAGCGTCAGCGAGAGGAAGCCGACAGGGACACCGGCTTCCGCACAGACGAGCGCCGCTTCGAGACTCACGGCTTCGTTGCTCAGCGGGTCGATCGGGCAAGCGATGAGACTCATGATCGGCCGGCGGCGAAGCTCTTCGGCTCCGCCGGCCACCACCCGCGCCATCTCGACGGCGCGGCGCGCCATCTCCTCGCCCACCACGTCGACGGCCTGGAAGTGCTTGCTCGTGTTGGCGAAGATCGCCTCGAGTTCGTGCAGCGGCCGTGTCTCCAACGGCACGTCCTCCGCCGTGACGACCGGTCCCCAGTAGAAACTGACCTGGGGGACGGCGTCGACGAAGCGGGCGGAGGCGGCAACGTCGGCCTTCGTGCTGGACCTCAGCTCGCCACTGTCGGGGTCGATGACGCGGACGCCGCACCCGTCGTTGCTGAGGTGACACGCGGTCCCGTCGAGAACGATGTCGCAGCGCGGGTCGCGGGCGGCGAGCAGCGGCGACTTGGGCGCCGCCAGCAGCGCCGCCCGGACGACAGCCTCGGGCAGGCGCGCGACCTGCGACGCGCGGTCTACGCGGCAGCCGCCGCGCTCCAGCGCGTCGAGCGCGCGCGCCAGCGGGAAGCGCACGCCCACCTCGGCCAGCGTCTCGATGATGCCCGCCTCCAGCCGCTCCACATCGGCCTCGCCGAGCACGTCCCACCGCAGGCGCGGCCTGATCGGATCGATACGCAGGGCTGCGTCCGCCATCGCTCCTCCTCGTCGCCGCGCCCGATGGTATCGGTCCGCGCCCGGCCGCGTCATCCGGCTCTGCCCACCTCCGCGGCGGAGCCGTTCCACCGTGCGAACGGCTGGGCGTCCGGCCGGCGCCGTACGCGAAAGAGGCGGCGAGGCGTCTTGCGCCTCGCCGCCTCAGTCCTTGCTCACGGCCTTCCGGCCGGTCCCTTACAGGTTCTCGTCGCCCGGAGGCAGGGGCGTCTCACCCGCGGGACCCTGCGCGAGGGGGATGTCGGGGATGGCCGTGTCCTGGAAGTTGTCTTCGTTGAGCGCCGCACCGGCTGCGCCCTGCGGCGGTCCGTCGACGGCGTCCGGCTCGGGCAACTCCTGGTCGACCTCGAGGATGCCGAGCTCCTTGGCGTGCTCGGGCTCCTTCTCCGGCAGGATGTGCCGCAGGAAGCGCTTGGTGCGGTCGTCCTGGGGATGGAAGAAGACCTCGCTCGGCGGACCCTGCTCGATGAAGTAGCCGTCGTCCATGTACACGACGCGGTCGGCCACATCGCGGCTGAAGCCCATCTCGTGGCTCACCACGATCATGGTCATGCCGCCCTCGGCGAGCTCCTTCATGACCTTGAGCACCTCGCCGATGAGCTCGGGGTCGAGGGCGCTGGTCGGCTCGTCGAAGAGCATCAGCACGGGGTCCATCGCCATGGCGCGGGCGATGGCGACGCGCTGCTTCTGGCCGCCGGAGAGCTGGCTGGGGAAGAAGTCCATCCGGTCCCCGAGGCCCACCTTGGTCAGCAACATCTCCGCCTTGCGGATGGCCTCGGCCTTCTTCTCGCCTTTGACCAGGATCGGACCCTCGATCACGTTCTCGATCGCGTCCTTGTGCGGGAAGAGGTTGAACTCCTGGAAGACCATGCCGCACTTCATGCGGATCTCGTGCACGTCCTTCTTGAAGCCGCCGCCGTGGCTGCCGCAGGTGACGTGGACGTCCCCGACCCTGATCTCGCCGGTCGTGGGATCCTCGAGGAAGTTCAGGCAGCGGAGGAACGTGCTCTTGCCGGAGCCGGACGGCCCGATGAGCACCAGCACCTCACCCTTGTAGACCTCGAGGTCGATACCCTTGAGCACGTGGTTCTTGCCGAAGTACTTCTGCAGGCCCTCGACCTTGACGACAAGCTGGCGGCCCTTCTCGTCGGTGATCGTCTCGTGTGCGAATGTCTGGGTTCCCATGCTATTTCGCCTTCCCCTTCTCCTTCTCGCGGGCCTTGTCGCGCGCCATGCGCGTCTCGAGCTTGGCCTGCCAGAAGCTGAAGAAGATCGTCAGCGCCCAATACCACGCGGCCGCGACGAGCAGCGTGCTCATGAAGCTGAAGGTGGCGGCGCCGGCGAGCTGTGAGCGTCGCAGGAGCTCCTCCACCGTGATGACCGACACCAGCGAGGTGTCCTTGATCAGGGCGATGAAGTCGTTGCCCACCGCCGGGATGACGATCTTGAGCGCCTGCGGCAGGATGATGCGCCGCTGCGTCTGCCAGCCGCTGAGGCCGATCGCCCACGCGGCCTCGTTCTGGCCCTTGGGTACGGCCTGGATGCCGGCGCGGAACACCTCGGTGAGGTAGGCGCCGTAGTTGAGGGACAGCGCCGCGACGCCGGACCAGAACGCCGGCGGGTTGTACGAGTTCGGCAGGCCGAGGGCCCTGATGACCTCGGGCGTGCCCTGGTAGATCACGATGATCTGCAGGAGGAGCGGCGTACCTCGGAAGAGCGAGGTGTAGAAGGTGGCGATCCAGTAGGGGATGCGGCCGATGACCATCCGCCACATGTAGCCCCAGCTCTGGTACCGGTTCCACGCCTGCCTGAAGGTCATCTTCTTGGAGAGCCGCCCCAGCGAACCGAAGAGCGCCAGGATGCAGGCGAAGAGGATGGAGATGACGGTCAGCTCCACCGTGACGATGGCGCCGCGGGAGATGAACCAGAACCACTCCTTCATCACCTGCGGCTTGATGAGACCTGAGCCCGCCTGACCCTTGGAGTCGTAGGTCCACGTCTTCTCGACGGTCACGCCTGCGGCCGTGACCATCAGGACCTTGAAGTCGTACTTGCCGGAGCCGTAGGTCGTGCTCAGCGGGAAGTTCAGTGTCGGGGTCGCCGGCGAGAGGTACTGCACCGTCGGGTCCGCGCTCAACTCCTGCAGCTCGCCGTTGATCGAGACCTGGCACTTCGTGACCTCGAGACCCGCGTTGGGGAGCTCCTTGCCATCCGCGCCGACATCGGCGCCGTTGGGCTCGAAGTTCACCTGCACGACGTCGCCGTTCCACAGGTTCTTGGTCGCAGAAGCGTCACTCTGGTTCGGGTCGGGGATCACACCGACCGCGATGGGGGTGCCCTTGGGCGCCGAGGCGGCGGCCGACGGCGACGCCGCGGGCGAGGCCGCCAACGCGACAGGCGTCAGCGCGGTCACCACCAGGATGAGCAACGCCGCCATCAGCGCGATGCTCAGATACCTTGACCGTGTTCGCATGAGAGAGGACCTTTCTGTCAGAAAGACCGCGGCGAGAGGCCTGCTGTGCAAGCCCCTCGCCGCGGAACGCTCATGAGACGCGAGAAATCGCGTCATCCCGACGACGCGTGGAGCAGATCGTTACTGCTTCACCGTCAGGTCCATGCCGTTGTACCACTGCTTGCTCATTGCGGTGAGCGAGCCGTCGGAATGCATCGTCTGCACGGCGTAGTTGAGCATGGCCAGCCAGTCCGCCTCGTCGAGCTTGAGGGCGAAGGCGAGGTCCTCGTAGTAGAGCGGCTTGCCGGAGAACTCGAACGGCTGACCGTTCAGGATGGCCTGCTGGCCGGTGGGGCCGGCGGTCATCACGAAGTCGAGGTTGCCGTTGGCGAGATCCGGGAAGGCGTCCGCGTCGGTCTGGTAGGTCTTGACGTCGGCCTTGGTGTTGGCCTTGAGGTAATCGTAGTAGGTGGTCGCGGCGCCCACGCCGACAGTCTTGCCGTCCAGGTCGGCCGCGCCGGTGATCTGCGTGCCGCCCTTCTTCACGAACACCTGACCCGAGGTGTAGTAGTACGGGTCGGTGAAGGCCAGGACCTTCTGGCGCTCCGGCGTGATGGTCATCGAGCCGATGGAGACGTCGTAACGACCCTGCTGCAGACCAGCCGGGATCGTCTCCCACGCGGGGTTCTTGAAGTCGACCGTCAACATGAGCAGTTCGCCCATCTTGTTGGCGGCGTCGACGTCGAAGCCCACCATCTCGCCGGTGGCCTTGTCGATGGAGCTCTGCGGCGGGTAGTTGGCGTCGTTGGCGACGATGACCGAGCCGCGGTCGACGATCTTCGCGGCGAGGCCCGTCGGCGCATGGCCGAGGATCTCCGTGGCCTTGTCCATCGGGGTGGTCGCAGCTGCGGTGGCGCTTGCGCTGCTGCTCGTGTCGTCCGAACTGCTCCCACACGCGGCGGCGACGCCCGCGAGTGCGACGACAGCGATCAGGAGCACCGCTGCCAAGATGTAAGTCTTGCCCTTTCTCATGCCTCCGTCCTTTCCGGCTGACTTCCTTATCCCGACGTCCGCGGACCACGGGGTGTGGACTTCGGATGGCGGCCCCCACCGCCTGTCAGGAACATACGGCGCCGCACTCCCCCAGCGCGACGTGTCGAGTTGGATTTATACAGCACCGCACCCAAAAGACAACCCTCGTTGAAGCTGGCGCCGTAGGGTGTTGACCCCAGTTGTGAGTATCTGCGCACACCGCGGGGAGAGACGCGCGGGCGGGCGCGGCCGTTCAGTCGATGCGAGCCAGCCGCCTCAACTCCGCGTCCACAGCCGGATCGAGGGCGGGTGGGCGATGTGCGGCGACAGCCGCGGCGACGCGCTCGTGAGCGCGATCGATCGCCGTCTCCCGCCCGCCGGCGGTCCAGGCGCGCAGCGACCTGTCGACCGCCAGGGAAGGGCCGGCGGCGAGCGAAGCATGCCCGCCGGCCGTGCCGCCGGACGCCGTCAGGTCGAGGCCGGCGGCGATGCCGCGTGCGTGCGAGAGCGTCTCGACGCCGAGCGCCATCTCCTCATAGCTGAAGATCCGGCCGCCGGAGACCATGCCCACCCCGGTGAGCATGTCGACGCCTGCGGCCAGCGACAGGTACGTGGTCGTCGTGTCGTCCAGCGCCGACTGCCAGCTCGGCTCCTTGGCGCCGCTCGAGTTCACGCCGCATTGCGTGGGCAGACCGTAGAAGTGGCCGACGTCGCCCACGGCGGCGGCCATGATCGTGTCCTCCGGCGCGCCGCCGGTGAAGTCGCCGCTCTTGAGGTCCATGACGCTGGGGATGAAGCAGATGAACACCGGCGCGCCGGGGACCGCCGCCTGGATGGCGCAGACGGAGCTGAGCGCCTCGGCGATGCCGACGACGAGCGAGCCGGCCATCGTGATCGGGGTCGTCGAGCCCCCCATCGGCATGGTCACGAAGCCGATCGGGATGCCGGCCTCGGCGAAGACCAGGCCGGCCTCCAGCGTCCCCTCGTCGTTGCCGAGCGGGGTGACCGTGCCGAGCAGGGCGCTGATCGGCGGCTCGGCGCGAAGCTTCTCCTCCGAGCCGCTCACCGCGAGCGCCATCCGCACCGCGACCTCGGCGAGGTCCGGCTCCACGACCGTCACCGTCTGCACGTGCTTGCCGGTGTTGGCGATCGCAAGGTAGAGCTCGTGCAGGCCACGGACTGAGGCCGGACGGTCCTGCGCGCTCACGGCCGGCCAGCAGAAGTCCACCTCGGGCAGCGCGTCGACCACGCGGCTGATGGTGGCCACATCGTCGGCCGTGGTGCCGCGCTTCTCGCCGGTCTCGAGGTCGTAGATCTCCACGCAGCAGCCGTCGGTGGTGATCAGGGAGCGCTCGCCCGTGACGATCGGCGCGCCGGCGCGAGCCCCCAGAGTCATGGACGCCGGCGCCAGGCCGACGAGCCGGCGCACCAGGTCGGGCGACATCGTGACGCGCGCGCCGTCGGCCGTCGCGCCCTGCGCGACCAGTGCGGCGCGCGCCCGCTCGGACGGGATCGCCACGCCGACGTCGGCGAGCACGTCGAGCGCCGCGGCGTCCAGTCGCCGCAGGTCTTCCTGCGAGAGGATGGCCAGACGCCCGGCCGAGCCGATGGTGTGGGTGGGGGTCTCAGTCATCGTCACGCTCTCCACTTCGTCCGCTGGTGTCCACATTAGACGGACGGCCCGTCGCCGTCCTTCGGCCCGCGTCGCCGCGGCGCTCGCGCTCCTCGTCCCGTCACCGTCGCGCGATGGGCAGCTTGCGCGATTCGAGCAGCGCGTCCAGATCGGCGCTGCGGATCTTCAGCATCGTCGTGGTCGTCCCTCCGCCGCAGTACACGACGTCCGGGGCGAACACTCCGGGGTCGGCCACGACCTGCAGCTCGCTCGCCAGGGCACAGGGCGGCACGGCGCCCGGCTTGTACCCGGTCAGCTCCCGCACCTCCCGGGCGCGCGCCAGCCTGATCTGTACGGCGCCGGCCTCGTGCGCGAGCGCGTCGACGTCGACCGTCGCGTCTCCCGTGACGAGTGCCAGGATCGGACGAGCGTCATCGAGCAGGAAGAGCAGCGACTTGACCACGTCCCCGGCGGGAACGCCCAGCGCCTCTGCCGCCAACTGCGCCGTACGTGAAGATGACGGGAGGTGGACGATCTCGTGCGGCACGTTTCTGGCGGTCAGGTCGTCATGGACGTCCGTGAAGGATCGCAAGGCGCGGCGTCTCCTCGTCGGGGCCTGTTCGGGGGGCGCCAGTCTAGCACGTTGTGGCGCCCCTCCTCCTGCCCGGGTACCATCCACGGATGGACCAGATCGACCCCAGCGTGGAGACGCCGGCGGCGGCCGGCGGCGGACGCGGCGGAAGATCCCGCTGGCTGCGGCTCGCCGGCGACCTGCTGCTCATCGTCGGCGGCCTGGTGCTGGCCTATCCTTTCTGGTCGGCGGCCTACGCCCAGGTCCAGCAATCACGCCTCGATTCGACCTACCGGCAGCAGAGCGCGGCGTTCATCCAGGAGATCAGCGCCAACGTCGACACGCGACCTCACGGCGTCTCCGACGAGGAGCTCGTGCGTCGCCTGGCCGTGCGCTACGGCCGCGGCCTCAAGCCCGGCGATCCGATCGGCCGCCTGCGCGTGCCGCGCATCGACCTCGACCGGCTGGTGCAGCAGGGCGTGGGCGGACGCGCCGGCCTCGATCCGGACGGAGACCGCTCACTGCTCCGCAACGGACCGGTCCACTACGCGATCACCCCGCTGCCCGGAGCCGGCGAACCCTTCGCGGTCGCCGGCCACCGCACCACCTACGGCGCCCCGTTCTACAAGCTCGACAAGCTGCGGGAGGGCGATCCGCTCTTCGTCGACACGCCCTACGCGAGATTCCGCTACGCGGTGGCCAAGACCACCACCGTCGACCCGACGGACATCGGCGTGCTGAGCGACCGCGGCTACGACCTCGTCCTCACGACCTGCACGCCGCCGTACAGCGCCGCCCACCGCCTCATCGTCTGGGCGACGCTGGAGAAGGCGAAGCCTCTGCGGAAGGCGCTCGGCCGCTGACCGTCGCGCCGCGAGCGGGCGCCTCAGCCCGCCGCGGAGGCTCCGGGGTACGGCGGGCGCTCTGCGGACGTGCCGCCGAGCAGCGTGACCAGCAACTCCGTGCCGACCTCGCCGCCGGGGTACTGCGGGGGCACGAAGAAGAGCGCCTCCGCCCCGGCCATCGAGCTCAGGATGCCGGATCCCTGCGGGCCGGTGGTGGTGAAGCTGATCGCGCCGCCGTCGTGGGTGAGGCGGCAGCGGCGCGCCTCTGTGCGACCCTTGGTGCGCCGCACGGGCTCCGCCGACGTGGCGTAGAACCAGGGGCGGAACACATCGGGCCGGCCCTGCCGCGCAAGGATGGCCGGCCGCACGTACATCTCGAAGCTCACCATCGCCGCGACGGGGTTGCCGGGGACGCCGAAGACCAGCGTGTCGCCGCGCGACCCGAAGGCCAGCGGCTTTCCGGGCTTCGTGGCGACTCCCCAGAAGTGGCGCTCGACGCCCAGTTCGTCCTGGACCTGCTTGACGAAGTCGTAGTCGCCGACCGAGACGCCGCCCGACGTGATCACCACGTCGTTCTCGAGGGCCGCGGCCAGCAGCCGCCGCGTCTCGTCAGGGTCGTCGCGGGCGATCCCGAGCAGGATGGGGTCGGCCCCGGCAGCCACCACCTGGCCATAGGCGGTGAAGGAGTTGGAGTTGCGGATCTGCCCCGGCTCCAGCGGCTTGCCGGCCGACACGAGCTCGCTCCCGGTAGCGAGGATCGCGACGCGCGGCCGGCGCGCGACGCGCACGCGTTCGATACCGACGGCCGCGAGCAGTCCGACCTCGGCGGCGCCGAGGTGAGCGCCGCGCTCGAACAGGACGTCACCGGCGGTGACGTCCTCGCCGGCGCGGCGCACGTTGGCGCCGGTCTCGGGAGCGGTCACGACGGTCATGAGGTCGCCGCTCGTCTGCGTGTGCTCGACCTGCACCACCGTGTCCGTCCCGGGCGGTATCGGCGCGCCGGTCATGATGCGCGCCGCATCGCCCGGCGCCACCGACTCGGAGACGAAGGTGCCGGCGGGGATGTCGACGGTCACACGGAACTCGCGCCGACCGGCCGCCAGTTCCGCCCCGGAGACGGCGAAGCCGTCCATGGCGGAGTTGGCGAAGGTCGGCACCTGCTCGGGTGAGACGATGCGCTCCGCGGCGGCGCGCCCGAGCGCCTGCAGCAGCGGGACTTCTTCCGAAGGCAGCGGACGGACGGCTGCGAGCACGGCGTCGAGCGCTTCGTGGATGCTGATCACGGGTGTCTCCCTGGTGGAGTCATATCTGCTTACGCATCTTAGTCAACTCCGCGCCCCGGCGTCCCGATTCACTACCTCGAGAGAGGATCAGAAGGAGGGTGTGGTGGCCAGAGATCAGCAGCAGACGCGAGTTGATCGTGACCCCACCGGGTCGCGGGAGCGCCGGGTCGACGTCCTGAAGGACCTCGTCGCGGAGCGCGGCTACGACGTCCCGGCAGAGGACGTCGCGGCGAGCATCATCCGGGACGCGATCGTGGTCGCGTCACCGACGTCACGGCGCTGAAGAGCACCAGTCCGACCCCGGCGCCGGCGACGTCGACCACGAAGTCGACGACCTGCGCGTCGCGGTAGGACAGTGGTCCCTGCACCAACTCGATCGCTCCTCCGAGCGCAGCCGCCAACGCGAGACCAAGCATCAGGCGGCCCGGATCCACCCGCCACCCGCTGAACGCCACGCCGAGCAGGAACCCCAGCACCACGTAGGCGAGGAAGTGCCCGATGGTCGTCGCGAGCGAGTCGTGGCCACCCGAGATCGCGTGCACTGTGCTTTGGGTCGGGATGACCCCGCTGACGAAGATCACGGCGGCCCACGCCACGGCGGCCACCCGCCAGAGCGGCGACGCGGTCGTCACTCGGCGCCCTCGGAGCCACGAGACCGGAATGACTCGTCGCCTCGGTCGACGAGTACGACGATCGTCCCCTCATGCAGCGCGACCCGAGCATCACCCGCGGCGGTCACGTGGTTGCCGAGACCGAGACATGCGTCGGGCGGCAGGACCCCTCGGTCGAGCGGGTAGTCGAGGCCGGTGAGCGTCACCGTCGCGGCCTCGCCCACCGGGGCAAGTGAGACACGGGCGCCGGCCGGCGCGTCGAGAGCCACGGCGGCCGGCGCGATCAGGACGGTCGCGCTGAGATCCGGCGCCACGAGTCGCGCGGCGATGCCGCGGGTCGCCAGGCGCCGGAGTATCGCCAGGTGGCCGAGCGTGTGGTCGAGCGCGCCGGTGGCGCCGGCGAGCAGCACCTCGCCGGCCCCGCGGCGCAGCGCCTCATCGACGGCGAGCTCGCCGTCGGTGACGTCCTTGCGCACCGGGTGACGCAGGAGCTCGACGCCGGCGGCTCCCAACTTCTCTGCCGTCTCCTCATCGAGTGAATCGAAGTCGCCCACGACCGCCTCCGGCGTCGCCCCAAGGCCGATGAGGTACCGCGCGCCGCCGTCGGCCGCCAGAAGTATGTCCGCCCGGGCCGCAAGGGCGCGATGCCAGCCGGGGTCGTGGTACTCGCCGTCAAGGAAGACGACCGCGAGCCGGCACTCGATCCCCCCTGACCGCATGCCGGTCATCGGGTCGGCCGGCGGTCGCTCGGGAAGGCGACATCGTAGGCGCGAAGCAGCGGCCACAGGCAGATGGCCGTGACGATGGCGGACGGCAGCAGGTAGAGCAGGTTGTACGTGATCGAGTACAGCCAGGGCGCCTCCCACCCGGGCGCGTACTCGGCGAAGAAGATGAGGCCCGACAAGAAGTGGAACACCAGCCGCGCGCTGGTCCCGAGGGCGACCGCCGCGATGAGGCGCGGCAGGTTGTGGACGTCGTCCATCCTGCCGACCGGCACGAGGCCGGCCAGCCCCAGCACCCCGAACGCGAGCGGGTAGTCGAGCAGCGCCTGCAGCGGGTGATAGATATAGGGCGTCCCGGCGATCCCGGTCAGTTGGAGCAGGCCGAACAAGGCGCCGGCGACGATGCCGGGAAGCACGCCGCGACGGACGGCGATGAAGAGGATCGGCAGCATCTCGAGACCGAAGGATCCCCCTTGAGGCATCCGCAGGGGAAAGGCCTGCGCGAGCCAACTGAGGACGGCAGCCAGGGCGATCGCGACGCCGATCTCGGCGATCGCCCGCACCCCCCAATGCGCCGGATTCAGGTTCAGGCGGTCGCGCACGGGCGGCGCGGCGCCCTCAGGGTGGACGAGTGGTGTGCTCACGGTGACATCTCTCCCTTCGCTGGCATTACCCAGCAGCGCCGGACGGCGCCGCCGCCCCGCAGGGCGGTCAGGTTCGACGCGTCGGCGCCAGGAAGCGCCATCTCAGCTCCTCACGCGGGAGCTCCGCAGTGACGTGACCAGTGTAGCGCAGCCGACCAGCACGAACCATGGAGGGAAGAGTCGTTTCATCCCTCGGCCCGCCCGTTCACAGGCGCCTGTGGAGAATGTGGATAAGTAGCATTTGCCATGCTCTCAGGCTCACGATTGCCGTGGAAAAGGCGTTCACAAAGAAATGCTCGCTTGACACCGCGCTCACAAGGTATTGATTCCTTGAAAGCGTTGTTTTGCAGCGAAGACTGCCCTTCAGGGGCAGGCAAGTTGGGGGTTGACAGCGGTGCTCGGGAGGGGTTCAGCAGGGGGCCGGACTCGCCCACCCGCCCACGGCCTCTGAAACCGCGATTTCCACAACGGCCGCAAATTGGGCATCTTCTGTGCGACACGCCGGGTGACTGTCCACAATTCGTGAACAGGTTGTGGATAACTTCCACCTTTCGCCTGCAAAACCACGTTTCAGTGGGCCCCATGGAGGGTTCAGGCATGCCCTGCTATACTCGGCGCCCCTATGGACTCGTTCCTCGACAGGCTGCTCGCCGACGAGGGGGCCGCCGTCCGGCAATCCGCGACGCGGACTGCCCCCCCGGCGGCCCCGCAGACTCGAGGAGCTTCCAAGACCTCGCGCGGGCAAGGAGAACACCTCGCCGGCGTCTCTCCGGCATCCCCGGCTCCGGACGGCCCACTCCCCGACGTCCCTCTGGGTCTCGAGGCCCCACGCATCGCCATCTACGACACGCTCACCAGCCCGCCACGGGTGATCGCCGTCGAGGAGGGGGATCTGCCGGCCCTCATCGCCTCGCTCGCCGAGAAGACCTACCACTACTGCCGCGAGCAGGGTGGCCAGGTGCCGTACTCGGTCATCCAGGAGTTGATCGAGAACCTCCTGCACGCCTACTTCCGGGATGTGGTGATCACGATCCTCGACAACGGTCAGACCATCCGCATCTCCGACCACGGCCCCGGCGTCGACGACAAGGACCGCGCCTTCCAGCCCGGCTTCACCACGGCGACCGCGTACCAGCGACAGATCATCCGCGGCGTCGGGTCCGGCCTGCCCCTGGCGCGGGAATCCCTCCAGTTCCTGCGCGGCATCCTGACGGTGGAGGACAACCTCGGCGGCGGCGCCGTGTTCACTATCAAGATGCCATCCACGGCTGAGGCTCCAGTGGCAGCGGCCGGCGCGCCCGAGGTCAAGCTCACCACCCGTCAGACGAAGGTCCTGGTGCTGCTCATGGAGCTCGGTTCGGCCGGCCCCACAGCCATCGCCAAAGAGCTCGGATTCTCCCCCGCGACGGTGTTCCGGGAACTCGTTGTACTGCAAGACATGGGGTTGATACACTCGCTGGGGGACGGCAAGCGAGCCTTGCGCGAGGAGGGCCTCCGCCTCCTCGAAAGCATCCTCTGACCGACGTTCACAACGCACCCCGATGGGCTGCTGCATCTCCCGGGGCGATCTGGCGGGGCACCGATGGACGACGAACTCACACACATCTGGGAAGAGGCGAAGAAGCACCTTCGCGGCCGCGTCAACGACGCCGCATTCCAGTTCTGGTTCGACCGGACCGTGCCCCTCGGCCTCGATGACGGCGCCTTCGTCATCGGCGTGCCCAACGATTTCGCCCGCGAGTGGATCGAGCGGCGGCTGGCGAAGCAGGTGGCCGAGGCGCTGGCCGAAGTCCTGGGCGACACCGTCGAGGTCCGCGTCGTGGTCGACGCCCGCGCGGCCGAGCTGGCTGAGAGGCCGGCGCCGGAGCCCAACGGCGCCGAGCCCGCGGAGCCGGCCCCTCCGCGGCCGTCCAAGCGCCGCGGCGGTGGCGGAGGCTCCGCTCGCCGACCGCGCTCGACCGGCGACCTGAACCCGCGCTACGTCTTCGATCGCTTCGTCACCGGTCCCAACAACGAGTACGCGACCGCGGTGGCACGCAGCGTCGCGGAGGCGCCGGCCGGCGCCTACAACCCGGTGTTCATCTACGCCGACACCGGCCTCGGCAAGACGCACCTCACGCAGGCGATCGCCCATGCGACGCTCGACCAGCACGCGGACCTCCAGGTCCGGTACGTCACCTGCGAGCGCTTCACCGACGACTTCATCAACGCGGTCACGGACAAGGGCCGCATCGAGGGCTTCAAACAGACCTACCGCGACAACGACGTGCTGATCGTCGACGACGTGCAGTTCCTCGCCGAGAAGCAGCAGACCCAGGTCGAGTTCTTCCACACGTTCAACGCGCTCTACGAGGCGGGCAAGCAGATCGTCATCACCAGCGACCGGCCGCCGCGCGAGCTGGAGGAGCTGGAGGAGCGCCTGCGCTCGCGCTTCGGCCAGGGCGTCGTCGTCGATATCGGCCGGCCGGACCTCGAGACCCGCATCGCGATCCTGCGTAAGCAGGTCAAGTGGGAGGGCTACGACATCGCCGAGCCCGAGGCTCTCGAGTGGATCGCCCAGAAGGTGACGACCAACATCCGCGAGTTGTACGGCGCCCTCACGCGCGTCGTCGGCTTCGCGTCCATCCATGGTTCCGAGGTCACGCTGGAGATCACGAGAGAGGCGCTCAAGGACATCGTCCCCAAGGCGTACCAGCACCCGGTGACCATCGAGATGGTCCAGGCCGAGGTGGCCCGTCAGTTCGGCATGCACGTCAACGACCTGCGCGGCAACCGCCGCACCCAGGACGTGGCCTACGCCCGGCACATCGCCATGTATCTGTCGCGTGACCTCACCGAAGCGTCCCTGCCACAGATCGGCGCCCGCTTCGGCGGGCGTCACCACACGACCGTCATGCACGGCATCGACAAGATCGAACGGCAACTCAAAGACGGCCACGACACCCAGTTGCAGGACCTCGTGGTGCTGATCAGCACCCGCCTCAAGACCGCGCACTAGTCCCTCCACACCCCCTGTGGACGATGCCGTCATCACCTGTGGACGATCCCCCCATGGGCGTTGAAATCGGCTATGCTTCGCTCACCATCAGAGCCGCCGCGGGGAGGAGCGCTACGTTCTGCACACACCGTCCACATCTCTGTGCAGAAGGCCTCGCCTCCGTTGTGCAGCGACAAGACCGTTTCTCCACATCGTCAACAGGGGCTGTGATGACGGCGAGGAGTATCTACTTCTCTTTAATTCATAAGGAGCCGGGATGAAGTTCACGTGTGATCGCTCTGCGCTGGTCGACAAGCTTGGTGTCCTTGCGCGGGGCGTCTCCACGCGCAGTGCTCTCCCCGTACTCTCCGGCATCCTTCTGCAGGCGGGTGAGGGTCGGCTCGACCTGTTCGCCACCGACATGGAACTCTCCATCATGGCGAACCTCATGACGCCCGTGGAGCGCGACGGCGAGATCGTCGTCCCGGCGCGGCTCTTCAGCGACGTCGTCCGCAACCTCCCCGATGACGAAGTGGTCATCGAGGCGGGTGAGGCGGCGGTCAAGGTCAGCGCCGGCCGCGCCGCCTTCTCGCTGAACTCGTGGGCCGCCGCCGACTTTCCCCAGACGTCCACGTTCGACATGAGCGGCGCGTTCAAGGTCGGCCGGGAGCCGTTCGTGGAGACCTTGAACAAGGTGGGCCGCGCGGCTTCACGCGACGAGACGCGGCCTATCCTCACCGGCGTGCTCATGACGATCATGGGCGACACGCTCAAGATGGTGGCGACCGACAGCTATAGGCTGGCCGTCAAGGAGACCAAGCTCGACCACTCGCTCGAGACCGAGGTCCAGGCCATCGTCCCGGTCAAGGCGCTCGGCGAGGTCACACGTCTCGCCGCCGCTCTGGGCCCGGGCGACATCGAGGTCGCCATCGGGGAGAACCAGGCTGTGTTCAAGCTCAGCGACCCCGCCGGCGACGTGTGGATCGCCTCACGTCTCATCGAGGGGCAGTTCCCGAACTACAAGCAACTGCTGCCCGACACCTTCGAGCATGAGGTGACCATCGACCGCGGGCAACTCATGGCCACCGCGCGGCGTGTCAGCCTGCTGGCGCAGAAGAACGCCCCGCTCCGCATGGCGTTCGCCGAGAACCGCCTCACGATGAAGGCGCTGACGCAGGACGTCGGCCAGGCCGAGGAGGTCCTCGACGTGGAGTTCGCCGGTGAGCCGTTCGAGATCGGCTTCAACCCGGGATATCTCATCGAGGGTGTCGACGCAGTGGACGACGCGGCGGCGCTGCTGCGCTTCACCAGTCCGCTGCGGCCCGGCATCGTGAGCGGACCCGGCGACGACTTCACCTATCTCATCATGCCGATCCGCCTGAGCAGCTGATCGCTGCCGGTGTCTGATCCGGTCCGGCGCGACATGGAAGACGTCGCCGTCAGCGGTCCACTGCCCCTCGGGGCCTTCTTGAAGCTCGCCGGGGTCGCCGGGACCGGCGGTCACGCCAAGGTGATCATCCAGTCCGGTGACGTGGTTGTGAACGGCGAGGTCGAGACCCGTCGTGGGCGGACGCTCCAGCCGGACGACATCGTGGAGGTCGGCGGCCGGGAGTACCGCGTGTGGTCGTCTCCGGCCTGAGACTCGTCAACTTCCGCTCGTACTGCGACGCCACGGTCCACTTCGGACCCGGCCTCAACGTGGTGGTCGGCGAGAACGCGACCGGCAAGACCAACCTCCTCGAGGCGGCCTGGTTCGCGTTGCGTGGGAGCTCCCCGCGCACGCGGCGCGACGACAAACTGATCACGTGGGGCGAGCGCTTCGCCCGCGTGGAGCTTCAACTGGAAACCATCGAGGCCGGCGCGCAGCAGGTCGACGTCGGCTTTGCGCCGAGCCAGGGAAAGCGCGTCCGCTGGGGAGGCCTCGAGGTGGCTTCTCTCGACGATCTTCGGGGACGCAGCCAGGTGTTCATCTTCGTGCCCGAGAGCCTGCTCCTGGTCAAGGGGAGTCCGGCGCGGCGGCGCGCCCACCTGGACGCCTTCGCCTCCGCGCTCGACCCGCAGTACGCCGCCGCGGTGCGCGACCTGCAGGGCGTCCTGCGCCAGCGGAACGCGCAACTCGGTGCCGTCAAGAACGGGGCGGACCCGGCGGCGCTCGACCCGTGGGACGCGCAGTTCGCGCGGGTCGCGGCTGAGCTCGGCCGCCGCCGCCGCGACCTCGTGGACGAGCTGGCCACCGGCTACGCGGAGACCGCTGCCGCCTTGGCGCCGGCCGACGAGCGCTTCGCGCTGAAGCTGGTCGCGCAACTCGACGGCGTCGGGTACGACGAAGGAGCGCTTCTGGAGGAGCTGCGTGCCCGCCGTCCCGGTGAGATAGGGCGTGGCCTCTCGCTCTATGGGCCGCACCGCGACGACCTCAAGTTCCTCGAGGTCGGACCGGCGACGCGGACGGGATCGAGTCCGCGCACGAGTGAGCGGGGCGCGAAGGCGGACGATGCGGCGCCCGCGGCCCCGGCAGCCGCGCGCGTCATCCCGACTGTGACCGGTGGCCCCACCTGCGGTCCGGTGGAGCTGCCGCGCGGCGGACGGGATCTGCGTCTCTTCGGCTCCCAGGGCGAGCAGCGCGCCGCCGTCCTGGCGCTGCTCCTTGCCGAGCAGCGCCTGGCGGCCGAGCGCACGGGCCAGCAGGGGCCGCTCTTCCTCGACGACGTCATGAGCGAATTGGACGACGCGCGCCGGCGACTCCTGGTGCGGATGCTGGGGGTGGCCGGACAGGTCATCATCACGACGACGAACCGGCACTACTTCACCGATGAGGAGTTGGCGCGCGCGACGGTCGTCGAGCTTCCCCTCGACGGCTCGCTGGCTGCAGGTGAAGCGGCGCCGCCTCTGGACGATGAGACGCCGCCGGCGCCGCCGGATCTGGACGCGTTGTGAGCGGCGCCGCAGGGAAGAAGGGCGAGGCGGGCGGCGGCAAGGGCCGGAAGCGAGCCTCCGCCGGCGGCAGCAGAAGCGACCTCCCGCGCCGGCTCGGCGACATCATCACGCCGGCGCTCGACAGGCTCGCGGGCGGTGACGAGGCGCGCGCCTACGCCGCGTGGGCGCGCGCCGTGGGGGATCCCGTGGCCGGCGGGACCAGGCCGAAGGCGTTTCGCCGCGGCCAGCTCACCATAGAGTGCGCTTCGTCGGTATGGGCCAACGAGCTCACCTACCTCGGGCCGGAGATCCTGCGCCGCATGGACGAGGTCTCGCCGGGGCACCCCGTCCGGCGATTCCGTTTCGTCATCGGCCGCCTCCCGGCGCCGCAGGACGCGGATCTCGATGGTCCGGCGCAGGCTGCCGCGGCGTCTCGGGTGCAGGATTCCGGGCCCTCCGCGACGAACGAGAAGTGTCGGCACGAACGGTCCGCACCGGACGAGCGCGATGCCGCGCGGGCCCAGGCGGAAGGGGTCGACGACGGACGACTCCGAGCGGCTATCGAGGCCGCTCTGCGACGGTCATCGCAGGAGCCCCCCACGGCTCCCGGTCGCGGCACCCCGTCTGGTTGACAAAAACCGCCGGTTTGCGGCGATTTTGGTGGGACCTCAGGGTCGCCCTGAGCCTTCGGTTTTGCTATACTTACGCAGGCAGGTCCTGCCTGCCTCCTGCTACCCTGTCCAGCCCCTCGGCCACTGTGAGGTCGTGTGAAGAAGTCGCATTACGACGCCCAAGATATCCAGGTCCTCGAGGGCCTTGAGCCGGTCCGCGAGCGGCCCGGTATGTACATCGGCTCCACGGGGCCGCGAGGTCTCCATCATCTCGTCTACGAGGTCGTTGACAACTCGGTGGACGAGGCCCTTGCCGGCTACTGCTCCGCCATCGTCGTCACCATCAACCCCGACAACTCGATCACTGTGGCCGACGACGGCCGTGGCATCCCCGTCGGGATCATGGAGAAGTACAACCTGCCGGCGGCCACCATCGTGCTCACGATGCTGCACGCCGGCGGCAAGTTCGGCGGCGCCGGCTACAAGGTGTCGGGCGGCCTGCACGGCGTCGGCGTTTCAGTCGTCAACGCCCTCAGTGAGTGGCTCGAGCTCGACATCTACGTCGAGGGCTTCCACTGGAACCAGCGCTTCGAGCGCGGCGTGCCGGTCACCGAGCTGGTCAAGAAGGAGAAACTCGAGAAGGGCGGGCCCACCGGCACGACCGTCTCCTTCCTGGCCGACCCGGACATCTTCGAGGAGGTCGACTACGACTACCGCGTGCTCGCGCAGCGCCTGCGCGAGACGGCGTTCCTCACCAAGGGGCTCAAGATCTCCCTGAACGACGAGCGCGCCGACGGCGAGAGCATCACCTTCCAGTACGAGGGCGGCATCCGCGACTTCGTGGCGTACATCAACCGCGAGAAGGACGCGATCCACCGCAGCATCATCTACATCGAGAACGAGACCCCCGACGGCTCGGTCGAGATCGCGATGCAGTGGAACTCGTCGTACAACGAGTCCGTCTTCACGTTCGCCAACAACATCAACACCACGGAGGGCGGCTCCCACCTCACCGGCTTCCGTTCCGCCCTCACGCGCACGCTCAACGACTACGCCCGGCAGAAGAACCTCCTCAAGGAGAAAGAGGACAACCTCACCGGCGAGGACATGCGCGAGGGCCTCACGGCGCTCGTCTCGGTCAAGCTCAAGAACCCGCAGTTCGAGGGCCAGACCAAGACCAAACTCGGCAACACCGAGATCGCCACGCTGGTCGCGGTCACGGTCAACGAGAAGCTGGCCGAGTTCCTCGAGGAGAACCCCAGCGAGGGGCGCCAGATCGTCGAGAAGGCGATCAACGCGGCGCGGGCACGGAGCGCGGCGCGCAAGGCGCGCGACCTCACGCGCCGCAAGGGCCTGCTCGAGGGCAGCACGCTGCCCGGCAAGCTGGCCGACTGCTCCATCAAGGACGCGGCGCTCAGCGAGATCTACCTCGTGGAGGGCGACTCGGCCGGCGGCTCCGCCAAGCAGGCGCGCGACCGGTCGTTCCAGGCGATCCTCCCGCTGCGCGGCAAGATCATCAACGTCGAGAAGGCGCGCATCGACAAGATGCTCGCCGAACCAGGAGATCCTGACGATGATCAGCGCCATCGGCGCCGGCATCGGCGAGGAGTTCGACGTCGAGCAGGCGCGCTACCACAAGATCATCATCATGACCGACGCCGACGTCGACGGCTCGCACATCCGCACGCTCATCCTGACCTTCCTCTTCCGGCACATGAGGCCGCTGGTCGATGCGGGCTACGTCTACATCGCCCAGCCGCCGCTGTACCGGCTCAAGCAGGGCAATCAGGAGACCTACATCCACAAGGAGGCGCAGCTCGAGGAGATCCTCCTGCGCGGCCGCCTCGAGCAGATCCGCGTCGACAACACCAACACCGGGTTCACGTTCAGCGAGACCAAGTACCAGCGCTTCCTGAAGCTCTTCGGGGAGTACGAGGGATGGGTCAAGAAGCTCAAGAGCCAGTGGGGCGGCGAGCTCATCGACTGGCTCAAGAACGGCCCGGTCATCGAGGCCGAGATCGCCGACTTCCCGGCGCTCCTCGCGGCGCTGCGGGAGGACATCGACAAGCGCTACGTCATCGACGTCCTCGGCGTGGACGAGGAGGAGCAGGTCGCCGACACCCGTCTCGTCGAGCGTCGCACGGGCCTGGCCGCGAACCTGAGGATCCCGTTCGCGGCCCTGGCCGGACGTGAGTTCCAGTCGCTGAGGCGCGTGCACTCGCGCATCGCCGAGCTCGTCGGACGTCCGCCGTTCACACTGCATCTCGGCAATCGCAAGTCCGAAGCCGCGAGCTATGAGGAGTTGCGCGTACAGATCGTCGACCTCACCAAGGAGGGCATGCAACTGCAGCGCTTCAAGGGCCTCGGCGAGATGAACCCGGACCAGCTCTGGGAGACGACCATGAACCCCATGACGCGCACGCTCATGCTGGTCTCCATGGAGGACGCGCAGGCGGCGGACGAAGTCTTCACGATGTTGATGGGCGACAAGGTCGAACCGCGTCGCGAGTTCATCGAGAAGAACGCGAAGGAGGTGCGGTTCCTCGATGTCTGATTCCTTGCAGACGCTGGAAGGCAAGATCGAGCCCATCGAGCTCGAAGACGAGATGCGCTCGTCGTTCATCGACTATGCGATGAGCGTGCTCACCGACCGCGCCCTCCCCGATGTGCGCGACGGCCTCAAGCCCAGCCAGCGCCGCATCATGGTCGCGATGAACGATCTCGGCCTCGCCCCCAACAAGCAGCACCGCAAGTGCGCCAAGATCGCCGGCGACACCAGCGGCAACTACCACCCCCACGGCGAGGCCGTCATCTACCCGACCCTCGTGCGCATGGCGCAGGACTTCAACATGCGCTACACGCTCGTCGACGGCCAGGGCAACTTCGGCTCCGTCGAGGGCGACTCGCCGGCGGCCATGCGCTACACCGAGGCGCGCTTCAGCAAGATCGCCGTCGAGATGCTGCGCGACATCGACGCCAACACCGTCGACTGGATGCCCAACTACGACGAGACGCGGCGCGAGCCCAAGGTCCTGCCGAGCCGCATGCCCAACCTGCTGGTCAACGGCGCGGCCGGCATCGCCGTCGGCATGGCGACCAACATCCCGCCGCACAACCTCGGCGAGGTCGTCGACGCCATCATGCACATGGTCGACAACCCCGAAGCGACCGCCGACGATCTCATGCGCTTCATCCAGGGCCCGGACTTCCCGACCGGCGGCGTCATCCTCGGCACCGGCGGGTTCAAGGAGGCCTACCGCACCGGCCGCGGCCGCGTCCGCGTCCGCGCCAAGGCGCACACCGAGCAGCTCAAGGGCAACCGAAGCGCGATCGTCGTCACGGAGCTGCCGTACCAGGTCAACCGCGCCTCGCTGATCGACAACATCGTCGATCTCGTGAAGACCAAGAAGATCACCGAGATCAGCGACCTGCGCAACGAGTCGGATCGCTCGGGCATGCGCCTGGTCATCGAGCTCAAGCGCGAGGCCATCCCGATGGTCGTGCTCAACAAGCTCTACAAGCACACCCAGATGCAGACGACCTTCGGGATCATCAACATCGCGCTGGTCGGCGGTGTGCCGCGCACGCTCACCCTGCCCGAGATGATCCAGGCGTACATCGCCTTCCAGAAAGAGATCGTCATCCGGCGCACCAAGTTCGAGCTCGACAAGGCCGAGACGAGGGCCCACATCCTCGAAGGCCTGCTGGTCGCCCTCGACAATCTCGACCAGATCATCAGCATCATCCGCCACGCCGCCGACGGCGAGACGGCGCGCGACGCGCTCATCGACACCTTCGAGCTCACGCGGCCGCAGGCTCAGGCCATCCTCGACCTGCGGCTCCAGAAGCTCACCGGCCTCGAGCGCGACAAGGTCAAGGAAGAGCACGCCGGGCTGCTCGCCCGCATCGGCGAGTTGCGCGCGCTGCTC
The DNA here is from genome assembly GCA_963713475.1 of uncultured Thermoleophilia bacterium. Taxonomy (GTDB): domain Bacteria; phylum Actinomycetota; class Thermoleophilia; order UBA2241; family UBA2241; genus CAIXSE01. The sequence continues at coordinate 80,849 of CAVQLY010000013.1, forward strand.
GGCGACGAGAACGCCGTCCTCGGCGTCATCAAGACCGAGCTCACCGAGATCAGGCGCCTCTACAACGACGACCGCCGCACCGACATCGTGCCGGACGAGGGCGAGATCGACCTCGAGGACCTCATCGCCGAGGAGCAGATGGCGATCACGATCACCAAGACCGGCTACGTGAAGCGGCTGCCCGTCGCGACCTACCGCCAGCAGAAGCGCGGCGGCATCGGCGTGGCCGGCATGGACCTCAAGGAAGAGGACGAGGTCGAGCACCTCTTCATCACGAGCACCCACAACTTCCTGCTCTTCTTCACCAGCGTCGGCAAGGTGTACCGGCTCAAGGTGCACGAGCTTCCGCTGGCCGGTCGCAACGCCAAGGGCAAGCACATCGTCAACCTGCTGCCGCTGCGCCAGGACGAGAAGATCTGCGCCGTCATCAACACGCGCAACTTCGAGGAGAGCGACGGCAAGTACCTGATCCTCGGCACGCGCAACGGCATCGTGAAGAAGACCTTGTTCGCCTCGTACAACACCAAGCTCAAGGCCGACGGCATCATCGCCATCAAGATCCGCGAGGACGACGAACTGCTGGCGGTGCGCAACACCTCAGGCGACGACGACATCATGATGATCAGCCGGCTCGGCCAGGCCATCCGCTTCCACGAGAGCGACGTGCGACCCACGGGCCGCAGCGCGTCCGGCGTGCACGGCATGCGACTGCGCAAGGGCGATGAGGTGATCAGCATGGACATCGCCCGCGACGACAGCGACCTCTTCGTGATCACCGAGAACGGCTTCGGCAAGCGCACGCCGATCAGCGAGTACCGCATCACCGGCCGCGGCGGCCTGGGCGTGCGCACGGTGGCGCTCACCGACCGCAAGGGATACCTGGTCGGCGTGAAGGTCGTGCGCGAGAACCACGAGATCATGCTGCAGAGCCGCGACGGCGTCATGATCCGCGTGCGCGCCGACGGCATCAGCCGGCACGGGCGCGCCACGCAGGGCGTCAAGGTCATGAACATGCGAGAGGGCGACGTCGTCAGCGCCATCGCCCGCATGGTCGTCAGCGAGAGCGGCGCGACGGACGAGGAGATCGACGCGGACTAGCCGAGGGGCGGCCGCAGCCGTCGGCAGCGAGCCCGCAGTGAACCACGAGGGCCGGGGAGGCGACGCCTCCCCGGCCCTCCGTCGTTCCCTTGAGCTGAAGCGGCAGGTAGAGTCGGCGGAGACGGTATCGGCCGCGACCCCGAGGAACTCCGCATGCTGCCACACGTCGTCATCCACAACGAGATGAGTCTCGACGCCCGGATGGACAGGCTCGAGGTCGACATGGGCCGCTTCTACAGCCTGGCCGGCACGTGGCACGAGGACTGCACGCTGGTCGGCAGCGAGACGCTGCTGGCCGGCATGCCGGAGCTCGGCAGCGCCGGCGAGGCCGTCGCCCTGCAGCCGGCCGAGCCCGAAGGCGAGCCGGCGGCGACCGGCGGCAGCGAGGATTCGCGGCCACTTCTCGCCGCCGTGGACTCTCGCGGCCGGCTGCCGGGGCTGGGGCAGTTGCGCGGCCAGCCCTACTGGCGCGATGTGGTCGCGCTTTGCTCGGCGGCCACGCCGCCCACGCATCTCGAGATCCTCGCCGCCGACGGCGTGCAGACGATCGTCGCCGGCGACGAGCGCGTGGACCTGGCGGCGGCGCTCGAACGGCTGGCCGCCGGCTTCGGTGTGCGCACGGTCCGTGTCGACGCCGGCGGCCATCTCGTCGGGGCGCTGCTGCGTGCCCGTCTCGTGAACGAGGTCAGCCTCGTCGTCGAGCCGCGCCTGGTGGGCGGCGAGAGTCCCCGCTGGCTGGTGCAGGCCGCCGACGCTGGGTCCGGCGACGTAGTGGGGCTGGAGTTGCAGAGCGTCGAGCGGTTCGACGACGGGGCGCTCTGGCTGCGCTACGGCGTCGCGGCGGGAAGCTAGCCGGCGCGGGCGCGCACGAGGACGCCGCCGAGGACGTGGGCACGGACCATACCCAGGATTCCGCGATACTCGCTGGCGACGAAGTCGTACCAGTCGCGACCGAACGCGTCCGTGATCGCTCGGCGCTTTTCGGCGATGCGATCGCAGAGTCTCCCGTACCACAGCACGAACTCCGGATGGAGGTCGCGGGTCTGCACGGCCGTCCAGCCGGAGGACGTCAGCGCCTCCGGCAACTCACGCGGACGAAGAGGATGCCACCAGCCCCAGCTCGGGTCGCCGGCGGTCGCCGCCGCGAAGAGCCCGACCGGGTCTGAGTACTCGAGGAGGCGGAGCTCGGCGCCGGGCGCAGCCAGCGCGCCGAGCTCGCGAAAGACCGCCGACTGGTCGGGCGCGGCGTAGATGGCCGTCATCGAGTAGATGAGGTCGAACGGGCCGGCCAGCACTCGGCCTGCCTGCTGCAGGTCGCCCTCGACGACCGTCACCTCTGGATGCCGCTCGCGGGCGAGCCGGGCGGTCGCGGCGTCGATCTCGACGCCGGTCACCGCCCCTAGCCCACGCGCCTGCACCCATGAGGCCGTGCCCGCGCCGCCGCAGCCCGCGTCGAGGACGCGGCGGCGCGGGTCGGGCCGCACCCCGGCGAAGAGCAGTTCGTTGGCCTCCTCTTCGCCGGGGTGCGCGTAGTCGCCCTCACGGACGAGCGCCAGCAGGCGCTTGCCCGTGGCGTTGTTCATCGCCGTCGGACGGTCGGGCGGGTCAACGACGTGCGTCATCCACCGCCCCTCTCAGATCAGATCGTGCAGCCGTTGCACCAGCGGGTCGAACTCGGGACCCTTGAAGCAGTAGCCCATCTCGGTGAACGGCTCGCGCAGGGCGCGCACCTCGGCGGCCACGCCGCGGCCGTCGAGGATCACCGCGGCCATCAACCGAGCCACCTCGGCGAACTGCGTCGGTCCCATGCCGAAGCGCGTCATCTCGGCGACGCCGAGACGGAGCGCGCCGGCGGCGGTGAAGCCCTCCTCGTCCGGCGCCGCCTGGTAGTTGACGACGATCCCGCTGTCCTCCAGCCGACCGGCGATCTCGGGCCCCTGTCCGTACCCGACGCGAACCACGACCTGGTGCGTCTCGGTGTACTGGACGGCCGGGTCTCCGGCGACGTCGAGCCCCGCGTCGTGCAGCGCCACCGCGAAGGCCTTGGCGTTGGCGATCACCGCCTGCTGCCAGGCGTCCCTGAAATGGTTCATCTCGAACGCCGCCATGAGCAGGCCGAGAAGCGTGCCCAGATGGTGGTTGCTGACGGAGCCCGGGAAGGTCCGGCGCTCGATCGCCTCCCAGAGGTCGTACTTCTCATCGTTCTTGTGCCAGCGCGCCGCGACGATCCCGCGCTGGGTGCCGAAGAACGTCTTGTGCGTCGATCCGGTGACGATATCGGCGCCCTCCACGAACGGCTCCTGGAAGTGCGGACCGGCGAGGCCGAGCACGTGCGCCATGTCGTACATGAGCACCGCGGGGATGTCTGCCGCGTCGAGGAACTGGCGCACCTCGTACACGGGTTCGGGATGCAGCACCATGCTCTTGCCGAGGATGACGAGCTCTGGGCGCTCCTGCTCGAGCAGGTCCAGGAGCGCCCCCACGTCCGCCTTGTAGGGGTTCTCGGGAAGCACGGGGATGTCCACGACTGCCGGGAGCTCGGTACGCGGGTCGCGAGCGACGTAGTCGCGCAGCGCTCCCATGGGCTGCGCGCTCAGGTGCCCACCTTTGCCGATGTGGTTGTTCGCGACCTTGGCGATGCGCCGCGGCTCCGCCTTGCGATCGGCGCGGTTGAGGTAGTCGACCAGAGCGCTGAAGACGGCGGTGTTGGCCATCTGGCCGCTCACGGTGCGGGTCTCGACCTCCGGGCAGCCGAGGTAGGCGCGGAACTCGCTCACCAGCAGCCGCTCTACCTCGTGGATGAAGCCCGTCCCCTGGTAGTAGAAGACGTCCGCGTCGTAGAAGGCCTCCGCCTTCTTGTGCTCGGCGTAGCGCCCGGATGGGTCGGTGATGCTGAGCAATCGTGTCGCCGGCGACGCCGTCATCTCGCTCGGGATGAGGTCGATGCACTCCTGCTGGCGCCACTCATGGTTGGCTATCGCCTTGCCGAGCAGACGCAGCGCCTTCTCGCCGGCCGCGCCGCCCTCGAGCTCGCTGAGCTGCGGCGTGTAGTCCCAGATGATGGCGCGCGCGCAGGGCGGGGCGTCGCTCCTCAGATGGTGAGGGACGACCAGTCCGGGGACGCGCCGGCCGCGTACGTCGACCTCGACCTCGTCGTCCTCCAGCACTCGGCTGTCGAGGTAGGCAAGGGCGATCGACCGCAACTCGTGCTCCTCGGTCTGCATGGAGCAGAGGCCCTCACCGTCGAGGCCCCAATAGGGGACGGCTGTGCCGCTGGTCACCCAGCCGAGGAGGGTCTCGCCGTGCACGGCGCCGCCCGACTCCGCGTGGACGGGCGCGCCCTCCCGGGCGATGCCGCGGCCGGTCACGGCCACGGGCCGTGTGAGCCGCGGCAGGTCGTGCAGGAGCGAGTAGTCCCGCTGCAGGATGCGCGCGTAGGCCTTCTGCTGCCGCTCCAGACGGGGGCGGCCGATGAAGTCGCCCTTGCGTGGAGAGAAGCTGACCGCGAACGTCGCCAGCGGGCAGCTGAAGATCGGTATCTCGTGGCCCGCCGGGTCGATCCCGAGCTCATGTCCGTAGAGCGGCAGGCCGGCCTCGAGGCGCAGCGTGTCGCGGGCGCCGAGGCCGACGGGCACGGCGCCCGCGGTGGTCAGGCCGTCCCAGAGGGCCGGCCCGTCGTGCGCTCCCACGAAGAGCTCGAACGCCACGGGCTCTCCCGTATAGCCGGTGCGGGCGATGCGCGCCTCCACGAGGCGCCCGTCGCCCGGCAGCCGGAGCTTCGCAGCGCTCAGCTCGTTGCGCAGCGGCTCGGGCAGCGCGCCGCTCTCGATCATGCCGCCCAGGATGTCTCGTGACGTCTTGCCCTGCAGGGCCACCATCGCGATCTCGCCGGTCTCGTCGGTCATCTCGACGTCGGGGAAGTGCGCGAGATGGTCGTGGAAGTGGTCCCAGTCCTTGTGTCGGTTCGAGGCGTTGACCACCAGCAGGTACTCGCCCTCCACGAAGCGGTAGAGGTAGGCGTCGTCCACGGCGCCGCCGGTCTCGGTCGGCACCATCGTGTACTGGGCCTGCAGCAGGTCGAGTGCCTCCGCGTTGTTGGACAGCACGTGCTGCAGGAAGACGGCTGAGCCCGGACCGCGGAGGACGAAGCGGCCCATGTGCGAGACGTCGAACAGGCCGGCGCCTCCGCGCGTGGCGAGGTGCTCCGCGATGATGCCGGTGGGGTACTGGACCGGCATGTCCCAGCCGCCGAAGTCCACCATCCGGGCGCCGGCGGCGACATGCTGCGCGTGGAACGGCGTGCGCAGGAGCGCCGGGGTCGCGCGCGAGTCGCCGCTCACTGTGCCCATTCCCTGAGCCGGCCGAGCCCCTCCTCGATGAGCTCGGCGCTGATGCCGGAGTAGGCGAACCGCGCGTAGCGGCGCTGCTCGCCGGGGAGCTCGCGGCCGAAGTGCAGGCGGGTGCAGAAGCTGATGCCCGCCTGCTCCAGCGCCGCGCGCCGCAACTCGTCGTAGGTCGTGAAGCCCTTACGCTCCATCAGGCCGGTCACGTCGGGGAAGAGATAGAACGTCGCCTCCGGACGGTAGCAGCTGACCCCGGGGACGTCGTTCAGGATGTCGACGGCCACATCGCGCCGCTCCTCGAGGATGCGCAGGATCTGCTTCGCGCCGGACTGGTCGCCGGTGAGCGCCTCCACGCCGGCCCATTGGATGAAGTGCGTGGTGCACGACTCCTGGTTGACGTTCAACGTGGCGATGTGCGCGATGAGGTCCTTTGGGCCGATCGCGCCGCCCAGCCGCCAGCCGGTCATCGCGAACTTCTTGCTGAACGTGTAGAGGATGACGGTCCGCTCGGCCATGCCCGGCAGGGAGGCGATCGACCTGCTCTGCCCCGAGTAGCGCACGTCCCAGTAGGCCTCGTCCGCCAAGACGTACAGGTCGTGTCTGAGGGCCAGTTCGGCGAGGGCGGCGATCTCCTCGTCGGGGCTCTCCGCCCCGGTGGGGTTGTGGAGGTTGTTGAAGATGAGCAGCCTGGTGCGCGGAGTGATGGCCGCCTCGATGGCGTCGAAGTCGAGGAGGAAGTTCTTCTCGCCGGGGACGAAGCCGTAGGGCTTGGCGACGCCTCCCAGGAACTCGATCTGGCTCTCGTAGATCGGGAAGCCAGGGCTCGGGTAGAGGACTTCATCGCCGGGGTCCATGAGCGTGAGCAGGAACTTCTCGATGACCGGCTTGCCGCCCGGCTGCACGGCGACGTTCGCGGCGCCGAGCTCCAGACCGTGCGAGGCGCCGACATCCGCGGCGAGGGCGTCGCGCAGTTCCGGGATCCCGGCGTTGGGGCAGTAGCCGGTCTTGCCGTCGCGAACGGCGCGGAACGCCGCCTCGACGATGTTCTCCGGCGTGGGCAGGTCCATGTCTCCCAGGTGGAACGGGTAGACGGTGTGGCCGAGCGCCCTCCACGCGTTCGCCTCGGCGGAGACGGCGAACGCCGTCTCGGTCCCGAGGCGGCTGATCCGCTCGGCCACCGGACTCGTCCTTGGTGTGCTCATGCAGCTCACCCCTTAAACGTCGAGGGACAGGGTGATGTTCCCATCACCCTGTCCGCCACGGACGGCGTCCGTGTACTCCAGGGGCCCGTCCGCCCGCGTTCCTTTGGCCTGAGAGTTTCGGCGGCGCATCCGGCGCCATCCTTGCCCCTTCGGCGCCCGTCCATTCCTTCGAGCGGCGGGCTCTCACGCGGTCATCCACCGGGCATCCTCGGTTCTCAGGCACTGTAGCACCGGGTTTCCGGCGGTGGCAACGTCCGCGGCCGGACGTCAGCCGTCCCCGGCGAGGTCGAGAGGCTTCACGCGGACCGTGGCCTTGTCGCGGATGGTGCGAAGGACGCGGCGGTCGAGGCGGAAGTCCCAGCGGTTGAACACCAGTGCTTCGAGCGGGTGCCACAACAGGACCCAGGCGGCGATGCTGAGACCTTCGGCGGCGGGGAGGTCCGATGCGCCGCGCTCACGGTGGCCCGGCCGCGCCTGCTTCTGTACACTCCGGAGCCGTGAGCAGTCAGGAAGAGATATCGGCACGGCGCCCGCGAGTCTTCAGCGGCAGTCAGCCCTCGGGCACGCTGCACCTCGGCAACTACCTCGGCGCCATCCGCAACTACGTCGCCATGCAGGAGACGCACGACTGCATCTACTGCGTCGTCGACCTGCACGCCATCACCGTGCGCCAGGTGCGGGCTGAGCTCCGGCGCAACACGATCGACGTCGCGAACGCGTATCTCGCTGCCGGCGTCGACCCGGAGCGGTCCATCGTCTTCGTCCAGAGTCACGTGCCGGCGCACACCGAGCTGATGTGGATCCTGAACACCATCACGTATATGGGCGAGCTCCGGCGCATGACGCAGTTCAAGGACAAGACCGCCGGCGCCGAGGGCGAGAGCGTCGGCGTCGGGCTGTTCGACTACCCGGTGCTCATGGCGGCGGACATCCTGCTCTACCGCGCGGACGCCGTCCCTGTGGGCGAGGACCAGAAGCAGCACGTGGAGCTCACGCGTGATGTGGCCGAGCGGTTCAACAACGCCTTCGGCAAGGCGTTCGTGGTCCCGGAGCCGATCATCCGCAGCGAAGGCAGGCGTGTCATGAGCCTGGACGACCCGGCGAAGAAGATGAGCAAGAGCGCCGGATCGGAGAACAGCTACATCGCGCTGATGGACGCGCCGGACGTCATCCGCAGGAAGATCCGGCGCGCCGTCACCGACTCCGGCACCGAGGTGCGCGGAGGCCCGGAGAAGCCGGCGCTCACGAACCTCCTCGACATCTACAGCATCCTCTCCAGTGCGACCGTCGACGAGATCGAGCAGCGCTACGAGGGCAAGGGCTACGCGGACTTCAAGGCCGATCTGGCCGAGGTCGTCGTCGAGGTTCTGGCTCCCATCCAGGCGCGTATCCGGGAGCTCGAGGCCGACAAGAGCTACACGCTCGAGGTCCTCAAGACCGGAGCGGAGCGCGCCGAGGCCATCGCGGGGCGCACGCTCGCCAAGGTGCGCGAGCGCGTCGGGCTGGTGCCGCGGCCGTAGCCGCTTCCGGCGTCCCCCCGCCGCCCACCTCCATCATGACCTCCCTCGCCCCGACCGCCGACCGCAGCCGGAAGATCCGCCGGGTGCTGTGGGTCGTTCTGGCGCTGAATCTCGCCGTGGCGCTCGCCAAGCTCTTCTACGGCATCATCAGCCACTCCGCGGCCATGGAGGCCGACGGCTTCCACTCGCTCTTCGACGGCGCCTCCAACGTCATCGGTCTCGTCGGGATGTGGTTCGCGTCGCGCCCGGCCGACGAAGGGCACCCCTACGGCCACGCCAAGTTCGAGACCGTGGCCGCCGCCGTGATCGGCATCCTCCTGGCCTTCGCCGGCTACACGGTGGGAAAGGGCGCGATCGACAGCCTCACGGGAAGCGGCGTGGCCACCGAGGTCACGACGATCTCCTTTGCGATCATGCTCGGCACGCTCGCGGTCAACCTGTTCGTGACCACCTGGGAGAGGCGGGCCGGCAAGCGTCTCGGCAGCGAGATCCTCGTGGCCGACGCCAGTCACACGCTCAGCGATGTGATGGTGAGCTCGGGCGTGATCGTCAGCCTCATCCTGGTCAGGGTGGGCTTCGAGGCGGCCGACGGCATCGTCGCCCTCCTGGTCGCCGTGGTCATCTTCCACACCGCCTGGGGCATCTTCCGAGGCGTCCTCCACACGCTCGGTGACGCCGCCCGCCTGCCGGCGGACGAGGTCGCGACCGTGGCCGGCGCCGTACCCGGCGTACTGGAGGCTCACAGCGTGCGCACGCGCGGGCCGGAGAGTCAGGTCATGGTGGACCTGCACGTGCTGGTCGACCCGGAGACCACGGTCGCGCGCGGCCACGTCATCACGCACGAGGTCGAGGACGCACTCCGCAAGGCGTACGGGCAGATCACCGACGTCGTCGTCCACCTGGAGCCCGCCGGCGCCGGACAGGTCGACGCTCGTCAGGTGGCTCCGGGCCCGGTAGACTAAGCGCCTGCATCGTCCGCCGGAGGACTCATGATCTCGATCGAAACGATGAAGTTCCGCACCGCCGACATGATCGGCCAGGAGTTCCCCCTCGTGTTCTGGCGCGGCAAGGGCCGCATCGTCGCGTCGGACGACACCAGCCTGTCGCTCCAGGTCCGTGGGGTCCGTGTCGACCTCACCTGGGACCGGCTCGTCACCACCTGGGGCCGGACACTCTCGAATCACACGCTGACGGTGGATGAGCTCGGAGGCGGCGCGGACGCCGTCGGCATCGTGAGCCTGTTCGCATTCCTCCAGGCCGACGCCGTGTCTGTGCTCGACACCGACGGCCTCCTTGTGGTCGACGACACGGAGGGCACGCCGGTCCACCAGTTCGCCGACATGTCACGGCCGACGTCGTGGGCTCCGTGGCGCCGCAAGATCCACGGCGACTGAGCCCGACCGGCGCCGCGACCGGTCTTCGGACGTGATCGTCCTCAGCAAGAAGAGCCGCGTCTTCGCCTTCAGCGGTGACGCCGAGCCCGCCCTTTCAGTCCGTGCCGGCACGAGCGTGCGATTGGAGACGGCCGACTGCTTCGACGACCAGGTGCAGGCCCAAGGCGACGTGCTGGATACCATCGACTGGGACCGAGTGAACCCGGCGACCGGACCGGTCTTCGTCGAAGGCGCCCACCCGGGCGACGTCCTGAGCGTCCTCATCGAGTCCGTCGACATCGGCCGCCAAGGCATCATGGCCGTGGCCCAGGGCTTCGGGGTCTTCAGCGCGGACCTCCCGGAGCAGCGGCACAGGATCGTCCCGATCGAGGACGGGATGGCGACGATCGCCGAAGGCATCGCCGTGCCGCTCCGTCCCATGATCGGCGTCATCGGCGTCGCGCCCTCGGGAGCGCCCGTATCGACGGCCACTCCCGGCGCTCACGGCGGCAACCTGGACACGCGCCTCATCGGCGCCGGCACCGTCGTGTACCTGCCGGTCGCCCACGAGGGTGCGCTGTTCGCCGCCGGCGACCTGCATGCGGCCATGGGAGACGGAGAGGTCTGCGGTACCGGCGTCGAGGTCTCCGGATCAATCGCCGTGCGCCTCGACGTCAGGAGCGACCTGCAGATCGAGGAGCCGGTCCTCGAGACGCGTGACCTCGTCGTCACGATCGCCTCGGCGAAGACGCTCGACGCGGCCGCCGAGGCCGCGACGCGGCACATGGCGGCGCTGCTCACGCAGCGGCTGGGCATCACGCTCGAGGTCGCGGCGATGCTGATGAGCGCGGGTGGGGACGTACAGGTCTCCCAGATCGTCGACCCGTTGCGCACGGCTCGGTTCGCGCTACCGAAGAGCGTCATCGGCGGGCTCGGCGGCGAGCTTCTGTAGCGCACCGACCGGGACCGCCGGAACCAGGCCGCCGGACCGTTCGGACCGGGGGCCCGGACTCAGAGACGACCAGGGGGGAACGATGGCCGAAGGGTACGGAGCGCAGGGCATGGTCGGACGGTTGCGCCGCGTCGTGATGCGGCGGCCCGGCGAAGCGATGGCCGCCGCCGACCCCGCGGCGTGGCACTACACAGGCGCGATCGATCTCGAGGAGGCGCGGCGTGCCCACGACGCCTTCGCCGACGCCCTGCGCGCCTGGGATGTCGAGGTGCTCTACCACGACGAGCCGCTGCCCGACCACAGCGACAGCGTGTTCGTCTTCGACCCCGTCCTCGTCACCGACCGAGGGACGATCGTCCTCAGCATGGGCAAGGAGCGGCGCAGAGGCGAGGAAGAGCCGCTCGCGCGCACGCTGCAGGACTGCGGCGTCCCCGTCTTCGGCCGCCTCGAGGGCGATGCCCGCGCCGAGGGCGGCGACACCCTGTGGCTGGACCACGACACGCTGGCGGTGGGCCGCGGCTTTCGGACGAACGCCGAAGGCGTGCGCCAACTCCGCGACCTCCTGGGGCCCGTCGGCGTCACGGTGGTCGACTACGACCTCCCGTACTTCACCGGTCCGGAGGCATGCCTTCATCTGCTGAGCCTGATCAGCCCGGTGGACGTCGATCTGGCGGTCGTCTACCCGCCACTCATGCCGACTTCCTTCTGGGCGGAGCTCAAGCGGCGTGGCATCCGGCTGCTCGAGGTGCCCGAAGAGGAGTTCGCGCAGACGCAGGCGACCAACATCCTCACCGTTGCCCCGCGCAAGTGCATCATGCTCGACGGAAGCCCGGTGACGAAGCAGCTGCTGGAGATGGCCGACTGCGAGGTCGTGACGTTCCCGGGCGAGCCGCTGTCGTTCAAGGCGGAGGGCGGACCGACCTGCCTCACGCGGCCGGTCCTTCGCGATCCGGACTGAGTGACGGCGGACGTGGGCGGGGAGCTCACTCGCACCGAGCGCGACGCACTCGAGGCACTCGACCTCGACGGGCTGGTCGCGTTGCTGCGCGAGCTGATCGCGATCCCGAGTCTCGACGGTGAAGAGACGGCGGCGCAGCGCCGGGTCGCCGCCTGGATGCAGCAGGCGGGGCTCCGTACGGACGTCTGGCCGATCGACCTGGGCGAGCTCTCGCGTCATCCCGACTGGTGTCACGAGGTGGAGCGGGACGAGGCGGTCGGCGTCGTGGGCTGGATCGGTGAGCCCGCGGCCGGCCGCGACGGCGTCGGCCTCGTCGGCCGCGACCTTCTCCTGAACGGCCACATCGACGTCGTGCCGGTCGGCGACGAGGCCGCCTGGACGACGGCGCCGTGGGACCCGACCGTCAGGGACGGCAGGGTCTACGGCCGCGGCGCCGTCGACATGAAGGGCGGTCTGTGCTGCGCTCTCTTCGCCGCGAAAGCCATCCGCGACGCCGGGATCCGGCTGGACGGCCGACTGAGCATCGCGAGCGTGGTCGGCGAGGAGGACGGCGGCACCGGTACGCTGGCGACGCTTCTCCGCGGGCACACGGCGGACGGCGCCGTCGTGGTGGAGCCGACCCGGCTCCGCGTGGTGCCGGCGCAAGCCGGCTCCCTGATGTTCCGCCTCGTCGTGCGCGGCCTGTCAGCTCACGGCTGCGTGCGGGAGGAGGGCGTGAACGCCGTCGAGAAGTTCGTGCCGCTTCTGGCCGCGCTCCGCCGCCTGGAGGCCGAACGCTGCGGGATCCTGGTCGCCGGCGCGGCCGATGCCCCGGCCCGCGCGGCCGTCGCGGGCGACCCGCACTCGCCGCTCTTCGCCCAGTACCGTCTGCCGTGGCCGATCGAGGTCGGCACCGTCCGCGCCGGCGACTGGGCGAGCAGCGTCCCCGACATGCTGGTCGCGGAGGGACGCTACGGCGTCGCCATCGGCGAGGATGTGTCCACGGCTCGGCAAGCGTTCGAAGACGCGATCGCCCGGGTCTCTGCGGCCGATCCCTGGCTGGCGGGCCACCCGCCCGAGGTCGAGTGGTGGGGCGGCCGCTTCGACCCGGCCGTCACGGCCGTCGATGCCCCGATCGTCACGACGGTCATCGGCGCGGCGGGGGATCTCACCGGGGTGGCGCCTCCGGTGGAGGGCGTCACCTACGGCGCCGACATGCGTCTTCTGGTCAACGTCGGGCGGATCCCCACGGTCCTCTTCGGCCCCGGGGACGTCCGCGCCGCCCACATGCCCGATGAGTACGTGCCGATCGACGACCTGGCCGTGGCCGCGAGAACGCTCGTCGTCGCGGCGCTCCGCTTCTGCGGCGTGCAAGAATAGTCTTACCAAGTCGCGCGTCGCGTCTCTGAGGTCACCCGTGCCTTCGCCACAGGGCTACATCCTGCGCCATCCCGAGCCGGAAGAGGCTCCCGCCGTGCAGGCGGTCATGGACGCTGCCGAGAGCGCCGACGTCGGCGAGCCCCGACGGCACATGAGCGATGTCGCCAGCGAGTGGCGCGACCCGAAGTGTCGCCCAGCCCAGAACTGGCGCGTCGCGGTCGCCCCCGACGGTTTCATCGCCGCCGTCGGCTGGGTGTGGCCGGAGACGTCCACCGAGGTGACGGCGGATCACTACGTCCACCCCGAGCATCGCGGCCGGGGGCTGGGCGAGGCGATGCTCGATGCGATCGAGGCCCGCGCGGCCGAGCTACCGGCGCGGCAGGCGGACGGCACGCCTCGCCGTCTCGTCGTGTGGTGCGAGGATTCCGACGTGACTCGGCGGGCTGCGCTGGACCGGCGAGGCTTCACGGCGGTCCGGCAGTACTTCGAGATGGAGATCCGCCTCGGCGCCGGCCGCCCCTCCGCGCCCTGGCCTCCGGGGATCGACGCTCGCAGGTTCCGGCCGGGGGTCGACGACCGACGCGTTTGGAAGGCCGATATCGAGGCGTTCTCCGAGCACCACCTCTTCGAGGCTCGGTCCTTCGAGGAGTGGCGCCTCCATCATCTCGAGAAGACGGACTCGGATCCGACGCTCTGGTGGCTCGCCTGGGACGGGGATGAGCTGGCCGGCTACGTCACCGCTACGCTTGGCCAGCAGGGCGCCGTGATCGGCGACCTCGCGGTGCGCAAGCCGTGGCGCGCGCGAGGCATCGGGCTGGCACTGCTGTTGGCTGCGTTCCAGACGCTGCGGGAGCGCGGCCAGTCAGTCGTGCGCCTCATGGTCGACGCCCAGAACATCACGAACGCTGTGCGCGTCTACGAGGCGGCCGGCATGCACGTCGCCCGCCGCTTCGACGTGCTGGAGAAGCCGCTCGCCTGACCGGCTATGACGCTGCCGGTATGAGAAAGGGCCGGGGCGGCTTTTCGCCGCCCCGGCCCTCGGCGCTCCCGGTACCCGAGAGCGTCCCAGGGGCTTCTGTCGCCGCGGTCAGTTGGCGGCGACGGTCTCCTTGCGGAAGGTCGGCATGTTGCGCACGCCCATCTCGGCGATGAACGCGTCGCGCACCTCGCGGGTGAGTTCCTCCGGGCAGATCATGCCCTTCTGGGCGATCTTGTCCTCGACGATGAACTCGGCGTAGATGCTCGCCGGGGTGCTGGTGCCGTAGCTGACGCAGGTCGCGCCGGGGATCTGGCCGTTGACCCACTTGATGTCCGGCGGGAAGACGTAGTAGCCGATGCTCGCCGGCTTGCCGTCCTTCTCGCCGATGCAGTCGACGGTGACGACGCCGTAGTCGGTGATCTCGCCGGCGAGGGCGAGCTTGGCCAGTTCGTCGGCCGGCGGGTTGGGCGCCAGCGTCGCGACGAACACGTCGATCGGCCGCACCTCGCTGCCGTCCTTGAGCTTGACCGGGTACTTGCTGGTCATGCCGGAGCCGACGAGGGCGAGGTCGGCGTCGATACCGCTGCCGTCCGCGTCGCCGCCCATCTTGAAGTCCACGTAGCGCAGACCCTTGTCACCGAACACCTTGGGGAGCAGGCGCGGCAGGGTGCTGACCTCCTCGTGGTCGTGGCAGATGACGGTACCGAGGCCGAACGGCTCCGGGAACTCGTACTTCTCGCGGCGGCCGAAGATCTCGACGCGCTTGAACTCGCCGTCCTCGTAGAGCAGCGGCGGCTGTGAGCAGTCGGTGTAGTACGTTTCCTGCGACCACACCTGGAGCGGCACGGGCGAGTCGAACAGGGCGAAGTCCTTGATGCGGATCTCGAAGCACTTGTCGAGGTCCTCGTAGCCGTTGGCGGCGAAGGTGTTGGTGACGCCCGGGTCCATGCCGGTGCTGAGAAGGGCGAGCTGGCCCTGCTTCGCGAACTCGGGAGCCAGCGTCATCTGGTCGAGGTACGCCTCGTCGATCGTCTGCGCGCGCGTCTGGCCCTGGGCCATGTCGATGTAGGCGGCGCCGCACTTGAGGCACGCCGTCATGATCGACTTGTTGAACTCGGGGATGACGGCGTTGACGATGAGCTTGCAGCCCTCGCCGGCCTTGGCCACGGCGTCGGGGTCTGCGGCATTGATGAACATGGACAGCGCCTTGCCGTTGCCGACCTGGCCGGCGACGAACGCAGCGCGCTCCTCGTCGTAGTCGGCGACGACGATCTCGGTGACGGCGGGGTTGCGGCCGAGGTTCCAGGTGAGGACCTGGCCCTGCATGCCGGCGCCGACGATAAGGACCTTCATGCTGCGTCTCCCTCCTCGTGACCGCGCCGGGGCGGGCGCGGCGGACTACCTCTCACACCCCCGGTTCTACCACGACAACGGAAGAGAGACAAGCAACCAGAAGACGATTATCGCAGGAATCGGAGGCTTGAGAAACGGAAGTCGCGGATGCAGTGACCTGATTGCGGCGATTTCGCGTTCAGGCGGATGGCGTGCCGCATCCGGAGCAGAACTTGGCCCCGGGCTCCAGCTTCGCGCCGCACTGGGTGCAGTGCTTTGCCGCTTTGAGGTCGGCGCCGCACTGGGCGCAGAACCTGGCGTTGGTCGCCTGCGGGGCGCTGCACTTGGGGCACGAAGCAGTGATGCCCTCGCGCCAGTCCGCGTCGGTGAGGTGCTTGTCCTCCTCCGCCATCTTGGCGTGCGCCCACACCTCCTCGACGGACTTGTCCGCCTGGGCGGCGGCCATCTCGACACCGAGGTCGGGGGCGCACTGCTTGCAGAGGCCCTTCTTGTCGTTCCAGCACTGCTCGCGGCACATCCAGGCGCTGCAGCGCGGGCACTGCACGAACTTGGGGAGGATCTCTTGCTGCGCCTTCTTGAAGGCCTTGTCGCTGGCCTTCTCCCAGGCCGCCGACTTGGCCCTCTGGGCCACGTTCGCCGCCTGCCCGAAGAGCCCGCCGAGCATGCTTCCGGCGCCGTCGAGCACGTTGGTGGCCGTGCTGAGCTCGAAGGTGTCGAACTCGGTGCGATACCCGTTGCCGCAACGGTTGCAGCGGAACTCGAACTGGAAGCCGTTGTCCGTACTGATGTCGCTGTAGTTGGTGGTGAACTCGATCTCGCCTGCCATCTGCCGGAGCCTCCCGTTCCGGGGCCGGCCGGCCCCTCGCGCCTCGCCTGCGCACGAGTATACGTCTCGCGTGGTAGAACAGGGCGGAAGGTCGGCCACGAGCAGGAGGCGAGACGTGCACGAGCTGGGCATCACGCAGGGCATCATCGACAGGGCCCGCGAGGTGGCGGTCGCCAACGGCGCCCGCAGGGTCGCGGGCCTCAACGTGGTGATGACTCCCGCCGCCGACTTCACGCAGGACTCCATCGAGATGTACTTCGAGATGCTCACCAGCGAGGACGAGCTCTTCAAGGGCGCGACGCTGCACTTCGAGCACAAGCCGATCGCCGCGACCTGTCTGAACTGCAGCGACGAGTTCAGCACCGACGCGCCGCACCCGATCTGCCCGCAGTGTGGTTCGCTGTTGGTCCAACTGGATCCCGAGGCGCCGATGGTGCAACTCACCGACATCGACATCGACGACGGATCGGCCTGACGACGGAAGCCGGTGTCGATCTCAGCGGATGCTCGGGGAGCGATTCAGCGGCTTGCCGCGCGCACGCGTCGCGAGACCGGTGCCGACGAGGAGAAAGTGGTGGAGCATAGCGGAATCGAACCGCTGACCTCCTGGGTGCGATCCAGGCGCTCTCCCAGCTGAGCTAATGCCCCACGCGGGTCCGGGACGTCCCGGGACAACGTAGTATGCGGCATTCCCGGGGCTCGGGCAAGTCAGCCCTTATGGCTGCTGCGGCGCCTCCGGTGGCGGCGCTGCGGGCGGCTCCGGGGGCGCCACCGGCGGCGATTGCGGAGCTGGCGGCTGCGGCACCGGCGGCTGCGGCACTGGAGCCTGCGGGGCCGGCGGCTGCGGGGCCGGCGCTTCCGGCCACGTGGCGGTCATCGGCGGCGGAGGAGGCGGAGCGGCACCGTAGGCGCCGGGTCCGCCGGCCGAGAGGGACGGGCTCATCGAGAACGGCGGGTACCGGTCGACGAGCCCCAGGGCGTAGGCGTTCACACGCGCGTACCAGCGCACGTAGCCGGCCTCGATGTCCCACATGCCACGCGGGAAGCTGGCCACGAACAGGATCACCCACTGCACGACGAACCAGATGACGAACGCGGCGATCCCGACGAAGGCCAGGACGATGAAATGCGGGATCGCGGCCAGCTGCCGAAGCGCCAGGCCGCTGCCGCCGAACGTCGGGAAATTGAACTGGAAGCTGTAGTCGCCGTTCTCAGAGGTCGAGGTGAGCGTGTCGACGTTGCCGATCAGCCAGACGGCGAGCCAGATACCGCCGACGACCGCCAGGATCTGCACGATGATGGTGAAGGCGGCGTACGCGCGGCTCGGCTCGCTCGGCCGCTCGGCGACGACGTCCAGAGGGTAGTCGTCGACCGGCCGGAGGGTGAACGGCGGGTACCGGTCGTTCACGGAGAACACGAAGGCGGTGACGCGCGTCTGCCAGCGGAGCACGCCGGTGACGAACTCGTGCATCCCCGCGGGGTACTCGCCCTTGAACGCCACGACGAACTGCGCGATGAAGGCGACGACCCATTGCGCGATGCCGAGGAAGATCAGGATGATGGCGTGCGGGATGATGGCGAAGAACTTGATCCAGAAGATCGTCAGCACGGCCCACAGACGCGAGCTGCGCTCCGGGTAGTCGGCGCGGACGTCGACGGGGTAGTCGATGGGCGTCATGGAGGTCACCTCCTGGTGATGGACCGGTTCGTCAGCCCTGCAGCACTGTTCGCAGCCGCGCCGCCATCTCCTCGGGAGCGGCGAACATGAGCTCACCGCCGAGCTGCTTCTGCAGGAAGTAGTCGTCGGTGCGGTAGTCCTGCTTGAAGGCGGTGCGGGCGATCACGCGCAGCACCACGGGGAACCCGGTCTCGCGGCCGTCCAGCGCGCCGCCGAAGACGGTGAAGTTGAACGCCGAGAGGCCCTCGGCCTCGTACCAGGCGAGGACTCCGGAGAGTCCCTTCGAGAGCGCCGCGACCTGCGGCGCGCCAAGCTCCGACAGGCGCGACGCGCCCGGGACGACGGCGATCGTCTCGCGGGCGCCGGCGGGGGCGAAGGGCGCCAGCCAGTGGACGCCGTTCGCGCTCCAGATGGAGCGCTCTCCGGCAGCCTCCTCCTGCGCGACGAGCGAATCCCAGTAGCTCGCGCCGTGCGCCGCCTTCCACTCGGCGGAGCGGCGCCAGTACAGCTCGACCTGCCAGGGCACCGTCTCTCCGCCGAACACCTGGAGGTGCGGATGGGCGAGGCTGGCCCCGGCCGGAAGCATGTGGTTGCAGCTGACCTGCAGGTGCGTGAGGCGAGGGTAGAAGCGCTCGGCGCGACCGGCGAAGTCGAACGCCGCGCCGAGCGCCTCCTCCAGCAACTCGGGCGTGAACTCGTTCGGCCGCAGGTAGTGCTTCTCGGGGAACGTGACGACGGCGTGGACGGCGGCCAGAGGGAAGAGGTTGGGGAAGACGAGCGCGCCGCCGTGCTCGAGCCGGCCGCCGGGGACGATTTCGTCCGGGTACTTCGGCGTCGCCTCAAGCACCTTCTCGGGGCAGAAGAAGCACCCCTCGCGCGTCCGCGCCGCCAGGGCCTCCGCATAGTCCCAGTCAGTCTTGCCGAGGAACATCTCCTCCTTGGCTTCGAGGCCGGCGGATGCGACGGCCGTCATGCCGGTGAGCGGGTCGACCCGGACCTCCACGCGGTCCTCGGCGAACTCCATCCCCGCGAGCGGACTGTAGAACCCCGCCGTCTCGAAGTGGCGCTCGAACTGGATGGCGTCCGCCATGACAAGTCTCCTCTCGTCGTCCCGCGCGCCCCCTCCGGACCCGCAGGCGGACCGATGATACGGCCGCCCTGCGGACCCGACAAGGTAGGTGCCGTGTCAGGGCAGGACCTCCTGGTGACCTCGCGGCGACCAGCCCATGACATAGACTGAGTGCACCTCACCCACGACTCGCGGAGCGTCGCAGATGAAGATCACCGCCGTGCAGGTAGACACCCTCGAGCTGACCATGGAAGAGCCCTTCGTGATCGCCTCGTCGGCGATGGCCTACGGCCCCTGCGACCTGGTACGTGTCGAGACCGATGAGGGCGTCACGGGCATCGGGGAGGCGTGTCCGGCCTACGAGTTCACGGGCGAGACGCTGTGGTCGGCCGCGGACGTGATCGGGGAGTACCTCGGGCCGGCGGTGCTCGGCAGGGATCCCTTCGACCTCGAGGCGATCCATCACGTGTGGGACCGGGAGCTGTACACGGTCGGCAACCAGGCGGCCAAGGCTGCGGTGGAGATGGCGCTCTGGGACATCCAGGGCAAGGCGCTGGGCAGGCCGCTCTGCGATCTCATCGGGGGCCGCGCCCGGCCCGCGCTCCAGGAGGTCGTCGCGTTCGGCTGGGACGACCCCGAGGCTCTGGCGGCGGACACGCGCGCGATGAAGGACCTCGGCATCCACATCTTCAAGATCAAGGTGGGCGACTCTCCGGAGAGGGACGAGCAGAGAGTCGCCGCCGTGCGCGAGGCCGCGGGCCCCGGCGCGCGGATCACTGTGGACGCCAACCAGGGCTGGTGGGACGCCAAGACGGCGGTCCGCGCCATCAAGCTCCTGGAGCGCCACAACATCGAGTTCGCCGAGCAGCCGGTTCGTATGGACGACCTCGAGGCGGCGCGCTTTGTGCGCGCGCATGTGGACGTGCCCATCGCGCTCGACGAGAGCGTGCGCGGCCCGCGCGAGGCGCTGGCGTGCGCCAGGGCGGAGGCCTGCGACATGTTCGTGGTCAAGCTCATGAAGACGGGCGGGATCCTGAACGCCCTCAAGGTCAATGCGATCGCCGAGGCCGCCGGCATCACCGTCATGGTCGGCAACATGGGCGAGAGCTCGGTCGCCATGTCGGCGCACTTCCACGTGAACATCGCGCTGGCCAACGCCGTGCACGGCGACGCCGATCTGCCGTGGCGGCCGGGAGCTCTCGAGCACGACCTCGGGCGCGGAATCAAGCAGGAGGTGGTGGACGGCGTCTCATGGATCGACGTGCCGGACGGACCGGGTCTCGGCATCGAGCTCATCGAGGAGAACGTCGCACGTCAGCGCGTGGAGCGCCGCTGGTGACACCCTGATGGAGCCCGACGAGCTCATGAGGCTGTGGGGTGGAGCGCACCGCGGGGAGCCGGCGCCCGGGGGCGCCGGCCTGCTTGGGCTCCACGTGGCGGACGACCCGGTGGCGCTTGCCGGCATGTCGCTGGCGGTGCTTGGTCTTCCGCTCGACGACGCCGGCGCCGACCCGGCGGAGGTCCGCCGGGCGTCGCAGCGCTACGCGGATTGGCTGCCGGCGTTCGCCGGCGGGTTCCGTGCGGCGGACTACGGCGACGTGGCGGTCGTCCGGGACGACCCGGCCGTCGCCTTCATGCAGGCGCACGAGAGGCTGGCGGATATCGTGGCTGCCGGCGCGGCGCCGCTGGTGCTCGGCGGCGATGCGCTGGTCAGCGTGCCGGTGCTGCAGGTGCTGACCGGCAAGCTCCGCGGGCGACTGGGGGTGGTCGCGTTCACGCCGGCCTACGAGATCGCGCCCGAGCCGCTGTACGCCCCGGTATCACGCTGGGCCCGCGCGCTCGAGCTCGGCGTCGTCTCGCCCGCGAACCTGGTCGCTCATCGGCGGGCGGGCGGCTCCGCCGGACGAGCCCGCCCGCCGCGTCCTCGATGGCCTGGGCGCGACGACCTTCTCGCTCGAGGACGTCCTGCGCGACGGAATGGCCACCGTCGCGCAGGAGGCCCTCGAGACCGCGGCCTCGGGGACTGAAGCGGTGTACCTGTCTGTCGACCTCGGCGTGGTCGCCGGTATCGGCGACCCCGTGGGGCTGGAGGCGAGGGAACTCGCTGCCGGCGTCGCGGTGATCGCGAGCACCCTGCTCGCGGCGGCGGACGTCTGCGGACCGCCGTCCTCTCCGGGCTCGTCGCCCGGCGGCACGGCGGCTGCCGTCGGCGCCCGCATCGCCGCGGAGATCGTCGCCGGCGTCGCCCGCCGGCTCTCATGAGTCAGCGGACGCGTCCGCAAGGAGGAAGCGTGGACCTGCACGACACATCTACCCCCGTCGTCAATGCGTTCAACGAGTGGGATCCGCTCGAGGAGATCGTCGTCGGGCGCGTCGACGAGACGGCCCTCGTGCCGCCGTGGGACGTCATCATGCCTGCCGTGCTCCACGACAAGACCCAGTGGGACTTCTTCAAGCGGCACGGCGGCACTCCCTGGCCGGCGGAGATGCTGAAGAAGGCGGAGCGCGACCTCGACGCGTTCATCGACGTTCTGGGACAGGCGGGCGTCACCGTGCGCCAGCCCGAGCCCTACCCGTATGAGCGTCCGCTCGCCACACCTGACTGGGAGGTCGCGAGCAGCTGCTACGCCCTGATGCCTCGCGACGTGCTGTTCGTCATCGGCGACCAGATCATCGAGGCGCCCATGGGCTGGAGAAGCCGGTCCACAGAGCGGCTCGCGTACCGCGAGCTCTGCAAGGAGTACTTCCGCGGCGGCGCCCGCTGGGTCGCCGCGCCGCCGCCGCGCCTCTCAGACGAGAGCTTCACGCCCGGGTTCGTGGCCCCCGAGGAGGACGAACCCCAGCGTTTCCTGCCGACGGAGTACGAGCCGATGTTCGATGCGGCCGACGCCATCAAGTGCGGCCGCGACGTGTTCATCGCCCGCTCGAGCTGCTGTAACCGGTTCGGCATCGAGTGGCTGCGGCGGCACCTCGGCGACGACTACACGGTCCATGAAGTCGAGGTCCACGACACCCACCCGATGCACATCGACGCGACGTTCCAGCCTCTCGCCCCCGGGAAGCTGCTCATCAATCCGGAGCGCGTCGTCAAGGTGCCCGAGATGTTCGAGAAGTCCGGATGGGACGTCCTGGTGTGTCCGGAGCCGGAGATGCCGGAGTCGCACCCCATGTACAACTGCAGCCGCTGGATAATGATGAACGTCGTCATGCTGGACGAGAAGCGCGTAGTCGTATCGGCCGGCGAGAAGCGCTTCGTCCGGGCGCTGAAGGACTGGGGCTTCGAGCCGATCGAGTGTCCGTTCTGGGACTTCGAGACCATCGGCGGCGGATTCCATTGCGCGAGCCTCGACATCCGTCGCCGCGGCACTCTCAGATCATACTTCTGAGCAGGGATTCCCCCGCTTCCCGACCACTGTGGGTACGCCTCCCTAAACGCGAATCCCATAGCGAAGGGCGACTGCCGCGCCGACACTCTCAGTGGAGCCAAAGGAACCCTCTGAGAGGACACTGTGACGCGCGAGGAGAAGGATCGGGCAGTAGATGCGGCGATGGCTCGTTATGAGCACCTCGGCGCGACGGTCGTGAGTGATGACCAGACGCTGTGCCGGCTCCTCCAGACGCTGGAGATCTCAGGCGCTGACAGAGATGTCGGCGAGTACCTCTGCTCCTTCATCACAGCCTGACGACGCCGCTCAGGCGCGACGCCGATGGCAGGCTGGTAGCTGCGGCCTCGGGGACGGCCGCGAGGAGACGGATCTCCTTTCGGGACCCCGGGGTCGCGCTGCGTACGGGGGTCAGCGCGCGAGCACCTGCTCGAATGCGCGCGCCAGGTCAGCTTCGCCGCTGAGCGCGGGGCACCGGAGGAGCTCGTCGAGCGCCTCCGCCTCTGAGATCCTGGCCCGGTAGGGGCGTTCGGTCACGAGCGCCTGATACGTCTCAGCGATCCCGACGATCCTCGCCGCCGCGTCATCGGCGCCGCCGCCGCCCGCCTCGGCGGCGGTGATGGCGGCGTGGATGTCCTTGGCCGGGACCCCGGTCGAGCGACCCACGCCGAGTGCGATCTGGGTGAGGGCCGATCGTCTCCGTTGACGGAAGGCCTCACGAGCCGCGACCAGCTCGCCCATGGCGGCGACGTGGTCGGGGCGGACCACGGCGGCCTGCTCCGGCGTCTCGCCGCCGTGCTCCGCGGCGAACGTCATCACCATGTTGCGTCCGCGCCGCTTGGCCAGGTACATGGCCCAGTCGGCCTTGTCGACGAGCTCGTCCTTGAACGTCGCATCCTGCGGGCACGTGGCAACGCCGATACTCACGGACAGGGTGTCGGTGCCGCCGCGGGGCTGCGTGAGGGCGATGCCCGCGCGCACTCGCTCCGCGACCTCGAGCGCGCCCTCCTCGGCGGTGTCGATGAGGATGGCGGCAAACTCCTCGCCGCCGTAGCGCGCCACCAGGTCCACGTGGCGGACGGAGCTCTCGAGTACCCGGGCGACCGCGCGCAGCGCCTTGTCGCCTGATCCGTGTCCGTGGAGGTCGTTGAAGGCGCGGAAGTTGTCGAGGTCGCAGAACAGGAGCGCGATGCTCGTGCCATCGTCCTGGCAGCGCTCGATCTCCTCGCTCAGGCGTTCGTGGAAGTAGCGGTGGTTGTACAGTCCGGTGAGGCCGTCCGTGATCGCCTCGAGCTCTGAGCGCCCCGACTGTACCGCCGCGTTGTGCAGCATGGAGGCGAAGGTCTGGGCCACGTGGCTCTGAAGCCCCTCCACCTCGGTGATCCCCTGGGTCGCAGGGATGTCGGCCGACACGACGGCGACCACCGAGCCGTCGGCGTCCGGCACCGGCGCGACCCCGCTGATCCAGACGCCCCATTGGTCCACGTACAGCACGTTCGCCGGCAGGTCGCGTCCGGCGAACGTCTCGACGAGCTCATCGTCACTGACGACCTCGTCGCCGAGGCGCGGCGCGTCGGGCAAGCCCGCGTCCGTGTCGGCCAGCACGACCGTGTGCCTTCCTTGGCGAGCGTACACGGTCAGACAGCGCGCCGGCTCGCTGCCGTCACGCGCCTCACGGATCTTGGCGGTCATAGAGGCATACTCCGGCGACTGCTCGTCGCGATACTCGCGGACGGCGAGGCACTCCTCGGAGGTCAGGGCCGCCGCGGCCCGGCCGGCGATGCCGGCCGCGAACCGGCGGCCCTCCGCGATGTGCTCGAGCACCCTGCGGAAGGCGGCGACCATCTCCGTATCGAACTGGACGTCCGCGCAGCGCTCGAGCTCCTCGAGACATTCCTCGTAGGTCAGACCCTGCCGGTACGGACGCCGGAACGACATCGCATCGTACGAGTCGGCCACGCACATGGCGCGGGCGATGTCCGGGATCGCCGCGCCGGCGAGGCCGTCCGGATACCCATCGCCGTCCCAACGCTCGTGGTGGTGGCGCACGCCCTCCACCAGCGCCTCGTCGAACAGCGGCCGGAGGATCTCGGCGCTGAAGATGGGGTGCTGGCGCATCAGTTCCCACTCGTGCCGGTTCAGGCCGCTCGGCTTGAGCAGCACCCTGTCCGGAACGCCGATCTTCCCGATGTCGTGCAGGTACGCCGCCTCCTCGACATTGCGCAGAAGCTCGTCGGACCAGCCAAGCTCGCGGCCGAGCAGCGCCATGTACGCCGCGACGCGGGCGGCATGGCCCAGCGTGTAGTAGTCCTTGGCGTTGAGCGCGGAGCTGAGGGCCTTGAGGTTGCTGAGGTGCATACCCTTGATGCCCTCGTAGAGCTCGGCATTGTCGATGGCGAGCGCGGCGAAGCGGCAGATCGAGACGATGGTCGCCGTCTCCTCCGGCGAGTAGGTGCGCTGGGGCTCGCGGTGCGTCAGCTCCAGCACGCCGATCACCCGCTCTCTCGAGATCAGCGGCACCATCAGCGCGCCGCTCTCGTCGAACTGCTCCATCAGCTCGATCTCGACGGCGGACAGGTCGGGGTCCTCGCGGCTCCTCACGATGACCGGCTGACGCGATTCGACGGCCTTGCGCATCGCCGTCCAGTCGTCCAGAGAGAAGAGGCGGCCCTGCCAGTCGCCGTCGACCTCGCCTCCGTCGACGCTGATCACGCTCTGGAGCCGGGAGCCGTCCCGCAGCGTGTAGATGTCGCAAATCGGCGCCCCGGAGACGGCGCACAGCCGGAGCGCGGTGGAGAGGAGAACCTCGTCGAGGTCGAGCGAGGAGGTGAGCTCGAAGCTGACATCCCCGACGAGGGCCATGCGCTCGGCACTGTGGTCCAGCTCGTCGAAGAGCGTCGCGTTGGCCAGGGCACCTGCGGCGATCTGGGCGAGGCTGTGGAGGAAATCGGTCCGCTCGAAGCGGCGGGAGTGGTCGTCGTAGATCCCGGCGAGGCCGATCACCTGTCCGCGGCTGATCAGCGGGAGACAGAGCATGGCCCGATGCCCCCAGCTGAGGTCCTCCGTCTTCTCGAACTCGCTGACGCGAGGATCGGTGGCGATGTCCTCGGCGTAGACGGGCTGTCGGGACTCGAGGGCCTCGCGCGCGAGGCCCAGGAGCTCCAGCCGGTACTCCGTCCCGACGTAATCGTGATCGGGCTTGCCGTGATCGATGCAGGCGATGCAGCGGATCCTGTCGCCGTCCAGAGAGAAGATGTCGCAGTTGGGGGCGGAGGTGGCGGCGCAGAGACGGCGGGCGACGCTTCGCAGGACTTCGTCCCTGTCCAGCGTCGCCCCGAACTCGATGCCGCTCTCCACGAGGAGCCCAAGCGTCTGATTGCTGTCTTCGAGGCGCTCCATCAGGAGTGCGTTCTCGAACGCGCCGGCCATCATCTGCCCTACGCGGAGCAGGAAGTCGCGGTGCTCCGCATAGTCCCGCCTGCGATGGTCGTACACGTCCACCAGACCCACGACGCGGTCCTCGAGCACCATGGGCACGCAGATCTCGCTCTGCGTGCCTGAGTCGACGTACAGTCCTCGCTCGTAGTCGCTCAGGCGCGGGTCGTCCGGGCTCTCGATGATCAGCGCGGACCTCTCGGCGATGGACACCCGCGTGCTGGGGAAGAGGTCGAGGTCGAGCGGCCGGTCGGCATAGTCGTCGAGGAACTCGCCGTCGTCGTAGGTCAGCACGCAATGCAGCGTGTCGCCCCGCAGGATGAAGATCTGGCAGCCGTCCGCCTCCATGAGTTCGACGACCCGTGGGCCGACAGAGCGCACCAGTTCCTGAAGGCCGCCGGCATTCGAGACCGTCTTGCCCAGCTCGACCAGTTCGGCGAGCGCCGCGTTGCGGCGCTCGAGCTTGTCGAGCAGCAAGGCGTTCTCGATGGCGCCGGCGGCCGTCTGCCCCACGCTGCGCAGGAAGTCGAGGTACTCGCCGTAGTCGCGGGGCCGTGTGTCGAACACGTCGATGAGCCCGATCACCCGGTCGCCGCCGACGAGCGGGATGCAGAGCTCGCTCTCGTACCCGTACTCGCCCATGTCCTCCCGCTCATCGTCGGTGAGGCGCGGGTCGTCGAGGCTCGAGATCGCCATGGGCTGCGCGGTGCGCACGGCGAGGGCGGTGGCGGGGAACCGGTCGATGTCGAGCACGTGGCCGACGACCCCGGCGTCCAGCCCGTCGCGGTCGGCGCTGACGAGGCAGCGGAGCTTGTCGTCCTGCAGCGTGAAGATGTCGCAATCCGCGGCGCCGATCGTGTCGCGGAGTCGCTGGGCCAGCGCCGTGAGGACCGTCTCGAGGTCGTGCGCCTGGGAGGCCACCGCCCCGAGTTCGACGATATCGCGGAGGATGGTCGTCCGCTGCTCCAGCTGCTCGACCAGGAGAGCGCTCTCAAAGGCTCCGGCGATCGTCTGCGCGCTGCTGCGGAGGAAGCTCAGGTACTCGGAGAAGTCCCGCTCGCGGGTGTCGTAGATGTCGATCAGGCCGAAGAGTTCGTCGCTCACGACCAGCGGCAGGCACACTTCGCTTGAGAAGCCGTAGTCGTGGTAGGTCGAGCGCTCGGCCTCGCTGAGCTGCGGGTCCTCCGGGCTGGAGATGGACAGGATCTGGTGGTTGTACATGGCCTCGACCGTCGTTGGGTAGCGCTCGACGTCGAAAGCGCTGCCCAGGACAGACTCGTCGTGACCGCTGCGGTCGAAGCTGGCGACGCAGCGAAGCACGCCGTCGACGACACGGTAGATGTCGCAGTTCGCCGCATCCACGGCGCTGAGGATGCGCTCCGCGACGTTGCGCACGAGCTCGTCGAGGTCGCGCGTGCGGCTGGCGAGGGAGCCGAGCTCGACGAGCTCGTTGAGGATGCGGTTGCGTCTGTCCACCTGCTCGAACAGGGAGGCGTTCTCAAGGGCATGCGCAGC
The DNA here is from genome assembly GCA_963713475.1 of uncultured Thermoleophilia bacterium. Taxonomy (GTDB): domain Bacteria; phylum Actinomycetota; class Thermoleophilia; order UBA2241; family UBA2241; genus CAIXSE01. Next base: position 107,892 of record CAVQLY010000013.1, read on the forward strand.
CACCTGCCCCAGGCCGCGGATCAGATCCAGGTCTTCGGCGAAGTCGCGCGGCTGGTAGTCGGACAGCTCCACCACGCCGAGCACGTGTCCGCGCGAGACCAGCGGCATGGACAGCTGCGCCTGGTAGCCCCACTTCTCCAGAGAGTATCGGCCCTCTCCGACCAGGAGGGGATCGTCGAGCGTGGCGGCGATGACGATCTCCCCGGTCTCGACGGCGCGGCGACTGCAGGGGTACCGCCGCAGCGGCAGGACCACCCCGTCCCACTCCACGTCGAAGCGCCCGCTGTCGTAGCTGACGAGCCCTCTCAGCGTGTCGCCCTCGACCGCGTAGATGTCGGCGACCGGCGTGTGCGTGAGGTCGGAGAGGCGCTCGACCACGGCGTGGAGGACCTCGTCCGTGCTGAGGCGGGCGGTGTCTTCCAGACCCGCCTCGACCACGAGCCTGAGGTCGCGGTTCCGGCGCTGCAGCCGGGCGATGATGTCGCCGCTGCCGAGGGCGACGGCGAGCAGGTCCGCCGCCACATGGGCGACGTGGGTCGCGGTAGCCAGGCCGGCGGGGGTGGCGGAGCCGAACTCGAGGACTCCGACGAGAGTGTCCCAGAAGACGACGGGCGCCAGGACGACGCCGTGGAGGCCGCGTCCTGTGAGAAAGCGGGCGACCGACTCATGCTCGGACGAGTCGGCTCCGTCGACGGAGAAGACCACGGGCGTACGGCTCGCCACGGCGCGGGCCGCCGGTGGGTACTCGCCGAGCTGCCACCGGCCGCCCCGGTCGACCGGGTTCCCGCCGCGGTCACCGGGCGGGAACGGTGTGGCGCCGTCGCCGTCGACCCGGTAGACCGCACAGGCGTCGAAGCCAGGCCGTGTGCGCAGTGCCCGGAGAGTGGACAGGACGAGCGACTCCGCGTCCATCGCCGTCGAGTGCACGCTGAATCCGGCGATGAGATCGTCCAGCTGCTCGACACGCCGCGTGAGGACGGCGGGGTCGTGATCTCCGGCCAGGGCGAGCGCCGCCGTCGCCGCCGCCGCCTCGATCAGCGCGTGCTCATTGCGATCCGGCGACCAGGCCGCGTCCTCGCCGTAGACCTCGAGGAGACCGACCACGTCGTGGCCGAGGTGGACCGGCGTGGCATACACGCTCTTCGCGCCACCCTGGTCGCGGCGGACCAGGTGAGGTCCCATCGCCTGGATCGCGGCTAGATCGCGGATCAGCACAGGGTCGCCGGACGAGAGCGCGCCGGCGATCGGACCGAAATCCGCGACGGGGTGAAGGAGGCCGCGCAGCGGCGGAGCATCGGCGGACGCCGCCGCGGCCACCGGCTCGAGGGTCTCGGCCTCGCTGTCGTAGCGGAGGATGTCGCAGGCGACAGCGCGCAGTTCATGGCGCAGCCGGGTGGCCAGGGTGAGCAGCAGGTCCTGAGGCCGCGGCGCGGCCTGCGACCCGTCGGTGACGATGCCGTCGGGCAGGACGTCGCCCAGCTGGTCGTGCGCGGATGCCCCGCCGTCGTCGGAGAGCAGGCGGGCTGCCTGGCGGGCCATGAACTCGGCGAAGGTCACATTGGCGCCGGTGAAGGCGCGCGGCGCTCTCGATTCCACGAGCTCGAGCACCGCGCCGTTCCGGCCGCCGATCGCGAGCGGGACGGCGAGGACGGCGGCGTCGCCGCGTTGCCGCAGTGCCTCCGCCTCCGACCGCTCGAGCAGGTTCGTCGATCCCAGATCGGCGATGACGAGTCGCCGTCCGGTCTGGAGCACTTCCCGCACCGTCGGCAACGGTGGCCCCGGGAGGCTTACGTCTTCGGCGGCGGCGCCGTCGCCGGTCCGGCTGCGTGCAGTGAGGACCGTGAACGCGTCGTCTCCCTCAGGCAGCGAGACCCTGCAGGCGGTCACCCCGACACCCTCGGCCGCCACGCGCGCCAGCGCGAGCAGCTGCGCGCGCCGATCGCCGGCGACCTGCGGGGCCGACGCGACGATCGCCGCTTCAGCTGCCGTGTCTGGGATCGCCGCATCGACCAGCAGCAGCGCCTCGACGTCGGCGCGTCTGTAGCGACGATGTCCGCCGGGGCTGCGGTAGCAGGTCAACTTGCCGGCGTCGCTCCAGCGGCGGAGTGTGTTGAGGCTGACGCCAAGCTCCGCCGCCGCTTCGCCGAGGCGGAGCCAGCCTTCGCCGTTCGCTCGTCCTATGCGCATACCGGGAGGGGAGGTGGAGGTTGCCGGACGCTCAGAAGTTCACCAATTCTGACCGCATTCCTCCGAGACGCAAGCGCGGGTTGGAGGAATTGGCAGGAACGGACGAGAGAGCAGGCCGCTCAGGCCTGCCGGGAGACTGCCTGGTGGGCTAGTCCGCCTCGCGCGGCGCCCTGCGGGCCGCGAGTCGCTCAGTAGCGCTTCCGTGCACTAGTCCGCCTCGCGCGGCGCCCTGCGGGCCGCGAGTCGCTCAGTAGCGCTTCCGCGGACTAGTCGCGGCGCCGGTGCTCGCGCGCCGGCCCCTCGGTCCGCTGCATCCCGCCGGCGCCCCCGAACGAGACGATGCGGTCCCGACCCTTGCGCTTGGCGAGGTACATGGCCCAGTCGGCCTTGTCGACAAGCTCCTCCATGAGGGTGGCGTCGTCGGGGAACGCGGCGGTGCCGATGCTCACCGTGATGCCGTGGTCCGCGCCGCCCAGATCCAGCGCCGCGACGCCTTGGCGGATGCGCTCGGCGACCTCCACCGCCGCGTCGCCGGGCGTGTCCAGCAGGATGACGGTCAGCTCCTCGCCGCCGTAGCGGGCGGCCAGGTCGACTTGGCGGATGGAGTGCAGGAGCACGCCGGCGACCGCGCGCAGCGCCTTGTCGCCGGCGACGTGGCCGAGGCGGTCGTTGTAGCCCTTGAAGTGGTCGAGGTCACAGAAGAGCAGGGAGAGAGGCCGGCCCTGCTCCGTGGCCCGCTCGACCTCCTCGTTCAGCCGCTGCTTGAAGTACCGCTGGTTGTAGAGGCCGGTGAGGCCGTCGGTGACCGCGTCCACCCGGGCTCGTCCAAGGCGCGCCGTCGCGGACTCCACGATCGCCGAGAAGGTGCGGTCGTGGCCGGCTGCGGTCGCCCCCAGATCGGCCGGCCAGTCGTCGGCCGGCGGGAGGTCGGCACAGGCGATCCCCACCAGGGTCCCCTCGGCGTCACGGATCTCGGTGGCGCCGCTGATCCAGACACCGAAGTCGTCCAACTGCAGGACGTTGCGGTCGGACTCGAGGAGGATCGACTCGTCCGACAGCGACGTACGCTCGACCAGATCGCCGGGGTGGGAGTGCAGTGCCGGCTCCTCCTCCGGGTCGCAGACCATCCTCCACCCGTCGTGACCGGGCACGATGGTGGTGAGAAAACGCACCCCGGGATTCGCGTCGCGGACCTCGCGGAGGATGCTCGCCATCGCGATGAACTCGGCCGAACTCTCGTCCCGCGACTTCTTCAGGCTCACGAGGGCTGTCGGGTCGACGCGGGACGCCGCTTCCTCCGCGGCTGCGCGGGCGTTGGACCGGCGCTCGTCGAGCCGGTCCAGGACGCGCATGAACGCGGTCATCATCGTCGGATCGAACTGGCCTCCGCGGCAGCGGTCCAGCTCGGCAAGGCAATCGGCGTAGGAGAGCGCTTCATGGTGCTGACGCTGGAACGACATCGCGTCGTAGGAGTCGACGATGCAGAGGGCGCGGGCCACCTCCGGGATCAGGTCGCCGGCCAGGCCGTCCGGATAGCCGGCGCCGTCCCATCGCTCGTGGTGATGACGCACGGCACGCACGATCTCGGGCGTGAAGAGCGGCTGGATGATGTCCGCGCTCGCGATCGGGTGGCGCCGGAGCTCGGCCGCCTCCTCGTCGCTGAGGCGGCCGGGCTTGTACAGCACGTCGTCCGAGATCCCGATGCGGCCCACGTCGTGCAGGAAGGCCGCCTCGGTGATCTGCTGGAGCCGGTTCTGGGGCCAGCCGAGCTCGCGGCCAAGCAGCAGCATGTAGGCGGCTACGCGTGCCGCGTGCCCGACGGCGTAGTAGTCGCGGGCATTGAGCGCCGAGATGAGTGCCTTGAGATTGGCCACGTGCATGGTCTTGATCGTCTCGTAGAGACGCGCGTTCTTGAAGGAGAGCGCGAGCAGCGCACCGACCCGCTCGAGGATCGCGCGGTCGGCGCAGGCGAAGGCCTCGCGCTCCGGCGAGCCGAGCGCGAGAACGCCGGCGATCGCGTCATCGATGAAGATGCCGATGACGAGCAGCGATCGCAGACGGCGGCCGGCATCCGGTTCGCCGAAGGCCGGCCGCTCGGAGATGTCCAGCACGCTCACACGCTCGGTGCGAAGCGTCTCGAGCGTGTCTTCCTCCGTCGCGTCCTTCGTGATGGCGAGCGTCTCGACGTCGGACGACGAGCTGTACACCGTCTCCCAGTCGCAGGCATCGCGGCGCATCGCGAGACAGGCCTCGGTGAACGCCACCAGCGTCCCGAGCTCCTCCACGGTCGAGGCCGCGATGGTCGCGGTGTCCAGGCTTGCGCTGGCCCGCGCCGCGATCTGATTGAGCAGCTCGGATTCCCGGGAGCGTAGCTCGGCGTCGTGGAAGAGCCTTGCGTTGGCGATCGCCATGGCTGCGACCCGGCAGACGGCCTCGACGGAGGCGACTTCGTCTTCCGAGAACGCCTTGTCCCGTGTCGTGTCGAACAGCTCCACGACGCCGATCACGCGCTGCTCGACGAGCAGCGGGACGATCAGACCTCCGTTGCGAGCGCGCTTGCGCGGGTCCGTCTCACCCCGTTCGTCGAGTCGGCCGTCCCTGCCCGAGGACCTCACGACCGAGCGCGACTCCACCGCGAGGCGCGAGGCGCGCCAGTCGTCGAGATCGTGGGCGCGGGTCAGCCACTCCTCGTCGCGCGCGCCCCGCAGCAGGCTGGCCTCGCAGCGCAGGCGCCTGCCGTGGAGGGTGTACACAGCACAGGAGTCCACGTCGGCGACGCCACAAAGCCTCCGCGCGACCGCCTCCAGCACCCGCGAGAGGTCGAGACTGGAGGCCAGCTCCAGACCGGCCTCGTTGATCTGGCGCAAGCGGGCAGCGCCTTCATCCAGGGCCGCGTGGACACGGGCGTTCGCGATCGCCTGCGCGGCGATCTGCGCGAGGCCGCGGAGGAGGTCGGTCTGGGCGACGTCGGCATGCTCGAGATCGAAGAGCGTCGCGATGCCGATCGCCTCGCCGCGGTCGATGAGGGGGAGCTCGACGAGACTGGTGTAGCCCCACCTGAGGTCCTCGGCCCGTTCGACCTCGGTGAGGCGTGGATCGTCGGCGATATCGGTCACGATCACCGGCTGGCCCAAGTCGATGGCGCGGCGCGCGATGGCGAAGTCGGCGAGGTCGTAGGCGGAGCCGGGGAAGGCTTCGTCGATCGTCGCGCCATCGGTGCTGACCAGCCCGACGAGGCGTTCGCCCTCGATGGAGTAGACGTCACAGCACGTCGCGGCAGCCGCGAGGCACATCCGCGACGACACGGAGTGCAGGACCTCGGTCAGGTCGAGCGAGGCGCCGAACTCCAGGCTCGACTCGGCGAGCACTCCCAGCTGCTGATTGGATTCGGCAAGCCGCTCGAGGAGCAGCAGGTTGTCGAACGCGCTGGCGACGAGCTGGCCGACGCTGCGCGCGAAGTCGATGTGGTCGGCGAAGCGGCGAGGGCGGACGTCGAAGACGTCGATGAGGCCGACCAGCCGGCTGTCGATGACCAGCGGTACGGAGAGCTGGCTGGAGAAGCCGTTGCGCTCCCAGAGGCGGCGCTCGTCGGCGCTCAGGCGGGCATCGTCCCGTCCGCTCAGTACGACCAGATCGTGACCGCGTACCGTGGGACCGGCGTCGCCTGGGCCTCGGGCGCCGGTCCGATCGGCTGCCGTCGTGTCATCGCGAGTCAGTCTCCGATCGATGCTGAGGAGGCAGCGCAGCTGGCCGTGGTCGATCTTGTGGACCTCGCAGCAGGTCGCGCCCAGCACGTCGAGCAGGCGCTGGGCGACGAAGGCCGCCATGTCCTCGGGCTGGCCCGTCGCGTTGATGCGCGCTCCGAGCTTCACGATCTCCCGCAGGGACGTGTTGCGCTGCTCGAGCGCCTCGAGCAGGAGGGCCTTGTCGAGCAGATGGGCGGCGATCTCGCCGAGCGCCTTCGCGGCTCGCGCGACCTCCCCGAAGTCGCGTGGCCGGTTGTCCAGGACCTCGGCGACGCCGATCACGCGGCCGTTGCTGATCAGGGGGATGCTGAAGAACGAGCGGGCGTTCCGGCGCTGGAGGCCGTCACGGTGCGCCTCCGGCAGGCGTGGGTCGTCGATGGACGAGACGACCTCCGGTCTGCCCGAGACGACGACGGCGTGCGTGAGCGGACGTTCGACCAGGGTGGCCGGCCATGCTCTCGTCTCCTCCGCGAAGCGGCCGTACTGCCAGCTGACCAGCGGCCGCAGGTCTTCGCCGTCAACCGCATAGATGTCGACCATCGGGGCGTGACACAGCTCCGCCAGCCGGCGGGCGACGACGCGAAGGACCTGATCGGGGCCCGCCGGACGGCTCTGTGCTTCGATGTCCGCGTCGAGGACGAGTGCGAGGTCGTCTGCGGAGCGGCTGAGCCCGTCCAGTCGTTCGTCCTGCTCCAGGACCTGCCCCATCAGGCGGACGACCGGCGCCAGGCGCGCGACCTCGGGCCCGAGGTCGCGAGGGCGGCGGTCGCCGAGCACGAGCAGACCGCTGGCGCCTGAGCGTGTGAGCAGCGGCACGAACGCCAGACTGTGCATGTCGGGGTGACCGGTGAGCGCGTTCCGCTGTCCGGCGGTGAGCCGGGGGTCGTCCTTTGCGACCAGGGTCACGGAGCGGGCGGTCGCCAGCGCCTGGCGCGCCGGCGGTGAGTCGGAGATGCGCCAGGTCGCGCCGGTCACGAAGGCGGCCGGTCCGGCGCCCTGCGCGGCAGCCACGATCGCGGCGTCGTCACGCACGCGGCTGACGGCGCAGAAGGGGACGCCCGTGGCAGCGCAGACGTCTATGACCGTCGCTGCCAGGAGCGTGCGCACATCTTCGCTGAGGGCGGGCACGCTGGCCATGCCGGCCGCGCCCGAGGCATCGATCCGCCTGTGGTCGCCGACCTCCATGCCACGCTCATCGGCGCGCACGAGTCGCAGCGGATGGGACATTCCGCCAGTCACGACCTACGAATAAGCTAGCAGGACGGCCGGTCCGTCGTATCGCTCAGGCCCGGTCGCTTCCCCCGCCGCCGCCGCTCTGATCTCCGCCGCCATCCGTCGCGGGAGTCGGGTCCTCGTCGAGCGCCCTGGCGATGTCAGCGAAGGCGGCTCCTACCGGTGTGGTCGGGTCGAGGGCGGCGGGGTGTCCGTTGTCTCCGCCTTCTCGCGTGGCCTCGTCCAGCGGGATGCGACCGAGAAGCCGGGTGTCCATGAGGCGCGCGATCTCGAAGGCCCCGCCGCGGCCGAAGATGTAGTGACGGCTGCTGCAGTCGGGACAGACGAAGTACGACATGTTCTCCACGACGCCGAGGACGCGCTGCTTCGTCATCTGCGCCATCTTCGCGGCCTTCACCGCCGTGCGGGCAGCTGCTTCCTGGGGAGTGGTGACGATGATCAGCTCGGCGCCGGGGATCATCTGCGCGATGGTGAGAGCGATGTCGCCGGTGCCCGGCGGCAGGTCGATGAAGAGGTAGTCAGGGCTGCCCCAGAGGACGTCGCCGAGGAACTGCTCGATGGCGCGACCAAGCATGGGGCCGCGCCACACCACAGGCTCGTTGTCGGGGAGGAAGAAGCCCATGGAGACGACCTTCACGCCGTGGGCCTCAGGCGGGAGCATCTTGCCCTGGTGCGTCTCCGGCGGGACGGCGGGCAGGCCCATCATCAGGGGAACCGTGGGGCCGTAGACGTCGGCGTCGATGAGGGCCACCGCATGTCCCTTCGCCGCGAGGGCGGTCGCGAGGTTCACGGTGACCGTGCTCTTGCCCACCCCACCCTTGCCGCTGGCGACGGCGATGGTCCGCGTCTGCGAGCCCGGACCGAACAGTGACTGGGTGAGTTGATCCTTCTGGCGCAGACGGCCGGCGAGGGCGTCCCGTTCCTCGCAGGACATGGCATCGAGCTTCACCTCGACCGTGCGCGCTCCGGCGAGAGGGGCGAGCGCCTGCTCCGCGTCGGCACGGATCTGGTTGCGCAGGGGGCAGCCGGCCGTCGTGAGCACGATGGTGGCGCCGATGCGCGAATCGTCGAGCACGACGTCGCGGACCATCCCGAGGTCGACGATGTCTCGCTGCAGTTCGGGGTCCTTGACGCTCGAGAGCGCACGCAGCACGTCTTCGTGAGTCACGCCTTCCTCCATGGTCTGATCGGTCTCTCGTGTGTACCCGCGCGGCCCAGGGCGCAGTCGGTCGGCGCAGATGCTAGCAGGTCGTTGCGGCTTGAGGGCTTCGTGCGCGAGCCGTTCACAAGCTCGACAGAGTCCCTTCAGAACTTCTTCACATCAGCTGTGTACCATGACACTCGAAAGGCGGGACCAGGGCTCGTATCGGTCCCGTCAACCAGATCAGGAGTGCGACACGTTCGCACGGAAGGGAGCGATCGGGTGAGACGACACTGGAAGACGATCGCCTTGGTGGCTGCTGTGGCCGCGGTCGCGCTGTCTGTGGTAGCCGTCGCCTATGGCGCCACGAGGACGACGACACGGCGCGCAGCCGGGAACGGCGCCTGCAGCGCGCTCATGAACAATCCGAAGGCGCTCAAGGCGATGCAGTCGCTTCGCGCCGAGCACCAGAAGGACATGCAGGCCTGGAACGAGCAGTATGGCTCCGATCCCTCCAGCGCTGAGGCGCAGGCCGCACTCCAGACGCTTCGCGAGGAGCACTGGAACGACATGCGAGAGCTGTTCAAGAAGCTCGGCATCAAGGCGCCTGCCGGGGCTGGTCCCGGCGGAGGCATGATGCGTGGCGCCGGTGGTTGTGGCGGTGCGTGTGGCGGGGCAGGCGCGTCAGGCGCCGGCTCGCAGGGCACCGGCTACGGCGGCGGCATGATGGGCACTAGCTACTGAGAAGCAGCACGCTCGGGCGATCCGTTCCGGCTTGCTCGAGGCACAGCGTGAGGTGAAGAGAAGCCGCCGTTTCACGTGAAACGGCGGCTTCTCTCTTCGCCCGGTCGTCTGTCAGCCTACGACCGAGCGAAGCCGCCTGGTTTCACGTGAAACGTAGAAAAGGCCGGGGGCTCGGAATGAGCCCCCGGCCTTTCGCCTGTCTCGACCGGCCGTCGGTGAGACGGTCGCGGCGGGTGCAGCGAGCTCAGGCCTTCAGACCGACCGGCTCAGGGTTGCCGGCGCCGGTCGCATACGTGCTCTTGAAGATCTCCATCAGCATCGGGCTCTCGCGCACGACCTCGAGCGAGATCACCGCGTGGTCTTTGGTGTAGCCGTTGCCGATGATCATCAGCGTGTCGGCGCCGATACCCTCGGCGCCCAGAGCGGCCGAGGTGAAGCTGGTCGCCATGCTGAAGAAGTAGACCATCCCGTCGTTCTTGGTCGCGAGGACCGACGCCATCTCCGTGTTGGGGATGTCGACGCAGTTGATGGTCAGGTCGGCCATCTCACCGTCGGTCGCCTTCTTGACCTCTTCGTAGACGAAGAGCTGGTCGGTCGCCGAGCCCTGGATGATGACGTCGGCGAAGCCGGACTTCTCGAGGCGCTTCTTGCCGGCGTCGCCGTGCACCAGGCAGATCACCTTGCCGGTCGGCTTGACGCGCTTCTTGGCCTCGTAGGCGCACAGCAGGCCGCTCTTGCCGCCGGCGCCGATGATGAAGACGGTCTGGCCCGGCCTGCTGAGCTTCGCCGCCTGGGCCGGAGCCCCGGCCACGTCGAGGATCGCGAGCGCGAGGGCCTCGTCCATGTCGTCGGGCATCTTGGCGTAGATGCCGGTCTCGAAGAGGATCGCCTGCCCCTTGACCTTCACCTGGCAGGTGTCCTTGTTGACCGAGATCACCTCATCGACCTTGAGTGGGGTCAGGGAGAGGGAGACCAGCGTCGCGATGCGGTCGCCCACCTTGAGGTCGCGGTCCTTGAGCTTGTCGCCGATCGCCGCGACCGTGCCGAGCAGCATGCCGCCCGAGCCCGTGTCGGGGTTATGGTGCTTGCCGCGGTCGGCGATGATGCCGAGGCTGTGCTTGGCCATCTTCTGGACGTCGCCGCCCTCGGCCTCCTCGATCTGGGTGAAGCTGGCCGCGTCGATGTTGAGCGTGTCGACGTCGATGAGGATCTCGTTGTCGTAGATCTCCATCGTGTTGTCGATCTTCCATGCCGGCTGCGGCAGGACTCCCTTGGGCTCGATGACCCTGTGGGCTCCGAACTTGTTACCTTCCTTCATCCCTGCTCCCTCCCCCCGAAGGGCGGCCGGGCGCGGGAGGCGTGAGCCTGGTTCCGCGCCCGGCGCATCATGCGGGGTCGTTTCGTGGGGCGATATCAGCCCTCTACCTTGATGACTGAGCCGGCGCCCTGGCCGCCGCCCACGCAGGCGCCGGTGAGGCCGATCTCCTGGCCGCGCTTCTTGAGCTCGTGGATGAGCGTGACGATCATGCGCGTGCCGGTATTGCCAAGCGGGTGGCCGAGAGCGACCGCGCCGCCGTTGACGTTGACGATGTCGCTGCTGAGGCCGAGCTCGCGGATCGCCAGCGCGGCGACGCAAGCGAAGGCCTCGTTGAGCTCTGCCAGCTGAACGTCCTTGCTGGTCAGGCCGGCCTTCTTGAGAGCAGCCTGAGCGGCCAGCGTCTCGCCGTAGCCCATGATGGCCGGCTCGCAGGCGGCGGTGGCGTAGCTGACGAGCTGGGCGATCGGCTTGAGGCCGAGCTCGGCGGCCTTCTTGCGCGAGGTCACGACGACCGCGCTCGCGCCGTCGGCGATGGCGGACGCGTTGCCGGCGGTCACCACGCCGCCCTCCTTCTTGAAGACGGGCTTGAGGCCGGCGAGGATCTCAGGCGTGGTCTCGCGCGGGCACTCGTCCGTGTCCACGACCTTGGGGTCGCCCTTGCGCTGCGGGATGACGACGGGGACGATCTCGTCCTTGAACCGACCGGACTTGATGGCGGCCGTGGCGCGCAGCTGGCTCTGGTAGGCGACCTCGTTCTGCGCTTCCTTGCTGATGTCGAACTTCTCGCTCAGGTTCTCCGCGGTCACGCCCATGTGGTAGTTGTTCGCGGCGTCCCACAGGCCGTCCCAGACCATCGCGTCGTACATGTTGTCGGTAGGCATGCCCATGCGGTAGCCGCTGCGGCCGTTCTGCAGCACCCACGGCGCCCGGGTCATGTTCTCGGTGCCGCCGACGAGGTACACGTCGCCGTCGCCGGCCTTGATGGCCGCGGAGGCCATGGCAAGCGCGGACGCGCTCGACACGCAGACGCGGTTCACGGTGATCGCCGGCACGCTGTCCGGGATGCCGGCCTTCAGCTCGGCCTGGCGGGCGACGTTCTGCCCCAGGCCGGCCTGGATCACGTTGCCGAAGATGACCTCGTCGAGCTGGTCGCCGGTGACGCCGGCGCGCTTGAGCGCCTCCGTCATGGCGAGCGCGCCGAGCTCCGGCGCCGGTGTGCCGGCGAAGCCGCCCTGGAAGCGACCCTGGGCAGTACGGACTGCAGAAAGGATGACGATGTCGTTGTCAGACACTGCGGCCTCCTAAAGCCGTTGCGTGTGTGGCTGCAGCCCCCGACGCGACTTTGACGCTCTGCATCACGACACATTGATGGAAGTAGTTCATCTGTATGCTACCGGGTCAGGCTTCTTCGTGCCTGCGCACGACTTCCTGGGCGAGGAACGACGCCACTTCGAGCGGCGTCGTGCGCGGTCCGAAGCCGGCGTCGTAGCCGAGCTCCTTGGCGAACGCGTTGTTGATGCGCGGCCCTCCGACGATGAGCACGAACCGCTCTCGTACACCCTCGGCCTCGAGCAGCTCGATCAGCTGCGTCAGGTGCTGCACGTGGATGTTCTTCTGGGTGACGATCTGGCTGACGAGGATGGCGTCGGCGTCGCGCTCCAGCGCCGTCCGCAGCAGCTGTGCGCACGGGATCTGCGAGCCCATGTTGAGCGCGTCCATCTCCGGGTACCGCTCCAGCCCGTAGTTCCCGGCGAAGCCCTTCATGTTCATGATCGCGTCGATGCCGACGGTGTGGGCATCGCTCTCGATCGCCGCGCCGACGACGCCCAGCTTGCGGCCGAGCTTCTCCTTGATGAGCGCGTTGATGGCGTAGTAGTCCATCTCCTCGACCTCGAGGTAGTCGCCTTTCACCTCGTCGGGGTCGATCCCGGTGTCCGTGCGTCCGTAGGCCACGAAGAGCGTGTACTCGGGGTCGATGGCCTTGCACTCGGCGATGGCCACGGTGTGGAAGCCAAGCTTCTCGAGGAACTGCTTGCCGACGTCGGCGGACTTGATCGAGTAGGCCATCGGGAGCGTGAAGGAGAACTGGATGACGCCGTCATCACGAGTATCACCGTACGGTCTGATAAGCATCAGTGCCCTCCTTCCTGGGTCGAGGCTGAGCCGCCGGGGGCCGGACCCTCGGGAGCCCCGCTCATCCGGCCCTCCCGCAGCGCCGCGAAGAACGGGTTGAAGTAGTCCGGCGTGACCTTGAAGACCCCGTCGAAGCCGCGGCCGCCCTGCGGGTCGCGCTTCACGTCGGCGAACTCGCCGTCCTGGAGCGCCGTGAACAGGCTGATGTCGCGGACGTGCTCGAGCTGTTCGGTGGCCTTGAGCAGCTGGTCGTTGGCGCGCTGCTCGATCATCCCGCCGGGCTTGTAGGTGACCTCGCCGGCCAGGTCGCGGCAGCTCTCGAACACGTACTTGGCGTTCTTGATGCTGAGGTACCGGTCCTGGAGCAGCGGCGTGTGCAGGGCTTCGGTGAGCATGCCGAGCAGCATGATCTCCTGCCCGGTGAAGATGCCGGTGAAGTTGAACATGCCGTCGATGATGTGGCCCTGGAAGATGTCGCCCGGCATGTACTTGGTGGGCGGCATGTACTTGAGCGGGTAGCCGGGGAACAGCTGGCGGATGAGCTGCGCGTCGGCGATCTGATAGACGACCTGGTCCGGCGTCTGCGGGTTGATCTCGAAGGCGTGGCCGAGGCCGATCTGCCACGGCTCGAGGTTGGCGCGCAGGGCGAAGGCCTCGTTGATGAAGTCGGAGCTGACGACCGTGTAGCCCTTCTCGAAGGCGTCCGCGGTCGTGAGGTAGTTGTCCTCGCCGGTGTTGATGATGATGCCGGCGCGGGCGTTGATCAGGCGGCTGAGGTACTGGTCGACGAACGTCCGCTGCATGTTGATGTTGCGGAAGATGATGCCGTACATGGAGTCGTTCAGCATCATGTCGAGGCGCTCGAGCGCGCCCATGGTGGCGATCTCCGGCATGCAGAGCCCGCTGGCGTAGTTGCACAGGCGGATGTAGCGGCCGAGCTCCTCGCCGACCTCGTCGAGGGCGGCGCGCATGAGGCGGAAGTTCTCCTGCGTGGCGTAGGTGCCGCCGAAGCCCTCGGTGGTCTCGCCGAAGGGGACGTAGTCGAGCAGGCTCTGCGCCGTCGTGCGGATGACGGCGATCACGTCGGCGCCGGCGCGGGCGGCCGCCTGGGCCTGGGCCGCGTCCTCGTAGATGTTGCCGGTGGCGACGATCACGTAGACGTACGGCTTGAGCGCCTCGCCGGTCTCGGCGACGAGCTCGTTGCGGCGCTCGCGGACGGCGTCGATGCGTGCGACGCCCTCTTTGGCGAGCTCTTCGGCGCGCGTTTCTGCGGCGGCGCGCCTGTCTTGGGGCACGTCGGCGAGCGAGAGGTCGCCGCCGGCGACACCCTCGGCGACTTGCTGCGCCGTCTTGCCCGTCTGGTTCATGAGGTCGACGAACGGCCGCATGATGCCGCCGGGCAGCAGGTCGCGGGCGTGCTCGGCCACCACGTTCACGAGCGGCACGTCGATCTCGTTGACGCCGGCGATACCGAGCAGGCGCAGCGTGGCGCGCTCTGTCGTGTCCGTGGTGTGCTCTTCGATGTGCTGCTGGATGTCGTCGGCGATCGCGTTCGCCGCGGCTCGCGCGCGGTCGACCAGGTCGCCGTTCAGTCGGAGCGCATCGTTCACTTGACCACCCACTTTCGTCAGGAGGAGACGGGAGTTCGCGGATCGGCCTCGCTGCCCCCCGGCAGCCGGGCGAATCCGTTCACAACGTCGAACATCGGGACGCGATCGCCCACTGCCTCGGCGACCGCGGAGAAGAAGACCTTGGGCTGGTACGGCTGCGGCACGCGGAACGGATTGACCGTGAGCGCGAGCACGCGGAGCGGCGTGAGCACCTGGAGGCGGATGCCGCGGCGCAGGAAGCGGCCGACCATGGCCGGCGGCAGCACGAGCACGGTGGCGTCGCGAACGACGACGCGCAGCTCGGTGCGCGGCGGCAGCACGCGCGTGAAGTCGTCGACGAACTCCTGGGTGAGGGCGCCGCCGACGAGCAGCGTGTCGGCGCCCAGCCGCTCGATCTGTCGCGCGACCGTGACGCCCTCTCCGATGACGGTCGCGAGCTCGAGCGTGTGCGCCACGCCGCCGGCTGTGAAGGCGACGGCACGCGAGCCTGCGGCGGCGTGGCCCTCAACGAGCTTCCGCGTCTCGGGTCCCACGCTCGGCAAGGTCAGCAGGTCGATCGCGCCGACCGTCGTCTCGAGCACGTCGTCCAGCGTGTCTCCGACCATGCCGCCGGTGGCGACGACGACGCCGTCGCTGACCCGCGGAGAAGCGCTGCCGATGCGGTTGATGGCGCCGTCGACGATCACCTGGTCGGCGCCCAGCGCCTGGAGCCGCTCCACGGTGACGCGGAGCTCGGCGAGCGTCGTGGGTCCGCTCACCTCCACGGCGCCGGCGCCGGCGGCCTCCCCGATCACCACGCGTCCGAGCGGGGTGTGGAAGGGCAGCTCCTCGAGCGGCTCCATGGCGTACCGGGAGCGCTCGAGCGAGCCCTGTGTCGTGGCCACGAGCGTGCCCTTCGGCGGAGCGATGCTCGGCTTGGCAAGGCCGGTGAGGTGGTCGGTGCGCTCGCCGTCGAGGCCGAGGGAGGTGAGGCCAAAGCGCAGTGGGCAGTTGGCCATGAGCGCGTTCACGACGGTCGTCTTGCCGGCGTTCTTGACGAGGCCGACGACGGCCAGCGAGTGGACCCCGGACCCGGCGATGATGTCGTACAGAGCCTCGACGGTGGCCGCGTCGGGACGCACGCCGGCCGTGCTGGTACCACCGCCGCAGGTCATCTGTCGTCCTCCGTCGCGCCGCTGGGCGCGGAGTCCCCGCGGCGGATCTCCTTGAGGTAGGCGAAGATCGTGTAGCGCGAGAGGTCGAGCGCGTCCGCGACCTGCTCGGCGGAGCGCTTCACGAGGAAGGCGCCGCGCTCCTCGAGGCGCTTGACGACCTCCATCTTCTCCTCGCGCGTCATGGCCGCCGGGGTCTTGCCCATCTCGCCGACGGCCTTGGTGACCATGCCGGCGACCACGTCGCGGATGTCCCCGGCGAAGATCTCCCCCGCCTCGGGGGCCGCGCCGCTGCCGAGGCGGCCGACGGCGGTGAAGTTGGCGAGCGTGCGCTGGGCCTGCACGACCTCGGAGATATCGTGGTTGAGGCCGAGCAGGCCGTACGGCTCGCCGTC
>CAVQLY010000014.1:0-107952 GCA_963713475.1 uncultured Thermoleophilia bacterium
TGGCGCTGACGCCGGGGACGCGCGTGAGCGACGTCACCGCCGATGCCGGGAACAACCTGTACCTCTCCTGCTGGTCCGGCCCGGCGGCCGGCTCGGAGGCGGAGCTGACCTCCATCTCACCTCGCGGCGCGCGCCGCTGGACGGTCCGGCCGTCCGCCGGTGACGCCGCCTCCACCCGCGCCGGCGCCGTCGACGACCGCCACAGCGGCATCGTGTGGACGATGCAGACCTCGGACGGTGCCGCTGGCGTCCGAGCATGGCTCGGTGTACGCCTCGCCGTACGCGCCGTTCGCGCAGCAGTGGGGCGGCGACCTGGGGCTCACGCCGCCCTTCGCGCTCAACGACGTCGCCGGCACGCCGTCGGGCGGCGCGATCGCCGTCGGGCGTTTGCGCTCGGACGGTCCGGACGCCGGCTTCATCGTGTGGCTCGACGCCACCGGCGCGGTCGCGGCAGGCCCCTCCAGCTGGACCGCCGCGGCCGGCTGCAGCGGCGAGCTCGTCGCGGCCACATCCGGCGACGGGGCGTGGGTGGCCGGCAGGACCGGCACGGTCTTCTCGGCGCTGCGCTACCTGCCGGCCTCGGGCCTGACGTGGCGCTACGACTACGCCGCCGAGCCGGCCGGCCGCGCCCTCGCGCTGGCGGCGACGTCCGACGGTGGCGCCTACCTGGTGGGCTGGGGCCGAGCGACCGGGGCAGGCGCCGACGCGCTCATCCTGCGCCTGGCGCCCTGAGGCAGGGCGCCGGCCCGCTCAGCGGCCGGAGAGCGCGGCGGTGCCCGGCGTGATGCTCACCCCGACCACCGGCAGTGTCACCGGCAGCGACGTCGCGTACAGGTCGACCACGCCGAGTGATCCACCGTCGGCGCGATAGCTGGCGGTGCCCACGTACGCGCCGGGGGCAGGCTGGGCGACGAGGCCTGGGGTGAGTGACACGGTGCGCGAGATGGTGGCCTGTCTGCGCACGACGACATCCGTCAGCGACGTTCCCGCGACACAGGTGAGCGTGCTGCCGTCGGGCAGTGTCTTCCGTGCGACCACGGCGCCGCTGAGGACGACGTCGCGGCGCCGGTAGAGCGACGAGCCGTACAGCAGCAGATCCGCGTTGTCGCGCATGTTGCGCGCCCGCGTCGGCTCGTACAGCGTGGTACTGATGAGCGGCCGCAGCCCGGGCTGGCCGGCGGCCGCGAGGCAGTACCTGGCGAGGGGCGTGTAGCCCGGCTTGATGCCCTCGCCCCAGGGATAGCGGAGGATCCAGTTCCTGGACGTGCAGTGGTAGCTGCCGCCGTCCCAGGTGACGACCGCCTCCTTGATGGCGACGAACCCGCGGAAGACCTCGTCGCGCATGGCGCGACGGCCCAGCATCGCGAGGTCCCGCGCGCTGGTCACGTGCCTCGGGTCCGCGGGAGCTCCCGAGGCGTTGGTGTAGCGCGTCCGGGTGAGGCGCCAGGCCCTCGCGTGCTGGTTCATGAGCACCACGAAGCGGTCCTCGCTGCCGGCGACGTCGGCGGCAAGCGCCAGTGCGCAGTCCGTGGCGCTGCGGACGATCATGCCGGTGATCGCCTGGCGGTAGGTGGTCGTGTCTCCCGGCTGCAGCCCGACACCGGTGCTGCCGGCGACGGCGTCCGGGACCTCGAAGCGTTCGTCGAGGACGTCGCGGCGCTGCTCGAGGACGATGAGCAGCGTCATGATCTTGGTGGTCGAGGCCATGGGCAGGCGCAGATCGGAACGCTTGGACCACAGGACGCGGCCGGTGACGCGGTCGATCAGGATCCCCGACTTGGCGGCCACGGACGGCGGCCGCAGCGTCGCAGCGCCGGCCGGCTCAGTGGCGCCCGTCAGGACGGCGAGCAGGCACGCCAGGGTGAAGGCGAGCAGCGCCAGTAGGGTCCGTACGGTCGCGCTGCGTACGCCAGCGCTCAATCGACTGACCAGGTGGCGGTGGATGCCCCCGCGGGGAAGCTGATCGTGATGTGGCCGTCCACCGGTGTCAGCAGCCGCACGCGTCCGTTGACGGTCACCAGGGCCGGCACGGGCAGGCCGGCGTCATAGGGCGCCTGCACCCGGAGCGCCGCCGGGCACGAGACGGAGATGCGGCCTGGCCGGACCGTGGCTCGCCACAGCTTGCGGAGGTCCGGTGTCGTCTTGAAGCGGTGACCCCAGACCTCGACCGACCCGAGCCAGCTGCCGTAGCGCCACGTGGCGGGAGGCTCCGGCAAGGTCCGCCAGACGCCGTTGGGACGCAGGAAGTCGATGCCCGCCTCCGGATGACTGGCGAGCATGCTGCCGTGGGCGCCCCGTCCGATGACCTGGACGACGGGGGCGTCCGCCCTCAGGGCCTTGATGCGCCTGTACAGGTAGCCGGTCTGGGTCTTGGCCTGGTTGTAGCCGATCTTGTCGTCCCTGCTCCACCAGATCGCGATGGGCACGTCGCAAGTGGCCAGCGTCCAGGCGAACGGGGTGGAGCTGCGGCGTGCGTACAGCCACGGGACCTGGCGCGGCGTGCCCCCGACCTCGCGGCGCATCAGAGGCTGGCTGTCGGCCATGTCGACGTAGGGGAACTCCCCATAGCGAGCGGCGAGGTTGGCGTTGCCGTCGACGCAGAGACCTGCGGCGAAGACGTCGGGGTAGCGGGCGATCGTACACAGGGCCTCGTGCCCGCCCATGCTGATCCCCAGGATGTAGAGCCGCTGACGGTCCACGTGTACCCAGGGGATGCTGCTCTCGACGACGTCGACGATCTCGACGAGGTCCTGCAGCTGACCCGCGACGGCCCAGGAGTTGTACGGGTCACGCCTCCCCGAGCTGTCCGGGCAGATGACCATGAAGCGCTCGGTGGTAGGCAGATCGCCCCAGCGTCCCGCCGGGAACAGCGGCGTGGCCTTTCTGCCGTGTGGCTGGACGATGCAGGGCAACGGCTCGTTGCTCCCCGGCCCATAGTCCCGCGGGAGCACGACGGTCGCGTAGCGCGACTTGTTGTTCCAGGAGTGGTACGGGACCGCGAGGACCTGGTTGACGCCGACCTGCGTCGCCTGCAGCGGACCGGCGACCGCCCGCGGCGTGGCGGCCTCGGACGGGTGCGCGAAGGCCGCGCTCAGCGCGCAGAGAGCAAGCGCGGCGGCGAGGCCGATCACTGTACGCGAGCGAGCTTTCACGCTGTACCCCCTTCTTCCGGGGAAGGGCTGGATGCCCGCCCCGCCTCCCCTCATGGCTCTCGCCAGCATCGCAGAAGCCCAGGACCCCTGCAAGCCGCACAGGCTCGGCGCGCGTGCATCCTCGCGCCTCCGTGCACACCGGCCACGCAGCGGGAACACTCACCCCATGAGCAGGCACGCGATCAGGTCCTCCGTGGCACCTTCGCCGCTCGGCGCGGCGTCTCCGGGCATCTCGTCGGGGCACTTCGTCTTCGTCTCGGCGCAGCTCCCGCTCGACGCCGGGGGCGAGCTCGCGGGCGCGACGGCGGCCGAGCAGGCCGATCGCGCGCTCCAGAACCTCGCCCACCAGCTCCGCTCCACCGGCCTCTCGCTGGAGGACGTCGTCAGCCTCGAGATCCACCTCGTCGACCAGGCGGACCGGGAGGCGGTCGATGCCGCGCTCGAGGCGCGGTTCACGCCGCCGTATCCCGCCGTCACGCTCTCCGGTGTACCATGGTTGCCCGGCGGTGCGCGGCTGCAGGTCGCCGCCATCGCGCAACGCTACTGAGAGCCACAGGGTGCCGAGGAACGACAAGCCGCCCAGCCCGAGGACCATCTCGGGCTTCCTCTACTTCGCGGTGCTCCTCATCGCCGTCGCGCTCGCCTACGTGGCCGTGCGCGCGCTGCTCGCCTGACGCCAGGCCCACACGAAAGGACATACCCCCATGGAGAAGCAGGTCTTCGCCTCCCCGGCCGGCGCCCCCGCCGTCGGCCCGTACTCGCCCGCCGTGGGCGCCGGCGACTTCGTGTTCGTCTCGGGCCAGATCCCCTGGACCCCGACGGCAGGATCGTCGGCTACACGCCCAAGGACCAGACGCGCAAGGCCCTCGAGAACCTGCGCGCGACGCTCGAGGCCGCCGGGCTCACGCTCGACCACGTCGTCAAGACGACCATCTTTCTCAAGGACATGGACGAGTTCGGCGCCGTGAACGAGGTGTACGGCGAGTTCTTCCAGGAGCCGTACCCGGCGCGCTCCACGGTGGAGGTGGCGCGCCTCCCCAAGGAACTCCACGTCGAGATCGAGGCCGTGGCGTACCGTGGGTAGAGCGCGCCCCGCGACGAGGCGCACGCCTCGCCTCGTGACCGTCCTCCTCGCCGCGCTCGCCGCGCTGGGCGTGGGGGCGCTCACCGGCTGCGGGAGCCCGGCCGAGAACGACCCCCTCGTCGGCTACTGGGCCGGCGGCGGCAGCAAGGCCAGATGACGCTGGTGCAGATCGGCAAGGATGAGGACGGCAAGTACATCGTGCTGGCCAACCCCGACCAGCCGGCCGGCGAGGCCGTGCGGGAGGGCGACAGCCTCGTCGTCGACACTCACGCCGTGGTGATGCGCTTCACGCCGGCGCCCGACGACAGGCTGAGTCTGGAGTTCTCCGGTGACATGTTCGAGCAGCCTGCGTCGGCGACGCTGAAGCGCACCGATGCGACGCAGTACGCCGACGCCGCGGTCGGGTACAGCATCGCCCAGATCCAGCGTGGCCTCGAGATGTGGAAGGCGGGCGGCGGCAAGAAGTACCCGCCGCCCAAGGAGGTGACGGCCTCGGGGCTGCTCGGCCAGATGATCCGCTGGCCCAACAACCTGTTCACCGGCCAGCCCATGCAGCCCGGGCAGAGCGAGGGCGACTACGCGTACAAGCAGGTCGCCGGCGGCAAGAAGTACTCGCTCAAGGGGTACCTCTCGGACGGCAGCACCATCGGGGAGTGACGACCGGCCGGCGACGCTTCGCCGGCCGTCACCGGCGTAGCGGCGCGGCAGAGCCTCGGCTCAGCCGCGCCGCTGCCGCTCCATCTCCCGCTGGATCTCGTCCTCGTTGATCGGCCGGCTGCCGCGCCCGTACGCGTCCCACGCGTTGAAGGCGAGCCCGATGCCCCAGCCGGCGAGCACCCAGCCCGGCCAGAAGTAGCCGGCGCCGTTCCAGTACCAGATCACCACCAGGAAGACGTTGACGATGCAGTAGGCGATGACGTGGTTCCAGAAGTCGCGCTTCTTCTTGATCGCCTTGATCGCGTGTTCGCGCAGTTCCTCGTCCGTCGGCATGGCCGTGCCCTCCTGTGGTCGTCTGCGGCGCGGGCGCCGCCGCTCCCCCTGATTGTGGACCCGCGCTCGGCCGCGCGCCAGAGGCCGCGGCGTGTGTGAGAGAATCGCGGGCGACGACAGGCGGCGCCCGGCGCGGGCCGGGCCAGCCGTGACGCGGCGGCCGCGGAGGGCACCGATGATCGAGCGCTACACGCTCCCTGAGATGGGCGCGATCTGGACGGACGAGGCAAGGATGCAGGCCTGGCTCGACGTGGAGATCGCCGCCGTGAGGGCCTGGAACAGGCTCGGCAAGATCCCCGACGACGCCGTCCGGGAGATCGAGGCAAAGGCCGCGTTCGACGTCGCCCGCGTCAACGAGATCGAGGCGACGACCAACCACGACGTCATCGCCTTCCTCACCAACGTGGCCGAGTACGTCGGCGACGCCAGCAAGTACGTCCACTACGGCATGACCAGCAGCGACATGCTCGACACCGCGCTGGCGCTCCAACTCAAGCAGGCCGGCCTGCTGCTCGAGCGCGACCTCGTCGCGCTGGGCGAGGTGCTCAAGCGACGTGCCCTCGAGTTCCGCGACACGGTCGAGGTCGGCCGCACGCACGGCATCCACGCCGAGCCCATCACCTTCGGCATGAAGCTCGGCATCTGGGCGTTCGAGGTCAGCCGCCACCTGAAGCGCATGCGCACCGTGACCGTCAACGCGTCGGTCGGCAAGATCAGCGGCGCCGTCGGCGCCTACAACAACATCGACCCGCGCGTCGAGGACCTCGTCTGCGAAGGACTCGGCATCGGCCGCGAGCCGATCAGCAACCAGGTGGTGCAGCGCGACCGGCACGCCGCGTTCCTCGGGGCCATCGCCATCATCGGCTCGAGCATCGAGAAGTTCGCCACCGAGGTGCGGCACCTGCAGCGCTCCGAGGTGCGCGAGGCCGAGGAGGCGTTCGGCAAAGGCCAGAAGGGCTCCTCGGCCATGCCGCACAAGCGCAACCCCATCCTCAGCGAGCGCATGGCCGGCTGCGCCCGCGTGCTGCGCGGCAACGCCATGGTCGGCATGGAGAACGTGGCCCTCTGGCACGAGCGCGACATCAGCCACAGCTCGGCCGAGCGCATCGTGCTGCCCGACAGCACCATCCTGCTCGACTACATGCTGCAGAAGTTCACGAAGCTCATCGACACCCTCGTCGTGGACGAAGAACGGATGCTGGCGAACCTGGGCCAGAGCTACCGCCTCGTCTTCAGCGGGGCGGTCCTGCTGGCCCTCGTCGACAAGGGCATGCTGCGCGAGGACGCCTACCGCGTCGTCCAGGACGCGGCCATGCAGGCCTGGCGCGACGGCGTCGACTTCGGGGACCTCATCAAGGCCAGCGACGAGGCCATGGCGGTCATGTCGGCGCAGGAGATCGACGCCGCCTTGGACCCGGACCAGTACCGGGCCGGGCGCGACGTGATCTTCGCCCGGCTGCAGAAGCTCGAGTTCTGAGCGCCCGGTCTCCGCTCGGGTCATGGTGGCGGGCGCGGCGGCCGATAGACTGGGCGTAGCGGCCGCGCGAGCGCGTGCGGCCGAGTCGACCTCGCGAGGGGGACCGCATGGCCGCGTGCCCGAGCTGTAACGCACCGCTCAAGGACGGTGACTGGACCTGCGGCTCGTGCGGGGCGCCGGCTGCAGGGGCCGCGGTCCCGGCCGCCACCGGCGACGGCGCGGGCTACGGAGCGCCGGCGGCGTACGGCAGACCAGGAGAGTGGGGTCCCGAGTATCAGCCGCGGCCGGCGTCCGCCCCGGCGCCCGCGAGCGCCGGCGCCTCCGGCCTGCTCAAGATGGTCGTCGTCGTCGGCGCCGTCGCGATCGTCGCCGTGATCCTCGTGTGGTTCTTCGTGCTGCGCGGCCCGGCGACCAGCGGCGAGGAGTTCCTCGGCAACTGGACCGCGAGCACGCAGCAGGGCATCGCCACCGTCGTCGTGGCGCAGCGGGAGGAGGCGTTCTCGGTCACCATGAGCGGGAACGACCAGGAGCAGACGGTCACCGTGCCGGCGCACGTCGACGGCAAGGAGCTGATCATCACCATGGACGACTTCTCGCAGATGGCCGGCGCGGGGAACGCCGAGGCGTTCAAGGCGACGCTCAAGGCCCTCGCCGGGGACTTCACGATGCGCTTCAGCAGCGTGGACGCCACCCGCCTCGACCTGCGCATCGTGGGCGAGTCGCCGACGGGGCAGGACTTCGACGAGACCATCCCCCTGAGCAGGGAGACGGCCGGCACCCTGTGAACGGCCGCCGTCGTCAAGCCGTCGAGCGGGGCGCCGGAGGAGGACCGCGCAGCGCCCCGAGCCGCATCCGCCCGGCCACGCGAGGGGATATCCCCGAGATCGTCGACCTCCTCTGCGCCTGCGACGTGGCCGAGATCGGCGCTGCCCGACAGCACCGCCGACGACCTCGAGAACGACTGGGCGATGGAGGGCTTCGACCCCTCGCGGGACGCCTGGGTGGCGGAGGGTCCCGCCGGGCTCCTGGGCTATGCCTACGCCGGCGACCAGTTCCGTACCGGCGAGCTCGAGGCGGACGTCTGGACGCACCCGGACCACCACGAGCCGGAGCTCGCCGACCGGCTCCTCGGCCTCTGCGAACGACGGGCCGCACAGCTCGCCGTGGAGCGCGGCTACGCCGAGCCGAGGCTCGACGTCTTCTGCAGCACCGCGAACCGCGCGAAGCGCGACCTCCTGCGCCGGCACGGCTACGGGCTCGAGCGCACCGTCTACCGCATGACGGCCGACCTCTCGCAGGGCGCCCCGCCCACCGTGACGCCGGAGGGCCTCGAGATCCGGCCCTTCCGGCTCGAGGCCGACGAGCGCGCGCTCTACGAGCTGATGAACGCAGCGTTCGAGGACCACTTCCGCCAGAGCCAGGAGCCCTTCGATGCGTGGCGTGCCCGTCTGCTCGGACACGCCGACTTCGACCCGGAGCTCTGGTGGATCGCCTGGGACGGCGATGAGGCGGCCGGCGGGCTCATCGCCTACGACCACGGCGACCTCGGCTGGATCAAGGGGCTGGGAGTGCGCCGCCCCTGGCGCCGCCGGGGACTGGGGACCGCCCTGCTGGGGCACGCGCTCGCGACGTTCCTCGCGCGCGGGCAGATGCGCGTGGAGCTCGGCGTGGACGCCGAGGGCGCGACCACGCCGCTGCGGCTCTACCAGCGCGCCGGAATGCAGCCGACCTCGGCCTACGAGCTGTACGCCAAGTCCCTGGCCGGCTGACCTGGCGCGCGGCGGCCGCCGGATCGCGGCAGGCCCTGCGGTATCATGCGGGCGATGAACGCCGCCCGCGCCAGCAGCCCCCGCGCCATCCGCCCCGCACGGCCCGGCCTCGACGCGCGCGTGCGCGTCCCGGGCTCGAAGAGCGTGACCAACCGGGCGCTCCTCCTCGCCGGCCTCGCGACGGGGGAGTCCGTCCTGCACGGCGCGCTCGCCGCCGGTGACACGGAGGCGTTCGCCGCCGGCCTGGGCGATCTGGGCGTCGCCGTCGAGCGGCGGGGCGACGACCTGCGCGTGAGCGGCGCGGGCGGCCGTTTCCCGGCCGCCCGCGCCGAGGTGTACTGCGCCGAGGCCGGCACGGCCGCCCGCTTCCTGCTCGCCGCCGCCGCGGCCGGAGAAGGCGTCTACCGCTTCGACGCGGCGCCGCAGTTGAGGCGCCGGCCGCTCGGCCTCCTGCTCGACGCGCTGCGCGCCCAGGGCGCGCGCACCGACCCGGACGGCGCCGGGGCGCTGCCGCTCACCCTGCTGGCCGGCGGCCTCGCCGGCGGCTCCCTGCGCCTGCCCGGCGACACCTCCAGCCAGTTCGTCTCCGCGCTGCTCATGGCGGCGCCGCTCGGCCGCGCGTCGCTCGACCTGCGCGTGGACGGGCTCGTGAGCCGGCCCTACGTCACCATGAGCCTGCGCATGATGGAAGCGTTCGGAGCAGGAGCCGAGTCCACAGCCGGCGACCGGTTCGTCGTCGCCCCGGGACGCTACGCGGGGCGCGAGTACGAGGTGGAGCCCGACGCCTCCACGGCGTCGTACTTCTTCGCCGCCGCGGCGGTCGCCGGCCGCGTCCAGGTGCTCGGCCTCCGCCGCGCGCAGGCGCTGCAGGGCGACGTCGCGTTCCTCGACGTGCTCGAGTGCATGGGGTGCGCGGTGGACGACGCGCCCGCGGGCGTCCGTGTGGCCGGCCCCGCCGCCCTGGCCGGCCTCACCGTCGACATGGCCGACATCCCGGACACCTTCATGACGCTGGCGGCCATCGCCCCGCTGGCCACGTCGCCGGTCACGGTCACCGGCATCGCCAACGTGCGTCTCAAGGAGTCCGACCGCATCGCCGCGATGGAGGAGAACCTGCGCCGGACCGGGGTGAAGACGGAGTCCGGCGCCGACTGGCTGCGGGTCTTCCCCGGCACGCCGCGCGGCGCGTCCGTGGACCCGCGCGGCGACCACCGCATCGCCATGGCCTTCTCGGTGCTGGGCCTGCGCGTCCCCGGGATCGTGATCGAGGATCCGTCGTGCGTGGCCAAGACCTGCCCTCCCTTCTTCGACCTCTGGTCCACACTGGAACAGGGAACCGCCTGAACAGGGCAAAGTAGTAGAGTCGAACCACCGAAGGCCGACGAGCGTCACCCGGCGGGGAGGGCGAGCATGGACGACGAGACCACGGGCAGACTGCCCGATGAGGACGAGGAACTGACCCGGGTGACGCCGCCGGACGACGCCACCCGCGTCATGCCGGCGGCGGGCGAGGGCGAGACGCAGGTCATGCCTCGCGCCGACGCCGGCGCCGACACGGGCGCCACGCGCGTCATGCCGGCGGCGGGGCAGGCTTCGCCGCCGCCGCCGCCCAGCCAGCCCACCCTGCTCATGACGCACGGGCGGCCATCCTCCGACCGGGGCGTGCCCTGGTGGGTCTGGCTCCTGGTCGTGCTCGCGGTCGTCGCGGCCGCGGCCGCCCTCTGGTACTTCTACCTGCGGCCGACCGACGCGACGACCGCCGGCGAGGAGTTCATCGGCCACTGGTCGCCGCAGTCCGGTAGCGGGGGTGGCCTCGTCATCAAGCAGTCCGGCGAGCAGTTCCAGATCACCCAGTACGACGCTCAGCTCGAGAAGGTCGGCACCACCACCGCCGACCTCGTGGACGACCAGCTGCAGCTCAGCGTGCAGGCGTCCGCCATCGGCCTGCAGGGCGTGACCGGAGCCGTGCAGGGGACGCTCACGCACGAGAGCGCCCAGGACCTCCTCAAGCTGCAGTTCGCGGCCGGCGACCTGACCATCGAGCCGGTCTATTTCGTGCGCGTCGACGTGCTGCTCCCGGGGACCCCGTCGCCGACTCCGTCGCCCACCGCGTCGCCGTCGCCGACCGCGTCGCCGTCGCCCACCGTCACCGCCACCCCGAGCCCGTCGGTCTCCGGCTCGCCCACCGCCGACCAGGAGGCGGTCGCCAACATCGCCCGGCTGCAGGTCGGCATCGTCGCCTGGGCGGCTGACAACAACAACCTGTATCCGCCGCCGCAGGACGTCGTCGAGGGCGGCGGCCTCTCGCAGTACGTGACCCCCTGGCCGACCAATCCGTTCACCGGCCAGCCAATGGCGCCCGGGACGGCGCCGGGCGACTACGTGTACGAGCAGCTCAGCGGCGGTCAGGCCTACAAGCTCACCGGCTACCTCAGCAACGGGCTGACGTACGCGGTGCCGTGACGTGACGAGGCGGCGCCCCCCGGCGGCAACCCGCGTGGCCGCAGAAGCACCCGCACCGAAGCGGGGGCCCAGCGCCGGCTCGCCGAGGCCGACGGCGGACTGAGCCGTGCGCGCCGTCCGCGTCCACGAGTTCGGCGATCCGGACGTCCTCGTCCTCGACGAGGTACCCCAGCCCGTGCCCGTGGAGGGCGAGGTCCTCGTCCGCGTGCAGGCGGCGGGAGTCAACCCGTTCGAGGCCTACGTGCGCGCGGGCAGCTACATCGACCTGCCCGCGCTGCCCTACACGCCCGGCTGCGACGGGGCCGGCGTCCGCGTGGACACGGGTGAGCGCGTCTACGTGACCGACGCGCTCAGCGGGACGTACGCGGAGTACGCGCTCTGCCCGGCGGAGGCGTTCCGCCCGCTTCCGAGCGACCTCTCCTACGCGCAGGGCGCGGCGGTCGGCGTCCCGTACTTCACCGCCTACCGCGCCCTGCTCCAGCGCGCCGCCCCGAGGGACGGCGAGCGGGTCCTCGTCCACGGCGCCAGCGGCGGCGTCGGCATCGCCACCGTCCAACTGGCCGTCGCCGCCGGCCTCGAGGTCACGGGGACGGCCGGGAGCGAGGCCGGGAGCGACCTGGTCGCGGCGCAGGGCGCCGCGCGCGTGCTCGACCATCGCGACCCGGAGCACGTCGACGCGGCGCTCGCGCTCACCGGCGGCGCCGGGTTCGACATCATCATCGAGTTCCTCGCCAACGTGAATCTGGGCAGCGACCTGAAGCTGCTGGCCAAGCGCGGCCGCGTGGTGGTCGTGGGCAGCAGGGGCACCGTGGAGGTCGATGCCCGCGACCTCATGAACGCCGAGGGCGCGGTGCTCGGCATGCGCACGCCCAATGCGCGGCCCGACGAAGTGGCGGCCGCGCGCGCCGCCGTGGACGCCGGACTGCAGAGCGGCGTCCTCAGGCCAGTGGTCGGCCGCGAGGTGCCGCTCGCCGAGGCCGCGCGGGCCCATCGCCTGATCATGGAACGTCCGGCGCTCGGCAAGCTGGTGCTCGTCCCGTAGGCGCCGGCGGCCGCAGGCGTCCCGCCGTCACTCGTCGGGCGCCGCCACCCTCTCCACGCTCGCCAGCCACGCCCTGCGGCTGCTGCCGAGGTTCGTCGCCATCTCCGCCGCGACGATGGACACGACCCTGAACGGCGGCCGGTCGAACGCCTCGCGCAGCTCGGCCTGCGTCACGCGCCGCGGGCCGCCGTCCCGGGTTGCCGCTCGCTGAAGCAGAGCACGAACAGGCGCGCGCCGGGCGCGGTGGCGGCGGCGAGGGAGGTCACGTACCGCCGCCGCTCCTCGTCGTCGAAGGTGTGGAACAGCCCGGAGTCGACGACCGTGCGGAACCGCCGCCCCAGGTCGCCGAGGGCGAGGGCGTCGTGCACGTGGAACTCGGCGGGCAGGCCGCGCGCCTGCGCCTTGGCGCGCGCGGCCGCCACCGCCGCCTCGACGGCGTCGACGCCGACGACCTCGAATCCCCGGGCGGCGAAGAAGAGCGCGTTCTCGCCGGTGCCGCAGCCGGCGTCCAGCACCGGCCCCCGCACCAGTCCGTCGGCGGCCAGCCTGCTCCAGCGCCGGTTGCGCCCGCCCGATGTCCCACGGGGGGGTGCCCTGATACGCCTCCTCGAACCGTGACGCACTCATCTCCTCACCTCCCGGCCGGTCGTCTTCGCCCTCGTTGTTCCACCCGGCAAACGCGGTCCCGCGCCGCGACCCACCGGGTTTGGTAGCATCGTGGCACCCTCCAAGGAGCCCGACAGTGACCGAGTACCGCGCCCGCAGCATGTGGCTCGACGGCATCCCCGGCGAGCTCACCCCGCGTCCCTCCCTCCCCGGCCCGACCGACGTGGACGTCGCCATCGTCGGCGCCGGGTTCACCGGCCTGTGGACCGCCTACTACCTGAAGAAGGCGGACCCGCACCTGCGCGTCGCGGTGCTGGAGCGCGAGATCGCCGGCTTCGGCGCCTCCGGGCGCAACGGCGGCTGGTGCCACACGACCTTCCCCGGCTCCCGCGAGCTCGCGGCGCGGACGCACGGCCGCCAGGCCGTGACCGACCAGCAGCGCGCGCTGCACCGGACCGTGTACGAGATCGCGCGCGTCGTGGAGGACGAGGGCATCGACGCGCGCTTCCACCTCGGCGGCCAGCTGGACATCGCGACCACGCCGGTCCAGCTGCTCCGCCTGCACGAGGCGGTGGCGTACGAGCGCTCCTGGGGCTTCGGCGAGGACGACTACGCCCTGCTCGGCGCGGCCGAGATGCGCGCGCGCATCAAGGTCGCCGGGTGCCTCGGCGCCGGCTACACGCCGCACGGCGCCGCCGTCGACCCGGCCCGCCTGGCGCGCGGGCTGGCCGACGTGGTCGAGGGGCTGGGGGTGCCCATCTACGAGCGCACCCCCGTCACCCGCCTTGAGCCCCACGTCGCGACCACGGCGACCGGCGACGTGCGCGCCGACGTCGTGGTGCGCGCCACCGAGGCGTTCACGCCGGAGCTGCCCGGCTACGAGCGGACGCTGGTGCCGATCTACTCGCTCATGATCGGCACCGAGCCGCTGCCCGACAGCTTCTGGAGCGAGATCGGGTGGGCCGGCCACGAGGTGTTCGGCGACTTCCGCTTCCTCATCTACTACGCCATGCACACCCAGGACGGCCGCATCGCCATCGGCGGGCGCGGCGCCCCCTACCACTTCGGCTCGCGGCTGAGCGAGCGGTTCGAGCGCGACCCTGCCGTCCGCGACCACCTGCGCGCGCTGCTCGGCGAGCTCTTCCCCGCGATCGGCGACTTCACGGTCACGCACCACTGGGGCGGCGCCGTGGCCGCGCCGCGCGACTGGTACACCTCGGTCGGCCTGGACCGCGCCACCGGCATGGCCTGGGCGGGCGCCTACGTCGGGGACGGGGTCTCGACCACGAACATGGCCGGCCGCACCCTGCGCGACCTCATCCTGGGGCAGGAGTCGGAGCTCACGGGGCTGCCGTGGGTCAACCACCGGTCCAGCCTCTGGGAGCCCGAGCCGCTGCGCTGGCTGGGAGTCAACGCGGCGCTCAAGGCGATGGGGAGCGCCGACGACGTCGAGGCGAGGACCGGTCGGCCGAGCAGGCGGGCGACGTACGTCAAGAAGCTCATCGGCGCCTGAGCCCGCGGCCGGCGCCCACGTCACGGGGCCGTGTACGTGCTCCCGTCGGAGAGGTTGACGGCCAGGCTGTAGGACGTGCCGGCTCCCGGCGTGTAGACGTAGTCGCCCACCCCGTCGCCCGGCTTCATCGGCGCGTTGCTGAAGGGGTTGGTGGGCCACGGGCTGACCAGGCCGCCGAGCGTCGCCTGGGAGGCGTCGGGCGGCGCCGCGCCGTTGGTGACGGTGAAGGCCTGGATGCCCGTCTTGATCATCATCAGCTGCGCCTTGACGGTCGCATCCCTGGCCACGTCGATCTGCCCGGTCGTCTTCTCCGCGGCTTCGTCCCGCAGGCCACAGCCGGCGAGCGCGCCGGCGGCGCCCAACGCAAGCAGCGCTACGAGCAGCACGATCGTGAGTCGCTTCATCGCTGAGGTCCTCCCTGGTCGATGCCCCTCCTATCGGCACCCTTCGCCGCGCCCTCGAGCGCTCCTCGGCGCGTTCAAGAAGCGGGCCGGGCGGGCGATACTGGAGGCATGAGACGCCCGAGCCGCCTCAGACAGCCTCGACTGCTGCGCCGCGACTGGGTCGGCGACGGGATCCTGACCCTCCTCGCCGGCGCCGTCCTGGTCGTCACCGTGTTCCTGCCCTGGGCCAACGAGGACCGGCCCGGGGATGTGAACTACAGCCTGTCGCCGTCCGGAGGGATCAACGGCGTGCTGCAGACGCAGTGGGGCACGCCGGCCCTCGCCCTCGCGCTCGTCGTCGTGGCGCTCGGCGCCGCGGTGACGCTCACGCGGCCGCGGCGCCTCTCCTGGCTCCTCGGCCTGGCGGTGGCCGCGTGCGGCGTGGCTGTCTTCGCCGTGGCCCAGGACGCCGCGTCGCAGATCGCCTTCTTCGACCCCGGCCTCGGGCTGTATCTCACCACCCTCGTCGGGGTCCTGCTCGTCCCGATCGGAGCGGCGGCGGCGATGGTGGCCTGGTTCCTCGCCCGCACGGCCGCGGCACCTCTCGCGGCCGCGAGCGAGCCTCCTACAGCCCCGCCAGCTCCCGAAAACGCTCCACCGAGCTGATCGGCACGCCGAGGAGTTCGGCGATGCGGAACTTGGCGGTCATGGCGTTCGGCTCGCCGGGGTGCAGGTTGCTGTGGTCGAGGATCCGCCCCAGGCCCTTCTCACCGCGGACCTGCTCCATCGCGTAGCTGTCGCTGAGGTCGCGGACCGTGCAGCCCAGCTTGTCCGCGACGTAGCTCTTCGCCTCCTGCAGGCGCATCCCGCGGGCCATCTGCATGCGCGCGACCAGGTCTCCGGCCGTGCGCATCCCGCCCATGCCCGCGGCGAGCGCGTGGGTGACGTCCATGCCTCTGGAGTCACCCGAGCCCACCTACAACCCGTCGCAGCGCAGGATGTCGACGTGCGCCTTGGCCGCCCGCGACGCCGCGTCCTCGGGCGGGTAGCCGTTGACCGGCACGCCGCCGACGCCCTCGCCCACGTTGGGGTGCACGGGGATGCGGGCGGCGTCCATGCACGGCTTGGTCACCGTGATGGAGTAGGCGGCGTTCCAGGCGCAGCTCTTGCCCGTACGGATGTTGACCGCCGGCCCGAAGATGGTGGCGCCGGCGTCCTGGCACACCTCGAGCTGCTCCCGCGGCCAGAGGCCGGCGAGCCGGCGCCCGTCCCACTCGAGCTCGCCGTGCACGCCGATCACGAACTCGCCGGCCATTCCGACCTCGATGCCGGCGTCCGGGTACTTCTCGCGCAGGTGCTCGCACAGCGCGGAGCGTGCTGTAGAAGTCGGCGTCGCCGGCGCCGCCGGTGGTGTCGAAGTCCATGCCGTCGGCGCCGGCGTCCAGCATGCCCTCGCCCACGTAGATGAAGTCCTTGGTCGCGTGCTCCATGGCCTGCTCGATGGCCGCGCGGGCGCCGGCGATGTCCCCGCGCGGCAGCAGCTCGAACCAGTTCTCGGCCGGCCCGTCCGGTTTGCTGTAGAAGGCCAGGTTGGGTTGCGCCCCGTACTGCACCGGCGCTGTGCACATCATCTGCACGTTCTGCATCACCTGCTGCTGGAACGGCAGGATCGTCTTGATCGCCTTGTAGCTGTACTCGATGTGCCAGAGCTCGAGGATGTCCTGGCCCAGGCGCTGCTCGCTCTCGAGCAGGTCGAGGAGGTCGGTGCCGGTCATCTTGCTGCCGCCGCCGTCGCAGCTGAGCACCACCTGGTCGCCGATGTCGACGGCGGTGAAGGCGGCGCGAGAGGCGTAGATGTCGAGCAGGTGGTCGAGCTCGTCCGGGGCGAGCGGCGGCACCTTCGCCTTGCGCGCCGCCTCCCGGGTGGCTGCCTCGATGTCCGCGCGCAGCTCGCTGCGCGTCAGCTCGACCATGAAGCCGTCGCCCATGCGGGTCGGGATCTTCGCTTCCACCGGCAGCTCCTTGACTGACGAGTCGCGCCGCGCCGGCCGGAAGGCCACGCGGCGCCCGTCGCGAATCGTATCAGCAGACCGCCGCACGCAGGCGGCGCACGGTTGACCAGTCTCCTCCCCGCGGCCACACTGGGGACGTGAAAGGGGCGCTCCGACGCACATGATCCGACGCACGCTCATCCTCAGCGCGACACTGCTCGCGGCGGCCTGTCTCGTCGCGGGCGCCGCGGCGCCCGCCCGCGCCGCTCTCCCCCGACACCCAGATGCGCCAGTCTCTCCTCGCGCTCCGCGGCCTGATCGATCGCGCGGGGGCGGCGCGCTACTTCGAGTACCCCACGAAGTCAACGGTCCGGTACGGCCATCTCGGCGGCTCCACCTGGCCGGTCGATCCGTGGACGGGCGCCCGGCTGCAGCCCCGGCACCGGGCGCGGACACTACGAGTACTGGGTCAGCGAGACCCGGCGTCGGTACCGCCTCACCGGGTATCTCGGCGACGGCCGCGCGTTCGTCCTCGCCGGCGGCATGCCGCGCGTCCATCAAGCTCGCCTACGACCACCGCGGTGAAGAGGGCATCAATCTGATCCGGCAGTACGTCGAGGACTACGCCGCCGAGCACAGCGGCAGATACCCGCTCCCCCCGAGGTCGACGGCGACGGCGCGGTCGGCAGCGCCCACTACTGGCCCAGCAATCCCTGGGACCACTACGACATGGCCCAGCGGCGCGACCGCGGCTCGTTCTCGTATGAGGTGTCGGCGGACCGGACCTCGTACGTCCTGCGCCTGCACCGCGCCCTGAAGAACGACTACGTCCTGCGCGGCACCATCATGACGAGCCCTTGGCGGCACCTGCTCGCGAGCCTCGAGGACGAGATCCTGCGGCGCAGCGGGCGGATCCTCGCCGGCTACGTCGGCCAGTGGGCCCTGCAGCACGCCGGCGCGCTGCCCACGGTGGCCGAGATGGCCCCCGCCGACGCGGTCGGCGCGGCGCACCCCGACTGGCCGCGGGACCCCAGCGGCGGCGACGTCATGCGGCCCGGCGCAGGACCTGGCGCGTACAGCTACGCGCCCGGCGCAGCCGGCGCCTACACCCTCACCATCCATCTCCACTCCGGCGACTTCCAGGCCGGCGGCACCGCGCCGTCGCCTGCGGCGCCGGCGCGCGGCGCCGGCTCGCCGGAGTCCTGACCACCGCAGGAGGCACCCCGTGACCCGACGCGTGATCGTCGTCGCCCTGGCGACCGCAGTCCTCGCCCTGACGTCCGCCGTGGCGGCGCCCCGCGCCGAGGCGGTGAGCTTCGTCGACAAGCAGGTGCAGGCCGGCGCGCTCCTCATCCAGAACTACATCAACACCTACGGCCAGGCGCACCGGTTCGTCTATCCGCCCAAGGCGATGGTCAAGAAGGGTGGTGGCCTTCCCAACGCGACGGTCATCTGGCCGTCCAACCCCTGGACCGGCCGGATCATGGCCCCGGGCACCTCGCGCGGCACCTACACCTACACGCTCGGCGCGGGGAACCTGAGTTACCGCCTCACCGTCCACCTCTCCGGCGGCAACTACGTGCTCAAGAGCGCCATGCCCTCGTGGTTCAAGACCGAGCGCAACACGGCCGCCAGGCAGAGCCTGCTGCTCCTGCAGCGCTACGTCGAGGCCTACGCCGCCGCGCACGGCGGGTCGTACCCGGCCGCGGACCTGGTGACGTCCACCGGTCTCGGCACGAGCTACGTCTGGCCGGTCGAATCCGTGGACCGGCACGGCGATGGCCGCCGGCGACACCCCTGGCTGCTACAGCTACACGGGCGGCGGCCCGAGCTACGCGCTGAAGGTGATGCTCACCAATGGCTGGAGCGCCTCGTTCGGCCCGCTGCCGGTGATGGGACAATTGGCGGCACAGCCCGGCGGCTGATTAGGAGGCTGAGGGGCGGGCGGCCGGGAGGGCCACCCGCCCCGTCTGCGTCCGGTGCTCGCGCCGGCGGCGGCGAAGCTGCCGTCGGGACTGCCGGGCGCGTCCATCGCGCCGGCCGCGCCGGTCACGTGCCGGCGCGCTCCCTGTCCGCCTTGTCGACGATGCCGCGGACCTCCGCCAGCACGTCGTCGGGCAGCGGTTCGGGCTTGTGGTTCGCCAGCAGGTCCTTGGCCTTCTCCATGGCGCGCGTGTACATGTCGCTGGAGCCGCGCGCCTCCCAGTCCTCGCGCACGCGCCGGTCGATCAGCTCCGGCTGCGACGTGTCGCGCATGTGCCGCATCGTCGCGTCGAGGCTGAGGAAGTCGCCGAACGAGCCGACCGCGGCGATGTCGTCCACCGCCAGCGACTCGTCGTCCACGCGCACGCCGCCGACGACGTGCTTGATCATCCGCGCCATCTCGTCGTCGATGACGAGCTGCGCGTAATCGAAGGTGACGCCCGACTCGATCATTCCCAGGCCGTAGATCAGGTTGGTCCCTGCCAACGCTGCCGTGAGGGCCGTGAGGGTCTTCTCGTGACCGGTCTGCACGTCACTGAGCTTGCTGTCCGCCTACGCACCGGCGATGTAGCTCGGCAGGCGGTACTGCCTGGCGAGCTGGGCCGCGCCGGCGCTGATGAGCGCGCACTCCGGCGTGCCCACGGAGGCCGCCACCAGACGGAGGTCCATGGCGGTCGTCGACGAGCCGTACAGCTGCTTGCTGCCGCGCTCGGTGAGCTGGCCGAGCACGATGCCGGCGAGCACCTCGGCGTTGTGCGTCACCAGCGTCCCGGCGAGCGTCACCGGGCTGGAGCCGCCGGCCATCGCCATGCTGAGCACGCAGCTCGGCAGGCCGACGCGCGCCGACTCGATGACGATCTCGCAGAAGTCCTTGACGAGCTTGAGCGGGCTGACCGGGCAGGTGCCCATCACCATCATCGGACGCCGGCGGACCTCATCCCGGCCGCCCTGGACGGCGGCGAGCATGTCCACGGTGCGGTGCACCGCGTCGCCGTCCTGGGCGCCGCCCGAGATCGGCTTGGTCTGATTGACGATCGCCGCCTCGTGGTTGTGCAGGCTGAACGACTCCGGCGGCTGGTCGCTGGAGACGACGGCCATCTCGAAGACGTCGACATCAGGGAGGGCGTCGACGAGACGGGCGATCTCTCCGAGGTCCTTCTTCGTCGACGCGCGCAGCTCCCCGGTCTCCGGGTCGATGACCTTGATGCCCTCGCCGAAGTTGCTGAAGCCCACGCGGCCGGGCTCGAGGCAGATGTCGTTCCTCGGGTCGCGGCCGCAGAGCACCACCTTCGGCGGCGCGCTCGCGATCGCGTCCTCCACGACGTGCGGAGGGATGCGCACGATGTGCGCGTCCCTGTCCACCACGCACCCGCCGTCGCTGTAGATGTCGAGCGCCTCGTCCAGCTCCACCCACACGCCGGTGCGCTCCAGCACCTCGAGCGTGGCGAGATGGATGTCCTGGATCTCGTCCTCGGTGAAGACGTCTAACTTGAGGCCGCCGCTGCGGCGGCGGCCGGCGAACAGGTTGCGCTTCACGCCCTGCCTCCTCGGGCTGCGGGTGATTCGGGCCGTGCTACGTAATCACAGCCCCGGACGGGCGGCGCCACCGGCGGGCGCCGCGGGCGGTGGTCGCCCGCGGGAGCGCCGCGCGGCTTGCGTCCGGGTGGCGGGCCGGGCAGGCTAGGCCCATGTCTCCCCGCTGGCTGACCATGCTGCTCGTCGCCCTGCTGATCGCGGCGCTGACCTTCTTCGTCTCGCGCAAGCTCGGCTTCACGCTCCTGCTGCTGCCCCTGTTCTTCGTGTGGGGCGGCCGGCCCAGAGACTGATGGCCACGCCCCCGAAGCGAGCCAGCCGTGAGATCCTCTCGGCGCGGGTCAGCCGCAGGCCGCCGAGCTTCGCCGTCACCCTCGTCGCGCTCGCCGTCGTCTTCGCCCTCGCGTGGACGTTCTTCGTGCGCTCGGGCCCGTCCGCGTCGGCGCCGTTGGTGCAGGGCATCCAGGGGACGTACACGTGGCGCCCCGTCGACGGCCTGGGCGAGGACGGCACGTTCGGGGCCGTCGCGAGCGGCGATGCGGGCGGAAAGGCGAGCGTCCCCGAGGACGAGAGCGGCTTCAGCTACCGCCCGCCGGAGTCCGCCTACGACGCCGCGACGCGCACCGAGACCACCGTCGGCGGTAACGGCGGACGCTTCACCCTCGCCACCCGCACCGTCGGCCAGTGGCCGCCCGTCTGGCGCATCGCCACGCGCAGCCCGCTGGACTACCAGGGTCTGGCCGCCATCGTGCGCACCGCGGTCGAGGACGGCGATGAAGCCGTCGGCATCAAGCCGGTCAAGGACGGCGAGCGCGCGGCCTGGCGCGCGGCGATGACGCTGGACGGCAAGGA
This sequence comes from uncultured Thermoleophilia bacterium, assembly GCA_963713475.1. Classification (GTDB taxonomy): domain Bacteria; phylum Actinomycetota; class Thermoleophilia; order UBA2241; family UBA2241; genus CAIXSE01. The sequence goes on from CAVQLY010000014.1 coordinate 20,839, forward strand.
GGTGAACCTCGTCGTGGACCAGCAGGCCGGCATCGTCACCTGGTGCAGTGACGACGAGGCCACCTTCACGGCGACGGTCGACTGGGCGTCGCCGCCGCCTGCCGACACGTCCTACACGGTCGACGCGCCGACGGGCACGGACGTGGAGACGATCGGCGACACGGCGGCCTACGCAGCGTCCCCGGCGGCGGCGGGACGCTCCGCCGGCTACCGCCCGCTCGTGTCGGACCTGGCGCCGGACGGCTACGGGCTGCTGGCCGTCGCCACCGTCGCGGACGGCACGCAGTTGTTCGCCTGGACCGGGCACCCGACAGAAGCCGGCCCCGTCTCACCGCCGCGGGAGGCGGTCATTGGCCAGCTGTACACGCGCGGCCTCAGCTGGTTCACGCTGGAACAGCTGGGCCCCAAGGTGACCCGCTTCTACGGACCACGCCTGAGGGACTGGCCGGCCTCATCGTCCGACGAGAGGCTCTCGCTGCAGCAGACGACGCTGCAGTACGGAGCCTTGAAGGGCGCGACCGCCTTCACCTGGTACCAGGAGAGTGGGCCGTCGTTGTTCGCGAGCGACGCGCGCCGGGCGGTGTTCATCACCGGCGCGCTCACGCGGCAGGAACTGATCGCGTTCGCGGAAGGGCTGAAGCCGGCAACGACCGGCGAGTGACGGCGGGCGCCTGCCGCAAGGGCGCGGCCTGACCCCCGCTCAGCCCAGCAAGCCCTCAATGATCAGATCGGTCGCCGCGTCCTCGTCGAGCCCGCGGCTCATCAGCGTCTGCAGCTGCTTGCTGTCCACGCTGCCGATGGCGGCCTCGTGCGTCACGTGCGCCAGCGGGTGCGTGACCTCCACCACCGGCACCGCCTTGGCGACCGCGTTGCCCTGCACGACCTCTTTGCAGTCCACGTGCCCGCGGGCGTGCGCCGCGTTGGCCGTCAGCGTGTTGTAGATCTCGGCGAAGGCGTCGTCGCGCAGGGCGAGGTGCGACTGCAGCACGGCGGTCGCACCCTCACCGTTGAGGCGGCCCGTCTCGTTGATGCGGATCCTGTCGTGCCCGCGCCCGATGATGCGGGCGATCATGTCGAGGGTGCTGAAGGCGTCGCAGTCGACCTCGTAGTCGAAGTCGATCACGCCGGCCATGCCCTTGATCAGCTCGAACTCGGTCTTGAAGCGGCCGCCCTCCTTGACGTGCACCCGGGTCTTGGGCACCACGATCACGCCGCCCTCGGCGCCGTGCAGGTGCCGCTCGAAGTACTCGTAGGTGGCGCCGGGCCCGATGACGACGTCGGCGTCCATCTTGTGCGTGATGTCGACGGCGTTGGGGAACGTGCAGTGCGCCTGCACGCTGGCGAAGCTGTCCTCCTCCGCCTCCACGTGCATGACGATGCGCTGCAGGCCCTCGGTGGGCAGCATGCCGAAGCACATGTGCACCGGCTTGGCGATGCGCGCGCCCTTGTCCAGGTGGATCCAGGCCTCGATGCCGTCGTCGAGCTCGTCGACGTCGACCTGGAGTCCGGGGACCAGATGCGCTCCGACCACCTCGTTGCCGTGCACCTCGAGGTGGGCGATGTCGTCGCCCTTGATGTGCCCGCCGAGGTCGCCGAGGCTGGCGAGCAGTTCCCGCGCGGTCTCGACCTGCTCGCGGGTGGGCGAGCTGCATTCGCTCACCACCGCCATCTCGTTCCTGGTGGGGACGTTGGTGTGGCCGCAGTTCATGCAGTTGTCGCCGAAGTAGTCGTCGATGCGGCCCACGGCGCCCTTGTCGATGATGCGCCCGTCACAGAGCAGGAACGCGTGCTCGGCGTGCTTGAGCACTTCCTGGCTGTGGGTGATCATGATCACGGTGGCGCCCTGCTCCTTGAAGTCGGCGAGGGCGTCGAAGATGCGCGTGAGCGCCTCCACGTCGATGCCCGAGTCCGGCTCGTCCATGAGCACCACGCGCGGCTGCATGGCGAGGATGCTGGCGAGCTCCACGCGCTTGCGCTCGCCGCCGGAGAGCGTCTTGTCCACGGCCCGGGTCGTGTACTTCCGGGGTCGAGCCCGACGCGCAGCAGCACCCGCTCCACCGTCTCCCGGCTCTTGTCTTTCGCGCCGGCCAGGATGAACCTGTCGACACGGAGCCCCTCGAACCGCGCCGGCTCCTGCCAGGCGAGCGTGATGCCGCGGCGGGCGCGCTCGTCCACCGGCAGGTCCTGGATGGGCTCACCGTCCAGCAGGATCGTCGCCCCGCATGTGCCGGTAGTCGGGGAGGCCCATGATGGCGCCGGCCAGCGTGGACTTGCCGGCGCCGTTGGGCCCGACGAGGGCATGGATGTGACCTTCCCAGAAGTCGACGGTGAGGCCGTTCAGGATGCGCCGGCCACCCAGTTCGATCGTGATGTCCCTCAGCTCAAGGACGCCCATGGTCTCCCGTCCAGGATCGGATGTCCGCGGACTACCGGAGCGAGCCCTCAGTCCTGCATGGCCTCGAACTCGTCCTTGTCCACGCCGCATTCCGGGCAGACCCAGTCGTCAGGCAGGTCCTCGAACGCCGTGCCGGGCTCGATGCCGTTGTCCGGATCGCCCAGCTCGGGGTCGTACACGTAATCGCAGACGGTGCAGATGTACTTGGTCATCCTCGGCCTCCTGAAGGATCGCATGCCTCGGGAGCGCAATCGGTGCGGCGCGGGCTCCAGTGTAACGCGCCGGGCGACCCCGTGGCCGCCCGCGAAGAATCGTGCCCGCGAGCCGTCCGTCCCGAAACCAGTCGGCACGTTCCGCCGGGCAGCCCCGCGACCACGAGCGGGCAGACGTCACGCCGCCGAGCGGCGCCACCGGCGTCGTCTGATCGGGAGTGGACCGCCGCCGCTCAGCTGCCCGGGATCGGCGCGTCCTCCGGGTAGCCGTTCCCCTCCCAGTAGCCGGTCTTCACCTGGGTGGTGAGCTCGATGCGCTCGACCCACTTCACGTTCTTGTAGCCGAGCTGCGTGGGCACGACCAGCCGCAGCGGCCCGCCGTGCTTGGGCGGGAGCGGGACGCCGCTGAGAGAGTCCGCGAGCATCGTCTGCTAGTCGCGAACGAGGTCGAGCGGCAGCGTGCTCAGGTAGACGCCGCCGTGCGCGTGGAAGACCGCGTACTGTCGCCTCCGGCCGCACGCCGGCCTGGTCGAGCAGAACGGCGGCGGCGACGCCGCCCCAGCGCACGTCGTCGACGCTCCAGCCTTCCACGCAGTGGAAGTCGACCGTCTGGTCCGTGCGCTGCAGGCCGTTCCACGTGGCGCGATCGACCGTCAGCGGAGTGTCGACGAGCCCGTCGACCCTGACCACCCAATCCTCGGGCGGGACGTCCGGCACGGACTCGACGCTGCGCACCGGGAAGGTCCCGAACTGGTCGGCCACCGGGCCGCCCACCTTGTCGGCCACCTCCGACGGCCCGCCGAAGGCGCGAAGACCGGCGATCACCGCGGTCGACCCCGGCGGCGAGCGCGCCGCCGAGGACGAGCACGCGGCGGCGCGAGTAGCGCACCGCCCCGTGCGCCGGACCTTCGGCGACAGACCCTCGGGCGGGTGCTCGGCCGGCGGACCGCCGGCCGGCCCGCCGCCGGCTCCGGCGCTCTCGCATCCTCTGGTCGTCGTCGCTCGTCATCACGGGATCCTCAGGCTCGTCCGCCATACTCAACCGGACTATTCCCATCCCGAAACGAGCCGCCGGCGCGCGGCCGGCGTCGCCGTCTCGCTCCCGTACGCGGGGGCGGCGGCCTCGTCGGCCGCCGCCCCCGCACCTCCATCCCGCCGCCCCTCAACGGACGGCCTTGCCGCGGTCAGGCCGTCAGAGCGTGAGGCCTCCCTTCCCCTGGTCGTCTGACGTCATCGGCGTCACCGTGCCCGCCGGGGGCTCCGGACTCGGCAGCACCTTGCCGGCTTCGCCCGCCGCCAGCGCCTCCATCGCCTCGGCCTCCGCCGGCGACTCGTCGATCTCCTTGATGGTCGCGCTGAGGTCGACACCGCGGGCCTTCTGGATCGCATAGATGATGGCGCCGACGATGACCACGACGACCAGGGAGACGATGACGAGGTAGTTGTCGTACCACGCCTGCGTCAGGCGTCCTCGGCCATACCAGGTTGATGATCATGAAGACGCCGTAGACGAGGGCGAGGATGTTGACCGGCCAGCCCCACTTGCCCAGGTTGAAGTAGGCCCTGTCCTTCGGCCAGCCCCTGCCCCGCGCGATGAGACCGCCGAACACCACCATCTGGTAGGCGATGTAGGTGCCGGCCGTGGCCCAGGCGGTGACGCGGGCGATGGCGATGAACGGGTCGCTGCCGCCGAGGTTCACGTACAGCAGCACGACGATCGCCGCCGCGGCGACGAAGATCGCCGAGGCCAGCGGGGTCTTGGTGCTCGGGTGCACGTAGCCGAAGAACCTCGAGGCGGGGATCATCTTGTCGCGGCCGAAGGCGAACAGCAGCCGCGACGTCGCCGCCTGGATCGCCAGGCAGCAGACGAAGATGGCGATGCACACGGTGACCAGGAAGGTGTCCGTGACCCAGGTCGGGAAGTGCGCGTCGAAGATGAACGCGATCGCCCCCGTCCCTTGCGCCTGCGTCTCGGCGACGTCCGGGATGGCGAGGACCATCGCCACCAGCCAGAACGCGCTGATGACCGCGGTGATGCCGATGGCGAACAGCATGGCGCGAGGCACCTCGCGGGTCGGGTTGATCGTCTCTTCCGCGAGTCCCCCGGCGGTGTCGAAGCCGTACATGCACCCAGGCGCCGGTGAGCATCGCCGCAAGGAAGATGCTGCCGTAGCCGAAGAGAGCGCCCGGCTCCGGCCCCCGGCGTCGTGTCGAACAGCACGCCCAGGCTCTGATGATCGCCGTTGCCGAAGATGACCGCTGCGTACAGCGCGATGGAGATCACCACCAGCCCGATGATCTCGGTCACGGTCCCGATGTTGTTGAAGAAGGCCGTCACCTTGACGCTGAGGACGTTGAGGATCATGGGCCCCGCGGCGAAGCAGACGGCGATCCAGAGCAGCGTCGTCGTGTTGCTCGCGTCCCAGCCCATGAGAGCGCAGACGATCGGCGCCACGCCGAAGGCGACGGCCGCGACCGTGACCACGAGCGCGGTGGCGAACACCCAGGCGACCCACCAGCCGTAGTCGCCGCCCATGAAGCGCTTGCCCCACTGGTAGATGCCGCCGGCCAGCGGGTAGTGCGAGGCCGCCTCGGCGAACACCAGCGCGACCATGAACTGGCCGAAGACGATGATCGGCCACTGCCAGATGAGGCCGGCCGGTCCGCCGATGTCCAGGCCGTAGTAGAAGAGCGCGTAGAAGCCGTTGGTCGCCGAGATGAAGCTGAAGGCGATGGCGAACGTGGAGAAGAAGCCGAGCGAGCGGCGCAGGTCCTGCTTGTAGCCGAACTTGGCGAGCTGCTCCATGTCGCGCTTGTGCTGCGCGTCCATCTCGTCGTGGAACAGGCCGTGGTGATGCTCAGGTTCCGGTGGCACGGCTCACCTCCAGTGCGGGTAGGTGACGTAGAAGAAGCGGCCGTACGTGGTGGTGCTCCAGAAGACCACCAGGCCCTGCTTCTGAGGGATGTAGACGACGTCGCCGGGCAGGAACGAGCGCGTCGCGCCGTTCTCGGTGAGCGTGATCTCCCCCTCGATCATGTAGCAGGCCGCCGCGTCGTCGTCGTAGTCGAAGTCGACGGGGGCGCCGGGGAAGACCTCGCAGATCCCGGCGCAGAACGGTGCGCCCTGCGTCCGGTCGAAGACGTCGACCAGGCTCAGCCTGCTCTCCTCGCCGACATCCAGTGGCGTGGTGGCGATGTCGGCCGCCGCCACGTGGCGGAACTCCATCTCTACCTCCTTGCTGGCGTGGACGTCACGCTGCGGTGCACCTGCGCACCCGACGGTGAGGTAGTGCCGGCAGACGCCGGCGGAGTGGTCTGCCCGTGCCCCCCTTTCGTCTCGACCCGATCCACCGCGCCGCGCTCGGCGGAGCGGCGGACCCCCTGTGATGGGCGTTGACTCATGACGACTCTAGCTGGACAATGCGCGGGAGCAAGACGAGGAAAGTACGAGGATAGTGCGAGGTAATGCCTAGCTTTCGCATACCGCCGCCGCTGCGCCACGTGCTGCCCCTCCGCGAGCAGGACGTGTCCCTGAGCTCACCCGGGTTCGCCGGCAGCCAGCCACAACCCCCCATCACCGCCAAGGACAAGCGGCTGCAGGCGTTCCTGAGCGTCAGCCTTCGGCGTCCTCTACGACTGGAACATCGAGACCGGCGCCATCGCCTTCACCGACGAGGTCGACGCCATGCTCGGGCTGCCCCCGGCGGGTTCCCGCGAGGCATCGAGGGATGGCTGGAGAGCATCCACCCGGACGATCACGAGGCGACGATGGAGGCGCTCTCCGACGCCATCCTCGACGGGGTCCCGTTCAGCTGCGAATACCGGCTGCGCCACGGCGATGGGTCGTGGGCCACCGTCAGCGACCAGGGCGTGCTCCTCACCAACCGGTCTGGTCGCGCCACCAACATGATCGGGGCGATGCGCGACGTGACCCGCGAGCGCGCGGCGCAGGCCGCGCGGCGCGAGGCGGACGAGCTGCGGAGCGTGCTGTTCAGGCTCCCCAGCCCGGCGATGCAGGTGGACGAGCGCGGCGTCTACGTCGATGCCGACTCGCACGCGCTGGCCTTCTTCGAGCGGTCACGGGACGAGATGCTCGCGGCGACCGTCGCGCGACGACTTCCCCGAGGCGGTCGCGGCGACGATCGTCTCGGCGGAGCCGGACACCGCCGTGCGCGAGCTCGAGGTCGCCTGCCGGGTCGGAGGGAGCACCAAGCACATGCTGCTCAGCATCGTGCCCACGCGGATCGCCGGGCGCCGCGGCTGCTTCCTCCTCGGCGCCGACATCACCGGGCAGAAGGGGATGCAGGAGGCGCTGGCGCGCTCGGAGCGCGCGCTGCGTCACCAGGCGACGATCCTCGACGAGCGCAACGCCGCCCTCAAGGTCCTGCTCGAGCAGCGGGAGCAGGACCACAGAGAGCTCGAGGAGCGCATCGTCTCCAACCTCGACCAGATCATCGAGCCGACGCTCGAGCGGCTGAGCCGCGCCCTCCGGCACCGTCCCGAACGGCTCGACATCGACGCGCTGCGCGGCAACCTGCGCGAGATCGTCGGCCCGTTCGGCCAGCGGCTCGCGCAGCGGTCGGCGTCGGAGCAGCCGCTCACCAGACGCGAGAAGGAGGTCGCGGCCCTGGTGCGGCAGGGTCGCACGAGCGCCGAGATCGCCGAGGCGCTGCACGTGAGCCGGGCGGCGGTCGCCTTCCACCGCGGCAACATCCGGCGCAAGCTCGGCGTGCCCAAGGGCGGGCCACAGCTCGCGACGCACCTGGACGCGCTCTCGCCGCGACTGAGGCGCCGGAGCCCGGCGGCGCCGCCCTACTGGTTCTCGAGCAGCTCGTCCTCGTAGACGTCGCGCACGACGCGCGCCGGCACGCCCATGAGCACCTTGCCGGCCGGCGCGTCCTTGGTGACCACGGCGCCGGCGGCGATGAACGCCTCCTCGCCGACCTCGATCGCCGGGCAGAGCACCACGCCGCCGCCGACGCGGGCGCCGCGGCGGATGGTCGCGCCCTTGATGAGCTCGTGGCGCTTCTCGGTGCGGCCCATGAAGTTGTCGTTGGTGGTCTGCACGCACGGAGCGATGAAGCAGCGGTCCTCGATGGTCATGTACGCGGTGATGTACACGTTGGTCTGGATCTTGGTGAAGTCGCCGATGACCGTGTCGTTCTCGACCACGCTGCCGCGCCCGACGACGACCTTCTCGCCCAGGGTGCAGCGCTCGCGCACGCCGGCGTAGTCGCCGAGGATGCAGCCCGGGCCGAGCGTGGTGCCGCGGTAGGCCACGGCGCCGGTGCTGACCACGCAGCCGGCGCCGAGCACCAGCGGCGCGAGCTCGCCGCGCTTGGCCGTGCTGGTCGGCGAGAGGCTCGGAACCTTGCCGAGCACGGCGCCGTCCTGGATGAAGCAGCCGGCGCCGATGACGGTGTCCTCGTACACGACGACGTTGGCGCCGAAGACGACGCCCTCGCCGACGACGACGCCGTCGCCGAGGAGCAGGTTGTGGCCCAGGTCGCTGGCGTGCAGGGCCACCGTCACAGCTCCGCGGTCTTCACGGGGCGGCCGCCCTCGCGCAGGCTGATCTCCATGGCGTCGAGCACCTTGACCACGTTGAGCGCGTCGCGGCCGTCGCTGCGCGGCGTCTCGTCGTTCACGATGCAGTCGACGAAGTGCTGGGTCTCGAGGCGCAGCGGCTCGTCGTTGCCGATCTTGGGGATGTGGATGTCGCCGAAGTGCAGGGTGACGAACTCGCCGTAGGTCTCGAACTTGGTGCGCGTGGTGGTGGCGCCCTTGTCGTAGACGGTGATCTTGCGCTCGGACTCCATGTCGTCGAAGACGACCATCTTCTTCTCGCCGACCACGGTGATCTTGCGGCTCTTGTGCGGGTCGAGCCAGCTCACGTGCAGGTGGCCGACGACGCCGCTCTTGTACTTGATGTAGCCGAAGACGACGTCCTCGACCTCGTCCTGCAGGTAGCACTCGCCGCGGGCGCTGACCTCACCGGCTCGTCGCCGGTGAGGTAGTTGAGCACCGAGATGTCGTGCGGACCGAAGCTCCAGAGCGCGTTCTCGTCGGTGCGCACCTTGCCCAGGTTGAGGCGGTTGGCGTAGGCGTAGAAGACCTTGCCGAGCTCGCCGGAGTCGATGAGCTCCTTCATCTTGGCGACGGCGGGGTGGTACTCGAGCAGGTGGCCGACCATGAGCTTGACGCCGTAGTCGTCGGCCGTGGCCAGCAGGTCCTGGGCGTCGGCGGCCTTGAGCGCGATGGGCTTCTCGATGAAGGTGTGCTTGCCGGCCTCGAGCGCCTTCTTGCCGAGCGCGTAGTGCGTGGGCACCGAGGTGGCGACGACGATCGCGTCGAGCGCGTCGTCGGCGAGCAGCTGGGCGTAGTCGTCGGTGACCGTCGTCGCCGGGTACAGGCTGTGCGCCTTGGCCAGATTGGCCTCGTCGAGGTCGCAGCAGTACGCGAGCTCGGCGCCGGGCAGGCGGTCGAAGTTGCGGGCGAGGTTGGGGCCCCAATAGCCGAGCCCGACCACGCCGACGCGGACCTTGTCAGTCACGAGCGGGTCTCCCCTCTTACAGTTTCCACACGTTGCCGGCGCTGGGGATGCCGGCTGTGGCGTTACGGAAGTCGACCACGAGGTCGGCGTCGTGCACGACCGCGCGGTAGTCGATGTCGGAGTGCGCGGTCACGATGGTCACCGCGTCGTAGGCGGCGAGCGGGCGGTGGTCGTCGAGCGAACCGAGCTCAGCCCGAACTCGGGCAGCTCGGGGCAGTACGAGTCGTGGTAGTCCACATCGGCGCCGTGCTCGCGCAGCAGCTTGATGACCTTGAGCGCCGGGCTCTCGCGCAGGTCGTCGATGTCGGCCTTGTAGGCCACGCCGAGGACGAGCACCCTGGCCCCGTTGAGGCTCTTGCCGCGCGTGTTGAGCGCGCGGTGGAGCTTCTCGACGCAGAAGTACGGCATGTTCTCGTTGACCTTGCCGGCCAGCTCGATGAACTCCGTCCAGAAGTCGAACTCGCGCGCCTTCCAGCTCAGGTAGAACGGGTCGATGGGGATGCAGTGGCCGCCGAGGCCGGGGCCGGGCTGGAACTTCATGAACCCGAACGGCTTGGTCGCGGCGGCGTCGATGACCTCCCACACGTCGATCTTCATGCGGTCGCAGAGCATCGCGAGCTCGTTCATCAGCGCGATGTTGACGCTGCGGAAGATGTTCTCGAGCAGCTTGGTCATCTCCGCGACCTCGGGCGTGCTCACCGGCACGACGTGGTCGAGCGCGGGGCCGTAGACCTCGAGCGCCCGCGCCGTGCAGGCCGGCGTGAGACCGCCGACGACCTTGGGCGTGCTCTTGGTGGTGTAGTCGGTGCGGCCGGGGTCGACCCGCTCGGGCGAGAAGGCGAGGTGGAAGTCGACGCCGGCGGTCATGCCCGAGCCGGCCTCGAGGATCGGCGCCAGCTCGTCGCGCGTGGTGCCCGGGTAGGTGGTGCTCTCGAGGGTGACGAGCTGGCCGCGCCGCAGGTGCCCGGCCAGCTTCTCGGTCGCGTCCTTGACCAGCGTGAGGTCCGGCTCGCGGTTGGCGTTCAGCGGCGTCGGCAGGCAGATGATGTCGGCGTCGCAGTCCTCGGTGGCGGCGTAGTCGGTGGTGGCGCGGATGAGGCCCTTGTCGACCACGACCTTGAGCGCGTCGCTGGAGACGTCCTGGATGTAGCTGCGGCCGGCGTTGATCTCGTCGCAGCGCGCGGCCACGGCCTCGACGCCGACGACCTCGATGCCGGCCTCGGCGAACACCATCGCGAGCGGCAGGCCGACGTAGCCGAGGCCGATGACTGCGATCTTCACGTGTGCTCCTGTTGGTTCGCTCGGGCGGCCGGCGGCCGCCCCACCAAATCGGGGATTCTATCGTACTCGCCGCCGCCGCTTCGAACCGCCGGCCCCGGCCGTCCACCTTCGACTCCACCGATCGCTCCGTGCTGCCGATGGAAGGGGGGATGGGTAGAATCGAGGCATGAGCGTGATGGAGCGACCGGACGTCGAGAACATCCCGGGCGACCTCGACCGGTTCCTGGGCAACTTCTTCAGCCGCCGAGGCTGGCGCAGCGAGATCAAGTACGACCCCGCCGAGGACCGTCTGTACCTCGAGGTCCGGCTGGCGGACGCCAGGCTCTCCGCCGACGACCGGTTCTTCTCGCTCGTCGAGTACTTCGCGCGCGCGCAGGACTCCGTGCTGCGCCAGCACGCCGGCCTCCCCCTGCAGGCCGCGTGTTCGCCGACGACGGGCGCGACCTCACGGGGACGCTGCACTCGCGCGGCTCCAGCTACCTCGACGACAACGCGCGCGGCAACGGCATGCGCCGCCGGCTGCTGCTGCTGAGCTTCCGGCGGCGCTTCCTGGCCCGGGTGGTGCCGGGAGCGCTCCTCTGGGCGCTCGTCTTCGCCCTGCTCGTCGGCGTGGCCGACCTGCGCTTCGACGTCGTGCTCGGCGTCGCCATCGGCGCGCTGGTCATCCAGGCGGTCGTGCTGTGGTCCACGGCGGCGCGACGACGGTGACGACCGCCGCCACCCCGCACGACGCCGCCGTCGCGGCGCTGGCCGATGTGGCCGAGCGCCTGCAGCGGCGCCTGTTGCCGGCCGCGCCGCCCGAGATGGCCGGCCTCGACATCGCCTTCACCTACCGCTCCGCCAGCGCCGGCGTGCTCAGCGGCGGCGACTTCGTCGACTACTACACGCGGCCGCCGTCGGGCAGCCTCGCCTTCGCCATCGGCGACGTCGCCGGCAAGGGCGTGGACGCCATGGCCACCACCTTCGTCACCAAGTTCATGCTGCGCGGCGCCGTCCACGGCGGCCAGCTCTCCTGGCCCACGCGCCCCGGCGAGGCCCTGCAGGAACTCCGCAACGGCCTGCTCGAGCAGGAGGACTTCTCCCCCGACACCGAGCGCTTCGTCACCGTGCTGTTCGGGCAGCTCACGCCGCGCACGGGGCTGCTCCAGCTGGCCAGCGCCGGGCACCCGACGCCGTTCCTCGTGCGCGCCGAGGGCGTGGAGCGCCCGCTGCTCATCACCGAGCCGGCCATCGGCATCGAGCTCGACGCCGCGCTCGAGCCGTACCCGACCGAGACCCTGCGGCTCTCGCGCGGCGACCTCATCGTGCTGTTCACCGACGGGATCACCGAGCTCCGCGACGAGCGAGGGCGCCTTCTTCGAGTCGCGCATGGCCGAGGAGCTCTCCGGCTGCCACGGCGCGGGCGCCGCGGACGTGGTCGCCCGCCTCGTGGAGGCGGGCGAACGGTTCTCGGCGCGCCCGCCCGCGGACGACCTCGCCGTCCTCTGCATCGGCCTCACGGGGCCGTTGGAGTAAACTGTTCGCGCCTCCCGCCGATACAGGGGGGAACAGGCCCGGCAGACGAAGGAGGAACGGTGTCGCAGCGCTCACGCCTGCGCAGTCAGGACGGCTTCATCCGCGAGGTCATCTGGATCGCCGTCATCCTCGGCGTCATCGCCGTCGTCATCCTCGACGGGATGGCCATCTTCCGGGCCTACCAGTCCGCCGACGACGCGAGCTCGGCCGCCGACGAGGCGCGCACCGAGTACGCGCAGTCACTGAACGTCGGGGCCGCCCAGCAGGCCGCCGAGGAGTACCTCACCAAGTCGGACATCGAGATGGTGGACTTCAAGGCCGTGCAGACCGAGAGCGGCACGGTCCGGTTCACCGTCACGGCCAGGGCGACCGCCGACACCTACGCGTTCAGGTACCTGGCGGCGATCCCGCCGCTCGAGGACTGGGTGGAGCGCACCACGCACCCCACGCGCACGGGCAGCGCCGAGTAGCGCGGGCCCGCCGGCGCGGAGAGGCGCTCAGCGCGCCATCTTGAGCCGGGCGAGGCGCTCGTGGCGCTCGAGGCCCAGCCGCACGATCTCCGCGACCAGCGCCGTGCCGTCGACGCCGGACGCCGCCCACAGCCGCGGGAACCCGCTCATGGCGGTCATGCCGGGGATCGTGTTGATCTCGTTGAGGATGACCTGACCCGCGCTGTGCAGGAAGAAGTCACAGCGCGCGAAACCGCTCGCGTCGATGGCGCGGAACGCCGCCACCGCGAGCTCCTGCACCCGCTCGGTGTGCCGGTCGTCGACCTGGGCGGGGATGGCGAAGGCCATCTTGCCCTCGGTGTACTTGGCCTCGTAGTCGTAGAACTCGTTGCCCGGGATGACCTCGCCGACGGCGGAGGCGCGCACGCCGTCGTTGCCGAGCAGGCTGCACTCGAGCTCGCGCCCGTCGCAGGCCGCCTCGACGATCGTCTTGCGATCGTAGACGGCGGCCAGGTCGAGGGCGGACACGAGCTCGGCCCGGTCGTGGGCCTTGGTCATGCCCACGCTGGAGCCGAGGTTGGCCGGCTTGACGAACACCGGGTAGTCGAGGCGCGCCTCGACGGCCGCGACGGCCTCCGGCCCGGTCGCGGCGGCGTCGCGCAGCGAGAGGAAGTCCATCTGCGGCAGGCCCGCGTTCGCGAACACGGCCTTCATGAGCTCCTTGTCCATGCCGACGGAGCTCCCCAGCACGCCCGAGCCGGCGTAGGCGAGGCCGGCCATCTCGAGGAGGCCCTGGATGGTGCCGTCCTCGGCGAACGTGCCGTGCATGATGGGGAAGGCGAAGTCGAGCGGCCGGAACGACCCGTCCGCCAGCTCCAGGCCGGGACGGGTCGGGTCTGACGACCAGGTGGACCGGCTGTGACGCGACGGCGTCGAGGCCCCGGGTCGTGGCGGCGTCGAAGTCGTCCGGCACGACCCAGCGGCCCGCCGGCGTGATGCCGACCGGGGTGACCTCGTACTCGTCGCGGTCGAGCATGGAGGAGACGAAGCGAGCTGAGGCGAGCGAGATCTCGTGCTCCGCGGAGCGCCCGCCGAAGATGAGGGCCAGCCTCAGCATGCCCGGAAGCCTAGACGCGCGCCGGTGGGGGCGCAACCCGGCGGCGCCGCGGGCGGCGCGCCGCTGCGCGCCGGCCGGCTCACGGTCGCCGCCGGCCGGCCGGGAGCGGCGCCGAGGATGGCGACGACGAGGCGGTCGATGAAGACGTCGGCCGCCTTGAGCTGCTCGAGCGTCTCGGCGAACGAGGGCAGCTCGCCGAGCACGAGCGCGTCGAGCAGCACGTCCACGATGGCGCCGCGGAGGGCCTGCGCCGCCGTCGCCAGCTCGAGCGCGGCGAAGCCGAGGGACATCCGGTTGGCGGCGTCGGTGGCGACCCGCTCGCAGGCCTGCCGCAGCTGCGCCGGCGCCTCGTACTCCTCGGCCTCGCTCCAGGCGATGAGGTCGTCGACGAAGGCGCGCACGTAGCGCTCGCCGAGGGGGCTGCTCATGAGCTCCCTGTAGTCGGCGGCGACGTCGTCGCCGAGCGACTCGGCCCAGCGTCGCCACAGCTGCTCGCGGTGGTCGCGCAGCACGAACGGGACCGAGCTCATCCGGCGGCCCCGCGGGCGATGAGCGCGGCGGTGGCCCCGGCGCCGACGCCGTTGTCGATGTTCACGACGGCGAGCCCGGGGCTGCAGCTCTGCAGCATCCCCATCAGCGCCGCCTCGCCGCGCCCGCCGTAGCCGTAGCCGGACGACGTCGGCAGGCCGATCACCGGGACGGAGACCAGGCCGGCGACGACGGACGGCAGCGCGCCCTCCATGCCGGCGGCGACCACGAGCGGCGCCGGCGCCGGCCTCGCGCATGGCCTCGAGCGGCGCCGAGAGCCGGTGGAGGCCGGCGACGCCCACGTCGAAAGCGGTGAGGGCGTCGACCCCCATGGCGCGGATCATCGCGACCGCCTCGCCGGCGACCGCGACGTCGCTGGTGCCGGCGGCGAGGACGCCGACCACGCCGCGCGCCTCCGGCGGCGGCGCGTCCGCCCGGCGCACGACCACGACCCGGCTGCGCGGGTCGTGCTCCACCGCGCCGTCCACGCCGGCAAGGGCGGCCGCCTGCTCCTCGCTCACCCGGCTGCAGAGCACCACCGGATCGTGCTCGAGGAAGCGGCGCGTGATGGCGACCACCTGCTCGACCGTCTTGCCCTCCGCGAACACGACCTCGGGCACGCCCTTGCGCGCCGCTCGCGAGACGTCGAGGAGCGCGAAGTCGCCGACCGAGACGTAGCCCAGGCGGCGCAGCCGCTCGGCGCCGTCCGCGGCGGAGAGCCGGCCGGCGGCGACGTCGTCGAAGAGGTCGTCGAGAGAGTGATCCATGCAGCGAGAGTATAGTGCGCCTCTCGCGCGCGACTGGAAGGGACGGTCACACGGAAACACTCCGGGAAGACGAGGACAGCGCCGATACCCTGCGGTATAATGCGGAGCAGATTCGTCCAGGAAGGGGCCCGTGCCGGACGTACCGTATCAGCTGTACAGCACAGAGCAACGCCGCCGCCGCCGCTGGCCATACATCGTCATCGCGGCGGTTTGTCGTGTTCGCGGCCGTGGTCGGCTGGCAACTCTACGGGGTGCCGCGCGTCTCCGCGGTGACGCCGGGTCCCGACGCGTACGTCAAGGATCCCTCGCCGACCGTGGTCCTCGACATCAAGGGCCTGTCCGATCTCGAAGACGTGGCCGTCACCCTGGACGGCGAGGACGTGACGGCCCAGTCCCGGCGCGACGGAGACACGCTCACCATCAGCGCCGGCGACCTCGCGGACGGCGAGCACGCGGTCGCGTTCCGCGCCAGGAGCTCCAACCTCTTCCGTCGCGACGTGCGCAAGGACTGGCGCTTCACCGTCGACACCAGCATCCCCAAGCTCGAGCTCGAGGACGAGCTGATGGAGGGGCGCATCAACACCGACCCGGCCACGTTCAGCGGCATCACGGAACCGTACGCCACCGTCACCATCGTCGGCGGGGACGTCAAGGCGAACGGGCAGGCCGACGCGGCGGGGCGGTACGCGGTCAGCGCCGACCTGCCCGAGGGAGAGTCGGTGGTCGTCATCACCACCGCCGACCGCGCCGGCAACACGCGCGCCAAGCGGCTCGGGCGTGTACGTCGACGCGCTGCCCCCGGTGCTCAAGATGACGCGGCTGGACAAGACGCTCGGCAAGTCCCGCTTCACGGTGCGCATCAAGGCCACCGACCAGCTCGGCGTGCCGGCGGTCAAGTTCGTGCTCGACGGCGAAGAGAGAGAGCTCGACGGCCCCGCCTCCAAGGCGAGGTATGCCGCCAAGGACCTCGCCCAGGGCAGGCACACCATCGTCGTCACGGTCGAGGACAAGGGCGGCAACGTGGTCACCCGCAAGGAGACCTTCGTCGTCGACAGTACCGAGCACTTCGGCTCCGCCACTCTCTGGCCGGGCGCCAAGGGCAAGGACGTCAGGAAGCTCCAGTCCAAGCTCGCCGACGCGGGCGTCTACTCCGGCAAGAAGACCGGCTACTACGACGACGCCACCGAGAAGGCCGTGCGCAGCCTGCAGGCCAAGTACGGCCTGGAGGTCGACGGCATCGTCGGCGGCAACGTGCTCAACGCCCTGAGCGGCCAGATCGTCGTCGACCTGGGCGACCTCAAGCTGCACCTGTACCGCGACGGCAAGCTCGTCAAGAGCTACTCCGTCGCGACCGGCCAGGCGGAGTTCCCCACGCCCACGGGCTCCTACGTCATCACGTCCAAGGTGATGGACCCGACCTGGTACCCGCCGAACTCAGAGTGGGCAAAGGACGCCAAGCCCATCCCGCCGGGCATCGAGAATCCGCTGGGCACGCGCTGGATCGGCACCAGCGCCCCCGCCGTCGGCATCCACGGCACGCCGGACGACTCGTCCATCGGCACCTACGCCTCCCACGGCTGCATCCGCATGCACATCTGGGACGTCGAAGACCTGTTCGACCGCGTGGTGATCGGCCTGCCGGTCATCATCCGCCGGTAGCGGCCGCCCGCGCCCCGCGGCGGCAGCCGGTACAATGACCCGGTCGCGCACCCCGCGCGTCCGCATGCGAGGAGAACCGTGGCCGACATCTCGCCCTTCAGAGGCCTCCGCTACCGCGAGGACATCGCGCTCGACGCCGTGGTCGCGCCTCCCTACGACGTGCTCTCGGCGGAGCAGGCCGCGCGAGCTCCGCGCGCGCAGCCCGTACAACGCGGTCCACGTGGACCTGCCGGCGACGCCCGGAGAAGAGGCCGGCGACGAGGCCTACGCCCGCGCCGCGCGCACCTTCCGAGGGTGGCGGCGGGACGGGGTGCTGGTGCGCGACGAGCTGCCGGGCGTCGTCGTCGTCGACCAGACGTACACCGGGCCGGACGGCCGCGAGCGCACCCGCAGGGGCTTCATCGCGCGGCTCCGGCTCGCCACCCTGGACCAGCGCATCGTGCTGCCTCACGAGCGCACCCACGCGGGGCCCAAGGTCGACCGCCTGCGGCTGTACCGCGCCACCCGCGCGGACATCAGCCAGATCTTCCTGCTGTTCCCGGACGACGACGGCGCCGTCGGCGCGGAACTCGAGACGGCGGCGGCCGGCGTCCCCGCCGCCGCGTGGCGCACCGCCCACGACGGCGACGGCAACCGGCACCTGGCGGCGACCGTCACCGGACCGGGCGCGGAGCGCGTCGCCGAGGCCCTTCGCGGCCGCCCGCTCTACATCGCCGACGGGCACCACCGCTACGAGACGGCGCTGGCCTACCGCGATGAACGCCGGGCGATGGGCGACTTCAGCGCCGACACCCTGATGGTCTACCTGTGCAGCCTCGGCGATCCCGGGCTCACCGTGTTCCCCACGCACCGGCTGGTGCGCGACATCGAGCCGCTCTCGCGCGCCGCGCTCATCGAGCACCTGGACCCGTTCTTCGAGGTCGTGGGCGAGCCGGCGACCGGCGCCGAGGCCTGCCGCGCGGCGCTCGAGGGACTGCCCGGGCAGGCCGATCCCGGCAGGGTCTTCGGCCTGTATCTGCCCCGCGAGGAGACGTGCCTCACGGTCAGGACCCGCGAGCCGGCCGCGTCGCAGCGGCTCGCGGCCGACGGGTTCTCCGCCGCCGCCGCCGGCCTCTCCGTGACGATGCTCCACGAGTTGCTGTTGCGGCGAGGCGCTCGGGCTGGAGCACGGCGACGCCGAGCGCCACGTCGACTACGCCAAGAGCGTGCCGGACGCGCTCGCCAGAGCTGCGGACGGGCCGGTACGAGCTCGGCGCGTTCCTCAACGCGACCCTGGTCGACCAGGTGCGGGCCATCGCCGACCACGACGAGGTCATGCCGCAGAAGTCCACGTACTTCTACCCCAAGCTGCTGACCGGCCTGGTCTACGACGCGCTCGGGGATTGACCGCCGCAGGCCGGTCAACGAGGGGGGCGCCGAAGGCGCACCGCTCACTGACCGCCGCAGGCCGGTCAACGAGGGGGGCGCCGAAGGCGCACCGCTCACTGACCGCCGCAGGCCGGTGAGGCCGCGGCGAGCTGACGCGCGGCTGACTCGGACGCCGGGCGCGCTCGAGGGCCGGGAGGTCAGGAGGCGGCGTCGGCGCGGCGCTGCAGCGCCGCGAGGGCCGCCGCCTGGTCGTCGCTGTAGGGCAGGGAGACCTGGTCGGCGAGGATCGTCCGGACGCGCTCGCGGGCGGCGGTCATGGTGCTCGGAGCGCCCGCCGCCCGCCACGCGTCCCAGCTGCCCTGCACGCCGAAGTCGCTGAGGCGCCACTCGCCGGCGCGCACGCCCCTCCGCGTGGAGCGCTCCCCGATGAACGAGCCGCACGGTCCGACCCGGTCGAGCACGTCGTCCAGCCAGAGGTCGTCCCGCACCGGCACGCCGGCCCGCGCCCGGCGGGCGTGCCGGACGATCTCCACGTCGAGGACGATCTGTTCGAGACAGAGGACCGTGGCTCCGCCGAGCAGGCCCGGGCCGACCAGCACGTCCGGGTCGCGACAGCGCCACCAGCAGGCCGCTCTCCGCCTTCTCCCACGCGGTCTGCAGGTCGGGCTCGTAGGTCTGCGTGCCGAGCCCGGCGGACTCGGCCGGCAGGCCGTAGTACCGGGCCATCTCGGTGCCCGCGACGCCCAGCACCGCGTGCTCGATCGCGCCGGCGGCGTAGAGCCCCGTGCGCGGGTCCATGGTCGCGACCACGGGGGCGTAGAACACCGGCGTGCCCGGCGCCGCCGCCTGCACGAGGCACAGCGTGCCCACGGTCTCGCAGTTGGCGGCCAGCAGCGTGCCGAGGCGGCTTCCGGGCGCGGTGGCGCCCTGCAGCGGCATCGGCATCACCGCGACCGGCAGGCGGTAGTCGCGCAGCTCGAGCCAGGTCTGCGTGAAGTCGTGCTCGATGGTCAGCGGCGACGCCGGCGTGATGAGGAACGACAGCGGCATGCGCGCGCGCACCTGGTCGGGACCGCCGAACACGATGTCCAGGACCTCCTTGAGCCACGGCGCGAGCTCGGGGGTGCCGAACGAGTCCTGGACGTGCTTGCCGAACGTGCCGAACACCTCGGTGACGTAGCGCACGAACCCGCCGGGCCGCTCGTAGTCCGGCGCGTAGTCGGTCGGGCACCAGTAGAAGCCGACGTCGTCCAGGGCGTCGAGCAGCCGGGTGGCCGCCCGCCAGTCGTCCCGGGTCGTCGGGCGACGCTCCCCGGTCGCGGCGTCGAACACCGAGGTGGCGCCGCCGTCCGCCAGCAGGGTGAAGGCGCCGGCCCCGACGGGGAAGCTCCAGCCGGGCCGGCGGCCGTGCACGGTGAACGTCTTCGTCGCCTGCGAGAGCAGGGACTCGACGAGGTCGGCCGGGAACCGCACCCGGCGCGTCGCCTCGTCGACGTCGGCCCCGGCCGCGGCCAGGATGCGGCGCCCCTCGGCGGTGTCGCAGCGCATGCCCACGGTGCTCAGCACCTTGAGCGTGCGCTCGTGGACCTGCGCCTTCTCGTCCTCGGAGAGGATCTGGATCCGCGCCTGCATCAGCCACCCCGTGTCGACATCCGGCCCGCGTCCCGCGCCCACCATAGTCGGCCCGGCGACCCGCCCTCAAGTATGAGCCGCGCGCCGAGGCGGCGCGACGGCCCATGTCTCGGCAAAGTTGGCGGCGCCACCCGGACAAACCTCGAAGCTCGGGCGTGACGAGCGGCTGGAGCGGCGCGACGGGGACGCCGGCGAGGAGGCGGGCGCGCAGCGCCCGCCGGTCGCCGGCTCCCAGCTTGCGCAGCACGGCGCGGCAGTGGCTGCGCGCCGTGTTCGGGGAGACGCAGAGCCGCTCCGCGACGGCCGGCGTGGTGCACCCGTGGAGGAGCAGCACGAGGACGTCGGCCTCGCGCTCGGTGAGGCCGGCGGAGGTCACGGCGTCCGCCGCCGGCAGATGCGCGAACCGCGCTCCTCCGGCGCTTGCGGTGAGCCGCAGGACGAGGTCGGCGCAGCGGTGGGCGCGGTGCGCCGCCAGCAGGCCGGCGGGACCGGCGCCGTAGCCGGCCACGACGGGCGGCGCGCCGAGCCGCCGGCCGCCCGCGCCGTGGCGCAGACGCGGCGGCAGTCCGGCTCCCCGTCGAGCGGGACGAACACGACCGCCGGCGCAAGGCTCGCCGCCACCCGGCGCCGGCGCCTCGAGCACCCGCAGGCCGAGCGCCGTCGCCGCGGGCACGACCAGGAGGCGCGCCAAGCGGGTCCTGCTCGAGGATCACGGCCGCGGGCGGCGGCTCCGTCACGGACGGCGGACCCGCGACGCGCCGCCGCCGGCGCGCCGTCCCGGCGCGCGGAGACCCGGCCGGCGGCCCGCCGAAGCGGGCCGCCGGCCCCCCTGGGGAGGTGGGGGCTGGGGGATTCGGCGCTCATCGGCGCCGGCCGACTGGTGCGACCGAGACGCGCACCGGATGCGGGGCGCAGGGGGAACGCGGCGAGGCGGCGCCCGGGGTCGCGGCGACCGCGAGACGCGCGGCGATCGCGCGTCGAGCCACGCCGGTACCCATCGCCATCACCTCCCGGACCGGCCGAGCCGCCTGACAGGTCGGCCCTGATCGCCGCCGGCGCTGGCGCGCGGTGGGCAGGTGATCGTGGCACCGGCAGTGTAGCGGGAGGCGGCGCGCGCGTCCCGGCGGTCCGGACCGCGGTCGGGGTCACATACGGTGGTGACGTTGCCTCGCGCGGGGCGCCGCGTCACGTGCGGGGCGCCACGCGGCGCGCTAGACTGAGCCCCGCGAGGGTCGCGCGCCCGCAGGGAGCGCGCGAGCCCTTCTCCAGCCTTGGGGCAGCAGCGACCGGGGGGTCATCCGTGAAGACGTCGCTCATCGAGCA
The DNA here is from genome assembly GCA_963713475.1 of uncultured Thermoleophilia bacterium. Lineage (GTDB taxonomy): Bacteria > Actinomycetota > Thermoleophilia > UBA2241 > UBA2241 > CAIXSE01. Next base: position 41,638 of record CAVQLY010000014.1, read on the forward strand.
GCTGGCCGCGGCGCCGGCGGTGGGACAGGACTACAGGCCGTACGCGCTGGCGCCCGGCGGCGACGCCGTCGCCTTCGAGTGGTACGAGGGCGGCGACTGGCAGATCTACCTCAAGGACCTGCCGGACGGCGAGCCGCGACGCGTCGGCCGGCTGGGCGACCGCTGCGGCTGCCCGCAGTTCTCCCCCGACGGCCGGTACCTCTACTTCACCTGCGACGACCGCGGCTCGGAGTGCTACGACGTCTACCGCTACGACCTCTCCTCCGGGGAGCTGGTCAACCTGCTGCCGGACACGCCGGACCTCGCGCCGCTGCCGGACCCCGACCTCTCGCCGGACGGCACCCAGCTCGCGATGACCGTCTCGCACGGCGCCGGCTACGCCGTCGCCGTGATGCCGGCGCAGCCGAGCCCGGACGGCGGCGCGCTCCGCTACCTGACCGAGCACCCGTACACGGAGAGCTCGCCGCGCTGGTCGCCGGACGGCGACGCAGCTCGCCGTGACCACCGGCACGCGCGGCCAGGACACGGCCGTCTTCGTCATCGACGTGGAGTCCGGCGCGTCGCGCTGTCGTCGGCGGCTCCGACGAGTTCTTCGCCGGCCAGCGCGGCGTGGTCGCCCGAGGGCGGCCGCATCGCGTTCTCCGGCGGGCCGGGCGACCGCCCGGCGATCGGCATCTACGAGCTCGCGACCGGCTCGGTCACGCTGGGCGTGGGAGGACCACCACGTCGACGCCCACCACCCGGTGTGGGCGCCGGACGGGGCGGCGCTCGCCTTTCTCGTGGACGTCGGAGGGCGAGACCGGGCCTCCTGCACATCGACCTGCGCGACGGTGAGGTGACCGAGTACAGCATCGGCCCCGGCAACCACTACGCGCCCGGGTTCACGCCCGACGGGGCCGCGCTGACGTGCGTGCTCAGCCGCCCCGACGCCCCGCCCGACCTCTACCGCGTCGAGCTGGACGACGGCGACGTCACCGCGCTCACCGACTCGCTGCCGGAGCATCTCCGGGACGTGTCCTTCGTCTCCGGCGACCCGGTCTGGTTCACGAGCTGGGACCACCTCGCCGAGGTGCCCGGGATCCTGGTGGAGCCGGACGAGCCCAACGGGGCCGCCGTCGTCATCGTCCACGGCGGCCCGACCTGGCACCACTCCAACGAGTGGGACCTGCTGCGGCAGGCGTTCGTGGCCGCGGGACTCACCGTGCTGCACCCCAACTACCGCGGCAGCGACGGCTACGGCCGCCGCTGGCAGCTCGCCAACCGCTGGCTCATGGGCCAGGGCGAGGTGCTCGACGTGGCGGCCGCGCACGAGTTCCTCGTGCGGCAGGGCTGCGACCCGCGCGCGCATCGCGATCACGGGGCGCAGCTGGGGCGGCTTCCACACGGCGGCCGCCCTGACGCAGTTCCCCGACCTCTGGGCGGCCGGCGTGGCCGGCGTGCCCTTCTTCGACTTCATCGACAGCCAGCTCGACCCGACCATCCGCGAGGACCTGCGCTGGTGGGACCGCGAGAACACCGGCGACATCGAGCGGGACAGGGCGAGGCTCGACGTACTACTCGCCCATCAACCACCTCGAGCGCGTGGAGGCGCCGCTCCTGCTCCTCGGCGGCGCCCTCGACCCGCGCTGCCCCCCGAGGCAGATCGCGGAGGTCGCGGAGGCCTGCGCGCGCGCGGACAGGTCTGCGACTACGTCGTCTACCCGGACGAGGGCCACGAGATCAGCGGGCTCGCGCACCGCATCGACTACGACCGGCGCACGGTCGAGTTCATCCTCGAGCACACCGGCAGCGCCTGAGCGGCCGCGGCGGCCGGCGCCGGGCGCCGGCGCTCCGCCGGGCGCCGCCCTCAGCGCTGCGAGATCAGGTAGTCGAACGCCGCCAGCGCCGCCTTGGCGCCTTCGCCCGCGGCGATCACGATCTGCTTGTCCTTGGTGGCCGTGACGTCGCCGGCGGCGAACACGCCGCGCACGCCGGTGTCGCCCCACTCGTCGACGATCACCTCGCCCCGCTGGTTGGTGCGCGCGAGGTCGAGGATGAGGTCGGAGTTGGGCGAGAGGCCGACCTCGATGAAGACGCCGTCCACCTTGAGCGTGCGCTGCTTGCCGGTCTCGACGTCGCGGATCACGAGCTTCTCGACCATCTCGTCGCCGGCGATCTCCACCGGCTCGTAGCCGACGAGCTGCTTGACGCCCGGCGACGAGCGCGCCTTGTCCTTGAGCCACTCCTCGCCGCTCCACGGGCCGCGGCTCACCACGTGCACCTTCTTCGCGATGCCGCTCATCTCGATGGCCGCCTCGAGCGCCGAGTTGCCGCCGCCGACGATGGCGATGGTCTTCTCGCGGTAGAACGGGCCGTCGCAGGTGGAGCAGTACACCACGCCGCGGCCGGAGAACTCGCCCTCGCCGGGGATCTCGAGCCGGCGCTTCTGCGCGCCGCTGGCGACGATCACCGAGCGCGCCTTGATCTCCTTGCCGGAGACGAGCTCGAGGACCTTGGCGCGGCCGTCCACGCGGATGTCGTGCACGCGCTCGCCGATCATCCGCTCGAGCCCGTACATGTAGGCCTGCTCGAACATGAGCCGCACCAGCTCGGGGCCCTCGACGACGGGCATGCCGGGGTAGTTGGTCACCAGATGGGTGATGCCGACCTGCCCGCCCAGGTCCAGGGCGATGAGGATCGTGGAGAGGTTCTTGCGGGCGGCGTACAGCGCGGCCGAGAGGCCGGCCGGTCCGCCGCCGACCACCGCGACGTCCCACACCTTCTCGAGGTCGACCGTCGACTCGATGCCGAACAGCTGGTCGAGCGACGCCGGTCGCGTTCAGGTAGGCGAGGCTGTCGTACCCGCCGACCCAGCTGCCCGTCGAGGAAGAACTGCGGCACGCCGCGCTGGCCGGTGCGCTCGACCATCTCCATCGCGGCCTCCTCGTCGTCGGTGACGTCCACCTCGTCGTACTCGATGCCCTTGGCGCCCAGCAGCGCCTTCGCCTTCGCGCAGTACGGGCACCACTCCATCGAGTACATCTGTACTCGCGCCATTCGCCGCCTCTCAGGTCGCCTACTCGTCACTCAGCCTCGTGGCGATTCCCACGCGCAAACGTTTCGACACGCGCGCGGCGCGAACGGAACGGTTTTGCCGGCACCGGCGCCGGGGAACCGGCCTAAGCATGCGCCCAGCGCACCATTCCTGACCCCAACCGGCATGCGGAGGTTCACCATGAGCCGGTCAGAGACCGAACGAGACATCATCGAGACCCTCGGGCAGGTGCCCGACTTCTTCAAGGGCATGCCCGACGACACGCTCGCGCGCGAGTGGGCGGAGTGGAAGTCCTTCCAGCTCGCCGACACGGCCCTCACCGCCCGCGAGAAGCATCTCATCGGGCTCGGCGTCGCCGCCGCGACCCACTGCCCCTACTGCACCTACTTCCACCGCACGCCGCGCAGATGATGGGCGCGAGCGACGAGCAGATCGAGGAGGCGGCGCGGTTCGCCGCCGACACCGCCAAGTACAGCGCCTACCTGCACGGCCTGCAGATCCCCTTCGCCGACTTCAAGAAGCAGGCGGACGAGATGGGCGACGTCACCTCGGCGAACGAAGCGCGGCCGCAAGCGGAGCGCCGGGCCGGCCTGAGGCCGCACTGAGCCGATGGCCGCCACGGCCATTCGTCGAGGGCGGCCGCGAATCGCCCGGCGGGGCGCCGCGGCGGCGCCCCGCCGGCCCTCTTCTGCGATAGACTCAGAGCCGTCCCCGTTACCGACTCTCCGGGCAGGTGAGCGATGAACGTGCGCGTCTACGTCGTCCCCAAACAGGGCATCCTCGACCCCCAGGGAGCAGCCGTCGAGCGGTCGCTCCCCAACCTCGGCTTCGAGGGTGTGAGCGGCGTCCGCATCGGCAAGATCATCGATCTCACCATCGACGGCGCGGGCCTCACCGAAGAGGCCGCCCGCGCCCAGGTCGACGACATGTGCAGAAGCTCCTCTCCAACCCGATCATCGAGGACTACACCTTCGAGATCACCGAGGGGTGACGCCGCGATGACCGCTGCTTCTCCCCTGCGCCTCGGCGTCGTCGTCTTCCCCGGCATCAACACCGACGGCGACACGCACCACGCGCTCGAGACCTTCCCCGGCGTCACCGCCGAGTACCTGTGGCACAAGGACACCGACCTCAAGGGCGTCGACGGCATCGTCATCCCCGGCGGGTTCAGCTACGGCGACTACCTCCGCTGCGGCGCCATCGCCCGCTTCAGCCCCATCATGCAGTCCATCGCCGACTTCGCCGCCGGCGGCGGCCTGGTGATGGGCATCTGCAACGGCTTCCAGATCCTGATCGAGGCCGGCCTCCTGCCCGGCGGCCTCATCCGGAACACGGGCCTCAAGTTCGTCTGCCGGTACGTCAACCTGCGCGTCGAGACGGCGGCCACGCCGTTCACGAGCGCCTGCGACGAGGGCGAGCTGCTGCGCATCGTCGTCAAGCACAACGAGGGCAACTACACGGTGGACCCGGCGACCTTCGAGCAGATGAAGGCCAAGGACCAGATCGTGGTGCGCTACGTCAACGCCGCCGGCGAGCGGGCCGAGGGCGCCAACCCCAACGGCGCCCTCGACGACATCGCCGGCGTCTGCAACGAGACGCGCAACGTGTTCGGCATGATGCCGCACCCGGAGAACTCCGTGGAGGCCGCGCTGGCCGGCGGCACCGACGGACGCCGGTTCTTCCAGTCGATGATCGACGCCCTGCGCGGCGCGGAGGTGACGGCATGACCGGTCAGCCCTACGTGAACCGCACCGCCGACCTCGCCGCCGCCGTCAAGCTCGGCCTCACCGAGGACGAGTACGAGCACATCAAGCGCATCCAGGACCGCGAGCCGACGTACGTGGAGCTCGCCATCTACTCGCTCATGTGGAGCGAGCACTGCAGCTACAAGCACTCGCGGCCCGTCCTGGGGCGCTTCCCCACCAGCGGGCCGCGCATCCTGCAGGGCCCCGGCGAGAACGCCGGCATCATCGACGTCGGCGACGGCTGGGCCGTGGCCATGAAGGTCGAGAGCCACAACCACCCGTCGCGCCGTCGAGCCCTTCCAGGGCGCGGCCACCGGCGTCGGCGGCATCGTGCGCGACATCTTCACCATGGGCGCGCGCCCGTGCGTGAGCATGGACTCCCTGCGCTTCGGCGAGCTCACCGAGCCGCGCCAGCGCTTCCTGCTCGACGGCGTCGTCGGCGGCATCGCCCACTACGGCAACTGCCTCGGCATCCCCACCGTGGGCGGCGAGATCTACTTCGAGCCCAGCTACGAGGGCAACTGCCTCGTCAACGCGTTCAGCGCCGGCCTCATCCGCACCGACGGCATCGTGCGCGCCATCGCCAGCGGCGTCGGCAACCACGTGGTGCTCATCGGCTCCAAGACCGGCCGCGACGGCATCGGCGGCGCCAGCGTGCTCGCCAGCCAGGAGTTCGACGAGACGCTCGAGGAGAAGCGCCCGAGCGTCCAGGTCGGCGACCCGTTCACCGAGAAGAAGCTCATCGAGGCCTGCCTCGAGCTCATCCACCGCAAGCTCGTGGTGAGCATGCAGGACCTCGGCGCCGCCGGCCTCACCAGCTCCAGCTCGGAGATGTCGAGCAAGGGCCACGTGGGCCTCGACATCCACGCCGACCGCGTGCCGCTGCGCGAGGCCGACATGGAGCCGTGGGAGATCATGATCAGCGAGAGCCAGGAGCGCATGCTGGCGATCGTCACCGACGAGCAGATCGCCGACGTGCGCGAGGTCTGCGAGCGCTGGGACCTCGACTGCACCGTCATCGGCGAGGTCACCGACAGCAAGATGCTGCGCATCTGGTGGCACGGCGAGCGCGTCGCCGACATCCCGGCCCGCCGCCTCGCCGACGAGAGCCCCGTCATCCGCACGCCTTCCGTGAAGCCGGACTACATCGTCGACGAGCCCGTGGCCGTGGACGACGCGAGCTACCCGCAGCCGGCGGACCTCGGCGCGGCGCTGACGCAGCTGCTCGCCGCGCCCAACATCGCCAGCAAGCGCTGGGCCTGGGAGCAGTACGACTACATCGTCCAGGCCAACACCATGCAGATCCCCGGCTCCGACGCCGCGGTGCTGCGCATCAAGGGCACCGACCGCGGCTTCGCCTTCAGCAACGACTGCAACGGCCGCCACTGCTACCTCGACCCGTACCGCGGCGCCAAGGCGGCGACGGCCGAGGCGGCGCGCAACCTGGCGTGCTCCGGCGCGCTGCCCGTCGCCGTCACCGACTGCCTCAACTTCGGCAACCCGGAGAAGGGCGAGATCTACTGGCAGTTCGAGCAGGCGATCGAGGGCATGGCCGAGGCCTGCGAGGCCCTGGACACGCCGGTCGTCAGCGGCAACGTGAGCTTCTACAACGAGAGCTTCGGCCAGGCGATCTACCCCACGCCGATGGTCGGCATGCTCGGCATCTTCGACGACGTGAGCGTGCACATCGACGGCGCCTTCAAGGACGAGGGCGACGTCGTCATGCTGCTCGGCGACGACGCCGCCTGGATGGACGGCGCCGAGTACCAGAAGGTCGCCTACGGCAAGGTCGCGGGGCGCATCCCCGACGTCGACCTGGACCTGGAGGTGAAGCTCCAGGCCCGCCTGCGCGCGGCCATCGAGGCGCGGCTGCTGAAGAGCGCCCACGACTGCTCCGACGGCGGGCTCGCCGTGGCGCTGGCCGAGTGCTGCGTCTTCAGCGGCTCCAACGGCGGCGCCCAGCACGTCGACCCCGAGGCGCCGCGGCCCGGCCGCTCCGGCCGCTGGCTCGGCGCCGACGTCGACCTCGGCTCCGCCGCGGCCGTGACCGGCGCCGCCGGGCGGCCCGACCTCGCGCTCTTCGGCGAGGCGCCGACCCGCGTGATCGTCACCTGCGCGCCCGACAAGGTCGCCGAGCTGGAGGCCGTCCTCGGCGACCTGCCGCACCGCACGGTCGGCCGGGTGACCGGCGCCGACCTCAGGTGTACCATGGATGCGAAGGAGCTCTTCGCCGTCCCGGTGAGCGAGCTCCATTCTGCTTATGAGTCGCTCCCGGAGCGGCTCGCCTGATCGATCGGAACTGAGCGCTTTGTACGACGATCGTCTCCACGACAGCTGTGGCGTCTTCGGCATCCACGCGCCGGGACTCGACGTCGCGCGTCTGACCTTCTTCGGGCTCTACGCCCTGCAGCATCGCGGCCAGGAGAGCGCCGGCATCGCCGTGGCGGACGACGGCCAGGTGACGGTCATCAAGGACCTGGGCCTGGTCAGCCAGGTGTTCAACGAGCAGATGCTGCAGAGCCTCAGCGGCCAGCACGCGATCGGCCACGTGCGCTACAGCACGACGGGGCGAGCCACTGGCAGAACTCACAGCCGCTGGTGCGCAGCCGCAACGGCGACGTCATCGCCCTGGGCCACAACGGCAACCTCGTGAACACCACCGAGCTCCGCGACGAGCTCGTCGCCCAGGGCGTCAAGTTCTCCGGCACCACCGACACCGAGGTGATCACGGCGCTGATCGCGCACGAGGCCGAGGGCGACCTGCTCGAGGGGGTGCGGACGGCGGTCAGCAAGATCCGCGGCGCCTTCTCCGCGGCGGTCATGAGCGGCGACGCCGTGGTCGGCTTCCGCGACCCCTACGGCGTGCGCCCGCTCTGCCTCGGCGACTACGAGGGCCACCCCGTGTTCAGCAGCGAGACCTCGGGCCTCGACATCATCGGCGCCGACTTCGTGCGCGAGATCCAGCCGGGCGAGATCGTCATCGCCGACAGCGAGCACGGCCTGCGCAGCGAGCGCGTCGAGCTCGAGGGCGCCCGCCCGGCCCTCTGCATCTTCGAGTTCATCTACTTCGCCCGGCCGGACAGCGTGATGAACGGCAAGACGCTGCACGTCGTGCGCCAGAACATGGGCCGGCATCTCTCGCTGGAGGCCCCAGTGGAGGCCGACCTCGTCGTCCCCGTCCCCGACACGGGCATGCCGGCGGCGATCGGCTACGCCGCCGCCTCCGGCATCCCCTACACCGAGGGCCTCATCAAGAACCGCTACGTGCACCGCACGTTCATCCAGCCCGACGACAACCTGCGCCAGGTGGGCATCCGCATGAAGCTCAACCCGCTCACCTCGGTGATCAAGGGCAAGCGGCTCGTCGTCGTCGACGACTCCATCGTGCGCGGCAACACCACGAGCAAGCTCGTCGAGATGCTCTTCAGCGCCGGCGCCGCCGAGGTGCACCTGCGCATCAGCTCGCCGCCGATCCAGTGGCCGTGCTTCTACGGCATCGACATGGCGACCCGCGCCGAGCTCATCGCCGCCAACAAGTCGGTGGACGAGATCCGCGATCACGTCGGCGCCACCAGCCTGCACTACCTCACGCTCGACGGCCTGCAGGCCAGCACCGGCCTGCCGCGCAGCCAGTTCTGCCGCGCCTGCTTCGACGGGGACTACCCCATCGCGGTGCCCGAGGAGTACGCGATGTGCAAGATGCGCTTCGAGAAAGGTCCGGCCGCGGCGGCCTGCGAGTCCTGAGCCGCGAGCGACGCCGCGACGGACGCTCCCGCTGCCACGCCGTCCGCGTCCGTCCGGCTACTCTCCGTCGACCCCAGACCGCAACCCCTGGTCAACCTCAGGCGCCCGCCTGCTCAGCGAGAACAGGTACGCGCTGATCACGAAGATCCAGACCGGGAAGATCAGCACAGCCCAGGCCTCCTGCGAGACCACGAACAGCAGCACGAGCGCGACCAGGTAGCTGGGCAGGGCCAGCCATCTCGGCATGAGCCCGTGCCGCAGCCACGCCGTGGCCTGGCAGATGAGGAACACGCCGCCATGCGCAGCGCGTAGATGCCGAAGAGTTTGGCCACCGCGAACTGGACGAACAGCGTACGTCTGGCTGCCCGGGACGCCGCTGGGATCCTTGCCGTACATCGCGAGCAGGGCGCCGACGAGCCCGGCCGCGGCGAAGACCATGGCCAGGAACAGCAAGCCGCTGCCGAGGATCACCGAGGAGATGAACCTGTCATCCCACCTCCCCAGGCGTTGTCGCGACACGCCGATGAACCACAGGAAGAAGATGCCTGCGAACGGCAGCAGCCCCAGCGCCCACTCGAGGGAGGCCGTGCCGTCGGCGAGCCAGGCCCCCGTCTCGTCCGCCCCGCCTGCCGTCGACCGGACGATGGTGACGCACGTCCCGAACAGCACGCCGAACAGCATCCCCGCAATGGACCCCGCGGTGAGCGTGCGCGCGTGGTGTTCAGCCGTGCGCGTGAACGCGAAGCCATGTCGCTCTGACCGCGTATCCTCGGTCATGTCCTTCACCCCTCCCCGCGGGCTCTGCCGCGCGCGCCACACGACCGGCGGCCAAGCATCCTTCATCCGACCGCGCCGACGAGAGTGCCGGCGATCACGTCCCCCCGGCAGTGTACGCCGCGCCAAACGGGGGTCTTCAAGACGACGTGCTCCAGAAGCCGGCGATCTCGCCGGCATGCAGTCTGAGTAGGCAGGCCGGCGGCGGTGGCCCGCGGGAGTACCATGAGCGCATGAGCGAAACGCCCATCCCCGCGTTCCACGTGATGGCCAAGCCCACCGGGGCGCGCTGCAACCTGCGCTGCGACTACTGCTTCTTCCTCGAGAAGGAGCGCCTGTACCCGGGCAGCGACTTCCGCATGACGAGCGAGGTCATGGAGGCGTACATCGCCCAGACGGCCCAGGCGCAGCGCGTGCCGCAGGTGACGCTCGCCTGGCAGGGCGGCGAGCCGACGCTGATGGGGCTCGACTTCTTCCGGCGGGCACGCGCGGCCGAGGAGGGCCGCGTGCCCGCCGGCATGGCCGTCGAGCGCACGCTGCAGACCAACGGCGTCCTGCTCGACGACGAGTGGTGCGCCTTCCTGGCCGAGAACGACTACCTCGTCGGCCTCAGCATCGACGGGCCGCGCGAACTGCACGACGCCTACCGGCACGACCTCGGCGGGCGGCCGGTCTTCGACCGCGTCGTCGCGGCCGCCCGCCGCCTGCAGAAGCACGGCGCCGAGTTCAACGTGCTCTGCACGATCAACTCGGCCAACGCCGGCCACCCGCTCGAGGTGTACCGCTTCTTCCGCGACGAGCTCGGCGCCCGCTACGTCCAGCTCATCCCCATCGTCGAGGTCGAGACGCCGCCCACCGACGGCCGGCCCGGCGCCGTCACGGAGCGCAGCGTGCAGCCCGGCGACTACGGCCGCTTCCTGAGCGCCATCTTCGACGAGTGGGTGCGCCGGGACGTCGGCGAGATGTTCGTGCAGACCTTCGACGGCGTGCTCGCGGCCTACGTCCGCGGCGTCTCCAGCCTCTGCATCTTCCAGCCGACCTGCGGCGAGGGCGTGGCACTGGAGCACAACGGCGACCTGTACTCGTGCGACCACTTCGTCGACCCGCCGTATCTGCTCGGCAACATCCTGGAGACGCCGGTCGGCGACCTCGTGCGCTCCGAGCGGCAGCGCGCCTTCGGGCAGGCCAAGCAGGAGACGCTGCCCGCGTTCTGCCGCTCCTGCGAGTTCCTCTTCGCCTGCAACGGCGAGTGCCCCAAGAACCGCATCCTCGCTGGCGCCCGACGGCGAGCCCGGCCTCAACTGGCTCTGCGCCGGGCTCAAGGCGTTCTTCGCGCACACGGACCGGCGCATGCGCCTGATGGCTGACATCCTCGCGCGCGGCGGCGAGGCTCCGGAGGTCATGGACCTCCTCGCCGCCGAGGCCCGGACCACCGGCCGCAACGACCCTTGCCCCTGCGGCAGCGGCAAGAAGTACAAACGCTGCTGCGGGTCTGTGGCTGACTGACGACTTCCGGTAGAGTTGCCTCGTGGCCTCGTGGCCTCCGCGGCACTCCGCCCGGCGATCGACCCGAGAGGTGAATCATGCCCAACGGCAAGCCAAACATCCTCGTCCTGTGGGGCGACGACATCGGCTTCTGGAACCTCAGCTGCAACAACCGCGGCATGATGGGCTACCAGACGCCGAACATCGACCGCCTGGCGCGCGAAGGCGTCGGCTTCACCGACTTCTACGGCCAGCAGAGCTGCACCGCCGGCCGCGCCGCCTTCATCACCGGCCAGAACCCGCTGCGCACCGGGCTCACCAAGGTCGGCCTGCCCGGCGCCGACTTCGGCATCCGGCCCGAAGACCCCACCATCGCCGAGCTCCTCAAGCCCCTGGGCTACGCCACCGCCCAGTTCGGCAAGAACCACCTCGGCGACCTCGACGAGCACCTGCCCACCAACCACGGCTTCGACGAGTTCTTCGGCAACCTCTACCACCTGAACGCCGAGGAGGAGCCGGAGCACGAGGACTACCCCAAGGACCCCGGCTTCAAGGAGCGCTTCGGCCCGCGCGGCGTGCATCCACAGCTGGGCGCAGCCGGACGGCACGCAGAAGATCGAGGACACCGGCCCGCTCACGCGCAAGCGCATGGAGACCATCGACGACGAGGTCACGGCGCGCACGCTGGAGTACCTGGACGAGGTCACGGCCGCGGACAAGCCGTTCTTCCTCTGGTGGAACGCGACGCGCATGCACTTCCGCACGCACGTCAAGGAGGAGAACCGCGGCATCAGCGGCCAGGGCGAGTACAACGACGGCATGGTCGAGCACGACCGCCACGTCGGCATGATCCTCGACAAGCTCGACGAGCTCGGCATCGCCGACGACACGATCGTCATGTACTCCACCGACAACGGCCCCCACTACAACTCCTGGCCGGACGCCGCGATCACGCCGTTCCGCTCCGAGAAGAACAGCAACTGGGAGGGCGCCTACCGCGTGCCGGCTTTGCTCCGCTGGCCGGCGAAGTGGCAGGCCGGGGTGACGCTGAACGGCATCGTCGCCCACCAGGACATGCTGACGACGTTCCTGGCCGCCGCCGGAGATCCGGCGATCGCCGCGAAATGCCGGGCGGGCCACGACGCCGGCGGCAAGACCTTCAAGGTCATCCTCGACGGCAAGGACATGAACGCCTACTTCGCGGGCGAGGCCGACGAGAGCCCGCGCGACCGCTTCTTCTACGTGAATGACGACGCCGAGCTCGTCGCCCTGCGGGTCGGCGACTGGAAGTTCATCTTCAAGGAGCAGCGCGCCCGGCAGCTCGCGATCTGGCTGGACCCGTTCGTCGAGCTGCGCGCGCCCAAGATCGTCAACCTGCGTCGCGACCCCTTCGAGCGCGCGCTCGACGACTCCAACACCTACTACGACTGGATGATCGACCGCATCTACATGGTCGTGCCGGCGCAGGCGGCTGTGGCCGAGGCGATCGCCGAGCTCAGGGAGTTCCCGCCGCGCCAGAAGCCCGCGTCGTTCAATCTGGACCGCGTACTCGAGAAGCTCCAGGAGGCCGGGGGCAGCCAGAGCTGAGCCGGGGCGCCACGCAGCTGAGCCGGAGCAAAGAGGCGTCGGGGCGCCGCGCTCAGAGCACCCCGAGCCCCTGCAGCGCCTTGAGCAGGAACCACGCGCCGAAGACGAAGCCGAGGACGATGACGATGACGCGGTTGTTCTTCTCGAGCCAGGCCGACACCCGGTCGAGCACGGTCTTCGAGGACGACGGCGCCAGCGCCGCATAGGCGACGAACGCGAGCGGGATCGCCTCGGCCAGCACGACGAACAACAGGAAGAGAGCGATGGAGGCGGCGCTCCCGAGTCCGGCCTCGTCGATGGCTCCGATGGCGCCGAGCGTGAACACCCAGAGCTTGGCGGCGATGGCGACATAGCCCGCGCCGAAGAGGAACGCCTTGCCGGCCGTGACCGACTCCGTCAGCTTCATCCACTTCGGGGGCTGCGCGTCCTCGTCGTCGTCGCCGCCGCCGAGCAGCAGCTTGGCCGCTTTGGTCAGGAAGAGCAGGGCGACCACGAGCAGCACCACGGAGACGACCGGGCCGGGGCCGTCCTGGCTCCCGGACAGGGCCCCGGCCCCGGCGAACACGATCCCGAACAGCACGCCCTGCGCCAGCCGGGTCGCCGTCATCCCTCCGACCCAGGCGGCGGCGGTGCCCACGGAGGAGCGCAGCAGCAGCACCGTGAGCGTGATCTGGACGGGGACGAGCGCGCTGGCGACGATCAGCGGGAGGAGCGTGCTCCAGAGGTCGCCCATCGTCGTGCCGCCCGTGCGTCAGCGCGCCGCGTCAGCCGGCCGGGCGCGCCGGCAGGCGCTTGCGCAGGGCGCGCGATCCGCGCGCCGTCCCCTCGCCGACGGCCATCCCCACGAGCGACCCGACGATGACGTCGCCCGGGTAGTGGACCCCCGTGTGCACGCGCGAGTACGCCACGGCCGTCGCCAGCCCGCGGAGCGGCACGCCGAGCGCCGGGATCGCCTCGGCGACGCCGGCCGCGAACGCGAAACCTGAGGCCGAGTGGCCGGACGGGAACGACGTGGACGTGGGCATCTTCACGTGCCGCTCCTCGGCGATGCGCACCGTGCCACGCGCCGGCCGCGGACGGTTGCCGGCGAGCTTCATGGGGATGTTGACGACCGCCGAGTTGACCCCGACGGCGACCATGCCCGTGAGCGCCGCCCGGCGCCCCTTGCGGCCGCCGACGGCGAACAGCAGCGCGGCGATCGCCATGTACAGCTTGGCGTGGTTGGCCGAGCGGGAGAGCCGCCGCAGCGGCACGTCGATGAGCGGCGTGGGCGTAGCCTCGACGGCCTGGTAGACGGCGACGTCGAGCTCCTCGAGCTCGCGCAGCACGCGCCGCGCGAGGGAATCCGTACCCTCGGTCGGCGGCTCCGGGCTCTGGATGTCGCCTGCTTCCGTCACGCGGGAGATGCTATACCATTCCCGACCAGGCGACGGTGAGGGGACTCGTGGCGCAGGCCGAGACAGCGAAGACGCACAAGATCGACAGGGTCATCCCCGGCGTCGGCATGCTGCGCACGTACAAGCCGGCGTGGCTGCGCTTCGACCTGGTCGCCGGCATCGTCCTCGCGGCGATCCTCGTGCCGCAGGGGCTGGCGTACGCTGAACTGGCCGGTCTGCCTCCGGTCACCGGCCTCTACACCACCATCGCCTGCCTGGTCGTCTACGCGCTGCTCGGGCCGTCGCGCGTGCTCGTCCTCGGCCCGGACTCCGCGGTCTCGCCCCTGATCTTCGCGGCCATCGTGCCGCTGATGGTCACAGACGACCCCGCCACGGCCATCGCGCTCGCCGGGATGCTCGCGATCATGGTGGGCCTCATCGAGATCGGCCTGGGCGTCGGCAAGCTGGGGTTCATCGCCGACCTGCTCTCCAAGGAGGTCCAGGTCGGCTACATGAACGGGCTGGCCATCACCATCTTCGTCGGCCAGCTTCCCAAGCTCTTCGGCTTCTCGACCGACGCGGACACCTTCGTCGAGGAGGTCAAGGCGTTCTTCTCGAACCTCGACCAGACCAACACCACCACGCTGCTGGTCGGCCTCGGCACCCTGGCGCTCCTGCTCGGATTGCCGCGGATCTCGAAGAAGATCCCGGCCGTGCTCGTGGCGGTCGTCGCCGCCACCGTGGTCTCCGCTGCGCTGGACCTGGCCGCGGACGGCGTGGCGACGGTGGGCACGCTGCCGCAGGGCCTCCCCGTCCCCTCGTTCCCGTGGACGAGCGCCAGCGACCTCGCCATGCTGGCCGCGGCTGCGGTCGGCATCGTGCTGGTCTCCCTCACCGACACCATCGCCACCTCGTCGAGCTTCGCCGCGAAGCGCGGCGACGAGGTGGACGCGAACCACGAGATGATCGCCGTAGGCGCCTCCAACGCGGCGGCCGGCCTCTTCCAGGGCTTCGCCATCTCGGCGAGCGCCTCCCGGACGGCCGTCGCCGAGAGCTCGCGCGCCAAGACCCAGGTGACCGGGCTCGTCGGCGCCGGCATGGTGATCCTCATGCTCGTCCTGGTGCCGTCCCTGTTCGCCGACCTGCCGCAGACGGCGCTGGCCGCCGTGGTGATCGTGGCGGCGGCGTCCCTGCTGGACATCCCCGCCCTGCGCCGCTTCGCCCGCGTGCGCAAGACGGCGCTCGCCCTCTCGCTCGTGGCGACGGTCGGCGTGGTCTTCTTCGGCGTGCTCGAGGGCATCCTGATCGCCGCCATCCTCTCGATCCTGCTGTTCTTCCGCCGCAGCTGGTGGCCGCCGGGCGCCGTGCTCGGCTACGTCCACGAGCTCAAGGGTTGGCACGACGTCGAGCGCTACCCGGACGCCGAACAGCGGAAGAACGTCGTCATCTACCGCTGGGAGGCGCCGCTGTTCTTCGCCAACGCCGGCATCTTCCGGCAGCAGATCCGCAAGCTCGTCATCGAGCGCAAGCCGCGCTGGATCGTGCTGCAATGCGAGGCCGTCACCGACATCGACGTCACCGCGGCGGACATGCTCAAGGACCTGGACCGCGAGCTCAACGAGCACGGCATCCACATGGCCTTCGTCGAGCTGCGCACCCGCCTCCAGGAGCGCGTGGAGACCTACGGGCTGCTCACCGAACTGGACCGCGAGCACTTCTTCGCCAAGATGAAGCCGGCGCTCAGGGACATCGAGGCGCACGACCCCGACTCAGACGACGCTCCGCACCGCTGGGTCGAGGCACTCGAGCAGGACGGCCCCTCCGCGCCGGCGGGGCTTCGGCATCTCGAACCGCCGGACGAGCCCCAGGACTGAGCGCCCGGTCAGGCGTCGATGCGGACGGGCCGCCCGAGCACCACGCGCCACAGGCCGAGCAGTCCCTTGACCCCCGTGGCCCTCGCCGCCGGCGAGTACCCGATCGCCTGCAGCGGCAGCCGCAGGCGGAGCACACCCGGCCGCGACGTGAAGACGAGCGGCGGGTCCATCTGCAGCGACTCACCGTCCAGCCCGACCGCGATCGGTGACGCCGAGGTGACCTCGAACGTGGGGGTCGCCCAAGTGAGATACCCCTCGTAGAGGGCCGGCGTGGCGGTCGCCATGGCCGCTATGGCACGGGTGGCGGCAACGGCGTCGGGCACCACCAGCGAGAAGACCCCGAGCTGCCCCGTGTCGAGGCGGGGACGCGAGGCGGTCGCCCCGGTCGTGGTGCCGTAGGGGCCGTTGGAGACCTGGAGCACGTGGGCGCCCTGATGATCGACGCCGTCGGGCGTCGTGAACCGCAGGTCGAAGGGCTCGGACCCGGGACCGAGCATCTCGGGAAGCGCGGACAGGGTCGTCTCCCGCTTGGCGTCCCGGTACTCCGGCGACTGCACGATGGTCGCGTAGAGGCCAAGCGAAACGTTGTTGACGAAGATCCGCCCGTTCACGTCGGCCAGGTCGATTGTGCGCTCGCGCGCCTCGCCGTAGGCGTCGAGCGCGCCGACGACGTCGTCGCGGTCCAGGCCGATGTCGAGGGCGAAGTGGTTGCGCGTGCCGGCCGGGATGACCACCATCGGCACGCCACGCTCCGCGGCGATGCTGGCGACGAGGGCCTGCGAGCCGTCGCCGCCGGCCATGCCGACCACGTCTGCGCCGCGGTCGATGGCGTCGCGCGCGAGCTGGAGCAGGTCGTCGCCGCGTTGCAGGACGACCGGCTCGATCCCTCGCGCGCGGCACTCGTCCACGAGGTGGAACTTCTCGGCCTTTCCGCCGCCGGACTTGAGGTTCATGATCAGCACGCCGTGACGGGCGGCCGGCACGGGCTTCCCCGGCGTCTCGCTTCGCTTGAGGGTGCGCACGTCGCGCGTCAGCGCGTAGTGGGCCAGCAACACCGCCGCGCCCAGCATCACCAGCCGTGCGAGCAGCGAGAGCGTCGCCCCGTCATCACGCGAGAGCTGGACCACGAGGATGATGACCACGGCCACCGCTGCGACGGCCAGGCCGACCCAGCGGCGACCGCCCGTCCGGGTGAGCGCTACCCACGCGGCGACGCCCACGACGAGGAGCAGCACGGCCTGGGTGACCACCTTGAGAGGATCGTCCAGCACGACGAACACCGTCCAGACGACGACCACCAGCACGAGCAGGAGAGCGGCGATCGCGGCGAGCCGCCGTCCGGCGCCGGGCTTCGCCGCTGCGTCTGACTCAGTCATCACGACCCCCTTTGCTCCACGTCGGCGGGTGTACCCGCGCCGCACACCGGTACCCGCGCCATCCTGCCATGAATGGCGCCGTCAGTGAAGGGAGGCGGAGAGACGGCGCGACCCGCATCCTAGCCCCGCCTTTCGTCGTCGCGATCGCGCTGCGACGCGCTCATCGCGTGGACGAGGGGCCGCGTCGCGTCCAAGAGCTCGCGGAAGCGCCCGTAGAGCTCGTCGTACACCGGCCGCGTTCCGGGGTCGGGCCGGACGTGCGCCGTCCTCCGCGGCCAGGTGGTCTCGAGCGTCGCCGCGCCCACTGCGATGGCGGCCAGAAGCGCCGCACCCACGCCGGCCTGGGACGGACCCTCGCGCACGTCCTGCGCCAGGCCAGTGACGTCGCTGATGATCTGCGGCCACAGCGCGCCCGCCGCCCCCCCGCCGCTGCTGCGCAGACCGGCGATGGTGGCGCCGGCCTCCGCCATCGTCTCGAGGTTGTGCCGCACGGCGAACGCCGCGGCCTCCATGAGCGCGCGGAAGACGTGCCCCCGCTCGTGCGCGATGGTCAGCCCGGCGAGCACGCCGCGCAGGTCGGGGTCGAACAGCGGCGTGCGCTCCCCCGCGAAGTACGGCAGGGCGAGGAGGCCGCCGGCGCCGGGACCGGCCGCAGCGGCCTCTGCGTACAGTTCCTCGTAGGGCGTCCCGCCGCTCAGGTCGCGCAGCCACGAGGTGAGGGCGCCGGCCGAGGCGACCCCGGCGGCGAGGTTGAGCGACCCCGGCGCGAATCCGACAGTGCTCCACAGCCGCGCGTCCGGCCGCGCGGGGCTGGCGACCTCGAGGAGGAACATGCTCGTCCCGTAGACCAGCAGCCCCTGGCCCGGGCCGCGCAGCCCGGACGCCGCGACCTCGCACCAGGAGTCGATGCTGCCGCCGGCCACCGGGATGCCCTCGGGCAGCCCGGTCGCGGCGGCGGCCTCCCGGCTCACCCTGCCGCACTCCTCCTGCGGCCAGACCAGCCGGGGCAGCGGCCAGCCCCGGCGCCACCTCGTCCGCCCACTCTGTGATCCAGGCGTTGCGGTGCACGTCGTAGAGCGGCGCCCAGTGGCTGGCGCTGTGATGGTCGAGGACGTACTCGCCGGTGAGGCGCGAGACGATGAAGGAGCTCGCGCCGAAGACGCGCCGGGTCGCCGCCCACACCTGCGGCTCCTCGTCGACGAGCCAGCGGATCTTGGGCCCCGCCGACTGGCTCGACAGTCGGGAGCCGCAGCGGGCCAGGATCTCGCCGGCGCCGAGCTCAGCCGTCAGCCGCTCGACCTGCTCGCTCGCCCGCGAGTCGATGCCGTAGAGGATCGCCGGCCTGCAGCGGGCGGTGCGTCCGTCGCCGGCCGGGAGGACGCACGGGCCGAGGGCGCTCACGCCGACGGCCCGCACCTGCCCGGCACGGCCCTCGAGCACGCGCCGGCAGACGCGGACCACGTCGCCCCACCAGTCGCGCTCGGCGTCCTGTTCGGCCCAGCCGGGACGCGGCCGCGAGATGCCGTGCTCCAGCCGGGCGTCGGCGACGACCGCGCCGTCCCCGTCGACGAGCACCGCCTTCATACTCGACGACCCAACGTCGAGCCCGAGGAAGAGGTCTTCGGTCACTGGGCTTCCCGCTAGTCGGCCATCACGTCAGAGCGTCGCGAAGATCTCGTGCGTCAGCATGCCGCCGGCGATGACCCGGGCGTCGAAGCCGTTCTGCTTGAGGATGCGCGTGCAGTAGTAGGCCCGCTGTCCCGAGCGGCAGATGACGTGGATCTCCCGGTCGCGAGGCAGCTCATCCAGACGCCCGCGCAGCTCCTCCGCGGGGATGTTGACCACCCCCGGCAGCTGTTCGACGGCGAGCTCGTCGGGGTGGCGCACGTCGAGCAGCACGCCGCCGTCCACCTCTGCCGCCGCCCAATGCGTGATGGGCATGTCGTCGCGCAGGACGTCGGCGCCGACCATCCCCGCGAAGTTGGCGGGCGACTTGGCGGCGCCGAACTGCGGCGCGTAGCAGAGCTCGCACTCCTCCAGGTCGTAGACGGTCCCGCCCATCTGGATGGCCATGGCGAGGACGTCGATCCGCTTGTCGACCCCCTCCCTGCCGACGGCCTGCGCGCCGAGGAGCCGCCCGTCGGACTTGCGGAAGATGATCTTCATCGCCAGCAGGCTGGCCCCGGGATAGTACCCGGCGTGCGAGTTCGGGAAGAGGTAGACCTTCTCGTAGTCCTCGTCGCCCCGCCGTTTGAGCGTCTTCTCGTTGACGCCGGTCCAGGCGACCGCAGCCCCGAACACGCCGAGGATCGCGGTCCCCTGGGTCCCACGGAACCGCGAGTCCCGGCCGGCGATCACGTCGGCCGCGATGCGGCCCTGGCGGTTCGCCGGCCCGGCCAGGGCGACCAGCGCCCACTCGCCGGTCATGCAGTCCTTCTTCTCGACAGCGTCGCCGACGGCGAAGATGTCGGGGTCGCTCGTGCGCATCTGGTCGTCGACGCGGATGCCGCCCAGCTCACCGATCTCGATGCCGGCCATCTCCGCAAGCGCAGTCTCGGGACGCACGCCGATGCCGAGGATCACGATGTCGGCCGGATGCGTCTCGCCGGAGGCCGTGAGGACCTCGAGCGACCCGTCGCCGGCCTCGCGGAACCCGGACGCCTCGGAGTCCAGCAGGACGCGCACCCCGTGCTTGCCGAGGTGACGCTCCACGTAGCGCGCCATCTCCGTGTCGAGCGGCGCCATGATCTGGTCGCCGCGCTGCAGCAGGGTGACCTCGAAGTCGAGCCCCACCAGGTTCTCGGCCGTCTCGATGCCGATGAAGCCCCCGCCGACGACGACGGCGCGCAGCGCCCTCCTGCGCGCCTGGAACCCGGTGTACGAGTCCATGCCCGACGCCTGGCCGCGACGCTCGTCGATCCAGGCGCGGATCTGGGCGGCGTCGGGTACCGTCCGCACGCCGAAGATCCCGGGCAGGTCGATCCCCGGGAGCGGCGGGCGGATGGGGGCCGCCCCGGGAGAGATGACGAGCTTGTCGTAGCTCTCGGTGGTCACCTCTCCGGTGGCGCGATCCTTGAGCTGCACCGTCTTCTCGCCCGCCGCGATGCCGACGACCTCGCACCCGGTCCGCGCATCGATGGCGAACATGTCGCGGAACGTGTCCGCGGTCGCGACGAGCAGGCTCGACTGTTGCTCGATCACGCCGCCGATGTAGTAGGGCAGGCCGCAGTTCGCGTAGGAGACGTACGGGCCACGCTCCACCATCACGATCTCGGCGTCTTCCCTGAGCCTGCGCAGCCGGGCCGCGCACGACGCGCCGCCCGCGACCCCGCCGACGATGATGACCTTCATGATGCGGCCTCTCCTTGTGGTTGCCTGACCCTGCTCACTTCTCTCTTCTTTCCGGCTTGATCACGCCGAGCTGGGAGCGCGAGCGCGGCCGCTTCTCGACGTCGACGCGGCCGCGGCCGAAGGCGTCGATCCGGCCCCAGCGGCCGGGGATGTCGAGCAGCTCCAGACGGCCGATGCCCTGCGGCAGCGCCGGGTCGACGATGAGGTGGTCGCCGGTCGGCTCCAGTCCGAGCATGGTGCGCAGCAGCAACAGCGGCGCACCGGTGGACCAGGCCTGCGGGCTGCACGCGGTCGGATACTGCACCGGGTACTTGGTCAGCTCGCGGGGATAGCCGCCGAACGCCTCCGGCAGGCGACCGTCGAAGAACTCGGCGGCGTCGAGGATGCCGGCGGCGACGCGCGCCGCCTCTTCCTTGAACCCGTAGCGGCGGAGCCCCCAGGCGACGACGGAACTGTCGAAGGGCCACACCGTGCCGACGTGGTAGCCGATCGGGTTGTAGCGCGCTTCACTCGTGGCCAGCGTCCTGACGCCCCAGCCCGAGTACATCGCCGGCGACATCAGGTGGCTGGCCACGGCCTTCGCCTTGGCCTTGTCGACGATGCCGCTCCAGAGCAGGTGGCCGTTGTTCGAGGCCAGGGCGTCGACCTGGCTGCCGTCGGCCTCCAGCGCGAGCGCGAAGTACTTGCCGTCCTTGACCCAGAAGTCGCGGTTGAAGCGGCGCTTGAGGTCGGCGGCCTCCTTCTCGAGCTTGTCGGCGTAGTCTGGATCGTGCCAGATCTCGCGCGCCAGCCGGGCGCCACGCACCTTGGCGTCGTAGGCGTAGCCCTGCAGCTCGCAGGTGGCGCGCGGGAAGCCGGGCAGGCGTCCGTCGCGGTAGGAGATCGAATCCCACGAGTCCTTCCAGCACTGGTTCTCGAGGCCCGTCTCCTCGTTGCGCCGCTGGTAGGAGATGTAGCCGTTGCCCTGCAGGTCGGCGTAGTCGTCGATCCAGGCCAGGGCGGCTCGCGCCGGCAGCTCCAGAACGCGCACGAGCTTGGCGTCGCCGGTCCAGCGCTCGTACTCGTCCAGGAGCACCACGAAGAGCGGCGTCGCGTCGACCGACCCGTAGTAGGGCGAGTGCGGCCGTTCCTCGAACGCGGTCATCTCGCCGAAGCGCATCTCGTGCAGGATCCGGCCTGGGTCCTCGTCGCGGAAGTCGTCGCGGCGCGTCCCCTGCCAGAGGCCGAGCGCCATCAGGGTGGTCTCGGCGAGCTCGGGCGTGAACGGGAGCGCCTGCAGGCTGGTGAAGATGCTGTCGCGACCGAACATCGTCTGGAACCAGGGCAGGCCGGCGGCCGGGAGGTGGTGGCCGGGCAGCATGACGGGCGAGAAGCGCAGCGCCGCGAGATCGACGAGACTGCGCTGGTACGTCCGCTTGAGCGGATCCCAGTCGCAGTCCAGGCGCGGCGCCTCCTCGAGCCACTTCTCGAGGCTGCGCTCCATGTTCGGCCGCGCCCGCTTGGCGCCGCGGTCGTACTTGGGCGTGCTGCCGCTGGCGCCGAGGGCGCCGCGCCCGGGCGTCACGTGGAAGTCCGTGGTCCACTCGCCCTGGGGCTCGAGGTGCACGTTGAACGTGAGTCCATGCTCGTCGACGTCGCACGCCGCCGTCGCCGAGACCCACGTCTCGCGCACGAAGGTCTCGCGGCGGTAGCCGAGCACGAGGCGGCCGTCGTCGACGCGCGAGTAGTACTCGCCCTTCTTCTTCAGAGCGTCCTTGACCTCGAACAGGTCGGCGAAGTCGGAGCCCGCCTCCATGCGCACCTCGAGGTCGACGGCCTTCTCGTCGTGGTTGAGGAGCGTGAGCTCCTCGTGGAAGCCGCCGCCGACGGCGCGCTGGCGGATGACCGACAGCTTGGCGTCGATGTAGACGGTGCCGGTCCCCGGCACCAGGAAGAACCTGGTCTCGAAGTACTGCAGGTCGTCGACCGACAGCGGGTTGAGGCGCTGTCCGCCGACCGTCAGCACCCACTTCGAGAGGAACCTGGTGTCGAAGGAGAACAGCCCGGTCGGGTCGGTCAGCGACGCCTCGATGTCGCCGCGCTCGTCGCTGACCACGAAGGTGTTGCCGTCGAGGATCTTGACGTCGCTCATGACTGCCTCCTCGCGTAGCCGGCGACGGGCCGCTCGCGCACGTCCGGGGGGCCGGGGAACATCCGCTGCAGCGCGGTGAGCAGCACGATCTTGCCCTCTACGGTGAGCAGGCTGCGAAGCACCGCGGCCATGGCGTTCATGTGGCCGGTCACGACGGCGTCGAACGTCGCCTGGTCGCCGCTGACCACGCAGTCGGCCTTGTCGCCCTCGCGGGTCACCTCCAGGCCGCTCTTGGCGAACCGGACGTACCAGTGCTTCGTCTTGCCGCCGTCCTTCACGTCGCAGCGCACGACGCCGGACAGACCTCCTGCCAGCTTCGGAGCGCGTTCCGGAAGTTCCGCGAAGAAGTCCTCGGTGGGATCAGACATCGCTCTCAGCTCCTGTCTCGAACGCTCGTTGGTGCCTTAGAGTCCTTTGTTCCAGTGAGCCATGCCGCCGTCGACGTAGTAGGTGCTGCCGGTGACGTAGGCGGCGTCGTCGGAGGCGAGGAAGACGGCGACCGAGGCGACTTCGTCGGGGTCGCCGAGCCTGCCGGCCGGGATGACCTCCTGCAGGGCGTGCAGCAGCTCCCCATCGCCCAGCGTCCGCTTGTTGATCGGCGTGGCGATGGCGCCCGGGGCAATGTCGTTGACGGTGATGCCGTGCGGCGCCAGCTCCTGGCAGACGGTGCGCGTGAACATGCGCATGCCGCCCTTGGACGCCGTGTACGTGGCGTAGTTGAGGAACGCCACGTCCTCGTGGATGGACGACACGTTGACGATGCGGCCGCCCTTGCCGCGCTCCACCATGTGGCGGGCGGCCGCCTGGGCGGCGAAGAACGCGCCCTTGAGGTTCACGCCGAGGACGAGGTCGTAGTGCTGCTCGCGTGACGTCGAGGAACGGCTCGCGGACCTCCACGCCGGCGTTGTTCACGAGGATGTCGAGGTGGCCGAGGGCCTCGATGGCGTCGCCGACGAGGCCCGCGGCCTCCGCCGCGACGCCCACGTTCGCGCCGAAGGCGACGCTCTTGCGGCCCATGGCGACGATCTGTGCGGCGACGGCGCGCGCCTCTTCCTCCTCACGGTGATAGTGCACCGCGACGTCGGCTCCCTCGCGCGCGAAGCGCAGGGCGATCGCCTCCCCGATCCCGCTCGAGCTGCCGGTCACGAGCGCCTTCTTGCCTTCGAGTCTCATCGTCCTGCCCTTCTGCGCTCAGCCGGCGAACGCGTCGGTCGGAAGGCCTGCCACGCCGACGTCCAGGTGCAGCACGGCGCCCGCAAGCGGCTGCGCGGCGCGTTCGGCGTCGCTCAGGCCTTCCCGTCGAGTAGTCACATACAGGTCACGCAACTCTGGGCCGCCGAAGCAGCAGCTGGTGACCTTGGCTACCGGCAAGCGTACCTCCGCAACGAGCTCGCCGGAGGGCGAATAAGCGTTGAGTCCCCAGCCGCCGTGAAGCGCGACCCAGACGCAGCCCTCGGCATCGACGCTCAGGCCGTCCGGGACGGCACCCTGGACGTCGACCGCGGCGAGCGGCCGCCGGTTCTCGATCGCGCCGGTCGCCAGGTCGCAGTCGAAGACGTCGATCCTGCGAGTCGGGCTGTCGATGAAGTAGAAGCTGCGACCGTCGGGGCTCCATCCGAGCCCGTTCGAGATCGTCGTGCCGGCAAGGACGGTCGTCACGCGGTAGTCCGGGTCGACCCGATAGAGAGCGGCCACGGGCGAGCGCTCGTCCAGCGCCATCGTACCCACCCACAGACGCCCCACCGCGTCGCAGGCGCCGTCGTTGGTCCGCGTGTCCGTCCGATCGGCCTCGATGGGCACGAGTCCGATGGACCGCTCCCCATTGTGGAAGTGCAGGCCGTCGGGGAGCCCGAAGACGAAGCCTCCCTTGCGTCGCGGCAGAGCCAGACTGACGAGATCGGCGACCCCGTGCGTCGCGTCCTTGCCCGACGCGGGGTCGAACCGGTGCACGCTCTTGCCGGGGATGTCCACCCACAGGAGCGTCTCGGTGGCCGTGTCCCACCGTGGCCCCTCGCCGAGGCCGGCGATCGGCAGTACGGCGATCTCAAAGTCGGTGAAGCGTGGCACAGTCACGTTTCTTCCCTTCGATCGACCGAGAGGCGCTATGCTGCCCAAGCGAGTGGACTCGGCGATGCGTCGTCACGGTCCCCCGATGAGCTCAGGGCGAAGACCGGCTAGGACTTGACGCGGCTGCTCCACACGCCGCTTGCGGCGCAGGCACAGTCCAGACAAACGTCCTCAGCGCTGCCGTCATGCCGCAGCCTGCGCGAGCCTTCACCGAGCATGATGGTCTCGCCGCAGCGGTCGCAGGCGCGCCATCCCCAGAGTCGTTCGAGTACCCCGGCCTCAAAGTCGGGTCCCCGACTCGTCTGCGCCGCCCTCGGACTCGTCTGTGTCGCCCTCGGCACCCGGCGCACAGACAGGGGTGTTGCCGCGTGGATCGTCGCCATGACTCCCTCTCCCCATGCCTCTGTGATTGCCTGTCCGTCACGACACAGCCGCGACAGTCGACTGCTTGAGGCTAACGGGATGGTCCAAGGCCGTGAACTCGGGAATGTACGAGACTCGACCTCGGGAATCTACGAGCAGCGTCCCCGGGAATCTACGAGGTCCGAAGTGGTGGGACCACCGCGGGTCTCTCCCGGCGACTATTCAGGCGTCGATTCGCTCTTCGTGACGATCTGCAGGACCCGCTCGTAGCTGCCGCCGTTGACCACCCAGAAGCCGTTGCGGCCGAGGATGTCACGGGCTTTGCCGGCGCGGCCGCCGCTCTTGCAGTAGGTCACGATCGTCTTGTCGCGCGGCAGCTCATCCAGGTGGCGCTTGAGCACCAAGAGCGAGATGTTGGTCGCTCCCGGGACGGTCCCCCTCTTGGCCTCGAGGCCGGTGCGGACGTCGAGGATGAAGGCTCCGTCCTCGATCAGTTTGGCGACCTCCTCCTCTGGCCCGATCGACCGCGTGCCGGATCCAAAGTAGTGCTTGTCGAGGAACTTCTCGATCGTCTCCACCAACATCGGTCCCCTCCTTGGGGGTCGGACGGCGCCCCCAGGCATGGGAGGACGCCGTAGGTACTGGCTGAGGAACTCCGCCGCGGCGCCCGGCATGCCGGGCGCCGCGGCGACGTGTGCGGACCTGCGCTAGCGGCGCCGGCGCCGGCGACGGCGCCGGTGCCCCGACGTGACCACGGCAGCCGTGCCGACAACAGCGGCGGTGCGGACTGCCGGCCGTCCCATCACGCCCGGCCCTCTGCGTCCTGGACCAAGTGGCATCTCAGACTCCTTCCGTCTCTGGTGCGCCCTCTTCAGCGTCGAGGGCGGCGAGGATGGCCTGGGTGGGGAGGCGACCGCTGGCCACGAGCTGCCCGCCGGAGCGGCGGACCGACGTCGCGAACGGCGCCGCCCACGTGTTCTCCCAGACGAGGGCCGCCGCGACCGTGCCGGGCTCGAGCGCCGCGGCGATGTGCCCGACGTCCTCCTCGGAGAACAGCTCGGCGATGTCCTCGGCGAGCTCGCCGAGCTCCCCGGCAGTGTCGCCCTCGAACTCGTCGACCTCGAAGGCGTCGACGGTCCCGTCCTCGTCCTTGGTGACGATGAGCACGTCGAGGACGCGGATGGTGCCGGCCTCGACCAGCGTCTTCAGCCGGTCACCCATCTCTCCCGAGAAGGCGGACTTGCCGGCCGGGAACTCCACCACCACGAAGTCGATGGGCCCCAGATCGTCCAGTGTGTCGTTCATGGGCACTTCCTTTCACGTAGGGATGCGTCAGTGGGCACGTGTGCCCGCGCCGGAGCCACCGGCCGCGGGATGGTCCGGCGCGATGGCGTCCAGGCGGACCTGCAATGGCGCCCGGCGACTCGCCGGCGCGACCGCGATCAGGTCACGCAGCAGGCGCTCGATGCGCAGCCGGACCTGCGCCAGGTTGGCGCTCATGTCGATGAGCTCGTCGACCGCAAGCGCCACGTATTCATCCCAGCTCGGCAGACGCAGGAGCACTCTCGTGCTGCCGCCGGGGCCGGTGATCTCGCCGATGTCGAGGTCTCGCCCCAGAAGCGTACGCAGCAGGCTCTCCTCGCTGTCGAGGACCTGGACGGCCGTGTAGGGGTCGTTGATGGCCGGCGAGATCGCCCGCAGCGCGATGTCGACGAGCACGCGGAGCGCGAGCGACGGGTCCTGCTCGAACGTGCGCTCGCTCCCGGTGCGGATGGCCTTCAGTACCACCTGGTCAAGCGAAGCGTCCGTGGCTCCGTGGATGACGGCAGCCACGGTCTGCGACTGCACCGTCTCGCCGATGGGGACGACGATCTCGACCACGGCGTCGGCTTCTCGCGCGGCGTGGATGATCCCCGGCACGTCGATGGCCTGGACGATGCCAGGCCCGCTGGTCCAGAGCACGTCGCGCCCGCCTGACGGCAGGTCCTGGGCCCGCCGGGCCTCGTCACCCTCGGGCAACGGCCGGTCCGGGTACACGCCGTCGAGGATCCCCTGTCCCTGCCCCGTGACCTGGGCGAGCGTAGAGGCAAGGTGGACCGAGCCGAATGCGCGCGTGATCAGGCTCCGGAACAGGCCGATGGCCACGAGCAGCAGCCCAACGGTGACGATCGGCACCAGGCCGGTCACCTCGCCGGAATTCGACATGCTGAACGCAGCGACGAAGGCGTAGACGAGCACGCCCGTGTAGTAGCCGAAGGCGTGCCAGACGATCGGCGCGGCGTGGAAGAGGTTGAGGCGCGGCGTGAACGTCGTCGTCCCGTACTGCACGACCAGGAACAGCAGCGAGTAGACGACGCCGATGAAGGTCATGAGCCCCGCCCCCACGGCGAACAGCATCTGCACGGTGACCTCGCGCGGTACCGTGAACGAGGTCTCGATCTGCGGGATCACCAGACCCAGCGCCACGCCCGCGAGCACGTACAGGAGCTGGGTGAGGCCGACACGTAGGCGCCGCCGCCGGTGGAGCGCCCGGCCCAGCCTCCGGACCGGGCGCGCCTTGGTGTACGCGGCGGGGGTGTCGGCGTCGCCGGGCATGCTCAGGCAGGCAGTCCGTCGGGCGGCGTCGGCATCGGACCGGACTTGACGGGCGCCTCGGCCGCTTCGCCCGGCGAGGCAAAGGGTCCCGCCAGCGCCGCAGCGTGCTCTCCGTCCGTAGCCACCTCGAGCGATCCGCCGCCGGCCAGCGACAACGTCGCGATGGCCGCATCGGGACCGAGACGATGGAGCTTCTTGCGCTGCGTCTCATCCAGGTCGTGGAGGGCGACCGCATGCACCTGGGCGAGGTCCTCACGCCAGGCCGCGGGGCTCCCCCGGGCCGCGAAGACGTCCGAGACCCAGATGGCGTGGCCCCGCATCCAGCGCGACTTGCCCGGTCTCAGGACGCGCACGGGGATATTGCCGGCGCGATGCTTGATGGAGCGGTTGCGCACGATCAAGATGATGATGCCGGCCGCGCAGATCCACAGCGGTACACCCAGTAACACCAGTAGCGCCCAGACCATGGTCGTGTCCCTTTCCAGTGAATGGAGGAGGGCCGGCGACGGAGTCCCGTGGCCGGCCCTCCCGTCCCGAGTCAGCGCCAGCGAGGCCTCGGGTGATCGAGTCGCGGCAGAGACATCAAGTCATGTCGTCTGCCGCGAGGGCAGGATGAGGACGACGATGATCGTGAACAGCGTGAAGAACGCTCCGAGGATGCCCCAGAGCAGCGCGCTGTAGCCCTTGCTGCCGGCGGTCGCGGCGCAGAACCAGATGGCGAACAGCATGAAGCAGAAGTAGAGGAACCACCAGAACCACGAGAACCACATGTCAGCCTCCCAGGGAATCAGCCTGAGTCCGCCGGGCGACCGGCGCGGACCCTAGGTACCAGTCAAGGCTAGCCTCGAAGCGGACCCGTGTGACCTCGGGATACTACGAGCCGGATGGCTGAGAAACTACGAGGCTCTGCGCCCGAGCACGCCTCGCGCGATCAGCCCAACGCCGCCTCCAGCTTCGCGATGGCCTGAGCCTCCGTCGGGCCCGTCCCCTTGGCCGCCTCCGCGGTCGCCTTGGCGACCCCGACGACGAAGACCTTGAAACCATCGAGATCCTCGGGCGCCTTGCCCGCGACGATCGCGACGGCCTCGTTCACCCGCTCGACGACCTCCCCCGACATGTCGGTGGGATTGCCGGACAGCTCCTTGTCCCGCTTCGTCTTGATGTCCGCCGCCAACTCGCGGACGAGGGGGCTCGGGCTGGTCTGCTTGGCGGCGGCGATGTAGTGGGCCGCCGCGTTGGCCTCCTTGAACATGTCCCAGAACCCCGGGTCGGCCATCGAGAGATACGTCATCGTGTCGGTGACCGCCCACTGCAGGGTCCGCCACTCCTCATCCGTGAAACTCGCCTTGGTAGCCATTGCATCCTCCTCGTCTTGATGAGCACGTCTCCCAGCGCAGCGACCGCCTCGATCAGGTGGCGGTCTCCTCCTCCACCGCCTCCATCTCCTCGGCCACGGCCGCGGGCTCACTCGCGCTCGTCCACGGCGCGACACGCAAGCGGCCACTGCGATCCTTCATCCAGCGGTAAGCCGGCAGTGTCCACTGCTCACGCTTGACGTAGGCCGTCACCGCTGCCGCAATCGCCGCTGCCCACGTCAGGATGGCCACGATGACCACGGTCGCGACGACCAGTCTCAAGACCAGTCTCAGTCGCAGCAGGCGCCTCATAGTCGTCTCCTCGCCATGGGTTCGTTCTGGACCCACTATCGCCAGCGTGTCGGGTGAGCTGACGGTCGAGCTACACAGAGAGGCCGTCTCCGCCGGTGATCCAGGTTGTCGGCGAAGACGGCCTGACTGAGCAAGCGCCGCCGACGAGGGGGGACGCCGGCCGTGACGCTACTCTCGCATGTCCTCGCTTCTGACGGCGATGAGGCCGATGATCATGAAGATGTACATGGTGATCAGCAGGATCGACCAGAGCGGGTACACCGGCAGCCACATGAACTCCGAGATGATGGCGAGGCCGGCGGCGATCACGCCGACCCACCGTCCCCACGCCCGCCCGTTCATCACGGCCAGGCCGGCGAAGAGCAGGATGACGCCGACGATGATGTACCACCACGCGAGCGCGGTGAGGTCCACGAAGTAATAGCCGTTGTAGCCGCGCACGAGCCACTCGTCGTTGAACAAGCCGATGATGCCCGCGAATATCTTGAAGCCCCCGACGATGACCATCAGGATGGCCGCAGCGGCCGCCCAACCTGCCCACTTGCCGTTCATACGTTCCTCCTGGTTCGTTGCCCGCGCGCACGCCACCGCGCCGCGTGCAGGCACAGTCATGGATTTGACGAAGCTGAGACTAGTCGGCAGGCTGGGGGGTGTGAACTAGGGAATCTACGAGGCTCGTAGACAGAAAACTACGAGGTCGGGGCGAGGCGCCGGTCAGAACTCGACGAGGCCGTTCTTGATGGCGAAGTGGATGAGCTCGGCGTTGGTGCGCAGGCCGAGCGTCTCCATCATCTGGTACTTGTGGAACTCCACCGTGCGCGTCGAGATCGAGAGGCTCGTGGCGATCTCCTTGGCCGAGCGTCCCTCAGCGAGCAGCTGCAGCACCTCGCGCTGCCGCAACGTGAGGGCGGCGGCCGGGTCCTGCTGGCTCGCCGGCCCCTGCCGCATGGCGTCGAGGACCTCACCGGCGAGCTGCGGCGTGAGGTAGGTCTTACCCTCGAGCGCGGCGTGCACGGCCGTGATGAGCTCCACAGAGGCCGAGTGCTTGAGTACGAACCCAGACGCCCCGGCCTCCAGCGCGCGCCGGGCGAACGCGACGTCACGGTGCATGGTGAGGAAGACCACCGGCACCTGATCGCCACCCTCGCGCAACCGGGTCAGGGCATCGATCCCGTTGAGGTGCGGCATGGTCACGTCGGCGACGATCACGTCCGGATGCAGGCGCTGGGCGGCCTCGACCATCTGGCGCCCGTCCTCGACGACGCCCACGAGGTCGAACTCGGGCTCGAGCATGCTCTTGAGCGCCTCGGCGACCAGGAGGTGGTCGTCGGCGAGGAGGACCCGAGGGCGACGCGGACCCGTCATCGGGGTTCCCCTTTCGTCGGCACCCAGGCGCGCACCGTCGTGCCGTGCCCGCGTGCGCTCTCGATGTCGAGGGTACCGCCCACGAGCTGCACGCGCTCGCGCATGCCCAAGATGCCGAGGTGTCCACCGCACGCTTCATCCGCCGGCTCGAAGCCGACGCCGTCGTCGCCGACCGAGAGCAGCAGGCCGCCGTCCGACTCCTGAAGCTTGACGGTCACGGCGCTCGCGGCGGCGTGGCGATGCACGTTGGCGAGCGCCTCCTGGGCGATGCGCAGCAGGCAGAGGGCCACCGTCCGGGTCGACGGCATCCGGCAGCGGTGCGACATCGACCGACACGGAGAGCCGCCCCTGGTCGTCGCGCCGGTCGCACTCCGCCCGCAGCGCTTCGGCGAGGCCGAGCTCCTCGAGGATCGAGGGGTGCAGCTGATAGGCGAGGCCGTGCACATCGTCGCTGAGGTGCGTAAGCCCCTCCCGGAGTGCTCGCATCCGAGCCGCCTCCGCCCCCGTTCCTGCAGCCTGCTCGGCACTCCCGGCCTCGATCGCCAGCACGGCGAGGCGCTGGCTCACGTCGTCGTGCAGCTCGCGGGCGAGCAGTGCTCTCTCCTCCTCCTGGGCGCGCAGGATGCGCCGGCTCAGGTCGCGCAGCGCGCTCTCGGCACGCTTCTGCGCCGTGATGTCGCGGAAGACGGTCACGGTACGGGCGGCGAACCCGGACGCGTCTCGATAGCGTGGGACGCCCGACGTGCTGCAGCCAGATCTCACCTCTGAGTGGGATGCAGGAAGCGATACTCGATGCTGAGATCCTCTCTGTCTCCCGCGAGCGCCTGCTCGCGCTCGCTCAGCACCAGGGAGACATCGTCAGGATGCAGGTGGTCTATCCAGAAGCTGGACGATCTGTCGGTCCGTCTGCTCCAACTCAGGCGGGATCCCGAGGAGCTCTCGGAACCGGCTGTCCGTGAACACGGAATCCGGCTCGCCGGCCGTGAACGCCCGTTCGTCCACCTCGATGAACCCGAGCGCGGCGATGTCGACCGCGACGGAGAGACGTGCCTCACTGAGGCGCAGCGCGTCCACAGCCCGCCGCCGCTCCGTGACATCCCTGGCGACACTCAAGGTCTCCAGCACCTGCCCTGAATCATCCCGGCGGGTGACAAGAGCGATGTGGTCGAGCCAACGCTCTCCGAGCTCGGGATGCAGATAACGGTACTCGAGCCGGTACGAATCCTTCGTCCCGTCGTACAGCCGCTGAGTCTCCTTCTGCACCGCTTCGACGTCGTCTGGGTGCTGGTGCTCCTGCCAGAACGCCAGTGTACCGAAGTCGTGCACCTGGTCTGGCGGTACCCCGATCAAGACGCACATGCGCCTGTCCAGGAACGCAGTGCGTTCGGCCCGGCTTACATAGGAGAAGCCGATACCGGCCAGTTCCACTGCCGCGGCCAACCTGCCCTCGCTGGCCCGCAGCTCCTCCTGCTCTCTCCGACGGTCGGTGACGTCTCTGGAGATCCCCATCAGCCAGCCGCGCTGCCCCTTGGGGCCGATGTGAGTCCGCCCCTGCGAGGACATCCAGCGCTCCCCGTCGGTACGCAGGATCCGGTACTCGATGTCGACCGAACCGCCGGGGCGCCATGCCCCCTCGATCGCCTTCAGGACGGTCTGCACGTCGTCGGGGTGCAGGACGGACCGCAGGTCCTCAAGCGTGATGGGCCCGTCGGCTGGAAAGCCGAACAGCCTGCGACCTCTCTCGGTGGCCCAGAAGGTACCCGCAGCGTAGTCGAAGGTCCAAAGCCCCGCGCCGGCCGAATCCGCCGCGAGTCGCAGGCGTTCCTCGCTCTGGCTCAGCGCCTCGTCCGCGCGCTTGCGCGCCAGAGCGGCCCCGAATACCTGCGCGATCAGCTCTATCCGGGCCACCAACGCATCCGGCCAGTCGCGCGCCGCTCGAAAGTCATTGAAGCCCAGTGCTCCTACGTGCGAGGCGCCACCGACCAAGAGTGGCACTGTGAGGTTGGACTTGAGGCCGTAGAGCTCGGCGTTCTCCCGGTCGACGGCAGCCTCGGGCGGGAAGTCGTCCAGGGACGCAAGGCGGAACGTCCGACCGGCCAGCATCTCCGACGCGACGTAGGGCCACTGCTCCTGGCGCAGCACGCCGGGGCCTTCCCCACCGCCGCGGACGTACCAATGCGTCTGCCACAGGTCCGTCTCGTCAAGCGCCGTGGTCTGCCACAGCACAGCGAGATCGATGTCGAGGAACTCGCAGACCCGCTGCAGCGCCTCCTGGATCGCATCGTCCACCTCGTCCGACGGCAGGTTGACGAATCTGGAGGAGAGGTCGAGGATCAGCGTCTCGAACTCGAGATGGTCCTCCCTCGGCTCCGCCGGGCCGCGCGTGTGCTCAGTCTCGCCCACGCGCGTCACGCTACACCATCCCGCCGCGGTTGTGGAGCCTGCATGAGCAGGCGGACCCGTAATTCTCCGGCGAGCGCTCCCGTAGTTTCCCGAGGTCACAGTCACGGCGTTCCCGACTAGTCTCCGATGGACGCCCATCATCGAGTCGTACAGGGAGGATGTCATGTCCAAGACAGCGGCCGAACTGCTGGCCGAGGCCAACGCCCAGATCGAGACCGTGTCGCCCAAGGTCGCCGCCGAGCACGTAGCCGCCGGCGACGCGATCCTCCTCGACATCCGCGAGCCGGTCGAGTGGGAGCATCACATCGGGGGCGCCATCCAGATCCCGCGCGGGACCCTCGAGTGGTTCGCCGACCCCGAGAGCCCCCGCCACCACCCGGGGCTGGACCCGAGCCGCGAGGTGATCGTCTACTGCCGCACCGGCGGTCGCGCCGCGCTCGCCACCGCGACGCTCAGGACTCTGGGCTTCGAGAAGGCCGTGAACCTCGAGGGAGGCTTCGTCGCCTGGCAAGAGGCGGGCCTTCCCGTCGACGAGCACCACGACGGCTTCTGATCCCTCTTCCTGATAGAGGCTCGGGACCAGACGGGCCCCCGGCGTTCCGCCGGGGGCCCGTCTTGTCGTTCGGCGAGGGTGAATGCGCGAAGGGCGGGGGCACGCCTGCGCGCCCCCGCCCTTCGCTCCGCCCGTCAGGGGATGTAGTTGGCGTTCGTGTCGGCGCCGTAGCCGCAGCCCTGGTACGTGCAGTGGAACTCGTCGCGGACGATGGCCGCCCAGCCGCCGGCGCGAGAGGTGTCGAGCGAGAGGTCCTTGGTCAGCACCTTGGTCTCGAACTTCCAGCCTGCCGGCAGCTCTTTGTACATGCCGCCCAGCCGGTCGAGGTTGTCGGCGGTGAGGCTCGGTTCGACGTCCTTGGTGTACTCCTGCAGGACCCAGGTCGCTCCTTCCGGGTCGCGCAGAAGCTGCACGGGCCGGCCCGCGCGGAAGACCCACTCGGTGGTGCGACGGATGATGTTGGGTGAGTACGCAAACTTGAACTGGCCGATCATCTCGGCCCCGGTCATGTCGCCGGCCCAACGCATCTCGACGCCGTGGAAGTCCTGCAGCTCGCCGCCCTGCATGTTGAACTGATCCATCATCCAGAAGCGGCCGTGGTTGACCGCGACCATGTCGACCTCGAGCTCCTTGGCGAGTCGCTCGGCGTCGATCGACTTGTAGGCGTCAGGATCGACCGGGAGCTTGGCCGAGTAGACGTGGGCCCGTTGCGTCTGGCCGGTCCCAATGAACGCTCCCATCCCACAGAAGGGGACGCCGCGAACGTCATCGACGGTGACCTTCTGGAGCGGGTCCATACCTGTCTTCAGCTTCATGACTTGTCCTCCTCGCAGTTGTGTACTGTGCAGCGAGCCGGTCGCGGTGCGACCGACTCGCGCTTCTCACGCGTTGGCAGGCCCCTCCGCCTGGCGCGCCTCGAACACCCGGAAGAACTCCGGGATGTCGCGGAACAGCGACGAGGGACGCCGCCGCTGCTTGAACGCCAGCCAGATGAGGATGCCGGGGGCGACGATGATGAACAGCACGGTCGCCTCGAGCAGCCTGATCGACCGCGTCCCGTCGGGGACGGGCTCGCCGCGGAAGCGGGCCACGACGATCGACACGCCGTTGCTGACCTCGTTCATCCAGTACATCGTCCGCGCGACCAGCTGGATGTCGGCCTGCTCCTGAGGGGTGTACTCGCGCCGGAAGTTCGCGTCGATCTCCTCGGGCGGGGCGGTGAAGTCGCTGTGGGTGATCGCCTGGACCCACGCGATGGCGGCCCACTTGTGCGCGTCGAAGAAGTCGGCGTCGAGCCCTTCGAGCGCCGCGAGCTCCTCCTTGGGCAGGCCCTCGGCCAGCGCCCACTCCCGGTGGGCGAAGCTGCACTGGCGGCACGAGTTGGCCGCCGCCACCGCCACCATGAGCTCTTCCCGGAAGCTCGGCTCGAGGCGATGGTCGAACCAGATCGCCTTGAGGTCACGCCAGCGTCGAAGCAAGGCGGTGGTCGACCCGGGCCTGCGGTGCGTGATGTACGGCTGGTGTCTCGTGCGGGCGCCCGCCGGGCCTGGCGGCGTGTTGTCGGCGGGTGGGACTGCCCCCCCGGCGCTCTTCGCTGCGCTCATCGTGCTCACTCCTTGTCCGTTTGGGCGGTCCGAGCCACCGCGTCAGTAGCGGAACGGACCCCCCGGCTCGCAGCCGGGGGGTCCGTCGTGATCACGTACGCAGCCCAGCGGCTGGCGGCGCCAGCCCCCATCAGGGGATGTGGTCGGCGCTGCTGCCCGAGTCGTAGCTACAGGCGACTGCTACTGCTGTGCCTGCTTGGCCAAGATCTCCTCGATGACTGCGGCCTGCGCCGCCAGCTCGCCACTACCGCTGAACTGGATGATCTCAGCGCCTTCATCTGAGATGAAGTTGTGCGGAGCCGGCCAGTAGCACACGTCCCCAGCGGTGCACACGTCTTCGGACCCGTCCTTGTAGATGACCCTCAGCGTGCCGCTGATGACGTAGGCGTGATGCGGAACGCCGCACAGACCGTCCGGCATTGGCGCCAGCAGGCGGGTGAAGTCCGTACCGGGGGCAAAGACGTGGTAGGCGCACTGCATGCCGCCCCATACCTTCTGATAGATGTGGAGGCCCGGGGTCTGCTGGGTGACGAAGTCGTCGACCGGGTCCATGTCCTTCCATTGGCTTCTCATACGTCCAGCTCCCTTTGCGTATCACTGTGCCCGGCGGTGACGGCAGTGATTGAGCCACCCGGTCGCCTGGAGACACTCCCCTGGATCCTTATGAAGCGAGACTAGTGGCGTCTGGGGCGCGGTGAACTGGTGATACTACGGGACTCGCGACTGGGAAAACTACGAGGTTCATGACCGCGCACTGCCCCTCGCAGCCTCCCCCCCGCGATGAGCCTCGTAGATTCCCGAGGTCACAGCCGCCAGGATTCCGCGTAGCCTCCAGGAACGGAATGGACCAGCAAGGAAGAGGCATGCCATGCCGACAGATCCCGGCCCGGTGGTCGGAGAGAGCCGCTGGCCGATGGCGGTCGCGGTCCTCGCCGTCATCGTGCTGACGCTGCTGCTGCCCAAGAGCCTCATCGTGCGCCCGCGGTGGGGCGTGCCGGTGCTCGAGTGCGTCCTGCTGGCCGTGGTGATCATCGGCGACCCGGGCAAGATCGACCGGCGCGACAGGCGCGTGCGCACGCTGTCCGTGCTGCTGATCTCGATCCTCGTCGCCATGACGCTCTGGTGCACGTTCCTGCTCATCGCGCAGCTCATCCGCGGGGGGCCCGCAACGGCCTCGGGCGGACTCCTGCTCGCCGCCGGGGGCATCGTCTACCTCTCCAACTGCATCGCCTTCGGCCTCCTGTACTGGGAGCTCGACAGCGGCGGGCCGGCCGAGAGGGCCCACGGCCTGCCGGATCATCCCGACTTCGCGTTCCCGCAGCAGCTCAACCCGGAGCTGGCCCCCGCGGACTGGCGGCCACGCTTCGTCGACTACCTCTACCTCGGCTTCACCAGCGCCACCGCCTTCAGCCCCGCCGACGTCCTGCCGCTGCGGACCTGGAACAAGCTCGCCATGATGGCCCAGTCGGCGATCTCCATCGCGCTCCTGGGTCTCGTGATCGCGCGCGCCGTCAACGTGCTCGGGTGAGCCGGTGAGCGCACGAAGTCCAGCCCGACCCCAAGCGCCGGAGGTTCCGATGGCCACCACCGCCCCACAAGACATCGCCGCCGAAGGTCACCCGCCAGGCGGCGACGCCGTTCGCCGGCGCCATCGCCGGCATCCTGTTCGCGCTCTGCTTCGCAGCGAGCATCCTCATCCTGCGCATCACCATGGGCGAGGTCGCCGCAGATTCCGGCGCCTGGCTGGAGAGCGACGCAAGCATGGTCCGCCTCGCCCTCGGCTTGCTGCCGTTCGCCGGTCTCTTCTTCCTCTGGTTCATCGCCGTGGCGCGGGAGCGGCTCGGCCGCTTCGAGGACCAGTTCTTCTCGACCGTGTTCGTCGGTAGCGGGACGCTCTTTCTCGCCATGATCTTCGCCGCCGCCGCGGGCACGGGGGCAATCATCGCCGTCGCTGCCCACGACCCCGAGTTCGCCGGCAGCTCGACCTACGTGTACGCGCGCAGCGTCGTAGCCCAGGTCTTCACCGTCTACGCCTTGCGCATGGCGGCCGTGTTCATGATCTCCCAGGCCACGCTCTGGTTGCGCACCCGCGTCATGCCGCGATGGATCGCGCTGCTGACGTACCCGGTGGCGCTGGTCTTGCTCTTCATCGTCGGCGCGGCGTGGTGGGTGATCCTCGTGTTCCCCGCGTGGGTGCTGCTGGTGAGCGTCTACATCCTGATCGCCTATCTCGGCGGACGCCGGCCGGCCGAGATCGGCGACGCCACGGCAGGTGAGGTGCCCTCAGACCAGGTGACCCCGTAATCCCCCAGTGACGGGACCCGTAGTTTCCCGAGGTCACAGGGCTGCGCGCCCCGACTAGGCTTGGCGGAGTATCGGAGAGGTGCCGGGAGTGCCCACGCCTCGCGCGGACTTCGCGAGGAGAGGAACGGTGACATGCCTGAGAAGCGCCTGAGTTGTGTCCTGCTTGCCGACAGCCACCAGGACCTCACCGAGCGCCGTTCGTGGGTTGCTCGAGACCGAGTTCGCGTCGGTGGTCATGGTCGCCGACGAGACCTCGCTGCTCGACGGAGCCAGCCGGCTTCGACCAGAGGTGGCGGTCGTCGACCTGTCGCTGGCGCAGCGCGGCAACCTCAATTGGCTGCGGGCGCTCAAAGATCAGTGCCCGAGCTCAAGGTGATCGCCTTGAGCGTGAACGACCAGAAGCGTGTGCGCGCGGCAGCCATGGACGCCGGGGCCGACGCCTTCGTGCTCAAGCGCGACATCGCCACCGAGTTGATGCCCGCCATCGCGCGCATGCGTGGAGAAGAAGCGCTGGACCTGGCGGAGGGCGAGCAACCGAAAGGAGAGCGGTGATGCCATCCAAGGCTGAAGATCCTGGAATGACCTCGGAGCAGTTCGTGGAGCTGATGACGCTCGTCAAGGGCGCCAAGAGCGTCGAGCTCAAGCTGACAGTACCGGCGGACAGCGCGCGCGAGACGTTCGGCGCGCTCGGCATCGATCCGATCGACGGCGAGATCAGGCTTGTCACCTTCTTCGACACGCCGGATCTCGCTCTCAACAAGGCGGGCGTCGTCGTCCGCTCCCGCCGGGTCCAGGGCAAGGGCGCGGACTCCGTGGTGAAGCTGCGCCCGGTCGTGCCCGACGAGATCCCCGACGAGCTGCGGCGTCTCGAGAACTTCGGCATCGAGGTCGACGCCATGCGCGGCGGCTTCGTCTGCTCGGCCTCCTTCAAGGGTGTCTCCGATCCCGACAAGGCGAAGCTGGTCGGCATGGGGCAGGCGCCCATCCGCAAGGCGTTCACCAAGGAGCAGCGCGCCTTCTACAAGACCCACGCCCCCGAGGGCCTCGAGCTCGACGACCTGACGGCCCTCGGCCCCATCTTCGTGCTCAAGGTGAAGTTCGTGCCCAAGGAGTTCGTGCACAAGATGGTGGCGGAGGTGTGGCTCTACCCGGACGGCAGCCGCATCATCGAGCTCTCCACGAAGTGTGCGCCGCCCGACCTCGCCACGACCATCGCCAGCGCGACACAGTACCTCATCGACAAGGGCATCGAGCGTCACGGCGAGCAGGCGACCAAGACGAAGCGCGCCCTGGACTACTTCGTGAAGGACCTCAAGAAGGCGAAGCCCGCCTGATCCGGAGGAGGACATGAATGCGATCGTCCCGCGCTGGGAATGGCGCACGTTCGGATCGGCCTTCCGGACGGCCGAAGAAGCGGTCGCCGGCCTGGAGTGCGAGCGCACCGAGTCGAGCGACGAGGTCTATCTGCTGTCGCCCGCGAACGACGCCGCGGTCAAGATCCGCGGCGGCCTCATGGACATCAAGGAGCTGACCCAGGTCAGCGAGGCCGGCCTGGAGCAGTGGCGGCCGGCCATGAAGGAGAAGTTCCCGCTGCCTCAGGACGAGGCCGAGAAGGTCTGCGCGGCGCTGGGCGTGCCAGGGCCGCCGCCGGGCGGCGACGCCTACTCGAAGGACGCGTTCCTGGCCGTCCTCGCGGACCCCAGCCGCGGCGTGCGTGCGGTCGAGGTCTACAAGCACCGCCGGCACTACACGTTCGCCGGCTGCATGGTGGAGATGACGGAGGTGATCGCCGCGGACCAGCGGTTGCGCACGCTCGCCGTCGAGTCGGAGGACGCCGCATCGGTCCTCTCCGCAGTAGGCGAGCTCGGCCTCACGAGCCGGGCCAACACCAGCTACCCGCGGTGGCTCAAGGCCGCGGTGGGCATGGGGGGCTGACCGTGCCCGGCGCAGTGTTCGCGGTCATCGACGTGGGGACCAACTCCGTCAAGTTCCACATCGGCGAACGACACGACGACGGCGCCTGGACCACGATCGTCGACCGCGCAGAGGTGACCCGCCTCGGCGAGGGCATCTCGGAGACCGGAGATATCGCTCCGGAGGCGATGGAGCGCACCGCGGAGGCGATCGCCGGCATGGTCGAGGAGGCGCGGCGTCACCGCGCCTCGGCGATCGTCGCGGTCGGCACCATGGGCATGCGCAGCGCCGGCAACAGCCGCGCGTTCATCGCCCGCGTGCGCGAGCGCTGCGGGATCACCATCGAGGTGCTGCCGGGCGAGGAGGAGGGCCGGCTCGCCTACCTGGCGGTCAAGGCCGGCCTCGGCCTCGCAGACGGGCGCCTGGTGGTCTTCGACACCGGCGGCGGCAGCACGCAGTTCACGTTCGGTCGCGGGGATGCCGTGGACGAGCAGTACAGCCTGGACATCGGCGCCGTCCGGCTCACGGCGCGCTACGGCCTCGACGGCCGGCTGACGCGGCGACAGCTGGACGAGGCGCTCGCCGGCATCGCCGCCGAGTTCGCGCGTCTGGACGGCGCCGCGCCGCCCGACGCGCTGGTGGGCATGGGCGGCGCGATCACCAACATGACGGCGGTCATGCTCCACCTCGAGGAGTACGACCCCGACGCCGTGCAGGGCGCCGTGCTCGGCCGCGGCGAGGTCGACCGGCAGATCGAACTCCTCCGGACGCGTGACGCGGACGCGCGCCGCGGGATCATCGGGTTGCAGCCGAAGCGGGCCGACGTGATCCTGGCCGGCGCCTGCGTCGTGCGCACGGTCATGGACAAGCTCGGGCAGGACTCGCTCACCGTCAGCGACCGGGGCCTGCGGCACGGCGTCCTGCTGGAGCGCTTCGGCTGATTCGGTAGTATTGCTGCGCACGCAGGATCCGATGACGATGGAACGCCACACACGACTCGAGAAATGGGTGCCCGGGGTGCGCGTCGCGCGTACCTACGAGCGGCGCTGGCTGCGCCCGGACCTCGTGGCCGGCATCGTGCTGGCCGCCATCCTCGTGCCGCAAGGGATGGCGTATGCCGAGCTGGCCGGCCTGCCCCCCGAAACCGGCCTGTACACGACCATCGCCTGCCTGGTCGGCTACGCCATCTTCGGCCCGTCGCGGATCCTGGTCCTCGGGCCCGACTCGTCGATCTCCCCCCTCATCTTCGCCGCCATCACGCCCCTGCTGGTCACGGACGACCCGGCCACCGCCATCGCCCTTGCCGGGATGCTGGCCCTGTTCGTCGGCCTCATCGAGATCGGCATGGGCCTGGGCAAGCTCGGGTTCGTCGCCGACCTGCTGTCCAAGGAGGTGCAGGTCGGCTACATGAACGGTCTGGCGATCACCATCATCGTCGGCCAGCTGCCCAAGCTCTTCGGCTTCTCCACCGACGCCGACGGCTTCATCGACGAGGTGCAGGCGTTCTTCCAGAACATCGACCAGACCCACGCGCTGACGCTGGTCGTCGGTCTGGTCTGCCTCGCCGTGTTGTTCCTGCTGCCGCTGTTCACCAAGCGGGTGCCCTCCGTGCTGGTCGCGGTGATCGGCGCCACCATCGTATCGGCGTTGGTCGGGCTCGCAGAGATGGGCGTGGACACCGTCGGCGCGCTGCCTCAGGGCGTACCCGCGCCGTCCTTTCCCTGGACGAGCTGGAGCGACGTCGGCCCCCTGCTCATCGCCGCCGTCGGCATCACGCTCGTGTCGCTCACCGACACCATCGCGACCTCGACCAGCTTCGCCGCCAAGCGCGGCGACGAGGTCGACCCGGACCAGGAGATGATCGGCATCGGCGCCGCCAACATCTTTGCCGCCTTCTTCCAGGGGTTCGCCATCTCGACCAGCGGGTCGCGGACCGCCGTGGCCGAGCAGTCCGGCGCCAAGAGCCAGGTCACCGGCCTTGTCGGCGCCGGCTTGGTCGCCGCGATGCTGCTGTTCTTCCCCTCGCTGCTCGCCGACCTCCCCCAGACGACGCTGGCCGCCGTGGTGATCTTCGCGGCGGTCTCGCTGATGGACCTCGCCATCCTCGGCCGCTACTACCGGGTGCGCAAGAGTGCGCTGCTCCTCTCGCTCGTCGCCACCGTCGGCGTCATCCTGTTCGGCGTGCTGTGGGGCATCGCCATCGCCGTCATCCTGGCGGTCCTCATGTTCTTCCGCCGCAACTGGTGGCCGCACGGGGCCGTGCTCGGGCAGGTCGACGGGATGCCGGGCTGGCACGGCGTGGACAAGTACCCGGAGGCACGCCAGGTGCCGGGGATCGTGGTCTTCCGCTGGGAGGCACCCCTGTTCTTCGCCAACTCCGGGATCTTCCGGGAGCAGGTCAGGCGCCTGGTGCGAGGAGGAGAAGCCGTCCTGGGTCGTCCTGCAGTGCGAGGCGATCACGGACATCGACGTCACGGCCGCCGAGATGCTCGAGCAACTGGACAAGGAGCTCAACGCGCTGGGGATCCACCTGGCGTTCGCCGAGCTGCGCGAACGGCTCAAGGACCGCGTCCTGAGCTACGGGCTGTTCGAGACCCTCGACCGCGACCACTTCTATCCCACGCTGAAGGCGGCGGTGCGCGAGGTCGAGGCGCTCGGGCCGCAGCCGCCGGCGCCGGAGACGGCCGGCGGTCACAAGCACAAGCGCCGCAGGAAGGGCAAGCGCCACGGCGATGATGCTCCCGCGGAGTGAGGCTCAGGATGGCCTGAAGCCGCTTGGCGTGGGGCCCACGGGCAACAGGTCGTAACCGGGTCGACGGACAAGTCGGCAGCAACGACGAGGGGAGAGGAAGTGGAGGCACTAGCGACGATCGCGGTGATCATCGTCGTCTGGAGCGCCCTATCGGGACCGCTCGACAGACGTGGGGTCACGTCGGCCATCTTCTTCACCCTGGCAGGCATCCTCGCCGGCACCTGGGTGCTGGGCCTGATCGACGTCTCGCTGGAGAACGAGACCGCGAAGCACGTCACGGAACTCGCGCTCGTCCTCCTGCTGTTCAGCGACGCGTCGCGGCTGGACCTGGGCGCCCTGGGCAAGGACCGCTCGTGGCCGCGCCGGCTCCTTCTCATCGGGCTGCCGCTCACCCTGCTCCTCGGCACCCTCGTCGGCTGGCTGGTCTTCCCCGGAGTGGCGCTGGCCACGGTCTTCCTGCTCTCGACGATGCTGGCCTCGACCGATGCGGCGCTCGGCCAGAAGGTCGTGACCGACCCGTCCGTCCCTGCACGGGTGCGCCAGGCGCTGGACGTGGAGAGCGGGCTGAACGACGGGCTTGCCGTCCCCTTCTTCCTGGTGGCCCTCGATATCGCCCACGCGGAGCTCACGACGGGGCTGACGTGGGCGGTCGTGGAGAACGCCATCGAGCAGATCGGATTGGGCCTCGTGGCCGGCGTTGGCGCGGGCCTCCTCGGCGGCCTCCTGTTCCGCGCCGCCGAACGGCGCGGCTGGCTCGAAGGCGAGTGGCGGCAGATCATGCCGCTGGCCGCGGCGCTCGCCGCCTACGGCATCGCGGGCAGCCTCGGCGGGAGCGTGTTCATCGCCGCGTTCGTCGGCGGCATGGTCTTCAGGCGTGCTTCCCGCGCGCCAGGCGCAACCACGCTGTTCGCGGAAGAGACGGGCAGCCTGCTGGCCGCCATGACCTGGATCGGGTTCGGCGCCATGGCGATCACCTGGGCCTTGCCCAACGTGACGTGGCAAGTGGTGCTGTACGCGGCGCTCAGCCTGACGCTCGTGCGCATGCTGCCGGTGGCGATCGCCATGCTGGGCCACGCCGCCCGCCGGCCGACCATCCTGTTCATGGGCTGGTTCGGGCCTCGTGGGCTCGCCTCGCTCGTCTTCGGCCTGCTGGTCCTCGAGGAGGGCGTGCCCGACCAGGAGATGCTGATCACCACGGTGGTCCTGACCGTCGGGCTCAGTGTCATCCTCCACGGCCTGACGTCCGTGCCGCTGGCCAGCAGGTATCACCGCTGGTACGAGCAGCATGCGGCCGCTCATCCCACGGCTTCAGAGGCCGTCCCGGCGAGCGTCTCGCGCCAGCGGCATCAGGTCGGGAGATCGGACGTCGAGAGGCTGTCGCAAGCCGAACAGTCCGACTGACGCCGCAACTGGTCGCAGCGGGCGCCGAAGCAGACGCGCGCCCGCTCCGACGCGGTCTTGCCCTTCGCGGAGCGGGCGTCCATGTCGGCGAAGGTCACATCCGCCCAACGGGCGATGGCCAGCAGCACGAGGCAGTCTTTGCTCGGGGCGATCTTGTAGAGCGTAGCGGCAGAGCAGTGGAGCTCCCGCGCCAGTTCCGCGATCGTCACGCGTGAGAACCCGCGCTCCGTGATGCTGCGCATCACGCCGTCGAGCAGTTCGTCCCGGCGATCCTGATCTAGACTCGTCACCGCGATAGCTCTGGCGATCGCGGCAACGCCTACGGCACTTCCGACGGTCCTCCAGGTGATCCTCATTCTCGCAGCACTCATCACGCAGATGGACCTCTTGCGAAGCGTGTTCGGTACCGCGCAGTCGTCGCTCACCGAGTGGGCGATGGCGCTGGCGCCCGCGAT
This sequence comes from uncultured Thermoleophilia bacterium, assembly GCA_963713475.1. Lineage (GTDB taxonomy): Bacteria > Actinomycetota > Thermoleophilia > UBA2241 > UBA2241 > CAIXSE01. The sequence continues at coordinate 85,558 of CAVQLY010000014.1, forward strand.
CGCGCTGTTCTTCCTCTGGGAGCTTGGGAAGCTGATTGCGCGCCGCGCGGCGGGGAGCCCGCGTGAGGTCGCGCCTGCCGAGGAGGCCGCCGAGTGAGAACGAGGAGTTCGAGGCCAGCGTGGGGCAAGAGTGCGATCCGCCAGGGAGAAAGCTCGGGTGGGAAACGCGAGGTCTTGGGTAGAACCCTCGGACGACATCCGCTCGACGGCAGTGCGCCGTCAGCGGATGGTAGATCCCAGCGATTCAAAGAGAGAGGGAGGAACCATGAGCGACGTACCACTCGACCTGTACATCGCCGGCTACAACGACCCCACCGCGGCGAAGATCGACTTCGACGCCCTGAAGAAGGCGCAGCGCGATGGCATCATCATGATCGAAGGCGCCGTCCTTGTCGCCCGTGATGCCGACGGCACGATGCACGTGACGGAGACCGGCGATCACGACGTCTTCAAGGGCGCGACGATCGGCGTGGCCGGCGGCCTCGTCCTCGGCCTGTTCGCCCCGCCTCTCCTCGGAGCGATGGTCGTCGGCGGTCTGATCGGCGGCGTGATCGGCAAGCTGGCCAAGCATCACCAGGAGAAGGGCATCGAGAAGGACCTCGAGGACACCATCCCGCCCGGCACGTCCGGCGTCGTCGCGGTCTTCGAGGAGATCTGGGTCGCCGACGTCGAGCGGCAGCTGGCCAAGGCAGACAAGAAGGCGCTCAAAGAGGCCGACAAGCAGACCGCCAAGGAGCTCAAGGCGGCGCTCGAGGAGACCAAGAAGCAGGAGGCTTAGTCGCGCCGGGCGGGTCGGACCCGCCAGCGGCATGACGAGCGAGGGGCGGAGCGAGGATGTCTTGGCTCCGCCCCTCGCTCTGTTCCGGACCGGGGACAGAGGGCAGCGTCTCCGCTCACCGAACTAGCCCGCAAGGACCATCCGCACGAGCGAGGCCTTCATGAGCGACGAGCTACAGCAGACGTCTGAAGCCGACAACGCCGCGGAACAGGAGAGGCGCTCCCTCCCGCTCGACCGCTTCAACGCCTTCTCGGACGGCGTCTTCGCAATCGCGATCACGCTGTTGGTCCTTGAGATCACCGTGCCCCAAGAGGGCATACCCCTTCTGCCCGCTCTGCGCGAGCAGTGGCCCGAGTTCCTCGGCTACTACATCAGCTTCGCCTTCATCGGGGGGATCTGGATCACCCACTCGGGCGTGACCAAGTACATGAGGAGCGGGGACAGCGTCGCGTACACGCTGAACCTGGTACTCCTGCTCCTCGTCGGACTGCTGCCGTTCGCGACCTCCCTCATGGTCACGCACCTGACCGGCGCCGACGCCGGGCTGGCCACAGTCGTCTACGGCCTGGACCTGTTGCTCGCCTCCCTCGTGCTCAGCCTGCTCATCCTCTACCTCGCGGACGAGCCGGCCCTGCTCGTGGACAACATCGCCGAGGGCACACTCAAGCACGTCACGCGGCAGCGCTGGGCCTCGATCGGCTTGAACGTCGTTGCGATCGCGGTGGCTTTCGTCGCCCCCCAGGCCGCCGTCGCCCTCTATTTGGTCGTGAGCACCGCGCTGCTGATCATCCCGCTCCTCGGTCTCCGCCGGCATCGGCAGCAGCGGCGCGCCAAGTAGCCCCCGCCCGGCCCCTGTACGGACGCGCGACCATCTGGTAACTTGCGCTTCAACCGCTCCATGCCATGGGGGGAATCGACGGGGGCGCACAGCTGACCCGTCGCACTGACAAGATCGGAGAGCTCATGTGCTGTCTCTTCACCATCCTGCTCCTGCTCGGCGCGCGGGCCGTCGACATCGTCTGGTGGATCGCCCAGCCCGCGCGCTGGGACGCCGCCTTCAGCTCCGCGCTCTGGCCTATCCTCGGCATCATCTTCGCGCCGTGGACCACGATGACGTGGGTGATCGTGGCGCCCGGCGGCGTGAACGGGCTGGACTGGCTGTGGGTCGGGCTCGCGATCTTCGTCGACGTCGCTTTCTGGGGCGGAGGAGCGCGCGAGGGCCGCGACTACAGGTCCGGGTCGCAGACCGCGTGACCGAGAGCCGACCGGCTTGACCGCGACGGCAGCGCCGGCACGTTCGCGCTGAACGAGGTCGGCCGGGACGACACCAGGGCGCCCCGTGAGTTCGGCAACGGACTCACGGGGCGCCCGTCTTGGTGGTGACCTCGGTCGTGTGACCGGGCATACACTGACGAGCAACGAGACGCGACGAGCGGAAGGAGTCACGAGATGGCCGATCTGAGGCCCAAGCGCATCGCGGAGTTCATCGAGCCGCTGCGCGTCACGCCGGGGCGCAAGGTGACGTTGGCGAAGCACTTCGACCCCGCGTACAAGGCAGGCTTCGTCAAGAAGAAGCACGGGGCCGAAGTCCTCCAGCAGGGCGTCGAGCTGCTGAGCGAGTACCAGGAAAGGCTGGCGGCGCAGGACACCCACGGCGTCATCGTCGTGCTCCAGGCGCTGGACGCCGCCGGCAAGGACGGGACCATCCGCCACGTCATGAGTGGGGTGAACCCACAGGGCGTCTCCGTCCACTCTTTCAAGGCGCCCTCTCCTCTCGAGCTCGACCACGACTACCTGTGGCGCTTCGCCAGCAACCTGCCCCGGCGCGGCGAGATCGGCATCTTCAACCGCTCCTACTACGAAGAGGTCCTCGTGGTGCGCGTGCACCCCGAGATCCTCAAGGGCCAGCAGTTGCCCCGGCAGGCGCGCGGGCGGGACGTGTGGAAGAAGCGCTACCGCGACATCAACGACTGGGAGCGCTACCTCACCGACAACGGCTTCACCATCGTGAAGCTGCTCCTGAACCTGTCGAAGGAGGAGCAGCGCGCCCGCTTCCTCCGGCGCATCGACCTGCCCGACCACAACTGGAAGTTCTCGGCCGCCGACGTCCGCGAGCGCAGCTACTGGGACGACTACCAGAAGGCGTTCTCCGAGATGCTCTCCAACACGAGCACGGAGTGGGCGCCCTGGTACGTCATCCCTGCCGACCACAAGTGGTTCGCGCGCATCTGCGCCTCGGCCGTCATCGCCAACGCGCTCATCAAGATCGACCCGCGCTTCCCCAAGGTGACGCCCGAAGCGCACGACGCGCTGATGGAGACCAAGGGGCAGCTGGAAGCCGAGGCGCCCGACGGCGCGGCCCCCGATCCGTTCGAGGCCGAGGCGCTGGCGCAGGCAGCGAAGGGCGAAGCCAGGGATGGCAAAAAGGCCAAGAAGAAGGCGAAGAACTAGCCGGAGACGGCGGGGGAGAAGTGATGGCAGCGACAGACACGGCGCCCGCGAAGACGGCGGAGCGCTGGTTCGCGCTCTCGGCCGGCGACGTCGCCGGCAAGCTCGGGGTCGACCCGGCTGAAGGCCTCTCGGCGGCGATGGCCGCCGAGCGGTTGCAGAAGAACGGGCCGAACGCGCTCCCGGCCGAGAAGCCGACGCCGGCGTGGCGGCGCTTCCTCGGCCAGTACCGCAGCTACATGCAGATCCTGCTGCTCATCGCCGGAATCGCGTCGCTCGCCATCGGCCAGTGGAGCACGGGTGCCGTGCTGATCCTGCTGACGGTGTTCAACGCTGTGGTCGGTCTGCGTCAGGCGGGCAAGGCCGAGAGCGCGATGAACGCCCTGAAATCGCTGACCAAGCAGACCGCGCGCGTGCGCCGCGACGGTACCGAGGCGGCGCTCCCGGCCGAGCAGGTCGTCCTCGGAGACGTCGTCCTGATCAGCGCCGGCGACTACGTGGCCGCCGACGGCAGGATCGTCGAGGCGAGCTCGCTCACCATCGACGAGTCCGCGCTCACGGGAGAGAGCACGCCGGCGTCAAAGGGGACGGACACGCTCGCCGACGCGGAGCTGGGAGCCGGCGACCGGACCAACATGGCGTTCATGAACACGCCGGTCACGCACGGCAGCGGCATGATGATCGTGACGGCGACGGGCGCCGACGCCGAGGTCGGCAAGATCGCCGGCATGCTGGCGACCACCGCCGAGGAACAGACGCCGCTGATGAAGCAGCTGAACACGATGACGCTGTGGATCGGCGCGGCCGCGCTGGGGACGATGATCGTCATGTTCGCGCTGGGCCTCTCGAGAGGCGAGTCGGCCGAGACCCTCTTCATCACCGCGATCGCCCTGGCGATCGCGGCCATCCCGACGGCGCTGCCGACCGTCCTTCAGGTGATCCTTTCGGCCGGCGCCAAAGCGCTTGCCGCGGAGAAGGCCATCGTCAAGAGCCTCATGTCGGTGGAGACGCTCGGCTCGACGTCGGCGATCAACTCCGATAAGACCGGGACGCTCACGATGAACCAGATGACGGCCGTCGAGGTGCTCGACCCGGTGGACCGCTACACGATCTCCGGGATCGGCTACGGCCTCGAGGGCAAGGTCCACCACGCGGCCGGGACCTCCGCCTCGATCGACGACGCCGTCCTCCCCTACGTCATCGCCTGCGACGCCAAGCTCGAGAACGGCAAGGTCGTCGGCGACCCGACCGAGGGCGCCCTGCTGGTCCTCGGCCACAAGGCGGGGCTGGACATCGACGCGAGCCGGGAGCGGCTCCCCCGTCTCGCCACCCTCCCCTTCGACCCTGGCTACAAGCTCATGGCGACCTTCAACTCCGCCACCGACGAGTCGGGCAAGAGCGTCGTGCGCTGCTTCGTGAAGGGCGCGGCCCCCGCCGTGATCGACCGCACGACGAGCGCCCTCTCCGGCGGCGCCAGCGTTCCCTGGGACGACGATCTGAAGAAGCGGGCGGAGGACGCCGTCACCCGCATGGAGGGCGAGGGACACCGCGTGATGGCGGCGGCCTTCCGCGATCTCGACCCCGCCGCCTTCGATGCAGAGGGCGATCTGCTGGGCTACGTCACCGAGCTCGAGATGACGTCCCTCGTCGCCATGGTCGATCCGCCGCGCGACGAGTCCAAGGCGGCCGTCCGGGATGCTCAGGCCGCCCACATCAGGGTGCGCATGGTGACCGGCGACGACGTCACCACGGGGGCCGCCATCGCCAAGCAGCTGGGCATCCCCGGCGAAGCGATGCTGGGCACGGAGTTCGCGGCGCTCAGCGAGGACGAGCGCCTGGCGCGCATCGACGACATCGGCGTGGTCGGCCGCGTCGCGCCCGAGCACAAGGTGCTTCTGGTCGAGACGCTGCGCAAGAAGGGCGAGGTCGTCGCCATGACCGGCGACGGCGTCAACGACGCTCCGGCGATCAAGGCGGCCGACATCGGCATCGCCATGGGCACCGGCACGTCGGTGGCCAAGAACGCCGGCAACATGATCCTCTCGGACGACAACTTCGCCACCATCGTTCGCGCGGTCGAGATGGGCCGCAAGGTCTACGACAACCTCAACAAGTTCATCCGCTTCGTGATCCTCGAGCTCGTGGCCTACATCATCACGTTCCTCGGGGCCAGCATCCTCAACATCGCCGCCGGACAGCCGTTCTCGCCTTCCGAGATCCTCTACATCAACTTCCTGGTCAACGCGCCGCTCGGCGTCGCGCTCGGCATGGACAAGGAGGCGCCGGGGCTGATGAGCCTCAAGCCGCGGTCTCGCGACGCGTCGATCATGACGAAGGGCCTCCTGACCACCGCCGGCCTCGTGGGGCTGTTCATGGCCGTGTGTACGCTGGTACTGATCAGCTACGGCACGTCCCACTACGACAGCGTCGCCATCGGCACCTCGATGGCGGTGACGACGTTCTCCCTGATGCTCATCGCGGGCGCCTTCCAGGCGCGCAGCGTGACGGCCACTGCGCTCACGACCGAATCGTTCGACAACCGCCAGCTGAACTGGACGGCCCTCGCGGAGCTCGTGCTCGCCGTGCTCATCACCCAGATGGACGTCATGCGCACCGTGTTCGGGACCGCGCAGCTGTCACTCACGCAATGGGCTCTGGCGCTGGCGCCGGCCGTCGCGCTCTTCTTCCTCTGGGAGCTCGGCAAGCTCGTCGCGCGCCGCGGGGCCGAGCCGGCGACGGAGGCCGTCCCCGCTGAGGAGGCGACCGGATAGGTCCCAAGCCGGCCGCCAAACGCGGAGGCGGCCTCAGGCCGGCGGTCACACTGGGGTAGGTGCCGGACCGGCCCGCTCCCCGTTCTCTGATGGCGCAGCTCCAGGCTGCTTCTTTGGGATGCGCCCGGTGAAGAACAGCGCGATCACGCCCATCGCCGCGAGCACCGCCAGCGCCGTGCGCAGGCCCTCGATCTGGGACTCCTCGTACTCGGTGAGGATGTCGTCCTGGACGTCCGCCGGTACCCCGGCCTCCTCCAGTTGCGCCTGGGCATCGCTGTTCGAGATGAACGGTGCTCCGGCCGCGAGGTTCACGTTGGCCTGGTCCTTGAGCTCCTGCGGCACGTTCGGGTTCTGCTCGATCCCCGCCAGGAACGAGACCGTGAGGGCGGCGATCAGGACCGACCCGGCCAGCGCCGTGCCGATGGAGGCCCCGAGCTGGCTGGCGGTGTTCTGCAACCCGCCGACCTCCGAGCTCTTCTCATCGGGCACCGACGAGACGGTCACGTTGCCGAGCTGCGACGCCAGCGCGCCGATGCCAAGACCGATGATGAGCATCGGGACGAAGACGATGGAGGAGTCGGCGCCCACCTCGAGACTAGCGATCAGCACCAGGATGCCGCCGACGAGAGCCAGCATGCCGACGCGCACCACGCGGCGCGGGTTGGCGTTGGGCAGGAGCTTCGGGATTCCGACCGCCGCGAGGAGGAGGGACAGCGAGAGCGGCAGCAGCCGCACGCCGGTCTCCATGGGCGACATCCCAAGCACGACGGAGAGGAAGAGCGGGACGATGAAGAACAGTCCCGCCTGGATGAGGAACTGGAACAGGAACGTGATGAGCCCGCCGGTGAGCTGCCTGACGTGCAGGAGCGCCGGCGAGATGAGCGGCTCCTTGCCCGCGTTGTCGAGCCGCACCTGCCAGCGCATGAAGAGCCAGAGGAGAAAGAGGCCGGTGATGATGAACCAGAACGTGAGCGAGAGGCCGAAGATGGACGGTGCGCCCTCGTTGGGCATGAACCAGCCCCACTCGGCCGATTTGAGGACGCCGAGCACGATCAGTGCCAGACCTGCCGCCGATACCACTGCGCCGACCACGTCGATGTGCGGGCGCCGTTCCACGGGTTCGTCGGCCGCCCGCCGCGCAAGGAAGAGGATGCCGATCACGATGATGACCTCGCCGGCGAACACGTAGCGCCACGAGAAGTACGTCGTCATGAAGCCGCCGATCACGGGGCCGACGGCGACGGCTATGGCTCCGGCGGCCGCGATCAGGCCGTAGGCCCTCGGTCGCCCGGGAGGCGCGAAGTTGCTCGCCACGAGGCCGACGATGGCCGGCATGATGAGGACGGCCCCGATGCCCTCGAGGAACGACCAGCCGATGATCAACACGGTGAGGTTGGGAGCCAGCGCCGTGGTCATGGAGCCGCAGCCGTAGATGATGCAGCCGATAGAGAACGCGCGCTTGCGCCCGATGATGCTGCCGATCTTGCCGCCGACGATCATGAGGCTGGCCATCACCAGCGTGTAGAGGGTGATCGCCGTCTGCACGCCGGTGACCGTCGTGCCCAGATCCTCGGCGACGGTGGCGATGGACACGTTCATCACGGACGTGTCGAGGGTCATGAGGAACTGGCCCGTGGCCAGCGTGAACAGGATGAGGCCGGCGCCGGACTTCGCGGCAGCGGCTGCGCCGCCCGTCCCTGTTGCCGCGGCAGTCGTCTCGGCCATCAGCTCCCTCTCGGACTCTCGCCAGGAGGGCTCAGTCTACCTGACGGTCAGGCTCGCGCACCGAGCCGGGCCTCACTCTCCGGCCGGCGACGGGCTCACCTGCAGGCCGGCCCCGGTCGAGACGAGCAGCAGCACCGGATACGTCTTTGGGATCTCGGTGCCGGCGGCCGGCAGCTGGGCATACACGGTGCCGGCCGCGGCGCTCGCGTTCGGAGCGTCAAGAGTGATGGGGCGCAGGCCGAGCTCCTCGAGCTCGGCCTCGGCCGCGACGGCGTCGGTGCCGACCAGGTCCGGGACGATCGCCGTCGGCACGGCGGGGTCCGAGGGCGGATCCGGATCCTCGGACGGCGGCTCGGATGCGGACGCCGAGGGTGACGGCTCCGCGGTCGCCGAGGGCGAGGGAGACGGGGTCGGGGATGGGCTGGGCAGCCTGCCGAGCGAGACGAGCAGCCCCGCGTCGGCACCCGCATCCACGCTCGCCCCGGCCTCGGGCGCCTGGGCGATCACCCGCCCGGCGGCGACGTCGTCGCTGTACGCCCGGGCGATGGTCACGGCGAAGCCGGCGCCCTCGAGCTCGTCCGTGGCGTCGGCCTCGCGCTGACCGACCACATCCGGCACGGTGACGGTCGTGGTCCCTTCGCCGAGCGAGACCGTCACGAGCACCTCCGAGAGCGGCTGGACGAGCGCGCCCGGCGCGGGCTCCTGGTCGGCGACGTCTCCGGCCGGCACATCGGCGACGTAGGCCTCCACCGGAACGGCGGTCAGCGCCGCGTCCGCGAGGGTGGTCGTCGCCTCGTCGGCGGTCATGCCGCTCACGTCGGGTACGGCCACGGTCGGCTCGGGCCGGCCTTTGGAGACCAGCAGGCCGACCGGCGAGCCGGGCGAGGCCTCCTGCCCCGCGTCCGGCAGCTGCGCCAGCACCTCGCCGACGGGAGCCGTGAGGTCGTACTGGGACGCGCTGACGGACACGAACCCCGCGTCCCGGAGCGTCCCCCTCGCCTCCGTCTCGCTCATCCCGGTCACGTCGGGCACCTGCGCCGCGGCAGGCCCGGACGACAGCGTGAGGCCCACCGCCGACCCCTCGTCGACCTTCTCGCCGGCGACGGGGTCCTGCCGAAGCACGGTGCCGGGCTCGGCCGCGGGGTCGCTGGCTTCACCCACAGCCCCGACGCTCAGCCCTACGTCCTCCAGAGCCTGTGTGGCCTCGGCCTCGGTCTGGCCGATGACGTCGGGCACCGCGACACCACTGCCCATGATCACGACGACCACGGCCACGAGGCCGACCGCGACCGCGGCCGCGCAGGCGAGGATGATCCACTTGTTGCGGCGCGACGCCCTGCTCATTGTCCGCCGACCTCCGTTTCGTCCGCCTCCAGCCGGCCCGCCCCGCGAAGCGCTGATCTCGTGGTCAGGAGGAGCGCCCCAGCACGCGCCGGACCGTCTTGATGGGCAGGAGCAAGTAGATGCCGATCAGCAGGTAGAGCACCACCCCGACATAGGGCAGGATGAGCCCGAGCGCGGTCGCCACCCCGTAGAAGATCAGGGCCGGCGCCAGCTGGTACTTGACGCGGTTGTCCTCCGCCCGCTCCTCCCCCGCATCCCCGCCGAAGAGGCCTTCGCGCTCGGCGTACTTGCCGAGCACGATGAGCATCACGCTCATGAGGATGAGGATGACGCCGAAGAACGCCACCGCCGCGCGCTCGCCGCCGGTCTCCGCGTCCGTCGTCTTGAGATAGGCCTCCATCACCCGGGTCGGGAACGGCAGGAAGGCGACGAGCAGGAGGAGGAGGAGGTTCAGCCGCAAGAAGCCGGCGTTGACGTGATCGAGAGCCTCGGTCAGCGCGCTGTGCTCGATCCAGACGACGCCGATGGACATGAAGGCGATGAAGTAGGCCACGTACACCGGCCGCTCGTGCCAGAGCGCCGACAGGAGCCCGTCGCCTGAGTGCTCCGGTACCGCGATCTCGATGACCAGGAGCGTGATGGCGATGGCAAAGACCCCGTCGCTGAACGCCTCCAGACGTCCCTTGCTCTTCGCGCCCCTTGACGGCAAGTCGTCCATGCCTACCTCCCCGCTCGACTGCTCCCGAACTCGGCGCCGTCCAGGAATCCTTGTTCGAACGACGGCGGGCGGGCTGCCCTTCGACCTCCCGCCCGCCGTCACTCACTCAGACGCGACTCCGCTCAGGCGGTCGCTTCCTTCTTGTGGTGCTTGGCGCCGAAGGCGTGCTTGAGTTCCGCCTCCTGCTCAGCCGTGAGGTTGGACCGCACGAGCGTGGCGTGCGTGCCCTCGATGGCGGCGAGGAACTTGTCCTCCGTCAGCTGGCTGATGACCAGGAACCAGCCGGCCTTGCCCGGCGGCACCGCGTCGCCCATCTGCTCGAGGACCTGCTTGTCGATGCCGGTCTTGCCGAGCTTGCCGAAGAGCGCCCCCATGCCGGCGCCGATGGCCAGGCCGAGGAACGGCATGAAGAAGAGCAGGCCGAAGAGCATGCCCCAGAACGCGCCGCCCATTGCGCCCGCGCCCACGATGTGGCTGCCGTGCTTGACGTGCGGCTTGCCGTCGGGGTCGCGGACGACCTCGGCAGCGTCCTCCAGCTGCACGATCATGTCCTTCTGCAGCTCCGCAAGCTTGAGGCCGAAGCGGTCGGCCTCCATCTCGTTCTCGAAGCCGAGGACCATCATCTCACTCATACGCTCTCCTCTTCGTTCACGTCTAAGGACGCCGGTAAGCCTACCCTACTTTGCGCCGGTCGGCGGCGCACGTAGACACGGAGACCGGCGTCGGGCTAGGCTAGTGGCGGCAGGGGATCCATGGGGAGGTCGATGTGTCTGTCGGCATCATGATCGTCATCGCGGTGCTGCTCGTCCTGGGCGTGGGCCTGCTCGTCTTCTGGCTGATGCGCCGCAGTCAGACGGTCGTCCCGCAGGTGACCGACGAGGACATCGCGAGCCGCGACAACGTGGTCGGCGTGGACGAGGAGGGACACCAGATCACCGAGGCGCAGGAGCCGGCGTCCCCGGCACGCGACGCCGGCGCGTTCGAGAACCTGCTCAAAGACGAGATCCACGACCAGGGCCGCGAAGAGCCGGTAGCTCCGGACGAGGACTGACGCGTGGGCACCACCGAGTGGGTCGTGGTCATCCTCGTCGTCGGGGCGCGGCTGTTCCTGCCGTTCCTCATCCCCTACTGGCCCCTGCCCGCAGCCATCGGGTGTCTGCTCCTCGACTCGATCGACCAGAGCATCTTCCAGCAGTTCCCGAGCATCCCGCTCGACGGGTACCAGTCCTACGACAAGGCGCTCGACGTCTACTACCTGTCGGTCATCTACCTGTCGACCCTGCGGAACTGGACCAATCAGCGAGCCTTCCGCATGGGCCAGTTCCTGTACTACTACCGCATGGTCGGCGTGGTCATCTTCGAGATGACACAGGAGCGCGCCTTCCTGTTCATCTTCCCGAACACCTTCGAGTACTTCTTCCTGTTCGTCGAGGCCGTGCGCCTGGGCTGGAACACGGACCGGATGGGCAAGTGGACGGTGATCCTCTCGGCGGCCGGGATCTGGATCTTCATCAAGCTGCCGCAGGAGTGGTGGATCCACATCGCGCAGCTCGACATGACCGACTTCATCAAAGAGACGCTGTTCGGGGTGAGCGCTGATTCGACGTGGGCGGAGGCGATCGCGAACCGGCCGTGGGTGCTGGTCCTGGCGATCGTGATCTTCGCCGCGCTGGGCTACCTGGTCTACTGGATCGTCACGCGCAAGGCGCCCAAGTTCGACCACGGGGCACGATTCAAGGCCGACCCGCTGCCGCCGCTGCTGCGCGGCGCGGAGCCGTACCGCAAGGTCCGCGCCGAGACCAGCATCTTCGGCTGGGCGCTCAGGGAGAAGATCGCGCTCACGGCCATCGTCTGCATCATCTTCGCGCTGATGCTCTCTGGTGGAGAAGCCAGAGTGGGGCGGATCGTGATCGGCGTCGCGATCTTCACGGTGGTCAATGCGGGCGTCAGCCACCTCATGGCGCGCCGCGGCCGCAGCTGGCGGCTCGTGGCCGGAGAGCTCGCGACGATGCTGGTCGTGAACCTCGTCATCGTCGCTGCTGCTCGAGGCCGCCTCTCGCTGGCTCGGCGTGACCTCCGCGGAGACGCCGTTCGGGATGACGCTGTTCTTCTCGTACCTGCTGACCCTGGTCATCGTGCTGTACGACCGCTTCCGCACGGTGTACAAGGCGCGGCGTCTCTACCGCGGCGAGGAGAAGGCGGCCGCGGCGGAGTCCTCCCGCCCGGCCACCGGAGACGGACCGGCCGGGGCGCCGGCCTGACCCGAGGGCTCCTGCCGGCGCCCGACTGACCGGAGGCCGGGCACGTGGACCAGCTGTTCGACTACATCCTGCACTTCGACGCGTACCTCAAGCAGGCGGTCGAGGCGCTCGGCCTGTGGGCCTACCTGGCCATCTTCGCGACGATCTTCGCCGAGACCGGTCTGGTGGTCGCGCCGTTCCTGCCCGGCGAGTCCCTGCTGCTGGCCAGCGGCACGCTCGCCGGCGCCGGCGTGCTGCACATCGCCGTCCTGTGGCCGCTCCTGGTCGGAGCGGCCTTCCTCGGCGACGTCGTCAACTACCTGATCGGCCGCTGGCTCGGCAGGCACCTGCTCAGCAAGCCGCGCAAGCACCTCAGGCCGGAGTACGTGCAGCAGGCGCACGCGTTCTACGAGGAGCACGGCGGCCTGGCGATCGTCGCCTGCCGCTTCCTCCCCATCGTGCGCACGCTGGTGCCCTTCGTGGCCGGGATGGCCCGCATGGAGTTCCACCGCTACCTGGCGTTCGCGTTCCTGGCGGCCGTCATCTGGGTGACGATCTTCCTCGGTGCCGGCTACCTCTTCGGTAACGTCCCCTGGGTGCAGGACTACCTGGCCCTCGCCCTTGCCATCGCCGTGGCCGCATCCGCCATCCCCGGCTTCATCATCTGGGCCAGGCACCACATACGCCGGCGCCGGGGCAAGCCGGGATGACGCGCTCCCCCTGGTTCTCTCAGGCCGGACCCCGTAGTATCCCGAGGTCACAGCCCGCGTCGTCTCCGCTAGGCTACCTGCTGCGCGGGGAGTCGCGGCCCTTGCGAACGCGCAGGCGAGCAAGGCTCGCGCGCCCACCGACGGCTGACCACCCGGTCACACGAGGACGCTGTGTGTGAGAGAATGCGCCACCACTGGCGAGAGCTAAGGGGGACCACATGATCGCAAGCGCGGGCGCCGCCCTGACGGCATCCTTCGTCACTCAGAGACTGATAGAGAATGGCTACTGGGGGGCCGCCGTCCTCCTGCTCGTGGCAGTCGCCTCGGTCATCCTCATCCTCGCGACCGACGACCGCGACCCGAGCACGGTCCTCGCGTGGTTCTTCATCGTCCTGCTGTTCCCGCGGACTCGGCCTCATCGCCTACTTCTTCATCGGCCGCAACTACCGGCGCGACTCACCACGCCGCAGGCGCATCATGGCGCAGATGGACGCCGTCGCCGACGAGTCGCTGGGGCCGGTGGCGGCCGCCAACACGGAGTTCACCGAGGCGGCCGTCGCCGACCTCGCCGGCACGCCGGGCGCGCACATCCAGGCGGTCGGCTTCACCGAAGGCGGGGTGGCGCCGCTCCCCGCCGACAGCGTGGACATCTATACGGCCGGCTCGCAGAAGTTCCCCGCCCTGCTCGAGGAGATGGCCACCGCCGAACGCTACATCCACCTCATGTACCTCATCTGGGAGCAGGACGAGCTGACCGCCAAGGTCAAGGAGGTCCTGCTCGACCGCCTCAAGGCCGGCGTCAAGGTCCACATCCTGTATGACTGGCTGAGCTGCATCAGCTACCCGAAGGACGAGCTCAAGGAGCTCGCCGCCGCCGGCGCCGTGGTGGCCCCCTGCTACAAGCGCCTGCCGCAGATCAACTACCGCAACCACATGAAGATGGTGATCATCGACGGCAAGTCGGTGTACAGCGGCGGCATGAACATGGGCCAGGAGTACATCGACGGTGGAAAGCGCTTCGACGTCTGGCGCGACACCTCGTTCCGCCTGAGCGGCCCCGTGGTCGCGCCCTACCTCATGCTGTACGCCTCCACGTGGCTGTACAACGGCGGCACCGAGGACCTGGCCACGGAGTTCATGCCGCCGGCTGAGGAGCACCACCGGCACGAGGGCATCCCCGTGCAGGTGCTCCACTCGAGCGTGCAGACCACCTTCAAGACCAACCGCGACGTCTTCATCACCGCGCTGCTCACCGCGCGCGAGCGCATCTGGATCCAGTCCCCGTACTTCGTGCCCGACGAGCCGCTGATCACCGCCATGTGCACCGCGGCCGCAAGCGGAACCGACGTGCGCTTCATGATGACCGGGATGCCGGACAAGAAGATCCCCTACAACGCCGCGATGGCCTACTTCCCGCAGCTCCTGCGCTCCGGCGTCAAGGTCTACCGCTACACGGCCGGCTTCCTCCACGCCAAGACCGTCACGGTGGACGACCAGCTCTCGATCATCGGCACCTGCAACTGGGACATCCGCAGCCAGATCCTGCACGACGAAGTGGTCTCGGTGATCTACGACCAGGGCGTCGCGACACGCTACGCGGAGCAGTACGAGCGCGACATGGAGGACTGCGAGCAGATCACCCCGGAGTTCATGCAGTCGCTGAGCCGCGGACAGCGCTTCCGCAACTCGGTGGCGCGGCTGTTCTCGCGGCTGCTGTAGGGGAAGAGACCTTTCCCGCCAAGCTGGGTATGACTAGGCCGATGGGCGAGCGCGAGGCATTGCGCGCCGAGGCAGCGCTGTCTACCACCGGTAAGAGGCGTCGGCCCATGATGGGCCAGTCAGAAGAGGGAGGGTCAAGATGAGGAGAAGAAGAAGGCCGCTGCTTGGGGGCGGCCGTCGTCGGCGGCGCCGCGTACCACATGGGCAAGAAGGGCCAGCAGTGCGCGAGCCGAAGCCGACCAGCAAGCGCAGATCGACGACATGCAGCAGCAGCAGACGCAGCAGCAGTACCAGCAGGCGCCGCCGCAGGCCGCGCCGGCGGCTCCCGCAGCCGAGGAAGACCCCATGGCCAAGCTGACGCAGCTCAAGAGCCTGCTCGACCAGGGCGTGCTCACGCAGGCCGAGTTCGACGTCCAGAAGACCAAGATCCTGCAGAGCATGTAGCCGGTCGGGAATCGGCCGATCGAGAGAAGGAGACTGGAATGGCTATGGGACCAGTGCAGGTCCTCGTCATGGGCTTCGGCCCTGACGCCGACTTCAAGGGCGAGGCGCTCGACGAGCTGCGCCTGCTGCGCGAGCAGGACATCGTGCGGGTCATCGACCTGCTCGTCGTCCACCACGGAGAAGACGGCACGATCGAGAAGGTGGAGATCGCCGACCACGAGGAGCTCGCCGAGCTGGGCGCCATCGCGGGCGCGCTCATCGGTTTCGGAGCGGCCGGGGAAGAAGGCGCCGAGGTCGGCGCCGAGGCAGGCGCGGAGCTCGGCGACAAGGACGAGCTCTACGACGACGCCGAGGTCTGGTACATCGCCGACGCGATCCCGGCGGGAATGACGGCCGCGATCGTGATCCTCGAGCATCGTTGGGCGATCCCGCTGCGCAACGCGATCGTGCGGGCCGGCGGCGTCGCCCTGGCCGACAGGTGGCTCCACCCGCAGGACCTGCTCGCGGTGGGCGCGGAGATCGGGATGGAGATCGAGGACTGACGCGCGTTTTTTTTTTAAAATTTGTTGCGAGTCGCCGCACACTGACGCTTGTGCGAAGCGGGTGAACCGACGGCCGGCGGCGGAGCCGCCGGCCGTCGGTGTCTTCGGCGAGGGGAATGCCCGCCGGAGGCGTTTGCGACTATCGGGCAGGAGGCGATGCCCGATCATGAACACCGCGCCTGAGGGCCAGCCATCGCCGCAGGCCGCGGCGCCCCGGCGGCTGCAGGACTCCGGCGGAGGCCACCGCCGCCTATCCGTGGGGCCTGTACCTCCACGTCATCGTGGTGTCGCTGATCGGCGGCTTCGGCGTGCTCGCCTGGTTCGTCGTCTACGAAGGACTCAACAAGCTGATCTGGGACAACGGCTTCGTCTCGGAGAACGCCTGGATGTTCCCGGTCATCTGCCTGCCGTTCTCGCTGCTCGTCGGCCTGCTCGTCAAGTACGCCAAGGCGCCCAGCAATCTGGACGGTTCGATCTTCGACAGCCTGACCGGCGACGTCATGCACCTCAAGTGGAAGGACCTGCCGGCGACGGTCGCCCAATCGCTGGCCTCCCTGTTCTCCGGCGCCGTGCTCGGCCCGGAGGGAGCCATCGGCAACATCGCCACCAAGATCGCCGCCATGTACTGCGACCTGTTCCGGATCCCGGCGGACCGGCGGCCCAAGCTCGTCTTCGCCAGCGTGGCCTCGGGGTACAACGGCCTGCTGGAGAACCCCGTCTTCGCCGCCGTGCTGGGCACGGAGGTGGCGGAGACCAAGGAGCAGGGCCTCTCCACGCTGCCGGCCAGCCTCATCGGCGGCGGCGTCGGCTACGGGGTCTTCCTGCTGTTGCACGGGACGGGCTTCGTGAACTTCCTGCACCTGCCCCCGGTGCAGAGCTACAGCGTCTGGGACGCCTTCCTCATGGTGCCGCTGGCGCTCACCGGGCTCGCCCTGGCCCTCCTGACGGCCGTCTTCATGAAGACTCCGCCGGCTTCTTCGGGCGGTTGAAAGAGCGGATCGTCCTGCGTGCGCTCCTCGCCGGCGCGATCTTCAGCGTCGTCGGCGTCTTCGCCCCGGTCATGATGTTCTCCGGCGAGACGCAGGTGCAGACGGTGATCGACGGCGCGGCCGGGTACGGCATCGCCGTGCTGCTGGTCATGGCGGTGGGCAAGCTGGCGCTGCTCTGGTCGGGTTCAAGAGCGGGTTCCTCGGCGGGCCGACGTTCCCGCTCATCTTCGCCTCGGTCAGCGTGGCGCTGGCCCTCAACCTGGCGTTCACGGGCGTGCCGGTGGCGATCTTCGTCGCCGGCATCATGGCCGGCGCCGTCTACGCGCTGTTCCGGACCCCGCTCATGGTGGTCCTGCTCACGGGGTTCATGCTCGACGCCGGACCGACGATGGTGGCGCTCATCGTGCTCGCCATCGCCACCGTGATGATCGTGATGCCGCCGTTGCAGCAGCGCATCGTCGCGCGGCAAGGCAAGGACGCACGCTGCGCGGTCGCCGGGCGGCGCGGTCGGCGAGGCTCGGCCGCGCAGAGCGATGCCGGTCGTCATAGCTGGACCCGTCCTCGGCGCGAGCCGCTCGAGGTCGGCGGCGCCGAGCTGACGCCGCTGCCGCGGCATGGTCGCCGGCGCCGCCTCGGGAGCCGCCGGCTGGGCGGCGACATGCCGTTCGTACCAGCGGTGATACCTGGCCGCGAACGGCACCGAGGTCACGCCGTGCAGGATCACGCTGAGCGCCACCGTCACCGCCACGGTCGTCACCAGCGTCTCTTGCTCCGGCACGCCGCGTTCGACGACCAGCAGCCCGAACACGAGCGAGGCGAGGCCGCGCGGGCCGAACCAGCCGATGAAGGCGACAGTCGGCCAGCGGACGCCGCGCTTCATCATGGCGATGGCCACCGGCACCATGCGCACCACCGTCAGGCTGAGCACGGCGTACAGGACGATCCGCCAGGTGAGGTGCGCCAGGACGGGGCCGAGCACGAGCGCGCCGAAGCCGATCCAGACGGCGGCGGCGAGCAGGCCACCGGCCTCCTCGGTGAACAGAGTCGCCGCGCCGTGCTCGCCCGAGGCGCGCCCGAACACCAGGCCGCCGACGAAGGCGGCGATGAATCCGCTGCCGCCGAGGCCGCCGGCGATGGCGAAGGCGAGGAACGCGGCCGAGAGCGGCAGGATCTGTCGCCAGGCGCTGCCGATCCAGCCGCGACGCTCGGCGAGCCGGAAGAGCAGCCCGCCGGCGAGCCCGGCGATCACCCCGCCGGCGAGACCCCAGCCGATCTGCGCGGCGGCGTTGCTGAGGACGGCTTCCCCGACGCCGCCCTCGAGCTCGGCGTTGGCGAGGTCGAGAGCGACGAGGAAGAACGGTACGGCGAGGCCGTCGTTGAGCCCGCTCTCGACGTCGAGCGCCTGGCGTACGCGCACCGGCACCGACTGATCCGTCACGACCTTCTGGCCGAGTGCGGCGTCCGTCGCGGCCAGCATCGTCGCGAGCAGGAAGACCGAGGCCAGGGCCATGCCCGGGAACAGCAGGAGACCGGCAGCGGTGCCTGCGACCAGCGTGAGCGGCAACCCGACGAGGAGCAGCCGGCTCGGCCAGGCGAGCTCGTGGCGCAGCGAGCGCAGGTCCAGCCGCATGGCGTCGCTGAAGAGCAGCAGGACCAGGGCAAGCTCGGCGACCTGCTCGGCCGCGGCGCTCTCGAGCTGGACATCGAAGAGGCCGAACGCGGAGACCCCGGCGGCCAGGCCGGCCAGCATGAAGACCATTGCCGACGTGATCCCGCGCCGGTCGAGCGATCCCGAGAACACGGACCAGAGGAGGATGATGACGGCGACGGTGCCCAGCGCCAGCACGTGATCATCCTCCCCTGCGCGCACTCCGCCTCGCCCCCGGCGGTTCGCGGCAATCCTACAGCGGCGCCAAGTCGCGGCGAGGCGCGCGGCAGGGAGCGCCACGGCGCCGTGCCGACCCGCGCCCAGCGAAGAAGGCCGGGGCGGCGATGCCGCCCCGGCCTTCTGTCGATCAGTCTGTCAGTCGGCTCAGTACTGGTAGTACTGCGAGCCGTCCTGAGGCTGGGCCGGCTGCGTCTGCGGCGCGAACGCGCCGTCCTGCATCTGCTGCATCACGCTGACGGCGGTGTTGATCGGCACGGCGAAGCCGATGCCCTCGTTGCCGCCGGCCTGTGAGGCGATCTGCTCGTTGATGCCGATGACCTCGCCGTCGGCGTTGAACAGCGGGCCGCCCGAGTTGCCGGGGTTGATCGCGGCGTCGGTCTGGATGCCGCCGGTGATCGTGGCGCCGTTCGGCGACTGCAGCTCACGGTCGGTCGCGGAGACGACACCGGACGAGAGCGAGAAGTCGAGGCCGAGCGGGTTGCCGATGGCGACGACTTCTTCGCCGACGGCGACCTGGGAGGAGTCGCCAAGCTGGACCGGCGTCAGCCCGGGCGCCTGGCTGGGATCGATCCTGAGCAGGGCGACGTCGGTGGACTCGTCGGAGCCGACGATGGTGGCCGGGATCTCGAGGCCCTGGGCATCGCTGCCTTTGAAGACGACGGTGACGGAGCTGGCGGTGACGCCGCTCTCGCTCACCACGTGCGCGTTGGTCAGGATGTCGCCGTCCGTGTTGACGACGAAGCCGGTGCCGATGCCCTGCTGGTCACCGGTCGGCTGGCCCCACATGTCGTAGCCGCCGGAGAACGTGGACTTGATCTCGACCACGCCGCCGACGTTCTGCTCGTAGACCTGCTGCGGCGTCATGCCGGTGGTCTTGAACGAGGCCGGCTCGCCCTTGACGGTGGTCTGCGTCACCGTCGTGCCACCGACGACGCCGGTCGCGTAGGCGGCGCCAAGCAGAAGGGCCGCGCCGAGAAAGCCGGCGACCATGGTGCCGAGGAACTTGTTCATACTCCGCTGCCTTTCGTGCCTGATGCCCGTCGGACCGGACGGGACTCACGGGTCGAGGAGGCGGCGCCCGAACGGGCAGCGCCAGACTCGCTTCGTAGTCAGTTGTACCGCGGGAATCTGGGAATCCGCTGAGAGCCCGCTGGGTGACGACTGTGACTCTCGGGAGGACGGCGCCCGGCCGCCTGAGACGTGACGCGTCGGCGCGGGAGGAGGTTCGGAGCGCCGCGCCGGCGGGGCACACTCCCGAGTGGCAGTCACCCCCCGCGACCTCAAGAGGCGACCATGACCCGACCCATCGTCGACGAAGACCTGTGCATCGGTTGCGGCCGGTGCGAGGAGGTGTGCCCGGACGTGTTCGAAGTCGGGGACGACGGCTTCTCGCACGTCATCGCTCCGGACGCTGCGTGGAGGCCGGCTGCTGCGAGGACGCGGCCGACGAGTGCCCGGTGGACGCGATCTCGCTCGTCGACGACTGATCAGCCGGTCGAACGTCCCTCTGAGGCGGCAGCCCCGCCCGCCTGCCGCCAGGCGGGAGGGGCGAGCAGGGCGCCGAGGAAGAAGCACACGGCGCCCACCAGCGTCCCCCGGTCGGCGAGCGTCACGTTGACGGCCTCCGACGTCTTCGGCAGCACGAACGCGCCGATCGCGGAAGCCATGAAGGCGATGGACCGATCATGTTGAGCCACGCGACCCACCACGCTGCATCTCGCGGGCGCCACGTCAGGATCCGCCCGAGCGCGAGGATCGCGAAGGCGCTGGAGACGAGGAACAGGACGGAGCCGAAGAAGTCCGGCCGCCACACCACCTCGTCGTACTGGCTGTTCGACATGGCGACGGTGATCGCCCAGAACGTCGTCACGTTGAAGAAGAGCGTGCCGGGGAACTGCGTCGCGGCCGCGAGCCAGGCCTTGTCGTGCGGCAGCCAGGCCAGAAAGCGGACGGGCTGCCGCTCGTCGTCGTGCGGCGGGCCCGCCGCGGCCACCGCCGGGCTCTGGCTCTGGACCAGCTGCCAGAACGAAGCGGTCGTGAAGCAGATGGAGGAGACGAAGAAGGTGACGGCGTCGGCCGTCGGGCCCACCGCCGACGCATAGAGCGACAGCGCCCCGAGGGCGAAGCCGGCCGAGCCGGTCATGAACAGGGCCGAGACGGCCGTGTTGAGGCGTCGCGGCCTCAGTCGCATGGCGCCCCGCCTGGTCCGGGGCGGCACGGCCGCCGGCGCCTGGCCCGCGACGCGGCGCCGGCCCACGACCGCTGCGTCACGGCGCCGTCTCCCTGCAGCTCGCGGCGCCACGCAGCCAGCACCCGGTGCGCCGCCTCGGCGCCGGTGATCGGCCCGCCGGGGACGGCCAGCGACGCGGGATGCAACAGGAACGGCCGCGTCTGCGGACCGCCCATGCCGCCGTGGAACGAGATCAGCTCCTCGAAGGCGCAGCCCTCGTCGAGCTGCTCGTCGTAGAAGCTGTTCACCATGATGTCGGCGACGTGGGCGAAGCCGTCAGTGCGCAGCAGGTGCGCCGCCGCGGTGGGCGAGAACGGCGCCAGCGGATCCTCGCCCTCGACGCGGCCCTCGCTCAGGTGGTTGGCGCCGCGGGCGCCCAGCGCCACGGCGCCGTGCTCGGCCGACCGCACCAGCAGCCAGCCGACATGCGGGTGGGCGCGAAGTGCCGGCAGCAGGTCGGGGTGCCGCTCGTCGATCTCCTCCATCGTCATGCGCCGCGGCTCGTCCATCAGGTAGATGAGCCCGAGGTTGCCCGACCCCATGACGATCACCTTGCGGTCGCCCACCTGGTGCTTGTCCTCGTCCTTCTGCTTGCGGCCCGTCGCCTCGCGCACGGCCTTGGAGACGGCCGAATCGTTCTCATCGCCGCCGAGTGAGCTCTCCACGCCGGACCCGCGCAGGTTGCGTTCCGCGAGCTCGTCGAGGCCGTAGCCGTTGCGCTGCAAGAAGGTCGCGCCCTGCGTCTGGCCGTGGTCGGAGAGCACGACGATCTCGTAGGGGCGCGCGGCGTACTGTCGGGCGCGCGCGATGCGCCCGAACTGCTGGTCGAGCTTGCGCAGGACCTCCATCGTGTCCGCGCGCTCGAGGCCCGAGTGGTGCGCGACCTCGTCGTAGCCGGCGAAGCACGCGTAGACCGCCGGCACGCCCGTCATCATGTCGCTGATGATGCTGTGGACGGTGAAGTCGCGCACGAACACGGAGAGGCCGCTGCGCATGAAGGCGTAGCTCAGCGAGCGGTGCCCGCGCGGCTGCACGTCGCGCCGGCGCTGCCGCGCCGCGCCGGCCAGCTCGAGCGCGACCTCGTAGAAGAAGAGCACGAAGGTGCGCGTGACGTTGTAGCCGTCGGCGAGGTAGGCGCGGTAGCCGGGGTTGGCCTTCTTCTCGGCCTCCATCCGGCTCACGGTGAGGATCACCTGGTCGGCGTCGCCGGACAGCAGGTTGCTGCGGCGGCGCCGCCGTCGGCCAGCAGCCCCTTGCCGCTGGAGTGCCGCTCCTCGATGAGGGCGCAGTCGGCCGGTGCGGAGCAGGTCATGATGCGCCCCGACTCCTTCTCCACCCAGCGGAAGGCCGGGATGTCGTCGTTGGAGCCGACAGCAGGCCCGCCTGGGAGGCGCCGGTCTGCGACGAGAGGTCCGTCTCCCACTCCGAGAGTCGGTGCGAGCCGGACGCGAGCCAGCGCGCCATCTCGGGCGCGTGCCCGTCGCGGATGGCGCGCTGCAGCACCGGCCGCGCGAGGCCGTCGATCTCGAGATAGACGATGCCCGGCACGTCGGTCGCCTCGCGGCCTCGAGAGCGCCGCGCGATGCGCTGGGTGACGCGGAGCGAGTAGACGTCCTCGTCGTTGGTGCCGAGCAGGACCTCGAGGACGACGGTGACCGCAGCGGCCACCAGCGCCACGAGCAGGGCCGCGAAGAACCCGCTCACGTCGAAGGTGCTGTCCGAGGCATTCCCCGCCGCGAGGACCATCAGGGCATCGAGCACCAGGACGAGCAGGAAGCCGATGGCCAGCATGTAGGGCAGCCGGAGCGCGGCGATGACCGGCGGCAGGACGGCGTTCAGGACCGCGATC
>CAVQLY010000015.1:0-161362 GCA_963713475.1 uncultured Thermoleophilia bacterium
GGACGCCGTGGCAGGAGCGCTTCTCTGGGTCGACATCCCGGGGCGTCGCGTGCACCGGTACGATCCCGAGACGGGACTGGACACGGCGGAACGCGTGCCCGGCATCGTGAGCCTGGCGCTGCCGCGCCGGAGCGGCGGGGCCGTCATCGGGCTGCCGGACGGCCTGCACGTCCTCGACGGTGAGCGGTCGCCTCTGCTCGTACCCATCGACGCGGCCCGCACGGACACGCGCACCAACGACGGCGCGTGCGACGCCGCCGGCCGGCTGTGGGTCGGGACGATGGCGCTCGACGAGGCTTCGCCGCTCGGCGGACTGTATCGGGTGGACGCCGACCTCTCGGTCACGACGGTGCTGACCGGCACCACGATCTCGAACGGGCTCGGCTGGAGCCCGTCGGGCGAGCGCTTCTACTTCATCGACAGCCCGACCCGGCGCGTCGACGTGTTCGACTTCGACCCCGAGACCGGCGCCCTCGAGGGCCGGCGGCGGTTCGCCGCCGTCGAGGTCGAGGGCGCCGTCCCCGACGGCCTGGCCGTCGACGCCGAGGGCGGCGTCTGGGTGGCGCTCCACGGCGGCTGGGGGCTGCACCGCTACGCGCCGGACGGCGAGCTTGCGGCGTTCGTCGAGCTCCCGGTCGCGCGCATCACGAGCTGCTGCTTCGGCGGCGCGGACTTGCGAGACTTGTACGTGACCACCCGTCGGGACGGGCTCAGCGCCGGCGAGCTCGCGGAGCAGCCCCTTGCCGGCGCTCTTCTGCGCCTGGACGCCGGCGTGGCCGGACTGCCCACTCACGCGTTCGCGGGCTGAGCGCGGAAAGACGAGGTGACCATGAGACTCGAAGGCAAAGCAGCGCTAGTGACCGGCAGCTCCAGCGGGATCGGAGAGGCCATCGCCCTGCGCTTCGCGCGCGAGGGCGCGGACGTGGCGGTGCACTTCCACCGCGAGGAGGACGAGGCGCGACGCGTCGCGGCGGAGATCGAGAAGATGGGCCGCAAGTCGGTCGCGCTGGGCGCCAACGTCGGCGTGGCCGCGGAGGCCGAGAAGCTCGTGCGCGACGCGCACGCGGCGCTCGGCCGCCTCGACATCCTCGTGAACAACGCCGGGGTCGAGATCCGCGAGCCGTTCGTCGAGGTCAGCGAGCAGCACTACGACCTCGTGCTCGGCGTGAATCTCAAGGGCGCGTTCTTCGCCGCTCAGGCGGCGGCGAAGCTGATGATCGCCGCCGGCCACGGCGGCCGCATCGTCAACGTCTCCTCCATCCACGAGGACATCGCGTTCCTGGAGTACGCGACCTACACGGCGTCCAAGGGCGGCATGCGCATGCTCACGCGCACGATCTGCCAGGAGCTGGCGCCGCACGGCATCACGGTCAACGACATCGCCCCCGGGGCGATCGCCACGCCGATCAACAAACGCACGCTCGGCGACGGCGAACTTCTGCACGCGCTGCAGGAGGTCATCCCCGCCGGCCGCCTCGGCGATCCGGACGAAGTGGCCTCCGTGGCGGTCTTCCTCGCCTCGGACGAGGCCGCCTACGTCACCGGCAGCACCTACTACGTAGACGGCGGCATGGCCCGCTGGAACAAGGGACTGTAGAGCACCCGCGACCATACGCGACAGGAGTGGCGACCATGACAGAACCCACACGAGCGTTCTTCACGAGGCTCTCCGAGCAGCAGCAGCCGATGCTCCAGAGCATGACGGGCACGGTGCGCTTCGACATCGCCGACGGCGAGCGCACCGAGCACTGGTACCTGCAGATCCGCAAGGGCGACGTGGCGGTGACGCACGAAGACGGCGAGGCCGATTGCGTGATCAGCGCCGACATCGGCACGTTCGACGAGATCCTCTCCGGCCGCATGAACGCCATGGCCGCCGTGCTGCGCGGCGCGGTCGCGCATGGAGGGCAAGGTCGTCCTGCTCACGGCGCTGCAGCGCCTGTTCCCCGGCGCGAGCGAGGCGCACGCCGAGCCGTCCGCCGGCTACGCGAGGAGGCAGTCATGAGCGGCGACGTCAAGATCCTCGACGGCAATACGTTCGTCGTGAGCGACGAGGCCGGGGACATCGAGGCCTCCCTGACCGATCCGACCGGTCTGTTCTCGTTCGACACGCGATTCCTCTCCAAATGGGTGCTCACCATCGACGGCCAGCGGCTCAATCCGCTCTCGGTGGACGACCTGCAGTACTTCGAGACCCGGTTCTTCCTGGTGCCGGGCACCGGCACCGTCTACATCGACGCCAAGCTCTCGGTGATCCGCCAGCGCGCCGTGGGCGGGGGCTTCCACGAGGAGCTCACGATCCTCAATCACGACGAGAAGGCGGCCGACCTCGAAGTGCGTATCGAGGCAGGCTCGGACTTCGCCGACCTGTTCGAGGTCAAGGACGCCCTCAAGAAGAAGGGCAAGTACTACACGAGGGTCGACGACGGCCGGCTGGTGCTCGGGTACAAGCGCGAGACCTACGTCCGCGAGACGTGGGTGTCGGCGACCGCGGCGTGCGCCGTGGACGAGCACGGGCTGACGTTCAACGTCCACGTCGAGCCCGCACGGCGAGTGGACGACCGACCTGCACGTGACGCCCGGGCGCGGCACCGCGGGGCTGAGTATCGCCGCGCCCAAGTACGAGCGGCACGCCAAGGACCCGCTGCCCATCATGGAGCGGAGCCTGCAGAAGTGGCTGGACGACGCTCCCACGCTGGCCTGCGACTGGGATCCGCTGAAGCGGACCTACGAGCGCAGTCTCGTCGACCTGGCGGCGCTGCGCTTCTCGCCGGTGTCGCTGCCCGGCCACTACCTGCCGGCGGCCGGGCTGCCCTGGTTCATGACGATGTTCGGGCGGGACAGCATCTTCACCAGTCTGCAGGCGTTGCCGTTCACTCCCGAGCTCGCCAAGACGACGCTGGTCGCGCTCGGCATGTGGCAGGGGTCGCGACGGGACGACTTCCGCGACGAGGACCCAGGTCGCATCCTCCACGAGCTCCGCTTCGGCGAGATGACGGCGTTCGAGGAGCGGCCCCACTCGCCGTACTACGGCTCCGTGGACGCGACCCCGCTCTACGTGGTGCTGCTCGACGAGTACGAACGCTGGACCGGCGACACCAAGCTGGTACGGGCTCTCGAACAGCAGGCGCGGGCGGCGTTGGCCTGGATCGACGACTACGCCGACCTGCAGGGCAACGGCTACATCGCGTACCAGCGTCGCAACGAACAGTCGGGGCTCGAGAACCAGTGCTGGAAGGACTCCTGGGACTCGATCTCGTACCACGACGGCCGCCTGCCGGGGTTCCCGCGCGCCACGTGCGAGCTGCAGGGCTACGCCTACGACGCCAAGGTGCGCGGCGCCCGGCTGGCTCGTGAGGTGTGGCGCGACCCCGACTTCGCCGACAAGCTCGAGAAGGAGGCGGCGGAGCTCAAGCGACGCTTCAACCGCGACTTCTGGGTCGCCGACGGGCAGTACTACGCGCTCGCTCTGGAGGCGGACGGCAGCAAGGTGGACGCCCTCGCCTCCAACAACGGCCACCTGCTCTGGAGCGGCATCGTCGACAAGTCAAAGGCCAAGGCCGTGGCCGGGCACCTCATGTCGCCGGCCATGTACTCGGGCTGGGGCGTGCGGACGTTGGCGATGGGCGAGGCCCGCTACAACCCCATCGGCTACCACGTCGGTACGGTGTGGCCCTTCGACAGCTCGATCGTCGCCTGGGGCCTGCGCCGCTACGGGTTCAAGGAGGAGGCGGCGCGGATCGCCGCGGGCATCCTCGACGCCGCCGAGTTCTTCGACGGCCGCCTGCCCGAGGCGTTCGGCGGGTACCCCCGGGAACTGACGAAGTACCCGGTGCAGTACCCGACCGCCTGCAGCCCGCAGGCGTGGTCCACAGGCGCTCCGCTGCTGCTGCTGCGCACCATGCTCGGGCTCGAGCCCGCCGGGGACAACCTCATCGTCGACCCGGCGCTGCCGGTCGGCATCGGCCGGCTGGAGCTGCTCGACATCCCCGGCCGATGGGGTCGCATGGACGCGTTCGGGCGTGGCCGCGTGGACGTGGCGAAGAAGCGCCCACGGTCTCGCTCCCAGCTGGGCGTGATCGACCACGAGACCAAGAACGGCCGCCGGTGACCGGCGTCGCCGAGACAATCGATCGCGAGGGTGAGGGGACGACTATGAAGGTGGTCATCGTCGGAGGAGTAGCGGGCGGGGCTTCGTGCGCCGCGCGCTTGCGCAGGCTGGACGAGAGCGTGGAGATCGTGCTGGTGGAGCGGGGGCCCTACGTGTCCTACGCCAACTGCGGCCTCCCCTACTACGTCGGCGGCGTGATCGAGAAGGAGGCCAGCCTCCTGCTCGCGACGCCGGAAGTGTTCCGCAGCATGTTCGCCATCGACTGCCGCACCGGCTGCGAGGTCGTCGGCGTCTCCGCGGCGGAGGGGATCGTCGAGCTGAAGGACCTGGCGACGGGAGCGGTGACCACGGAGAGCTACGACAAGCTCGTGCTCTCGCCGGGGGCCGCACCCATCCGTCCGCCGCTCCCCGGGATCGACCTGCCGGGCATCTTCCCGGTGCGCACGGTGCCGGACGCCGCCGCCGTGCGCGCGTGGGTCCAGAGCAGCCTGGCTGAGCTCCCGGGCCTCGACTCGTACACCGGCGCGCAGGCCCGCAGGAGACAGCGCCGCGCGGTCGTCGTCGGCGGCGGGTTCATCGGTCTCGAGATGGCCGAGAACCTCACGGAGCTCGGCCTCGACGTCACCGTCGTGCAGCGTGGCGATCAGCTCATGGCGCCGGTCGACCGGGAGATGGCCCGCTACGTCGAGCGGCACATCGAGAAGCACGGCGTCCACATCATGCTGAACGACGGAGCGTCCGGGTTCGAGCAGGCAGAAGACGGATCGCTCGAGGTCCTCACCATCTCCGGGCAGCGGCTGCCGGCGGACGTCGTGGTGCTCGGCATCGGCGTCCGTCCGGAGACGAAGCTCGCCGAGATGGCAGGCATCGAGCTCGGCGAGCGCGGCGGCATCCGCGTGGACGACCAGATGCACACGAGCGACCCGGACATCTTCGCCGTCGGCGACGCCGTCGAGAAGTTCGACTACATGACCGACGAGTGGTCCATGCTCGCGCTCGCCGGCCCGGCAAACCGGCAGGGCCGCATCGCCGCCGACGTCATCGCCGGCCGCGACGCGCACTTCCGCGGCGTGCAGGGCACCGCCATCGTCGGCCTGTTCGGCGGCGCCCTGGCGTGGACCGGCGTCAGCGAGAAGACGCTGCGGCGGCTGGGGGACGAAGACTACGAGAAGGTCTACCTGTTCCCGAACTCGCACGCCGGCTACTACCCCGACGCCCTGCCGATCGCGATGAAGGTGATCTTCCGCAAGTCCGACGGCCGCCTGCTCGGGGCGCAGGCCGTCGGCCGCGACGGAGTGGACAAGCGCATCGACGCGCTGGCCGTGGCGATCCAGCTCGGCGGCACGATCCACGACCTGGAAGAGGCCGAGCTCTGCTACGCGCCCCAGTTCGGCAGCGCCAAGTCGCCGGCCAACTTCGCCGGCATGGTCGCCGGCGACGTGCTGGCCGGCGACATGCCCGTCGCCCACTGGGGCGACCTGGACGGCGAGTTCCTGCTGGACGTGCGGCACCCGGAGGAACTCGCGGCGGAGGCGCTGCCCGGCGTCGTCAACATCCCGGTCGACCAGCTCCGCGGCCGTCTGGACGAGCTGCCGCGCGACCGTAGCATCGCCGTCATCTGCCGCTCCGGCCAGCGCGCCTACTACGCGACCCGCATCCTCCTGCAGAACGGCTTCGACGCCCGCGTGATGTCGGGCGGTATGCTCTCGCACGAGATCTTCTCGGAGGTGTGACGCGGGTCGTTCCGGAGGCCAAGGGAGGGCGATGCGGTGACGGAGGACCTGTACCTGGGCCTCGATGTCGGGTCGTCGAGCACCAAGGCAGTGCTCGTCGGCGCGGACGGCGTCGTGGTCGCCGACGCGCGCCTCGAGCACGGCATCTCGCGGCCGCGGCCGGGCTGGGCGGAGCAGGACGCGGAGCGTGACTGGTGGGGCGGCGCGGTCGACGTGTGTCGCCGAGTGCTCGCCGGGCGCGGCTCCCGCGTGAGGGCCGTGGGCGTGAGCGCCCTCGGCCCGTGCGTCCTCGCGGCGGCAAAGGGCGGTCAGCCGTTACGGCCCGCCATCCTGTACGGGATCGACTCGAGGGCGAGGGCCCAGGTCGAGCGTCTGACCGCCGAGCTGGGCGCGGACGAGATCCTCGCCCGCTGCGGGTCGCGGCTCTCGAGCCAGTCGGCGGGGCCGAAGATCCGCTGGCTCGCCGACGAGGAGCCGGGAGTGTGGTCGGCGACCCGGCGCGTCTTCGGCGCGAGCTCGTACCTGGTCTCGCGCCTCACCGGCGAGTACGTCCTCGACCACCACAGCGCCAGTCACTGGGCGCCGCTCTACGACGTCCACGCGAACACCTGGATCGACGAGTGGGCGGAGCGCGTCGCCCCGGGACTGGCGCTGCCCCGGCTGGTCTGGCCGCAGGATGCCTGCGGCGGCGTGAGCCGCGACGCGGCCGCCGCGACGGGGCTGGCGGAGGGCACCCCGGTCGTCGCCGGCAGCATCGACTCCTGGTGTGAGGTCGCCGCCTCCGGGCTGCGCGGCCCCGGCGAGGGCCTTCTCGTCTACGGCACGAGCATGTTCCTCATCGAGGTGGACAGCCCGGCGCGTCCGGACCCCCGGCTGTGGAGCACCGTCGGCTTCACCCCCGGTTCGCTCAACCTCGCCGCCGGGGTCGCCTCGGCCGGCGCGCTCACCTCGTGGCTGCGCGACCTGACCGGCGAAGTCCCCTACGAGACGCTGTACGAGGAGGCCGCCGGAGCCGGACCCGGCGCCGGCGGCCTCCTCGCGCTGCCCTACTTCGCCGGCGAGCGCACGCCGCTCTTCGACCCCGACCTGCGCGGCGCGGTGCTCGGCCTGACCGCCGCGCACGGCCGGGGGCACCTCTTCCGTGCGCTCATGGAGGCCGCCGCCTTCGCCGTGCGCCACAACCTCGAGACGATGCGTGAGGCAGGGGCCACCGTCGCCGCCTTGCGCAGCAGCGGCGGCGGCGCGGCGGGTGCGCTGTGGCCGCAGATCGTGAGCGACGTCACGGGACTGGCGCAGGAGGTGCGCGTGGGGCCGTCCCGCGCCGGCGTCGGCGCCGCGCTGTTCGCGGCGGTGGCCGCCGGCGCGGCGTCGCTGCAGACGCAGTGGCCTCAGCCGACGGAGCGCGTGGAGCCCGACCCGGAGGCGGCGCCCGTGTACGAAGATCTGTACGGGTGGTTCCGGGAGCTCGCGGCCGTCACGAGTCCCGCTTCGCACGCGTTGTCGGCCTGGCAGTGGGACGTCGCCCGTGGCACGATGTCGCCTGCGGCGGACCAGGAAGGTGCCGCCACAGACGGACGAAGGGGGACGAGATGACCGAAGACGGGACGCAGCCTAAGCCGAGGGGCCGGCGCAGGCTCGCCGCGCTCGCCGCGATCCTGATCATCGTGGCCGTCCTGGTGACCACGGTGCTCGCCATCCTCGACCGTCCGCTCGACGTGCTCGTGCAGCTCGTCGTGCTCGCCGTCGCGTTTCTCGCCGTGTGGGAGGCGCTCACGAGGAAGGGCGCCGTCCGTGTGGTCTGGGTCGTCGTCGCGGCCGCGGCGGCCGTCGCGGTCGTAGCCATCCAGATCGCGGGCGGTGACGGCTACGTGCTCTCCCTTCTGGTGCGGCTCGTCCTCTTGGGTGTGGCGCTGGTGCTGGCGCGCTACGCCCTGACTCGTGACGTCCGCTCGCTGAAGGCCCTGGAGACGCCGGGCAAGCCGGTACCGGCGGCGCAGCACGGCGTGCTCATCATGAATCTCAAGTCAGGTGGCGGGAAGGCCGAGAAGTTCCACCTCGTCGACGAGTGTCGCGCGCGCGGGATCGAGCCGGTCGTCCTGCAGCGCGGCGACGACCTGCTCCAGCTCGCGCGCGACGCCATCGACCGCGGCGCCGACGTCGTCGGCATGGCCGGCGGCGACGGGTCGCAGGCGCTGGTCGCCAGCATCGCCGCTGAGCGGGGCCTGCCGATGGTCGTCATCCCCGCCGGCACGCGGAACCACTTCGCCCTCGACATCGGCCTGGACCGCGACGACGTGGTCGGCGCGCTGGACGCCTACGGCGAGGCGCGCGAGCGGACGATCGACCTCGCCGACGTCAACGGGCGCATCTTCGTGAACAACGTCTCGCTCGGCCTGTACGCCACCATCGTCCAGTCACCGGAGTACCGGGACGCGAAGCGCGAGACGACGCTTGCCGCGCTGCCGGAGATGCTCGGACCCGGCGCCGAACCGTTCGACCTGCGCTTCACCGGGCCGGACGGTGTGGAGCACGACGGCGCGCACGTGATCCAGGTGTCCAACGGTCCCTACGGCACCACGACAGGCGGCATCACGTCGCGACCCCGTCTCGATACCGGCAAGCTCGGCGTTTTCTCTCTCGTCGTGCCGGACGCCCTCGCCGCGACCCGCGCCATCGCGGCGCTGACCACGGCGACACCCGCCCTGTACGAGGGCTATCTCTCGTGGGAGACGCCCGTCTTCGAGGTGACCTCGGGGTCGCCCATCGCCGTCGGGCTCGACGGCGAGTCCCTCGAGATGGACCCGCCGCTCGTGTTCCGGTCGCGGCCGGGCGTGCTGCGCCTCCGGCTGCCGCTGGGGGCGATCGGCTACTCGCCGGCTGCGCGAGCCACGGGAGTCAAGGGGCTGCTTGGCTTGTGGAGCGTCGTGCTCGGGCGCCCCGTGCGCATCGACGCCTGAGGCCGCCCGACCGTCAGTCCTGCGGCTCGTCCGGCGGTTCGAGATGCCGCAGGCCCTCGGGGTCGTGGGGGCCATCGGGGTCGAGGGCGTCGACCCACCGGTGCGGCGCGTCGTCCGAATCAGGGTCGTGCGCCTCGATGTCCCGGAGCGCGGGCTTGATCTTCGCGAAGAAATGCTTGCGGTCCAGCTCGCTGAGCAGCCCGTACGTCTCCACCCGCTCCTGAAGCCGGGTGCGCAGCTCGACGAAGGCGATGTGGATGCCATGCTCGTTGAGCTCGTGGTCCAGACCCTTGAGCATGTCCGCGGCGGTCACATCGATGTCGGTGATGGCCTCGCACTGCAGCACGATCCAGCGCGGCTGGTGTTGTATGACGAGCTTGCGGATCTGCTGCCTGAAGATGCCGGCGTTGGCGAAGAACAGCGGCGCCTCCCAGCGGTAGATGACCACGTCCTTCTGCTGCTCCGCATCCGGGTAGCGCTCGACGTCGTGCCATCCCTTGAGCTCGTGGACGTAGCCGAGCACGGCGCCCGGCGGCCACCAGCTCCGACGGAAGAACAGCAGGATCGAGAGGATGGCGGCGATCAGGATGCCTTGGAGCACGCCGAAGAAGACGACGCCGATCGTCGCCACGAGCGAAAGGGCGAGCGCCGTCTTGCGCACGCGGGCGAAGCGTCGCAGTGCGGCGAGGTCCATCAAGGACGAGGCCGCCACGATCACCACGGCGGCCAGCGCCGTCTGCGGCAGGTCGGCGAACAACGACGGCACCAGCACGAGCATGAGGATCACCAGGCCGGCGCCGACGAGCCCGGTCACCTGGGTCTTGGCGCGGGCGCTCTCGGCGACGGCCGTCCGGGAGGCGCTCACCGAGATCGCGAATCCCTGGAAGAGGCCGGCTGCCGCGTTGGAGGCGCCCACGGCGATCATCTCGTGGTTCGCATCCACCTCGTCGCCGCGCTTCGCGGCGAAGCTCGACGAGGTGGCGATCGTGTCTGTCAGGGAGACGAGCACGATGCCGACCGCAGCCGCGGCCAGCATCGTGAGATCGCTCGCGCTGGTCCACGGGAACGAGGGGACGGGGAGCCCCTGCGGCAGCGTGCCCACCGTCTTCACGCCATCCGCGGCCAGGTCCAGCGCCGCCGAGACGACTGTAGCGGCGACGACCCCGACGAGCACGGCCGGGATCTTCTTCGAGACCCGTGGCAGCCCGAGCAGGAGCGCAAGGGTGCCCAAGCCGACCAGCAGCGTGGTCGTGTTGGTCTGGTCGAGGTTCGAGAAGAACGCCTTGACCTCCTGGACGAAGGTGTCCGCGTCGGTCGAGAAGCCGAAGAACTTGGGAAGCTGGCCGACGAAGATGGTGATGGCCAGCCCGTTCATGTAGCCGACCTGGACCTCCTTGGAGAGCAGGTCGGCGATGAATCCCAGCTTGCCGAGCCCCAAGCCAATCTCGATGAGGCCCACCATGATCGCGAGGATCCCGGCGAGCGCGATCGCCGACGCGGGATCGTCGGTGACCATGAGCGGCACGATGGCCGCGAAGATCAGCGGCGAGACCGCGGAGTCGGGGCCGAGGACGAGCACGCGCGACGGCCCGAGCAGCGCGTACACGACGAGGCAGGCGATGGTGGTGTACAGGCCGGTGACCGGAGGCAGCCCGGCCAGCTCCGCGTACGCCAGGCCCTGTGGCACGAGGATGGCCGCGAGGACGATGCCGGCGACGAGGTCGAAGCGCAGCCACGCCGGCTTGTACGTGCGGAGCATGGCGACGCCGGGCACGGCCGCGTTCAGCCGGCTCATCTTGCTCGGCCCCGCCTCAGTCGTATCGCCTTTCGTCGCCACGCTGACCCCCTGCTGTACCGGTCGGCCACGAATGGTAGCATCTGCCCGTGGCCGAAACAGCGGACAAGCGTGACCTCGGGAGCATCGCGCGCGAGGTGCTTTCACGAGCTCGTGGTGCTCGACACCGCCGTTTACCAGGCGATCGAGGCCACACCCACGCCGCTCATCGACGCGCCGCTGCGGCGCCTCTCGAACACCGCCAACCACGCCAAGCTCTACATGGGGATCGCGGCGCTGCTGTTCGCCGTCGGCGGCAAGAAGGGGCGGCGCGCCGCCGTCACCGGCATGGCCGCCGTCGGCCTCAATTCCTTCGTCGTGAACATGCCGATGAAGTTCGCCGGCAACCGTCCCCGGCCGGAGCGCGGCGTCGTCCGCTTCGAAGAGGCGCGGCACGTGAGGATGCCGACGTCGACCTCGTTCCCCTCCGGCCACTCGGCCTCAGGGTTCGCCTTCGCCGCCGGGGTCGCCGAGGCCATCCCGGCGCTCGGCGTGCCGCTCCGCGGCTTGGCTACCGTGGTCGCCTATTCGCGCGTTCACTCAGGCGTACACTACCCGGGAGACGTCATCGTCGGGTCGCTCGTCGGCATGGCCGTCGGCGAGAGCACGGCGCTGGGCTCGCGCGCCGTGCGTCGGCGCTTCCCGGGCCTGCGGTAGCCCGGCGCGACGCCTGAGCCGCCGGGCGACTGCGCGGGCGGTCGCCCTCACAGGGAGGGGGTGAGGGTCATGACTCATGGGACGCGGCCCGAGCTGCGGGGATTCAGGTTCACGCGCAAAGCGGAGCACCACGCGCGCACGCTCACCGCGGGCTCCATCGCGGGGATGCTGTTCGGCGTGCTGTTCGGGGTGTGCGTCACCATCGTCCAGTCGACGGCCGGCGGGGCCGACGAGAAGGGGGCGTGGCTCGCCGGCGGAAACACCGACCTGGAGTGGGCGCTGGCCCTCCTGCCCTTCGCCGGCATCTTCTTCCTCTGGTTCATCGGTGTCTCGCGGCAGCGGCTGGGACGCTGGGACGACAGGTTCATCTCTTCGGTGATCCTGGGGAGCGGGGTGATCTTCCTCGCCATGGTCTTCGCCGCAGGCGGGCTCGCTGGAGCTCTCCTCGGCATGTATGCGAGGGACCCGGCGGGGTTCCCGGGCAGCGACACGTACTCGTTCGTCCAACTCGCGGTGGCGAAGATCTTCGGCGTGTACGCCCTGCGCATGGCCTCCGTGTTCCTCATCTGCCAGGCCACGGCATGGCTGCGGCACGGACTCATGCCCAGGTGGCTGGCGCTGCCCAGCTATCTGGTCGCGCTCGTGCTGCTGTTCGTGGTCTCGCAGGAGGCTTGGGCCGTGCTGATCTTCCCGGTGTGGATCTTCGTGATCAGCGCGTACCTGTTCGCGGTGGGCAGGCAGGTGCCCGAGGCGGCTGAGGAGCCGGGGCCGACCGGGGCCGGGGTCCAGGTGGAGTA
This sequence comes from uncultured Thermoleophilia bacterium, assembly GCA_963713475.1. GTDB lineage: Bacteria > Actinomycetota > Thermoleophilia > UBA2241 > UBA2241 > CAIXSE01. The sequence continues at coordinate 12,090 of CAVQLY010000015.1, forward strand.
GCCGGCGTCTCCGGTGCGCTCAGGACCAGTCGGTCCGTCGCGGCCGTGCGCCGATCAGGGGTCGCAGGCGGCTGCGGCCGCGCCCTTCTCGAACCGCATCTTGCACATCGCGTACTCCTCGGGCACGTCGATGGGGTAGTCCCCGTCGAAGCAGGCGCGGCAGAACTGATCGCGCGGCAGGCCGGTGCTGGCCTGCAGGCCGTCGAGCGTGAGGTAGTGCAGGCTGGTCGCGCCGACGTGGTCGCGGATCTCGTCCACCGACTTGTTGGAGGCGATGAGCTCGGCGCGGGTCGCCATGTCGATGCCGTAGTAGCAGGGCCACTGGATGGGCGGCGAGCTGATGCGCAGGTGGACCTCTTTGGCGCCGGCGCTGAACAGCATGTCGACCAGCCGGCGCGTCGTGTTGCCGCGGACGATGGAGTCGTCGACGACGATGAGTCGCTTGCCCTTGATCACCGAGGTCAGCGGGTTGAGCTTCATGCGGATGCCGACCTGGCGCAGGTTGTCGTCCGGCTGGATGAACGTGCGGTGCACGTAGCGGTTCTTGATGAGGCCCTCGGTGTAGGGGATGCCGGAGGCGGCGGCGTAGCCGATCGCCGCCGGCATGCCCGTGTCCGGGACCGGGACGACCAGGTCGGCTTCCACCGGGGCCTCCAGGCAGAGGTGCCGGCCCATGTTCTGGCGCACGACGTGCAGCGTCTTGCCGTTCATCACGCTGTCCGGCCGGGCGAAGTAGATGAACTCGAAGATGCAGAGGGCCGGGCGGGCGCCCTCGAGCTCGACGCGCTCGCTGCGCAGGCCGTGCTCGCTGTCGGCGATGACGATCTCGCCCGGCTGGATCTCGCGCACGAAGTCGGCGCCGATGATGTCGAGGCCGGAGGTCTCGCTGCTGAACACGGGGTGGCCTTCGTAGTCGCCGAGGCACAGCGGGCGCACGCCGTAGGGGTCGCGGAAGCCGACCACGGCGTCGCCGCTCATGACCGCCGCGGAGAAGGCGCCGCGGATCTTGCTGACCGCCGTCCGCACCCCCTCGAGCAGGTCGCCCTCGGACTCGTGCGCGATGAGCGCCGTGATGACCTCGGTGTCGGTGGTGCCCGAGAACTTGACGCCTTGCGCGAGGAGTTCGTCGCGGAGCGCGGTGGTGTTGACGAGGTTGCCGTTGTGGCCGAGGGCGATGACGTCGCCGTTGCGGCTGCGGACCAGCGGCTGTGAGTTCTGCCAGTGACTCGCGCCGGTGGTGCTGTAGCGCACGTGGCCGATCGCGTGCTGGCCGCTGAGGCTCTGCAGCATCTGCTCGTTGAACACCTGGCTGACCAGGCCGAGGTCCTTGATGACCGTGATCTGGCCGTCGTCGGCCACGGCGATGCCGGCGCTCTCCTGCCCGCGGTGCTGCAGGGCGTAGAGCCCGAAGAAGGTCAGGCGCGCGACGTCGAGTCCCGGCGCATGGATGCCGAAGACGCCACAGCTGTCGTGGAGACGATCGTCGTACAAGACGCTCGGTTCAGTCAGGCGAGCCGCTGCGGGAGCGACTCATAAGCAGAATGGAGCTCGCTCACCGGGACGGCGAAGAGCTCCTTCGCATCCATGGTACACCTGAGGTCGGCGCCGGTCACCCGGCCGACCGTATGGTGCGGCAGGTCGCCGAGGACGGCCTCGAGCTCGGCGACCTTGTCGGGCGCGCAGGTGACGACCACGCGGGTCGGCGCCTCGCCGAAGAGCGCGAGGTCGGGCCGGCCGGCGGCGCCGGTCACGGCCGCGGCGGAGCCGAGGTCGACGTCGGCGCCGAGGAAGCGGCCGGAGCGGTCGGCCCGCGACCCGTCGGGGTCCTCGAACTGGGCGCCGCCGTTGGAGCCGCTGAACACGCAGCACTCGGCGAGCGCGACGGCGAGCCCGCCGTCGGAGCAGTCGTGGGCGCTCTTCAGCAGCCGCGCCTCGATGGCCGCGCGCAGGCGGGCCTGGAGCTTCACCTCGAGTTCCAGGTCCACGTCGGGGATGCGCCCGGCGACCACGCCGTAGGCGGTCTTCTGGTACTCGCTGCCGTCCATCCAGGCGGCGTCGTCGCCGAGGAACACGATGACGTCGCCCTCGTCCTTGAAGGCGCCGTCGATGTGCACGCTCACGTCGTCGAAGATGCCGAGCATGCCGACCATCGGCGTGGGGTAGATCGCCTGGCCGAAGCTCTCGTTGTAGAAGCTCACGTTGCCGCGAGACGACCGGCGTGTCCAGGGCCTCGCAGGCCTCGGCCATGCCCTCGATGGCCTGCTCGAACTGCCAGTAGATCTCGCCCTTCTCCGGGTTGCCGAAGTTGAGGCAGTCGGTGACGGCGACGGGCAGCGCGCCGGAGCACGCCAGGTTGCGCGCCGCCTCGGCCGTCGCCGCCTTGGCGCCGCGGTACGGGTCGAGGTAGCAGTGGCGGCCGTTGCAGTCGTTGCTGAAGGCGAAGCCGCGGTCGGTGCCCTTGATGCGCAGCACCGCGGCGTCGGAGCCGGGGATCTGCATGGTGTTGGCCTGGACGATGTAGTCGTACTGCTCCCAGGCCCAGCGCTTGCTGGCGATGTTGGGCGCGGCGATGCAGCTGCGTCAGCGCCGCGCCGAGGTCCTTCGGCTGCGGGTAGCTCGCGTCGTCCACGGCCACGGGCTCGTCGACGATGTAGTCCGGCTTCACGGAGGGCGTGCGGATGACGGGGCTCTCGTCGGCGAGGCGGCGGGCCGGGATGTCGGCGACGCGCTCGCCGTGCCAGATGATGCGCAGCATCTTGCTGTCGGTGACCTCGCCGATGACGGTGCAGTCGAGGTCCCAGCGCACGCAGACCTCGCGCACGTCGGCGATCTGCTCCTCGGTGACGATCGCCAGCATGCGCTCCTGGCTCTCGCTGATCATGATCTCCCACGGCTCCATGTCGGCCTCGCGCAGCGGCACGCGGTCGGCGTGGATGTCGAGGCCCACGTGACCCTTGCTCGACATCTCCGAGCTGGAGCTGGTGAGGCCGGCCGCGCCGAGGTCCTGCATGCTCACCACGAGCTTGCGGTGGATGAGCTCGAGGCAGGCCTCGATGAGCTTCTTCTCGGTGAAGGGGTCGCCGACCTGGACGCTCGGGCGCTTCTCCTCGAGCGTCTCGTCGAACTCCTGGCTGGCGAGCACGCTGGCGCCGCCGATGCCGTCGCGGCCCGTCTTGGAGCCGATGAGCACGACGTGGTTGCCGACGCCGCTGGCGATGGCGCGCACGATGCCGTCGGTGCGGATGAGGCCCGCGGAGAAGGCGTTGACGAGGCAGTTGCCCTCGTAGCTGGGCTCGAAGTAGATCTCGCCGCCGACGGTGGGGATGCCGAGGCAGTTGCCGTAGTGGGCGATGCCGCCGACGACGCCGTCGAGCAGGAAGCGCTGGCGCGGCTCGGTGAGCTCGCCGAAGCGCAGGGAGTCCATGCTCACGCACGGGCGCGCGCCCATGGTGAAGATGTCGCGCACGATGCCGCCGACGCCGGTGGCCGCGCCCTGGAAGGGCTCGACGGCCGACGGGTGGTTGTGGCTCTCGACCTTCATGGCCACGGCCCAGCCGTCGCCGACGTCGATGATGCCGGCGTTCTCGCCGGGGCCCTGCAGGATGCGCGGCCCGCTGGTGGGGAAGCGCCCCAGGATGGGCCGCGAGTGCTTGTAGCTGCAGTGCTCGCTCCACATGAGCGAGTAGATGGCGAGCTCCACATACGTCGGCTCGCGGTCCTGGATCCGCTTGATGTGCTCGTACTCGTCCTCGGTGAGGCCGAGCTTGATCGCCGCGGCGAGGTCGGCCGTGCGGTTCACGTACACGTCATGCCGTCACCTCCGCGCCACGCAGGGCGTCGATCATGGAGCCGAAGAAGACGCGGCCGTCGGAGCCGCCGGCGAGGGCGTCCTCCACGGAGTTCTCCGGGTGCGGCATCATGCCGAACACGTTGCGCGCCTCGTTGCAGACGCCGGCGATGTCGTCGAGCGCGCCGTTGGGATTGGCGCCCTCGGCCCGCTCGCCGGCGGCGTTGACGTAGCGCACGACGATCTGGTCGTTCGCCTTGAGCTGCTCGAAGGTCGCCGGGTCGACCGTGTAGTTGCCCTCGTTGTGCTTGACGACGATGCGCAGCACGTCGCCCTGCGCGCAGGCGCTGGTGAACGGCGTGTCCGCCGTCTCGACGCGCAGGTTCACGTACCGGCAGACGAACTTGAGGCCCGTGTTCCGGATGAGGCCGCCGGGCAGGAGGCCCGCCTCGATCAGGATCTGGAAGCCGTTGCAGATGCCCATCACGAGCCCGCCGTCGCCGGCGAAGTCGGTGATGGACTGCATGATCGGACTGAAGCGGGCGATGGCGCCGCAGCGCAGGTAGTCGCCGTAGCTGAACCCGCCAGGGATGACGATGCCGTCGACGCCCTTGAGGTCGGTGTCCTTGTGCCAGAGGTACTCGGCGGTGACGCCCGGGAAGGTCTCGAGTGCGTGGTGCGTGTCGCCGTCGGTGTTGATGCCGGGGAAGACGACCACGCCGATGCGCAGGGGAGAAGCAGCGGTCATCGTCGCGTCACCCCTCGAGCTCGAACGAGTAGTCCTCGATGATCGGGTTGGAGAGGAGCTTGCGGCACATGTCGTCGACCTGCGCGCGGGCGGCCTCTTCGGTGAGGCCCGCGCCGTCGATGGTGAGATCGATGATCTTGCCGATCCGGACGCCGCTCACACCCTCGAAGCCGAGGTTGGGGAGCGACCGCTCGACGGCTGCTCCCTGGGGGTCGAGGATGCCCTGTTTCGGGACGACGTAGACACGGACCTTCATCGATTCACCTGCCCGGAGAATGTGTGCGGGGACAGGCCCGAGTCTATCGCAGATGCGGGCCGGGCGGGGCCGCCTCCGGCGCCCGCCCGGCCCGCGGACAAGGGGAGGGCCGCCCGTGCGGGCGGCCCTCCCCGGCGATCCATCCGGTTCGTTCGCGCGGTCTTACTTGACGACCACGAACGGCCGCATCATGTCGTTCTCCTCGTGCTCGAGGATGTGGCAGTGATACACCCAGTTGCCGTAGCTCTTCGTCTTCCAGTCGTAGTCCAGGAGGGACGTCGCGGGCAGGGTGAACTTCGCCCGCGTCCGCGTCACCATCCCCGGATAGGCCTTGACGGTGTCCTTGTAGCCCATCTCTTCCGGGGCCGGCGGGATCGGGCTCCCGACGAGGTAGTCCCTGAGGTGGGGCTTGAGCAGCGGGTCGCGCCCTGAGGCAAGGTAGGCGTCCCAAGCCGTCGTGTAGCCCGGGACGTCGATCAGCTGGCGGTTCACGACCTGGACGGCGACCAGATGCGGGTGCATCGGGTGAGCGTCCACCGTGAGGTTGATCCAGCGCCAGGTCTCCGTGGTGCCGGCCTTGACGTAGTCCGTGGTCGGGTCCATGAAGTTGAGGCCGTTGAGCAGCACCTCGCTCGGGACCATCTCCGGCATCCCGGTCGTGGGGTCGGTGGCATACCCGTCGACCATGGTCTCCTTCGCCACGATGTCCCGAGGCGCCACGCCGGGCGTCCTGGTGAGACGCTCCTGGGCCGGCAGCTTCAGCTTGGCGGCCGGCACGCTGGTGTCGGGATCCTTCGCCGGCACCGGGGTGTTCACGTTGATCTTCAGAAGCTCGGGAACGGGAGCTTCGTCGATGCCGTCCGGATACGGCGCGTTGGCGTCGTTGGTCATCATGACCGTGGTACCCAGCGGCAGCCCGGTGAAGTCCACGATGACGTCGAAGCGCTCGCCCGGGGCGATCAGCAGGTTGGTCGTCTCGACCGGCTTCGGGAGCAGGCCCTGCTCGGAGCCGATGACCCAGAACTTCTGGTCGATGCCGTTGACGTCGAAGCCGACGTTGTAGAAGCGGGCCTGCGAGCCGTTCAGGAGGCGGAGCCGGTAGCGCCGCGGCTGCGCGTCAAGGAACGGATACGCCTTGCCGTTGACCACCGGGGTGTCGCCGAAGAACTCCGGCACCCAGACCGGGTGGACGGGGCTGATGCCTTCGGTGGGGTAGAACAGGCTGCCGTCGGCGTTGAACTGCTTGTCCTGGATCACCAGCGGCAGGTGGTACTTGCCGTAGCCGGTCAGGCACGTTCTGGCCGTTGATCTTCGTGCCGGTATCGACCTTGTCGAAGAGCACGTAGGCCGCGGCCAGGCCGAGGTACGGCTTGAAGCGCGTCGCCCCCATGGTGTGGTCGTGGTACCAGAGCAGCGACGCCGGCTGGTCGTTCATGTAGGTGAAGGTCTTGCTGACGAAGTCCTCGCCCTTCTGGCCGTCGGCGGTCCACCACTGCATGGGTGTCCCGTCGAAGCGCGCCGCGGTGTGCCCGCCGTGCAGATGCGGGATGGCCGCGCCCGTGGGCACCATCGCGCCGGCGATCGTCTGATCGATGGCATCCTTGAGCGGGAAGGCGTTCGGGTCGGTCGGCAGGTTGTTGATGTACTTGACCACCACCGGCCGGCCCGTCTTGGCGACGATGGTCGGGCCGAGCAGGACGGGGTCTTTGCCCCGGCTGCCCGTAGGTCCACACGGTGGCCGGGCCGGGCAGGCCGGCGTTGAACTGGTGCTGGCTGGCCCGCATGTCGATGACGTAGTAGTCCGCCCAGCCCGAATAGGCCGGGTTGAACGTCTTCTGGGCGACCGGAGGTACAGGCAGCGGGTCGACCCACTTGCTCATCCCGGGGCTGGCGGCCTGCGCCGGCGCGGCGATCCCCAGGATCCCCGCGATCAGCAGCGCCGCAGCGAGCACGACGAGACCGAGGTCCCTCTTCTTCATCTTCGTCTCCCTCTCACCGTCCGGGTGCGCCACCGTAGCGCTCCATGATGCGGACGGCACCGAGGGGAAAAGTGTACGCAAAGCATCAAATTTCTACATATGCCTTTGCTCCAGTCTTAAGGTGGACATTGTGCTGGACTTCACGTGCGGTTGCCAGAAGTGGCGACGCCGCTTGGCCGGTGCGCTCCCCGCGGCCGCCTCGACCCGCGATCCTGCATCCTCGTGTCCTCGAAGTGTTTGCGAGCGGGAATAGCCGAGCGAAGGAAAGGTTCGAGCGAAAGGCCACGGAGGTGACGATGGCACGAGTACAGATGTACTCGATGGAGTGGTGCCCGTACTGCGCCAAGGCCAAGGCGCTGCTGGGCGCCAAGGGCATCGAGTACGACGAAGTGGATGTGACGGACGACGAGGCCAAGGCGATCGAGATGGTCGAGCGCACCGGTCAGCGCGGCGTGCCCCAGTTCTTCATCGACGACCAGTGGATCGGCGGCTACGACAGCCTCGCGTACCTGAACGCCACGGGCGCCCTCGACCAGATGTTCGGCATCGAGTCGACGGTGGACCTGGCGAAGGTGTGGGACGTGGCAGTGGTCGGCGGCGGACCGGCCGGCATCACGGCCGCGATGTACGCCGCCCGCAAGAACCTCTCGACGATCCTCATCGCCATGGACCTCGGCGGGCAGGTGGGCATCACCCACCTGGTCACCAACTACCCCGGCATGCCGGTGGTGGAGGGCCCCGAGCTCGTGCGGCTCATGTTCGAGCAGGCGTACATGTACGGGCTGGAGCGGATGCTCGGCGAGCGCGTCGACGCCATCCGCGTCGACGGCCGCGCCAAGGTGCTCGAGCTCGCCTCGGGCAAGGAGGTGAAGGCGCGATCCGTGATCCTCGCCAGCGGGGCGGAGAAGCGCAAGCTGGAGATCCCCGGTGAGGAGGAGTTCGCCGGTCGCGGCGTCGTCTACTGCTCCACGTGCGACGGCCCGTTCTACCGGGACAAGAAGATCGCCATCGTCGGCGGCGGCAGCTCGGCCCTGGAGGCGGCCGTGGAGATGAGCGGCATCGCCAAGAAGGTGCACGTGGTCAGCCGCGGCCCGTGGAGCGGGGAGGAGTGGCTCAGGGACAAGGCCGGCTCGGCGCCGGGCGTCCGGCCGCTCATCGGCTACGAGCCGGTCGAGATCCGCGGCGGAGAGACCGTCGAGCAGCTCGTGATCCGCGACGTCGAGACGCGCAAGCCGCGCACGCTGGTCGTCGACGGCGTCTTCATCGAGGTCGGGTACTCGCCCAACTCCGCCCTCGTGCTGGACCTCGCGCGCACCAACCAGCGGGGCGAGGTGGTCGTCGACGAGTGGGGCGACACCGGCGTGCGCGGCGTGTTCGCCGCCGGCGACGTCACGGCGAACAAGCAGAAGCAGATCGTCATCGCCGCCGGCGAGGGCGCGAAGGCCGCGCTGGCGGCGTTCGACTACCTGATCTCGCAGCGCTGACGGAGGCGCCCGGCCCGCGGGCCGGGCGCCCGCCGATGCGTCAGGCGGCGCCCGTGTGCTTGAGGATGAAGTCGACCGTGCGCCGGTCGTAGTCGACGCGGTGCTCGAGGCCGCTGATCTCGTGGCCCTCGTCCGGGTAGACGACGTAGTCACAGACGCGGCCGCGTGCGCGCAGCGTCTCCGCGACCTCGGAGATCTGCCGCGGCGGGCAGCGGGGGTCGAGGGCGCCGCCGAGGAGCAGGAGCGGCGCCTCCACATCGTCGAGATGGTTGATCGGCGAGTAGTACTGCAGCCGCGCCCGGTCCTTCTCGATGTCCCCGGTGTTCTCCCGGTCCCACCAGCGCAGGTCCTCGCGGATGCTCGGGTCCAGCTGGCTGTCGATGAAGTCGAAGAACGGGACGCCGGCGACGCCGGCCGCCCAGAGGTCCGGGAACTGCGTGACGGCGGCCATGGTGTGGAAGCCGCCCCAGCTGCGGCCCGTGATCGCGATCCGCGCCGGGTCGCAGCCGTGCCGCACGAGGAACTCGTGCGCGGCCGCCACGTCGAGCACCTCGCCCTGGCCCATGAGCCAGCGATTGGCCAGCTGCCAGCGGCGGCCGTAGCCGTCGCTGCCGCGGTAGTTCGGGTGCAGTACGGTGAGCCCCGCCGCCACGAACGCCTGGCGCAGCGGGTCCCATTCGTTCGAGTGATGCCAGGTCGGGCCGCCGTGCACGATCACGACGGCGGCCCCGTTGGGCTCATCCGGCTCGACCAGGATGCCCGGGACCTCCGTGAGGTGGTCCCAGCTGGTGAACCAGACCGGCTCGCCGGACGCGAACGGCGTCTCGCGCAGCTCCTCCGGCAGCGAGTCGGTGAGCAGGGTGACGTCGCCGTCGTCGAGCTCCACCCGGAAGAGGTCCGGAGGCGCGTCGGGGCGGCTGAGGACGCAGACCAGGGCGTCGCCGTCCGGAGTGAACGTCGGCGCGTAGTGGTTGCCGGGGCCGATGCTGTACTCGGTCACGGCCCCGTCCGTCAGGTCGATGTGCAGGAGGCCCGTCTCGCCCTCCACGTCGACGAGGAACGCGAGCGCGGCGCCGTCGGGCGCCCACACCGGGTGACGGGCGTCGACGTGGTGGTCCTCCCAGGCCCAGGTGAGGGCTCCGGTCTCCAGCTCGTAGACGCCGATGGCGGGGCGGTCGCCCGGGCCGCCGGCGAATGCGAGCCGCCGTCCCTCGGGCGACCAGGCAAGCTGGCCGGCGAAGAACGCGTCGGAGCCGCCGACCCAGCGTGTCTCACCGGTCTGCGCGTCGATGACCTCGATCGCCGTGTCCTGGCCGCGCGTGCCGGTCGTGACCGCGAGGAAGGCTCCGTCCGGCGACCAGCGCGGCGAGCACTCAGTGTAGGGGTGCTCGGTCAGGAAGCGCAGAGCGCCGCCGCCGGGGCTCGGCTGCGCCGGCATCACCGCGACCGCGTAGCCGGCGCCGTGCGAGACCGTCATCGCCAGCTGGGTGCCGTCCGGCGAGAGATCGGGGTCGGGCAGCGGGGCCAGGTCGGGCGTGTCGGGAAGCAGGTTGACTACCTGGCCGCTGTCCACGTCGTAGCGGTAGACGTCGTAGCACTCCGAGCCGCGATCGTCGCAGGTGAAGTACACGTGGCGCCCGTCGGGCGAGAACTGCGGGCAGCCGCAACGGTCGGCGAGGTCGCCGACGCGGACCGGCTCGCTGTCCGGCAGGTTCTTGATGAAGATCTGCCAGTCGCCATCGCGGTACCACTCGAAGGCGACGGCGTCGCCGCGGGGCGAGAGAGAGTACGGCCTGTAGTCCTGTCCCACCGCCGGCGCCGCTGCCAGCTGCTCGATGAGCGATGTCCCCACGGTGAGCCCTCCGATCGCCGCCGCTCAGGAATCTCGAGGACCGCGTCTCCAGGAGAGGAGTACGGCCCGCGCGGCTCAGTCTAGCGCGACGGATGTCCTGCCGCACACGAGGGAACGTCACCCGGGAGGCGCCGGGAGTGTCACCGCGCGCGAGTCCCGCACCGGACCACAGCGGGACTCGCGTCAGCTAGTCTGGTCGCGCCACGATCACCTGCCCCCCGCGCGTCCGGCGCAGGCGGCGATCAGGGCCGACGTGTCAGGCGGCTCTACGAGCGGGGGTGATGGTGATGCGACCTGTGATGTCTCGCGCGCGCCGGTCAGCCGCGCGTCTCGGCGAACGCCTTGAACATCCTGAGGTCGCGATCGAGGTGTGCGATCACCTGGGCTTCGTCGCCCTCGAACTCCACGGTGACGCTCACCCGCGTACGGTCGTCCGGGAGCCCTTCGAGCAGCACGACGCCTTCCTGCTCGGCGTCGTCGGCCGCCGTCCACTCCACGTCCGCGGCCCTGCCCTGGTAGTGACCCACGAGCGTGCGGAACATGAACTGCGTCCACTCCTGGTCGACGTCGCCGATCGCGGCATCCACGTCGATGGAACGGGTGATCTCAGCCACTGGACCCTCCAGTGTCTGCATGGTCTGTCTGGGGAGCGTCCTGCCCGCCCGTGGGCCGTCCAAACCATGAAGCCACGATGATCGCCGAATCCCCCACGCCCCACCTCCCCAGGGGGGCCGGCGGCCCGCCTCAGCGGGCCGCCGGCCGGGTCCTTCCGGAGCGGCCGGCTGCGCTCGTCCTCGAGCCGGATCCGCTCGCGCGGCTGCTGGTCGTGCCGGCCGTCGCGGCGCTGGGTTTCCGCGTGGCCGAGGGCGCGAGCGCCTGCGGCGCGGGCCTCGCGCCCTCGGTCGTGTTCGTCTCGCTCGCGCAGGCGGACGACTGCCGCCGCGTCTGCGCCGAGGCGCGTCGCGCGTCGCCCGGCGACTCGGGTCTGCTCGTGGCCGGCTACGGCGCCTGCTCCGCCGGCCTGCTCTTCGCGCACCGTGCGCACCGCTGCGCCGACCTGGTGCTGCGCCTCACGGCCCCCGCCGGCCTGCCGCGCTTCGCGCACCTTCCGGCGGCGGACGCGGTCGCGGCCGCCGGCCTCACGGAGCGCGAGGCCGACGTGCTGGTGCTCCTGCTGCGCGGGCTCACGACGGCGGCGGTCGGCGCGCGGCTCTGCGTGTCGGCGAGCACCGCGCGCACCCACTGCCGGGCGGTGCTCCGCAAGCTCGGCGCCGGCGACCGGCGGGCGCTCCGCGCCCTGCTCCTCGCCGGCGACCCCGAGGTTTGCCTAGGCGGCCGCGCCAACTTTGCCGAGGAATCGGCCGTGGCGGCTCCCGGCCCCGGCCTCCATACTTGAGGACAGGTCGCGGACGCGCCGCTCGGTGACGCTCCGCGACCGCTCGCGAGTACAGCCAGCGCAGGGGGAGCGCATGAGCACCGAAGCCGCCACCGGCACGTCCGTCCGCAGCCTCAAGCGGGCGCAGGTCCGCGTCATCACCGTCTTCTTCATGATCTACATCCTCGTCTCCGGCGGCTCGTTCGGCATCGAGGACATGGTGTCGTCGTCGGGTCCGGGGCTCACGCTGCTGCTCCTGGTGCTGCTGCCCGTCTTCTGGGCGCTGCCCATGGCGCTCATCGCCAGCGAGCTCGGCTCCGCGATCCCCGGCGAGGGGGGCTTCTACGTCTGGGCGCGCCGTGGCCTGGGCGACTTCTGGGGGTTCCAGACGGCCTGGTGGTGGTCGCTCTCGATCTTCGTGGACTCGGCCGTGTACGTGGTGCTCGCCATCCAGTACCTGCAGAACTGGCTGCACTTCAGCAACCTCGTCGGCTACCTCATCGCCTGGGCGGTCATCACGGTGTTCGCGGTCATGAACATCCTGGGGGTCAAGTTCGTGGCGCTCAGCTCCACGGCGTTCGCCGTCCTCATCCTGCTGCCGTTCTTCGCGCTCATCGTCGTCGGGCTGGCCAAGTGGAACTTCGACCCGTTCACGCCGGTCACCGCGCCCGGCGTGCCGTTCTTCGGCACCGGCGGGGTGTTCGCCCTCGGGCTCGCCATCGGGGTGTGGATGTACTCCGGCTACGAGTCCATGTCCACGCTCTCGGGAGAGATCCGCAACCCGCAGAGGGTGATCCCCCGAGCCCTCATGCTGGTGGTCCCGTTCATCATCCTCATGTACGTGCTGCCCACGCTCGCGAGCCTGGCGGCGTACGGCCACTGGGACACGTTCGCCACCAGCGCCGGGGACGGCTACCTGTCCTTCGTGGAGATCGGCAAGAAGATCGGCGGCTCGGCGCTCGGCTACGCACTCCTGGGGTCGGCGCTGCTCGGCAACCTCGCGCTGTACCTGGACTACCTGGCTTCTGGCGCGCGCCCGCTGTTCGCCATCGCCCAGGACGGGCTGTTCCCCAAGGGCATCTCGCGCGTCAGCCGCTGGGGCACGCCTGCCGCCGCCATCGTGCTGATGGCCGTCGTCAACGCGGTGCTCGTCGTCGGGCCGTTCCAGAAGCTCGTCGTCATCGACGTGATCCTCTTCATCTCGGCCTACGTGCTCATCTTCATCTCGGCCGTGCGTCTGCGCGTCACCGAGCCGGACCTCAAGCGGCCGTTCCGCGTGCCGCTGGGGACGGGCGGGATGATCGCCATGGTGATCCCGCCCATCCTCATCGTCGCGTTCACGATCTACGTCAACGCGATCGACCGCAGCACCGAGCTCTTCGGCGTCACGGGCTTCAGGCTGCTCGGCCAGGACGTGGGCTGGTACGGCATCGCCGGGTTCGCGGCGCTGTTCTCCGGCCCGGTGCTGTACTACCTCTTCCGGGCCATCTATGGTGGGCCGAGCACGCCGGCGCGCGAGGCCGGCGACGCGGCGATCGCCATCGCCGAGGCCGAGGCAGCGGAGGACGCGGCCTGATGCGGACGCAGATCCAGGTCCTCTCCGAGGACGAGAAGGCGCAGGTCCACGAGCGCACGCTCAAGGTGCTGAGCACCGTCGGCCTGCGCTGCGACACCGCCGAGGGACGCCGGATCCTGGCCGGCGCCGGCGCCGACGTGGACGAGGCGACGCGCCGGGTCCGCTTCCCCGCCGAACTCGTCGAGAGCCTGCTGGCGCAGGCGACGCGCTCGTTCACGGTCCACGGGCGCCGGCCGGACTGGAGCTTCCCGGTCGGAGCCGGCGAGTTCACGCTGCTGGCCGACGGCGGTGCGACATCCGTGGTCGACGCCGTGACCGGGGAGCGCCGCCCGACGAGCGTCGACGACTGGCGGGCGGCTACCCGGCTGCTCGACGCGCTCGACGACGTCGGCTTCTACTGGTGCCCCACCGAGTACGCCGCCGACTACGAGCAGCCGGCCGGCTTCGTGCGCTACTACGTCGACACGTTCGCGACGTTCGGCAAGCACGTGCAGGACTCGTTCGGTACGCCGGAGCTGGCGCCGTGGCTCAAGGAGATCCTCGACATCGTGTTCGGCGGGCCCGACCAGGTGCGCGAGCGCATGCCGCTGTCGTTCCTCATCACGCCGGCCTCGCCGCTGACCATCGAACACGACTACACGCAGACCTGGCTCGAGCTGCGCGACTACGGCCTGCCGGTGGCGGTGATGCCGATGCCGCTGCAGGGCGCCACGGCGCCCGGCAGCCGTCTCGGCACGCTGCTCACCGCCAACTGCGAGACGGTCGGCACCTTGTGCCTCGTCCAGGCGGCCGCGCCGGGCACGCCGGTCTTCTACGCGCCGGTGGTGGCGAGCATGGACCCGCGCACCGGCCTCTACGCCGCCGGCGCGATCGAGCACGCCGTGCTCTGCGTCGCCGGCACCGAGATGGCCCGCTACTACGGCCTGCCGGCCGAGTCTTCGGGCCTCTGCACCCAGACGTACCAGCCGGACTTGCAGACCGCCTGGGAGAAGGCCGACGGGGCGCTGCTCGTCGCGCTCGCCGATCCCGACGTCCTGGTCGGGCCCGGCCTGCTCGGCGGCGCCACCGTGCTCTGCCTCGAGCAGATCGTCCTGGACGTCGAGGTCATCCGGCGCGCTCGCCAGGCGCGCGTCGGCGTCCCGGTGCGCGACGACCTCTGGCTCGACGAGGTCCTCGACAAGGTGGGGCCGTGCGGGTCGTTCCTCGGCGAGCGTTCCACGCGCGCCGGGGTGCGCGCCGGCGAGTGGGCGCTCAGCGACTTCGGCGTGCAGAGCAGCTGGGACGCGTGGCGCGCGGCGGGTTCGCCGACCACCGTGGCCGCCGCGCGCGAGCGCGTCGAGCAGCTTCTCGCCGGCCAGGTCTCGCTGCCGTACAGCGACGACCAGGCGGCGGCCCTCGCGGCGCTCCAGCGCCGCGCCGACGCCGCCACCTGACGGTCCCCGCTCCGTCGTTCGGACGACCGTCCGAAAGGTGCTGCAAGCGATGGCTGCTATTCGCAGCAGTTCGCCATCTTGTCCACGAATCGCATCCTTCTTTCGCCACGATTCCGCGAGTATCGTCGGTTGACGGTCGCTCCGAGGCGTACTGTGTGCGCATCGTGGGGGACCCGGCGGGGCGGCGTGCGCCCGCCGCCGGGCTCCGTGTGACTTCGAGTCGAGGGGATGGTCGATGGGTGAGGTGGCTGAGGGCCTGAGGCGCGTACCGATGCGTGTCTGGGTGGCCGTGTTCGTGGTGTTCTCGTTCGTGTGTTCGGGCGGGTTCGGGATCGAGGACATGGTGTCGGGCTCCGGCCCGGGCTTCGCCCTCCTCCTGCTTCTCGTCCTGCCGTTCCTCTGGGGGCTGCCGCAGGCGCTGGTGTGCTCCGAGCTCGGCTCGGCGCTGCCCGAGGACGGCGGACTCTACCGCTGGTCGCGCCGCGCCAACGGCGAGTTCATGGGCTTCCAGACAGGCTGGTGGTGGGTCCTCTCGATCTTCGTCGACTCGGCCGTCTACATCGCCCTCACGTCGGACTACATGCAGAACTGGTTCGGCTTCAACGACTGGGTGCGCTGGGGCATCGCCGTCGTCCTCATCGCGGTCTTCGCCTACATCAACGTGCGCGGCATCCAGCTCGCGGCGTGGATGCTGGTGATCATGCAGATCATCGTGTTCATCCCGTTCGCCGCCCTGGCGGTCATCGGCCTCGCGAACTGGCACCACAACCCCTTCAGCGTGATGCTCCTGCCGGGCAACTCGCTCATCGGCGGTGTGGGCGTCGCCCTCAGCGTCGGCATCTGGATGTACTCGGGCTTCGAGTCACTCTCCACGATGGCCGGCGAGATCCAGAAGCCCCAGAAGGTGATCCCGCGCGCGCTCATGATCACGCTGCCGATCGTGATCGGCTTCTACGTGCTGTCCACGCTGGGCGGTCTGGCCGACGTCGGGCAGTTCAGCGCCTGGGGTACCGAGGGCGCCCTGGACTTCATGGGCGTCGGCCGCGAGGTCGGCGGCCAGGTGCTGCGCTACCTGTTCCTCGCCGCCATGCTCGCCGGCAACTTCGCCTTGTTCCTCGCCTTCCTCGCCGCCGGTGCGCGACCGTCCTACGTGCTCTCCAAGGACAAGCTGGCGCCGAAGTTCCTGAGCAAGACGCACCCCAAGTACGGCACACCGTGGGCCGCCATCGTGCTCATGGCGGTGGTGGACGCGATCCTGGTCCGCAACGGCTTTCAGACGCTCATCGTCATCGACGTGTTCCTGCTCATGCTGGCGCACATCACCATCTACATCTCGGCGATCCGGCTGCGGGTCAACGAGCCAGACCTCGAGCGGCCGTTCAAGGTCGGGCTGAAGACGCCGGCGTTCATCGCCATGTGCGCCGTGCCGATCACGGTGGCCGTGTTCGCGATGTCGCCGTGGGGTAACGGCTGGGACTACTTCATCTGGGGCACGGTGGCGGCGCTGACCGGGCCGCCGGCGTACTTCATCTTCAAGAGGATCTACGGCGGCCAGAAGGCGCTCGACGCGGAGCGCGCCGCGAGCGGCGCGGTGCCGCCGGCGCCCGCGGGCGCCACGGCCGCTCCGGCGGCCGGCGCGACCGCAGTGATGCGGCCGTCCGCGGATTGACGACGCGCCGCCCAACGGCGGCGCCTGCAGAAAGGGCCGGCGGGGCGCTCGAGCGCCCCGCCGGCCCTTCGTCGTTTCAGTCCCGGCCGGCCGCCGACCCGCAGCGCCGGCGTCAGTCGCCGAGCGCGTCGTAGACGAGGCCCGTCAGCAGCTTGGGATAGAAATAGGTCGACTTCTGCGGCATGACCTCGCCCTGGTCGGCGATCGCCCGCACCTGGTCGACGAGCGTGGCGTTGAGGAACGCGCCGAGCTCGTAGTCGCCCGTCTGCAGTGCGGCGAGCGCGTCGGGGACGCTCTTGGCGTAGTCGACGAAGCGTTCGGCGTCCTCGTGCTCGAGCCCCAGCGCTTCGCTGAACAGCAGCTCGTGCAGCATGGTCACGGAGAGGCCGGCGGCGGCGGGAGAGAACCCGCCCGCCGTGAGGCGCTCCGTGGCGGCCGGCTCGCGCGTCTTGACGGTGATGCACGTCTCCTCGCGCGGCAGGTACAGGCCGAAGACCCTGGCGGGGTCGGCCTGCTGCGGCAGGACATCGAGCGCCGCCCGGCACGCCTCGGCGCCCGTCACCGGGCCGCCGACCACATCGAAGAACGGGCTCAGGTGCTGCACCAGGTCGTCGAGGGAGAGCGGCTGGATGCCGCGCAGCAGACGGTGCGTGGGGAACACGGTGAGCCCCGGGTCGCTCAGGCTGCAGAGGTAGACCATCAGCGTGTCTGCGCTCGAGTCGCCCGCGGCGCGTCGCTCGTCGCGGTAGGCGATCGCGGTCTCGTAGCGATGATGGCCGTCGGCGATGTAGACGGGACGGCCGCGGAGCGACTCGGCGACGGTCTCCGCGGCTGGACCGGCGAGGGCCGCGGCCACGTGCCGGTTGCCGTCGCCGTCGTGCGCCTCGCGCCAGGCCGCGGCGGGAAGCCCGGATGCGGCCGCGTCGAGCCTGGCGCCCGCGTCTCCGTCGTCGTCCGGGAAGAGCAGGAAGATCTGGCTCACGTCGGCGTGAGTCGCCCGGTAGAGGCGCAGCCGGTCGACTTTGGGGCCCGCGTGGGTGCGCTCGTGTGGCAGCACGACCCGCTCGTCCAGATCTGCGAGGCGCAGCCGCGCGACGAAGCCGCGGCGGGTGCGCTCCAGGCCGTCGGGGCCGGTGTACGTCTGGTCGACGACCACGATGCCGGGCAGCTCGTCGCGCACGAGCACTCCCTCGTCCTGCCAGTCGCCGAACGTGACGCCGGCGCGGAGATAGGCCTCTTCGTCGGCCGCCGCGCCGGGCGGCACGGGCAGATCGACGTGCACGGCGTTGTACGGGCTGCGCGCCCTCAGCTCCGCGGCCTGTGCCGCCGAGAGCACGTCGTAGGGCGGCGCGACCACGTCGTCGAGCGCGATGTCGTCGCGATAGCGGATGCCTCTGAAGGCGGAGATGTCGGCCATCGTTCTCCTGGTGGCGGCGGAAGCGGCGGGCGCCGGGTCCGCGATCAAGTCGTTCGCCAAGTATAGCCGTGCGTGGGTTGCGGCTCGTGAGCTGCGGGATGGGCTCCGCGAGCGGGAGCGCCGGAGGCGGACCCTACTGGCGGATGATGACCGGCATGCCGATGACCACGCGGTCGAAGAGGTCGACTGCGTCCCAGTTGTGCATGCGGATGCAGCCGTGTGAGGCGTAGGTGCCGATGGAGCCGTCTTCGCTCGGCGGCACGCCGTGCATGCCCACGCCGGAGGCGCTGGTGCCCATCCAGCGGGTGCCGAGCGGGTTCTCGGTGCCCGGCGGGATCGGCTGCGCGTCCTTGGCCCAGTCGGAGTTGGGCGGGAGCCAGGTGGGGTCCTTCTGCATGTTCACGATGGAATACGTGCCCGTGGGAGTGGGGTAGGCCGGCTGGCCGGTCGCCACGGGGTAGCTCTTCACGAGCTTCCCGTCGCGATAGAGGTAGAGGCGCAGGTCGCCGATGTCGACGATGATCTGGCCGCTGAGGGCGTTGAGCACGTTGCCGCCGACCACGCCGTCGACTTCGAGGCCGTACTTGGCCTGCAGCTTGCGCACGGCCTTCTCGGTGTCGGAGTCGTAGACGCCGGTCTTCTTGCCGGAGTAGACGTCGGCGTCGGCCAGCTTGGACTGCAGTTGCTTGACGTCCTTGCCGCGGGCGCCCGGCCACATCGACGCGCTGCCGAAGTGCTCCGTGCTGTCGATGACGAACACCTGCTTGTTGGTGACGACGTTGCCGCCCTGGTCGGCCGCGGTCACGACCATGATGTGCTTGCCCTGGGCGAGGTTCGCCAGCTTGAACTTGGCTTTCGAGGCCGGGCCGGTCAGCTCCCGCTCCTCGCCGTCGAGGACGAACTTGACCGTGGGCACGCCGAGCTGGTCGGTGGCTTTGACGCGCACGGAGATGCCGGGCTTCTTCATGGTCTTGTCGAGCGACGTGACCTTGAGCACGGGCGGCCTGGCGTCGACGAAGACGCTGAGCCTCTTTGTCGTCGCGTTCCCCGCCCGGTCGGTGGTCGTGATCGTCACCTTCGACGCACCGTCCGGCAGCTTGGAGCTCACGGCGTACTTGCCGGAGGAGTCGGCCGTGCCGCTCGCCGTGATCGCGCCGTCGACCACGGTGACGGTCGCGTAGGGCTCGGTGTGACCCGAGAAGGTGGCCGGGTCGGTGTTGATACGGCCCTCGTCGGCGGCTCCGTCTAGCTTGAGCGTCGGGATGCTCGTGTCGACGGTGAAGTGCCAGTCCTTGCGGACCTCGTGGCGGAAGAGGTTGGAGCTCTGCGCGCTGAAGGCGACCGCGTGCTCGCCGTCGGCGAGGTCGCTCGTGGTGAGGGTGAGGGTGTTGCCGTTCCGCTTGGCGTCGGCCGTCACGTCCTTGCCGTCGAGCGTGACCACGACGTCCTGCAGCTTGGGCAGGCCTCTGACGTCGAGGACGAGCGTCGTGGAAGGATTCTTGACGAAGGCGTCCGGCCCCGGCGTCACGGCCGAGACGCGGGGGACGCCGTAGAGCTGCCAGCCGACCACGGCCACGAACACACAAACCGCCGCGATGACGATGTACGGCCAGCGGCGGCGGCGGCGTTGTTCTGCTCTATAGACGTGGTACGTGGCGTCCGGCACGGGCCCCTTCTTGGACGAATCTGATCCGCATTATACAGCAGGTGTCGACACTATCTTCGTTTTGCTGTAGCGCCGCCATGGGACAAGTGTCCAGCCGGGTGCGGTCGCGGGGCAGGATTGCGGGCGGGGGCGCCTAATCTCGCTGCATGGACCACTCTCTCGACGATCTCTTCGCCGACGTCGCCGCCGGCCGGCTGTCCGCTGAGGACGGCGCCGGGCGGCTGCGCAGCCTGGGCTACGTCTCGGTCGGCGACTTCGCCCTCCTCGACGTCTCGCGGGCGGCGCGCAAAGGCGTGCCCGAGGTGGTCTACGCCGAGGGCAAGTCGGTAGACCAGGTCGTCGCCGTCACCCGGCGCTTCCTCGAGCACAACGCCGTCGTACTCTGCAGCCGGGTCTCCGCCGAGCAGGCGGCCGCGCTGACCGGTGGCGTCGACGGCGTGGTCGAGCACGACCCGCGCAGCCGCGTCGTGATCGCGCGCAGGGCGGACGCTCCGCCGCCGGAGGTGCGCGGCGCGGTCGGCGTCCTCGCGGCCGGGACCAGCGACGTGGGCGTCGCCGGCGAGGCGGTGGCGATGATCCGCGCCATGGGGGTCGACGCCCTGACCGCCTTCGACGTGGGCGTCGCCGGCCTCCATCGGTTGTCGGCGCCCCTGGAGGAGATGCGTGCAGCCGGGGTCGGCGCGCTCGTCGTCGCGGCCGGCATGGAGGGCGCGCTGCCCTCCGTCGTCGCCGGTCTCGTCTCGGTGCCGGTGATCGGTCTGCCCACCTCGAACGGGTACGGCTTCGGCGGCCGCGGCGAGGCCGCGCTCATGGGGATGCTGCAGAGCTGCAGCCCGGGTCTCGCCGTCGTGAACATCGACAACGGCGTGGGCGCCGGCGCCACCGCCGCGCTCATCGCCCGCGGCGCAGCAGGATGACGGCCGTCGTCCCCTTCGTCCTGCGCGATCACCGCGAGCAGCTCTGGCGACGCTGGGCCGAATCGCTCGGCGACGACGTCGCCACGGACTACCAGGAGATCATGAGCAGTCCGGTGGGGGAGCGGTACGTACGCGGCTTCGTCGACGACCTCATCGCCTGGAGTGAGGCGGAAGAGTACGAGGCGCCGGCGCAGCTCCGGCAGGCCTGCGAGCGCGTCGCCACGGACGCCTCGTACAGGATGTCCCTGGGATTCACCGCCCTCGACCTGGCGATGGCGCTGCAGGCGCTGCGGGGGGCGATCGTCGACGTGCTCCTCGACGCGCTGGTGCTCGGGGAGCTGCCCTCGTTCGCGGCGACGCTCGAGCAGGTCAAGGCCACGAACGTCTTCATCGACGGGCTCGTCGCGGCGGTCCTCCGGGCCGAGCCGGCGAGCGCCGGCGACCTGTGAGCCGTCCCGGCGCCGGCGCCCGGCGACCACGGGCCGTCCGGGTTGCGCCTCTTCCGGGACGCCACTAGGCTTCGGCCATGCGGCGGCTGGCGCTCATCTTCGGCGGACGCTCCGCCGAGCACGAGATCTCCCTCGCCTCGGCCCGCTTCGTCCACTCCATGCTCGACCGGGACAAGTACGACGTCATCCCGGTCGGCATCACGCCGGCGGGCCGCTGGGTCGTGCCGGAGGACTTCGATACCGCCACCACCGCCGGCCTCGACGCCGCCCCATCGCAGGCCGCGCACCTCGTCTCCGACCCGACCCGCCCCGGCCTGCAGCTTGCCGACGGGTCGTTCCATGCGCTCGACTTCGCCTTCCCGATCATGCACGGCACCTTCGCCGAGGACGGCACCATCCAGGGCCTCCTCGAGATGGCCGGCATCGCCTACGCCGGCTCTGGCGTCCTGGGGAGTTCCGTCGGCATGGACAAGGAGCTGATGAAGGCGGTCTTCGCCAACGCCGGCCTGCCGCAGATGGACTACCTGGTGCTGCGTGACGGCGCGGCCGCCGGGCCGGACGCCGTCGCCGCCGTGGAGGCCCGGCTCGCTTACCCGGTGTTCGTCAAGCCGGCGAACCTCGGCTCCAGCGTGGGCATGACCAAGGCTCACGACCGCGCCGAGCTCGGTCCGGCGCTCGAGCTGGCAGCCGTCTACGACCGCAAGACGATCATCGAAGCGGCCTGCGACGGCCGGGAGCTCGAGTGCAGCCTGCTCGGCAACGACGAGCCGCGCGCCTCGGTCCCGGGCGAGGTCATCCCGGCCAACGAGTTCTACGACTTCGAGGCCAAGTACACCGAGGGCAAGATGGCCTTCAAGATCCCCGCGGCCGTCCCGGACGCACACCTGCGGACGGTCCAGGAGCTCGCGGTGGCCGCCTTCGAGGCGATCGACGCGAGCGGGTTCTCCCGCTGCGACTTCTTCCTGGAGACGGCCACGGACCGGGTCATCCTCAACGAGATCAACACGATCCCGGGCATGACGGCCATGAGCGGTTTCCCGCGGCTCTGGGCGGCGTCCGGCGTGGACGGAGCGGCGCTCATCGAGGAGATCGTGCGGCTGGGGTTCGAGCGCCACGAGCGGCTCGCCCGGCTCAAGATGGCGCGCTGAGCGCCGCTCTCGCTCCTACTGGGCGCTGCCCGTCCGGGTGGGGTGTGTCGTGCGCTCGACCCAGTCCTTGAGCGGCGGGATGGCCCCGAGGAACCGGAACGCGTAGGTGTCGGCGGTCGCCTTGTCCGTGACCGTGAACTTCACCGTGCCGTCGGACGTCTGCACGGCCTTGAAGTCCACCAGCTCCAGGTTCTTCTTGGCGAGGTACTGCTCGGCGGCGAGCTTGGCTGCCGGCACGTTGAGCGTCTGCGCGTAGTCCGTGCGTGCGTCTTCGGCGGCGTTGGTCGCGTTGTCGCCGGCGGACTGGTAGGCCGAGAAGATCGACATGCCGTCGAGGATGACGACCGCGATGATGGCGAGGATCACGACGATCCACACCACTCCGCGGATGAAGCCGTCCTGGCTGCGCAGGCGTGCGCGCTGCGACACGGTCCCTCCCTGGTCCGCCTTGCCTACCTCCCAGTATCGGCGGGAGGTCCCAACAGTTTACTCCACCGGGCCGGTGAGGCGGATGCAGAGGACGGCGAGGTCGTCGGCGGGCGGGCGTACGGAGAAGCGTTCGCCCGCCTCCACGAGCCCTGCGACGACTTCGGCCGCCGGCGCGCCGTGGCGGCCCGCCAGCTCGTCGGCCATCCTTCCCTCGAAGAAACGGCCCTCAGCGTCGCGCAGCTCCGCGATGCCGTCGGTGAACACGACGATGAGGTCGCCCTCGGCGAGCCGAAGGATCTCCGTGGGGTACGGCTCGAGGGCCGCGTCGAGCTCGACCCCGATGGCCGGCTCGACCATCAGCAGCGGGCGCTCGACGCCCCCGGCGCGGACGAGGAAGGGCGTGGGGTGTCCGGCGGTGGCCAGCTGGAGCATCCCCGTGCGCGGGGTGAGCTGGCCGAACAGCACCGTGACGAAGCGGTCGTTGTCGGGATCGAAGTCGGGCTGCTCGAGCAGCCCGTTGCGGAGTTCCTGCAGGGCCTCGCCCGGGCGCGTCGGCCAGGAGAGCTGGCCGCCGTGCACGGCGGCGCTCAGCATGAACTTCGTGACGAAGGTCGTGGCCATGGCGTCCACGCCCTTCCCGGCCACGTCGCCGATGGCGAAGGCGAGGCCGCCGGACGGCGGCCGCGTGTAGTAGTCCAGGAAGTCGCCGCCGCTGAGCACGCCGACACTCGCCGAGCGGTAGGTGAAGGCGATGTCGAGGCCGGGGAGCTCCGGCGGCTTCGCCGGCAGCAGTCGCCGCTGCAGGCGCTCGGCGACGTCGGCGAGCACGGCGAGCGCGTCGTCGTGCGGCGCGGCCGGCGAAGTCACGGTCTTCGCCCCGCCGTCGACCAGATCAGCAGCGCCTGGACGGCCAGCGCGCCGATGGCGATCAGGAGCACGGTATCGAGGCGCACGCCGGCGACGCCGACGAGGAAGACGAAGACGAAGGCCCACAGGAGCGCGCCGGGCAGCACCCGGACGAGGAACCGCCGCCGGAAGCTGAGCATCAACAGCCGGCGGCGCATGCCGCTGCCGCGCGCGTTGTCGTCCAGATAGCTCGAGCCGCGCGAGTGCAGCGTGCCGGACAGGTCGCGGCCGTCGGCCGAGTACACGCGGCA
Source organism: uncultured Thermoleophilia bacterium (assembly GCA_963713475.1). Taxonomy (GTDB): domain Bacteria; phylum Actinomycetota; class Thermoleophilia; order UBA2241; family UBA2241; genus CAIXSE01. The sequence continues at coordinate 35,432 of CAVQLY010000015.1, forward strand.
CTGGAGCGGCATGCCCGCGCGCTGGCGCAGCACGTTGTCCTGCGCGCGGGCGAAGTACTCGACGAGGGAGAAGAAGCGGTCGTCGGCCGAGAGCTTGGCGTTCTCGAGGCGCACGTCGAGGTACAGACGGTCCTCAGCGGGGTCGTACTTGATCTCGCTGCGCCAGCCGCGGCGGTTGAAGAAGTTGCCCAGGAACCGGTCCAGGTCTCCCGGGATGTTCTCGACGTCCGGTCGCTCCATCAGGCCCATGTCTCGATTCTACCCGTCCCCTCCTTCATCGGCAGCCAGGCCCCCGGAATGGAGTCCCGGCCCGCCGCGCGTTCGAAGGGCCCGTGGCGAGTGCGATAGAATCCCGTACTCGACGAGCGGCCGCAAGGACCGCGCATCCCGCGAACGGACAGGAGCTCCCGTGAAGATCGCAGTCATCGGGCTGGGCTACGTCGGCCTGCCGCTGGCGATGGTGTTCGCCGAGGCCGGCACCGAGGTCGTCGGCATCGAGGCCGTGGCCGCGCGCTGCGACGAGGTCAATGCCGGCCGCAGCTACATCCAGGACGTGCAGAGCGACGCGCTCAAGGCGGTGGTCGACAAGGGGCTCATCCACGCCACCACCGACTACGCCGCCACCGAGGACTGCGACGCCGACATCATCTGTCTGCCGACGCCGCTCAACGCCAACCGCGAGCCCGACCTCACCCTGGTCAAGGACGCGACCGTGAAGCTGGCCGGCCACCTGCGGCGCGGCCAGCTCGTCACCCTGGAGAGCACGACCTACCCGGGCACCACGCGCGACGAGCTGGCGCCCCTCCTCGAGGCCGGCTCGGGCCTGACCGCCGGCGTCGACTTCCATCTTGCCTTCTCGCCCGAGCGCGTCGATCCGGGACGCACCGACTACACGACGAAGTCCACGCCCAAGGTGGTCGGCGGGCTCACGCCGGCGTGCACGGCGCGGGCGCTCGAGGTCTACGGGCCCGCGCTCGACAACGTCGTCCCGGTCAGCACCCCCGAGGTCGCCGAGATGACCAAGCTGCTGGAGAACATCTTCCGCAGCGTCAACATCGCGCTGATGAACGAGCTCGCCATGCTCTGCGACCGCATGAAGATCGACGTGTGGGAGGTCATCGACGCGGCCGCCACCAAACCCTTCGGCTTCATGAAGTTCCAGCCGGGACCGGGCCTCGGCGGCCACTGCATCCCGATCGACCCGTTCTACCTGAGCTGGAAGGCGCGCGAGTTCGATTTCTGGACGGAGTTCATCGAGCTGGCCGGCAAGGTCAACGAGAACATGCCGTACTTCTGCGTCGAGAAGCTGCACCGGGCGCTGAACACGCGCAGCAAGAGCCTGAACGGCGCCAAGCTGCTGGTGCTGGGCGTCGCCTACAAGGCGGACATCGACGACCTGCGCGAGTCGCCGGCGCTCAAGGTGATCCGCCTGTTGCGCGCCCACGGCGCCGACGTGGACTACCACGATCCCTACTGCGCCCGGCTGCCCGAGTTCGACCTCGAGTCGGTCGATCTCGAGGAGTACCGGCTCATCGCCGGCTACGACGCCGTCGTCATCGTCACGGCGCACTCGGCGCTTGACTACCGCACGATCGTCCACGAGGCCGACCTCGTGGTCGACTTCCGCAACGCCACCGCCGGCATCCCGAGTGCCGGCAACGTCTGGAAACTTTGAGAGGGGAGACCTGACTCGTGAGTGACAAGGTCCGCGTCGGCGTGGTCGGGCTCGGCTATTGGGGCCCCAACCTCGCCCGCAACTTCGACCGCCTGCCCGGCGCCGAGCTCGCGTACTGCTGCGACCTCGACGAGGCCAATCTGGCCAAGGCTCGCGGCCTGTACCCGAACACGGTCGTCACGAACGACTACTCGCAGCTGCTCGAGGACGACGCGCTCGACGCCATCGTCGTCGCCACCTCCGTGCCGACCCACTACGCCCTCGGCAAGAAGGCGCTCGAGTCGGCGAAGCACACCTTCATCGAGAAGCCCATCGCCCTCAAGGCGGCCGACGCCCAGGACCTCCTGGACACGGCCGACGAGTACGGGGTCAAGCTCATGGTCGGCCACCTGCTCGAGTACCACCCGGCCGTGGCCAAGATGAAGGAGCTCATCGACAGCGGCGAGCTCGGCAAGGTCTTCTACGCCTACGCCAACCGCCTCAACCTCGGCAAGGTGCGGACCGACGAGAACGCGCTGTGGAGCTTCGGTCCCCACGACATCTCGGTGCTCAACTACCTCACCGGCGACGAGCCGGTGGAGGTCAGCGCCCGCGGTGAGTGCTACCTGCAGGACGACGTCGAGGACGTCGTCTTCGGCTACATCAAGTACAAGAGCGGCGTCGTGGGTCACCTGCACGTGAGCTGGCTCGACCCGCACAAGAGCCGCAAGATCACGGTGGTCGGCGAGAAGAAGATGGTCGTCTTCGACGACATGGAGTCCGAGCGCAAGATCACCGTCTACGACAAGGGCGCCACCACGACGCGCACCAAGTTCGAGACCTACGGCGAGTTCGTCACCCTGCACTTCGGCGACATCCACATCCCCAAGATCGGCAACGACGAGCCGCTGCGCCTCGAGACGCAGCACTTCGTCGACTGCATCGTCAACGACGAACAGCCGCGCAGCGACGGCCAGGACGCGCTCAACGTGGTCAAGGTGCTCGACGCCATGGAGGTCAGCCTGCGCGAGGGCGGCCGCCCCGTGAAGACCTCGGAGCTGTGACGGTGGCCCTGCACGCCAGCGGCCTGGGCCACGACCTGCTCCTCGGCGACGGCGTGGTCGTCGGCGCGGACGTCGTGTTCGGCGCCAACGTCGTCGTGTACGAGGACACGGTCATCGGCGACGGCTGCTTCATCCAGGACGGCGCCGTGCTCGGCAAGGTGCCGAGCCTCTCGCCGTCCAGCACCGCCAAGCGCGGGGAGCTCGCGCCGCTGGTGCTCGGCCCCGGCTGCGTGGTCAGCACGGGAGCCGTGGCCTACCGCGGCACCACCCTGGGCCCCGGCTGCATCCTCGGCGACTACGCCGGCGTGCGCGAACGCTGCACCCTGGGCGAGAAGGTCGTCGTCGGGCGCGGCAGCGTGGTCGAGAACGACACGGTGATCGGCGACTTCACCAAGATCCAGACCAACGTGTACATCACCGCGTACATGACCATCGAGGACCGCTGCTTCATCGCCCCATGCGTCCAGACGACCAACGACAACTTCATGGGCCGCACCGAGAAGCGTCACAAGCTGATCAAGGGCGCGACCATCCGCCGCGGCGCCCGCGTCGGCGGCGGAGTCGTCCTGTGCCCGGGCATCGAGATCGGCGAAGAGGCGTTCATCGCCGCCGGCGCCGTGGTCACCAAGGACGCGCCGGCCCGCAAGGTCCTCATGGGCGTGCCGGCGCGCGTCGTGCGCGACGTGTACGAGGACGAGCTGCTCGAGAACCAGTAGTAGCCGCTAGATCGACCGGTCGCCGCCGAGCGAGGCCAGGTGCGTCGCGAGGTGCGGCCCGCGCTTGGGGATGCCGAGCTTGCGGCGGATGTTGGCGCGGTGGAAGGCGACCGACGAGCGGCTGATGTGCAGCGCCTCGGCGATCTCGTCGCTCGTCTTGCCGAGGCGCACCAGGTTGGCGACGTCCGTCTCGCGGCGCGTCAGCGGCGCGGCGTCCCCCTTGACGTCGCGCAGGCGCTGTGAGAACGGCCCGACGATCTCCCGCAGGTTCACGCGCAGCGCCTCGAGCTCGAGTCGCTCGGGCCGGTGCCGCAGGAGCTTGCTGAGCCGGTCGAGGGTGGGCTCGATGAGCTGCTCCACGTTGCCGACGACGCGCTCCTCCAGCTCGGTCCTGTCCTGTTCGCGCTGCTCGAGCAGCACGCGCAGCGCCGCGTTGCGCTCGTCGGTGATCGTCGCCTGGCGGCGCAGCGCCCGCTCGGACCGCCCGAGCTCGCGCTGCAGGTCCTTCTGTGCCGTGATGTCGGTGCCCAGCAGGAAGTAGCCGGGCCCGTCACCCAGGTGGCACGGCAGGACGGTGAGCACGAGGCTCTTGACCTGCCCGGCCACCGTGCAGTCGACCTCGAGCTCGACGCCGCTCTCGTCGACGGCGGCGTCGCGCTGGATGAGCTCGAGCACCGAGTCGGGGAAGTCATCGCCGACGTTGGCGGCCAGCATCTCCTCGGCGCCCCGCCGGAAGAACTCCAGCGCCGTGGGAGTCGCGTCCACGTAGTCGCCCACGGCGCTGATCTGCATGGCCGGCTTGCCGATCTTGAAGAGCACGCGGCGGAGCTCCTCCGCCTCGAGGCGGAGGAGCTCCGCCGCACGGTCGCCGGTGACGTCGCGCATGGCGCCGATCATGTTGGTCGGGGCGCCGTCCGCGCCGGTCAGGACGACCCCCTGGTCGCTCACCGTGAGATAGGTGCCGTCCCGGCGCCGCAGGCGGTACTCGCCGCGGAACGAACGGCCGGTGGTGACGCACTCCCAGATGTCGGAGCAGACCGCGTCGTGATCGTGCGGGTGCACGTACTCGAGCCAGCCCTCGAGACTGCGGGGGAAGTCGCCGGGCGCCATGCCGAGGAGCTCGTCGAGCTGCTCGGCGAAGTACACGGCCCCCGTCTGGATGTTCCAGTCGTAGAAGACGTCGAAGTTGACGCGCAGGAACGCCTGGAGCCGCGGGTCGGTCTCCGTCAGCGGCGGCTGCGGCTGGGTGCCGTCCACTCCCGGCGACGACAGCGTCACGGCGCCGATCTCAGCCTTCAGGGCCCTTCTGAGCGTGATCGGGACGCGAATGCTAGGCAAAGACCCTCATTTCCCCCTCAGAACGTTGGTCTTGTGCCGCGCCAGTATCGCGGTAGCTTGAGGCCACGTCAACGGGGCGTGCCGCGCCGCTGTGCTGTCTGCGGCGCGAAGACGCCCACATCGCACGAAGGGGGGCGCCGGGAGACACACCGGTCCGGTCGATCGTCAGATGCGCTGCATCGTGTCCAGGGGGACGGAGTTGGCTGACCAAGAACATCATCACGGTATGTTCCACACCGAGGAGGATGCCCAGCACAAGAAGGACCAGGAGTTCCTCGCCAAGTTCGGCTACAAGCAGGAACTCGACCGTTCGCTGGGATTCCTCAGTACGTTCGCCATCGCCTTCGGCTTCGTGTCGGCGACGAACGGCTTCTTCGCGCTCTTCTACTACGGCCTCGACACGGGCGGCCCCGCGGGGGTCTTCTGGTCGTGGCCGATCGTCGTTTTCGGCCAGCTCATGGTGGCGCTCGTGTTCGCCGAGGCCGCCTCGCACTTCCCGCTGGCCGGCGGCGTGATGCAGTGGGCCAAGCACCTGGCCACGAGCACCTGGGGCTGGTTCACCGCCTGGATGTTCCTCTTCGCCCTGCTGGTGACGGTCGCCGGCGTCGCCTTCGGCGCCGCGCCGATCGCCTGCGGCCTCTTCGGCTGGGAGCCGACGCGCTGGACGCTCTTCGCCATCGCCATCTTCTTCACGATCGTACCGATGGCGCTGAACATCTGGGGCGTCAAGATCATGGCGTTCGTGAACAACATCGGCACGATCACCGAACTCATCGGCATGAGCGTGCTCGGCGTTGTGCTCATCGTCGTCGTGCTGGTAACGAGCAAGCCGCACCAGACGCTGGGCGTGCTCTTCGACACGGCCGGCACCGGCGCGGGCGGATACGTCGGCCCGTTCCTCGCCGCCATGCTCACCGCGGCCTGGGTCCTTTACGGATTCGACACCGCCGGGAGTCTGGCAGAGGAGACGGTCAACCCGTCGAAGGAGGTCCCGCGCGCCATCATCGCCGGTGTGGTCGTCACGGCGCTCGTGAGCACCGTGTGGCTCATCGGCACGCTGCTCGCCATCCCGGACATGAAGGAAGCCATCGCTCAGGGTTACAACGTCCTGCCCTGGCTCCTGCGCTTCCACTTCCCCGGGTGGATCGCCGACCTCTTCCTCGTCATCGTGCTCATCGCGATCTTCGTCTGCAGCCTCTCGATCCAGGCGGCGACGGCACGGCTCCTCTTCGCCATGAGCCGCGACAAGATGCTGCCGGAGAAGGGGTTCTTCGGGAAGGTCAACCACTCGACGAAGACCCCGGTGCGCGCGGCCATCTTCGTGGCCATCTTCTGCGTCGCCGTGCTGCTCTATCAGGACCAGGTCGCCCGCGTCATCGCCTGGGCCACTGTCGGCGTCTACATCGTCTACCAGATGGTCGTCTGGGCCTCGATGTACGCGCGCGCCAAGGGCTGGCCGAAGGAGAAGGCCCACTTCAACCTGGGCATGTGGGGCTGGCCGGTGAGCATCCTCGCGCTCGTCTATGGCGTCTTCATGATCATCAACCTGTCGTGGCCACGGGCTCCCGACGCGCCGTGGTACGACAACTGGCTGGTGTCGTTCTCGCTGCTCGTGATCCTCGTCATCGGCATCATTGTGTTCTATGCCTTCAAAGCTGCCGGACATGACCTTGCCGGCGGCATCCATGACATCGAGCTGGTCCGCGAGGAAGAAGGGGAGCTCAAGATCGAGCGCGTGGGCGGCGTCATGGGCGTTGCCGGCGGCGTCGACCCGGAGAATCCCTACGTGGTCGAAGACACGCCCGAAAGGAAGCCCGAGGGCTGATCCGCCCGCGAGACGACGACAGGAGGGTCAAGCATGGAGTTCCAGATCGTCCCCGCTGCGGAGATCACGATCGATCCGCTGGACGTGGGTCCCGACAGCAAGCTGAACCTGGTCGACGTGATCGATCGCACGCAGGGAGCACCGTTCACCGCCGGGCTCGTCGAGGTGTTTCCCGGCGCCCCGGTCGACTTCGACTACGATGACGACGCGGCCGTGTGCTACATGCTGGAGGGCGAGATCAAGCTGAGCGAGAACGGCGAATCTCGCCCGTTCCTGCCCGGCGACGTCGTGTACATCCCCCAGAAGAAGGGGCTGGTCGTCTACTGGAGCACCGACAGCTACGGCAAGTTCTTCTACGTGACCTATCCGCACTGGCGTTGACGCAGCGCGGCGAGTGACCCGACGAGGGGGCGGGGCGTCGACGACGCCCCGCCCCCTTTTCATTGCCGCCGGCAGTTGTAGAATCGCCAAAGTAGGGCCTTTTCGTCGTGTCGATGGAAGGGGGCGCCACTGCGATGACCTCAGTGCCGGCCGGTGAACTTCTCGCCGCGCCGGCTTCGTTCGTTCTGTGACTTCACTCTTCAGGGGGGTGCACAGTGACGGAACAACCGCCTCACGAGCATCACGAGCACCACATGTTCCACGACGAGATGGACGCGCAGCACAAGCGCGACCAGGAGCAGCTGGCCAAGTTCGGCTACAACCAGGACCTGCGGCGCTCCCTCGGCTTCTTCTCCACGTTCGCCATCGCCTTCAGCTTCATCTCGGCGACCAACGGCTTCTACGCGCTCTTCTACTTCGGCCTCGACATCGGCGGCCCGGCGGGACTGATCTGGCAGTGGCCGATCATCGTCTTCGGCCAGTTCATGGTGGCGCTGGTCTTCGCCGAGGCGGCCTCGCACTACCCGCTGGCCGGCGGGATCTACCAGTGGGGCAAGCGGTTCCTGGGCGGCGACTACGGCTGGTGGGTCGCCTGGGTGTTCGCGACCGCCCTCGTGGTGACGGTCGCGGCCGTCTGCTTCGGCGTGGCGCCCATCATCTGCTCGCTGCTGGGCTGGGATGGGAGCAACACGACGACGCTGCTCTGGATCGCCGTCTGCTACGCCGTGGGGCCGATGATCCTCAACGTCCTGAGTGTCAAGGTGACGGCGTTCTTCAACAACATCGGGACGGTCACCGAGATCATCGGGCTCGTGGTGATCGCCATCGCGCTGTACGTGGTGGTCATCATCGGCAAGGGCGATCACCAGGGTCTGGGCGTGCTCTTCGACACGACGCCGGGTGTGGGTCCGGGGGCGCTCTTCGGGTACGGCAGTGCCTTCCTCGCCAGCATGCTCACCGGCGCCTGGGTGCTGTATGGCTTCGACACGGCCGGCGGCCTCGCCGAGGAGACCATCAACCCCACGCGCGAGGTGCCGCGCGCGATGCTGTTCGCGATCGCCATCACGGCTGCCATCAGCGCCTTCTGGCTGGTCTCCATGGTGCTGGCCATCCCGGACGTCGCCAAGACGCAGGCCGAGGGGACCAACGCGATCGCCTACATCTTCGACGCGCACTTCCCGAGCTGGGTCACCGACCTGTTCCTGATCAGCGTGTGCGTGGCGATCTTCGTCTGCTGCCTGGCCATCCAGGCGGCGACGTCGCGGCTGCTGTTCGCCTACGGCCGCGACAAGATGATCCCGGGCTCGAGGTTCTTCGGGTACGTGCATCCGAGCACCAAGACACCGATGGCTTCGGCGATCTTCGTCGCCGCGGCGGCGATCGTCGTGCTCATCTACGTGAACCTGGGCGGCAGCGACCCGTTCCTCTCGATCGCCCGCGTCACCGCCTGGGCCACGGCCGGCACCTACATCGCCTACCAGATGGTGGTGTTCGGCGGCCTCGTCGCCCGGGCGAAGGGCTGGCCCAAGGACAAGGCCTACTTCAATCTGGGCAAGTGGGGCTGGCCCGTCAACATCATCGCCTTGGTGTACGGCGTGTTCATGATCATCAACCTGTCCTGGCCGCGGTATCCGGAGTCGGCCTGGTACGACAACTGGCAGGTGCTCCTCTCGCTCGCGATCGTGCTCGTCGCCGGGGCGGTCGTGTACTTCATCCAGAAGGCCCGTGGCATCGACCTCAGCGCGACCATCCACGAGATCGACGAGTCGCCGGCCGAGGCGCAGGCGATGGAGGCCATGGCGGCCGGTGAGGCCGGCAAGACCATTCCCGGCGCGTGAGCGAGATGGCGGCAACCGACGACGAGGGAAAGGGGGGCCTCACTCTCTGATGTCCTGATCCACGACAAGCCGTCCGTCGGGACGGTGGGACGGAGGTGCGGGGGCGGCGGCCGGCGAGGCCGCCGTCGTCGCGTACGAGGCGGGCGGCACGAGGTGCGCGAGCGACGCCCTCCTGCGGTCCGCTCCCGTTTCAGGATGGGAACACTCCGGTTTGACGACATGCGATGAGCGCGAGGTTCCCATGGTGGACGACGAGCAGAACGCAACGGACCAAGAGCCGCGGACGCAGGACGGCGGGCCGGGCACCGGCGAGGCCGGCGGTGAGCCGGTGAAGTCAGCGGCGCCTGCCGAGCCGGCGCACGGCAGCGTGCGCTACACGCGCCGCCGCGTGCTCATCCTCGGCGGCGCGTTCGCAGCCGGCGTGGCCGCCGTCATCGCCGGCCTCAAAGCCTTCGGAGGGTCGGCCGCCGACAAGGTCGGCGGCGCCATCACCGACCAGTTCGGCCCCTTCCCGGTCCGCAGCGTCGAGCCGGTTCCCGACGTCCCCCCGGAGAAGTGGGTGGTCAAGGTGGACGGGCTCGTCGACACGCCGCTGACCATCGGCCGCGCCGAGTGGGCGAGCCTCCAGCGGATGAACGAGACCGTCGACTTCCATTGCGTCGAGGGCTGGGGCGTGGACGACGTGCGTTGGGGCGGCGTTGCGCCTTCGGCGCTGCTGGACCGGGCCGGCGTGAAGCCGGAGGCGAAGTACGCCGTCGTCTACGCCTACGGCGGCATCTACCTCAGCACCCTGCCGCTGGACCTGATCCGCGATGCCGAGTCCATGCTCGTGGATTCACTCAGCGGTGCGCCGCTGCCGCCCAAGCACGGCGGTCCGCTGCGCCTGGTCGTTCCGAAGCAACTCGGCTACAAGAGCGTGAAGTGGGTCGAGCGCATCGAGCTCAGCGACAAGATCAAGACCGGCTATTGGGAGCGCAACGGGTACCCCGAGGACGCTCCGGCGCCGGGCAGCTGAGTCCCTCCGGGCGGCGCCGCGGTGTCAGAAGACGCCGGTCGCCTTGAGGTAGATCACCAGACCGAGGACCAGCAGCAGGATCACCAGCACGATGATGCGTTGGGCGCTCCAGCGGTGCCCGGCCTCGCGTGGAGCCTTCCAGCTCGGCGTGGTGGTGTCGCCGCGGAGTTGGTTCGCGCTCAGCTGCGGCCTACCGATGGGCACACCCTCGGTGGCCTGGACTGTGGGCCCCACGCCGCCGTCGAAGGGTCTCCCGTCGACCTTGTGCTCGCTCGGCTTCTCATCGTTCATCAGCGTGCGCTCCTTCGCGTCCGGGGGGATGGTCTCGAGAGCTTGGACGACCACGACGACCACATTCTTCAGATGGCGTGCCGTTCCTCGGGCCGGGGGACCTCGGGACTCGGCCGCGGGAGGTCCGCGGACCGAAGATGGACTTCCGCGCCGGCGACCGCGAGCGCGATCCACGCTCTCGGGGTTTCGCATCGGAGTGCTTGTGGCACCATTCTCCGCGGGCGGTGAGAGAGCCGCCCGGCGCGTTAGACTGGAGCCCGCGCCGATCCGTCGGCGCTCCCGACCATTCGCCCCGTGAGGAGGCCGAGGATGACCAAGTACATCTGCAGCGTCTGCGACTATGTCTACGACCCCGAGGTCGGCGATCCGGACAACGGCATCGAGCCCGGTACGGCGTTCGAGGACCTGCCGGACGACTGGGTCTGCCCCGAGTGCGGCGTGGAGAAGGAAGAGTTCGAGGCCGTCGAGGGCTGACGGCCTTCGGCCCTACCGGCCGGCGTCGGCCGGTACGGGCTTCAGTCCCTCGGCGAACGCGATCAGTTCCTGGCGGGTGAGCGCGCCGGTGATGAACACGGCCCGGCGCGCGCTCTTCACGAACAGCGCCGGCCCCGACTCCTGGTACCAGGTGGAGGCCGTCGCGCCCTGCAGCGACCCGTACTGAAGCGTCGTCTCCTCATAGGAGAGCTTGTCGCGCGCCGTCACGTCGAGCTCGTTGCTGAGCCTGTCCGAGTAGCGCCGCGCCGCAGCAGGGCCGATCTGCTCGACGGTCAAGCTGCTGAGCCCCCGTGTGTAGAGCAACGCGATGCCGGGTTCATCGGGCCCGACCTCCGGGGGGCCGACGGCTACGCCGCGCACCCAGACCATCACCCGGTTCGCGGGGTCGAAGGCGGCGACGGCCCTGAGTGAGTAGCCATCCGGCGCCAGCTCGGAGACGAGCGGGTCGTAGCCGGCCATGCGGCCCGCCGCCGCCGGCGACCCGACATAGGTGACGTCGCCGCGCGCCGTTCTCGACGGCAGCCCCCCCGTGTCGATGGGGTACGTCTTGTCGGCGGGTGGCGGGGACGCCCAGTCGACGCTCGCCGTGAAGATCGCGCGCCCATCGGTGTACCAGGTCACGATGCCGGTCTGCTGGTCGACGACGAGCTCGACCGGTTGTCCGCCCAGCGTCAGCGCCGCTCGCCACACGGCGCGGTCGCCGTCCTTGAGCGGTTTGATACCCACGGCGTCGTCGCGGTCCTCGACCGCCGTGCGCACGATGGCCGAGAGGCCCTGGTAGTCGAGCGGGCTGCGGGTTGCGACGCGCCAGACGGGCGGCCATTCGCCGATCGAGATCCCGTACCAGCCGATGAGGCCGTCGCCGACGGTCGTCTCGATCCGTGTCGCCGCATCATAGGCCGACGCCGCCGGCCGCCGGCCGTTCGCGGTCGTGCCGCTGGGAGTCGCCGCCTCGCCCCCCGCGTTGCCGCTCGCGACGGCGCTGAACGCGCCATCCTCGCTCGCCCGACCCGTGCCGGGGTCCCATGTGTACGTCCCTTTGATCCCCTCGACCCTGGGTGTCGGCGCGGCCGGGCCCGAGCGCAGGAAGAACGTCCACGCGAGGGCGAAGATGATGGCCAGCGCCACCAGGGTGACGACGAAGCTCGGTGGCCGGCGGTTGATCCGCCCCGAGCGGATCTCACGGCTGGTGCGCTCGCTCGGGAGGGTCATTCCTTCTTCGATCCGCTGCCCCACAGGAAGAAGAGCGGCAGCAGCAGGATGCCGACGCCGAAGAGGCGGCGCGAAACGAAGAACGTCAGCGCCGCGATCAGCAGGGCGACGAGCAGGAGCGTCCAGGTGCGGGAAGACATGCGTCTAGCCTGCCCGCCACGTGCCTGGGGCGCAAGCGCCGCCGACGGGGGTGGCCCCCCCGACGGCGGTCCGGTGGCGTCCGGCGGGCGGCCTGTGATTACGTAGCGCTGCCCGAATCCAACGGCAACCAGGAGCAAAGCCGTGAAGCGCAACCTGTTCGCCGGCCGTCGCCGGAGCGGCGGTCTCAAGTTAGACGTCTTCACCGAGGACGAGATCCAGGACATCCATCTCTCGACGCTCGAGGTGCTCGAGCGCACGGGCGTGTGGGTGGAGCTCGACGAGGCGCTCGACATCTACAGCGACGGCGGCTGCGTCGTCGACCGCGAGTCGCACATCGTGCGCATCCCGCCGCACATCGTCGAGGACGCCATCGCCAGCGCACCGCCGACCGTGGTGCTCTGCGGCCGCGACCCGAAGAACGACATCTGCCTCGAGCCCGGGCGCGTCGGCTTCAGCAACTTCGGCGAGGGTATCAAGGTGATCGACCCGCGCACGGGCGAGCTGAGGGCCTCGACGAAGAAGGACCTCGGGGAGATCGCCCGGCTCGTGGACGCGCTGGACGAGGTGGACGTGTTCGAGATGGCCGTGGTCTCCAGCGACCAGCCGCCGGCGTCGTTCTCGCTGCACAACCACGAGGCCGCCATCGTCAACCAGACGAAGCCGATCTCCGGCGGCGCCCAGGACGGCGACGCCGTCCACCGCACGGTCGACATGCTCGCCGCGGTGCAAGGCAGCAAGGACGCCGTGCGCGAGCGCCCGATGATGGTCATGGGCACGTGCCCCGTCAGCCCGCTCAAGCTCGTGAAGGACTTCTGCGAGATCGTCATCGAGTCGGCGCGCGTCGGCCTGCCGAGCTGCGTGCTCAGCATGGCCATGGCCGGCGGCTCGAGCCCGGTGACGCTCGCCGGCACGCTGGTCACCCACAACGCCGAGGTGCTGGCCGGCATCACCCTCGGGCAGCTGACGGTGCGTGGCAGCAAGCAGCTCTACGGCTCGTCGACGACGGCCATGGACCTGCGGCTCGTCGCCGCCTCCGTCGGCACGCCGGAGTGCGCGCTGATCAGCGCCGGCGCGGCGCAGCTCGCCAGGCAGTACCGCCTGCCGAGCTACATCGCCGGTGCGTAGGGGGACAGCAAGCTCAGTGACGTGCAGACCGGTCACGAGAAGACCCTCACGGCCCTCATGGCAGCGTTGGCAGGGACCAACCTGATCTACGGCCTGGGAATGATCGAGTCGGGCGTCACTTTCGATTACGCGCAGCTGGTCATCGACAACGAGATCGCGCGCATGGTCAAGCACGTCGTCGGCGGCGTGCGCGTCGACGACGAGTCTCTGGCGGTGGACGACATCGCCTCCGTCGGCTCGTTCGGCGACTTCCTCAGCCTGGACGCGACGATGCGCCACATGCGCGACACGTCGCAGCCGGAGCTCATCGACCGCCGCGTGCGCGAGGACTGGGAGGCGCGCGGCTCCAGCGACATGTACCAGCGCGCACTGGAGAAGGCGCGCGGCCTCCTGGAGACGCACCAGCCGGAGCCGCTGCCGGACGATGTGCTCAAGCAGGTGCGGAGCATCGTCGACAAGGCGGACCGCGAGCGGGCGACGGACTGACGGAGCCACGCGCGGATCGCCCGCGACCATGGCCGGCGGCTGAGCTTCGCTTCCGCCGGCTTCCTGCGCCAAGCGAAACGGGGCGGGTGGCCCTCACGGCCGCCCGCCCCGTCGCCGTCTTCAGGCCGGCGCGGGAGGCAGCGCCTCCGCCGGCCCGTCGGCTCCGGCTCAGCCGCCGGGCGTGGCGGTCAGCTGGCCGAGAAGCGACGCGGCGTGGAATGCCTCGCTCCATCCACTCGTCAGCTTGACCCTCAGGGTGAAGGCGGAGGAGCTCAGTCTCACGTACGAGAAGTCGCCGAGCGCGTCGCTCGCCGCCATGGGTGCGCCGGTCCACGCGTTCTTGGGCCAGACGTAGGTCGGGCTCGGCAGGGACTCCGGGGTGAGGGCGCCGGTCGCCGGATAGTCGCCGTTGGCGCTCCTGTACGCGTCGAGGTAGCGCTGCAGCAGGAGCAGGTTCTGACTGGAGGCCGTGTCGCGCTCGGTGGCCAGCCAAGCCGGCGCGCCCCCACTGAAGGAGTACTTGCCTCTGGAGAAGTGCATGGTCAGCGTGTAAGCGGTGCCGCCGTTGCGGGGGGTGTACGTGTACGTGCCGCGCGAGGTGCCGGGAGCCATGAGCTTGCCGGTCCACGGATTCGACGGCCAGATGCGCGTCTTGTCCTCGAGCCCGCCGCCCTTCTTCACTGCCGCCCGGTCGGGGAACAGGAAGCCGTGCTTGATGCCGTAGGTGTTGATGTAGTTCTGGATGAGCAGGCCGCCGGCCTGGACCTGCTTGTCCACGAAGCTTACGGCCTGCGCCGGACGTGGCGCCGCCGCGGCCAGGAGAAGGGCGAGGGTGGTGGTCGTAAGGACGACGGCCAGCAGGCGTCGGGTCATGTGGGTGCCTCCCATGAGGGTCAGGGCTCCGAAGGGCCGGTGAGCGCAGTGGCGTAGCCGGAGAAGATCATCCCGCTGCGGCGCAGGATCATGTCGTCGAGACTGCTGAGCAGTCGCTGCCACGGGCTCATGACGGTCGCCCCGGTGAGCACGTAGTCGTGCCTGAGGGCGCGGTGGAGGCGCAGCGTGTACGACGTCCGGTCGGACGCCACCGCGTAGGAGAAGGAGCCGTGGTCGGCGCGCTGCGTCATGCTGAAGTGGTCCCAGGGATTGCTCGGCCAGTAGCGGTGCCGGGGCTCCAGGCCCACGGCGCCGTCGTCGTCGACCTCGGACGGGAGCGGGTAGATGCCCGCGTGGCCGGCGGCGTAGTCCTCGATGTACTGGCGGATCAGGTTGATGCCCTCTTCGCTGCGGTGGTCGTAGGCCAGCATGATCGTCTTCGGCATGCCGCCCGTCAGGACGACGGCCCCGCCGTCGAGGTAGCCGATCAGGCGGTAGTGCCGGCGGTCGGCGCTGACCCGGTAGCGGAAGTGTCCCCGTCCCGCGCCGGCGGTCATGTCCTCTCCGGTCCACGGGTCCGCCGGCCACCAGGAGCCGCCGAGGTCGCCGGCGCGGACTCTGGGCTCGAGCGGATACGTGAAGAAGGCGGCCGCGCCCGCGCGGTCGATGAGACCGCGGACGGCCATGAGCGCCTCGCGCATCTGAGCGTTTGGGGAGGACGCGCGGGCCGGAGCGGCAGCGCCCGCGCCGAGGAGGACGGCCGCGAGCAGCGCGGCGCCGATGATGAGTGTGCGTCGGATCATGTGTTCTCGGGCCCCTTCGTCTTCTCCAAGTGTGGCGTCGGGTCAGCAGGCGGTCAACCGTGCCCCGGACGTCCGCCTCACGGCCGGCTGCTGATACGATTCGCCCCGAGTGCCGCGGAGCCTGCGGCCGGCGCACGACCTTCGAGGTGAGGAGTTGCCGGTGGAAGCCAAGATCCCGACCCGCATGGGGGACGGCTACATGGTCGAGCTGACGCGCAGCGAGCTGCGCGCCGACCTCGAGGACGCGACGCGGGCGGCGGCGCACAAGGCCAAGGTCCCGCCGCTCGCCCAGGAGGAGCTCGACCACCTCCTCGACATCTACGCCTCGCGCGCCGCCTTCACCGCCGTCGACATCGGCGACCAGGTGGTCCTCAGCTGTGACGGCGGCGGCAGCAAGATGACCGGCACCGACCTGCTCGACCTGCTCGAGAGCGAGCAGCGTCTGGGCCAGGACATCCTCGAGCTCTGGCACATCGAGTACAGCTACAAGGCGATCAAGACGATCCTGCCGTTCCAGCAGCAGGTGATGCAGAACTGCCAGTTGATGATGACGGCGCCGGTGCAGTACGGAGCGCAGCCCAACCTGGCCTTCTACAGCAAGCCCGACGGCCCGGCGGACAACTGGTTCGAGCTGCTGCCGCGCGGCGACATCGCCGGCGCCCGCGCGGCGATCGACGAGGCCATGGACCACGCCACCAAGGACTTCATCTACGTGGGCGAGGGCATGCTGGACGCCGGCGCCGACGGCATGGACTTCGACACCACCGGCGGCGCCGGCGACGCCGACTTCTTCAGCACGCTGCGCGCGGTGAAGCACTTGCGCGCGAAGTACCCCGACGCCGGGATCGAGGTCGGCATGGCCGGCGAGTTCGTGATCGGCGTCCACGGCGAGCTCGAATGGGAGGGCCGGCGGCTCGCCGGGCTGTGGCCGAAGGAGCAGTTGGAGGTCTGCCAGGGCGCCGGCGCCACGATCTTCGGGCCGGCGGTGAACATCCGCACCGGCAAGAGCTGCGCCTGGAACGCCGCCTACGCGATCACCGTGACCAAGCCGTGCATGGACGTCGCCCGCATCCCCGTGCACCCCAACGTGGGCGAGGGTGTCGGCGGCGTGCCGGTGAACGGGTACCCGCCCGAAGACGCGGCGTCCCGGGCGGCCAAGGCGCACGTCGACATCCTGAGGTGCGACGGGTTGTAGGTGGGCTCGGGTGACTCCAGAGGCATGGACGTCACCCACGCGCTCGCCGCGGGCATGGGCGGGATGCGCACGGCCGGAGACCTGGTCGCGCGCATGCAGATGGCCCGCGGGATGCGCCTGGAAGAGGCGAAGCGGTACGTGGCCGAGAGGCTCGGCTGCACGGTCCGCGACCTCAGCGACAGCTACGCGATGGAGCAGATCCGCGGCGAGAAGGGCCTGGGGCGGATCCTCGACCACTCCAACCTGCACCCGGGCGAGCCGAACGCGATGATGGCCAAGTTCCGCATCGCCGAGCTCCTCGGCGTGCCGATCAGCTCGGTGGAGCGCTTTCGGGAGCTGGCTGGACTGTGACGGGCGGCGTCGAGGGGGCGGGCGGGTCTTCGGACGCCCGCTTCTCGGCGCGCACGAGGAACCACGCCACCAGCGCCGCAGCGACCCCGATGGGCACGAGCAGCACGCCGACCAGCGTCGTGAGGTACATGCCGACGCCAGGGTCGTTGTACCCGATGTGGGCTGCTGCGTCCTGCGCGACGCCGAACACGGCGACGCCGAGCGCCGCCACGAGGGCGCCGAGGTAGATGGAGACGCGTCGCGGGCGCGTGGACGCCATGACGGCGCCCACCACCACGACCGCGACGGCAAGACCGAGCGCCGGCCACCCCCAGCGCGTCTGCAGCACGCCGTTGATCCCCTTAGCGCCGCGGATGCTGAAGTTGACCCAGCCCGGCGAGTCTTCGTTGACCCAGGGCAGGAAGACCCCGGCGACGAGCACGGTGCCGGCCACCATGATCAGGACGGCGTCGCCGACCCAGTCACGGCGCCGCAGACGGGGTGGCTCGAGACGGCGGGTGCGCTTCATGACTCAAGTATCGCCCATCTCGCCGCCGACTTGAACCGCCGAGGAGCGCTTGAGGGCGCGTCGAAGGGTGCCGATAGAGGTGGCATCGACTCTGGAGGCACGCGAGATGAAGCAGATCAAGACCGTGGCGCTCCTCGCGCTGCTGGCGCTCGGCCTGGCCGCGACGCTGGCCGGGTGCGGGCTGCAGGACCAGGCGGTGGAGAACACGACCGGCAAGATCGACGTGGCCAAGGACGGGGTCGTCAAGGCACAGCTCATGTCGATCCAGACGGGCATCCAGGCGTACATCGCCACCAGCGGCGCTGCGCCGCAGGACGCTTCTCAGGCTTCGCTCGGCGGCTTCGTGAACCCCTGGCCGACCAACCCGTTCACCGACGCCCCGATGAAGCCCGGCACGGCCGCGGGCGACTACGTCTACACGCCCGGTTCCGGCACGACGTACACCCTTGCGGTGAACCTCTCCGACGGGGGTACGTACAGCGCGCCGTGATTTGTGGCCCCTGTCGGCTCTTGCTACCCTAGCGAGACGAAAGGGGTCGTTGTCGTGGGAGTCTCAGGGAGTGGCTGGCGCGTGAAGCTCGTGCTCGTGGCGCTCGGCGTCGCGTGCCTGCTCGCCGTCTCCATCCCGATCGCTCTCGGCGGGGACGCCACCCCCACGTGGCAGCTCAAGGCCTACATCAGCCGCGGCGTCGACCGCAGTTTCAAGGCCGATGTCTACGAGGAGATGCCGCGCGTGCCGCGCGTGCTCGTCTTCGGCGGCTCGCGCAGCCTGCGCATGGACCCGGCCACCATCAAGCAGAAGACGGGCCTCACGGCGTTCAATTTCGGCTTCCACAACGGCCGGCCCGAGGACGCCTGGGCGGTCACCGACTGGGTGATCGACAGCCATCCCGACAAGCCCCCGGCGGTCATCTGGTGCCTGCAGGCGACCACACTCGCGGACGTGCCGATGAGCCCGGGCCTCATCGTCGACGAGCGGTTCTCTCAGGCGTTCCCGAAGGCACTCGTCGACGCCAAGATGGGCTGGGCGATGAAGCAGCACAAGCGCAACATCCTCTCAGGGCGTCGCTTCGGGTACGACGGCATGCTGTGGTGGAACGGCTACGACACCAAGCGCCAGGCGGGGCAGACGCTGCAGCGGGCTCTCGACGGCTACCTCGACGCCGACATGCTCGCCAAGGCGGGCAACGGCAGGCGTCCGCACAACACCCGCGCGATGGCCTACTTCGTACAGACCATCCGCCTGCTCAACAAGAACCACATCAAGCCGCTGATCGTCATCATGCCCTACCAGCCCCGCGCGCTGAGGGCGTTCCTCTCGGTGGGCTGGGGCGTCAAGGAAAGGTGGCTGCGCAACTACCTCTCAAAGCTGTCGAAGCACCTGGACTTCAAGGTGCTCGACTGTCTGCACATCAGCACCTTCGGGGGCTCTCCGGACGGGTTCTACGACGGCGCACACCTCACGGCGGAGAACTCGCGCCGGCTCATCCGCTACTGCATCGCGCATGCGCCGGCCTGCTTCAGGCTGCCGAAGCCGCCGCCTGCTCCGAGCCCCAGTCCGTCGCCGAGCCCCAGTCCGAGTCCGTCGCCGAGCGCGAGCGCCGTGCCGGCGCTGGTCCCGGCGCCGGCGTACACGCCGGTGCCCGAGGACACGAGCGCGCCGGCGGACTTCCTCGAGTGATCCGGGTGGCGCCCGGCCGCAGGCTCAGGCGCCGATCAGCTTCTTGACGTAGGTCGCCCGCTTGCTCGGGCGACCCGTCCGCAGCTCCACGTCGTCGGCGCTCCCCATGGCCTTGAGGGCCGCGTTCACGCCGACCCAGCGCAGTGGCTCGGGCTCCCACTGCTTGGAGCGGTGGTTGACCCACGGCAGGCACGTCAGCTCGGTCTCCTGCCCCAGGATGAGGTCCCGCAGCGTGCGCCCGGCGAGGTTCGTCGTGGACACCCCGTCGCCGACGTAGGCGCCCGCCCAGGCCATGCCGGAATCCCGGTCGAGACCGACCGAGGTGTACCAGTCGCGGGGGGCCGCGATCGCCCCTCCCCAGTGGTGCGTGACCTTCGCGTCGCCGATGGTGGGGAAGAGCTCTCCCAGCAACGCGCGCAGGTGATCGCGGACGCCGAGGTCGCGCTCGAACCGCTCGCTCAGGCGCGACCCGAAGTGGTACGGCGCGCCGCGTCCGCCGATGGCGATGCGGCCGTCGTCGGTGTGCATCGCGTAGAAGATGAGGAAGCGGAAGTCGCCGAAGACCTCCTGGCCCGTCCACCCGACCTCGTTCCAGAAGGAGTCGGGCAGCGGCTCGGTGCCGATCATCAGCGAGTAGATGGGGACGAGCGTGCGCTCGTAGCCGGGCAGCTCGGGGGTGAACGCCTCCGTGGCGCGCACGACGACGTCGGCGCGCACGTCGCCGAACACCGTGGTGGCCACGTGCGGCTCGAGGCGGGTGACGGGGGTGCGCTCGTAGATGGGCACCCCCAGGCTCTCGACGACGTCCGCGAGCCCGCGCGCGAGTCGGGCCGGGTCCACGGCGGCGCCGTGAGGCGTGTAGCCGGCGCCGAGGCACCCGGCCACCTTGATGCGCTCGCGCATGTCCGCGGCGCCGAGCACGCAGTAGTCCTCCTCGCCGAAGCCCCAGGAGCGCTCGTACTCGACCGCTTCGCGCAGCCGCAACAACTGCACCGGCGTGAGCGCCAGGTCGAGCTGGCCGCCGAGATGGAAGCGCGCGTCGATGCCCTCTTCGTCGACGACGCGCGCGACTTCGTACACCGTGCGGTGCAGGGCTCGCTGCTGGTCGACGACCGCCGGCCGGCCGTGCGCCTTCGCGGCGGCCTCCCGGGAGCCGGGGAAGGTGGTGTGGCACCAGCCGCCGTTACGCCCCGAGGCGCCGAATCCGGCGATCTCACGCTCCAGCACGGCGATCCGCAGGTGCGGGTCCGCCTTCTTGAGGTAGTAGGCGGTCCACAGGCCCGTGTAGCCGGCGCCGACGATGGCGACGTCGACCTCGGTGGGACCGGGGAGCGAAGGACGCGGATCGAGCTCGCCGGGGACGCCGTCGAGCCACATGCTGCGGGAGCGGTAGTCGGTCATGTCGGGCTCCTTGGAGGTTGAGCCGATGCTAGCAAATGCGTCGACGGCGCGGCAGCGGCCGGGTTTGCCCGGTGGAACAAAGAGTGCGACGACGACTCGCCCGGGAGGTGAGCAGGATGAGCGCGAGCAGGTTCGAGGAGGCATACAAGGGAACGCCGCCCTGGGACATCGGCAGAGCACAGCCGGCGTTCGAGTGCGTCGCCGACGCCGGACTGGTGACGGGGCCGGTGCTGGATGCGGGCTGCGGCACCGGGGAGAACGCACTGTTCTTTGCCGCCCGCGGCTTCGAGGCGGTCGGCGTGGACGCGGTGGAGACGGCGATCGCGGTCGCGCGCGCCAAGGCGGCGGCGCGCGGCCTGACGGCCGAGTTCCTGGTGCACGACGCTCTCGCCCTCGGAGAGCTCGGGCGGCGCTTCGGGACGGTCGTCGACTCCGGGCTCTTCCACACCTTCGACGACGACGAGCGGTCGCGGTACGTGGCTTCGCTCGCCGCCGCGACCGCCCTCCGGGCTCGCGTGTTCGTCCTCTGCTTCAGCGAGCTCGAGCTCGGAGACGGCGGTCCGCGGCGGGTGACGCAGGCCGAGCTGCGCGAGGCCTTCGACGCGCCGCCCTTCCGCGTGACCGGGATCGAAGCGGCGGAGATGGCGACGAACCTCGGCAGCGCGCGCAAAGCCTGGCTGGCAAGCATCGAGCGGGTGGCCGTGCCGGGGCCGGAGAGCCGCTGACCACGACCCGGACGGCGGAGGCTAGGGGACGAGCACGAGCCGGCCGAGCGCCGGCCGTTCCATGATCAGGCGGTGGGCCCGTGGGGCCTCCGCGAGCGGGAGCTCGCGGCCCACGACGGGCTTGAGCACGCCGCTCTTCAGTCCGGCGTCCACCGCGGCGCGCGCGGCCTCCACTTCGTCCGGCCGCGCGTTGGGCAGCCGCATCCCCAGGATCGCGCCCTCGGCGTTCATGAGGTCGCGGGCGTCGACCTCCACCGGCCCGCGACTGCCGACCACCACCACGCGCCCGCGTGGCGCGAGCGCCTTGAGGTCGGCGCCGAGGTTGGCGTTGGCGAGGAACTCGACGATGAGGTCGAACCCGCGGCCGCCTGCCAGCGCGACGGCGGCCTCCAGATGAGCCGGGTCGCGGTGATCGAGCACGCGCACGTCGCCCTGCGCAGCGACCAGCTCGCTGCCCGCCTCGCTGCCCGCCGTACCGGTGACTTCGAGACCCGCGGCCAGCGCCAGCTGCACCGTCGGCAGGCCGACGCCGCCGGACGCGCCGTGGATGAGCGCGCGCTCCCCGGCGGTGGCGGCGGCGCGCTGGAACAGCGCGCGGTAGGCGGTCGCGTACGGGACGCCCAGAGCCGCGCCCTGCGCGTACGAGAGGGCGTCCGGCAGGGGACGGACGTCCTCCTCGCGACACAGGGCGTACTCGGCGTAGGTGCCGCTGAGCGAACCCGTCACGTAGACGCGCTCTCCGGTGTCGACGCGCACGCCGGCGCCGTCGGAGCCGGGGGTATAGGGGAGCGCGGGCAGTTCGGTGTAGGCGCCCGCCCTGACGTACGTCTCCGCCGGATTGACTCCCGCGGCCTGCATGCGGACGAGCACCTCACCCTCGACCGGCTCCGGCTGCGGCACTTCTTCCAGCAGGAGGACGTCGGGGTCGCCGAACTCGTGGACGCGGATGGCGCGCATGGCTCAGTCTCCTATGGGATCCAGGGAGCCGGCGATGCGCGCCAGCTCGCTCCTCGTGAGATCGCCGGCGACGCTCACCGAGACCCGGCGATCCTTGCCCGTGCTGACGTAGAGGTGCGGCCAGTCGGGCAGGCCGATCACCAGGCTCGCGGTCTCGCCGCGCAGGCTGCCCGTCGTGAGCCGGACATGGGTGGATTCGCTGAGCGCCACGGAGTCCTCGTCGAACGGATCGTCCGAGCCGGGCGGGTTGTCGGCGCGCCAGCGGCTGACGACACAGACCCGGTCGAACCCGCGGCGGTAGGTGAGGACGACGGTCAGCGAGCCGACCTCGCCGGTGTGGACGGGACGATACGCGCCGAGATAGGCGCCGTTGACGGCTCCGGTGACGCCGGTGAGGCGGTAGCCGTGCGGCATCCACGTGGCGGCGTAGGGGGTGAAGGTCGTGGTCGCTCGGTCACCCAGGGAGGCCGCCTGTCGCAGGGTCAGGCGGCGGAAGCGCTGGCTCATCGGCAGCAGCTTGTCCTGGACGTCCACGGCGAGCGTGAACCGGCTGCGCGGCACGTCGCCGCCGATGTGGACGTTCTCGATGCGGGTGCCGCTCACGTCGCCGTCGCTGGACCAGTGCTCCACCGCGAGCGGGTAGCCCGACTGCGCGTCCACGACGATGCGGGCGGTGCCGTCGCTGCCGCCGCCCGTGAGCGGCTCGGGCACGGTGATGGACCAGGCCGTGCGGCCCTCCCAGGTCACCGGGGTGACGGGCACGTCGGGGTCGAGCTCGGCGATCACGGCTCGAGCATAGGCGGCGACGCTCCTGTCGAGCACCTGCGAGGCGCCCATCCAGGGGCTGAAGAACGGCCCCGGGTCCGGCAGGTCGCGGGCGACGTCCGAATACAGCGCTTTGCCGTCGCGGAAGACGTAGCGACGCGCGACGCGCTTGACCGCATCGTAGGTGTAGGCGACGTTCTCGCCGGTCTGGACGATGCGGTAGTCGCCGCGCGACGTGAAGGTGAACGACCCGACGCGGTGGGAGTACGGGCGGCCGCGCGCCGAGCCGTACTCGACGACGTCGCCGCTGATGCTGTTCAGGCTGGCGAGCGCGTGCTGGACGCGCGCGAGGACGGTGTCGGCCGTGGCCGGCGGAGGCGTGGACTGGCGGATGCCGGGCACGCCGGCCCAGGTGACCGCCACGGCGGTCACGATGGCTGCGGCGACGGCGGCCACCGCGACGAAGCGGATGCCGCGACGGCGCGACGGCGGCGCCGCAGGCACATGCGGCGCCCGGGCGCGCGAGCGCGGCCCCGGCGGGCGCCCGTCCGGGCCGGCGAGCCTGCGCATGCGTTCGCGCACGCGCTCGAAGTGGTCCGGCGCGTGCGACGGGATTGGCGACTCGCGCAGCTCGCGCCCGAGGTCGTCTTCCCAGCGGGAGAACGGAGTGCCCGGGCCGCTCCCGCGCGCCGGTGGTGTCGCGGCGACCGCTCACGACGTCTGCTCCCTGACGTAGGCCGGCTCGCGCAGGAGCGTGCGCAGCCGGGCCCTGGCGGCGGCGAGGCGCGACGAGACCGTCCCCTCAGGCACGCCTACGACCTCCGCCGCGGTGCGGTAGTCGTAGCCGTACTGGTGCACGAGGACGATGAGGACGCGCTGCTCCACCGGGAGCCGGTCGAGCGCGTCCTCGAGCTCCGCCCAGCGGGTGACGATATCGCAGGGATCGTCGTCGCAGGCGGTGTCCGCAAGCGCGTCTTCGTTGGTGAGCAGCTGGAAGCGGCGCTCCCGCCGCAGGTAGTCGAGGCACGTGGTGTAGGTGATGCGGTAGAGCCACGTGCCCACCTCGCTGTCCCCGCGGAAGCCGTGCAGCGCCTGGTACGCCTTGATGGAGGCGTCCTGGAGCGCGTCGTCCATGAGGACGGGATCGCGGAGCATGCGGAACGCGAGGGCGCGCAGGCGGCTGTCGTAGTGCTTGAGCATGCGCACGAACGCCTCACCGTCGCCTCGCCGGGCGGCGCAGACGGTCTGCTCGTCGATCTCTCGCTCTGCCGGGTCGTAGGTCACGGGCTCGCATCCTGGCCCTCGCCGTCGGCTGTGGGCCTGCTGAGAGATTAGACGGCGCGCCGGCGAGGATCCGTCGTCATCGCCGTCGCGGCGTCTCACGCGCCGCCGATTCTACAGCCGCAGCGAGCGGGCCGCCCGCCGGGTGGCGGGCGGCCCGCAGATCAGCTCTCGTGTGCCCCGGGCCGCCTCAGCTCCGGCGGGCGGCCCGATGCGTCACGGCACCGAGTAGGTGAGTCCGTTGCTGAGGTAGCCGGTGAGCTTGTACGCCTGGCCGCCGCTCAGCTGCTCGTACACGTAGCTGCCCGGCGCGGTGCCCGGCGCCATGGGCTGGCCGGTGAACGCGTTGACCGGCCAGGGAGTGACGTACTGGGAGATGCCGCCGCCCTCGACGACGTCCTGCGGCGGCGGGTACAGGTTGTTGTTGTCCGCCGCCCAGGCCACGATGCCCACCTGCAGCTTGGCGATGCTGGCCTGCACCTGCTGGTCCGCAGTCGGGGAGCCCGACGGGCTGGGGCTGGCGGTCGTGGTCGGCGACGGAGAAAGCGTCGGCGACGGGGACGCGGTCGGGGACGGCGAGGGGCTCGGGCTCGCCGGCAGGAGGACGTCGACGCGCACGAAGCCGACCGGGTCCTGCTGCAGGCTGCCCGAGGAGAACTGCAGTGTCAGCGTGTCGTTCCCGCTGTCGTGCGTGAGCGTGCCCTTGACGGTCCCGGTGACGCCGGCGAGCCCGAGCGCGGACGCCTTGACCGACACCTCGAGCGCGTCGCCGACGAGGTCGGCGTTCGTCGACCCGGCCTGCTGCAGCTGCGGGTCGTACTGGATGATCTTGAACTGGTCGCCCGACTGCTTTGATGACCAGGCCGCCGCCGGTGCCGGCCTCCGGCGCCCAGGTGCCGATGAAGACGTCGCCGGCCGACGTCTTGGTGTCCTGCGGCCGCAGGTAGAAGTACCAGAGCGCCACCGCGGCGGCGACGATCGCGAGCACGACGAGGAGCCAGACCCACCAGGGCACGCCGCCCCCGTCGTCCGAGCTGCGGCCGTGGGTCATGAGAAGCGTCGGCTGGCTGGGCGGCGGTGGCCCGCCGGCGCCCTGCGCCGGCATCACGCGCGTCGCGCCGGTGTCGGCGCCGGGCATGACCTGCGTCTGACCCTCGCCCGCCGCCGGCATCACGCGCGTCGCGTCGTCGGGCGGGGTCACCCGGGTCAGCTCGGTGTCATCGTCCGGCAATCTGCCGGTGGTCTCGTCGTCCATGCTCGTCCTCCCCAGCCGGGTGACGCTGGCCTGCGGTCAGTGGTTCGACTCTACTACTTTGCCCCGCTCAGCCGGTTCCCTGTTCCAGAGCGGTCCAGAGATCGAAGAAGGTGGGGCAGGTCTTGGCGACGCAGCCCGGGTCCTCGATCACGATGCCCGGGACGCGAAGCCCCAGGACGGCGAACGACATCGCGATGCGGTGGTCGCCGTGCGGGTCGATCACGGCCCCGTGCGCGGTGCAGGGGAACACGCGCAGCCAGTCGGCGCCGGACTCGGTCTTGACGCCGGCCCGGCGCAGGTTCACCTCCATCGCGGCGATGCGGTCCGACTCCTTGAGGCGGACGTTGCCGATCCCGGTGATGGTCACGGGGGAGGTCGCCAGCGGCGCGATGGCGGCGAGCGTCATGAAGGTGTCGGAGATGTCGGCCATGTCGACGGTGAGGCCGGCCAGCGCAGCCGGGCCGGCCACTCGCACGCCCGCGGGCTCGTCGTCCACGATGCAGCCCATGCACTCGAGCACGTCCAGGAACGCGACGTCGCCCTGCAGGGCGTCCGTCCGGTGCAGTCCGAGGACCTGGACGGCCCCGCCGCCGGCCGCGGCGGCGAAGAAGTAGGACGCCGTGGAGGCATCCGGCTCGACGTCGTAGTCGCGGCCGGCGTACGTCCCGGGCGTCACCACGTAGTGATCGTCCGCGGCCGTCTGTGCCGCGACGCCGAACTGCTCCATCATGCGCAGGGTCATCGCCACGTAGGGCCGGCTCACCAGGCCGTCGACGCGCAGGTCCAGCGGTCCGCGGCCCAGCGGCGCCGCCAGGAGCAGCGCCGAGATGAACTGGCTCGAGGTGTCGCCGGGCAGTCGCAGGCTCCCCCCGGCGAGGCCGCGAGCGAGCAGCGTCAGCGGCAGGCCGGCGGCGCCGTCGGGCTCCATGCGCGCGCCCTGCGCGCGCAGAGCCTGGAGCAGGAGGCCGAGCGGCCGGCGCCGCAGCTGCGCCGCCGCGTCGAACCGGTACTCGCCCTCCCCGGCCGCGGCGGCGGCAAGGAGGAAGCGGGCCGCAGTCCCCGCCTCGGCGCAGAAGACGTCGGCCTGTGCTGCCGGGAACGGCCCCCCGGCGCCGTCGACGGCCACGTCGTCACCCTGCCGGTCGACGGTGATGCCCAAGCTTCGCAGGCCACCGGCGAACGCGTTCGCGTCGTCCGCGTCCAGGGCGCCGCGCAGTACCGACCGGCCGGTCGCGAGGCCGGCCAGCAGCAGCGCGCGATTGGTCACGCTCTTGGAGCCCGGCACGCGCACACGCGCATCGAGGCCGGGCCCGGCGGGACGGATGCTGCGGGGAGTGCTGGCGCGGGCTGAGGTCATCGCCCGCATGATATCGCAGGGCCTACTGCAGGCCGCCTGCCACGTACTGCGCCAGAGCGTCGATCTGGCCGGGGGGCAGCTGCCCGGAGAAGGCCGGCATCCCGTCGCCGCCACTCTCGATCTGGGCCTTGACCCGGTCGACGTCGTCCTCGCCGGTGAGCGACGGCGCGCTCCCGCCTCCGCCGTCCGCGCCGTGACAGCCGGCGCAGTTGTCGGCGAAGAGGGACGCGACCTCGCCGGAGGAGGGCCCTGCCGGAGTGCTCGTCTCCGCGGGCGTCGTTGCATCGGCCGGCGTCGCTTCCGTCGCGACCGGCGCAGGCGCCGTGCTGCTCGCGTCGGATGTCGAACCGCCGCAGGCGACGACCACGGTCGCAAGCAGCACTGCCAGCGCCAGGGCCAGGATCAAGCGTCCCATGCGGGCTCCTTTCGTGGGGCGTCGGATGGGCTCGTGATTCCCCGGCGGCTCGGGCGACAACCGTAGTCGATCGGAGCGCTTCGCCGGCGACCGGCCGATCCGTCAGTCGCCCAGCCGCCTGGCGTACAACTCGTAGGCGGAGCTGGCCTGCATGCCGGCGCGTTCGTACAGTCGCAGGGGCCTCGTCTCGCCCTGGGCGTCCACACCCAGGTCGACGCGAAGCTGTCCGCGTGCCGCGAAGGCCGCAAGTGCTTGCGCCAGCAGCGCGGCGCCGAGGCCACGGCGGCGCCACGGACGGCGCACTCCGAGCCCCTGGATCCAGCCGAGGTCACCGTGGTCGTAGGCGATGAGTCCCCCGGCCGCTTCGTCGCCGTCCCAGGCGAGCCACCAGAGGTCCGGATCGAAGCTCGCGTGCCCCAGCAGTCGGGTCTTCCAGGCCTCGAAGGGCTCGTCGCTCCTGCGGAAGTGGTCCTCGAAGGCCTCCGTCATGGTGTCGTGCATGGTCCGCGCGTCGGCCTCGAGCCGGAAGGGCCGGATCTCGAGGCCCTCGGGCGTCGAGACCGCGGGCGTCCCATCGGTCAGGTCCGCGGTCATGCGGTAGACCGTGCGCTTCAGCTCGTAGCCGTGCCGGCGCAGCAGGTCCCGCTTGCCCCGATTCGCGGCCATACAGAAGACGTCAAGGACGGGGTCCGGATAGCCGCGCTCCAGCGCCACCTGCGCCGCTCGCCGCTCGGCGAGCCCGAGCAACCGTCCGCCGAGCTCGGGCTCGTGGTGGTCCGGGTGCACCCAGAGGTCGGCCTCGAGCTCGCCGGTGCGGAACTGGTCGCCGGCGTAGGCGTACCCGACCAGGCCGCTCGGACCTTCGGCGACCCAGGCGTCGGTCCCGAGGTCGAAGCCTTCCAGAGACCAGTCGTTCTCGAGGTCCTCGAGCGTGCTGTCCGGTTCGCCCACTTCTGCGACGTCGCAGGCGCTCAGAAGGTCGACGATCTCCGGAGCGTCGCCCCTCGTCGCGGACCGGATGCGGCTGGGCGCGCGGAGCGGTGCCCCTCCGGTGCCCCGCTCGATAGCCTGACTACGACGGCCGTTCACGTCGTCCCGGTCGCGTCCTTCGCCAGCGGGATTGTCTCGTCGTAGTCCTCGCCCGAAGGCGACTTGCCTACGATCTGCAGGCTCAGGTGCGTGGCATCGACGCTGCTGATGATCATCTTGAAGTCGCCGGCGAGCGCTTTGAGCGCCGTCTTGAGCTGGCCGGCGCTCGCCTCTCCGCCCATCTGCGAGAAGTCATCCAGCGTGATCACCAGATCCTTGCCGTCGAGGTGCGCCGGTATGCTCACCTTCTGGCTCTGCTGCGAGCCGCTGAGCGTGACGGTGAAGGCGTCCTCCGTCTTCGCGATCGTGGCCGTGGCGATGCCGGTCTGGGTCGATGCCGTCCAGGTGCCGAGGAACTCCTCTCCGCTCGTCGTCGGCCCCCGGAGCACGAAGAACCACACCAGCACGATGGCGAGGATGGCGATCACGCCGATGATGAGGACCAGCCTCAGCAGGCCGGAGGAGGCGGCGCTCGAAGGCTCGGCGGCCGCGGCCGCCGTGGACGGGGCGGCGTCCCATGCGGGTCCGGAACCGTAGGCGGCGGGAGTTCCACCGCCGCCGTAGGTCTCGTGGTAGTCGCCCGCGTTCGGGTCGGCGGTCATGCCGGCGCCCGCGACCGGCGCGCCGCACGTGCCGCAGGTCCAGTCACCGTCTTTGAGCGGAGCCTTGCAGCTCGGGCACTCGGCCATGGTTCCCCCTCGGGACGCCAGTGTCGTCCGCCGCGCACTCGGCCGCGCGGCAGCTTCGCCAAGTCTATCGGCTCAGGCGAGCCAGGCCATGACTAGAACTCGAGCTTCTCCAGCCGGGCGAAGATCACGTCGCGCCCGGCCCGGTACTGATCCGGGTCCATGGCCGCGTCGATCTCCGTGGGTGACATCACGGCCATGGCCTCGTCGCTCGCCTTGATGAGGTCGCCGAAGTCGATGCCGTCCCGCCACGCCTGCATCGCCGCGTCCTGCACGACGCGGTAGGCGTCCTCGCGCAGCATGCCCTTGTCGACGAGGGCCAGCAGGACCGCCCCGCTGAAGACGAGGCGGTAGCTCTGGCCCAGGTTCGCCAGCATGCGCGCCTCGTCCACGACGAGGTTGTCGATGAGCTTCGTGAACTTCTGCAGCATGTAGTCGAGCAGGATGGTGCTGTCGGGGAGGACGATGCGCTCGGCCGAGCTGTGGCTGATGTCGCGCTCGTGCCACAGGGCCACGTTCTCCATGCCGACCAGGGCATTCCCACGCAAGACGCGCGCGCAGCCCGCCATGCGCTCGCTGAGGATCGGGTTGCGCTTGTGGGGCATGGCCGAGGAGCCCTTCTGGCCCTTGCCGAACGCCTCCTCGGCCTCTCGGACCTCCGTGCGCTGCAGGTGGCGGACCTCCGTGGCGAACTTCTCGATGCTCGAACCGATGATGGCGATGGCGCTGAGGAACGCGGCGTGCCGGTCGCGCTGGACCACCTGGTTGCTGATCGGCTCCCGGCCGATGCCGAGCTCCTCGCACACCAGGTCCTCGACGCGGGGGTCGATGTTGTTGTAGGCGCCGACGGCGCCACTGATCTTGCCGACCGAGGCGTTCACGGTGACGATGCGCATCCGCTTGAGGTGGCGACTGACCTCGAAGGCCCAGATGCCGAGCTTCATGCCGAAGGTGATGGGCTCGGCGTGGATGCCGTGCGTGCGCCCGACCTCCACGGTGTCGCGGAACTCGAACGCGCGCCGCTGCAGCACCTCGCCCAGCGCGAGGAGGTCGCGCTCGAGGAGCAGGCCGGCGCGCTTGATCTGCAGCGCCAGCGCGGTGTCCAGCATGTCACTGCTGGTCATCCCGTAGTGCACGTACTTGCTGGCGTCGCCGACGTACTCGGCGACGTTGGTGAGGAAGGCGATGACGTCGTGATTGGTCGTCGCCTCGATCTCGTTGACGCGAGCCACGTCGAACGCGGCCTTGGCCTCGATCTCGGCGACGGCGTCGTCCGGGACCTTGCCGAGCTTGTTCCAGGCCTTCACGGCGGCGATCTCCACGTCGAGCCAGGCCTGCATCCTGGCCTCGTCGGTCCAGATCGCGCCCATCTCAGGGAGCGTGTAGCGCTCGATCATCGGTGTGCCCTCCGCGGCCGCCGCGTCACGGACCTGCCGGCGGATGCCGGCGATCCGTCTGTCGTCGCCGCGATTCTCTCACACCGCTCGCCGCGGGCGGGATGTGTGGCGTGCCACGAAGGGCGCCGGCGGGGCCGTGCCGGCCCGGCGCCCCTCTGGCGCGCGGACGCCGCCCGGTGCAGAATCCGGGATGGTGCGGCGGCTGTGAGAAGACGACACGGGGAGGGCGGCGCGATGGCGACCGAAGAGGAACTGCGGCAACAGGCGGTCAAGGCGATCAAGCGCAAGCGCGAGTTCTGGAACCACGTCATCGCCTACTGCATCGTCAACATCTTCCTGGTGGTCATCTGGTACTGGAACGGCGCAGGGTACTTCTGGCCGGGATGGGTACTTGCGGGATGGGGCATCGGTCTCGCCTTCAACGCCTGGGACGCCTACGGCCGCGGCCACCGCGCCATCAGCGAGGAAGAGATCCAGCGGGAGATCGACCGGCAGCGGCGCGGCTGAGGAGCGTCCCCGGCCGCGCCGCACGCGGTCACTTGCCGATGGTACTGCCGTCGGAGAGGTACACGACGAGCGAGTACTTCTTGCCCCCGGCCAGCCTGGTGTACGTGTAGTCACCCTTGCTCTGGCCGGGCTGCATGGGCTGACCACTGAACATGTTGGTCGGCCAGCGGATCATCTTGGACAGCATGCCCGATTGCGTCACTTCGTTGGGCGGCGGGTACGTCTTGCCTCCGCCGCCCTTCCACATCCCCAGCCCGCGCCGGATGGCGACCAGGCCGTAGGCGGCCGCGGCGTCGGCGTAGCCCGTCTCGTCGGTGCGCTTGAGCGTCGTCGTGACCGGCGGTCTTGAACATCTCTCCCGAGAACTCGAGCTGCAGCTGGTCGTTGGGCTGAGGCGTGAACTTCATCTTCACGGCGTGCGTGTCGACGACGAGGCTGTCGCCGTCCTTCACGGCGTCGCCCGCCGGCGCGTCCGGGTTGGCGAGCACCTTGTAGGTGTCGCCGTCCTTGAGGATCTGGACCAGGGTCATCTGCGAGCCCTGGCCACCGCCGACCCAGTACCCGACGAGCGGGTCGGAGGAGGCGCCGGACGAAGCGGAGCCGCACCCGGCCAGCGCTGCCGCCAAGAGCGCGGCCGCGAGGATGCCGAGCAAGGCGAGCGGCGCGCGACGGCGCGCGCGGATCCGGCGTGCGTCACCCACGGTACGCGACCGCCTCGATCTCGACGTGGAGCTCCTTGGGGAGGCGCGCCACCTCGACGGTGGAGCGCGCCGGATACGGCTCCTCGAAGAACTCACCGTAGATCTCGTTGACGGCGGCGAACTCGTCCATGTCCTTGAGGAAGATGGTCGTCTTGATCACGTGGCCGAGCGTGAGGCCGGCGGCCTCGAGCGTGGCGCGCAGGTTCTCGAGCGCCTTGCGCGCCTGATCTTTGGGCGTGTAGCCGACGATCTTGCCGTCGGGGTCGAGCGGGATCTGGCCGGAGACGAAGACGAAGTCGCCGGCGCCGACGGCGGGCGAATACGGCCCGACGGCCGGTGCGCCGTCGGGGGACGCGAAGACCTGCTTCTCCATGGGGTGTCCT
The DNA here is from genome assembly GCA_963713475.1 of uncultured Thermoleophilia bacterium. Classification (GTDB taxonomy): domain Bacteria; phylum Actinomycetota; class Thermoleophilia; order UBA2241; family UBA2241; genus CAIXSE01. The sequence goes on from CAVQLY010000015.1 coordinate 67,343, forward strand.
TTCTTGTGGGCCGGCGTCAGGCGAAGAGCGCGCGCACGGCGACGTAGGCGAGGGCGACGGCGATGACGAGCACCACGATGTAGAGGAAGCCCGAGATGGTCCTGGGGCTGGGCGGCTGGTCGTTTCTCGGCATGCGTCTCTCAGTAGCGTTGAGCGATGGCGGCGACCTGGAGCCGCGCACCGCCGGGCAACCATGGTACACCGGCGAGCGTGACGGCGGGATACGGCGGGGTGAAGCGGGCCTCGAGCGCCGCGTCGACGGCCGCCACGTCCTCTTGGTCGATGAGGTGGATCTCGAGGCTCACGACATCCCCGAGCGACAGCCCCGTGGAGCGCAGCTGGTGGGCCAGGTTCTCGAGCGCCTGGTCGGCCTGTGCGGCGGCGGTGCCGCCCACCGACTCGCCGCGCAGGTCGAGCGGCAGCTGTCCCGAGATGAAGACGAAGCGGCCTGCGGAGATGCCGGGAGAGGCTGCGCCGGGAGGGCCGGGCGCCAGCGCCGATCTGATCGCGTGTCTGGTCATGCGGGGAGTGTTCCCCGCAGGTGCCTTCAGAGATCCAGGATCTTGGCCGCCAGGATCGCCGCGTTGCGGGCGCCGTTGATGGCGACGCAGGCCACCGGCACACCCGGCGGCATCTGCACGATGCTGAGCAGCGAGTCGAGGCCGCCGAGGTCACTCGTCTTGATCGGCACGCCGATCACGGGCAGGTTGGTGTAGGCGGCCAGGACGCCGGGGAGGGCCGCGGCCTTGCCGGCGCCGCCGATGAGGACCTTGATGCCGCGACTCTGGGCGGTCTTGGCGTAGTGCGCCACCTTGTCCGGGTCGCGGTGCGCGGAGAGGACGTTGATCTCGTACTTGATCTTGCGCTCGTCGAGCTCCGCGGCGGCCTTCTCCATGATCTCGCGGTCGCTCTCGCTGCCCATGACGATGCCGACGAGCACAGGCTCCATCTGGATGCCCTGCAGGATCGTCTCGACCTCGGTCCTGGTCTCTTCCACGTCAGTTCTCCTTTGGTGGCGGCAGAGCCCGCTGCTGCCGCGCGGCTCAGCCGGCGAAGCCGGCCGGGAACAGGTCGAGCTCGCCGGCGCGCGCCTTGACCGCCCGCTCGGCGATGTCGGGACGTACCTGCATGCCGTCGAAGGCGATCTTGCCGACGGCCTCGTAGGCGCGCTCGCGAGCGGCGGCGAAGCCGTCGCCGAGCGCGCTCACCGCGAGCACGCGGCCGCCGGCCGTGACGACGTTGCCGTTCTGCAGCGCCGTGCCGGCGTGGTAGACGGTCACGGCGTCCAGTGCGGCCGCGTCGTCCAGGCCGGTGATGACGTCGCCCTTGTGGCTGCTCGCCGGGTAGCCGGCGGAGGCGAGCACGACGGTGACGCAGTCCTGCGGCTTCCAGAGCACCTTGGAGCCGCCGAGCTCGCTGTTGGCGGCGGCGGCGCAGTGTTCGAGGAGGTCGGAGCCCAGTCGCGGCAGCACCGCCTGCGTCTCGGGGTCGCCGAAGCGGCAGTTGAACTCGAGCACCTTGACGCCGGCGTCGGTCACGATCAGGCCGGCATACAGCACGCCGCGGTAGGAGACGCCGCGCCTGCGGAGCGCCGCGACGACGGGCTCGACCACATGCTCCATCGCGGCGTCGATGGCCTTCTGTTCGAACCCCGGCACCGGGCAGTAGCTGCCCATGCCGCCGGTGTTGGGGCCCTGGTCGCCGGCGAAGATGCGCTTGTAGTCCTGCGCCGGCGCCAGCGGCACCGCGGTGGCGCCGTCGCAGAGCACCAGCAGGGAGACCTCGGAGCCGGTGAGGTACTCCTCGGTGATGAGCACGTCGCCGGCGTCGCCGAACTCGCGCGCGACGAAGCAGGCCTGCACCGCCTCGCGCGCCTCGGCCTTGTCCTTGCAGATGAGGACGCCCTTGCCGGCGGCGAGGCCGTCGGCCTTCACGACGAGCGGGTAGTCCTCGCGGCCCTCCACGTCGGCGAGCGCCGCTTCGAGCCGCTCGTGGCGGCGGTAGGCGCCGGTCGCCACGCCCCCGTCGGCCATGACCTCCTTGGCGAAGACCTTGCTGCCCTCGAGCTGCGAGGCCTCCTTGTTGGGTCCGAAGACGGCGAGCCCGTGCTCTTCGAACAGGTCGGTCAGGCCCACCACGAGGGGGGCCTCCGGTCCGATGACGGTGAGGTCGACCTCTTCGCGGCTGGCGAAATCGAGCAGCGTGGGGAGATCGTCGGCGGCGATGGGGATGTTGTCGGACTCGGCGGCGGTGCCGGCGTTGCCCGGGGCGCAGAAGATGCGGTCCGCGAGCGAGGACTGGGCGAAGGAATGGACGAGGGCGTGCTCTCTGCCGCCGCCGCCCACCACGAGCACGCGCATGAGGCCTCCGACTGGTGTTCGCGCTGGCGCCGGGCGGCGCTGGCGCCGGCCCGGCCCGACGCCCGCAAGTCTACTCGGGCCGGGCACGCCGGGGAAGGGCCGTGGGCGGCGCGCTCCTCGCCTCGAGGTTGACCTGTCGGAGAGGTAGTGGGCACAGTATGCGAGCGAGCCGGCACTGCCGTCCCGCCGAGCGGACCATGGAGGGACCCACCACGGGCACGATACCCGCCACCCTGCGCCGCGGCTTGTGCTTCGCCGCCGCCGCCCTCTTCGCGACCGCGTTCGCATGCGTCGTCGCGGCGCCGGTCCACGCCGGGTCCGACGCCGGTCTGGCGCAGCGCGTCCGGGATGCGGAGCAGTCGGCTCTCTTCAAGATCGCTTTGACGGAGAACGCCACGCCCCCGCGCCACTACGCCTACTACACGGACGGGGATTTCTGGCACTTCGCGGGGCCCACTGGGCTGGGCCGCCGGCTATGCGCCCGGCGAGCTCTGGTCCTGCTATCAGCTCACCGGCGGCAGATCGTGGCGCGACGCCGCTCGGCGCCGCCAGGCGGCCATCGGCTACCTCGGCATCTCGAGGGCGTCGCTCAACCTCAGCAGCCTCTACTTCCCGACCTACGTGAGAGGCTTCCGCCTCACGGGCGACCAGGCTCTGCGCAGCAAGGCGCTTGAGGCAGCGTCGCTCATGGCTCAGCGGTACGATCCGGTCGTGGGCGCCATGCTCTCTCGCCCCGAGCCGGAGTTCAACGTGATCGTCGACAGCCTGATGAAGTCACGGCTGCTCTGGTGGGCCGCGAAGAACGGGGGCTCTCCGGCCTATGCCGACATCGCGTACCGGCATGCGCTCACGATCGCCCGCGACTTCGTCCGTCCGGACGGTGGGACCTACCACATGGTCTGGTACGACACGGCGACCGGGCAGCCGACGCGGAGGGGCACGGCGTCGGGGTTCTCGGACGAGTCCACGTGGTCGCGGGGCCAGGCGTGGGCGATCCTCGGCTTCGCGGCGGCTTACAAGGAGTCCGGGGCGGCCGTGTTCCTGGAGGCGGCCCGCAGGGTGTCGGACCGCTATCTCGCGGACCTGCCAGCCGACCTGGTGCCCTACTGGGACTTCATGGCGCCGGACATCCCGACGGCTCCGCGTGACTCCTCCGCCGCGGCGATCGCCGCCCTCGGGCTCATCGACCTGTCGCTTTCCGAGCCCTCCAGCAGCCGTCGCGAGATGTACGCGGATTCCGCGAAGGCGACCCTCGACGCACTCATGTCCTCGTCGTACAGCTCCATGGCGACGAATCCCGCGATCCTGCTCCACGGCACCTATCTGTACTCCATGGGCATTTACGACCGGGGGCTCTGCTTCGGGGACGCCTTCTTCCTCGAGGCCCTGCTGCACCTGCGGCGCCTTCCGCCCTCGGGTCCGGCGCTGACCGTCGTCAGGGCTCGTGCCAGCGCCGGAACGGCGGACTACGCCGTCGACAAGCGGCTCGCCACGAGCTGGGCGGCGCGCGGCAAGCAGACGCTCGACCTGCGCCTCGCCGGCCGCACGAATGTCGGCGGCGTGCGGCTCGCACTGTTCCGCGGAGACGATCGCGCCGCGAGGCTGCGCATCCTCTCGTCCTACGACGGGGTCCACTGGACGCCGGCCGGCCAGACGATGACGAGCGGCGAGACGGCCGGGTACGAGATGCTCGATCTTGCGCCCTGCCGCACGCTCTGGATCCGCCTCGCCTGCGAAGGCACGACTCACGGAGCGCTGAACCGGATCTCCGAGGTGAGGCTCTACCCGCCGCTCTGATCGCGGACCTCCCCCCGGCGTATACTTCCCGGGGAAACGAGGCCTCGCGCGGTCAGCGGGCCGCGCGCGACGAGGGGATCAGCAGCGGATGCGGGTGAAGAACCACGCTTTGGTGAGGATCGTGCTGTCGGTGGCGATCCTGGCGACCGTCCTGCTCGCGAGCGATGTCGCGACGGCAAGGGATGCGACGGCCGCTCGCACACGCTCCGCGGGCCATGCCGTCCGGGCTGAGGTGCTGGAGCCTGTCCAGGCGTTCACGGTCCCGTACTTCACCTGGAACGGCAAGCTCCGATCGGCGATCGTACTGCTGCCGATCGACTACGTCCCCGGCCCCGACGCCGAGATGCTGCCCTGCGTCGTCCAGTCACCGGGGCGCAGGGCGACGCCCGCGGGAGCCGCTTCGACCTGGGGGAAAACACCGTCGACGCGCGGCTTCATGGTCATCTGCGTCGACCAGGTCGGCCGCCGCGATCCGCTCAACTCCTGGGGCGTCGCCGGCCAGATCCACGACCTGGTGCGCATGCCCGACATCGTCGAGCTGACCCTCCCGGGGGTGCACGTCGACCGGGAGCGGCTCTACAGCGTCGGCGTGAGCATGGGCGGCCAGGAGGCGCTGCTGGCGCTGGCCTTCCACCCCGAGCACTGGGCGGCGGGGCTCTGCGTCGACGGCGTCGCCGACCTGGCCGCCCGCTATCGCGAGTTCGCGCTGGTCGACCGGCTGGACGTCCGGCCGCTCATGCGCGCGGAGGTCGGTGGGTCGCCGAGCCTGGCGCCGTTCGCGTATGCCGTCCGCAGCCCCATCACGTTCACGCGGACGCTCGCGGCATCTGGAGTACCGCTGGCCATCTGGTGGAGCGCCGAAGACCAGCTCGTCATCAATCAGGCGACGACGCAGACAGGAAGCCTGTACGGCCGCATCCTCGCCCTGAATCCGGCGGCGCCGGTCGTGCAGCGGGTAGGGACCGGCGGCCACGGCCTCATGCTCAGGCACGATCCCGGCCTCGCTGTGGACTTCCTGTGCCCCGGCGGGGAATGGCTGCGCAGGCCTCCGGCGCCGGCGCGCTGGGAGTACTCCAGCTGGGAGCCTTCGTCGGACGCCTGGGGGTACCGCTTCTCGACCGTCGGGCAGCTCGAGAAGCGCTGGCGCGTCGGCGTCGCCGGCGACCAGCTCATCGTCAGCACCCCTTCGCCGCTGACCATCCGCGTCCCCTACAGCGACGACCGGCCGGCGCCCGCGCTGGTGCAGGTGAACGGCGTGCGCAGCTCCGTCGAGCCACGCCACGGCGTGCTCCGCATCGCGACGCCCAGGGGCGCCTCCACGGTGGTCATAGATCCCTAGATCGACCTCTGGTACACGCGGAATGCGCGCGTCGCCAGCCACGTGCAGACCACGGTGAACAGCGCGAGCCAGCCCATGCGTGTGAGCACGAGACTCCAATCCGGGCCGGCGGCGAGGCCTTCCCGGCCCGCCTCCACCGCCCAGTTGACCGGGTTGTACCGGGCCACGCTCTGCATCCAGCCCGGCATGAGCGCCTGGGCCATGAACACCGAGCTCAGGAAGGTCAGCGGCAGCAGCACGAAGTTGCTGACCGCGATCATCGTCTCTTCCTTGCGCGAGAGCAGCGCGATGCCGTTGCTGAGCGCGCCGACCCCGGTGCCCAGAAGCACGGCGCAGATGGTCAGCGCGACGATGCCGGCGAGGCCGCCCGGATACTCGGCGCCTACGGCGAGGCCGAGGACGACGATGATCGCCGACTGGATGATGCCGACGAGCGCCCCCTGGACGAGGCGCCCGGCGATGAGCGAACTCCTGCTCGCCGGGCTCACCAGGAAGCGGTCCACCACGCCGCGATCCAGGTCGTCGATGAGGCCCATGCCGCTCCAGCCCGCGCTGAAGAGGCAGGTCATGACGACGATGCCCGGCGTGAGGAAGTCGATATAGCTGCCGGCTCCGAACCCGGGGATCTCGACGATCTTGCGGAACAGGGCGCCGTACAGCAGCAGCCACACTACCGGCTGCACGAGTGAGATGAGGATCCAGGCCGGCTGCCGGAAGAGGTTCCGGAGGTGGCGCTGGGTCATGAACCAGGTGTCTGCGAACGCGTTGCTCATCGCTGCTCCTTCTGCTGTTCATCGGCCTCGCTGAAGGCGCGTCCGGCGTACCGCAGGTACACGTCGTCGAGGGAGGGCCGGGAGACGGTGACCGAGGCGACCTTGACGCCCTCCGTCTCCAGAGCCGCGAGCACCGCCGGCACGGCGCGGGCGCCGCTGTCGGCCCGCGCGCGTAGCGCACGGGCCTCGACGGCGACGTCGTAGAGGTCCGGCACCTTGTCCAGGGCGCGGCGGACCTCGCCGTCGAGCGGCTGATCCTCGAGCTCGACGGCGATCGCATCGCCGCGCAGTTCGCCCTTGAGCTCGTCGGGTGTGCCCTCGGCCACCACGAGCCCTTGATCGACGATCGCCAACCGCTGGGCGAGGCCGTCGGCCTCCTCCAGGTAGTGCGTCGTCATGAGGATCGTGAGGCCCTCGTCACCGGCCAGCCGGCCGATCTCGTGCCACATGTCGACCCGCGCCTCCGGGTCGAGCCCGGTGGTGGGCTCGTCGAGGAAGAGCACCTGCGGCCGGTGCATCAGCCCCACGGCGACGTCCAGCTTGCGCTGCATACCGCCTGAGTAGGTGCGCACCGTGCGGTCGCCTGCGTCGTCGAGGCCGAAGCGCTCGAGGAGTTCCTGCGCCCGCGAGCGCAGGGCCGCGCCCCGCATGCCGTACACGCGGCCCTGGAGCACGAGGTTCTCGCGGCCGGTCATCTGCGGGTCCAGCCCGGACTTCTGCGCCACCGCGCCGATGGCGAGGCGTACCTTCCCGGGCTGCCTGACGACGTCGTGGCCGGCCACGAAGGCCTCGCCGGCGTCCGGGCGCGAGAGCGTCGTCAGGATCTTCACCGTCGTCGACTTGCCGGCGCCGTTGGGGCCGAGAAGGCCGAACACCGTGCCTTGGGCGGCGGCGAGGCTCACCCCCTTGAGGGCCTGTACGTCACCGCGGTAGGTCTTGACCAGACCGCGGGCTTCGATCGCATTGTCCATGTCTGCCGTCCTTCCTCCCGCTCGGCGCCGCCGTCGGGGCGCGGCGCCGCTGTCAGTGGAGCGAGAGTGAGTGTAGCGCTGATAATTAGATTGTCAAATAATTAGTCTGTGGTATCATCTCTGACGTGAACACTATCCGTGGGCCGGCGCATCCCCCGCGGGGGGCGCCGGCCGGTCACGGTCCTTTGAGGAAGTGGTTCCCTCCGGCATCGGAAGGTAGAGATGAAGAACGATGAAGCACAGCACCCCCAGCTGATCGACGAGGTCGGGCTGGAGCTCGACGAACTGCGGAGATCCGGCGACCAACTCGACGAGGCGGTCGCCCTGCAGTTCGGCCTCAACCGGACGGACCTGCGCTGCCTCGGCATCCTGTACCGGCGCGGCCGGGTCACGGCCGGGGAGCTGGCGGAGGAGAGCGGCCTGACGCCGGGCGCCATCACCACCGTGCTGGACCGCCTGGAGCGCGGCGGCTACGCCAACCGCGTGCCGGATCCCGCGGACAGGCGCCGTGTGCTCGTCGTCTCCACGGCTGCGACGCGCGAGATCGGCGCCCGCGTCCAGGGCGAGGTCGAGCTCGCGACGCGGCGGCTGCTCGAGGGCCGCAAGGCGACGGAGCTGACCGTGATCCGCGACTACCTGCGCGGCGCGCGCGGCGTGTACGAAGGACAGATCGCCGCGCTCACGGCCGAGTCGGCGCCGGGCGCCGGCGAGGCGACGAGCGGCGGCGGCGACGTGCAGAGCCACGCCCCGCTCAAGGGAGTGACGGCGGGGCGCCTCGAGTTCACCAAGGGCGCCGCCCGGGTCAACCTGCGCGGCGACTCGTCACTGACCGAGCTCTACCGGGCGACGTTCGAGGGGCCGGCTCCCGAGATCACCGTCAGCGGAGGCATCGTGACGGTGCAGCAGCGCCGGCGCTTCCGGCCCTTCGACTGGCGCGCTCAGTCGGCGGACTTCGCCCTCACCACCACCGTCCCGTGGGACATCTCGTTGCGCGGCGGCATGTGGCAGCTCGTGGCCGACCTCGGCGCGCTGCGGGTGACGGCGCTCGAGGTCACCGGCGGCGCGAGCGACATCGAGGTCACCCTGCCTGCACCCGTCGGCATCGTGCCCGTACGCGTATCAGGCGGCGCCAGCGAGGTCCTCCTGCGCCGCCCGGCCGGCACGGAGGCTCGCGCGGAGATGAACGGCGGCGCGAGCCAGCTCGTCTTCGACGGCCAGCGCCTGGGGGCCGTCGGCGGCCGCATGGTGCTCGCGTCCAGCGGCTTCTCCGAGGCGACCGACCGCTACGAGATCCGCTTCACGGGCGGAGCGAGCCAGGTGACGGTCGCGACCGTCTGACGATCGGGCGTCGTCCTGGCGCACCCCCGCTTCCTGCAGTACGGTGGTCCGGTCGGGACAGTGACCCGAAGACAGGGGGAGTCATGGGCGCATCCATCGTTCGGCACCGTCGTCTCATCCTTGCCGCGCTCGCCGCTCTCGCGTGCGCGACGGCTCTGCTCATCGTCGTGGCGCATCGTGCCCCGGCGGCCGTCTCGGCGGCGCCGGCGGCGCAGAGGGCCGCCGGCGAGGCCGTGCTCGTCGTCCGGCACGCCGGCGGCCACGACGCCCTGTGGCTGCTCTCTCCCGCGGACGGTGCGGCTACGGCCGCCGGGGAGTTGCCCGGCCGGGCCGGCGCGGTGGCCGTGTCGCCGACCGGATCGGTCGCGTACCTGCCCGAGAACCAGGCGCCGCGCATCTGGATCGGCCACGGGCCGTTCGCTCCGCGGACCGTCTCGCTCGCCGCGGCGGGGGTCAGACGCATCGACGCGCTCACCTGGGTGGCCGCCGACCGCCTGCTCGTCTCCGGCGTCAAGAACGGGGTCGCGAACCCCACTCGCGACCGACTCTTCCTGGTCGACCTCGCGACGGGCAAGACGCGCGCCTTCCGCGGCCTGACCGGCGCCGAGCCCAGCGCCGCGCCGGCAGTGGGCAAGGTCGCGTATGTGAAGTTCACGACTCTGGTGGCCGGCACGAAGACGAGGGCTCCGCTCATCCGCGAGAGCCTCAAGGTCCTGAGCCTGACCCGCGGCGGCGCGGGGCGCACGGTGTGGACCGACCAGTACCGGCTCTGGGCGGACTACCGCGCCTTCGCCCGTCCGCAGCTCGCCCCGGACGGTCGCTGGTTCCTCACCGGTGAGACCGGCAGCGACGTGCGCGTGACGTACGCCATCCGCGACGCCGGCGGTACCCCGCTGCTGACGCTGTTCACGGTGGCGTTGCAGGCCGGGGCCGGCTGGGACGCGACCGGCACCCGGACCGCCTTCGCCGGCACGGTGGACGGGTCCGGCGCGTTCAACGCCTGCGTCTGGGTCTACGACGTGGCGAGCGGCTCGCTGACGCGCTCGCCCAAGGGACTGCTGCCCCAGCAGATGATCGGCTCGATGGCGTGGTCGCCGTCCGGCCAGCTCGCGTTGGGCGGGTTCACGGCCACCGGCACTCCGGCGGCGCGGCACGTGTACGTGCTCTCCGCCGCCGACCTCACGACCATGAAGGACGCCGGCGCGGGCGAGTTGCCCGTCTGGGTGGTGCAGTAACCGCCGGGGGGCGCCGCCGAAGCGCGGCGCCCGACCGATCCGCTAGACGGCGCCGCCGCGGCCGATGCTCCGCGGCAGGATGATCGTCTCGTCGCGGCCGGGGCCGACGGCGATGAACTTGACGCGCGTCTTGGTGAACTCCGCGATGTACTGCACGTAGTCGCGGGCCGCCTGCGGCAGGTCCTGCCACGTCTCGCACTCGCGGATGTCCTCGCTCCAGCCGGGGAGCTCCTCGTAGACGGGCTTGGCGTGGTGGAAGTCGGTCTGCAGCAGAGGGAACTCGTCGAGCAGCCGGCGGCCGGCCTTGTACCGGGTGCACACCTTGAGCGTGGGCATGCCCGTCAGCACGTCGAGCTTGGTGAGCGCGAGGTGGGTGATGCCGTTGAGGCGCACGGCGTACTTGAGCGCTACCAGGTCCAGCCAGCCGCAGCGCCGCTCGCGCCCCGTCGTCGTCCCGTACTCGTGCCCGATGTCGCGCATCGCGGTGCCGACCTCGTCGAACAGCTCGGTGGGGAACGGACCCTCGCCGACCCGCGTCGTGTAGGCCTTGGCGACGCCGACCACGTGGTCGATGCGCGTAGGCCCGACGCCGGTGCCGGTGCACGCCGCGCCGGCGATCGGGTTGCTGCTGGTCACGAAGGGGTAGCTGCCGAAGTCGATGTCGAGCAGCGCACCCTGGGCGCCCTCGAAGAGCGCGTGCTTGTTGTCGTCGAGGGCGGCGTTGATCAGGAGGCTCGCGTCGCAGATGAACGGCGCGAAGCGCTCGGTGTAGCCGAGCAGCTCGTCCGTCACCTGGTCGGGGTCGAGGACGCCGATGTCGTAGCGCTGCAGCAGGAAGTTCTTCTCCTGCAGCGCGGTCTTCACCTTGCGGCGGAGGATCTTCTCGTCGAGCAGGTCCTGCACGCGGATGCCGATGCGCGTGTACTTGTCCACGTAGCACGGGCCGATGCCGCGGCCGGTGGTGCCGATCTTGTACTTGCCGAGCTGCTGCTCGTTGGCGCCGTCCAGCAGCAGGTGGTACGGCATGATCAGGTGGGCGTTGCCGCTGACGCGCAGGTTGTCGCAGCTGATGCCGCGCCCGCGCAGGGTCTCGATCTCGCCGAACAGGATGTGCGGGTCGATGACGACGCCGTTGCCGATGACGCAGGTCTTGGCCTCGTAGAGGATGCCGGAGGGGATCAGGTGGAACTTGAACTCCTCGCCGTCCCGGACGATCGTGTGACCGGCGTTGTTGCCGCCCTGGAAGCGCGCGACCACGTCGGCCTTCTCGGCCAGCAGGTCGGTGATCTTGCCTTTGCCCTCGTCGCCCCACTGGGCGCCGACAACGACGGTACCGGGCACGGTGTCTCCCTCCGTCTCGCTTGACTGCTTCGGCCGCCGGAGCGGGCGCGTCGGGACGCGCGAAGCCCAGTGGCGGCCGAGGGGGTTGGTGAAGAAAAGGATGGTCCCTTTTCGAAATCATAGGAGGACGGCCGCGCTTTGACAATCAGCAGCGCCGTCGGACGGCGGTCGCCGCGTCTGAGGTGGCCGGCGGTGCCGGTGCGCTGCACGCCTGTACAATCGCAGGCAGAAGAACCACGGGCGGAGGTCCGGATGCACGAGATCCTCGACGAGACGTTGAAGCTGCTGGCCGCCGGGCGCCCGTTCGCCCTGGTCACTCTGGTCGCCGATCGGGGCTCCACGCCGCGCGCCGCCGGCGCGGAGATGCTGGTGCGCGACGACGGCTCCATCGCGGGGACGATCGGGGGCGGCCTGCTCGAACACACCATGATGCAGGCCGCCGCCGAGGCGCTCGCGGAGCGCCGCTCGCGGCGCGTGAGCGCCGACCTGAGCGGCGCGGACCTGCACAGCGCCGAGAAGATGGTCTGCGGCGGGTCGGCCGAGGTGCTGATCGCGTTCGTACCCGAGGGAGACGCAGAGCTGCTCGCCGCGTGCGAGGCGTTGCGGGAGGCGCGCGACGCAGGGCGCCGCGCCTGGTTCGTCTCGGCGCCGGGCGGGGGCGCCGCGACCGTCGAGCACTGCGTGCTGGACGAGGACGGCCGCCTCGCCGGCGCCGCGGTGTGCGAGGCGGCGGCGCTGCGCGACCTGACCGCCGCCGCCGAGCTGCACGGCACGGCCGCGCTGCCGGACGGCCGCACCGCGGTGATCGAGCGCGTCGACCCGCCGGCGCTGGCCGTGGTCTGCGGCGCCGGCCACGTCGGGACCGAGGTCGCGCCGCTCCTCGCGCGGCTGGGATTCCGCGTGGTCGTCGTCGACGACCGGGAGGAGTTCGCGTCGCCCGAGCGGTTCCCGGACGCGCGCGCCCTGGTGCTCCCCTTCGAGGGCGCGCTCGCGGCCGTGGGAGTGGACGAGCGCGCCTACGTCGTCATCGTCACCCGCGGCCACGTGCACGACCTGGGCGTCCTCGAGCAGGCGCTGGATCTCGGCGCCCGCTACGTCGGCCTCATGGCGAGCCGCTCCAAGCGGGCGCGCATGCAGACGCTGCTGCGCGAGGCCGGCTACGGCGAAGTGGACATCGCGCGGATCCACTCGCCCATCGGCCTGTCGATCGGCGCCGAGACGCCGGCCGAGCTCGCCGTGAGCATCGCCGCCGAGATCGTCCAGGTGCGGTCCGGCGCGGACGCCTGAACGTGGAGCGGCTCGCGGCGATCGTCCTCGCGGCCGGTCGATCCTCACGCATGGGGGATCTCAAGCCGCTGCTCGAGGTGGAGGGGCGCACGCTGCTCGAGTGGGCGGTGAGCGGCCTCCACGGCGCCGGCGTCGACGACGTCATCGTCGTGACGGGGCATCGCGGCGCCGAAGTGGCGGCCGTCGCCGCGCGCGCCGGCGCCGCCGTGCTCGACAATCCCGGCTTCGACGACGGCATGTTCTCGTCGGTCCGCGCCGGGGTGGCCGCCCTGGACCCCGGCGTCGCGCGGTTCTTCCTGCTCCCGGCCGACGTGCCCCTGGTGCGGCCGGAGACCATCGGCCGGCTGGCGCGCGCCGGCCGGCCCGGACTCGCCGGCGAGGTCCCGGAGCCGCTCTCGCCCGCCGGGCCGGGCACGGCGCCGGAGGTGCTGTATCCGGCCGTCGCCGGCGCGACCGGCCATCCGCCGCTCATCGCCGCTTCGCTGCGCGCGGAGATCCTCGCGGCCGGCCCGGGCGGGCCGGAGGGCGGTCTGCGCGCGCTGCTCATGGGCCGCATCGCCGACTCGGCGATCGTCGAGGTCGACGACGCCGGCGTGCTGCTCGACGCGGACACGCCGGAGGACCTCGCCCTGATCCGCGAGCGGGCGGCGGGCGAAGGCCTCCCCGACGAGACGCGCTGCCTCGGGCTGCTCGCGGAGAACGGACTGCCGGAGTCGCGCGTCGCGCATTCGCGCGCGGTCGCGGCGGTGGCGGCGGCGCTCGCCGCCGCCCTGGACGCCCGCGGGCAGCATCTGTGCGAGTCCCTCGTGCTCGCGGGCGGGCTGCTGCACGACATCGCCCGCTCGCAGCCGCGTCATCCGGACGCGGGCGCCGACCTGCTCGAGGGGCTGGGCTACTCGCGCGTGGCCGCCGTCGTGCGCCGGCACATGGAGCTTCCCCGAGACGCGGGGCAGGACGTGGACGAGGCACAGGTCGTGTTCCTGGCCGACAAGTTCGTCCAGGGCGATCGTCTGGTCGGGCTTGAGGAGCGGTTCGCCGTCCGTCTCGCGCGCCACAGCGGCGACGCGGACGCGCTCGCGGCGGTGCGCAGGCGCAAGGCGCAGGCCGAGAAGGTCCTCGCGAACGTCGAGCACCTGCTGGGCCGGCCGGTGGAGGCCGTGCTGCCGGCCCTCTAGACGACCGGTGGCGCGCCCCGGCCGAGGACGGCTAGACCGTCAGCGGCCGGCTCCTCGCCGGCCGCGGCCGTCATCTCCAGTGCGTCGTCCAGACCGATCCCGAGGATGCTGCGCGCGGCGATCACGCCGGCCGCCGAGGCCTGGATGAGGCCGCGGGTGATGCCGGCCCCGTCGCCGACGGCGTACAGGTTCTTGACCGGCGTCTGCAGGCCGTCGTCGAGCTCCGGCCGCGCCGAGTAGAACTTGACCTCCACGCCGTAGAGCAGGGTGTCGCGTCCGTTCACGCCGGGGGCGATCTTGTCCATCGCGGCCAGCATCTCGAGGATGTCGGTGAGGTGGCGGTAGGGGAGGACGAAGGCCAGGTCGCCGGCGGTGGCGCCCTGCAGCGTTGGCTGCACGGTGCTGCGGCGGATGCGGTCCATGGTGCTGCGGTGACCCTGGTGCAGGTCGCCGAGGCGCTGGACGATGATGTCCTCGCCGAGCACGTTGGCCAGCCGGGCGATGCTCTTGCCGTAGGCGATCGGGTCGTCGAACGGCTCGGTGAAGTCGGTGCTGACCAGCAGGGCGAAGTTGGTGCGGTCCGTCTTGAAATCGGCGTAGCTGTGGCCGTTGACGGTGACGACGTCGCCGTAGTTCTCCAGCGAGACGGCGCCGTAGGGGTTCATGCAGAACGTGCGCACCGGGTCGTCGAAGCGCGGCGTGTAGTAGATGAGCTTGCTCTCGTAGAGGGCGGTCGTGAGGGGCTCCATGACCGCTGCCGAGACCTCGACGCGCACCCCGATGTCCACCGGGTTGGTGCGCATCGCGATGCGCAGGCGCTTGCACTCCTCCATGAGCCAGGCGGCGCCGTCGCGACCGGGCGCCGCGATGACGGCGTCGGAGGTGAGCCGCGTCCCGTCCTCGAGGACGACGCCGGTGGCGCGCAGATCGCTCTCGCCGGCGGGCTTCTCCGCGAGGATCCGCTCGACGCGGCTGCGGGTGAGCACCTCGACCTTGGTCTCGAGCTCCGCGCGCATACGCGTGAGGATGTCGTAGGAGCGCTCGGTGCCCATGTGCCGCACCGGCGACTCGACCAGCGTCATGCCGTGGAGGAGCGCCTCCTTGCGGAACTTCTCGAACTTCTTGCCGCCGCCGTGGACCTCGTCGGGGGCTCCGTAGTCGCGCCAGACGCCGTCCACGTAGCCGATGAGCTCGACGAGGCGCTCTCTGCCGACGAAGCGGTCCAGCCAGCCGCCCACGTCCGGGGTCAGCGTGAGCTTGCCGTCGCTGAAGGCACCGGCGCCGCCCCAGCCGCAGGTGATGTCGCAGGGCTCGCAGCCGGAGCACACTCCGCTCTTGCGCGCCGGGCAGGCGCGGCGGGAGATGTCCGGGCCGCGCTCGACGACGAGGACCTTGGCGCCGTTGCGGTGCACGAGTTCGAGTGCGGCGAAGATCCCGGCGGGGCCGGCGCCGACGACGATCACATCGTAGTGGGAGCGCGCAGTGTCCATAGGCAGGCAGGCGGGGGAGGTCGACGAAAGGGTGATGGTTCCCTTGCTGAGGATAGCGGCGCCGCGAACGCCTGACAAACGTCACGCGTCTCAGAGACCGGGAGAGGGACCGGGATCCGGGCCGGCGCAGAGACGGAGGACGACATGGAGAGAAGCGCGCGCAGAGTGATCGCGACGAGCGCGGCGGTGCTGGCGCTGGCCGCGCTGGGAGCGGCGCTGCTCGCCGGCTGCGGCAGCGGCGAGCCGGCCGAGGCGAGCTCGCCGACCACCATCCGGGTCACGCCGACCGCGACAGCCGGGACGACGGTGGACGCCAAGGTCGGCGACACGGTGGTCCTGTCGTTCGACGCGAACGTCACGACCGGGTACGAGTGGGCGTTCACCGCGGGCGACACGTTCACCATCGAGAAGAGCGAGTACGTACCCGACCCGAACCCCGACCAGCTGGCAGGCAAGGGCGGCACGCAGGTCGTGACGCTGCAAGTGACCAAGGCGGGCGAGTCCGACCTGACGGGCACGTATGCACGGAGCTGGGAGACGCCGTCGCCGGACGCCGGCGCCGACATGACGGTGACGGTCAAGAGCGAGTAGTCGAGGTCGCTGCCCGGCGAAGGAGCCGGCAGCTATGCCGCACGGGGACGCCGTGCCGGGCGGGGGCGCGCCGGCGTGGCAGCGGCAGGGGGGCGGGGACAAGGCGGGGCGGGCGGCCTGCGAAGGCCGCCCGCCCGTTCCCCGCTCGGGGGCCGGGCGGCGGCGCCGTCTTGCCAGCCCGGCCGCCGGGTCGATACCCTCGGGGGAGAAGCTTCTCGCGACGACCTCGAGGTGACCATGGACGACCCGGTCCTGAGCCGGCGCAGCATCCGCAAGTACACCGACCAGCCGGTCGACGACGCGACCGTCGAGCGGCTGCTCCGCGCGGGCATGGCCGCGCCGTCCGCCGGCAATCAGCAGCCGTGGCAGTTCATCGTCCTCCGCGACCGCGCCACACTGGCGCAGATCACCGAGTGGCATCCCTACGCCAAGATGCTGCCGTCGGCGCCCGTCGCCGTCATCGTCTGCGGCGACCCCGGCGACGCCAAGTGGGCGGTGCTGTGGACCCAGGACTGCTCCGCCTGCGTCGAGAACATGCTGATCGAGGCCGAGCTGCTCGGCCTGGGGGCCGTGTGGCTCGGCATCCACCCGCTGCCGGAGCGTGAGGCCGCGCTGCGCGAGCTGCTCGGCATTCCCGAGGCGGTCGTGCCGTTCGCCATCGTCCCGTTCGGCTGGCCGCAGGAGCGCAAGCCGCCCTCCGACCGCTACGACGAGGGCCGCGTGCACGTCGAGTGCTGGTGACCGCGGGCGGCCTGCGCCCCGGCCCGCCTGCGTGCGGGCCCTGCCGCCGACCCGCCGACAGTTTGTCTCCCCGTGTGCGCGGGTACCTTTGCCACTCGACCCGTGATGCGGCGGTCGCCGCCCTCCGGCCTGGCGCCGGCGAGACAGGCACCGCCCCACGGGTCACCTGCCACAAGGCACAGGCGGAGCGAAGGGGTGAGCCGTGACAGGACCTTCCTGGGTCCCTACTATCGACGAAGCGAAAGTCCGTGACGGCGCGTACGTCGCCGTCTATCCCAAAGGCCTCGGGGTCCTCTTGGTGCGCATCGACGGCGACCTGTTCGCGGTCGCCAACAAGTGCGCGCACATGGGTTGTCCGCTCGAGGGCGGCAAGCTCGAGGGCCCCATCCTCACCTGTCCGTGCCACGACTGGCGCTTCGACCTGCGGACCGGCGTGTTCCTCGACGCGCCCGAGCTCGCGCTGCCGACCTTTCCTCTCAAGGTGGAAGCGGGCAAGATCCATGTCGAAGTAGGGGGAGCGTGATCATGGTCGATGAGGTCATGGTCTACGCGCTCAGCACGTGTCCGTGGTGCCGCAAGACCAAGAAGTGGTTCGAGGACAGCAAGATCCCGTTCGAGGCGGTCGACGTCGACACGCTCCCCGACGAGGAGCAGGACGAAGTCGCCGACAAGGCCTACGAGCTCAGCGGCGGTCGCCGCTTCCCCGTCGTCGTGATCAACGGTGAAGTGATCGTCGGCTTCAGCCCCGACAAGTTCCTGGAACACCTCAAGGGCTGGGGAGGGTGACGATGGGCAGCGAAGCACGCAAGGAATCTCTCCGCTACCTGTACGACCGCGTGGTGCAGCCGCTGGGCTACAAGTTCACCCCCGATGAGGAACTTGCCGACTTCCTGCTCGAGCAGGAAGTCAAGCTGGAGCAGGACCACGGCGCGCCCTTCTGCCCCTGTCAGGGGCGGAGCGGCGTCCGCGCCGAGGACATGCGCATCTGCTGCCCCTGCATCCCGTTCCACCGCGAGCACTTCGACGCGATGAAGCGCTGCTGGTGCGGTCTCTTCGTCCACCAGGACGTCACCGACCCGGACAGCCTGCCCCAGTTCCCGCCGGACGAGGTCTGACCATGTGGCACGAAGTAGCGAAGCTCGACGACATCGCCGCCGGCGGCATGAAGTACGTGCGCGCCGGCGAGGACGACCGCGAGATCTGCCTGTGTGAATACGACGGCGCCATCTACGCCGTGAGCCGCCGCTGCGGCCACGAGAACGCCCCGCTCGCCGACGGCGCGCTCGAGGGCTGGATCGTGACCTGCCCGCTGCACAACGCCCAGTTCGACATCCGCAGCGGCGCCAACCTCAGCTGGCCCATCGACCACGACATGGGCCCGGACGAGGACATCCCGGAGCCGGTCAAGCGCTGGTTCAAGCTGGAGCGGCGCCTCCAGTGGAAGACGAGGGTGCACGACCTGCACACGTACGAGGTGCGTGTGCGGGACGGGGCCATCGAAGTCGACGTGTGACCTGATGCCACCACCCGGCCCTGCGGGGCCGTAGCAGCACCGTAAGCGATCTCATTCGACCACAGGAGGAACGATGGCGTTTGAACTGCCGCCGCTCCCGTACGCGGAAGACGCGCTGGAGCCCGAGTACTCGGCTCGCACGATCGGCTTCCACTACGGCAAGCATCACAAGACCTACGTCGACACGCTCAACAAGCTGGTCGGCGGCACCGACCTCGAGGGCAAGAGCCTCGAGGACGTGATCATGGCCGTGGCCGGCAAGCCGGACAAGCAGCCCGTGTTCAACAACGCGGCGCAGGTCTGGAACCACACCTTCTTCTGGAACGGCATGAAGCCGGGCGGCGGCGGCGAGCCGACCGGCGCCGTCGCGGAGAAGATCGCGGCCATGGGCGGCTGGGAGAAGTTCGTCGAGGACTTCAAGGCCGCGTCCGTGGGGCGCTTCGGCTCCGGCTGGGCCTGGCTCGTCTCGGACAACGGCGAGCTCAAGATCGTGAGCACGCCGAACGCCGAGATGCCAGCGGCCCCCGGCGTCACGCCGCTGCTCGTCGTGGACGTGTGGGAGCACGCCTACTATCTCGACTACCAGAACCTGCGTCCGGTCTACGTGCAGACCTTCTTCGACAAGCTCGTCAACTGGGACTTCGTGAACGCCAATCTGGCGAACGCGAAGTGACGACGCCCTCATGAGGGCGATGAAGTAACAGGCGGGAGGAACCCCTGCCGGGCCGGGGCACGGCGCCGGGCGGGTTCGGAGACTCGAGGGCCGGCGGGGGCGAAGCGCCTCCGCCGGCCCTCGCCGTCTACATCGGGCCGAAGCCCGGAGTGTCGAACCACCGGGGCGCGTCGCCGTCGCCGCCGAGCAGCTTGAGGTAGCTCTCGTAGCGGCTGCGCGGGATCGCGCCGCTCTCGGCGGCGCGGCGCACGGCGCAGCCGGGCTCGTGTACGTGCGAGCAGTCGCGGTAGCGGCAGCCGGTGGCGAGCGGCGTGAACTCGGTGAACCCGGCGGCGATGGCCGCCGGGTCGTCGTCCTCCACGGTGAACTTGCGGATCCCCGGCGTGTCGATCACGCGGATGCCGCCGGGGAGTCCGTACAGCGCCGACGCCGTCGTCGTGTGGCGACCGCGGCCGTCGCCGCTGCGCACCTCGCCGACCCGGGCGGCGGCGTCTTCGTCGAGCGCGTTCAGCAGCGACGACTTGCCGACGCCGCTCTGCCCGACGAACACGCACGTGTTGCCGGAGAGCGCGGCGCGGATGTCCTCGATCCCCTCGCCGCGCTCGACGCTGCAGGGAAGCACCGGCATGCCCAGCGCCCGGTACGGCTGCAGGCGGGCGAGGAGCTCGTGCCGCCGGGCCTCGGCCAGCAGGTCCATCTTGTTGACGACCAGCACGGGTTGAGCGCCGGAGTGCTCCACGGCGATCAGGTAGCGGTCGATGAGCCGCGGATGCAGCGGCGGCGCCTCCGCGGCGACGACGACCACGACGATGTCGACGTTGGCGGCGATCGCCCGCCGCTTCTGCGCCACGTGCGGGTCGGCGCGTGCGAGCAGGCTGCGGCGGGGCAGCACCGCGATCACGCGGTGACTGTCGTCCCGCCGCTCGACGAGCACTTCGTCGCCCGTCGCCAGGTCGCTCTGCTGACGTCCGGCGAGGTCGGCCGACAGCGTCGCCGCGACCTCGACGCCGCCCAGGAGTACCGTGCAGGCGCCGGCGACGATGCCGGTGACGACGCCCCGTTCGGCACCGGCCGCGGCGGCGGCCTCCAGCTCGGCGGCGTCGGGTCCTTCGCCGAGCTCGGGCGAGACCAGCTCGTACAGGAACTCATCGAGTTCCGGCCGCCGCGCGCCGGGCTTCTGCGTCCGCAGCGCCGCCCGGCGCAGCTTGGTCGCGCGCCGCGTGAGTCTGAGTCGCTCGCCGTTGTCGAGCTCGGCGAGCGCGGTCTGGAGTCTTCTGCGTTGCTTCTTATCCATCGCTGGATGAGTCCTTCCGGTGAGGTCCGTCACGACCGGGCCCGGAGAGAGCACGACACGGAGTCGCGCCCATGCCGGCGGTGCGCGCGGCAGCGCCGGCCAGAGCCCGGGGCGTCACCCACTGACGGAGG
Source organism: uncultured Thermoleophilia bacterium (assembly GCA_963713475.1). Lineage (GTDB taxonomy): Bacteria > Actinomycetota > Thermoleophilia > UBA2241 > UBA2241 > CAIXSE01. Next base: position 87,392 of record CAVQLY010000015.1, read on the forward strand.
AAGAACGAAGACGACCGCCTCGCGGGCGGCCGGGGGATCGCAGCGTTCAGGCGATCCTGGAAGCTACGAGCGGGCCCTCACGAGGGGTGACGCGAAGATGCCGTTGACGGACGGGGCAGTCATCACATTCCTCCTCGTGGTTCGCGGGACACTACTTGCTTGAGTATGGCCGTCCGGCGCTCAGGGCGCAAGGGCGCCTGAGCGCCGGACGGCGGGCGGGCTCACCGCCGGCCTGCGCCGAGCGTGTTCATGGCGCGCAGGCCGGCAGAGGCCCCGCGGGTCGCGGCGGCGCGCTCGAGCCGGAAGCTCTCGTCGCCGGCCGGGCCCGCCGACCGCCGCAGGCGGCCGGCGAAGGCCTGGAGCCGTTGCCGTACGTGTACGTGATCCATCGCTGGTGTGTCCTTTCGGGACGGTGGGTGAACGGTGTGCGCGCCGGCGCACGCAAGGCATCGTCAGGCGCAGGGCCCACCAAGGCGAAGGAGTGGATCAGGAGGAGCCGGCGCCCGGAGGGCAGCCGGCCGGAGCGCCGCTCAGAACGAGCGCGTGCTCAGGACAGGACCCTCACGAGGAACGATGCGGTCGTGCCGCTGGCGGTCTGAGCTGTCATCTGTTCGCCTCCTCGTGAGTCGTGGTGGTCGTGAGCCGCGAGAGTGTAGCGAAGCGCGGCCCGTGACGTCAAGGGCTGATTCTCCCTCGCGTCTTCCCGGCGACGGCAGAGCCCATCATCGGCGGTATCGGCGGTAGACTCACTGGCGAAGATGCGCCGACCACGGCGCGACTCCACAAGAGGAGGCTCCATGTTCAAGGGATTCCGCGAGTTCATCATGCGCGGCAACGTCATCGACCTGGCCGTCGCGGTCGTCATCGGCGCCGCGTTCGGCGCCGTGGTCAAGGCGTTCGTCGACAACATCCTCACGCCGATCATCGCGGCGATCTTCGGTCAGCCCGACTTCTCGAACCTGGTGTTCACGGTCAACGGAAGCGTCTTCAGGTACGGGCTCTTCATCAACGCCCTGATCTCGTTCCTGCTGATCGCCGCAGCCATCTACTACGTCGTAGTCTTGCCGATGAACCACCTCGCCGAGCGCCGCAAGCGCGGCCAGGACCCGGAGACCAAGGAGTGCCCGGAGTGCCTGAGCGAGATCCCGCACAAGGCGCGCAAGTGCGCCCAGTGCGGGTCCGAGCAGCACGACGCGGCGGCGGGGACCGCGACGGCCTGACGCCGGCTGAGAGACCATGCCGCGCCGCCGGCCCAGGGCGACGCGGCGGCCGACAAGCGCGCCCGCCTGTGGTAGTCTCCGGGCTCGCCCGGCGCAGCGCCGGCGAGCCCGAAGGACCCCCGGAGACAGGATGTCCCTGCAGCGACTCGACGTCGACGACCGCCAGGCCGTCATGTACTCGGAAGGCTCCGTGTGCGCGAGCACGCAGGAGCTCGTCGAGAGCGCGACGTTCGCGCGCGTGCTCGGCCTCTACGTCGACCAGCTCGAGGCGCACAACGCGCGAGGCGCTCGACGAGCTCGGCCTGACGGATCGCGAGTCGCTCCTCGACCTGATCCGGCTGCTCGCCAACAACCCGCTCGAGCGCGTCTCGCCCACCGTCGTGCGCGCCCGGCGACCTGCTCTCCCGCCGCGATCAGCTGCACGAGTTCGTCGAGGGCCTCTACGACTTCTGGCGCCGCTGGGACCGGTTCCTCGTCGTGCGCGCCGACGTGCCGCCGGCGCCGGGCGACAAGCGTCCGCTGCGCGGCTTCACCGAGGCCGTCGAGTCACTCGCCAGGCTGGTGCGCGCGCTCTACCGCGACGTCGCCGAGAACATCACCGGCACCCGGCCGCGCGTCCTGCGCCAGGTCGCGGCCGGCGCGGAGGTCGGCGTCTACGCCGTGCGCCACAAGTGGCCGGTGCCGGCTCGCTATCGCGAGCTGCTCACCGGCATCCCCTTCGTCCACGACCTGCTGCTCTATCCTCCGCTGCTGCTGGACCCGCCCATGAACACGCGCACGGGGCAGTTCACCGAGGTCGAGCAGAACCCGCTGGACGGGCTCAAGCTGGAGCGCGAGGACTGGCTCTGCTACCCGGCGCTGGTCGGGCGGACGGTCGTCTTCGTCTACTTCCATCGCGGCTTCATGGGCCTGGGCCTGAGTCTCGCCAACCTCTTCGAGGTCGCCTCGGACGAGGAGATCGCCGCCGGCCCCGACGCCGTGTACCTGTACGGCGTCCCCCCGGCGGCGCTCGCCCGGTTCGGCGAGCTGCCGACCGTGTTCCACGACGACCGCCGCGGCCGCCTGCTGGTGGCGGCGGTCCCGCTCGAGGACCGCTTCGGCTACTTCGGCTACCTCAAGAAGATGGTGCTCACGCTGCACAACGTCGCCGCCATGGACCGCGGCGTCATGCCGTTCCACGGCGCCTACGCGCGCCTGACCCTCGACGACGGCACCCGCGCCACCGTGCTCCTCATCGGCGACACCGCGACCGGCAAGAGCGAGACGCTCGAAGCGCTGCGCGTCGCCGGCCGAGGGCCGCGTGCGCGAGGTGCGCATCATCGCCGACGACATGGGCTCGCTGGAAGTCGGCTCCGACGGCCGGGTGCTCGGCTTCGGCACCGAGATCGGCGCCTTCGTGCGTCTCGACGACCTGCAGCAGGGCTACGCGTTCGGCCAGCTCGACCGCTCCATCATCATGAGCCCGAACAGGGTCAACGCCCGCGTCGTGCTCCCGGTCACCACCCTGGAGGACGTGCTGCGCGGCTACCCCGTCGACTTCCTGCTGTACGCCAACAACCACGAGACGGTCGACGCTGCGCATCCCGTGGTCGACCGTCTGACCGACGAGGCGGCGGCGCTCGGCGTGTTCCGCGAGGGCGCCGCCATGAGCAAGGGCACGACGACCGAGGTGGGCATCACCAACAGCTACTTCGCCAACCCGTTCGGCCCGGCGCAGCGCCAGGAGCAGCACGAGGCGCTGGCCGCCTCGACGTTCGCGGCGGCGTTCCGGGCCGGCGTGTTCGTCGGGCAGCTGCGCACGCAGCTCGGGCTGCCCGGCAAGGAGTCCGACGGCCCTCGCGCCGCCGCCGGCGCACTTCTCGACCTCATCGCCTCGAAAGGAGCGAGCCGATCATGACCACGCTGTACGAGTCCAACGAGACCGCCTGGAACCTTCTCAGTCGCGGCAAGGTGCGCGACGTCTACGAGTACGCGCCCAACCAGATGCTGATCGTCACCAGCGACCGGCTCTCGGCGTTCGACGTCATCCTGCCCACGCCGATCCCCGACAAGGGCGTCGTCCTCACGCAGATCGCCAACTTCTGGTTCGAGCAGACCGACCACATCATCCCCAACCACCTCGTGGACCCTGACCCGTTCAGCACCGACGCCGAGCGCAAGCACCTCGCCGGGCGGTCGATCGTGGTGCACAAGGCCGAGGCGCTGCCGGTGGAGGCCATCGTCCGCGGGTACCTCACCGGGTCCGGGCGCAAGGACTACGAGAAGACCGGCAATGGTGTGCGGCATCGAGCTGCCGGAGGGCCTCGTCGAGGCGAGCCGGCTGCCCGAGCCGATCTACACGCCGTCGACCAAGGCGGCGATCGGCGACCACGACGAGAACGTCTCGTTCGACAAGACCGTGGACCTCATCGGCCGGGAGATGGCGGAGAAGGTGCGCGACATGGCGCTCGAGCTGTACACGTTCGGGGCGGAGTACGCGCTGGAGCGCGGCATCATCATCGCCGACACCAAGTTCGAGTTCGGGATCCTGGACGGCGAGCTGATCCTGATCGACGAGATCATGACGCCGGACTCGTCGCGCTTCTGGCCGGCGGACGGCTACGAGGCCGGCAAGAGCCAGCCGAGCTACGACAAGCAGTACGTGCGCGACTACCTGGAGACGCTCGACTGGGACAAGACGGCGCCCGGCCCCGAGCTGCCGCCGGAGGTGGCCGCGAAGACCTCCGAGAAGTACCTCGAGGCGTGGCGCCGCCTGACGAAGTCGTGAGCCGGCACGGCGGGTCGGGCGGGAGTAGTCGCGGCTCGGGCGGCCCGTTCGGCGCGTCCGAGCCGGACATCCCGCAGGCCGCGCTGCACTGGGACCGGCGGTACGCGGCCGACGAGCGCATGTGGGGCGACGGCCCCAGCGAGCTCGCTCGCCTCGCCGTCGCCCGGCTGGGCCCGTACGCCTCGCCGGAGCTCTCGATCCTCGACGTCGGCTGCGGCTACGGCCGCGACACGCGGTACCTCGCGGCCGAGCTCGGCTGTCACGCGCTCGGTATCGACAGCTCGCCGGCGGCGATCGAGGCGGCGCGCAAGGAGCACGCCGCCGCGCTGCGCCGGTCTCGGGAGGCGCAGTTCGACGCCGAGTACCTCGTGAGCGACGTCGCCTCGCTGGCCGCCGATCCGGAGCTCGGCGGGCCCTACGACGTCGTGTTCACCTGCAACGTCTACCACCTGCTGGGGCCGATCGGCCGCCGGGAGTTCGCGGCGGCGCTCGCCGCCGTCACCCGTCCCGGCGGCCTCCTCTTCCTGAGCACGATGTCGCCGCGCGACCCGCAGCACTACGCCGTCGGCGAGCCCGTCTCGGGCGAGGAGCGCAGCTGGGTCGACAAGGTCTACCTGCACTTCTGCACGGCCGAGGAGCTGACGAGCGACTTCTCGGCCTTCGAGCTGCTCGACCTGGACGAGCGCAGCTACGAGGAGGCGCAGGCGAGCGGCCAGCCGCACCACCACACGAGCTGGTTCCTGGAGGGGCGCCGGCGCTGAGCCTGCGGCTCGCCGGCGGGCGCCGGCCGCGCGCGCGTCCGTCAGCGCGCGACGATCTTGAAGACCGGGCCGGCGAGCGACACCACGTACAGCTCGCCGCGCGCGTCCTGCCCGAACGACGAGACCTGCGCGACCTGACCGTCGGCCCCGGAGAGCGCGCGCCGCGCGCCGCCGGGCCCCTTCTTCGCCCACACGTGGCCGGACACGAAGTCGGCGAACAGGTAGAACCCGCGCAGCGCGGGGATCGCCGAGCCGCGGTACACGTAGCCGCCGGTCACCGATTCGCCCAGGCTGCGGCTGTACTGCGCGACCGGCCACGTCAGCGCCGCCTTGTCCAGCGTCGCCGCCACCTGCGCGTCGTAGACGTGCGTGCCTTCGTAGCCGTTCCAGCCCAGGTTGGCGCCGGCGGGCCGCCCGGGCCTCAGGTAGTCGATCTCCTCCCAGGCGTCCTGGCCGACGTCGCCGATCCAGAGGGCGCCGGTCTTGCGGTCGAACGAGAACCTCCACGGATTGCGCAGCCCCTTGGCGTAGGTGCCGACCCTGACCGGAGAGACGTTCACGTTGAGGCGGAGCAGCTTGCCCAGGCGGCTGCGCGGGTCCTGGGCGTGATGCTGCGGGTCGCCGCCGCCGCCGCCGTCGCCCATGCCCACGAAGAGCATCCCGCCGGGGCTGAACTGCAGCTGTCCGCCGTTGTGGTTGGCGTAGGGCTGGTCGACGCGCAGCAGCACCTTGGCGCTGCCGGGGACGGCGACGTCCGGGTTCGCGCGCGAGGCCCGGTAGCGCGACCACGCGCGTGTCGCCGTTCACGTCGGTGTAGTCGACGTAGAAGCGCCGGTTGGTCGCGAAGCGCGGGTCGAACGCCATGGAGAGCAGACCCTGTTCACCGCCGCTGGAGACCAGGCCCGAGATGTCGAGGAAGGGCGTCGCCAGCGCGGAGCCGTTCTTGACGATGCGGATGCGCCCCGTCTTCTCGACGACGAACAGCCGCGAGGTGTCTCCGGGCGGGGACGTGACGTACACGGGCTGGTCGAACGTCCCGATGGACCGCAGCGCGACGGAGGGAGGCGCCGTGCCGTGCTGCCGCGGCCGCAGGGGTCGGCGCCGACGCCGCGGTCGTGGGGCTCGGGCCCCGGAAGACGACCAGCGCGCCGAGGCCGACCAGCAGGGCGGTTCCCGACGACGATGGCGGCGAAGCTTCGCATGGTCGGGTCATTCCGCGCGTCGCCGCACTCGTAACCTCGGGAGGCCGGGCCGGCTTCGCCCGCCGGCGTCAGACGCCGGCGCCGCGGGACGCGAAGCGGCGGGACGTCAGAGGTAGGTCGCGCGGAAGGCGGCGGCGCTCGCCGCCTCGGCTGCTTCGACCAGCGCGCGCACCTTCGTCAGCTCCTGCTCGTGCACCAGCAGCCGCACGCCGTCGACGCGCTCCACCGGCACGATGCCGCGCACGCTGCTGGTGAGCAGCACGCCGTCGTCCGGGCGCAGGTCGGCGACGCGCGCCCACGCCTCCACGACGGGGATGCCGGCGGCGGTGGCCAGCTGCTCGACCTTGGCGCGGAGCACGCCCGGCAGGATGTCGCCTTCGGCCGGCGGCGTGATGAGGCCGCCGGCGCGCACGACGAAGACGTTGGACGTCGCGCCCTCGAAGATCCTGCCCTCGCCGTCGACGAGGATCGCGTCGTCCACGCCGGCGGCCTTGCGCCGCCTGCTGGGCGAAGGTAGGACTGCATCACGGTCATCGCCTTGTACTGGGCGCTGACGCGCACGCCGCGGTAGGTGATGACGCGCAGCGGCCGGTGCGGGAAGTCGCGCTGGTCGGTCTGGACGAGCAGGTTGGGCGCGCCGTCCGGCGCGCCGGCCGTGACGAGCAGGCGGCAGGCGCTGTCGGCCACGCCGCTGGCCTCGCTGAGGCGGCAGATCTGCTCGGCCAGCTCGGGCTTGTCGATGTGCTTCTCGAGCCCGAGCGCCTCGATGCCGCTGCACGAGGCGGGCGACGTGCTCCTCGAAGAAGACCGGCACGCCGCCGATCAGCTTGAGGGTCTCGTACAGGCCGAGGCCGTGCGTGAGCGCGCGGTCGGTGGCCGGGAGCGTCGCCTCGGCCTCGCTCATGCAGTACGCCGTTGAGGATGAGCATGGTCACGGGCGGGAGTCTATCGCGACGGAGGGCGGGCGTGACATCGCGGCGTTCGCCGCGCCGTCACATCTGGGCCGGCTCATCCCGCCCGTTCGGCGATGCTCGCGCTCACGGCGCGGAGCATGCCGGCGGCCTTGTGCAGCGTCTCGCGGTATTCGCGCTCGGGCACCGAGTCGGCGACGATGCCGCCGCCGGCCTGCAGGAACAGCCGGTCGCCCTTGCGCACCAGGGTCCTGATGATGATGTTGAGGTCGAGCCGCCGCTCGGCGATCCAGCCGAACGAGCCGGTGTACGGCCCGCGCCGCACCGTCTCCAGCTCGTCGACGATCTCCATGCAGCGCACCTTGGGGCAGCCGGTGATCGTGCCCCCGGGGAACATCGCCTTGACCAGGTCCACCGCGTCCCGCGACGGGTGCAGGTGGCCGCGGACGTTGCTCACGATGTGGATGACGTGGCTGTAGAACTCGTTGACCATGAGCTCGTCCACGCGCACCGTGCCGTACTCGCAGACCTTGCCGAGGTCGTTGCGCTCCAGGTCGACCAGCATGATGTGCTCGGCGCGGTCCTTGGGGTCGAGGTTGAGCTCGTCGGTGAGGTCCTCGGGAGTGAGCGAGCCGCGCGGGCGGGTGCCGGCGATGGGGCGGGTCTCGGCCCAGCCCTCGCCGTCGAGAGAGACGAGGCGCTCGGGCGAGGAGCTGATGAGCTCGTAGTCGCCGAAGTGGAGGTAGCCGGCGAACGGGCTGGGATTCACCGTGCGCAGCGTGTCGTACAGGTGCAGGCTCGGCAGGGCGTAGCAGAGGTCGAGCCGCTGGCTGAGGTTGGCCTGGAAGATGTCGCCGGCGAAGACGTACTCCCGGGTCCGGCGTACGACCTCCTCGTACTCCGCCTGCGTGAAGTTGCTGCGGAACACGGGGAGGTCGTTGCCGTGGAGCGCGGCGGGGGAGGGGCGGCGCGCGGCCTCGAGGGCCGCTGCCCACGCGCGCCGCCGCGGCCGCCGCCGCGCCGTCGTCCGCGGCGAGGCGGTCGACCAGCACGGCCTCGCCGGAGGCGATGTCGTAGCGCAGCAGCCTGCCGGGCAGGAAGACGTCGATGTCGGGGATGCCGAGGTCGTCGCGCACGCTGTCGGGCAGACGCTCGAGGTAGCGCACGGCGTCGTAGCTGAGCAGACCGACGAGCGCCTCGGCCTCGGGAAGCGCGGCGTCCGGCCGGCGGGCCGCCGCCGCCGGACGCCGGACCTCCGCCCGCGAGATCCGGCAGCGCCGCCAGGCGAGTGGCCCGGCGCAGCGCCTCGAACGGCGCGAGCGCGGTGAGGGCGCCGGCCTGGTCCGCGAGGGCGCGGGCCTGCGGCCCGCCCTCGCGGCGGACGCCGGCGCCCGCCGTGACGCTCGACGACCCCGCGGCGCGCGCGCAGCCGGAAGACGGGGTCCCAGGCGAGGTAGTGCCGGCGGGCGAGTCGAGCGGACCCGCCGGCCGAGTCGAGCAGCACGACGGGCGCCTCGTCCTCGAGCCCCAGCGCGCGGATGAGCGCGACCGGGTCGAGGGCGGGCGTCTGGAACCGGGTGAGATGGGGTTGGCCGCGGCCGGGGTCATGCGCCCCAGTCTACAGAGCGGTGAGCCTACGGCGCACCGCTCGATGATTCGCCTGCGGCGATCATTCGTCGTCGTACCCGTAGTCCTCGGTCTGGCGCAGGGTGCGGAACTGCGTGTAGTCGCGCACGAAGCCGAGGCGTACAAGGCCGGTGGGGCCGTTGCGGTGCTTGGCGATCTTGACCTTGACGACGCCCTTGGAGGCCGGGTCGCTGGGGTCCTCGTAGATGAACATGACCATGTCGGCGTCCTGCTCGATGGCGCCCGACTCGCGCAGGTCGGCGAGCTGGGGCTCCTTGTCCGCGCGCGCCTCGGGGGAGCGGTTGAGCTGCGAGACGGCGATCACCGGCACGGAGAGCTCGCGGGCCAGCTGCTTCATGGCGCGGGAGATGTTGCTGACCTCCTGCTGGCGGTTGTCCGCGCGGCTGTCGCCGGCCATGAGCTGCAGGTAGTCGACGATGACGAGGCTGAGCGGCGTCTTGGACTGCAGGCGCCGCGCCTTGGCGCGGAGCTCGAACATGTTGAGGCCGGCGGTGTCGTCGATGAAGATGTCGGCCTTCTCGAGGACCCCGGCCGCCTGCACCAGCTTCGCGTGGTCGTCCGGGGAGAGGCTGCCGGTGCGGAGCTTGTGGGAGCTGACGCGCGCCGAGGAGCACATGAGGCGCTCGCCCAGCTCGTCGGCGCTCATCTCCAGGCTGAAGATGGCGACCGCGCGCTTGCCGCCGCCGGGCGCGATGCCCTCCGTGGCGATGTGCTGCGCGATGTTGAGCGCAAGGCTCGTCTTGCCGACGCCGGGGCGCGCCGCCAGGACGATGAGGTTGGCCTTCTGGAAGCCGCCGGTGAGCCTGTCGATGCCCTCGAACCCGGTGGCGACGCCGGTGATGCCGCGCTCGCCGTCCAGTGTGGCCAGGTGCTCGAAGTTGCGCACCAGCACCTGCTTGATGTGCTCGAACTCGGCGACGCTTCGCTGCTGCTGGATGGCGAACACCTTCTGCTCGCAGCGGTCGAGCAGGTCGCTCGGATCGCTCGGGTGCTGATAGCCGAGCTCGGCGATCTCGTTGCCGACGCGGATGAGCGCCCGCAGGACGCTCTGCTCGCGCACGATGCCGGCGTAGTGCGCGGCGTTGGCGGCCGCCGGCACGAACTCGGCCAGCGTGTGGACGAAGTCGCGCCCTCCGGCGCGCTCGAGCATGCCTTCGCGCTCGAGCTGGGCGCTGATGGTGACGACGTCGACCTCCTCGCCGCGCTCGAACAGCGTGAGCACGCCGCGGTAGATGAGCCGGTGGGTGTCGCGATAGAAGTCGTCGGCGGTGAGCAGCTCGGCGACCGCCGTGATGGCGTTGGGGTTGACCAGCATGGCGCCGAGCACCGACTGCTCCGCCTCGAGGTTGTGAGGCGGCAGATGCGGACTGGCAGGCGGCTCGATGCGCTCGACGGCCATGGCTCCCCCGGGGCGGTCATGACGGTGACGTGGGATGAGGAGTCTATTACCCGACCTGTCGATGGTAGCCCCGCGGCCGGACGGCACGGCAGAGCGCCGAGACTGGCGCCGAGGCGAAAGACGAAGCCTCAACTTGAGGGTGAGACTTCCGTCGGCTACGCGGTCTGAGCGGCGGCGCTCAGTCGTCCAGGCGGAATTGGCTCGCCCACTCCTTGCCAGTGCTCCACGACTGGCCGTCGCCGGGAGTGTCGCCGCTGATCTGCGCCCCGGCTGCAGCCAGCAGGTACTCGCGCAGGCCGTCGTGGTCGCTTGCCTCGATCTCGGCGACGATGGCCGGCACCGCCGGCCTTCCGAGCGCGACGAGCTTGGTGAAGACGGGCGAGATGCCCACGTAGTCATAGGGGTTGTCGCTCTGGCCGACCGGCACGCCGTCGACCACGTCGCCGCGCTGCTCCGCCGCCTTGATGTCGGCCATGATCCGCGCCGCGCGGGCGTGCATCTCGGCGCGCAGCGACGCTCGGCGGCCGCGCTCGGCGCGGCGTCGTGGTGCCGGGGACGGCCGGGTGCGCCGGCGCCGGACGTCCCGGCGCGGCCGGACGATCCGCAGCCGGCGGCCAGCACAGCGACCACGGCGGCCGCGAGGCAGAGCAGGATGATGCGAATCGTCTTACATGCGTCCGTCTCCCATCGCTGAGCCTACTCACGCCGTCCCATCCCTGTCGAGCCGCGGAAACTGCTTGACAAACGAGTTCCCAAGGTGGAAACTACTGGTGCAAGGAGTTTCCAACCCCGGGAGGTCCGGTGAGCGCGACGCAGCAGCAGATCGCCGAGGTGTTCCGCCGCAGGGTCGAGGAAGTCGGCTACGCCAAGGCCACCCTGGACGACGTCGCGCACACGATGCGCATCTCCAAGAAGACGATCTACGTGCACTTCGACGGCAAGCGCGACATCTACGCGTACATCGTCGAGCGCCAGGCGGCCGAGGAGAAGAGGCGTCTGGCGGCGATGCTGGCCGCGCTGCCCACGTACGCGGCCAAGGTGGAGGCCGCCCTGCGCATCGTGATCGACATGGGGAGGCGGCACGTGGAGGAGACCGAGAGGGAGGAGTGGCTGGCGGAGTACGAGGTGGCCGCGGACGCGTTCCGCAAGGCCAACGGCGACCTACTCCGCGAACTCGTGCAGGCCGGGATGGATGCCGGCGAACTGGATCCGGGCGACGCCGCGCTCGTGGAGCGCATGGTCACGACAATGGTCGTCGAGTACCTGCTGACGGTGCGCGAGGACGTCGGCTACGACCGCGACGAGGAACTGCTGAAGCGCATCCTGAGATTCATCGGATAGACGGCGCCCGAGGACGGGACGGGTCCGCTCGCGGGCCCTTTTCTCGGCCCTGGGGAAACCGAAGAAGGAATGAGTTTCCAAAGAAGGGAGAAGTCATGCGTATCCTGATCGTGCTGGGCCTCCTGCTCGCCGCCCACCTGAACCTCACCGCCCTGGTGCCGGCCGCTGCGGACCAGGCTCCGCCGCCGTGGTGGGTCGGTGGCCGGCTCGTCTGGCCGTTCGGCCTCGACACGAACACGCTGGTGCAGGGGAGCGCCCTGGACACCCTCACCCCGCTGCTGGGCATCGCCAGCGCGGTGTGCTTCGTCCTCGCCGCCGGCGCGGTGCTGGGCTGGGTGGTCCCCACGCAGTGGGCGGTCGGCCTGCTGGTCGCCGGTGCGGCCTGCTCCCTGGTGCTGCAGGTGGTGTGGATCTCGCCGTGGGCCGTGCTGCCGCTCCTGATGGACGGCGTGCTGCTCTGGGCGGCGCTGGCTCCGCAGGTGAGCGCCATCGGCGCGCGCGCCTGAGCTGCGCCTGAACCGCGCGGCGGACGGCTCGACGAGGCGGCGGCGAGGGGACCGCTCCCGCCGCCGGACGCAGGAAGCCCCGGGAGAAGCGCTCTCGCGCCTCGCCCGGGGCTTCCGGTCTCGGGTGGTTCAGCCGCGCGCCGTCAGGCGGGCGCGACGATGGTCTTGACGGTGGCGACGAAGCCTTCGGCGACCTCGACGTCGACCATGAAGGTACCGATCTCCTTGATCGGCTCCTCCAGCAGGACCTTGCGCTTGTCGATCGTGATGCCGCGCGCGTCCTTGATGGCGTCGGCCACGTCGGCGGCGGTGATGCTGCCGAAGAGGCGGTCGCCCTCGCCGGCCTTGGCGGCCAGCGTGATGACGGTCTTGTTGAGCGTGGCCGTGAACTCCTCGGCCTGCGCGGCCATGCGGGCCTCGCGTGCTTTGCGCTCTTCTTCGCGACGGCGGAACTCGACGATCTTGCCCGGGGTGGCCGGCTCGGCCATCTTGCGGGGGATCAGGTAGTTGCGCGCGTAGCCGCGAGCCACGTTCGCCAGCTGACCCTTGTCGCCGAGGTTCTCGACGTCCTGGAGCAGGATGATCTCCACTGCGCCCTCCTCAGCGGTTTACGTAAGGCAGGAGAGCCATCTCGCGCGCGAACTTGATCGCCGACGCCAGCTGGTTCTGGTGGCGGCGGCAGGTACCGGTGATGCGGCGCGAGCGGATCTTGCCCTTGTCGGACATCATGCGACGAAGGGTCGAGTAGTTCTTGTAGTCGACCTCTTCGATCTTCTCTTTGCAGAAGTAGCAATAGCGGCGGCGAGCCTGGCCGAACCCTCCGGCCTTGCCCTTCTTCTCGCGCCGCGGCTTTGGCTTGGAGCTGGGCATGCGTGTACTTTCTCCTTACAGCGCCCGGAGGCGCAGTCTGATCGTGCTCAGAACGGGATGTCGTCGTCGGCGCCGGGCTCGGCGAAGTCGCCGGCCGGCGGGCCATCGAGGTCCGGCTCGTTGAACTTGGGACCCGGTGCCTGGCGCTGGCCCGCGGGCTGCTGATAGCCGCCCGCCTGCTGGCCGTAGCCGCCTCCGCCGCCGCCTTCGCGCGGTCCGATGAACTGCACGTTGTCTGCGACGATGGACACGGCCTGACGCTTCTGGCCGTCCTGCGTCTCCCACTCGCGCCAGCGCAAGCGGCCGGCGACGGCGACCTGACGGCCCTTGGCGAGGTACTGGGCGCAGCGCTCGCCCTGACCGCCGAAGACGTCGACATCGAAGTAGTTGGGCTTGTCGCCCCACTCACCGGTCGTCGGATCCTTGACACGGTCGTTGACGGCGACGCGCAGGCTGCACACGCTGGTGCCGCTCGGGGTCGCCCGCAACTCAGGGTCGCGCGTGAGGTTGCCGACGAGGACGACGCTGTTGATGGACCCGGCCACGGTGGACTCCCTTCGCTCAGTCGTGCCGCTAGGACTTCAGCCGCTTGGTCCCGAAACGCAGGACCTCGTCGGTGATGCTCAGCACGCGTTCGATCTCGCTGAGAGTCTGGGGTGTCGCCGTGAACGTGATGACGGTGTAGACGCCTTCGGATTCCTTCTTGATGTCGTAGGCCAGCTTCTTCTTGCCCCACTCGTCGGTGCCGGCGATGGCGCCGCCATCCTTCTCGACGTTGGTGCGAAGCCGGTCGACGATCTCCTTCTGGCGATCCTCGTCCGCGTTCGGGTTCACGATGAGCATGAGCTCATACCTGTTTATCCCAATCACCTCCTATGGTCTGTGCGGCCCCAGCCTGTTGTGCTGGAGCAGGGGTGAACAGTCGCCTTGCGGCGTCGTGAACGGGCACCATAGCAGCCCGGACCCTGCGACGGCAACCGTAGCGCGAAGGCCGGACGACAGAAAGGGTGATGCAGGGCGGACGGTGGTGACGTTGGGGTGGCCCGCGGGCTCAGGTCTCGGCGACCAGCTCGCTCGCGGCCGGCGCGGCCGTCTGCACCTCGCGGAGCAGGAGCTCCCCGTCGCTCAGCCCCTGGACGCTCCAGATCGCCGCGAGACGCGGCAGACCCTTCTCGTCGCTGTGCATGTGGACGAAGACCGGCTTCACGCGCGCGACCAGCTCGCGCGCGGCGGCCGCGTCGCCGCCGAAGGAGGCGGCGATGGCGTCCACGGCGCGGTGCACCGTCTCGGCGCGCAGCGTCGCCAGGCCGCCGACACGGGGGTCGGCGTCGAGGAAGCCGAAGAACTCGCGGACCTCCTCGGCGTGCATCTCGCCGATGACGAGGCGGCCGGGGTCCATGCGCCTCGCCTTGGCGAAGAGCGCCGGGATGTCGGTGGTGGCGTCGACGCCGAGACGGACGCAGAAGGACCGCTCCTTGAGCGCCGGCAGGTCCGGACCGCGCTCGATGGCGACGAAACGATCGTCCACCGACACGAGCTCGAAGAGCGAGTTGAGCAGGGTCGACTTCCCGGTGGCGCGGTCGCCGAAGATGATCAGCGTGCGCCGGTCGCTGAGGAGCTGCCCCAGCGTGGCTCCCTGGCCGCCGGTGAGCGTGCCGCCCTCGAGCAAGCCGCGGAAGGTCGTGGAGATGACGCCGGGCGCGCCCACCTCGCCGGCGTACATCACCGACGTGTGCGAGAAGAGCGTCGCGCGCCGCGCGACGAAGTGCTCGAGGTACGCCGTGACCTGGGCCTTGAGCAGGCTGCGCAGGATCTCGAGGTGCTCACGTGTGCTCTCGCCGATGCGGGCGCGCTCGAGCTTGCTGATCGAGGCGTCGATCTCCTTGATCAGTGCGACCTGGACGGCGCGCAGGGCGGCGTCGCGGCCGTCGGCCGGCCCCTCGCCTTCGGCGCGGTCGTCCGGCGCCGCGTCGTCGAGCGCGCGCGGCGCGGGCGTCCGGTCTCCTCCCTCGAGGGGCGGAGCGGCGGGGATGTCGTTCTCGGTCATGGCCATGGCAGTCCGCGCGCGCCGGCGCCTCGCCGGCGCGCTCGCCCTCCGTATCGGCAGAGTGAGCGGCCGGGATGAGTGGTATCGTCCCGGCATGACCGAAGCGGCTGGAACGATCAGCGTGAAGCTCTTCGCGGGCCTCGAACTCCGGGCCCGCGAGCCGCGCACTGCCTACGAGTTCGACCCGCGCTCGGCGGCCACGGTGGCGGCGGTGACCGAGGCCATCGGCCTCGAATCGGGCGCCGCCGGCCTCGTGCTCGTCAACGGCGTCCACGCCTCGCCCGGCCAGATCCTCGGACCCGGCGACGAGGTCTCGCTCTTCCCGCCGCTGGGGGGCGGGTGAGCGGCGGAGGGCCGGGCGACCCGGGCCCGTTCGATGGGGCGGTGCGGCGGGCGCCGGAAGGGCCTCCGCCGGGCGAGACCCCGGGCCCGGAGGACCGCCTGTCGCCGGCCGCGCCGGCGCCGGCGTGCGGCGCGGACTTCCGCTCCGCCGCGCGAGTCGGGCCGTCACCGCTTCGCGTACGCCATCATCGGGCTGCTGGTCGCGGCGTCGCTCGTCTGCGTCGGCCTCATCGCCGGCCGCTCCTGGTACTCGCACACGTACCACTACTGGTTCCTGCTCTGGAACCTCGTGCTGGCGTGGGTGCCTTTCGTCTTCGCGGCCATCGCCTACAGCCTCGCATCTGCGCGCCGCGCGGTCCTCTACGTGCTCATCCTCGCGGCCGCCGTCCTGTGGCTGGCCTTCTTCCCCAACGCGCCGTACATCCTCACGGACTTCCTGCACCTGGGCAGCATGGGGGACATCGTGCCGGGGTGGTTCGACGTGCTCATGCTCTACTGGTTCGCCTGGACCGGGCTCATCCTCGGCATCGTCTCCCTGTACCTGATGCAGGAGATCGTCGCCCGCGGTCTCGGGATGACGGCCGGCTGGGTCTTCGTGGTGGTCGCCGCCGGCCTCGGGAGCTTCGGCATCTACCTCGGCCGGTTCCTGCGCTGGAACAGCTGGGACATCGTGCGGCGGCCGGGGCCGCTCGCCGACGAGCTGCTCGGTCGGGTCACCGACCCGGCCTCGCAGCCGCGGCTGCTCGGCTTCACGCTTCTGTTCAGCCTGCTGTTCCTCTTCATCTACGTGGCGGTGTACATCTTCGCCAAGCTCACCAAGCCGCCCGCCGGCCGCGAGAGGTCCTGACCGCGAAGCGGAGGCGGAGCTCTGCCGCGCTTGCCGCCCCTCCCTGCGGTGCGTACACTCCGGTCATGACCCCAGGCAACATCCCACGGCTCATCGAGACGCTCAAGGCGCACGCCGGCGAGGACAAGCACATCGCCTGCGACGACGCCTTCAAGATCGCTCACGACCTCGACGTGCCTCTCGCCGACGTCGGGCGCACCTGCAACGAGCTGGGCATCAAAGTGATGCAGTGCCAGCTCGGCTGCTTCTGAGCGACCGCCGCTGAGGCGAGCGCGCTGCGCTCGCGGCGCTCCCGCACGCCCCTCCGTCGCCCCCTGGCGCCCGCCGCGGCCCCGTCCCGGCATGGTTACCCCTCTGTGAATAGTGGAATGGCTCAAGTATGAGCATGTCCAGAAGGAGCGCCGTCGTCCGCAGGCGCGGAGACGGCTCTTCCCCAGCATCCAGAGCATCCGCGTCCGGCGTGCGCCGGGCGCTCGCGAGGTGAGAATCATGGCCACCGTGATACCCGAGACCGAGGTCAGGAACTATCAGATGTACATCGACGGCCGCTGGACCGACGCGGCCGGCGGCGAGACCTACGAAGTCGTCGATCCGGCATCCGAAGAAGTGATCGCGCGGGTGCCGAAGGGCGGCGTCGCCGACGCCGAGACGGCGGTGCGCGCCGCCCGTGAAGCTTTCGACAACGGCCCCTGGCCGAAGATGAAGGCGGTCGAGCGCGCCGTGATCCTCACGAAGGCGGCGGCGCTCCTGCGCGAGCGCTCGGAGGACCTTGCCCGCCTGGAGAGCATGCAGATGGGCAAGCTCCTCGAGGACTCGCGCGTGGACATGCTCGACGCCGCGCATACCTTCGAGCTGTACGCCGGCATGGTCCAGGACCAGCACGGCGAGACGCTCGAGGTACCGGGCGAGACCATGAGCATGGTCGTGCGCGAGCCCGTCGGCGTCACCGTCGGCATCACGCCGTGGAACTACCCGATGCTCATGGCGGCGTGGAAGGCCGGTCCCTCCCTCGCCGCCGGCAACGTGATGATCCTCAAGCCGGCCACCGTGAGCCCGCTCACCAACCTCGAGCTCGCGAGGATCTTCGAGGAGGCCGGGCTTCCTGAGGGCGTGTTCCAGGTCGTGACCGGCCCGGGCGGCGAGGTCGGCGACTACCTCGCCGGCCACAAGGACGTCGACATGGTGGCGTTCACCGGGTCCGTCGACGTCGGCAAGAGCATCATGCGCCGGGGCGCCGAGAACGTGAAGAAGATCGGCCTGGAGCTCGGCGGCAAGAGCCCCAACATCGTGTTCGCCGACGCCGACTTCGAGGCCGCCATCGACGGCGCGCTCATCGGGATCTTCGCCGGCGCGGGCGAAGTCTGCTCGGCCGGCTCGCGTCTGCTCGTCGAGCGATCCATCCACGACCGCTTCGTCGGCGAGCTCGTCAGCCGCGCGATGGCGATCAAGGTCGGCGACCCGCTCGACGCCGAGAGTGAGATGGGGCCGCTGGTGAGCAGGCAGCAGCTGGACACGGTCGAGAAGTACGTCGCCATCGGCCGGGACGAGGGCGCCACGCTGGCGACCGGCGGTCACCGCCTCAGCGGCAGCGGCTACTACTACGAGCCCACCGATCTTCGTGAACGTGGACAACTCGATGCGCATCGCCCAGGAGGAGATCTTCGGCCCGGTCCTCGTGGTGATCCCGTTCGACAGCGAGGAAGAGGCGATCCGCATCGCCAACGACACTATCTACGGGCTTGCCGGGGCAGTGTGGACCAGAGACGTCTCTCGCGCCATGCGCGTCGTCAAGGCCCTGCGCGCCGGCATCACCTGGGTCAACACCTATCACCCGACGTACAGCGAGGCCCCGTGGGGCGGCTACAAGCAGAGCGGCATCGGCCGCGAGCTGGGCAGCTACGGGCTGGACGAGTACACGGAAGTCAAGCAGATCAACATCGACCTCACCGACCAGCCGATGGGCGTGTACCTCCGCGGCAAGAAGCCCGCCTCGGGCGAGCCCGGCGCGTCCGGAGGCGGCCGCGGCAAGGTCGTGCCGCTCAGCGACCGGCGGCCGTTCCACGAGGGCGACGCGACGAAGGACGAGACCTGGGTGCGGTTCTGCGAGAACTGCAGGCCGTGACCCTGCGGATATGGCGGGGCGGCCGCGGATAAGGGCGCCGTCGGTCCCCGCCGGCGCACGAGTCGCCGCCCCGCCTCTGAAGCCGGAGCCGGCCGGCCGCAGGCGCGCCGCCGAGGCGGCGCGTGAGCCGGCCGGCCAGTCCGGGTAAGCACGCCGGAAGAGACGCGACGCAGCAGCGGTCGCCGACGCAAGCCGGCGGAGGGGGAGGATCAGTATGAGCGCAACGGCGAGAGACGCAGCCGGGATCCGGGTCAGCGACATCGTCGCACCGGACCTCGTCATCAGGGGGCCGTACGGGACCGGAGAAGAGATGACGCTGCGGGCGCCCTGGGACGGCGCCGAGCTGGCGCGCATCCCGACGGCGACGCTCGAGGACCTGGACGTGGTGCTCGACCGCGCCCGGGCCGCGGCGGAGGCGTACCGCTGGACGCCGGCGTGGAAGCGCTCCGCGATCCTCGAGCGCGCCTCCCACCTCATCGAGGACAACGCCGAGCAGATCGCGCACATCATCGCGGCCGAGGGCGGCAAGCCGCTCAAGGACGCGCGCGTGGAGGCCAAACGCGGCGCCAGCACCTTCCGCTGGGCCGGCGAGGAGGCGAAGCGCACGGCCGGCGACCTCATCGAGATGGACGCCGACCCCAGCGGCGAGGGCCGCTTCGGCTGGACCATCCGCGAGCCGCGCGGCGTGATCGCCGCCATCTCGCCGTTCAACTTCCCGCTCAACCTCGTGGCCCACAAGGTCGCGCCGGCGCTGGCCGGCGGCAACGCCGTCGTGCTCAAGCCGGCCTCCAACACGCCGCTCACCGCGCTGCGGCTGGCGGAACTGCTGGCGGAGGCCGGCCTGCCCGACGGCGTGCTCCAGGTCGTCGTCGGCTCCGGCCGCACCATCGGCAACAAGCTCGTCATGGACGAGCGCACCAACATGGTCAGTTTCACCGGCAGCCCGCCGGTGGGGCGGCAGATCGCGAGCGACGCCGGCATGAAGATGGTCACGCTGGAGCTCGGCAACAACTCGGCGACGATCGTCGACGACGACGCCAACCTGGACCTCGCGGTCCAGCGTGTCGTGGCCGGCGGCTTCGCCAACTCCGGCCAGATCTGCATCTCGGTGCAGCGCGTCGTCGTGCACCAGGCGGTGTACGACGCGTTCATGGAGAAGCTCGTCCCGCTGGTCGAGGCGCTCGTCGTCGGCGACCCGCTCGACGAGACGACCGATGTCGCGACGCTCATCAACGAGGACGAGGTGGAGCGCGTCAAAGGCTGGATCGACGAGGCCGTCGCCCAGGGCGCCACGCTGGCCACAGGCGGCGTGCGCGACGACGGCCGCCTGCTGCCCACAGTGCTGACCGATGTGACGCGAGAGATGAAGGTCTGCGCCAGGGAGGTCTTCGGGCCTGTGCTCAGCATCCTCAAGGCGCGGGACCTGTGCGAAGCCATCGAGATCAGCAACGACAGCGACATGGGCCTGCAGGCCGGCGTGTTCACCAACGACCTCAACAAGGCGATGTATGCGGCACGGCGCCTCGAGGTCGGCGGGGTCATGATCAACGAGGTCCCGACGTTCCGTGTTGACCACATGCCGTATGGTGGTATCAAGGGCTCCGGCATTGGCCGTGAAGGATTGAAATACGCCATCCGGGAAATGACGGAGTTGAAGATGGTGGCCATCCGCGAGATGGACTGGCAGACCGGCGGACCTCCCACCGACGCCTGCCTGCGCGAGCCGCTCGGGCCGTGAGGCCCCTCAGGGACTCGGACGGGCAAGCGGTCGGGGACGGCGATGACTAAGCCAGCGCGCCGCAGGACGACCGGGAGCCACGAGGAAGGGAGGTACGCGACATTGACTGACTTACGAGGTGCGGCGCGCTAGACGCCCCGCATGCGGTGCAGTAGCGCGCCGCGCCAACCTTGGGGCGGCGGACCTTCGGGTCCGCCGCCCCTCTTTTTTCGTCTCCGCCTACTATGGTGTTCCTTAGCGGCGGCGGCCGGGTAGTGGGCCTGTAGGACGTCGCCGCGACCCGCGGCCGACGCGAGGCGAACGTGGAGGCAGCAATGACGCTCAGCGCGCGCAACCAGCTCCCAGGTACGGTCAAGACTGTCGTCCTCGGCGCCGTCATGGCCGAGGTCGTCGTCGACGTGGCCGGCAACGAAGTAGCCGCGGCCGTGACCCGGCACTCGGCCGAGTCGCTCGGCCTCCAGGCCGGCGACGAGGTCAGGGTCGTGATCAAGGCGACCGAAGTGATGATCGACAAGTAGCCGCTCGCCGAAGACCGGCCGACGGGGGCCGGGGGCGTGGACAGTACAACCTGTCCACGCCCCCGGCCCTTTCTTCATCCCACTCGTCCTTGCGAAGACGCTAAGGGATTCCTTAGAATGGCGTCGCTTCTCCGAGCGCCGGCCTCCTACGGGCACTGCCTACGGAGCCGGATGCCGGCAGGGTACAGCGGGAAACCGCCGTGTCTCCCAGTGCGGAAAGGAGAAGGGGACCTTCGGGCCTTTCCGCGCGCGGAAGGGCCTCTTCTGTGCCCCGCGCGCGGCGCCTCAGCTCGAGGCCGGCGCCCCCGGTCTCCTCCTCAACGTCCTCGGCGTCACTGGTGATCTGGAAGCCATCGGGTCGGGTCAAGGGGAGGGGGGACGATGACGAGCAGGACAGTCCTCGTCCGCCGCAGCGGCGAGTACGACGTCGTCCGCCCCCGCCCGTCGTGCACGGAATCTACCTTGGAGGCTGGAATGGTAAGACGTGTCTTCACATACCTTGGAACGGGCGTGGTGGGTCTGCTGTGATCGCCGTCCTCATCATGGGCCTGGCCGGGGCTGCCTCCGCGTTCGCGGCAGTCGATCGCACGCCCGTCGTCACGAAGGTCAGCCCGAACTACGGCTGGAACGCCGGCGGCAACACCGTGACCATCACCGGCAAGAACTTCAAGCGCAACGGCAAGAACCTCGTGAAGAAGGTCACCTTCGACAGGACGTCCGCGACGCGTGTCCGCGTGAAGTCGGCCACCAAGCTCACGGTCACCGTGCCGGCCGGCAAGGGCAGAGTGAACGTGCGCGTGACCACCAAGTGGGGCACCAGCGCTCGCGTCGCCGCGGACAAGTACACGTACAAGGTCCCGGCCGCCACCCAGATGGCCCTGAACGCCGGTGACGGCCAGACGGCCAGCCTGGGCGCCGCGGTGAGCATCGCACCGAGCGTCATCGTCAAGGACGTCAAGAACGACCCGGTCGCCGGCGTGACCGTCACGTTCGCCGTGGCCTCGGGCGGCGGCTCCGTCACCGGCGCGTCCGCCGTGTCGGACGCCTCCGGCATCGCCAAGGTCGGCAGCTGGAAGCTGGGCACCGTCGCCGGCGCCAACACCCTGACCGCGACGTGCGCGGGCCTCACCGGCTCTCCGGTGACCTTCACCGCGACCGGCGACCCACGGGATCCTGATCGTGCAGCAGAGCCGGCGCTCCGGTGCGTGCCTACAGCCTCGCCGAGCTCCAGGCGCTCACGCCGTTCGCCGGCTTCGCCGGGATCAACAAGGCCACGGTCCTGCGGGCCGGACGCCGTCACCGGCGCCAAGGTCACCGACATCGTCGCCGACGCTCTGGGTGCCGCCGCTGGCGGCGACGCAGTCGGTCGAGATCACCAACTACGTCGCGCCTCCGGGCTCCCCGTACCTCAGGACGTACACCCGCGACCAGCTGGTCAACCTCGCCGGATCCGCCACCTTCACGTATGCCGACGCCGGGACGAAGGCCCCGATGATCACCGACCGGGACGCTGGCCGCGATGCTCATCTACAGCGATCCCGCATGCCCGCGTGATGCCGCCGGCCAACGGCCCGCTGCGCTTCGTCATCGCCGACTCGCTGAGCGAGAACATGGTGTACGGGCCCAGCAGCTCGAGCATCTCCACGGTCAACGTGCTCAACGTCATCACCACGCCGTGACCCGTGAGGTCTGGACCGGGGGCGGTCCGGGCCTCGATCAAGCGGCGCAGCGGGCCGGCCGCGAGGCCGGCCCGCTGCCCGCAGCGTTTGGGCGTGCGGCAGACGAACGACTCTGGAGGGAGTGAGCCATGCGAAGACGAGCGCTTCTTGTACTCGCCGGTGCGGCAGTGCTTGTGCTGGCGCTCGCGGCGCCCTCGCTTGCGGCGGCAGCGCCACGCCTCTTCCTCGGGCGAGCGCCAGCCCCACGCCGCCGGCGGGCGGCTGGACGCTGACCCTGCAAGGCAAGACGACCAAGGTGCTGCCGATCGCCACGTTCCCGACCGCTGGCGTCCTGGGACGGGAGCAAGGCCGGCAACATCAACCCGTCCCTGCGCTACGTCTACAAGGGTCAGCTCCTGTACAAGCTCGTCGGGATGGTCGACGACGCCAAGGCCGGCTTCAACGTGGCCAAGGCCAAGAAGGGCTACTCGATCCAGTTCCAGTGCCTCGACGGCTACAAGCCGACCCTGAGCAGCAAAGTGCTCTTCCGCAACGGCAAGCTGCGCACCGACCTGATCGTCGCGAAGATGAAGGCCGGCGCCCTCCTGCCCGCGGGTGAGGGGCCGTTCCGCTTCGTCGGCGGCCGGCCGATCACGCAGCCGTTCAACAACAAGCTGGCCGCCTACGGCCTGGTCAAGATTCGGCTCAAGTTCTGAGCCGAAAGACGCTCGGCATCAGTGCGGTGCGGCGGGGGTTTCTCGCCCATTCTCCCCGCCGCACCGCCGCCGAGCACTCGGGCGCCGGCCTCCGCCGGCGCAGCCACGAAAGTGAGGGGTCGAGACCATGAGACATCGCAGCTTCATCGCCCTGGCGACGATACTGCTGCTCTGCGCCGTCGCAGCCGTGTTCTTCGCCGGCGCAGTCCTGCCCGGCGCATCCTCCGCGAAGGCGGCCGACCCGGTCGTCCTCACGCTCGCGGGCAACGGCCAGACGAAGACGTTCACCATGACCGAACTCCAGGCGCTGCCCGCGTACACGGGGTGGAGCGGAATGAAGAACAGCGCCGGGACGATCACGGCGCCGGTCCCGGTCAAGGGCGTCAAGCTGGCCGATCTGTTCACGCTCGTGGGCGGCCTGACGGCAGCCGACTCGGTCGACGTGACCGCCAGCGACAACTACGGCATGACGTACAAGTACGACGAGGTCACCGCCGGCGCCGGGATCACGATGTACAACGGCACGACCGGAGAAGTGGAGACCGCCAAGGCCCCCGTCTCGCTCGTGCTGACGTATGAGTACGACGGTCAGCCGATCGGGTCCGGCGACGACGGCGGGCCCATTCGGCTGGCGGTCGCCCAGACGACCAACGAGAACCAGGTCGCCGACGGCCACCTGATGGTCAAGTGGGTGAGCAACGTGACCATCCGCACCGCGGTCGTGGACTGGTCG
Source organism: uncultured Thermoleophilia bacterium (assembly GCA_963713475.1). GTDB lineage: Bacteria > Actinomycetota > Thermoleophilia > UBA2241 > UBA2241 > CAIXSE01. Next base: position 110,737 of record CAVQLY010000015.1, read on the forward strand.
GTGAAGATGTCCGGGCTGAGGAACAAGAGCGGCAAGCGCCAGACCTACACGCTCGACCGCGCCTCCTACGACTCCTGTGCCACGCCCGGCTGCCACGGCGCCGCCTGGACCAGCCCCACCTCGACCAAGACGTACAGCGGCGTGCCGCTCTTCCTCTGCATCGGCAAGGTGGACGGCGGCAAGGGCCACGGGGGCTACGGCGCCTACAACGAGCTCCTGGCGCGCAGGGGCTACCGCATCAAGCTCACGTCGGCCACCGGCAAGTGGGTCATCGTCGGATCGCGCGTGATCATCAACAACGACAGGATCATCCTCGCGAACAAGATCATGGGCTCCGAGCTCACCGCGAAGTACTACCCGCTCCGGCTCGTGGGTCCGCGCATCGGCACCAGGAGCTTCCTCGGCAAGATCACCAAGATCCAGCTGCTGCCCAAGTGATGCCGTGCGCGCCGAGCAGGAGAGGCGCGGCGTGAAGGACGACGGCCGGCGTCGCGTGGAGCGCGGCGCCGGCCGCCGCCGTCGCGCGCGGCCGCAGGCCACGCGCGTCCTTGCGGCCGCCGGCGTGCTGGTCGTCGTGTGCCTGGTCGTCCTGACCGCCGCCTGCGGCGGCGACTCCGGCGGCCAGGCGTCGCCGTCGCCGGCCGCCTCGGGCCCCGTCGTCCTCACCATCAGGGGCGAACAGGGCAGCCGCACGTTCACCATGGGCCAGCTGCAGGCGCTGCCGGCCTACGAGGGCTACGCCGGCATCAAGAGCAGCACCGGCACGATCACGCCCCCGTCGAAGTACAAGGGCGTCCCCTTGGCGTCGCTCGCCGACCTCGTCGGCGGCATCACCCAGGCCAACGGCGTCACCATCGTGGCCAAGGACGGCTACGGGATGACGTTCTCCTACCGGCAGATCATGGAGGACGGCTTCACCACCTACGACCCGGCGACGGGCGAGGAGGAGCCGCCGGACGGCAAGCTCACCCCGATCATCGCCTACGAGCACGACGGCAAGCCCATCGACCCGGACGACGGCCCCCTCAAGCTGGCCGTGGCCGAGGACACCCCGGGCCAGGTCGTCGACGGCCACTGGGCCATCAAGTGGCTGGAGGAGATCTCCGTCACCAAGGCGTCGGCGGCGTGGAAGGTCCAGTTGGAGGGCGCGGTGCCCGGCAAGCTCGACCGCGCCTCCTACGTGAACTGCGCCTCGCCCGGCTGTCACGGCTCCGGCTGGGTCGACGCTCAGGGGACGCGCTGGGAGGGCATCCCGCTCTATCTGGTCGCCGGCCTCGTCGACGACGGCAGGAAGCACGACGCCGGCGCCTACAACGCGAAGCTGGCGAAGAAGGGCTACGACATCCAGATCGAGACCGCCGCGGCAAGGTGGTCACCATCGATTCGCGAGACATCGCCGGCAAGGACAGCGTCATCCTGTCGTCCAAGGTGGACGGCGGCGAGCTGCCCGACGAGTACTTCCCCTTGCGGCTCGTCGGCCCCGGTCTGAGCGACGCTCAGATGCCGGGGGGTATCGCACGCATCGTCGTGCGGGTGAGGTGAGAGGAGGCGGCGGTGGGGTGGTCGTGGCGCCGCCTTGTGGGGTCCGGCGCGGTCGCGGCCCGGGCTGCGGCCGTGCTTGCCGTCCTCCTCTGCCTCACCGCCCTGGCCGGCGGGTGCGGCTCGGACCAGAGGCAGGTCAAGCTGATGTATGCCGGCAGCCTCATCGTGCCGTTCGACAAGCTCGCCGCGGCCTTCGAGAAGGAACACCCTGACGTGGACGTGGTGACCGAGGCGCACGGCAGCATCCAGGTCCTGCGCCACGTGACCGAGCTGGGCGACCTGATGGACTTCGTCGCCAGCGCCGACGAGCAGCTCATCCCGCCGCTCATGTACGACCGGGACGACCCGGCCACCGGCGAGCCCTGGGCGGACTGGTACTGCACCTTCGCCACCAACCGGATGGTGCTGGCTGTGTCGCCCAGGAGCCCGCTGGCCGGCGAGCTGACGTCGCAGACGTGGTATCGCCGGCTCACGCAGCCGGACGTCCGCTTCGGGCTCGCCGACCCGCGCTTCGACGCGGCGGGGTACCGCGCCCTCATGGTCCTGCAGCTCGCGGAGCGTGAGTACGGCGATCCGTACCTGCTCGAGGACATGCTCATGGGTCGCTTCACCACGCCCATCACCGTCGAGCGCGAGGGCGAGACCGACGTCATCGAGGTGCCGGAGATCCTCGAGACCAGTTCCGGCTCCAACGTCGTGCTGCGCGGCGCGAGCATCCAGCTCGTCGCGCTCCTGGAATCCGGCGACCTCGACTGCGCGTTCGAGTACGAGAGCGTCGCCCGGCAGCACGGCCTGGAGTACGTGCGGCTGCCGGCCGCCGTCGACCTCGGCGACGAGGCTCTTCGCGACACGTACCGCACCGTCCGGGTGAAGCTGGACTTCCGCCGCTTCGCCAGCGTCCGGCCCGAGTTCACGGGGGACGTGATCCGCTATGCGTTCACGATCCCGGCGAACGCTCCAGACCCCGAGCTGGCACGGCAGTTCGCCGCGTTCCTGCTCGGGCCGGACGGGCGGCGGATCCTCGAGGCCGACCACCAGCCGCTGCTCACGCCTCCAGAGGTGGACGACGCGGCGACCGCGCCGGAGGAGGTGAGGCGGGCGTGCGCAGGCTCCAGATAGGCGTCCTCAGGGACTACAGGCACCCCAGACCAGACCCATGGGGCTCTCCGCGCCCGCCTCACCTGCCCTGATGCCCGGTCGTCGCGTCTCCCCGTTCTGGGCGCTGTGCGCGGTGGCGGGGGTCGTCCTCGTCACCTTCGTCGCCCTGCCGGCGGCGAGCATGATCGTGGGCGCCGGCGCCGGACTCCTGGGCGAGGCGCTGCGGCAGGACGACGTGCGCCGCTCGCTGGTCCTCACCGTCGTGGCGGCGCTCATCACCACCGTGATCGGCTTCGTCGTCGGCGTGCCGGTGGCGTACCTTCTCGCCCGCCGGGACTTCCCCGGCAAGCGGGCGATCGAGGGCATCATCGACCTGCCCATCGTGTTCCCGCACACGGCGGCCGGCATCGCCCTCCTCACGGTCTACGGCCGGCAGGGAGTCGTCGGCCGGCTCCTCGCACCGTTCGGCATCACCTTCACGGAGACGGTGGCCGGCATCGTGCTCGCCATGGTCTTCGTCAGCCTGCCGTTCCTGGTCGACGGCGCGCGCGAGTCGTTCGCCCTCGTCGACGAGCGCTACGAGCACGTCGCGCGCACGCTCGGCTCCTCGCGCTTCGGCGCGTTCGCGCGCGTGACGTTCCCGCTGGCCTGGCGGGGCGTGCTGGCCGGCGCCGTGCTCATGTGGGGGCGCGGCATCAGCGAGTTCGGCGCCGTCGTCATCCTCGCGTACAACCCCAAGGTCATCTCGGTGCTTACGTTCGAGCGCTTCGAGGGCTTCGGGCTGAGCGCCGCGCAGCCGCCGGCGGTGCTCATCGTGATCGTCGCCTTCGTGGTGTTCCTGCTGGTACGCACGTTCCTGGTGCCGAGGCGGCGCCGCTCGAAGACGGGAGCGCCGTGATCGAGCTGCGCGGACTCTCCACGGAGGCGGGCGGCTTCACCGCCGGGCCGGTCGACCTCACGGTGGACGACGGCCGCTACGTGGTCCTGCTCGGGCCGAGCGGCGCCGGCAAGAGCCTGGTGCTCGAGGCGGTCGCCGGCGTACGGAAGGCCGCCGCCGGTGCGGTCCTGATCGGCGGCGCCGACGTCACCGGGTCGTCTCCGGAGCGGCGCCGGGTCGGGCTCGTCTTCCAGGACGGCCTGCTGTTCCCTCACCTCACGGTGGCGGCCAACATCGCCTACGGCATGCGCGCGGCGCTCCGGGCGGGTGGCGGCGAGGCGCTGCCCGGTCGCGCCGCCCGGGAAGCGGAGGTCTCTCGGCTCGCCGAGGCCGTCGGCGCCTCCGAGCTGCTCGGCCGCCGCCCCGCGACGCTGTCCGGCGGCGAGCGCCAGCGCGTCGCGCTGGCGCGGGCGCTCGCCGCCCGGCCTCGCGCCCTCCTCCTGGACGAGCCGCTCAGCGCCGTCGACACCGAGTCGCGGGAGGCTCTGCAGGAGGTGCTGCGCCGGGTCTGCCGCGAGCGGCGACTGCCGGTGCTTCACGTCACGCACGACCGCGACGAGGCCTTCGCCCTCGCGGACGAGTGCGTGGTCGTGATCGCCGGCCGCGTACACCAGAGCGGCCGGCCGCTGGACGTCCTGCGGCGGCCGGCCGACGCCGCCGTCGCGCGCTTCCTCGGCGCGCGCAACGTGCTGCCCGCGCGCCGCGATCCGGCGGATCCGCGCGTCGCCATCCTCGACGCCGGCGGGTCGCTGCGGGCCGCCGACCCGCTGCCGGCGGAGACTGCGGTGGTGGTCGTGAGGCCGGAGGACGTGCGCCTCGGCCGCCGGGCCGTCGCCGGCACGCTCTCGCCGCGACGGTCACGCGGCTCACCCTTCAGGGTGGCCACGTCCTGGTCCGGCTCGAGGCGCCGGCGCAACTCGACGCCCTGCTGCCGGCCGCCGAGCTCGAAGCCGCCGGCATCGGCGTCGGCAAGCCGGTCACCGTCACGGTGCGGCCGGCCGACGTGCACGTGCTGCCGGCCGGCTGAACCGCCGGGCCGGCGGCGCGCCACCCGGCTGAGCGGCCGCCCGGAGGCGCGCCACCCGGCCGTTGTCCTCGCGAGTGACGAACGGGGGCGCGGGCGGTACACTGGGCGCCCATGGACGTCTCCCCCCGAGAACAGGGCAGGGTCGACTACCTGCGCCTCTCCATCACCGACCGCTGCAACCTGCGCTGTACGTACTGCATGCCGCCGGGGGGCGTGGAGGCGCGTGAGCACGGCGACATCCTGAGCTACGAGGAGCTCGCCGCCTTCGCGCGCGTCGCCGCCGACGTCGGCATCACCAAGGTGCGCATCACCGGCGGCGAGCCGCTCGTCCGGCTCGGCTGCGCCGACTTCGTCGGCATGCTGAGCCGCACCAGCGGTATCCACGACATCTCGCTCACCACCAACGGGCTGCTGTTGCCCAAGTTCGCCGGCGATCTGGCGGCGGCCGGGCTGAGGCGCGTCAACGTGAGCCTCGACAGCCTCGACCCCGACCGCTTCGCGCGTATCACGCGCGGCGGTCACCTCGAACAGACGCTGGCCGGCATCGACGCCGCGTTCGACGCCGGGTTCACACCCGTCAAGATCAACACGCTGCTCCTGCCCGGCGTTGAAGACGAGCTCGATGCTTTCGTCGAACTCACGCGCGAGCGGGACGTCCACGTCCGGTTCATCGAGTTCATGCCGCTCGACCGGCGCGTCGCCGACGACGACCTGGGCGGCGAGGGTCGCCTGCTGCCGGCCGGCGATCTCCTGCGCCGGCTCATGGAGCGCTACGTGCTCATCGCCCACGACGGCCCCTACGGCCACGGCCCTGCCCAGTACTGGAAGGTCCCGGGCGCGCGCGGCACCATCGGCTTCATCGCCGGCGTCTCCCGGCATTTCTGCGAGAGCTGCAACCGCCTGCGCCTGACGGCCGACGGACGGCTGCGCACCTGCCTGTTCTCCGGCAGCGAGGTGGACATCCGGCCGCTGCTCGGGGAGCCCGCGATCCTGCGGGGAGCCATCGAGACCGCGGTCGCCGGCAAGACCTACGACCGCTGCAGCGAGGCCCTCGCCAACGACCGGTCGATGTCCCAGATCGGAGGGTGACGATGAAAAGCCACCGCAGGCCCGCTTTCGAGGGGGGCACCGAAGAGGCACCGCTCACTGAGCTCAGCCACCTCGACGAGCGCGGCCGCGCGGCCATGGTCGACGTCGGCGCCAAGGACGAGACGGAGCGCGTGGCGCGCGCCGAGGCGGCGGTGGTCATGGCCGCCGAGACGCTGGCGATCATCATCGACGAGGCCGCGCCCAAGGGCGACGTCATCGCCGTCGCCCGCCTGGCCGGCATCATGGCCGCCAAGCGCACGCACGAGCTCATCCCGCTCTGCCACCAGCTCAATCTGACCAAGGTGGCGGTGGACATCGAGGCCGATGAGGCGCTCCCGGGCCTGCGCATCACGACGGAGGCGCGGCTGCGCGGCCGCACCGGCGTCGAGATGGAGGCGCTGGTGGCCGCGTCGGTGGCCGCGCTCACGATCTACGACATGTGCAAGGCCGTGGACCGCGGCATGGAGGTCACCGGCGTACGCCTGCTCGAGAAGAGCGGCGGCCGCAGCGGGCACTGGACGCGCGAGGGCGCCGCGGAGGAGCAGGCATGAGTCACCCGCCCGACGGCCGCGTCCGCTCCGTCAACGTCTCCGAGAAGAAGGGCGTGCAGAAGAAGCCCGTCGACGCGGTCACGCTGGTCGTCGAGCACGGCATCGAGGACGACGCCCACGCCGGGCCCTGGCACCGCCAGGTCAGCCTGCTCGCCGACGAGAGCGCGCAGAAGATGCGCGACGCCGGCGGCGACGTGGACGTCGGCGACTTCGGCGAGAACATCACCACCGAGGGCATCCGCGTGTGCGACCTCCCGGTCGGCGCGCGCCTGCGTCTCGGCCCCGCGCTGGTGGAGGTCACGCAGATCGGCAAGGAGTGCCACGCCCACTGCGCCATCTACCACCAGGTCGGTGACTGCGTCATGCCGCGCGAGGGCATCTTCGTGCGCGTGCTCGAGGGCGGCGAGGTCAAGGCCGGCGACGACATCTTCGTCGAGAAGAAGAGCCTCATCCACGCCGCCGTGCTCACCTCCAGCGACAAGGGCGCCCGCGGCGAGCGCGACGACGCCAGCGGCGACGTGCTCGAGGAGGCGCTGCGCGCGATGGGTGTGGCGCACGTGGAGCGGGCGATCGTGCCCGACGAGGCCGACCAGATCGCCGCCGTGCTGCGTCACTGGGCCGACGAGACGCCGGTCAACCTCATCCTGACGACCGGCGGCACCGGCATGACCAGCCGGGACGTGACGCCCGAAGCCACGCTCACGGTGCTCGACCGCCAGGCGCCCGGCTTCGCCGAGGCCATGCGCGCCGGCTCCCTCGTCAAGACGCCGCACGCCATGCTCTCGCGTGCGGTGAGCGGGGTCCGCGGCAAGACGCTGATCATCAACATGCCGGGGAGCCCGCGCGCCTGCCGCGAGCAGTTCGAGATGATCGCCGCGGCGCTGCCTCACGGGGTGGAGAAGCTGCTCGACCTGGGCGGCGACTGCGCTCCGCTGCCTTCGCCGCCGCCCGCCGGCTGATCCGGAGGGCCGCCGACAGTCGGCGGCGCGGCCTGAGGGGAAACGAGGCGGCGCAGCGCGCGTCTAACCACCCGAGAGCCAGTACTCGGCGTGAGGAGGGGCGTGTCGACTGACGAAGACGCGGGCGCAATGGTCGCCGAACTGCAGCCGCGGCCCGAAGGCCGGGACTCGCGGGCGTCGGTCGCTGTCGCCCGTCGCGCGCGGCATGCGCAGTTCGCGGCGCTCGTCGCCGAACACGACGACCGACTCCGCACGCTCACCTACCAGCTGCTCGGCACGCGTGAGGCGATGGACGACGTGCTGCAGGACGTGTACGTCAAGGCCTATCGCGGCATGGCGTCCTTCCGTGGTGACGCGGCGCTCTCGACGTGGCTCTACCGCATCACCTACACGACGTGCATGGACCGCCTGCGGCGCGGGGTCAGGGCGGAGGCGATGCGGCGCGATCTCGCTGAGTCCGGCGGCGCGGAAGAGACGGCTCCGGACGATAACCTCGCCCTGGGGGAGGAGCTGCGACGCGCCCTGTCCTGCCTCGACGCCGAGCATCGTGCCGCCGTCCTTCTCGTGCTCCGGGATGGACATTCGTACGACGGCGCGGCCGCGATCCTCGGAGTCCCTCGCGGCACGGTGGCGAGCAGGGTCGCGAGAGCACGGCGGCAGCTGGCCCGATCTCTATCGGCATCGATGGAAGGAGACCGGCTGTGACCCGCGATCTCGACCACACTCTGCAGGGACTCCCCGGGGCCCCGGCGCACGGACCGGGATTCGACGAGCGCCTCTGGACGGCCGTAGGTGAGGTCGACGCCGAGCTCGTCCCCGCGAGTCTGAACGCGGCGGACGACGTCGTCCGCGAGCGCAGGCGGGCGCCCCGAGCCTGGTGGATGGTCCCGGCGGTGGCGGCTCTTGTCGTCGTCGCGATCCTGGTCGCCGACTCGACCAGGCAGGCCGTTCATGAGCTTCGCGAGCCGCCATCGGCGTCGGCCGCCGAGGTGGTCGCGAAGATGCAGCACAGCCTGACGACGTTCAAGACGTTGTCCGCGACGCTGGAGACTGCCGACGGGTCTGTCGAAGGACCGCCCGTGCTGGAGCCCGGATGGACCAGCGCCGACTGGTTCGCGCGCGCCCGGGTGACTACACCCGCCGCCCCGATCTCGGACCCCAGGCGCATCATCGCGACGGCGGACGGCCGCCTGCGCGTGGTCATACCTGTCACCGGCACGACGTGGAGGACGGCCGTGCGGCCGGACGGCACCGTCGAAGTCACCAAGGACACACCCGACCTGAAGTTCACCCGCGATGTGCCCGCCAGGAGCATCGAGACGATGGACGAGCGTGTCGGCGTCGCGGGCTGGTACACGCCCGGCTACACCTACGACGGACCGGGCGGCTCAGGAGGAGGAGTCGAACAGGCGATGCTGGGCACCGGCGTACCGCTCGGTCCACCCGACCTGGACGGCTTCGCTTCCTCGTGGATGTCCACCGAGGGACTGTCGATCAGCGCATTCTCCGTTCTGGCCCAGGGGACGGTGACCGCGACGACCTATGACGGGCGGCCGGCGCTGGTGGTCGCGGCCGCGGTGACGCCGGGACCCGTGATCGCGGGCGAGGACGGTGAGTCGGCCATGTTCTACGGCGAGTTCGACCGCATCGAGGTCACCGTCGACGAGGCCACCTGGTTCCCCGTGCGCTACACGACGAGGTTGCACGGCGACATCGTCCACGACTCCCGCCTCACCGGGGTGCGTCTCGACCGGCGGGTGGCCGACTCGGCGTTCGAACCGGCCTTTCCCAAGGGCGTCGAGGTCGAGGCGGAAGATGGAGGGTTCCGAAGGGTCACTCTGGCTGAGGCCCAGGAGACCTTCGGCTACCAGGCCCTGGCGCCGGGCCGACTCCCCAGGGGCTTCCGCTTCTTCGCCGCCGCGGTGGCTCCGGTCTCGCGGTTCTTCGTCATGACGGGCGTCGGCGATGCTGGACACGAATTCTGGCGCACCAGTCGTGACGTCACCGCGATCCGGTATCAGTCCGGCTTCCTCGCGTTCACGGTCACGATGCGGCGCGAGCAAGGCATGCACGACCCTCTGCTCGCCGACCCGTTCGCAAGGGATCCCTCGCAGGTCGCTTCGTCCTCCGACGTCCGCACCGTGACCATCGAGCGTGGGGCGTTGCGTGGGGTCACGGCCAAGCTGGCCATGCCGGCGCTGGGACTGCCACATCTGTGGGCGTTCCACCAGGGGCTCATGGTGACGATCGCGGGCGACCTCAGCGAGGACCAACTGCTCAAGGTCGCCGAGTCGCTTCGACCGCTCAAGTGAGCCCGCTCGGGACGCCGGCCGGGCGCGGCGGCCTCCTTCAGACGCCGAACCGCTGCCGGCGCTGGTAGCTCAGGTAGGTCGCGATCGCGGCGTCGGCCTCTTCGACCGCTCGCCGGTTGCCTGCCGCCAGACGGTCGCCCACGCTCTGCCGCGTGACGCCCAGCCGTTCGGCCACGTCGCGCTGGTGGCCGAGCTCCCTGTACGCGGCGATCGCCTCCCACTGCTTGATCGTGCGCGCGCGGATGAGCGGGTCGACCAGCCGGCAGAGCGCGCCGAGGAGCACGTCACCGGCGTCGCCGGTGCCGAGATAGCGCGTGAGCCCCTTGTCGCGCACCACCAGCTGGAGGGCGCGGCGCGCGATGGAATAGGCGTCGCGGTCGGTGGCGGTCGCGTCCCGCAGTGTGTCGACCGTCCCGATGCCCACGCCGGCGCGCAGCGGCAGCGGCGCGATGAGCTCGCGCAGGACGCTGATGCAGAGCGGGGTCTGCGCGGGGTCGCTCAGGGCGCCGTCCAGACGGTCCTCGCCGGCGAGCCCGAACGGCTCCGCGATCGCCGGCATGAACACCTGGTTGATGCGGTCGAGGGCGCTGCGCAACTCGTCGCGGTCCTCGGCGCCCGCTCCCGGGACGTCGCCGAACACCACGGCGATCACCTTCGTCTCGCGGCGTTTGTCGATGGGCATGTTGCTAGCTACGCCGCCGCCCAAGACTTTTCCTGCCGGGGCGGCGGCGACCCCGGCCCGCGAGGGGCGCGAGGGGCCCGTGAGCGGCGCATATTCACCCCTGCGTAGTGAAAATGGCAAGAACGCCGTTCGTCGGCTACACTAGTCGAGCTCCCAGCACATACAACCAGGGGTATCCGCTTGAACAAGAAATCCCGCACTCGTCTTCTCATCGCAACCGGTGTCATCGTCGCCGTCTTCATCGTCGGCGTCGTCTTCCTCGTTCAGAAGCAGGGCGCGTACTACCGCCAGGTGTCGGATCTGACGACCGGGCAGTACGACGGCAAGAACGTCAAGGTCGGCGGCAGGGTGCTCGACGGCACGATCAAGCGCGACGCCAGCGGCGTGCTCTTCACGATCGAGGACCTCACCGGCAAGTCAGACACCGTCAAGGTGCTGTACAGCGGCCAGATGCCCAACACGTTCGACTCCGGCGTGGACGTGGTGGTCATCGGCAAGTACGCCTCCAACGGCGCGCTCATCACCGCGGACCAACTCCAGACCAAGTGCCCCAGCAAGTACAAGGGGTCGGCCTCACCCGCAGCCCAGACGACCGGGCAGTGAGGTCGGGGGCTTGCGAGACCTTGGCACATACTCACTCGTAGCCACGCTCATCTTCGCCTTGGGCGCAGCTTGGCTGCTCGCCCTCGGCGCCTGGTCTGAGCGCAAAGAGCTCATGCGCTACGGCTACTACGCCGTCTACGGCTTCTTCCTGACGACGGTCATCGCCTCGGCGGTGCTGCTGCAGGCGTTCCTGAAGGGCGACTTCAGCTTCGGCTACGTGGCCGAGAACTCGGACTCCACGCTGTCGGTCTTCTACCGCATCGCAGGGTTCTGGGCGGGGCAGTCGGGCTCGTTCCTCCTGTGGCTGCTGCTGCTCGCCGTCGCGGCGATCGTCATCGCCGTCGTCGACCTCAACCGACTCGAGCGTCTCACTGCCGGTGCGGTCGCGGTGCTCGGCGTCATCTCGGCCGTCTTCGCCGCGCTCATGATCCTCGACACCGGCTCCAACCCGTTCATCGCGGCCGAACCCGGCGCCATGCCGTTCGGCCTCAACCCGCTGCTGCTGCACCCGGGTATGGTGCTGCACCCGCCGGCGCTGTTCATCGGCTACGTCGGCCTCGCGGTGCCGTTCGCTTTCGCCGTCTCCACGCTGCTGCTGGGCCGCGGCGACAAGCTCTGGGTGCAGCGCTCGCAGAAGTGGGCCGTGTTCGGCTGGCTCTTCCTGTCTCTCGGCATCGGTCTTGGCGCCTGGTGGGCGTACGTCGTGCTCAGTTTCGGCGGCTACTGGGCCTGGGACGCGGTGGAGAACACCTCTCTCGTCCCCTGGCTCACGGCCACGGCGCTGCTTCACTCGTTCACGCTCTACAAGGCGCGCGGCCTGTTCAAGCGCTGGGCGCTGGGACTCGCCGCCGTGACGTTCTTCTTCACGATCCTCGCCACATGGACGACGCGTACCGGTCTCATCAGTTCGGTGCACGCGTTCGGCAAGAACCCCGTGCTCATCTGGATCCTCTCGACCCTCCTGGTCGTGACCGCCGTCGGCAGCGCCGCGCTCATCATCTGGCGCTGGCGCCGGTTCGACAGCCACGACGAGGTCGAGAGTGCGCTCTCGCGCGATTTCCTCTACTACGTCACCAACCTGCTGCTCACGCTGTTCGCCGTAGCCATCGCCTTCGCCACGGTCGCCGTGCCGCTGCTCATGGAGCGCACTGTGGGGGCGAGCACCTACGACGTCGTCGCCCGTCCGTTGGGCGTCGTCATCCTCGCCATGATCGCCATCTGCCCGCTGCTCGCCTGGCGCAAGACCGACGGCGCGCAGCTGCGCAAGACGCTCATCCTGCCTACGGTGACCATGCTCGTCTCGGTTCCGCTCTGGTTGTACCTGGGCTTCCAGTCCAACATCTGGGGCTTCATCGGGATGCTCGTCTGCGGCTTCGCCTTCGGCGCCGTCATCCAGTTCGTGCTGCGCTCGGCGAGGCGCGCGGCCGGACCCGACAAGAGCCTCTGGTCCGGTCTCGGGCGCGCCTTCACCGGCAGCCGCACGCGCACGGCCGCGTACGTCGTCCACATGGGCATGGTGCTCGTGGTCGCCGGCCTGCTCGGCTCGACCGTGTACAAGGTCGAGCAGTCGACCATCGTCAAGGTCAAGCCCGGCGAGACCGCGAGCCTGAGCGGCTACACGCTCACGTACAAGGACATGACCGAGAGCACCGGCGCGCAGAACTCGACGCGCGCCGTGGCGACCTTCGACGTGACCAAGGACGGCACGTCGCTCGGCACGCTGGGGCCGCACACCGACGTGTTCCCGGTCAGCGGCGCCGCGGTGCGGGCCGTGATCCTGGGCCGCCCCTTCGAGGACCTCTTCGTGGTTGCCGACGAGCCGTTCGACGGCACATCCAAGACCATCGCGTTGCGCATGGTCGTCTTCCCGCTCATCCGCTGGGTGTGGATCGGATCGATCCTGCTCTGCGTCGGCGCCGTCGTCTCTCTCTGGCCGAAGCGCCAGAAGCAGACGCAGGAGGCACACGCCGTCGAACCCGCCGAAGCGGACGGCGCGACCGCCTGACGGAGGCTGCGCGATGTCGGACGAACACGACCGGCAGGACGGCGCGGCCCCCCTCGAGATCGAGGTCGAGGGGCTGCGCAAGACGTTCGGCCGCCGCGAGGTGCTCAAGGGCATCTCGTTCGGCGTGCCCCGCGGCGGGTTCCTGAGCATCTTCGGCCCCAACGGGGCCGGCAAGACGACGACCCTGCGCGTGCTCGCCACGCTGCTCACCCCCGGCGCCGGCAGCATCAAAGTCGCCGGTCACGACGTGCGCGAGGACCCCATGCCGGTGCGCAAGGCCATCGGCTTCATCTCGCACAACGCCATGCTCTATCCCGACCTCACGGCGCAGGAGAACCTGCGCTTCTACGCCGACATGTACGGCGTGGAAGACCGTGACGCGCGCATCACGGAGCTGCTCGAGCGCCTCGAGCTCTCCGCCCGGCGCCACGACGTCGTGCGCACCTACAGCAAGGGTATGCGCCAGCGGCTGGCGATCGCGCGGGCCGTCCTGCACCGCCCGCGCGTCCTCCTGCTCGACGAGCCGCACTCGGGCCTCGACCCGCGCGCCGTCGACATCCTCGACGGCCTGCTCACCGAGATCCGCGACGAGCACACCTTCGTCATGGTCACGCACAACATCGCCAAGGGCCTGGAGTGGGGGACCGACCTCATGATCATCGAGGGTGGCCGCATCGCCTACGAGCATGCGGCCGGCGTCGACCACGAGTCGTTCACCGCCGTCTACCGCGAGCACGTGAACGACGGGGCCGTGGCATGAGCGGGTGGGCCCAGTTCAAGGCGATCCTGCGCAAGGACCTGATCCGGGAGCTGCGCACCCGCGACATGATCGTCAGCATGATCCTGTTCGTGCTGCTGGCGATGGTCATCTTCCACTACGCCTTCACCGTCAAGGAAGGCGCCGACCTGACCTACTTCACCGGCGGCATGCTCTGGGTGACGTTCATCTTCGCCATGCTGCTGGGGCTCAACCGCTCGTTCGCGCAGGAGAAGGACGAGCGCTGTCTCGACGGCCTGCTGCTCTGCCCGGTCGACCGCGTCACGATCTTCCTGGCCAAGACGGCCGGCAACCTCGTGTTCCTGCTCATCATCCAGGCGGTGGCCGTCCCGGTGTTCACGCTGTTCTTCATCGAGAAGAGCTACCTCGGGGACCTGCTGCCGTTCCTCATCGTCCTGCTGCTCGCCGACGTCGGCATCTGCGCCCTCGGCACGCTGCTCGCGACCATCTCCATGAACACGCGCTCGCGCGACCTGCTGCTGCCGATCCTGTTCCTGCCGCTGATCGTGCCCGTGCTGATCGCCGCCACCGGAGCGACCACGCTCATCTTCGCAGAGGGCGCGGGTTTCGGTAGTCTGCTTGCTCGGCTCCTGTTTCTCCTCGGCTTCGACGCGGTGTTCCTCGTCGCCGCCTGGGGTACCTACGACTTCGCCATAGGAGAGTGAAGTGAAGAAGCTCGTCAGCGCGCCGGCGCTGTTCATCGGGGCCGGCATCCTTCTCATCGTCGGTGTGGTGCTGGCTTTCTGGTACTCGCCGGTCGACGCATCGAGCATGGGGTTCAGCCAGAAGATCCTCTACTACCACGCGCCGATCGCCGAGGCCGCGCTCGTCTCGTTCGGCGTCGCCTTCGTGGCGGCGATCATGTACCTGCGCACGCAGGACATGAAGTGGGACCGCCTCGGCTACGTCAGCGTGCGCATCGGCCTGCTGTTCAGCATCCTGGTGATGATCACCGGCATGATCTGGGGCAAGGCGGCGTGGGGCACGTGGTGGGCCTGGGAGCCCCGGCTCACGACGTTCCTGCTCGTCTGCTTCCTCTACGCCGCCTACTGGGTGCTCCGCTCGGTGGTCGACGAGGACCAGCGTCGCGCGACCTACGCGGCGGTGTTCGCCATCATCGCCTTCATCGACGTGCCGATCACGTTCTTCGCGACGCGGTTCCTGCCCGAGGGACTCCACCCGGTGGTCGTCGGCCCCGGAGGCGGCGGCATGGAGGGGAGCATGGCGGTGAGCTTCGCGATCTGCATGGTCGGCATGACCCTGCTGATGGCCGCGATGATCCGCCGCGACTACGAGATCGAACTGATCAAGGACCGCGTGTCCGACCTCAAGACCTCGCTGGGAGGCTGACCACATGACCATCGAAGAAGGCGTCAAGTACGTTGCCGCGGCCTACGCGGTCATCATGGCCGTGGTGATCATCTACTACTTCATGAGCTCGCGCCGCGTCGCGACCCTGCAGCGCGACGTGCAGCTGCTCGAGGACGAGGCGAAGCGCCTGCAGGCGACGGCTGGCGGGACCGGCACGGAGTGACGTCCCGGTCCACCATGACCTCGCCGGCGGGCTGAGCCCAGCCGATGGAGCAGGCCTCCGTCATCCTGATCTGGCTCGCGTACCTTCTGTACGCGGCCGCCTTTGCCGTGTTCCTGATCGGCTTCTTCACGCAGCGGCCGTGGGCGAACCGGGCCGGGATCATCGTCGCCGCCGCCGGCCTGGTCGCTCAGACCCTGGGCCTGATCCTCCGCGGCGTCGGCGCCGGGCACTTCCCCTTCGTCGGCATCTACGAGTCGATGGTGCTGGTGTCGTGGGCGATCGTGCTCGTGTGGCACGTGCTCGAGTCGTTCACCAAGATCAAGGCCGTCGGACTCTACGTGATGCCGGTGGTGCTCGTGCTGCTCACCATCGCCCTCGTCAAGTACGACCCGCCGCGGGGGATGGTGCCGGCGCTGCGCAGCGACATCGTCATCGTCCACGTGAGCGTGATGCTCGTCGCCATCGGCTGCCTCTACGTGGCCGGCGGCGCGGCGATCATCTACCTCATCGAGGAGGCGCTGCTGCACCGCCGCAAGACCGGCGGCGTCCTCGGACGGCTGCCGTCGCTCGCGTCGCTCGACCGGCTCATCTACCACGCCACGCTGCTCGGCCTGCCGTTCCTCACCATGGGCATGGCGGCCGGCGTCATCCGCGCCGAGACGTTCAGGGTGCCGGGGTGGCCGACCGACCCGATGGTGCTGCTGTCGGCCGCCGCCTGGGCGGTGTACCTCGTGCTCATCGCCGGCCGCGTGCGGGGCGAGTGGTCCGGGCGAGCCGTCTCGTGGCTCGCGATCACCGGCCTGGTCCTGCTGCTCGTCATCCGTTTCGCCGCGGTACCGTATCTCAGCGGCTTCCACACCTACGGGGGCTGAGCGCATGCACGTCGTCGTCGCCGGCATCTCCCACAAGACCGCCTCACTCGAACTGCGCGAGCGCCTCGCCCTGGACGAGGAGGCAGCGCTGCGGGTGAGCCAGGAGCTGCTCGACGAGGGCGTGGCCTGCGAGGCCGTCGCCCTCAGCACCTGCAACCGCACCGAGCTGTATCTCTACGGGCGCGACTCGCTCGCGGCGCGCCAGGCTGCGCTGGCGCATCTGGCGCGCCACGCCGGAGTCGCGCCGGGCGAGCTCGAGCCGAGCCTGTACTCCTACTCCGGCGACGGCGCTATCGCCCATCTCTTCCGCGTCACCTCGAGCCTCGACTCCATGGTCGTCGGCGAGGCGCAGATCGTCGCCCAGCTCAAGGCCGCGTACCAGCAGGCCTGCGACGGCGGCTGCACGGCCGTGGTGTTCAACCGGCTCTTCCGGCACGCGCTCGAAGTGGGGAAGCGCGTGCGCACCGAGACCGCCATCGGCGAGCGCCCCGTGAGCGTGAGCTCCGCCGCCGTCGAGCTGGCCCTGCAGGTGTTCGGCAAACTGCGCGACCACACCGTGCTCATCGTGGGCGCCGGGGAGACCAGCGAGCTCACCGCGACGCACCTCAAGGCGCACGGCATCGAGAAGATCCTGGTCGCCAACCGGACCCTCGACACGTCGAAGGACCTGGCGCGGCGAGTCGGCGGAGAAGCGGTGCGGTTCGAGGACCTCGAACAGCACCTCGCCGCCGCCGACATCGTGATCAGCTCCACCTCGGCGCCGCACTACGTCGTGACCAGGGAGGTCGTCGAGCGCGCGTTCAAGCATCGCCGGCACCGCCCCATGTTCCTCATCGACATCGCCGTCCCGCGCGACCTCGATCCC
Organism: uncultured Thermoleophilia bacterium; assembly: GCA_963713475.1. GTDB lineage: Bacteria > Actinomycetota > Thermoleophilia > UBA2241 > UBA2241 > CAIXSE01. The sequence goes on from CAVQLY010000015.1 coordinate 127,591, forward strand.
GAGATCAACCGCGTGCGCGACGCCTACCTCTACGACATCGACGACCTCCAGCACGTGGTGGAGCACAACCGCCACGAGCGCGAGAAGGAGGCGCAGCACGCGGAGCGCATCGTCGAGCAGGAGCTCGCGAGCGTGAACGACTGGCTGCGCAGCCTCGAGGTCGTGCCGACCATCGCGACCCTGCGCGAGGCGGTCGAGGACATCCGCCGCGGCGAGCTCGAGCGCCTGAGCAACCGCCTGAGCGACCTCAGCGACGAGCAGCGCGCCCAGGTGGACATGCTCACCGCCAGCATCGTCAACAAGATCCTGCACGTGCCGACCGTGAAGATGAAGGAGGTCGCCGGGCAGGATTCGTGCTACCTCTACGTCGACGCGGTGCGCACGCTGTTCGACCTCGATACGAACGAGGGTGGGGAGGAGCCGGCAGCCGGCGAGGAGCCGCCCGCCGCCGCGCCCACGGCCGGGGACGCCGACGAGCCGCCGGCCGCCGACGAGCCGGCCGCCGTGGAGCCGCCGGCCGCCGAGCCGCCGGCCGCCGCTGCCGGAGGCACCGTCCATCACCTGCGCGGCACCGGGACGGAGGACGCATGAGCCGAGCTCTGATCCGCATCGGCTCCCGCGGCTCCCGCCTCGCCCTCGTGCAGGCGGAGTGGGTGCGCGACCGCGTGGCGGAGCGCCACCCGGACCTGCGCGTGGAGATCGAGATCATCAACACCAAGGGCGACAAGATCCTCGACGCCCCGCTCGCCATGATCGGCGACAAGGGGCTCTTCACCAAAGAGCTGGAGACGGCGCTGCTCGATGGACGCATCGACGTCGCCGTGCACTCCGCCAAGGACATGCCGACGGCGATCCCCGACGGCCTGGAGATCATCGCGTTCACGGAGCGCGAGGACGTCCGCGACGTGTTCGTGCCGAACCCGGCGCTGCTGGGCGGACGCGCGCCCGGCGAGGGGTCGCTGACGCTCGACGAGGTGCCGCAGGGCGCGCGTGTCGGCACGTCCAGCCTGCGGCGCCGCTCGCAGCTCCTGGCGCTGCGGCCGGACCTCGAAGTGGTCGACATCCGCGGCAACGTCGAGACCCGGCTGCGCAAACTGGTCGAGGAGGAGATGGCGGGGACGGTCCTCGCGGCCGCGGGGCTCTCCCGTCTCGGCCGCTCGGAGGTCATCGGCTTCGCCTTCACGTTCGACGAGATGCTGCCGGCCGTCGGCCAGGGCGCTCTCGCGATCGAGGCTCGAGCGGATCACCCCCGGCTCAGAGAGCTGAAGGCAGCGCTCGACCACGTGCCGACGGCGCTGGCCGTCTCGGCCGAGCGCGCCCTGCTGGGGACGCTCGAAGGCGGCTGCCAGGTGCCGATCGCCGCGCACGCGCTCTGGGCGGCAGGCGGCGAGAGCGGCGCGGGCAGGCTGGCGCTCGCCGCCTACGTGGGCTCGCTGGACGGCGCCCGGGCCGTGCGCGGCGCGCGCGCTCGTCCCGCCGACGACCCGCGAGGCCTCGGGACCTCCCTCGCCGCCGAGCTGCTCGAACGCGGCGCCGGCGAGATCCTGGACGAGATCCGCACGCCGTGAGCCCGGCCGGCCCGGACACGGCGCGCTCGCCGGACCGGCCGCTCGCCGGTCGCACCGTCGTCGTGACCCGGCCCCAGGAACAGGCGGCGTCCCTCGTCGAACCTCTCGAGGCGCTCGGCGCCGAGGTGCTGCTGGCGCCGACCATCCGTATCGAGCCGCGACCACTGGACGACGAGGTCGCGGTCGTGCTGCGCGAGCTCGCGACCTACCAGCTGGTCGTGTTCACGAGCGCCAACGCCGTGCGCGTCTTCGCCGGCTACCTCGCGCGCGGCACTGACGACGGCGGCATGCCCGCCGGGCCCGTCGTGGCCGCGGTCGGCCCGGCCACGGCCGCCGCGCTCGAGAAGCACGGCCTCGCCTGTCACCTCGTCCCCGACGAGTACGTCGCCGAGGGCCTGCTGGACGCCTTCGAGGAGCAGGCCGCGCCCGTCGCCGGCGCCCGGGTCCTCATCCCCTGCGCCCGCGACGCCCGCGACGTGCTTCCCGAGACGCTGCGCGAGCGCGGCGCCCAGGTCGATGTGCTCCACATCTACGACACCGTGGCCGCCGGCGAGCTCGCCGTGCCGGCGGTGCAGGTGGAGTCCGCCGACTACATCACCTTCACGTCGGCCAGCACCGCGCAGCGGCTGGCGGCGCTTGCTGCAGGCGACCGGCGCCGGGAGGCCGCTGCCCGAGCGCCTCGCCGGCGTGCGGCTGTGCTCGATCGGCCCGGTCACCAGCCGGGCGCTGCAGGAGCTCGGGCTCGCCGTCGCCGTCGAGGCCCGGGACTACACGGCCGCCGGCCTCGTCGCAGCGATCGAGGAGGATGCGCGCTCGCGATGAGCGCGGTCACCATCTACGGGGTCTGCGCCGTCACCTTCATGATGGTGATGTACGCATTGGAGCCCAGGGGCCGCGGCTTCATCCTTGCGTTCGCCGCGGGCTGCCTGCTCTCGAGCGCCTACGGGTTCCTCTCCGGCGCCTGGCCCTTCGGGGTCGTGGAAGCGATCTGGGCCGCGGTGGCGCTGCGCCGCTACCTCAGCGCACCGCCATCGCGGCCCGAGCTGCCGCGCGTCTGACGTCTCAACCGGCGAGCCGCTCCGAGGCTGCGCCGGCGCGGGTCTGCACGTCGGCGGCGCGCGCCTTCGCTTGAGCCTCGCGCCGGCGCGCGTCTTCGCGGCGCGAACCGACGACCACGGCCAGCGAGACCAGGACGATCGCCGCGAGCGCCGCGAATGTGGCCACCGCGAGCGCGCCGTGAGCGGTCAGCGCGAGCGGCTCGTGGAGCCTGCCGGCCGCCGGGACGCTGAGGGCCGCCTCCCCGCCTCCGGCGGCGTAGTGGCGGACGAGGATGCGTGCGAGCACGGCGTCGTGCCTCTCCGAGGCGCTCGCGTTCCCGACGTGACGCACCAGCGCTGCTTGGGCGGCGGCGTTCGCCGGTGTGGTGCGCGGCCGGAGCGCCGGAGCCGCCGCACTGAACGTGGCCAGCGCCGTCGCCGAGAGCACGAGCAGTGCCGCGAGTGCAGCCCCTCGTCGCGCACTGGACCGGATGTGCTGCCGCATGGCCCCTCCTGTCCTGGCCTTCGTCACTCGCCGATCTCAGGCAGCGGCGCTGTGGCGGGCGGTATGGCGCACGCGGGCCTGCTTGCGGATCGGAGCGCTCTGCCCTTCGCTCTCCCGCCGCCCCGTGAGGAACGCGAGAAGGACGAGGCCAAGAGCCCCGCACACCGCGATCGCGACGACGGCGATGGTGCCGGCGACGGAGAGCGTGGCGCCGGCCGCGTGCGAGACGTGCGCCGGCTTGGCCACGGCAGGGCTGGCGACGACGAGGACGATGAGTGCGACGATCGCGAGCAGGATGGCCGGGGTCAGGCGCCGTCTCCGGGGCCTGCGACGACTGCAGTCTTGCATGGTGCCTCCCTTCAGAGTGCTGAGCGAAGCTCGTGATCGGACTCTAGGTGGGCCTCCGGGGCCGCGTCCTCACCCCGGAAGGGTGATTCGGGCCGCAGGCTCAACTGTTGCGCCGCGCCGGGCTTCGTCGTAGGTTCCGGGCATGGACCGGCCGATCTGCTTCTTCAGCGACTACGGGTACACGGACGACTTCGCCGGCGTGTGCCGGGCGGCCATCGCCCGATTGGCGCCGCAGGTGAGGGTCATCGATGTCACCCACGGCCTGCCCGAGCGCGACGTGCTCGCGGGAGCGGTCGTCCTGCGCAACACGCTGCCGTACATGCCGGACAGGGCGGTGATCCTCGCCGTCGTCGACCCCGGCGTGGGAGGTCCGCGGCAGCCGATCGCCTTCCGCAGCCACGGCGACCACTTCTTCGTCGGCCCCGACAACGGGCTGCTGCTGCACGCCGCCGACGCCGACGGCGGCGTCAGCGATGCGTACGCGCTGACCAACAAGGAGCTCTGGCTCAGCCCCCTCTCCGCCACCTTCCACGGCCGCGACATCTTCGCGCCGGTCGCGGCCCGGCTCGCCGCAGGCCTCGCGCTCGCCGCCGTCGGCACGCCGGTCAAGTCCGAGGAGCTGGACCGCATCGACCTGCCGGAGCCGCGGCGGCACCGCGACGGCCTCACGGCGATCGCGGTGCTCGTGGACCGCTTCGGCAACGTCGCGCTCAACCTCCGCGCCCGCGATCTGGAGAAGGCGAGGCTCACCGAGACGGTCGAGCTTCTCACCGGCGGGGAGCGCTATCTCGCCCGGGTCGCGCGCACCTTCGCGTCCGTGCGCGCCAGCGACATCGTCGTGCTCATCGACAGCTACGGGCAGGCGTCGGTGGCGGTCAACGCCGGTTCCGCCGCTGAAGTCCTCGGGCTGGACGCCGGCGACGAAGTCCGCCTGCGGCGGCTCGGCTGAGGCTTTCGGGCGCCGGAGCGGGCCGTCAGGCTCGGCGCCGACGGCGCCCGTGTTGCGCCGCCCGCCGGGATTCGCTATAGTTCCCCTTCGCGCGTCCGAGCCGGGCGTGCTTCCTGCTACCGAATGAGTGAGCGCATGAAGACTTACGTCGCCAAGCCTTCCACCATCGAGAAGAAGTGGTACGTCGTGGACGCCAAGGGCCACACCCTGGGCCGCCTCGCGACCGTCGTCGCCGACTGCCTGCGCGGCAAGCGCAAGGCGATCTACACGCCGAACATCGACACCGGCGACTTCGTCGTCATCATCAATGCCGAGCAGATCGTCGTGACCGGCAACAAGCCCGAGCAGAAGATGTACTACCACCACTCGGGCTATCCCGGCGGCATCAAGAGCGAGTCGTACGCCAAGCTTCAGGCTCGCCGCCCCGAGGAGATCATCCGCCACGCCGTGCGCGGCATGCTCCCCCACAACAAGCTCGGGCGCGCCCAGCTCCGCAAGCTGAAGATCTACGCCGGCACGGAGCATCCCCACGAGGCGCAGAACCCCGAAGTGCTCGAGATCAAGGAGTAAGGCGTGGCTGATGCAGTGACCTATCGCGCGACCGGCAAGCGCAAGACCGCCGTCGCCCGCGTCATCCTCACACCGGGTGTCGGGAAGGTCGTCATCAACGACCGCGAGATCGACGCCTATTTCGGCCGCAAGGTCCTCGAGACCATCGCGCTCATGCCGTTCGAGACCACGCGTACCGCCGGCAAGTTCGACGTCAAGGCCAACGTGTACGGCAGCGGCATCAGCGCCCAGGCAGGCGCCGTCCGCCACGGCATCGCCCGTGCGCTGTGCGAGGCCGACGAGACGCTCCGCACGCCGCTCAAGCGCGCCGGCTTCCTCACGCGCGACGACCGCAAGGTCGAGCGCAAGAAGGCCGGCTTCCACAAGGCGCGCAAGAAGCCGCAGTTCAGCAAGCGCTGACGCTGCGCCGCAGACCAGAGCCTTTTCCGACGGGCCGCCGAGAGGCGGCCCGTCGTCGTTCACCTGCCGCATACTGTCCTCACCGGTGGCCGGACCTTTTCACTAGCTAGACAGTGTGAAAGGATATATTCGGGTAGCCGAATGAACCGACGGCGCGCGAAGGAGGCTGTATGGCCAGAGTGGCGATCATCGGCGCGGGTTTTGCGGGGCAGACCGCCGCGCTCTACCTCGGGGATGCGCTGGGCGCGGAGCACGAGATCACCGTCATCAACCGGCTCAGGGATTTCTCCTACGTTCCCTCGTGGGTCTGGGTGGGCATCGGGCGCATGCCGGTCGAGAAGACCATGTTCCCGCTCGAACCCGTCTACAGGAGATTCGGGGTGCGCTTCGTCCACGGCAGGGCGACCCAGGTCCGCGTCGATGAGCGCGTTGTCCTCGTAGAGCCGGACGGGGGCGGCGAGACTCGCGTCGAGTACGACCATCTCATCGTCGCCACAGGCCCGAAGCTCGACTTCGAGGGCACGGAAGGGCTGGGGCCGGAGGCCGGCTACAGCCAGTCCATCTGCACGGGGCCGCACGCGGTGCGGACGCGCGACGCCTACCTGGAAGAGGTCGCGCGCATGGAGAAGGGCGAACGCCGCCGCTTCGTCATCGGTACCGGCCACCCCGGGGCGACCTGTCAGGGCGCTGCGTTCGAGTACATCACCAACGTCCACAAGGACCTGGTCCGCCGGGGCGTTCGAGACAAGGCCGACCTGCTCTGGCTCTCCAACGAGCAGGCGCTCGGCGACTTCGGAGTGCGCGGCGTGAGCGTGCGCCGCAAGGGCCGCGTGCTCTCCAGCGAGGACTTCATCAGCGCCGTCTTCGCGGACTACGGGATCCGCTCCCAGGTCCGGACCGGCGTCCTCGGACTCACTGAGGACACCATCGCGTGGGAGGACTTCGAGGGAGAGAAGGGTGAGACCGGCTTCGACTTCAGCATGTTGATCCCCCGGTTCCTCGGTCAGCCGCTGGCGTACGTCGACAAAGACGGCGTGGACCTCTCGGGCGACATCCTGGCCCCGAACGGGCTGGTCAAGGTCGACGCGAAGTACGGGCTGCCGTACGACGAGCTCATCAAGCAGCCCGACGCCTGGCCGCGCGTGTATCAGAATCCGGCTCACCCGGAGATCTTCGCCGCCGGCATCGCGTTCGCGCCGCCCGGCCCCATCTCGGTGCCGCACACGACGCCGAACGGTACGGCCATCGCCGCGGCGCCCCCGCGGACGGGAATGGTCTCCGGGATCATCGGGCGCGTAGTCGCTCTCAACATCATCGACCTCGTCAAGACCGGGACGATGACCCATGGAGAACGCATGACCGAGATGTATGCCGCCTGCATCGCCTCGATGGGCGACTCCTTGTGGGACGGCTCGGCGGCGGTCATCATGATCTACCCCGTGGTCCCCGATCGTCGGCGGTATCCGAACGACGAGGGACGCGATCTGTTCGTGACACACATGGAGATGGGCCTGGCCGGCGCCTGGATGAAGCGCATGATCCAGACCACGTTCATGCACAAGCTCCGCGGCCGGCCCGGCTGGCGGTTCATCCCGGAGTGAAAGGGGTTCGCATGGAGATCACCGAGAGAGACCGCTTCTGGATGAACAGCAAGCTCTTCCAGCTCGTCCGCTTCGTCGTGCTCAACCTGAAGATCCTCAAGGGCGTCGACGCGAGCAAGCGGGCCTGATCCGGGAGGCGGCGCCGGGATCGCACCGGCGCCGCCCCGCTCGCGACTCGCGCTCGGCCCCGGCGGCTCGACGGCCTCGCCGGTGCTAGGATGGCCCGAGTCGATCCGCGAGGAGTCCCCAGATGGCCCGCTACAAAGACCCCATGCGCCCGGCGCGCAACACCGCCCCGATGTGGAAGAAGATCGTCGTGGTGCTGGCCGCACCCGTGTCGATGTTGCTCGTCGTCAGGGTGCTGCATGCGAACACATGGAACGTGTACCTCTTCCTGGTCGTCCTCATCGCCGTCGCCGTCTTCGCCGTGTGGGGCATGGCCAAGGTGCTGGGCGTGCACCTCAGTCTCGGCAGCTGGGACATGACGGCAGAGCTATTGAGCGACTCGCTGGCCGACAGGCCCAGCTAGAGTCGGACTGAGGTCGACATGGGCAGTACTTCGGCACGGACGGCATCCGTGGAGTGGCCGGCGACCTGCTGACCCCTGAGTTCGCCGTGCAGGTGGGCCGGGCGGCGGCCGTCGTGCTGGCGCAGAAGGCCGGCCCGCACCCGCTGTTCGTGATCGGCCGCGACACGCGGCTCAGCGGCCCGATGCTCGAGGCGGCGCTCACGGCCGGCCTCACGAGCGGCGGCGCGCGCGTCGAGATCGCCGGCGTGATCCCGACGCCGGGGCTCGCCTCGCTGGTCCACCAGCGGGGCGCCAACGCCGGCGTCGTCATCAGCGCGTCGCACAACCCCTTCGCCGACAACGGCATCAAGTTCTTCTCGGACGCCGGCACCAAGCTGAGCGACGAGGAGGAAGCCGAGATCGAGGCGCACATCCAGCACCACGACCTGCAGTCGCTGGCCGGCGCCGACTTCGGCAGCGCCGAGCAGTTGGAGGGCGCCGTCGAGGGCTACGTCTGGGACGTGGTCAAGCGGATCCCGCTCGACTTGAGCGGCATGAAGATCGCCCTCGACTGCGCGCACGGCGCCATGCACCTGGCCGCGCCGCTGGCCCTCGAGGAGTCCGGCGCCCACGTCACGGTGCTGTTCGACCAGCCCGACGGCACCAACATCAACGCGGGCTGCGGCAGCACGCACATGGCCGCTCTGCAGAAGGCGGTGGCCGACGACGGCTTCGACCTCGGTCTCGCGTTCGACGGCGACGGCGACCGCGTGCTCGCCGTCGACGCCGCCGGCAACCTCGTCGACGGCGACTTCATCATCGCCATCCTCGCGAAGCACCTGAAGGCTCAGGGCAAGCTCCGCGCCGAAACGGTGGTCACCACGGTCATGACCAATCTGGGCTTCCACCTGGCGATGGAGCGCGAGGGGATCGACGTCATCGTCACCGCGGTGGGCGACCGCTACGTGGTCGCCGAGATGCTCAAGGGTGACTACCTGCTGGGCGGTGAGCAGTCCGGCCACATCATCAACCGCGACGTCAGCACGACGGGCGACGGACTGGCCACATCGCTTCTGCTTCTGCAGGCGTTGCGTCAGATGGACGTGCCTCTGGCCGAGGCGGCCACCGTGATGGAGCGGCTGCCACAGAAGCTGGTCAACGTGCGCGTGCGCGACCTGACCGAGCTGGACGGGGCCGAGGCGGTGTGGGCGGCGGTCGACGTGGAGACCCGCCGCCTCGACGGAAGCGGCCGCATCCTCGTGCGTCCCTCGGGCACGGAGCCGCTGGTGCGCGTGATGGCGGAGGCGCCCACGCAGGACGACGTCGACGCCGCCTGCGCGCGCATCGTCGCCGTCGTCGAGGAACATCTGGCCTGACGGAAGGGATCGTCGTGAGCGATGAGGTGAAGTACTACCCGTTCAAGATCGGTGGAGTCGAGCAGATCCATCCCAACGTGCATCCGGGCACGCCCAAGTACGCGGCGGGCATCGTGGTGGGCAACATCGCCTTCCTCTCCGGCATGACGCCACAGAGCACCGAGGACGGATCGTGCCTGACGGTCGGTGTCGAGGCTCAGGTCTTCGCCTGCCTCGACAAGGTGCGCGCCGTGCTCGAGGAGATGGGCAGCTCGATGGAGAACATCGTGAAGACCGTCATCCTGCTCAAGGACCTCGAGTACTACCAGCAGATGCGCGCCGCCGAGCTGAAGTACTACCAGGAGTACGCGCCGCGCCTCGTCTCGGAGCCGCCGGCCAGCACCTACGTGCAGCCGGCGATCCTCGCCCGCCCCGAGTTCCTGGTGGAGTTCGACGTCACGGCGGTCGTGAAGCGCGCGTAGCCTGGATCGCGCCCGTCACCGGCGAGCCCTGGCTTAGGCGAGCGCCGGGAGCTCCACCAGCCGGAGGTCGGTGCGCGCGAAATCGTCGCCCACGGCGAGCAGCGGCTCGCCCGAGTGCGACGCGAGTGCGTACGAGCAGCAGTCGACGATGTCCAGCGCCGCAGGATGCCGGCTCTTGCCCCAGCGCTCCCATGCCTCGGTCGCCAGAACGGCGAGCTCGGGCGTGAGGGGGACGACCTCGACGCCGAACGCATCGAGGAGCACGCCGAACTCCGCCTGACCTTGGGCGCCGAGCCGAGCGAGGGCGACGATGGAGCCTTCGAGCAGGCAGGCGGCCGAGGTCCGGACGCCTTCGGCCTCACTGAGAGTGACGAGGACGGCGTCGCGCTGGGGCTCCGCGAAGGCGGCGGCCAGGAGCGCCGACGTGTCGACGATCAGCGCCTTGCTCAAGGTGCGCCGTACCGGTCGTAGCCGATGATCTCGTCGATGCTGCGGTCGTCGATGACCGGCAGGGCATCCATGCGGCGCAGGGCGACGCGGGCGAGCGCCAGCTTGTCCGCCGGGCTCCGGCGGCTCTCGAGACGAGCCAGACGCTCCTCGAGCGCGCGCGTGATGGCGGCGGTCATCGACTCGCCGGTCTCCCGCGCCAGTTCTCGGGCCAGACGCTCGGTGTGGTCGTTCTTGATGGAGATCCCCATGACTCGATTCTACCATATGGCACGAATTCTAGAACGCAGCCACCCGGCGGCGCGGACGAGTGCGGCGGGGTAGAATACCCCCGACATAGCAGACTGGTGGTGCGGACACCCGTCAGCAACCTGAAGCGCCAGGCCCGCGCGGCGAGCTCCCGAGAGGGAGCGGCTCCGCGCGGGTGACGAGGTGGAGGTTCATCGAAAGACTCGGCGGATGCCTCCCGGCCCGGCACGGTCGTCATCGAGTCGACAAAGCCCGCTGGCAACGGCGGAGACAAAGCGACTCGAGGGTGCCGTCCGCAGCCTGCCCATCTGCGCCCTGACCTACCGGAGGGAGCACGCATGTGCGGCATCGTAGGCTACGTCGGGCGACGTCCCGGCAAGCCCATCATCCTCGACGGCCTCAGGCGCCTTGAGTACCGCGGCTACGACTCGGCCGGGATCGCGCTCATCGAGGAAGGCGGCATCGACACGGTGCGCGCCGTCGGCAATCTCGACGCGCTCTTCGCGGCCGCGGGCGAGAACGGATCCGAGGCCTGCGTGGGCCTCGGGCACACGCGCTGGGCGACGCACGGCAGGCCCAGCGAGGAGAACGCCCACCCTCACAGCGACTGCAGCGGCCGCATCTCCATCGTCCTCAACGGGATCGTCGAGAACTACAAGGAGCTCCGCGCCCGGCTGTCTGAGCGCGGGCACACGTTCACGAGCGAGACCGACGCCGAGGTCGTGGCGCACCTGATCGAGGAGCACGCGGCCGACGGGCTCACCGCCGCCGTGCGCGCGGCGCTGGTCGAGCTGGAGGGCCACTACGCCTTCTGCGCCGTGTCGGCCGACCAGCCGGACCTCGTGGTCGGTACGCGGCACGAGTGCCCGCTGGTCGTCGGCGTCGGCGAGCACGAGATGTTCTTCGCCTCGGCCATCCCGGCGTTCCTGACGCACACGCGCCGGGTGGTCGTGCTCGAGGACGGCGACGTCGTCACCCTCCGCGCCGACGGCGCGGAGTTCACCGACGTCGCCGGCAACGTCTTCGAGCGCGAGGAGACCGAGTTCCCCGGAGACGACGACGCCGCCGAGAAGGCCGGCTACGAGACCTTCATGCTCAAGGAGATCCACGAACAGCCGGCCGCACTGCGAGACACGCTCGCCGGCCGCTTGCGCGAGGACGGCACCGTCGACCTCTCCGAAGTGGGGATGGGCGACGACTTCCTGCGCCGCCTGCGGCGCATCTTCATCGTCGCCTGCGGCACCTCGTACCACGCCGGCCTCATCGTGAGCTACGCGATCGAGCAGCTGGCTCGCGTCCCCGTGCAGATCGACGTCGCCAGCGAGTTCCGCTACCGGCAGCCGGTCTTCGACCCGGACACACTGGTCATCGGCATCACGCAGTCGGGCGAGACGGCCGACACGCTCGCCGCGATGCGGCTCGCGCGAGAGGCCGGTTCGCCGGTCCTGGCGCTCACCAACATCCTGGGCTGCCAGGCGACGCGCGACGCCGACTTCGTCCTGTACACGCGCGCGGGCCTGGAGATCGGGGTGGCGGCGACCAAGACGCACACCTCCCAGGTCGCCGCCCTCCTGCTCCTCGCCCTGCGCCTCGCCTGGGCGCGCGGCTCGATGGGCGAGGACGAGCTCAAGGCGCTCGGGCACGAGCTGCGCACGGTGCCCGAGCTGGCCGAGCAGCTGCTCGCCCGTCACAGCGCCAGCGAGGAGATCGCGCAGCGCTACCACGACGAGCGCTTCTTCCTGTACCTCGGCCGGGGCATGGGCTACGCGGTCTGCCTCGAGGGCGCGCTCAAGCTCAAGGAGATCAGCTACATCCCTACGGAGGCCTACGCGGCCGGTGAGATGAAGCACGGGCCGATCGCCTTGCTCGATGAGGAGTCGCCGGTCGTGGTCGTGGCCGACGACGGGCCGGTGTTCGGCAAGCTCGTCAGCAACATCGAGGAGGTACGGGCGCAGGGGCGCCGACGTCATCGCCGTCGCGACCGACGGCAACGAGGTCATCGGCGAGCTCTCCCGCGACGTCCTCTGGATCCCGAAGACCGACCATCACCTGGCGCCGATCCTCGCGGTGATCCCGCTCCAGCTGCTGGCGTACCACATCGCCGGCATCAGGGGGCTGAACGTGGACCAGCCGCGGAACCTGGCCAAGACGGTGACGGTGGAGTAGATGGTTCCCGCCATCCCTCCCGGCGGCCTGCTCTTCGGCCTCGGCATCGACGTGACCGAGGCCGCCCGCATCCGCAGGCTGCTCGAGCGGCTGCCGCGCGCCTACGAGCGGCTCTTCAGCGAGCAGGAGCGCGCCTACTGCGACGGCTTCTCGGACCCGTGGCCGCGCTACGCCGCCCGCTTCGCCGCCAAGGAGGCGGTCGGCAAGGCGCTCGGAATCGGTATCATCGGGTTCGTGTGGCGCGACATCGAGGTACTGTCGGGTGGAAAGCCCCTCATCGCGCTTCACGGAGGCGTCGCCGACATCGCGCGGCGCCTGGGCGTGACGAGGGTCGAAGTCTCGCTGAGCCACACCGGCGGCATGGCGTACGCCGTCGCCGCCGCACTCAAGGAGGACGCGGATGGATGAGTCCCTGCTGCTGGGCCTGTACACCGCCGACGGCATGCAGAAGGTAGACGGTCTGGCCATCCACGGCATCGGCATCCCCGGCGGGCACCTGATGGAACGCGCCGGGCTGGCCGTGGCGACCGAGATCCTCGAGCGGTACGCTCCCGAGGAGGCCGTGGTCTTCGCCGGCAAGGGCAACAACGGCGGGGACGGCTTCGTGGTCGCGCGCGAGCTCTTCGACGCCGGCGTCGAGGTCGCCGTCTTCCTGCTCGCCGAAGCCGATGAGTACAAGGGCGACGCCAGGCTGAACCTCGACATCCTCGCGAACCTGGGCGTGGACGTGCGCCTCGCGATGGACGAGGGTGGGGCGCTCTCCGAGGACTCGATGATGCTCACGGAGATGGCCGACGTCGTCGTCGACGCGATCTTCGGCACCGGGTTCACCGGCGCCGCCAAGGGCCCGGCCGCCGCCGCCATCGAGCTCATCAACGAGGCGCCCGGCGCCGTGGTCAGCGTCGACATCATGAGCGGCGTCGGCGCGAACAACGGCTCCGTCCACGGGCCGGCCGTCGAGGCCGACCTCACCGTGACGCTGCACGCCGCCAAGGTCGGCCACTTCGTCACGCCCGGCGGCGCGCTCTCGGGCGAGGTCGTGATCGCGCCGATCGGCATCCCGGCGCTCTGCGACCAGGACCCCGACGTCTGGATGCTCACCGAGGAGGGCATGGCCACCCTGGTCGTCCCCAAGGGCTCGCTGGACCACAAGCGCTCCGTCGGCACCGTGCTGGTCGCCGGCGGGTCGAAGGGGATGGAGGGCGCCGCCCACATGGCCGCGTTCGCGGCCCTCAGGGGCGGCGCCGGTCTGGTCCACTGCGCGCTGCCCGAGGGCGCGGGCGCCGACAAGCCGTTCGCCGAGGTCATCACGGTGACGGTGCCGGGCGACGACGGCCAGTTCGGGATCGCCGCCCGCTCCGCGCTCTTCGAGCAGGCGGGGCAGCTCCACGCCGTGGCCGTCGGTCCGGGGTTCGGCCGCGCGGACGAGGCGAAGCTGCTCGTCCGCGAGCTGCTCGGCGTCGACCGGCCGCTGCTGCTCGACGCCGACGGCCTGTACGCGCTCGGCGACAAGCTGGAACTGCTCGCCGAGCGTCGTCAGCCGACGGTGATCACGCCGCACGAGGGCGAGCTGGCCCGGCTGATCGGCCGCTCCGCCGCCGACGTCGCCGACCAGCGCCTCGAGTGCGCGCGGTCGGCCGCCAAGCGCGCGAACGTCACCGTCGTCCTCAAGGGCGAGGCGACCATCGTCGCCGATCCGTCGGGACGGGCCTACGTCGTCCCGACCGGCAACCCCGGCCTCGCCACACCCGGCACCGGCGACGTCCTCACCGGCGTCATCGTCGCCCAGCTCGCCAAGGGCCTGCCGGCCACCGACGCCGCCTGCCTCGGCGCCTACCTGCACGGCTTGGCCGCCGATCTGGCGGCCGGGGACGCGGTGGGCACCGAGGGTATGGTGGCGAGCGACCTGTTCCACTACCTGCCCGCCGCCGTGGAGCGGCTCAAGGCCGGTCCACAGGAGGAGAGCAATGAGCACGACCACTGATCCCACGCCCGAGGGCGAACCGCTCGTCCGCGACATCATGACCGTCCCCGTCATCACCGTCCCGCCGACGATGACGGTCAAGGAGCTCGCGGGGTTGTTCCGCGACAAGCGCATCGGCGGGGTCCCGGTCGTCGACGAGGACAGGCTGGTCGGGATCGTCACGGAGGGCGACCTCATGGCGATCGACGCCGATATCGAGATGCCGCACTTCTTCGAGCTCTTCGACAGCATCATCTACCTGGGCAGCCAGAAGAAGTTCAAGGAGCAGCTTGAGAAGGCGTCTGCCGCCACCGTGGAGCAGCTCATGACCGACGACGTGAAGACGGTGGCGCCGGACGACGAAGCTCGAGTCGCCGCCACCCTGATGCACAAGCACCGGTTCGACCGCGTGCCGGTGGTGGAAGGCGAAGCCGTCGTCGGGATCGTCACCCGGCACGACATCATGAAGATCCTGGGGCTCTGAGTGCTGGCCGGACGACACCGCGCCGTCGCCGAGGTCGACCTCGAGGCGATCCGGCACAACGTCCGCCGCCTCATGCGCGACCTCCCGGACGGCGCCGTCCACTGCGCCGTGGTGAAGGCCGACGGCTACGGCCACGGCGCCGTGCCGGCGGCCCGCGCGGCGCTCGAGGCCGGGTCGACCTGGCTCGGCGTGGCGACGGCGCCCGAGGCCGAAGAGCTGCGGGCGGCCGGCTTCACCGCGCCGATCCTGATCTTCGGCCCGCTCACCGGCACGGGGTTGGAGCGGGCCGCGAGCGCCGGCGCCGAGGTCGTCGCCTGGTCGGCGCCGTTCATCGACGAGGCCGTCCGCCTCGGCGCCCGCGTGCACGTCAAGTTCGACACCGGCATGGGCCGGCTGGGCGTGCCGGCGCACGAGGTCCGCGACCTGTGCGAGCAGGCTCACGCCGGCGGCGTCCTCTCCGGCCTGATGAGCCACTTCGCGACCGCCGACGAGGCCGACACGAGGTTCTTCGAGCAGCAGCTGGGGCGGTTCGCCAAGCTGACCGCGGAGCTCAAGGAGCAGTACCCCGGGTTGCTCTGCCACACGGCGAACAGCGCGGCGACGCTGCGCGGCCCTGCCGCCCACTTCGACATGGTGAGGACGGGGATCGCGATGTACGGCCTCGCGCCGGCCAACGACGATCCCTTCAAGGACGACCTGCGGCCGGCGATGAAGTTCGTCTCGTACGTCGCCGGAGTCCGCGAGGCCGTGCCCGGCGAGTCGGTCGGCTACGGGCGCACGTGGTACGCGATCGAGCTCACGCGCATCGCGATCGTCCCCGTCGGCTACGCCGACGGCGTGCGCCGCGCGCTCAGCAACCGCGGCGAAGTGCTCGTCGCCGGACGCCGCTGCCCGATCGTGGGCCGGATCAGCATGGACCAGATGACGGTGAAGCTGCCCGACGACTGGGGCAAGGCGGGCGACGAGGTCGTCCTGTTCGGCGCCGCCGGCGACGGCGTGGCCGGCGGCTCCACCGTGGCGTGGACGTCGCCCGACGGGCCGCGCCTGGACGCTCCCGAGACGCCGCGCATCCTCTGCGAGGAGATGGCGCGGATGCTCGGCACCATCAACTACGAGATCGCGTGTGACGTGGCGCCGCGGGTGGCGCGCCGCTACCGCGGCGAGTCTCCCGCGGCCTGACGCCCGTGCCCCGCTACGCCGCCACCCTGCCGACCCCCGACGAGGTCACCAGAGCCGCTCTCGCCGCGCTGGGCCCGGGGGAGGCCGGCTGGCTCGTCGGCGGCTGCCTGCGCGACGAGCTCCTCGGGCGCCGCGTGCGCGACATCGACATCGCCCTCGACGGCAAGCCGGAGGCGCTCGCGCGGGCCCTCGCCGACCGCCTCGGCGGGGGCGTCTACGCGACCTCGGACGTCTTCGGCACCTGGCGCGTCGTGGTCGGCGACCTGCACATCGACGTCGCCGCTTTGCGCGGTGGTCCGCCCGGCGGTCCTCCGGACCCGGAGACGCGCGCCCTCCGCCTGGAGGCGGACCTCCGGGCGCGTGACGTCACCGTGGACGCGCTGGCGCGGCCGCTCGACGGCGACGACATCGTCGATCCGCTCAGCGGCCTCGACGACCTGGCGGCGAGCCGCCTGCGCCTCTGCTCGCCGGCCTCGCTCGACGACGACCCGCTGCGCGTGCTGCGCCTGGCGCGCCTCGCCCGCGTGTTCGAGCTCATCCCCGACGCGGCGGCCACGGAGGCCGCCATCCGCGCCTCGTCCGGCCTGTCGCGCGTGAGCGGTGAGCGCGTCCGCGACGAGCTCGGCGCGCTCCTCGGCACGCGCGCCGCGCCGGTCGCGCTCCGCGACCTCGCCGTGTGGGGCGCGCTCGCCGTCGTCCTCCCCGAGGTCGATCGCCTGCGCGGCGTCGAGCAGAACCCGTACCACCACCTCGACGTGTTCGAGCACACCCTCGAGGCGCTGACCTACGTCGTCGGCGTCGTCGCCCAGCTCGGCGGGCGCCGGTTCCTGACGACGCCGGCCGACGCCGGCCTCCCCGGCGTCGAGCCGCTCGTCCCCGTCTCCTGGGCCGTACTGCTGCACGACATCGGCAAGCCCGTCGTCCGTGTGGTCGACGAGCAGGGCCGGGTGATCTTCTGGCACCACGACGAGACCGGCCGCCAGATGTGCGCCGACATCGGCCGGCGCTTCAACTTCAGCAACCGCTTCGTCGAGTACGTCGGCACGCTGGTCCGCCAGCACCTGCGGCTCGGGTTCCTGACGCGCGAGGAGCCGCTGACGCGCCGGGCCCTGGCCCGCTACCGGCGCGACGTCAGCCCGTGGGTGTTCGAGTCCGTGGTCGTCTCGCTCTGCGACCGGCTGGCGACCCGGGGGGAGAAGACGTCGCTCGCCTCCATGGCGCGGCACTACCGGCTCGCGCGCACCGTCTGGACGGGGGTGAGCAAGGCCCCGGCGCCACAGCTGCTGAGCGGGGACGACGTGATGGCTCTGCTCGGCATCGAGCCCGGGCCGGTGGTGGGACAGGCGCTCGACGCGCTCGAGGAGGAGATCGAGGCGGGGGAGGTCAGCGACGCCGAGGGTGCGCGGGCCTTCTTGCAGGAGTGGTGGCACAGAGACCCGGCGGGCGATGCCTGAGCTCCCCGAGGTCGAGACCGTCCGGCGGCGGCTGCTCACCTGTCTGCCCGGCCTGCTGCTGGACGAGGTCGTCGTCAACGATTGGACGGTCAGCGTCCAGACCGAGCAGGAGCTGAACGGGTATCTCGCCGGGCGCCGCGTGACAGGGCTGCGCCGGCGCGGGAAGTACCTGCTCGTGGACTTGGGGGCGGTCGAAGAGCAGGCCGGCCGGGACTCCGGCGGGCCGGCCGGGCGGCCGGCCGCCGCGGACTACGCCGGCCCCGCCGTGGCCGTCATCCACCTGCGCATGACCGGCCAGCTCGTCTTCCGTCCCGAGCCGGGGGAGCGGCCGCCGCGCTTTCTGTGGAAGCTCGAGCCGGCCACCGTGCTCCATTTCCAGGACGTGCGCCGCTTCGGCCGCCTGTGGGCCTTCGAGCCGGCGGCCGAGGACGAGTTCTTCGGCTCACGCGGGATGGGCCCGGAGCCCTTCGGGCCTGAGTTCACCGTGGAGTACCTGCGCGGCGCGTTGCGGGACAGGCGCACGCCGCTCAAGTCCTTCCTGCTGGACCAGCGCCGGATCGCCGGCGTGGGCAACATCTACGCCGACGAGGCGCTGTTCCGCGCCCGCCTGCACCCGCTGCGCGCGGCCGGGAGCGTCGGGCCGCGTGAGGCGCGGCGCCTGCACGCGGCCGTGCTCGAGACCCTTCAGGCCGGCATCGACCACGAGGGCTCGAGCATCGAGAGCTTCATCGACCCGGCCGGGCAACGCGGCAGCTTCCAGGAGATCCTGAGCGTGTACCAGCGTACCGGCGAGCCGTGCCGCTCCTGCGGGACGACGATCGAGCGGACCGTCGTCGGCGGCCGCGGCACGCACTACTGCCCGCGCTGCCAGCCGCGGCGCGGCGGGATGGCGCCGGGCTCGCGCCGCCGTCTCGGGGAGGTCGTCCCGCCCCGCTCGGCGAAGCCGGCCGACTGGGAGGCGCCGGACCGGTGAGCGACCGGGCGCCCGCCCCGCCGCCGGCCGCCGCCGGGCCGTCTCCAGCCCCTACCGCCGAGCGTGCAGCCGCGCCGCGGCTCTACATCGTCCTCACCCGCGTCCCGCGCCGGTCGCAGCTCGCCGTCGGCTCCCTCGGGACGGTGACGCTGGAGCGCGGGTGGTACGCCTATGTCGGGAGCGCTGCCCGGGCGCGGGAGGCCCGCGTCGCGCGCCATCTCGCCCTCGAGAAGCCGCTCCGCTGGCACGCCGACTACCTCTTCACGGCGTTCCCGGCCGGGCGCGCCTGGCTGGTCGACGGGGCGGCTGGGGAGTGCGAGCTCGCCGGCGCGCTGGAGGCGCTGCCCGGCGCGGAGCGCAGGCCGCGCCGCTTCGGCGCCGGCGACTGCCGCTGCGCCGGCCACCTCATACGCTTCACGCGCCGGCCCCTGCGCCGCGACCTCGCGGCCGCGGCACACGCTGCCGGCGCGCCTCCAGGCGGGGCGGTACGGGCCTTCGGCCCCCGCCCCGCCTCCTCCTGACATCTTCGTCCTGCAGAACGCACAGATTCCCGGCCTGTACCCAGACGCCTAGGTACGCGTACCTAGTGCGTTCGCCCAGTCGAAGCCAGAAATCTGCTCAAGCCCTAGGTATCCCTGCCGATACAGGGTCTCGCTACCGGATGTTGCCCAGCGAGGCGACACCCGGGTTTGGGACCAGCACACGGCAAGGGATCGGCTCCCGCATG
Organism: uncultured Thermoleophilia bacterium; assembly: GCA_963713475.1. Classification (GTDB taxonomy): domain Bacteria; phylum Actinomycetota; class Thermoleophilia; order UBA2241; family UBA2241; genus CAIXSE01. Next base: position 146,555 of record CAVQLY010000015.1, read on the forward strand.
TTCGCGTGAGAGGCCGACCGAAGGGCACTCGCGCCACGCGAGTGAGGCACAAGACGGAGGAAGACTACATGAAGCGCATGAAGGTCCTGTTCGGCAATCGGCGCATGATGGTGCTGCTCACGCTCGCCATCCTCGTGCTCGCCGCCACGGCGCTCGTCGCGTCGAGCGCAAGCTTCACGGCCACGTCGGCGAACCCCGGCAACACGTTCACTGCCGGCACTGCTGATGATCGACAACAGCCTGAACATCGCGAACGGCACGCGAAGCGGCCATCCTCACGCTGTCCGGCCTACATGAAGCCTGGTGACTCCGCCGTGACCGGTTCTGTCACGATCACCAACGCCGGCGACGCATCCGCCGGCACCTTCACGCTCACCAAGAGCCGTCACCGGCTACTCCGGTCCTGCGGCTCTCGGACGACGTGCTGCAGCTCGTCGTGACGGACGGATGGAGCGCAGATCTACAGTGGCACTCTGGACGGCTTCCTCGGCGGCGGCAGCTCCAGACACGTATGAGCCTCGGTGTCTGGAATCCGGCTGCCACGCACACGTTCAACGTTCACGGTCACTTGGCCGCGGCACCGACGCCGGCACGGCTGACAGCGACAGTCATGGGCGCTGCCGTGCACCTATCGCTTTCACCTGGGACGCCGCTCAGTAAGTCTGATCATCTGACCTGATCTGAACCCCCAGGGGCGGGGCCGGGCCGGCGGCCCGGCCCCGCCCCCTTCTTCACTCCCCCACGAACGACCACCGCGAGGAGCGCACATGACCCCGAAGCACCCGACGAAGACGAAGACCGGCAAGGCCGGTCTCTCGCCGGTCGTGCTTTCGGGGCTCGGCATCGCCGGCGACGGAGCGGGCATGACGCTCAGGCCGACGTTCACGGGGGTCACGCTGTGAGACCGATCTGGGGCAAGCTGGCCACCGCGTTCTGTGTCGCCGCGCTCATCGTCGTAGTCGCCGTCCTGATCGTCCCCGGGCTGCTGGGTCTGCAGCGGTACGTGATCACCGGCGGGTCGATGACCGGCACGATCCCGAAGGGCGCCGTCATCTACTCCAGGATCACGCCCGTCGAGCAGCTCAGAGCCGGCGACATCATCACCTTCAATCCGCCCGGCTACTCCTCAGCGGTGACGCACCGCATCGTCGCGGTCGAGACCGGACCGGACGGCGGCACCGCCTTCCGGACCAAGGGCGACTTCAACGAGGCGCCCGATCCCTGGAACCCGGTGAAGCTGAACGAGCCGCAGCAGGCGCGCTACGTGTTCCAGGTGCCGCTGCTCGGCTACATGCTCGCCGCGCTCAGCGCGCGGACGGTGCGGATCGCGCTCATCGGCCTCCCGGCCGTCCTGATCGCCCTCTCGCTGCTCTGGTCGTTGTGGCGCCAGGCCGGCGAGGAAGTGGCACAGCGGCTCGAGGACGACGGCTTGCCGCACGACGCGAGCGGCAGGGCCTGACGCGCGCCCTCGCGGGTTCGCCCTGAGGCTCAGGCTCAACGGGGGCTGAGCCTCTCCACGTGTGGCGTCTTTCCTTATGTCGCGAGGGAACTCGCGGCCCGATTCTCCTCCTAGCAGCCGGCGCGCCGCGCCGTCGCCGCGAGCGGGGAGGACAGCGGTGGGAGCCACACGTGACGCGAGCACAGCCAGAGGGTCCCGTTTCGTCTTGACCGCACCCGCCTCTGTGCCCGCACTTCCTCGGCACTCCGCGGGCGACGTAGCAGTCGCCGCGCGCGCCGGCTGCGCCATCTCCTCGTGCTCTCGAAGAGAGACGGGGTCCGGCGCCCACCTCGCCGGTCCCCCCGTCTCCATCACGCTCGTCCGGGCGGCGGCTACAGGCTGAGTCCGCCGCCGCCTGGATCGAGCCTTCGGGTTCCGGATCCTGACATCTCACCCCGTCCGCCTCGCCGGTGCGCTCACCCGGCGAGGCGGCGCCCTATTGTCAGGGAAGACTACGGAAATCGTCCGGAGTGCCGATATTCACCAGAGCGCCCGTCGAGAGCGCGAAGAGTGAGGCGCTTCGTGCTGGGCGGGCTCTCGGCGCGGACCAGATGAGGGAGAGAGTACGAGCGAGATGCGCGCACAGACCCCGAGGGGCAGAAGCGGCCGCTATGGTCGCCGCGGCTTCGCCGTGGCGGCGGCAGCGGCCGTCGTCCTCGTGCTGCTCGGCACCGTCGCCTACGCGGCGGTGCGGCCCGGCAACGATGCCGCCGCCAAGCAGCTCCTCCAGCGCAGCGGCCGCATCCGCATCAAGAACAGCCGCGGCAGCGACGCCCTCGTCGGCATGCAGGGCATGCTGCCCGGCGACCAGACCACCGGGACCGTGAGCATCGGCAACGCGAGCAAGGTGCGTGCCCGCTTCTACCTGGGCCTCTCCAGGCTGGTGGAGACCCAGGGCGCGGCCGGCGGGCGCCTCTCCTACCGCCTCATGCTCACCGTCAAGCGCGTCTCCGCCAACCGGAGACCGCAACTCGTCTACACCGGCCCGCTGCGGCAGATGCCGCTGGTCAAGCTCGGCGTCTTCAAGCCGAAGGAGACGCGCACGTTCCGCTTCTCCGTGCTGTTCCCGGCCGGCGGGACGAGCGTGGACGACCGCTTCCAGGGCGCGTCCACCAGCCTCGCATTCACCTGGTACGCGCGCCGCGCGCGCTAGCCGCAGCGCCTAGCGCGCCTTCTCCCACTTCTGCAGGTACGCGACCTCGGCGAGCGTCTTGCCCGCGTCGATCTCGCCGCGCATGCGGTTCTCCTTCTCGAGCACGTCCATAGCACGGTTGGCGAGCTCCACGGCCTGCTCCTTGGGGAGGACCATCACGCCGTCGTCGTCGCCGACGATCCAGTCGCCGGGACGCACCGTCTGCCCGGAGATGACGATGGGCACGTTGATCTCTCCGAAGCCCTTGGGCTCGCCGGCGTTGGCGCAGACCTTGCTGCTGAAGGCGGCGAAGCCGAGGCGCGCGATCTCCGGGGTGTCGCGGATCGCGCCCCAGACGACCAGCCCGGCCAGGCCTTTCACCATGGCGCTGTGCGTGGCCAGTTCACCCCACATGGCCGGGGTCGCGTCGCAGGCGTCGACGACGAGCACGTCGCCGGGCTTGCACACGTCGATCGCCTCGACGGGCTTGGCCCAGTCGCCGGCGTAGGTGCGGACGGTGACCGCCGGGCCGCACATGTGCGCGCCCGGCAGCAGCGGCTTGATGCCCGGCAGGCTCGGCTGCCGGTGCCAGGCGTCGCTGACGTTGGCCGTGGAGACCTGGTCGAGCACGGTGCGGATGTCCGCCGCGCCGGCGCGCTTGTACAGCGTGGTCTCGATGCAGACGCGCTCGTCCACGGCGCGGCGGATCTCGGCCGTGGCCGCCGCCGCGTCGGCCGACTTGATGATCGCGCCGCCGACGACGACGATGCCCGCGCCGGCGTCCACGGCCGCGGCGGCGGTCTCGCTGTTGATGCCGCCGGCCACCGAGACGGGGATGACGACCGCCTCGGCGACGGCCTGCAGCGTCTCGAACGGCGCCTCGCCGCGCATCTGCTGGTCGATGGCCGTGTGGATGCCGATGTAGTCGGCGCCGAGCTCCTGCGCGCGCTTGGCCCGCGCGACGGGGTCGGCGACCTCGATCATGTCGACGATGAGCTTGCAGCCGTAGTTGCGCGCCGCCTCGGCGCACTCCTTGATCGTGCTGTCGGAAGCAGCGCCGAGCACGCCGACCACGCCGGCGCCGGCCTTGGCCGCGTACTCGACCTCGGTGCGGCCGGCGTCCATCGTCTTCATGTCGGCGACGATGGTCTTCTCGGGGAACTCGGCCTTCAGGGCCCTGACGGCGTTCAGGCCCTCGGCCTTGATCAGCGGCGTGCCTGCCTCGATCCAGTCGGCGCCGCCGGCGACGGCCTCGCGGGCGACCTCGAGGGCGCGCGGCAGGTCGACGAAGTCGAGCGCGACCTGGACGAGCGGGCGCTCCCTGCTCGGGTCGCAGTCGGCGGCGGGTGCGCCGCCCGGAGCATCGGCGGCGGCGGTCATACGCCCATCACCTGCACCACGATGCTGCGCTCGCGCGGGCGCGCGTCGAAGTCGCAGAAGACGATGTTCTGGTAGATGCCGAGCGTGAGGTGGCCGTCGACGAACGGGACGACCAGCGACGGCCCGACGAGGCCGGCGCGCACGTGCGAGTGGCCGTTGCCGTCGCCGAGGTTCACGTTGTGCTGGTAGAAGCGGTCGGCCGGCGCGACGACGTCGAGCGCCGTCTGCACGTCCTCCACCACGCCGGGCTCGAACTCGAGCGTCGTCAGCGCGCCGGTGGCGCCGGGGACGAACAGGGTGACGGTGCCGTCGGTGAGGCCGGTCTGGCGCACGGCCTCCTTGACCTCGTCGGTGATCTTGATCATGTCGGCGTCCCCGTTGCTGGGGAACTCGATGGAGCCGGTGATGACGCGCACGAGGCCCTCGCGCACGTGCTCCTGCTGTTTGCCGTTGACGAAAACGGTCGCCATGGTGGTCCTTCCTTTCATGCGGTCGCGTCCTTGGCGGGGTACGCGCTGGCTACGGAGATGGTGTCGATGAGTCTGGTGGAGCCGAGGCGGGCGGCGACGACGAGGCGGGATCGCGGTCCGAGCTCGCCCTCGGGGATGAAGGTCTCCTCGTCGACCACGGCCAGGTAGTCGAGCTCGAAGCGCGGACGCGCGAGCGCCTCGTCGATCGCGTCGGGGTCGAGCGCCCCGTCCGGCAGGAGGAGGGCGCTGGTGGCCGCCACGACGACGTCCTTGGCGGCGGCGCCCGGGCTCGCCGGCGGCCGCGACGCCGGCGAGCAGCGCGCGGTAGAGATCCGGCGCCGTCGCGCGTTGCTCCGGCGTGAGGTAGACGTTGCGCGAGCTCATGGCCAGGCCGTCCGGCTCGCGCAGCGTCGGCACGCCGGCCACGTCGACGTCCAGGTCGAGGTCGCGCACGAGACGGCGCACGACGGCGAGCTGCTGCGCGTCCTTCTCGCCGAGGAACAGCACGTCGGGCCGCACGATGCCGAGCAGCTTGGTGACGATGACGGCGACGCCGTCGAAGTGGCTCGAGCGCGAGGCGCCCTCGAGACTCTCCGTGAGCGCGCCGCCGACGTGGACGTTGGTGGCGAAGCCCTCCGGATACATGTCGTCGGCCGTCGGCGCGAAGACGAGCGCGACGCCCGCCTCCTCGAGGAGGCGCAGGTCGCGGGCCTCGTCGCGCGGGTACGTGTCGAAGTCCTCGCCGCGGCCGAACTGGGTCGGGTTCACGAAGACGGAGGCGGCGACGCTCGCGCAGCGCGCCCGCGCCGCCTCGACGAGGCTGAGGTGCCCGGCGTGCAGGGCGCCCATGGTCGGCACGAAGCCGAGAGGGCGCGGGAGAGCGCGGAGGGCCGCCCGCGCCTCGGGGATGGTCCGGGCGACGATCACGCCTGTTCTCCCGCCCCGAGCAGTTCCTGGAGCGTGGCGACCTGCTCGTCGTCGAGGCGCGGCGCCGCCAGCGTGAGCGCCTCGAGGCTCAGGGCGCGGTACGTCCGCGCCAGCCTCGGGCTCTCGCGGTCGAGCAGGCGCAGGTGCGCGCGCACGGTGCCGATGTCGCCGCGCGCGACGGGGCCCGTCAGCGCGAAGGCCGGCTCGCCGCCCTGCAGCAGGTTCTTCATCGTCGTCTCGAGCAGCACCGAGAGGTGGTCCAGACCGTGCGTCTCGCCGGTGGCGGCGTCCATCAGGCGCTTGGCCTCGCTCTCGAGCGCCACCAGCAGGTTGCAGCCGACCACGGCGGAGAGGTGATACAGGGTCTTCTGCTCGTCGGCCAGACGGAAGGGCCGCATGCCGAGGCGGGCGGCGAGCTCCTCGCCGAGCTGCAGGTCGCGTTCCTCGAGCGCGGTGACCGCGCAGGGGACGCCCTGCAACAGCTTGGCGTCCGGCTCGCCGGCGAACGTCTGCAAGGGGTGCAGGCACAGGACGCGCACGCCCTGCTCAAGGAGCGGCTTGAGCAGGTGTACGGAGCCCAGGCCGCTGGAGTGGATGGCGAGCGGCTGGGAGGCCCCGGCGCGGCGCACGGCCGGCAGAGCCTCTGCGAGCCTGCCGGCCACGCCGTAGATCTCGTCGTCCGGCACCGCCAGCCACCAGGCGTCGGCCTCGAGCGCGGCGTCGCGTACGCGCACGTGCGGCACGAAGTCGAAGAGGCTGGTGTCGTCGTCCGCGTGGACGCCGACGGCGGTCACGGTGAGCCGGGCCTCGAGCAGGCCGGCGAGCACGGTCGATCCGAGGCGTCCGGGACCGATCACGCAGAAGCGATGCTGGTCGATCGTCAAGCCTAGGACCTCTCCGGCTGCGGTCCGCCCGGTGAGGGAGGTACCGCGCCTGTCGCAGGCCTGTGCAACACAGGCGGTGTCCCGGTCGCCTGCCGAGGGCTCGGCGCCGGGCCAGGTTGAGCGTAGGGCCTCGCGTGCGCGCGTGTCAATCGGACACTCGTTGGAACACCCGCCGGATGACTCGCCGGGAGCTCACCGCTGAGGCCCTCCCGCCGGGCCCGGTGGTAGACTACGCCCATGCCTATCTATGAATTCTGCTGCAACCAGTGCGGAACCGCCTTCGAGGAGCTGGTCCGCAACGGCACGAAGCCCGAGTGCCCGTCGTGCCACTCCGGCGACGTCTGCCGGCTGTTGTCCACGTTCGCCGTCCACTCATCGTCGTCCAACCTCGGCGGCAAGGGAGCGACCAAGAGCTGCTCCTCCTGCGCCAGCTCCTCCTGTGCCACCTGCCACTGACGACGTCATCGCCGCGCTCGACGCCCTTCGGGGGGAGGTCGAGCGCTGCGCCGGCTGCGTGCTCGCGGAGACGCGCACCCAGGCCGTGTTCGGCGAGGGCGACCCCGGCGCCGACCTCATGTTCGTCGGCGAGGCGCCGGGCTACCACGAGGACCAGCAGGGCCGGCCGTTCGTAGGCCAGGCCGGCAAGCTGCTCGAGCAGCTGCTCGCGTCCATCGGGATGACCCGCGAGCAGGTCTACATCGCCAACGTCCTCAAGAGTCGCCCGCCCAACAACCGCGACCCGCGTCCCGAAGAGATCGACGCTTGCCGTCCATACCTCTGGCGCCAGATCGAGATCATCCGGCCCAAGGTGATCTGCACGCTGGGCAACTTCGCGACCAAGCTGCTGAGCGGCGACCCGCGCGGCATCACCAAGGTGCACGGCCAGCCGCGCGCCACCGAGATCGGGGGACACCGGCTGTACCTGTACCCCATCTTCCATCCGGCCGCGGCGCTGTACACGCCGGCCAATCTGGCGACGCTCAAGGACGACTTCCTGCGGCTGCCCGATCTGCTCGCGCACGCCGCGCCGCAGGCCGGGGAAGAGGCGGCCCCGCCGCCGGCCGCGGAGCGACCGGCCTGGCAGCCGCCCGAGCGCCTGCGGGCGCAGGTCGCCGCTCCTGTCGCCGCGCCGGCCGACGGATCGCCCGCGTCGGCGCTCGCGTTCGACGACGCTCCCGCGGCGTCCGAGGCGCAGGCCTCGCCCGCGGTCTCTCCGGTCCAGGCGCCGGATCTCGCACCCTCTCGCGCTCCGGCCCAGGCGCCGGATCCTGCGCCTGCCTCCGCTCCGGCTCCCGTCGTCGCGCCCGTCGCGGACGACCCCGCGCCGGCGAGTCCGTCTGCACCCGCGGCCGGCCCGCCCGCCGAACCGGAGCAGCTCGGCCTCTTCTAGATGATCTCGCTCACCCTCGCCTCTCCGGCCCAGACGCGGAAGCTCGCGCGCGCGCTGGCCGTTCGCCTGCGCCCGCCGGCGCTCGTCACCGTCGAGGGCGACCTCGGCACCGGCAAGACGACGCTGGTCCGCGCGGTGCTGCGGGCTCGCGGCGTGCGTGGCGCCATCACCAGTCCGTCGTTCACCCTCGCGCAGAGCTACCACGGTCGCGAGGGCGAGCAGTTGCACCACCTGGACCTGTACCGGCTCAGCCGCGGCGCCGACGCCGAGCTGTTCGCATGGGACGACTACCTGGGGCCGGACGCGATCACCTTCGTCGAGTGGCCGGCGGCGGGCAGCGAGGCGCTGCCGGAGCCCGACGTGCGCATCGAGCTCGAGCATCGGACGCGGAGCAGCCGCACGGCGCGGATCTCCGGCGCGGCGCTCGAGCGGGACGTGGCCGGCGCTGCGGCAGAAGCCGGCCTCGCCGTGACCGAGGGAGCGCCGTCGTGATCCTCGCACTGGAGACGGCGACGACGGCCTGCTCGGCGGCGCTCTGCGCCGCCGACGGCTCCGTCGTCGCCGAGCGCGTGTCGCTCGACGGCCCGGCGCACTCGCAGCGGCTGCTGCCGTTCGTGCACGAGCTCGTGGCCGGGCAGGCGGCCGGCTGGGGCGACATCGACACCGTCGCCGTCGGCCTCGGTCCCGGCGCCTTCACCGGCCTCCGCATCGGTATCGCCACGGCGCGCGCGCTGGCGCAGGCGGACGGCCGCGCCGGTCTCGCCGGCGTGCCCACACTCGCGGCGCTGGCGCTCGCGCTTTCGGACGCGCCGGAGGCTGCTGCCGGCGCGCGCCTCGTGCCGCTCATCGACGGCCGCCGCCGCGAGGTGTTCGCGGCCGTCTTCGAACTGCTGGACGGGGGCGGCGTGCGGCAGGTCGACGACGTCGCGGTGGTGCCTGCCGACGGCCTCTCCGCCTGGCTGGCCGCTCGCGGCGACGTGATCACGGGCGGCGACGGCGCCGTGCTCTACCGCGGACTCCTGCCCGCGTCCGCGCGACAGGCCGTGGGCGTTGTGGCGCCCACGGCCGCCATGGTCGGCCGGGCGGTCGCCTGCGGCGCGCCCGGCGTCGTCCGCGGCCCGGACGCCGTGCTGCCGGTCTACGGCCGCGCTCCCGACGCCACTCCTCGTGCGGCCCAGCCCGGTGCGGCCCCGGCCGGCTCCCCTTCCGGGGGCGCGGGGTGAGCCTCCAGGCCGTTCCCGATCCCACAAGGCACGAGCGCGTCGTGCGCCAGATGCACTTCACCGACCTCGAGGCCGTCGCGGCGCTCGAGGCGCGCACGTTCACGCTCCCCTGGTCGCTGGCCATCTTCAGCGGCCAGCTCGCTCGCGAGACCGGGATCTGCCTCGTCTGCGAGGACGACGGCCGCGTCGTCGCCTACCTCATCGCCGACATGTTCGTCGACGTCTGGCACCTCATGAACCTCTGTGTCGCGGAGGAGATCCGCCGGGGGCACGTGGCGTCGGTCTTGCTCGAGGCCTACTTCGCCATCACCGAGCGCAAAGGACACCGCGGACACACGCTGGAGGTCAGGGTGTCGAATGCCCCGGCGATCGAGCTCTACCGCAGCTTCGGGTTCGTCTCCACCGGCATCCGCCCCGGCTACTACAGCGACGACCGCGAAGACGCGGTCATCATGTGGAAGGACTGGGAAGGAGACTCGGCGTGACCGCAGCGGAAAGGGCTGGGCTGGCCCCATCCGCCGGCCTCGTCCTTGCCGTCGAGACCTCCTGCGACGACACCAGCGCCGCCGTCGTCCGCGGGCGCGAGGTGCTCTCGTCGATCGTCTCGTCGCAGAACGAGCTGCACGCGCAGTTCGGCGGCGTGGTGCCGGAAGTCGCTTCACGCCGTCACACGGAGCTGGTGAACGAGGTCGTCGCCGAGGCCATGAGCCAGGCCGGGGCCCGCTGGGACGATCTCAGCGCCGTCGCCGTGACGCAAGGCCCGGGCCTCATCGGCGCCCTGCTCGTCGGCCTCGCGACGGGAAAGTCGTTCGCCTACCGGCGGGGGCTGCCCCTGATCCCGGTGAACCACCTGCAGGGGCACATCGCCGCCAACTACGCCCTCGGCGTGGAGGCCCCGTTCCTGTGTCTGGTCGCCAGCGGCGGGCACACGCTGCTCGCCGTGGTGGAGGAGGGCGTGCGCTACCGCGTCGCCGCCAAGACCATGGACGACGCGGCCGGCGAGGCGTTCGACAAGGGCGCCCGGCTGCTGGGGCTCGGCTACCCGGGCGGCAAGGAACTGGACGAGCTGGCGGGGCGTGGCGACCCTGGTTTCGCCCGGTTCCCGCGCGCCGTGCCCAGAGGCCGGGGCTTCAGCTTCAGCGGCCTGAAGACGGCGCTGCTCTACGACCTCAGGGACCGCGACGAGGCCGAGATCGAAGCGCACCGCGCCGACATCGCCGCGTCCTACCAGGCGGCCATCGTCCGGCAGCTCGTGGAGAAGACGATGGCCGGCGCCGCCGCCGAGGGCCTGCGCCGCGTCGCCGTCGCCGGCGGCGTGGCCGCCAACTCAGGGCTGCGCCGCGCTCTGAGTGCGGCGTGCGAGGCCGAGGGTCTGCACCTCTCGCTGCCGCCGCTCAGCCTGTGCACCGACAACGCCGGCATGATCGGCCTTGCGGCCGGCTTCTTGCCGGCGCTCGAGTGGCCGGACTACCTCGGCCTCGACGCCTTCGCCAGCGACGCCGAGGCCAAAGCGGCCAGACCGCGGAAGGGCTCCGCCCGCCGCGCCTAGCCTTCGCCTCGCGGCCGCGGCGCTCCCCCCGCGCCGCCGCCTCGACATCCTGTCTGTCCGAACAGCTCGGACTTGGCCGCTCGGCCGCAACGGGGAACCGTACTCGAATGCTAGACTCGAGCACAGCATGACTCACCGTCCCGACTCCGTCTTCCCACCCGCGCCGGCAGGCGATTCCCAGCGCACCGCCGCCGACCTCTTCGTCGACTGTCTCGAGAACGAGGGCGTGGAGTTCGTCTTCGGCATCCCCGGCGAGGAGACACTGGACATCAGCGAGTCGCTCGATCGCTCGCAGCTCATCACCTTCGTGCCGACGAGACACGAGCAGGGCGCCGCCTTCATGGCCGACGCGTATGGGCGGCTCACCGGCAAGCCCGGGGTGTGTCTCGCCACCCTCGGTCCGGGGGCGAGCAACCTGGCCACCGGCGTCGGCGACGCTACCTTGGATCACGCGCCGCTGGTGGCGCTCACGGGCCAGACGGGCCTCGCCGGCATGCACAAGGACACCACCCACCAGTTCATCGACACCGTCGAGATGCTGCGCCCCATGACCAAGTGGAACACGCGCCTGCACCACCCGCGCATGGTGGCCGAGGCGGTACGCAAGGCGTTCAGCATCGCCGCCGCCGAGAAGCCCGGCGCGACGCACCTGGAACTGCCCGAGGACATCATGGAGTCGCCGGCGATCGGAGCGCCGCTGCCGCGGGGTCCCGAGGCCATCATGGAGGCCGACCCGGTCAGCCTGCTGCGCGCCGCGGAGGTCATCCAGGGCGCGAAGCGGCCCGTGGTGCTGGCCGGCAACGGGGTCGTGCGCCAGGAGGCCGCGCCGGCGCTGCGCTCGTTCTGCGAGCAGACCGGCCTTCACGTCATCACGACCTTCATGGGCAAGGGCGTGCTCGACGCCTCCGACCCGCACTTCCTGTTCACCGCCGGACTGGCCCGGCAGGACTACCCGCAGGGCATGCTCGGCCGGGCCGACCTCGTCGTCGCCGTCGGCTACGACATGATCGAGTGGCCGCCCTCCGCCTGGAACCCGGAGGGGCGCCAGCGCATCGTCTGCATCGACACCGTGCCGCCGGAGATCGACGCCCAGTTCATCCCCGAGGTCGAGCTGATCGGCGACCTCTCACGCATCCTGTTCCAGCTCACCGGCCTCCTCGAGGGCAAGGCCGTCTCGAGCGTCGAGGAACGTCCGTACCGGCGCGCCTTCCGCCGCGTCCTCGACGCCGGCACCGACGACGACTTCCCGATCAAGCCGCAGCGCGTGCTCCGCGACCTGCGCGAGCTGCTCGCGCCGGAGGACGTGCTGGTCAGCGACGTCGGTGCCCACAAACTCTGGGTGGCGCGCTTCTGGGAGGCGCGCGAGCCCAACACCGTGCTCATCAGCAACGGGTTCGCCGCCATGGGCTTCGGCCTGCCGGCGAGCATCGCCGCGGCGCTGGCGCGCCGCGGCCGCAACAAGGTCGTCTGCATCTGCGGCGACGGCGGGTTCCTCATGAACGTCCAGGAACTGGAGACCGCGCACCGTCTCGGCCTGCCCTTCGTGATCCTCGTCTGGAGCGACGGCGGCTACGGCCTCATCGAGATGCACCAGCGGCGCAAGTTCGGCCGCATCGCCGGCACGCGCTTCGACAATCCCGATCTCGTGGCGCTCGCGCGTTCGTTCGGCGTGGAGGGGTTCCGCGCCGAGAAGGCGGGCGACGTCAAGCCCCTCCTCGCCCGCGCCCTGCGGCACCCGGGACCCGTTGTCATCGACGTACCGATAGATTACGGTGAGAACGACAAGCTGGCGGTCGACCTCTGGCAACTCGCTCCTGAGGCGCTGTCGTAGAACTTGGTCAAACGTAGTCTGGGGGGGTCCGGATGACAGAGATGCTTCGCAACGAGGGGCTGAAGCGCGTTCGGATGCGGCTGATCACCGCAGTCGTGTTCGTGTTCACGCTGACCTGCTCTGGTTCATTCGGCATGGAGGACGTCGTCTCGTCTTCCGGCCCCGGGATGACGCTCCTGATGATCCTCATCCTGCCGCTCGTCTGGAGCGTCCCGATGGCGTTCGTCGCTTCTGAGCTCGGGTCCATGGTGCCCGAGGCAGGCGGCCTCTACCGCTGGATCCGCCGCGGCATGGGCGAGTACTGGAGCTTCCAGGCCGGCTGGTGGTGGACGCTCTCCCTCTACGTCGACTCCGCCGTCTATGTGGCCCTGGCCCTCGACTACATGCAGAACCAGTGGGGGTTCGGCTCGGCCGAGCGAGCGGCGATCGGTATCGCCATCGTGGCCGTGTTCACGTTCATCAACATCCGGGGCCTGGAGCTCACGGGCTGGACGCTCACGGTCATCCAGGTCCTCGTCATGGTCCCGCTGCTCATCTTCACCGTCTACGGCATCACCAAGGGCACCGGCAGCGGCTTCAGCCCAATGCTGCCGGAGGGCGAGAGCTTCCTCACCTCGCTGAACCTGGGGTTGGCGATCATGATGTGGATGTACTCGGGGTGGGAGTCCATGTCCACGCTCGCGGGTGAGATCCAGAACCCGCAGAAGGTCATCCCCAAGGCCCTGATGATCGGCACGCCGCTGGTCATCGCCACCTACTTCGTGACGGTGTGGGCCTCCATCCGCATCGCCAACGTCGGGGGCCCGGACAACTACCTCAACATGTGGACGGGCGGCGGCGGCGAGGACTTCGTGCAACTGGCCGAGGTCGTCGGCGGCGCCTTCTTCGGCTACCTGATGCTGATGTCGGCCATCCTTTCCAACATCGGCCTGTACGCGGGCTACCTGGCGACGGGCGCGAGGCCGCAGTTCCAGATGTCGCGGGACCGCCTGTTGCCGCGCTTCCTGGGCCGCACGCACGGGAGCTGGGGCACTCCCTGGGTCGCCATCCTGCTCATGGGCGTCGTCAACGCGGTACTGATCAACTTCAACTTCGACGCGCTGATCACCATCGACGTCTTCCTGCTCATGTTCCCCTACGTGCTCATCTTCCTGACGGTGATGATCATGCGGGTGCGGGAGCCTGACACGCCGAGGGCCTTCAGGGTGCCCGCTCCCGACCTGGGCGCTCGGCTTCTGGGTCGCGTTCCCCATCGCCATCGCCATCATCGCTCTGTTCGTGAACGGCATGGACTGGATGATCGGCGGCCTCGCCGGCATCCTCACCGGCCCCATCGCCTATCTCATCTTCAAGAACATCTACAAGGGCACCACGGACGAGGCGCTCGAGGGTTCGACGATCACGCCCGCGGGTGAGCTCACGGAATTCGGCGCCATAGTGGAAGGAGCCGGATCATGAAGGGTCAGAAGTGGGCCAACCTCTCCGCCATCACGGGCATCATCGCCGGGGCGTTCGCGATCGGTGGCGGGCTGTACGCTCGCTCCATCGAGCCGGTCTTCGGCATCCCGCAGTTCTTCGGCATCTACTCCGACTACCTCTCGGGCGTGCACGTGCTGGTCGGCCTCGGGATCGTCATGGTCGTCGGCGGGCTGCTCAGCTTCAAATGGCCGAGCGTCGGCGGGGTCATCGTCTGCGTCGCCGCAATGATCGGTCTCATCTACACCTACAACCGCGGTCAGTACCGCTGGACCCCGTACCTCTACTACTGGTGGGGCCCTTGGTTGTTCGCCTGGATATGCGGCATATTCGCGGGCTACGCTGCGTTCAGGAACGTGCCGCAGAGCAGTGAGAAGCTCACCGACGCGCGGCACGCGGAGGGCTACGAAGTCTGAGCGCGCGTCAGATGTGCCGTATAGGAGAAACGCCGGGGCCGCCGCGAGGCGGCCCCGGCGTCTCGTCTCTGCGCCTGCCGGCCCCCCTGCAGGCGCGCCCCGGGGGGTGACGGTCGGGGCGAGGACGCGGTGAGCCTCACGCCTCCAGCAGGATCGTGACAGGTCCGTCGTTGACGAGGTCGACCTGCATGTGCGCGCCGAACACGCCGGTCTCGACCGGCACGCCCTCGGCGCGGAGCGCCTCCACGTAGGCCTCGTAGACGGCCTCGCCCTGCTCGGGCGCCGCCGCGTCCGTGAAGCTCGGGCGGTTGCCGCGCCGGGTGTCGGCGTACAGCGTGAACTGCGAGACGGCGAGCACGCCGCCGCCGACGTCGCCGAGCGCCAGGTTCATGTGCCCGGCGTCGTCGGCGAAGACGCGCAGGCGCGCCGTCTTGGCGGCGAGTCTGCGGGCCGCGGCCACGTCGTCCTCGTGGGTGACGCCCACGAGGGCGAGGAAGCCGCGGCCGACCGCGCCGACCCGGCGCCGTCCACGGCGACCGCGGCGCGGCTCACCCGCTGCAGCAGCACTCTCATGCGCGCGCGTCTCGGCTCATGCCGACATCCTAGCGACGGCGCCCGGGCGGCGCCAGGGC
>CAVQLY010000016.1:0-69007 GCA_963713475.1 uncultured Thermoleophilia bacterium
GGACGACGCGACCCGCGTGAGGAGCTTGCTCCGCCCAGTATGATGTGGCCTTTGGGGCACCCCTGTTCTACGAGAGGAGACTCGCGCATGCGCCGCATCATCACGTGGTCGACCCGCGGCAAGCACCCCTGGATCGTCATCGCCATCTGGATCGTCATCGCCGGCGCGCTGTCCATGGGGCCCAAGCTCCAGAGCGTGACCACCAACGACGCTTCCAAGGGCCTCTCGGACAAGGTCGAGAGCAAGCGCGCCGACGCGCTGCAGCAGGCGTCGTTCCTGAACGCCAAGGGTACGCCGGTCATCGTCGTGTACAGCTCGGATGCGCCGCTCACCGCCGCCGACAAGGCGGCGATCGCCGAGGGCGAGGCCTGGATGAAGAGCGGCGCCGAGCCGGTGAACAGCGCCAGCGTCCAGTTCTCCGAGGACGGCAAGGGCGCGCTCATCTTCGCGAGCCTGGACGGCAACCCGGGGGACGAGGCCTTCCGCGACTCGGTGCAGGCGATCCGCGACCACTTCGGCGAGACCGTGGGCGACATGCAGGTGCGCGTCACCGGCCCCGGCGGCCTCATCACCGACGTCTACAAGATCTTCCTCAACGCCGACGTGAAGCTGCTCATCGGCACGGTCATCCTGGTCCTCGTGCTGCTGCTGGTCATCTACCGCTCGCCGGTGCTCCCGTTCGTGCCGCTCATCGCCGTCGGGTTCGGCTACTTCGTGGCCGGCGGGATCCTGGCGCTGCTCGCCACGACCTTCGACTTCACGCTCTCGGGGCAGGCGACGTCGCTCATGGTGATCCTCCTGTTCGGCGCCGGGACCGACTACGGCCTGCTCCTCATCTCCCGCTACCGGGAGGACCTGCGGCGCGAAGCGGACACCCGCACCGCCCTGGCGACCGCGCTCGGCGAGACCTGGGAGGCCATCGCCGCCAGCGGGCTCACCGTGACGCTCGCCGTGCTCACGCTGCTCTTCGCGCAGTACGGCGACTACCGCTCCTTCGCGCCCGTCCTCGGCGTCGGCGTCTTCGTCACCCTCATCGCGGGGCTCACGCTCATGCCGGCGCTGCTCGCCGTGCTCGGCCGCAAGGCCTTCTGGCCGCGCGTCCCCAAGGAGGGCGACGCGACCACGCACCGCACCTGGGAGCGCGTCGCCGAGTGGGTGGCCGCGGGGCCGCGGCGGGCCGCGACCCTGGTCGCCGTGGTCCTGGTCGTGCTGGCGCTCGGCTGCCTCTTCTACAGCCCGCGTTTCAGCTTCACCGAGGACTTCCTCACGAGCATGCCCTCCAGCGAGGGGTACACGCTGCTGGAGAAGCACTTCCCCAGCGGCGCGCTGGCGCCGACGACGGTGCTCATCAAGGCGCCGCAGGCGCCGCCCGAGTTCGTCACCGGCATGATCACCGGCGCGCTGAACAAGAGCCCGGGCGTCGCCGCCGCCTTCCCGACCGGCACCGCGCTGGACGGCAAGCTCCTCAGCTTCCAGGTGATCTTCGAGGGTGATCCGTATTCGAGCGAAGCGCTCAAACAGGTGCGCGAGCTGCGCACGACCGCGCGCAAGGCGGCCGCCGCGGGCGGGGCCGTGGCCCTCGTCGGCGGCCCGACGGCCACCCAGGCCGACACGTGGGCGCAGAGCAACCGCGACACGCTCGTCGTCGCGGTCGTCGCCCTCGTCGTCGTGGGCGCGATCCTCATGCTCCTGCTGCGCGCCGTCGTCGCCCCGCTCTACCTGCTGTTCACCAACGTCCTCTCCTATCTTGCGGCGCTCGGGGCGACGATCGTCATCACGGAGAAGATCCTGGGGTGGGACCACATCAGCTACCGCATCCCGCTGTACATGTTCATCTTCCTGGTGGCGCTGGGCAGCGACTACAACATCTTCATCACGACGCGGATCCGCAGCGAGGCGATGAGCCGCGGGCTGCGGGACGGCGTCGTGAAAGCGCTCTCGGCCACCGGCGGCGTGCTCACGAGCGCCGGCATCATCCTCGCCGGCACCTTCCTCATCCTGCTCTCGCAACCGGTCAAGGACCTCGCCGAGATCAGCATCGGTGTGGCGCTGGGCGTGCTGATCGACACGTTCCTGGTGCGCACCGCGCTGGTGCCGGGCCTCACGTTGTGGGTCGGCCCGAAGGCCGGCTGGCCGGGGCCGCGGTGGACGAAGAAGGGCGCGGAGCCGGGGAGAGCCGGCAGCCGAGCCGCAGCCGTTCGCGGTCGGCGGCGAGCCGCTCGGGGACGAAGCCTGACCGCGGGAGCCTCTACCGGGCCAGCGTGACGGTCCAGGCCAGCAGGAGCTGGGCGACGTAGTACAGCGGCAGGCCCCACAGCCTGTTGGCGACGCTCGGCGCCACGAACCGGTCCCGGGCGACCGCTACATCGGACGCCATGAAGCACGCGGCGCCGACCGCCGGGATCAGAGAGCCGACGGCGCCCGAGGAGCCGGTCGCCGCGGCGCACATCACGACGATGACGAGGATGTAGGCGACGACCGGCGGGCGGTCGCCGGCGGACAGGTGCGGCCAGAGCCAGCGAAGCGTGATCACGCCGGCGGCGCCGAAACCCAGCAGCGCGAACAGGACCACGAGGTGCGGCGGGCCGGTCACCCAGAAGGCGACCGTGTACGCGACGTGAGCGAGGAGGAAGGCGGCGAGCCCTCCGAAGAACACCCGCTCGGCGCTCGAGAGCAGCAGCGCGTCCCCCACCCAGCTCAGGAGCAGCGCGATCAGGACGAGCGTGCCGTAGGTCGTCGTGGCGGCCCCGAGCGAGAGAGCGAACACCACGAAGGCGGAGCTCGCGCCGAGCTTGCACACCGCTCTTGCGACGCCCGCCCGCCGGTGCTCGGCGAGGAGCAGGCCGCTCACGAAGACGGCGCACGCGGCCACGGCGAGGATGGAGACGGTGCCCATCGGCAGGGGCGACGCCCGGCGCCTGGCCTCTAGCTGCGGAGCGCCGGGAAGAGGATGACGTCGCGGATGCTGGGCGCGCCGGTGAGGATCATCACCAGGCGGTCGATGCCCATGCCGAGGCCGCCGGTGGGCGGCATGCCGTGCTCCATGGCCTCGAGGAAGTCCTCGTCGAGCCGGTGCGCGGTCTCGTCGCCGTCGGCGAGGTCCTGGAGTTGCTGCTCGAAGCGCTCGCGCTGGTCGTCGGGGTCGTTGAGCTCGCTGAAGGCGTTGCTCAGCTCCATGCCGGCGATGAACCCCTCGAAGCGCTCGACGAAGCGTGGGTCGTGCGGAGTCTTCTTGGCGAACGGACTGGTCTCGAGCGGGTGCTCGGTGATGAAGACCGGCTGGATGAGCTTCGGCTCGACGCACTCGCTGAAGAGCTCGTCGACCTGGGCGCCCCAGGCCGGAGCGAGCGGCACGATGGCTTCGAGCCCCTTCTCCTTGATGCGCGCCTGAAGGTCGCCGACCGTGCGCGCGTCGTCGGCGCCGATGTCGATGCCGGTCTCGCCCTCGATCGCCTTGCGCATCGTGAGCCGCGGCCACGGCGGCGTCAGGTCGATCTCGTGCTCGCGGAAGCTGACCTGGAGGCCGCCGACGGCGCGAGCCGCCTCGGCGGTCATCTCCTCGACCATCGTCATGACGTGGTTGTAGTCGACGTAGGCCTCGTAGGTCTCGAGCATCGTGAACTCGGGGTTGTGCTTGAAGCTCACGCCCTCGTTGCGGAAGTCCTTGCCCATCTCGTAGACGCGGTCGATGCCGCCGATGATGCAGCGCTTGAGGTACAGCTCGGTGGCGATGCGCAGGTAGAGGTCGCGCTCGAGCTCGTTGTGGTGCGTGACGAACGGCTTGGCCAGGGCGCCGCCGTAGAGGGGCTGCAGCACCGGCGTCTCCACCTCGACGAAGCCGCGATCGTCCAGGAACCTGCGGATCGCGGCGACGATGCGGGCGCGCTTGACGAACACCTCGCGCGAATCGTCGTTGGCGGCGAGGTCGAGGTAGCGCTTGCGGTAGCGGGTCTCGACGTTGGTGAGCCCGTGGTACTTCTCGGGCATGGGGCGCAGCGACTTGCTGAGGAGCTGCCACGAGGTGACGCGCAGGCTGAGCTCGCCGCGCCGGGTGCGCATCATGGCGCCCTCGGCGCCGACGAAGTCCCCGAGGTCGACGTGCTCGAGCGCCGCGTAGCGCTCGTCGCCGAGCGCGTCGAGCTGGCAGAAGAGCTGCAGCTCGCCGCTCAGGTCCTTGAGGACGACGAAGGTGAGCTTGCCGTGCACGCGCCGCGCGACGACGCGGCCGGCGATGCGGCGCACGTCGGGCGAGTCCTGGCCGGCCTCGAGCGACTCGTAGGCGGCCTGCAGCGACCCGATCTCGTCGCGCGGCTGGTACTTGGTGGGATACGCGGCGCCGCTCTCGCGCCAGGCGGCGAGCCGCTCACGCCGCTCGGCGAAGACGTCGCCGTGCTCAGCGTGCTGCTCGTCCACGGCGGGAGTCAGGCCTTCTCTATGGCCAGGACCTTGAACTTCTTTGAGCCCTGGGGCACGGCGACGGTGACCTTGTCGCCGGGCTTGTGACCGATGATCGCCCGGCCGACCGGCGACTCGTTGGACAGCTTGTGCGCGCCCGGGTCGGCTTCGGCCGAACCGACGATGGCGTACTGCACCACGTCGCCGCGCTGCATGTCCTGCAGCGTGACCTTGGTGCCCACGCCGACGGCGTCGGTGCTGATGTTGTCTGAGTCGATGACGATGGCGCTGCGCAGACGCTCTTCCAGCGAGAAGATGCGCGCCTCGAGCATGGCCTGCTCGTTCTTGGCGTCGTCGTACTCGGAGTTCTCCGAGATGTCGCCGAAATCGCGCGCCGCACGGATACGCTCCGCGACCTCGTCGCGCTTGACGGACGAGAGATACTCGACCTCTTCCTTCAGGCGCTGGAAGCCCTCAGGCGTGAGGATGATCTCACGATCGACCACTGATTCCTCCTCTTCAACGCGGCAACGCGGCCCCGTTTGAGGCCGCGTGCCGAAGTGGCGAGCAAGTATAGGGCATGCCCGGCGATTGCGCAAACGGAGCCCAAACGCCGTCGGCGGGAGGGTGTCAGAGGCCGAGCAACGTGCGCAGCTCGGCCTCGTCCCGCGCCCTCATCAGCTCCAGCGACAGCGGCTTGTCCAGCGCGCCGTGGCGGCGGAACTTCGGCCAGAACTGGCGCAGGTGGCCGACGGCGCGGCCGCCGAGGTCGGCGATGGCGGCGGCCGCGAAGCGGCGGACCTCCTCGAGCTTCTCGGCGGCCGAAGGCTCGGCCGCTCCGAGCACCTGAGCGAAGAGCCACGGCGCGCCCACGGCGCCGCGCGCGAGCATCACCGCCGCGGCGCCGCCGTCCAGCAGCCGCAGCGCCGCCTCCCGGCCGTCCACGTCGCCTGAGGCGACGACGGGGACGTCAAGGTCCTCGGCGAGCGCGAACGTCACCGTGTGGTCGGCGCGGCCGCGATACAGCTGCGCCGCCGTCCGCGGGTGGATGCAGACGGCGGCTGCGCCGGCGGCGACGAGCCGGGGCGCCGTCAGGCGCCCGAGCTCGTCGCCGTCCCGCAGCCCCGCACGGATCTTGACCGTCACCGGCAGGCCGCGCCCCGGCGCGGCGTCCTCCACCGCCTTCACCACGGCGGCGACGATGCCGGCGGCGCGGTCCGGATCCGCAAGCAGCGCCGCGCCGGCTCCCGTCTTGACGACCTTACGCACGGGGCAGGCCATGTTGAGGTCGACCAGGTCGGCGCCGGCCGCCACCGCCCTCCCCGCCGCGTCCGCCAGCACGTCGGCGTCGGCGCCGAACAGCTGGAACCCGAGCGGGTGCTCATCCTCGCCGTGGGCGAAGTAGTCGAGCGTGCGCCGGTTGTCGTAGTGCACGCCGTAGGCCGAGATCATCTCGGTGAACACGAGGCCCGCGCCCCAGCGGCGCACGCTGCGCCGGAATGCGGTCGTGGTGAGGCCGGCCATGGGCGCCATGAAGAGCCGCCGGTCGAGTTGGAGAGGCCGCCGATGGCGAGCGGCCGCAGCAGCGGATCCTGCGCCGGGACGGTCTCGGCGGGCCCCGGGCCGGGCGTCGTCACGCCCGCAGCCTCAGCCCCGCTGCTGGCGCCGCATCACGATCTCGATGCCGCGCAGCGTGAGGAACGGGTCGACCTTCTCGATGACGTCGGTGTGGCGGGCGATCATCTCGGCGAGACCGCCGGTGGCGATCACGGGGCACTTCACGCCCAGCTCGGCCCAAATCGCGTGCACGACGCCCTCCACCTCGCCGGCAAAGCCGTACACGGCGCCCGACTGGAGGGCTTCGGTCGTGGACTTGCCGATCGCGTGCTCGGGCTCGATGAGCTCGACCTTGATGAGCTTCGCCGCCCGCGAGGTGAGCGCCTCGAGCGAGACCTCGATGCCGGGCGCGATGGCGCCGCCCAGGTAGTCGCCCTCGGCGGAGATCACGTCGAACGTGGTGGCCGTGCCGTAGTCGGCGACGATGCACGGCCCGCCGTACATCTCGAAGGCGGCGACGGCGTTGACGATGCGGTCGGCGCCGACCTCGCCAGGGTTCTTCGTCTTGATGCGCATGCCGGTCCGCGCCCCCGGTCCCACGACGAACGCCGCGAGGCCGAGGTGCTTCTCGCACATCTCCTCCCACTGCTGCGTGAGCCGCGGGACCACGGAGGCGACGCCGACTTCGTCGATCGCGTCGAGCACGTGCGTGCGCTTGAGCGAGAAGAGCCCCTGCAGCATCCCGGCGATCTCGTCGCTGGTGCGGTGCCGCACGGTGGCCATGCGCCACTCCTCGACCACGGCGCCGCCGTCCATCAGCCCGATGTGGGTCTGCGTGTTCCCGACGTCGACGACCAGCAGCACGGTCAGACCTCCAGGTCGAGGGCCAGGTCGATCCACGGCGCGCGCGTGGTGAGCGCGCCGGCGGAGATCACGTCCACGCCTGCGTCGGCGAGCTCGCGCACGCGCTCGAGCCGCACGCCGCCGGAGACCTCGACGATAGCCCGGCCGGCGACACGCAAGACGGCCCGCCGGACCGTCGCCGTGTCCATGTTGTCGAGCAGCACGATGGTCGCCCCGCAGGCGATGGCCTCGTCCAGCTGCTCGATCGTGTCCACCTCGACCTCGAGCGCGTGCAGGTGCGCCGCGCCGGCGCGCACGAGCGACACCGCCGCGGCGACGCCGCCGGCCGCCGCGATGTGATTGTCTTTGATCATCGCGCCGTCGAAGAGCCCGAAGCGGTGCGGCGTGCCGCCGCCGTGCACCACGGCCTGCTTCTCGAGGGCACGCAGGCCGGGTGTGGTCTTGCGCGTCGCGGCGATGCGCGCGGTCGTGCCGGCCGTCTCGGCGACGTAGGCGGCCGTCAAGGTCGCCACGCCGCTCAGCCGGCAGAGGAAGTTGAGCGCGGTGCGCTCGGCGGCGAGGATCGCCGCCAGCGGGCCGCGCAGCTCGGCGATCACGTCACCGGGAGCGAAGCGCTCGCCGTCGTGGATGAAGACTTCCACGGCGAGCCCGGCGTCGACCTGCTGAACCGTCTGCTCGAGCGCGGCGACGCCGGAGAGCACGCCCTCCTCGCGCGCTACCACACGGGCCACACCGTCGCCGGTGAAGGCCGACCCGGTGAGGTCGCCGTAGCCGGCGAGGTCTTCGCGCAGGGCGCGGCGCACGGCCATCCGCGCGGCCTGACGGTACCCGCGACCACTGTTCATGCCGGCCCCACCTTGCCGACGCCCTCGCTGCGTTCGTGCTCCGGCAGACGAAGCGTGATGTGTTTGCGCCACTCGGCGTCGTCCACCGCGGGGAAGTCGTCACGCAGATGCACGCCGCGCGATTCCTCGCGCAGCAGCGCGCACTTGGCGATCTGCGTCCCCAGCGTGAGCATGTTCAGGACCTCGTACTCGGCCTCTCCCATCTGCGAGAAGCGCAGCTCGGAGGTGAGGCCGCTCAGCTCGTCCAGCGCCGCCTGCAGGTCGGGCCCGCGGCGCAGCACGCCGACCTTGTGCTGCATGATGCCGGTGAGGCGGGTGCGCGCCGACGCGGCGTGGCTGTCTCCCCCGCCCGACGCGCCTTCGGGGATGTCGAAGCTGAGCCGGCGCACGTCTTCGCCGAGCCGGCCGATGTAGCGGTCGAGGTCGCGCACGACGCGGTCGGAGAACACGAGGCCCTCGAGCAGCGAGTTGCTGGCGAGCCGGTTCGCGCCGTGGACGCCGGTGCTGGCTACTTCCCCACTGGCGTAGAGGCCGGGCACCGTGGTGCGGCCCCACACGTCGGTGACCACGCCGCCGATGAAGTAGTGGCAGACCGGCGCGACCGGGACGAGCTGGGTGGCGAGGTCGAGGCCGTGCTCGCGCAGGCCCGCGGTGACGCTGGGGAACCGTTCGGCCAGCCAGGCTGCGTCCAGGTGCGTCGCGTCGAGGTAGACGTGCTCCGTCCCCTCCCGGCGCATCTCGGCGACCATGCCGCGCACGACGATGTCGCGCGAGGCCAGCTCGGCGCGGGAGTCGTACTCCGTCATGAAGCGCTCGCCGGCGGCGTTGCGCAGGTAGGCGCCCTCGCCGCGGAGCGCCTCGGTGATGAGCTGCACGGTCTGCTGGCCGGGCACGGCCAGACCCGTGGGGTGGAACTGCACGAACTCGAGGTCGCGGATGGCGGCGCCGGCGCGGTAGGCCATGGCGACGCCGTCGCCGGTGGCGACCGGCGGGTTGGTGGTGCGGCCGTACACCTGACCGGCGCCGCCCGTGGCGAGCACGGTCACCATGGCGACGTTGAGCGTGAGCCCGCCGTCGGCGAGGTTGAGCGTGAGCGCGCCGACGCAGCGGCCGTCCACCGTGAGCAGGTCGATGACGAACTCGTCCTCGTAAAGCTGCACGCGGCTGCCGACGCGGGCCGCCTCGGCGAGCGCACTCGAGACCTCGCTGCCGGTGGCGTCGCCGCCGGCGTGCACGATGCGGGGCAGCGAGTGGGCGCCCTCGCGCCCGAGCACGATCTGGCCGTCGACCTTGTCGAACCGCGGGCAGATCTCCATGAGCTCACGCACGCGGTCCGGGCCCTCGTTCACCAGGACGCGCACGGCCTCCTCGTCGCAGAGCCCGGCGCCGGCGCCCATGGTGTCCTGGAAGTGCAGTTCCGGCGAGTCTTCCTCGCCGATGGCCGCCGCGATGCCGCCCTGGGCGAGGAAGGTGGTGGTCTCCTCGAACGTCGACTTGGTGAGCAGCCCGACGCGCCAGCGGCGGGCGGCGCCGATGGCGGCGGTGAGGCCGGCGATGCCGCCGCCGAGCACCAGCACATCGAAGCTGCGCCGGTGCAGCGGCTCGCCGGAACGGATCGCGACGTAGGGACGCGTCATCGCTCCCTCGTCAGCGCCGGCTCGTGATCGGTCACCGCTCACCCTTCCGTGGCGTCGTACAGCCTCACCTGCTGGGTGCGGGTGGTCGCCCGGCCCAGCCCGGCGACGTCCAAGTCCGGCATGCCTTGCGCGTACTCCCAGACCTCTGCGAGCGGCACGAGCACGAAGGCTCGCTTGACCATGCGCGGGTGCGGGAGCGTGAGCTCGGGATCGTCGGACTCGGCGTCTTGGAAGAGCAGTATATCGATATCGAGCGTACGCGGGCCAAAGCGCAGCGAACGGACGCGGCCGTGCTCGCGCTCGATGCGCTGGCACTCGCGCAGGAGGTCGAGCGGCTGCAGCGCCGTCTCGAGGCACACGACCTGATTGAGGAAGGCGTCCTGGTCCGGCAGGTCCTGGGGCGCCGTCTCGTAGACCCGGGACGCGGCGACGAGCGTGGTCGCAGGCAGCACCGCGAGGGCCTCGCGCGCGGCATCGAGATAGGCGGCCCGGTCGCCGAGATTGGAGCCGAGCGAAACGAACGCGCGCCTGCCCGACGAAGCGATCATGCCGTGCGCACCACCTCGACACGCGCCGCGTGGATGGGCAGGGACACCGGCGGCGCGATCTTGCTCACCGCGACCTCGACCAGCACAGGGTCGAACTCCTCCCAAAGGCCGTCGCACAGGATGGTGGCGAGGCGTTCGAGGAGGTTGAACTCGCTGCCCTCGACCACCCCGCGCACGTAGTTCACTATCTGGCTGTAGTTGACCGTGTCCTGGAGGTCGTCACTCTGGCCGGCGCCTCGCGCCTGCGGGTCGAGGCGCACGTCGATCTCGAGGGTCTGGCCGATCGCGCGTTCCTCCGCGGTCACGCCGCAGCGCCCCCGCAACTGGATGCCTTCGAGGATGATGGACAGGCTTCGGGTCATGGTGGCGGCCTCCTTGCCTCCCCGGCCGGCAGCCGGTCAGGGAGCGGTGACGCCCTCGCGCACGGCGAGAGCGACCCGCAGCGCTTCGAAGTTGGGCTTGACGTCGTGGACGCGGAAGACGTGCGCGCCGGCGAGATAGCCGATCACGGTGGTCGCCACGGTCCCGATGACGCGGTCGGCGGGCTCAGCGCCGAGGACACTGCCGAGGAAGCGCTTGCGCGAGGCGCCGAGCAGCACCGGCCGCCCCAGGGTGGTGAAGCGCTCGAGGCCGTCGAGCAGGGCGAGATTGTGAGCCACGGTCTTGCCGAAGCCGACCCCGGGGTCGACCATGATCTGGTCTTCGCGCACGCCGCGGGCGAGCGCGAACGTCATGCGCTCCTCCAGAAAGCGAAGGACCTCGTCGACGACGTCGTCGTAGCGCGGGTCGTCCTGCATCGTCTTGGGCTGCCCCTTCATGTGCATCAGGCACACGGGGCAGCCGGACTCGGCCACCAGGGAGACCATCTCGTCGTCGAAGCGCAACGCGCTCACGTCGTTGATGATCGTCGCGCCGGCGGCCAGCGAGCGGCGGGCGACCTCGGCCTTCATCGTGTCGACGGAGATGGGGACGCCGACACTGCCGGCGAGCGCCTCGATCACGGGAAGCACGCGGCGCAGCTCCTCGTCGGCGGAGACCGTCTCGGAGCCCGGCCGCGTGGACTCGCCGCCGATATCGACGATGGAGGCGCCCTCACGCACCAGCGTGAGGGCCTGCTCCAGCGCGGCGTCGGCGGCGAGGAACCTGCCGCCGTCCGAGAACGAGTCGGGTGTGACGTTGACCACACCCATGATGGCGGGGAACGGCAGGTCGAGCGAAAAGGTCGGCACGGCCGGCAGCATGGCGGGACGCGTCAGTGCGGCGCGTTGATGAGGGCGAAGACCTCGGCGCGCGTGGCTTCGCTGGTCTGGATGAGCCCGCGCACGGCACTGGTGACGGTCTTGGAGCCCGGCGTGCGCACCCCGCGCATGCTCATGCACAGGTGCTCGGCTTCGATGAGCACGAGCGCGCCGGTCGGGTGAAGGGACGTCTCGATGGCGTCGGCGACCTCGCTCGTGATCCGCTCCTGCAGTTGCGGACGCGCCGCCACCTGGCGCACCACGCGCGCCAGCTTGCTCAGCCCTGCGATGTGGCCGTGGTCGCTGGGGATGTAGGCCACGTGCGCGCGCCCGTGGAAGGGCAGCAGGTGGTGCTCGCAGATCGAGTAGAAGTCGATGTCCTTGATGAGCACCATCTCGCGATGGTGGTCACCCGGGATCGCCGTGAGCAGCTCGGCCGGGTCGGGCGCGCCGATGCCCGAGAAGATGTCCACGTACATGTCGGCGACGCGCTGCGGCGTCTTCTGGAGGCCCGGACGGTCAGGGTCCTCGCCGATGCCCTCGAGGATGAGACGTACGCCGGCCTTTATCTTCTCGCTGTCCAAGTGGCGGGAGCCGTCGCCGGCGCTCAGGTCGCCTCGGGATTGACCGGGTTGACGTGCGCCGGCTTGGGCACCGGCGGCTGCTTGGCGCGCTGGCGCTTCTCGGCCTCGGGCGGCAGGCCCTGACGACGTGCCGCTTCCTTCTCGTCGCGCTCGCGGAACACCTCATCCTCGGGGATGCCGTCGACGAGGCGCTGGAACTCCGAGGCGTCGATGGTCTCGCGCGCCATCAGGATCTTGCTGATGCGGTCCAGTGTCTCGCGCTTCTCGGTGAGCAGGTCCTTGGCGCGCTGATGCGCCTCCTCGATGATGCGCCGGATCTCGTCGTCGATCTGCTTGGCGATCTCCTCCGAGTAGTCGGCCTGCTGCTGGAACTCGCGGCCGAGGAACGGCATCGACTGGTCGTGGCCCAAGGTACGCGGGCCGAGCTCTTCGCTCATGCCGTAGCGCATGATCATCTGCTTCGCGGTCGCGGTGGCCTTCTCGAGGTCGTTGGCGGCGCCGGTGGTGATCTCGCCGAACACGACCTCCTCCGCCGCGCGACCGCCGAGCGTCATGGAGAGCGTGTCCATGAGCTCCTGCTTGGTGGTCAGGAACTTGTCCTCGGACGGCAGCGAGATCGTGTAGCCGAGCGCCTGGCCGCGGCTGACCACGGAGATCTTGTGCACCGGGTCGGTGAACTCCAGGAAGTGGCCGACCAGGGCGTGACCCATCTCGTGGTAGGCCGTGATCGCCTTCTCCTTCTCGCTGATGATGCGCGTCTTCTTCTCGGGACCGGCGAGGACGCGCATGATGCCCTCTTCGAGCTCCGTCATGGTGATGAGCTTCTTGCCGTGACGGGCGGCGAGGAGCGCCGCCTCGTTGACGAGGTTGGCCAGGTCGGCGCCGGTGAAGCCCGGCGTCTGCGCGGCCAGCGCGTCCATGTCGATGTCCTTGTCGATCGGTTTGCCGCGCGAGTGGACCTCGAGGATCTGCTTGCGGCCCGGGCGGTCCGGGCGGTCGACGACGATCTGCCGGTCGAAGCGGCCCGGTCGCAGCAGTGCCGGGTCGAGGATGTCCGGGCGGTTGGTGGCGGCGATGAGGATGATGTTGTCCTTCATCTCGAAGCCGTCCATCTCGACGAGCAGCTGGTTCAGCGTCTGCTCGCGCTCGTCGTGGCCGCCGCCGAGGCCGGCGCCGCGGTGACGGCCGACCGCGTCGATCTCGTCGACGAAGATGATGCAGGGCGCGTTCTGCTTGGCCTGGTCGAACAGGTCACGCACGCGCGAGGCGCCGACGCCGACGAACATCTCGACGAAGTCGGAACCGCTGATGCTGAAGAACGGGACGCCCGCCTCGCCGGCGACGGCACGCGCCAGCAGCGTCTTGCCGGTGCCGGGCGGGCCGTAGAGCAGCACGCCCTTGGGGATGCGCGCGCCGAGCTGCTGGAACTTCTTGGGGTTCTCGAGGAACTCCTTGATCTCGTGCAGCTCTTCGACCGCCTCCTCACAGCCGGCGACGTCCTTGAACGTCACCTTGGGCGAGTCGACGCTGACGCGCTTCGCCTTGCTCTTGCCGAAGCTCATGACCTTGGAGCCGCCGCCCTGCATCTGGTTCATGATGAAGAACCAGAACCCGATGATGAGCAGGATCGGCAGGATGGTGAACAGGGCGCTCGACCACCAGGGCGACTTGGGGCTCGTGGCGTCGTAGGGCACGTTGTACTGGTCGAGGAAGGCGGTGGTCGCGGCCGGGTCGGTGTAGGCGACCGAGTACTGCGCCTGCTTGCCGTCCGCGTCGGGCT
Organism: uncultured Thermoleophilia bacterium; assembly: GCA_963713475.1. Lineage (GTDB taxonomy): Bacteria > Actinomycetota > Thermoleophilia > UBA2241 > UBA2241 > CAIXSE01. Next base: position 13,449 of record CAVQLY010000016.1, read on the forward strand.
TGAGCGTCACCTCGATCGTCTGGTCCTTGACGTTGAGGACCGCCGAAGCCACCCTGCCGTTGACGACGTCCTTGGTGAAGCTCGCCTGGACGTCCTTCGCGGCCGGCGCCGTGATGTCGCCGGTGGACACCTTGACCAGCGGGTTGTCGGTCTCGATCTGATCCGGCTCCAGCGCCGCCTCGGTGATGCCGGTCACGTAGTACTGCTGTCCGCTCGTGTCGGTGACCTTGGCCGTCGACGGGTCGCCGGCGTCGAAGATGACCGCCTTGACGGCCCCGTTCTGGAGGTCGTTCTGCAGCACCGTCTGCGTGGTGACGAACGGTGCGGCGTAGATCGCCTTGGGCGTGGAGTTCTTGTTGTTCCCCGAGATGACCCACTCGATGAACATCGCGACGATGATGACGATGAGGATGGGGAACAGCGCGCTACGGATGAATCTGCTCACGGTGACCCTTCTGGACGGGTGCCGACACCCGGGCCGGTCCTACGCCTCGATATGCCTGCAAATCGACCGTCCGGTGACGGTAACATACCCTCCTGACTACAGCAAAGAACCCGCCTGATCGAGGATCTCGTCGGCGGCCTCGGGGGTCAGGACCCCGATGTAGTCGAGCGTGCGGAAGCGGTCGGCCAGGTCGAGACCGTAGCCGACGACGAACTTGTCGGGGATCTCGAAACCGACGTAGCGACAGGGGATCTCGGTGCGGCGCCGCGAGGGCTTGGTGAGCAGCGCGCAGATCTCCAGCGACGCCGGCTTGCGGCTGCGCAGGTTCTTGAGGAGGTAGCTCAGCGTGAGCCCCGAGTCGATGATGTCTTCGACGATGAGGACGTCCCGGCCGGCGATCTCCAGGTCCAGGTCCTTGAGGATGCGGACCACTCCCGACGAGTCGGTGGACGAGCCGTAGCTCGAGACGGCCATGAAGTCGAGCGCCACGGGCACGTCGATGCGCCGCGCGAGGTCGGCCATGAAGAACACCGCTCCCTTGAGCACGCCGACGAGCAGGATCTCCTTGCCCGCGTAGTCTCGGGTGATCTGGGTAGCCAGTTCGTCGACGCGGGACGCCAGCGTCTCACGGTCGACGAGCACCTCAGCGATCGGCACGTTCACGATCCCTCCTGGACGACGTGGAGTGTCTGAGCACTACTCTGGGCTACCCGGAAGGACTGCGCAACCCTGCCGGGCTCGCTGCCGACCCAGGCGGCGCGGCCGTCGAGGTCGAGCAGCGGCGTCAGCAGGCGCTGCTCGACAGGCACGCGCGCCGCCGCCAGATAGCGGGCGACGGTCGTCTCGCCGCCCAGTCCGAGCGGGTCGAAGCGTTCGCCGCGGCGCGGGTGGCGGAGCACGACTCGCCGCGGTGCGCCGGCGAGGCCGACGAAGGCCTCGCCGGCGAGCGCGGCGTCGCGGTCGAGGACCGCGCCCGGAAGCAGGCGCAGCCGCCACGTGCGTCCGCAGAAGACCACTCTGAGACCGGCCTCGCCGGCCGCGACCAGGGCCGCGCCCTCCACGACCGCCGGAGAGCACGAGTGGGCCGTGGAGACGGCGCGGATCCGCAGCGCGCCGCGGCCGCGCACCGCCTCGAGGCCGCGGCCGAGGCTCACGCGGCCGGCGTCGTCCGTGCGCTGCACGAGGCTCAGAAGCGCGTCGACGAGGTGACGCTCCACCAGCGCATCGCCGCCCATCGCCTCGCGGAGGAGGTCGTGCAGGACGAGCGCGCGCAGGCCGGCCGGCTCGGCGCGGAGCGCGGCGAGGTCGACGGCCGCGAGATCGCCGGGGGCCGGCCTCAGGAGCACTCGCCGGCCCGCCTCGGCGGAGGCGGCGGCCAGCACCTCCGTCTCGGCCGCCGCCTGCTCCGCCGCCGCCGCAAGCGTCTCGGCGACGCGCGGATTGAGCGCCTCGAGCCGGGGCAGGACCTCGAGGCGCAGGACGTTCCGCGCGTACAGCGGCGCGGCGTTGGTGAGGTCCTCGCCGTAGTCGATGCCGGCCGCACGGCAGTACTCCCTGATCTCGGCGGCGCCGAGGCCCAGAAGGGGCCGCGACAGATCCCCGTCGCGCGGCCGCATGCCGGCGAGGCCGCGCGGCGACGCGTACTTGGTCAGGCGGTACAGGATCGTCTCCGCCTGGTCGTCGCGGTTGTGCGCCGTGACCAGCACGTCGTAGGCGTGCACGGCGGCGAGCTCTCGAGCGAGCCCGTAGCGCTGCGCGCGGGCTCGCGCCTGGAAGTCCCGGCCGGCCAGCCGCCCGCGCAAGCGCTCGACGTGCAACGGCAGGCCGGCCTCACGGCAGGCGCGCTCGACGATACGCCGGTCGCGGTCGGAGTCGGCGCCGCGCAGGCCGTAGTCCACGTGCAGCGCGGCGAACCGCAGGCCGAGGTCCAGCCGGCGGTCGGCGGCGCGCACGCACGAGAGCAGCGCCATGGAGTCGGCGCCGCCGGAGAGCAGCAGCAGCGCCCGCTCGCCGGCACGGAGCGCGCCGGTCGCGGCGACGGCGTCGGCCACGCGGCGCTGGAGCCGGAGACACGCGGCGGGCAGGCGCGCCACGGCCGCCTCAGAACGAGACGACGCGGTCGTTGCGAGCGGTCGCCTCGGCAAGATCGTGGATGGTGGCCACGCGCGCGTGCGCGACGAGCTGGTCCTCGGTGAGCCCTCGGGTCGCGCAGCAGGTACCGCAGCAGCTCACGTCGACGCCCTTCTCCAGGAGGCCGGCGAGCATCTGCTCGAGTGACGCGTGCGCCCCGCGCGGATCCTGGCCGGCACGCGCCGCACCGACGGCGTCGCCCATGAGGAACACCTCGACGTGCTCGCCGCGCAGCGTCAGCGCGTCGGCGAGCCTGAAGGCGTTGTACGGGCCTTCGCTGCCGTAGGCGGAGGTGTTGACGACCAGCAGGACGGACATGTGGCCTCCTCAGCGGGACGGTCGGATGGAAGCTGCGACGAGCATAGCAGAGGGCCGGGGCGCCGGAGCGGCCGCCTTGCGGCGGCCCGGCCGGCGCCCCGGCCCTCAGGCCGTGCAGGCAAGCAGAAGGGCGAGCTCTACTCCGTCGCCTCGCCCGGTCCCTCGATCTTGTCACGCTCGCCGGCAGGCACCTCGAGCACGTACCGATAGAGGAGGCCGCCAACGACGCCACCGACGATCGGGAAGACGATGAACACCCAGAGCTGGCTGAGCGCCCAGCCGCCGACGAACAGCGCCGGAGCGAGCGAGCGGGCCGGGTTCACCGAGGTGTTGTCCACCGGGATGGCGATCAAGTGGATGAGCGTCAGGGTGAGGCCGATGGCCAGCGGCGCAAGACCGACGGGCGCACGGCGGTCCGTGACCCCGTGGATGACGAGCACGAAGACCAGCGTGAGCAGGATCTCGATGACGATCGCCGCCGTGAGGTTGTAGCCGGCCGGCGAGTGGGCGCCGTAGCCATTGGCGGCGAAGCCGTCGGAAAGGCTGAAGCCGGCCTTGCCGCTGGCGATCACGTACAGCACCGCGCTGGCGCAGATGGCGCCGATCACCTGGGCGACCACGTAGATCGCGACTTTCGCGCCGGGGAACCGTCCCCCCGCCCAGAGGCCGATGGTGATCGCCGGATTGAAGTGCGCCCCGGAGATGTGGCCGACGGCATAGGCCATGGTCACGACCGTCAGCCCGAACGCGAGAGCGACGCCGAGCCAGCCGATGCCGCTGTTGCCGACCGAGGCGGCAAGCACGGCCGCACCGGTTCCTCCGAAGACCAGCCAGAAGGTGCCGAAGAACTCGGCGACCGCGGCTTTCCCAGTATTCATATGCTCCACCACCACGTCAGGGTTTTCCTACTGTCCGGCCGGTGGTTACCCGCCGCGCCGTGATTCTATCCCAGAGGCCGCGCATGGCCGGCGACAACGTGGGAGGAGGCATCAAGGCAAAAAGAAAGGCGCCCGAACGGGCGCCCAGGAAGGTGATGGTAGCGGGGGCAGGATTCGAACCTGCGACCTTCGGGTTATGAGCCCGACGAGCTACCGGACTGCTCCACCCCGCGACGTTGGACGACAGATTGTATACGTAGAGACACTCGAATGTAAAGTTACCCGGCAGGGACTCCCCTCACGCGCGACGTAAAGAGCAGGCGGGATGTTCCGATACACTTCTTCGGAGATGGCGAGGCTCAGGACGACAGGCAGGCGGCATGTGACACGCGCGGCGGCACTCGCGGCAGGATCCTTCCTGCCACTGTTGGCGCTGCTGCTCGTCGCCGGCCTTCTGCCCACCGCGGCGCTCGCTTCTCCATCGGTCGCCGACCTCGAAGCCCAGGCGCGCGACGTGCGCCGCGAGGCCGCGCGCCTCGACGCCCGCGCCGAGATCCTCACCGAGAAGTACAACGTCGCGCGCGCGGCGCTCGACGTGGTCAACGTCCGCCTGCAGGAGGCTCGTCGCGACCTCGAGCGCACGCGCGTCCAGCTCGACGCCGCGCAGGCGCTGCGCGGCGACCGGCTCAGCGCCATGTACAAGAGCGACGGCTACAGCGTGCTCGACGTCCTCTTCAACCTGAGCGACATCGGCGAAGCCGACACCCAGCTCGGCTACTTCCGCTCCATCGACGAGGCCGACCAGGACACGGTCACCCGGATCTCGGCGATGGAGCAACAGGTCGAGGAGCTCGAGCAGCAGATCGACAAGGACCGGGCCGACGCGCTGGACCGCGAGATGGGGCTGCGCGAGCAGCAGGCGGCGATCGAGGATCAGCTGGCCGCTCGCGAGCAGCTCCTGGCGGACCTCGACGCGCGCGTCAAGAAGCTGCTCTCCGAGCAGGCGCGGCTGGACGCCGAGGCATCGGAGCGCCTCGCCAGGGCCGCCGGCGTCGACCTCGCGACCATCTCCGGGACGCCGGCACAGATCGCCGTCGTCAAGGAGACCATGAAGTACCTGGGCATCCCCTATGTCTGGGCCGGAGCGACGCCCTCGGGCGGCTTCGACTGCTCGGGCCTCGTCCTCTACGTCTACGCCAAGTTCGGCGTGCAGTTCCCGCACGGAGCCACCATGCAGGCGCACATGGGAGACCCCGTGTCGCTGTCGCAGGCCCAGCCGGCCGACCTGGTCTTCTTCGGCTACCCGGCCTTCTACCACCACGTGGGCATCTACATCGGCAACGGCCTGTTCATCGAGGCGCCGCACACCGGCGACGTCGTCAAGGTGAGCCGGCTGGCGGGACGAGGCTGCGCCCTCATCTGCCGGTACGACCTCGAGCTGCCCTGACCACCCGGGCCGGGCGCACTGTCGCCGTCCGGCGCGACGGGGTACACTCCGCACATGCCTTGGTACGTACTCCTCATCGTCGCGCTCGTCAGCCTGGCGGTCATCATCGGAGCCCTCGTCTACGTCGCCCTGAAGGGATGGCGCCTTGCCAAGCACGGCATGGCCGTCTCCCGGCGCATCACGCCGCTTGCCGACGGGCTCAGCCACAGGGTGGACGAGATCTCGGTCGCGGCGGAGCACCTCTCCGCCGACGGCGAGTCGCTCACGGTGAGCATCTCGCAGCTGCAGCTCTCTTTGGCCAGGCTGCAGGTCGTCTTCAACACCCTCAACGAGGCCATGGAGCCGTTCTATCTCCTCACGGGGTGGCTGGCCGGCGACAAGGGCTACAACGACTGGCGCCGCTGGAGCCGCGAGCACCCGCGCTGAGCCTCCACGCGTTCTGATACGCGAACGGGCCCGGGACCCTCTCGTCGAGAGTCCCGGGCCCGTTCGCGTGCGCGCCGCTCAGCTCACTGTTCGAGCGGCGGCAACTCCCCCCAGCCACGCAGCGTGTAGTAGTCCTGGAGCATGGAGACCATTTCTTCCTGCGGGAAGGTGAGGGCTCCCTCGTCCTCCATGGGCTTGTCGGTGACCCACTCGGGCAGCTTCTCCGACTGCCGGCCGATGCCGCGCGCCGCGTTGAAGTCATGCGTCATGGTGATGATGCGGTTGGCGATGCGGTGCAGGTCCTCTTCGGTGTAATCGGTGCCGATGACGGCGTTGACGACGGCGGTGATGTACGGCCACTGCACCATGTCGCGGTAGAAGCGGCAGTAGACGAGCGTATCCATGATGGTCAGGCGGTCTTCCCAGTCCACGTAGACCGGGGCCTTGTCGTTGATCTCACCGTAGGTGGTGACCCCCATGAGCTCGGGCTTGTACATGGTGGCGCGCAGGTGGCAGGCGCCGCGCGCGGTGGTCGCGAACCCGAGACCCATGCCCTTCATCTTGCGCGGCTCGTAGCCGGGGGGCGCCATGCCCTTGGCATGCACGGCCACGTCCTCGAGGCCGTACTCCTCGGCGACCGCCGAGAGGCCTTCCGCCCAGAGATCGCCGATGCCTTCGCGCAGGCACAGCTTCTCGAGGAAGGCGCCGACGCCGACGGGGTCGTTCCAGGTGAGCTTCTCGTCGATGAGGCCGCGCTCGGCGCACTCGATGGCGAGAGCGCACAGGTTGCCGGCGTCCATGGTGTCGACGCCGAGGCGGTCGCACACGTCGTTCAGCCACATGATCTCGGCGAAATCGTCGATCTCGCAGAGGCCGCCGAACACGTAGGCGGTCTCGTACTCCGGGCCCTCGACCACGAGACCTTCGTGGCGACCCTTGAAGACCGTGTTGCGCTTGACGCACTTGAACACGCACGGCGGGCAGGTCTGGTTGACCGTGCCGTGCTCGGCGAGCATGGTCTCGACGGTGATGCGCTCGAAGTTCTCGAGCGTGCCCTTGCGCCAGTAGCGCGTGGGGAACGCATTGGCGCCGTTCATGATGCGCACCATGTTGAGTGTGCCGCCGCGCTGGTAGGCCGCCACGCCGGCGTCGTCCTTGGTGCGCTCGATGAGGTCGCGCACGACCGCCTTGTAGTCGTCGGGGCGCGCGACCTCGACCTTCTTCTCGCCGTGCCAGACGATGCCCTTGAGGTTCTTGGAGCCGTAGACCGCTCCGGGGCCGCCGCGGCCGAGCTGGTGCCAGTAGTTGTTGTTGACGCAGGCGAACTTCACGAGCTTCTCGCCGGCCGGGCCGATGACACAGGCCTGGGCCTTCTTGTGGTCGGTGCGCTCGAGGATCGCATCCTCAGCCTTGAAGGCGTCCATGCCCCACAGGTCGGAGGCGTCGTGGAACTGCGCGCCCTCCTCGCTGATCTCCAGGTAGGTCGGCCCGTCGGCCTTACCCTCGACGATGACCACCTTGTAGCCCGTCTTGGCGAACTGGGGCGTGAGGTTGCCGCCCGAGTAGCACTCGCCGTAGCCGCCGGTGAGCGGCGAGGCGAAGTACAGGGCGTAGCGGTTGCTGCCCAGCATCGTCGTGCCGCCCATGGGGCCGACGACGAAGATGAGCTTGTTGCCGGGGCTCAGCGGGTCGACCTCAGGCGCTACCTCTTCGATGAGGTAGTGCGTCCCGATGCCCTTCGCCCCGATGAGCTCCTTGATGAGCTCCGGAGGCACGGTCTCTTCGGACGTGGTGCGTGTGGTGAGGTCGATGCGGAGAAGGTCGCCCATTCATGCTCCTTTGTGCCGTGAAAGCCACACCCCTTGGCCTTCCTTCCGCTGCGCCGCGGCCACCCCTGGTCGGCGGAGCCTGCCGTGGCGAGGTGCGTGCGCCCCCGAACGGAAGGAGCCGCGTTCGGACGTGCGTCCGAACGCGGCTCCATTCAATCAGCTTGGCTCAGCCGCAGCCAGTGGCCGCAGCGTAGCCGAATGCTGTCTCAGGCGAGCACTTTGTCCAGCGGCGTGTACTTCATCTTGTGGGCCTCGGCCGTCGCGGCGTTGGTGAGCTTGCCACGGTAGACGTTGACGCCCAGAGCGAGGCTGGCGTCGTCCTTGACGGCCTGCTCGAAGCCCTTGTTGGCGATCGCGAGGCCCTGAGGCAGGGTCGCGCCGGCGAGGGCCATCGTGGAGGTGCGGGCCACGGCGCCCGGCATGTTGGCGACGCAGTAGTGGATCACGCCGTCGACCACATACGTGGGATCGGTGTGCGTGGTGGGCTTGGAGGTCTCGAAGCAGCCGCCCTGGTCGATGGCGACGTCGACGAGCACCGAACCGGGCCGCATCGTCTTGAGCTGGGACTTCTTGACGAGATGCGGAGCCTGGGCGCCGCCGGGGAGCAGCACGCCGCCGACCACGATGTCGGCGTCGGTGATCTGCTCGGCGATCGAGGCGGAGGTGGAGAGGACGGTCTCGACGGCGCCGCCGAAGACGTCATCGAGGTAGGTGAGACGAGGGGCATAGCTGTCCATCATGACCACACGCGCGCCCATGCCCACGGCGACCTTGGCCGCATTGGTGCCGACTGCGCCGCCGCCGATGACGACGACCTTGGCCTTCGGTACGCCGGTCACGCCGCCGAGCAGCACGCCGCGGCCGCCGTTGTTCTTCTGGAGGTGCGTGGCGCCGGCCTGGATGGCCAGCTTGCCGGCGACTTCGCTCATCGGGAAGAGGAGCGGATGCGCGCCGTTCGGGAGCTCGACGGTCTCGAACGCGATACCGCGGATGTCGGCCTTGAGCATGCCCTTGGTGAGGTCCTTGGCATACGCGGCGGCGAGGTGGAGATACGTGTAGAGGATCTGGCCGGGCTTGAACATCGGCCACTCTTCCGGAAGCGGCTCCTTGACCTTGTAGATCATGTCGGCCTTGGCGAAGACTTCCTTCACCGGAGCGAGCGTGGCGCCCGCGGCCTTGTACTCTTTGTCGCTGAAGCCCGAGCCGACGCCGGCGCCGGCCTCGATGATGACCGTATGACCCGCGGCCACGAAGTCCTTGACGCCGTTCGGCGTCATGCCGACACGGTATTCCTCGTTCTTGATCTCCTTAGGACAACCGACGATCATGACTCCTCCTCGCTCCATCCCATGGTTGGGCTCAAAACTCGGATGTGCACACGACTGTGCACGATTTGGCAGTCTACCAACAACGCAGCGCGCAGAAAACCCCAAAACACAAGAAAAGCGCCCACTACTGAACTACCGATGTGTAGCGACCAGTATCAACAAACGATATCTCAATATCAAGGAGGTCCCGCCCCGCCATCCCCCCGGCGGCGCACATGCTCTGGCCCATACCAGCCGCGCTCGTATATCGTAGAGCCGGGTCGCTGGAGAGAGGGGGGTGTCGGCACATGACCGATCCGAGGGGTGTCCACGACGACGTCGCGACGATCGCCGCGCGGCTGGGGGGCACCGTCGGCGTGGCCGCCCACAACCTGGCGAGCGGCGCCGAGATCCACGTCGCCGCCGACGAGCTCTTCCCCATGGCGAGCTGCTTCAAGATCCCGATCATGGTCGAGGTCATGCGACAGGTCGACGCCGGCGCACTGCGACTCGACGACCGCCTCACGCTGACCGAGGCGGACAAGAGCCCCGGCAGCACGCTCATCCACTGCCACGAAGGGCTGCGGCCCAGCGTGCGCGACCTCCTCTACCTGATGATCACCCTGAGCGACAACACCGCCACCGACATGCTGTGGCGGCTCGTGGGGCTCGCGTCCGTGAACGAGACCATGCGGTGTCTCGGCCTGGAGACGATCGACTGCTTCATGCCGAACCGGGAGTACTTCCTCATCGAATCCGGCGTCGGCGAGGAGTGGGCCGGGCTGAGCGGCCCCGAGATCGTCGAGCGCTGGCGCGGACTCGAGGCGCGCGGGGAGCACGAGGAGGCGTTCCGTCGCATCCTCGAGGAGAACGCGCGCCTCAGCGGCGCCGGGTTCCTCCACCTCTACGAGCGCCGCTGGGGGCGCGACGAGTCGCTCGGGTACGACGACTCGTTCGCCGTCGACCAGGCGCTGGACAACATGTGCTCGCCGCGCGACATGGCCGACCTCCTGGCGATGGTCGTCCGGGCCCAGTGCGCGTCCGCGCCCTCGTGTCGCCTGATGGTCGAGGTGATGGCGCAGCAGGAGTGGCGCGAGAAGATCCCGGCCGGGCTGCCCGAGGGGCTGCGCATCGCCAACAAGACCGGCGGCGTCAGCGGCACCAGCAACGACGCCGCGATCGTCTACACGCCGGCGGGAGCGCCCATGGTCATGGTCGTGTTCTGGAAGGGTCTGGACCATCGAGCCAAGGGGCAGGCAGACGCGGCCATCGCCGAGATCGCCGGCGTGCTCTACGACCACCTCGGGGAGCCGGCGTGAAGGTCGCCGGCGCCAGAGTGCTCGTGATCGGCGGCGTGCGCCGCCTCGGCCGGGCCATCGCGCTCGACCTGGCCGGCCACGGCGCCGCCGTGGCCGTCTCCACGCGCGCGCACTCGCCGGCGGCCGACGCGCAGCTGGCCGCGCTGACGGCGGCCGGAGCGCCGGCGGCGGCCCTCGTCGAGGGCGACGCCGCCCGGCCGGCCGGCGCGACGGGCCTGGTCGCCGCCGCCGAGACGGCGCTCGGCGGGCTCGACGCCCTGGTGTACGCGGCCAGCGGCCCGTTCGTGCCCCAGCAGCCGCAGGCGATCTCCGAGGAGGCGTGGGACGCCTCGATGGACACGATCGCCAAAGGCTTCTTCTTCAGCGCCTGCGCCGCCCGCGACCGGCTCTCCCCGGGCGGCGCGATCGTCGCCATCACCGACTATCTCGGGCTGCAGCCCTGGGCGACCTTCGCCGCGCACGGCGCCGCCAAGGCGGCCGAGATCCACCTGGTCAAGGAGCTCGCCCGCGCCTGGGCGCCCGACGGCCTGCGCGTCTGCGGCGTCGCCCCGGGGCCCGTGGACCTGGACGACGACGAGCACCGCGCCGCGACCCTCCGCGCAGCGGCCAGGGTCGCGACGGAGCGGCTCGTCGCGCCGGGCGACATCGGCGCGGCCGTCCGCTTCTGTCTGGAGACGGAGGGGCTGACCGGCGCCAACATCGCCGTGGACAACGGCTCGCTGGTCACGTCGTGAGCTGAGAGGGGCCGGCCGGCGAAGCGGGGCCGGCGGCGGGGCAGGTCAGGCGGAGGCCGGCTTGCCCTTCTTGGACTGATCGATGAGCTCCTTGGCCTTGAGCGCCAGCCAGAACTCCATGCGGTCCTGCGACTGGTTGAGGTCGCGGCCGGTGATCTCCTCGACGCGCTTCATGCGGTACCGCAGCGTGTGGCGGTGTACGTACAGCTTCTCGGCGGCGTCGCCCCAGTGGCCGTTGGCCTCGAGGAAGCAGGCCAGGCTCTTGACCAGGTCGCTCGAGTTCTGCTCGTCGTAGTCCTGGAGCTTGCCGAGGACGCTGTCGTAGAAGACCTCCAGCGACAGCGTGTCCTGCAGGCCCAGCAGCAGCCCGTAGGAGCCGAGGTCGTCGAAGCTGGCGATGACCCTCGGCTCTCCCTTGAGCTTGCGGATCTTGATGGCGTAGCTCGCCTCGTAGTAGCTCTGGCGAAGGTCGATGAGCTTCCGGTGCGGCCGGCCGATGCCGATGGACACGGAGATCTCGGGCAGCATCTCGGTGATCACGGTCTGGAGCTCCCCGGCAAGTCGGATGATCTCTCTGGCGTCGACCTTGCCCGGTTGAACCAGGATGACGACGGAGTCGCTGCGCGACGCGCTGATGCACAGCACGTCGCGCCTGGCCATGAACTCGTCGACGGTCCAGTGCAGGCGCTCCTTGACGTCCGCGGCGGCGGCGTCGGTGCGCTCCGCCGCTTCGTCCTCCTGCGCGTCGATGTCGACGAGCACGATGAGGTGGGGCGACTGCGGCTCGAGCCCGAAGAAGGCGAGCCGCCGGGCGATCTCCTCTTCGTAGAGGTCGCTGGCGATGAGCTCGTCGAAGAAGTCGCCGGCGAGGCGCTTCTCGGTCTCGGCCACGGCCTTCTTCTTGACCAGTTCGAGCGCCGTCACGGTGACGACGTTGTGGAGGATGATGCGGTCGTACTCGCTGAAGTCGCCGCTGTCCTTGACGACGGCGAGGAACGCGCCGATGCGGTGCGACGCGACCACCGGGTAGACCTGCACGCCCGAGCCCACGCCCTCCATGCTGAGGGCGAAGTTCTGGCGGTCGGCGCGGCGGTCGCCGATCATGCGCCAGAGGTCGGCGATGAGCTCGGCGCCCAGGTGGCGGCGGTACGCCGCCTCGCAGAGCACCACGCCGTGGAAGTCGAAGAGCACGGCCGAGCAGCCGACGAGGGCCGAGAGCGTGGAGAGGATCGCCTCGAGGCCCTTCTCCTCCAGCACGATCTTGGTGAGCTTCTCGTGGACGGCGAGGCTGCGCTGCAGCAGCGAGTACTGCTCGTTGACGATCTTGGAGGCGACGGCCTCGGTGATCGCGAGGAACGGTACGTGGTACGGGACCTCGAACAGCGGGAAGCCGTACTCCTCGGCGACGGCGACGATCGCCGGCGGGACCTTGTCGAAGCTGAAGCCGGTGCCGAAGCCGAGTCCGGAGATGTTGTGGTCGATGAGGCGCTTGATCTGCGCGACCTGCTGCTCCTCGCTGCCGACGAAGCTGTAGCCGGTGGTGAGCAGCAGTTCACCGCCCTTGAGCCACTTGGTGGGGTCGGGGACTTCGGTGATGTGGACCCACCGTACCGGGTTGCTCGTGGACTTGTGCCCGGCCAGCAGGCGCAGGTTGAGCTCGGGGATCTCAAGGATGTCCTGTACGGTGATCATCGCCGGGATTCTACACGATGTCCTAGTACAGCGCGAGGGTGTCGAACGTCAGGATGTGTGCAGGTTTGTACGTTCTGGCAGTCAGCGGCGGCGCAGCACCCGTCCCGGGAGCGCGCCGGTGTGCACGCCCTCCTCGAGGACCGGCTCGCCGTTCACGAGCACCCAGTCGATGCCCTCCGGCGCGGCGTGCGGGATGTTCTCGAAGGGGAACGCGTGCGGATAGAGGTTCGTCGCCCGGTCGCGCACGCGGTCCAGGTCGAACACCACGAGGTCCGCCCGCAGACCCGGCCGCAGGACGCCACGGTCGAAGAGACGGAAGCGCTGCGCCGGGAACGAGGTCATCTTGCGGATGGCCTCCTCGAGGCGCAGCACGGGCTCCTCGCGCACGTAGCGCTCGAGCACGCCCGGGTACTCCCCGTAGCTGCACGGCCAGTACAGCGACGGGTCGTCGAGCTCTTCCGGCGGCGCCATCACGAGCCCGTCGGACGAGATCATCGCGATCGGGCTCTGCAGCAGGGCGCGGATGTTCTTCTCCTCGATGTAGTCGAAGAGGCCGATGAGGTCGTCGTCCTCCTCGACGATGAGGTCGAGGAAGGTGTCGAAGCCGTCGGCGCCGCGCTCGGCGGCGATGTCGGCGACGGAGCGGCCGCGCAGCTCCGGGTGGCGGCCGGCGTGGTACACGACCACCCGGTCGAAGCGGCCGTGCCGGACCACACCGGCGTAGCCGGCGCCCGGGAGCGAGTCCTCCATCACCTCGCGACGCAGCGCGGCGCGGGCGCCGGGGTCCGAGAGCAGCGCGATGAGCGCATCGTGGTCCAGATCGAGCACGGGCTGCGGCAGCGCCCGGGAGAAGCGCGGCGCAAGGTCGGTGTGGACGTCGTTGTCGGTGGTGGCGTCGAGGCCGCCGCGCCGGGCATCCTCGATGAGGCCGAGGTTGGCCGACGCGTCCTCGGGGGCGCCCCACTTGGGCGCGTTGTGCGAGACCTCCACAGGGCAGCCGGCGGCGCGCCCGAGCTCGAGCGCCTCCGCCACCGCGGCGAGGATGGTCTCCCGCTCGCCGCGCACGTGGCTCGTGTAGATGCCCTGATGGCGCGCCACGACCTTGCACAGGTTCAGGAGCTCATCGGTGCCCGCGAAGCAGCCCGGCGGGTAGACGAGCCCGCTGGACATCCCGTGCGCGCCCGCGCGCAGGGAGGCGTCCAGGAGCCGCTCCATGCGCGCCAGCTCGCGCGCGGTGACGGCTCGCTCGGCGAAGCCGACGACGGCGAGCCGCAGCGCGCCGTGTCCGACGAGCGGCGCGATGTTGATCGCGTGGCCGCCGCGGCGCACCGCGTCGAGGTACTGGCGGAAGGTGCGCCAGTCCCAGGCCACGGCGTCCAGCCCCCAGGCGTAGTGCGCCCAGTTCTGGACGGCGTCGTCCCGGTGCGCGGCCGTCAGCGGCGCCGCCGACATCCCGCAGTTGCCGGTGACGTGCGTCGTGACGCCCTGGCGTATCGCGGTCTCCGCGCGGGGATGCAGCAGGATCGTCAGATCCGAGTGCGTGTGCGGGTCGATGAAGCCCGGGGTGACGTAGCGATCGGCGGCGTCGATGACGCGCCGGCCGCGCAGCGTGCCCGGCGCCCCGATGGCCGCGACCCGGTCGCCGCGCACGGCGACATCCCCGCGGTACCAGGGGTTGCCGCAGCCGTCGACGATGCGGCCGCCGGCGATCACCAGGTCGTGCTGGATCACGCCTCCCCCATCTCGAACACCTGGTACTTGTTCTCGCACGGCGGGCCGGCGCAGGCGTAGAGCCGGCGCTGGTCCAGGTCGCAGATCATGCTCCCGACGGTCATGCCCTGGTCCGCCGGCGCCTCGTCCGGCTCCGGGTGGCCGCAGATGCAGTCGTCCAGCGACGGCACGTGCGTGCGCAGGACCCGGGCCACGAGGTCCACCGGGTCCTCGCCGGCGGCGATGCCTTCCGCGAGAAGCCGTTCCGCGGTCGAGAGCCTGACGCTGGACTCCCCGCCGCCGTAGCCCTCGTACGGCTGCATCGCCGGCGAGACGTAATGGTTGGAGTGCGCCATGAGCCCCGCCCCGGTGTGGTCCATGAGAGCGTGCGCCGTGGCGGACGTCTCGAGGTCCCAGAGGCGGCCGCCGGTGTCGGCGAAGAACTGGTTGGTGCCGCGTGCGCGGGCGGCCAGCAGCCCCCGGTCCCGCGCCTCCTCCAGCGTCCGCGCCTCGAGCGTCGACCGGCGCACGAACACGTTAGGGACGCCGATGCGGTTGTCGTTGGAGTGCACCGAGTTGCTCACGTTGCCGATGCCGTGGTTGTTCATGCCCAGCATGAGCAAGTATGGCGCTCCGGCGAGGCCCATGATGCGGGTCCCGTCCGGGCCGGTGAGGTCGAAGAGGACGTTGTTGACCGCATCGATGACGTACCAGTCCATGTTGTGCCCCACGATGTGGCGCCCGCCGGCGACGACGGCGACGGCGGTGCAGTGGTCGCCGGACCGGGGCGAGCCGGGCGGAGGCGGCACGGCAGGCTGCTCCTTCGCAGTGAACTCCTCGCCGCAGTTGAGGACGAGCAGGCGTTGGAACGGGACCTGCGCGCCTTCGGCCAGGCCCTCGAGCTCCTCCACGTAGTGGGGAAGCCAGCGACGCGCCTGCTCGGCATAGGCGCCAGCCTGGAGCTCCGCCTCGTCGAATGTGAGGCGGCCGGCCGTCATGGACGTGAAGTTCTCACGGAAGAAGTCGACCGAGGCCTGCACCTGCTCGCGAGCCGCCTCTCCGACGGCGCGACCGAGCTCGCGGTGCGAGCCTTTGGCCTGGACGTGGACGAACGGGATGGCCATGACGTCAGTCTACAGCCCGAGCACGTGGCGCGGGTCGGGATGGCCGGATACGCCGAGTTCCGCGGCGCAGCGCCCGATGAGCGCGACGAGCTCGCCCAGGACGTCGTCGGGAAGGCCGACGGGATCGCGGTCGGCGAGGTCCGCGGCCTTGTCCGAGGCGAGGTCGACGAGCCCCGCACGCCCCGAGGCGAGCCAGTCGCCGAGCCCGCCGCGATAGCTCAGGAGCGGGCTGACGAACTCGCCGCGGATGTAGCGCCGCGTGTGCTTGGTGCCGAGGAACCCGCGCCCGGAGAGCACGCCGTCGACCATCGCGTCGATGTCGAGTGCGCCCTCATCCCACGGTCGAGGCGTGAGCGCGTAGCGGACGTTGTTGAGCACCTCGTCGTCGATGACCAGGACCTCGAGGCAGCTGGCCACACCGGCCTGGATCTCGCCGATGCCGGAGAGCAGGCGCGGCTTGGGCGCCAGGCCCAGCAGCGCGTTGACGGCGCGCTCGTAGCCGAACTGCGCGTCGACGACCTTGCTGTCGCTGCACGGGCCGTAGCAGTCACAGGCGAGGCCGCAGCGACGTGCGAGCAGCACCGCCGCCGCGGAGGCGACGCCGGTCTCCGGAGTGCCGCTCACGACGACACCGCTGCGCGGGTCGACGGCGCTGAGGCGCGGCCCGTAGTAGACCGGCGTGCCGGGCGCGGCCGCCTGCGTGAGCACGACGCCGGCGAGCACCTCGGCGTGCTGCTGCGCGAGCGCCGCCGAGAGAGCGCCGGGCGCCGTGGTGGCCGCAGCCGGACACGGCAGGATCTCCACGGCCACGCCACCGCGACGGACCTGCTCCACCAGCGCGTCCGTGACGTCGCCGCCGAGGATGAGAGGGCTCACCGGCGAGAACGCGAGGTCGATCGGATACACGCCGTCCGCCCCGTCGGCGCCGGTGACGGCCAGCGCCATCTCCTGCAGGTATCGAGCCTGGAACGGATGCGAGATGCCGGGGCCGCCGATGGCCTTGTCGGTCTCGAAGGCGAGGATCAGGTACGAGTAGAGCGGCTCGAGCAGGTCGGGGACGTCCTCCGGCTGCCAGAGCGACGTGACCTGCTGCTGGTGCACGAGGTTGTGCATGACGCGGGTCGCCAGGACCTGGTCGCGCAGCGTCGCCCGGCGGAGTGCGCCGGTGCGCGGATCGGCCACGTCCGCGGCGCCGCCCAGGTTGTGCACGTAGGTAACGCCGGGGTCCGGGTCCATGGAGAGCGAGCGCTCCGGGTCGCGCGCGGCGAGCACGTACTCGCGCGGGCAGGCGGCCAGCGCCTCCTCCACAGCCCGGCGCGGGACCGCCAGGCGGTCCTCACCGACCGGGCTGCAGCCGGCCGCGAGCAGAAGTTCCCGCGCGGCCTGCGACTCCACGCGCACGCCCGCCCGTTCCAGGAGGGCGAGTGCGGCCAGGTGCATCGCCTCGATCGCTTCGTCGGGCCAGACGGCGGCGGGCTCGGTCATGCGGCGTCATCCTCTCGTGTAGGTCGTGCGTTGAGCTTCATCATGCGTCCTCCGGCGTCGTCCGGCGCCGGCGAAGGACCGCAAAGACCAGCGCGCCGGCGGCGACCGCCGTGATGACCAGCGCCCACACCCACCCCCTGGATGCCTCCGGCGCGGGCGCCGGCGCCCGCAGCGGCCGCAGGGCGATGTAGGTCGCGCGCAGCTGGTTCCGGAAGGGGGCGCCGTCTCCGGCGGGCGCCAGGGCGTAGCCGGTCCAGCGGTCGGTCCGGTACGCCTGCAGGTTCACGTTGTACCAGAGGACCACATACGGGTCGTCACGGTACAGGATCTTCTGCAGCGAGTCGGTGTAGGCCTTGCGCTGGGTGATGTCCTCGGGGTGAGCGGGATCGAGCGCCTCCGCCTGCCTGACGAAGAGGCGGTCGTAGTCCTTGTTCGAGTACTGGCTGTCGCTCCATCCCATGATCTGCGAGGTGGTGAACGTGCTCAGGATGAACCCCGGGTCGATGTCGCCGCCCCAGCTCCAGACGAAGAGGTCGTAGTCGGCGTCGTCGAAGATGGCGTCGCTGAAGGCCTGCTCGTCCATGCGCTCGAGTCGCAGGCGGATGCCGACGTCGCGGCACCAGCCGACGATCATGCGCGCCGCCACCTGGTCCTCCGGATACCCGTCGAGGGCGACCAGGCGGAACGAGAGCTCCGCGCCGGCGGCGTCCTCGCGCACGCCGTCCCCGTCCTGATCGGAGTACCCGGCGTCCTCGAGGATCCGCTTGGCGCGCTGGGGGTCGTAGCGGTACTGCGCGGCCTCCGGAACCTCCCAGCGCCAGTCCGCCTGCGCCGGTGAGAGCAGGGATGTGGCGGGCTCCGCCAGCCCGGCCATGGCCGTCGCCGCGATCTGGCGCGCGTCGATGGCCCAGTGGACGGCGCGACGGATGGACGGGTCGCGCAGCAGCGGGTTCCCCTGGCTGCGCGGGCTCTCCCAGCAGTTGAAGCCGAGCTCGTGGAAGCCGATCGCAGGGGAAGCCACCGTGTCGGTGCCCGACATCCCGGCGTAGAGTCGCTCGTAGGTCGCCGGGAAGTCGACCACGGCGTCGAGCGTGCCCGATCGGTACGCGCCGGCGAGAGCGTCCGCGCTCTCGCCGGCGGCGAAGGTGACGGACCCGAGGTGTGGGGCGCCGCCGAGCTCGGACGGGTATGCAGGGTTGGCCTCGAGCCGGACGCTCCGGCCCTGCCCGAGGCTCACCACGCGGAAGGGCCCCGAGCCGACGAAGGGCAGGTTCTCGTACTCGCCCAGGTGGTCGGGATCGACCTTCGCCCAGACGTGCTCCGGCAGGATCGGGATGGCGAGGGCCAGCATCCCGGTGTTCGGCCGCCGGGTCGTGATCACCAGCGTCGCGTCGTCCGTGGCGGTGACGTCCGTGACACCGGTGAGGTACTGGATGTACGCCGGCTGGCGGGTCTGGAGGATCAGGTCGTAAGTGAAGGCGACGTCGCGGGCGGTGAGCGGGACGCCGTCCTGCCACTCCATGCCCTCCCTGATGTGGAACGTCCAGGTCAGGCCGTCCTCGGAGGTCTCCCAGCTCGTGGCGAGGTCGGGCGCGGGCCGGTAGTCGGCGTCATACCAGGTGAGGAAGTCGTAGCCGAGGCGGAAGCACTCCCAGGAGACGGAGCTCCAGGAGCTGAACGGGTTCACGCCGTCACACTCCTGCGAGATCCCGATCCGGTACGCGAGCGCTTCGGCGGACGCAGCCGGGGACGGAGATGGTGACGCCGCCGCGAGGCCGGCGCCGGCCAGCAGCGCCACGGCGACCAGCGCCAGCAGCGCGAGAGCCGGCGCGGCGGCGCGCGGCGCGCGCGGGACCCGCGCCGCCTCACCGTCGCTGTGTCTGATGTACTGGTTTCTCCGCATGCTCGAACGCGGGCCGGCCGGGGCGGTGTGCGCCTCGCGGCACCGCCCCGGCCGGCCCTCCTCCGCTACTTGATCCTGATACAGGCGGCGTAGTGGTCGCCGCCGATGTGGACGTCCTCCGGGTCGATCTCGCTGCAGGCGTCGATCGCCTCCGGGCAGCGCGGGTGGAAGCGGCAGCCGGAGGGGATGTCGACCGGGTTCGGGGTCTCCCCCTTGAGGATGACGTGCTCGCGCTTGGCCAGCGGGTCCGGCACCGGGATGACGCTGATCAGCGCCTTGGTGTACGGGTGCTTGGGGTTGGCCACGACCTCCTCGGTCTCGCCGATCTCGACGATACGGCCGAGGTACATGACGGCGATCCTGTCGCTGATGACCCACGCGAGCGAGAGGTCGTGGGTGATGAAGATGTAGGTGACCCCGAGCTTCTCCTTCTCCTCGACCATCAGCTTGAGGATGTCGTTGCGGATGGAGACGTCGAGGGAGGCGACCGGCTCGTCGGCGACGATCACGTCGGGGTCGAGCACGGTGGCGCCGGCGATGCAGACGCGCTGCCGCTGCCCGCCGGAGAGCTCGTGCGGGTAGCGGTAGAGGTACTCGGTCGCCGGCCGCAGGCCGGCCTCCGAGATCGCGGTGATGACCCGTTCTTCCTTCTCACGCTCGCTCGAGCAGACGCTGTTGACCTCGAGCGGCTCGGCGACGATGTCGAAGATCGTCTGCTTGGGATTGATCGAGTTGTAGGGGTCCTGGAAGATGATCTGCGCCTTCTTGCGGTACTCGCGCAGCTCCTTGCCGCTGAACTTCTGGACCGGCTTGCCCTTGTAGATGATCTCGCCGCCGGTCGCGTCCTCCAGGCGAAGCAGGGTGCGGCCGGTCGTCGTCTTGCCGCACCCGGACTCTCCGACCAGGGCGAGGATCTCGCCCTTCTTGATCTGGAACGTGATGTGGTCGACCGCCTTCACGTACTTCTTCTCGGTGGCGACCATGCTCTTGAAGAAGCCCTGCTGGATCGGGAAGTAGACCTCGAGGTCCTTGATGTCGAAGAGGACGTCGCCGGTCTCCGGTGCGAGCTTGAGATCTGGGCGTTCGGACTGGTCCGTGGCCATCGTCACACCCCTTCCTGGTCCGGTGCCGCTTCGTCGACCTCGACGAAGGCGTCGCTACGGAAGCTTCTCGCGTGGACGCAGCGCACGAAGTGCCCGCGCTCGACCTCGGTGAGGCCCGGGTGCTCCGTCTCGCAGGCCGCGATCTTCTCGTCGCAGCGCGGACAGAAGGCGCAGCCCGCCGGCGGGTTGATGAGGTTGGGCGGGTCGCCCTTGATGGAGCTCACCATCTCGCGCTTCTCGTGGATGTTCGGGAAGGCCTTGATGAGCTGCCTCGTGTACGGGTGCGTCGCGTTGTTGAAGATATCGGCGGTGGTGCCGCTCTCGACCACCTCGCCGGCGTACATGACGACGCCCTTGTCGCAGGTCTCGGCCATCACCGAGAGGTCGTGGCTGATGAGGATGAACGAGAGGTCGAGCTCCTTGCGCAGGCGATGGATGAGCTCGAGGATCTGCGCCTGCACCATGACGTCGAGCGCCGTAGTGGGCTCGTCGCCGATGACCAGCTTGGGGTTGCAGGCCAGCGACATCGCGATCATGGCGCGCTGGCGCATGCCGCCGGAGAGCTGGTGCGGGAAGTCCATCACCCGCTTCGGGTTGATGCCGACCAGGTCGTAGAGCTCGCGCACGCGGACCATGGCCGCCTTCTCGCTGAGCCCTTCGTGCAGCTGGATCGGCTCGGCGATCTGCTTGCCGGTCTCCTTGACCGGGTTCAGCGCGTTCATCGCCCCCTGGAAGATGATGCTGATCTCCTTCCAGCGGATCCTGCTCATGCCGTACTCGGTGCGCTTGGCGAGGTTGCGGCCGTCGAAGAGCACGTCGCCGCTCACGATGCGGCCGTTCTCCGGCAGCAACTTGAGCAGGCTGAGCGCCGCGGTGGTCTTGCCGCAGCCCGACTCGCCGGCGAGGCCGAGACTCTCGCCACGCTTGAGCACGAAGCTCACGTCCTGGACGGCCTTGACGTCGCCGACGCCGAGCTTGAAGTAGGTGGTGAGATTGCGGACGTCGAGGAGGCCTTCGTGCTCGATGCGCTCGATGGTCTTCTTGTCGGAGGAGGGCTTCGCTTTGGTCGCTGACCTGGCCATCACTTGCCTCCCTTCTCGTCGTCCTGGATGTGGCCGCCGACCCAGCCGCCGCCCTCGGGGCGGTTGATGGTGCCGCCGGCCGGCTTGTTGAAGTCGGGCATGGCGTCGTCGGTCTGCTGGCCGGGCGTGAAGATGCCCGCCCCGCCGCCGACGCCGGCGCCGCCGGCTACCGCGACGGACGGCTCACCGCGAGCCGTGAACCGGCTCTCGCTCGAGCTGTCCTCGCGCTTGCGGAGCTTGGGATCGAGGACTTCGTCGTACGCCGTGCCGATGAAGGTGAAGGCGAGCACGACGAGGATGATGGCGATGCCCGGCGGGAGCAGGTACCACCACGCCGGGAGACCGGCGGCGCCGTTCACCCAGGCGTAGTGGAGCATGGTGCCCCAGCTGAAGTTGAGCGGGTCGCCGAGGCCGAGGAACGAGAGCGTCGTCTCCGAGAGGATGGCGATGGCCACGACGAGCACGAGGTTGGCGAAGATGAGCGGCATCACGTTGGGCAGCACGTGCTTGGTCATGATGTGCCGGTTGCTCGAACCGATCGCCTTGGCGCGCTCGATGAAGCTCAGCTCGCGCACGCGCAGCACGTCCGAGCGTACGACGCGCGCCGTGCCGGGCCAGCTGGTGATACCGATGATCAGGATGATCATCCAGTAGTTCTGGCCCCAGGCGGCGGCGAGCACCATCGCCAGCGGCAGCCACGGGATGACCAGGAATGCGTCTGTTAAGCGCATCCATCCTTCGCCTTGCCAGCCTCCGTAGAAGCCGGCCGCGATGCCGATGCCGGCGCCGAGGACGGTGGACATGAAGGCGGCCAGGAGGCCGACCATGAGCGAGATGCGCGCGCTCCAGATGAACTGGGCAAGCACGCTCTGCCCCACCTGGTCGGTGCCGAACCAGTTGTAGTAGTAGAACGTCGGCGGGTGGTAGGCGAGGAAGAACTCACCCGTGTTCGGGTCCTTGATCTGCGCGTTCGGGTCGAGCAACGCGTGATCGGCCAGGAACGGGGCGAACAGGGCGATGGCGATGAACACCACGAGGATCCCGAGGCCCACCATGCCCTGCCAGTTGGCGCGGTAGAGCTTCCAGACCTGGTGCGTGTTCCAGGTGGTGAGCTCGGCGCGCTCCGGGTTGCCGACGGCCCAGAGCCAGACGCAGACGCCGCCAAGGATCACGACGACGGTCTGGATGGCCCAGTTGTACGAGATGTCGTTCGAGCTGCCGGAGAAGCCGCTGAAGCCGCCGCCGGCCAGCACGCCCCACACGAGGAGCACGACGCCCTCGACCAGGAGCATGACGTTGAACGCCTTGGCCTTGCTCCTGCGCAGGAGGCCGATGGCGCCGGCGATGAAGAAGACGACCGCCAGCAGGAGCAGGACCCACGCCGGGTACGCGCCGACGCTGGCGGAGAAGAAGCCCTTGATCACCTCGGAGAAGCCGCTGGTGATGGGCACTGTCTTCGGATACGTGAGCAACTCCAGGACGCACCACACGATGATCGTCCAGAAGATGACCCAGTTCCGGAAGCGACGGGGGATCATGCCTGCACCCTTGGGTCGAGGTAGTAGTACATGATGTCGGCGATGAGGTTGGCGACGATCACGGCGATGCTCGCGATGAGGAACACCGCCTGCATCACCGGATAGTCGCGCTTCTGCATCGAGTCGTAGGAGAGCAACCCCAGGCCGGGCCAGTTGAACACGCTCTCGGCGAGGATCGCTCCCGACATCACGAAGCCGAGGTTCATCATCACGATGGTGACCGTCGGGAGCATCGCGTTGGGCACGACGTGGCGCCACAGGACGGCGTTCTCACTGAGCCCCTTGGCGCGGGCCGTGAGCGCGAAGTCCTCCTTCATGACGCCGGTGATGGAGCTGCGCATGATGAGGTGGTACTCCCCGACGTAGGCGATGGCGAAGGTGAACGCCGGCAGGAACAGGTGCTTCATCAGCGACTGGAAGGAGGCGAAGCCGCTGAGCTCGACACCCGGTTCCTCCATGCGCCCCGTCGGGAACCAGCGGAGCTTGGTGGCGAACAGCATGATCATCAGGAGGCCGAACCAGAACGTCGGCATGGCGTACAGGACCATCCCTAAGTTCGTACTTACCACGTCATAGGTACCGTTGCGTCTCCACCCGGCGAACACCCCCATGATCATGCCTACAACCGTGGCGAAGACCGTCCCCACCCCCACGAGCAGGACGGTGGGCCAGATGCGCTCGGCGACGACTTCCGTGACCGGGCGCTTTTCGGAGAACGACATGCCGAACTTGCCCTGCACGGTGTCGCGCCAGTAGTAGACGAACTGCTCCCACATGGGCTTGTCGAGGTTGAACGTCTTGCGCTGACGCTCGATGACCGATGGGTCGGTCTTCCCCTTGGGGAGAAGGAGCCGGGCGGGATCGCCCGGGAGGATGCGGAAGAGCGCGAAGTTGAACGAAGCCACGAGGATGATCGTGAGTACCGCGTTCAGCACCTTGCGAATGAAGTAGCGACGTTTGTCCACTGCTCTGCGGATCCGCCCCGCGCCCGGCCCCGAACGCCGGCGGACCCTTGCCTCCTTCTCACTTCCGCGGTTGCCGGACCCCTGATGGCTGCTGTGCTGGCACGCTTGTGGAAGACCCCGGACGGGGTCTCGGGAGGTTAGACGACAGCGGCGCGACGTTCCGTCGGCCGCCTGCGCGATCGGCGCCCGCAATGGTGACGACGGCCCAGCCTGTTGGACGTCTCGCCGTGTGCTACCCCCCTGGCGGCCCGGCGGCCCGCAGAGCGCGAGGCCGGGCTAGGGGGTCAGAATAGACGCAGCGGGGAGGCGCGGCAAGGCGGGGCTCACGCCCCGGGCAGCCGCGCCTCGCGTCCGGCGCGCCGCAGGACGCCGACGAGGCGGTCGAGCGGCAGCTCGTAGGCGGTGTTGCCGGAGCGCCCGACCGTGGTGGTCGCGGCGGTCAGCGCGTTGCAGACGCTCTCGGCGGTGGCGTCGACCGCCGCCTCGAAGAGCTCCGCCATGTGGTCGTTGGCGACCGCCGCGAGGGCGAGAAGCTCCGGTGCGCTGCGCGGCACGCGGTGCGCCGTGGTGAACGCCAGCATGATCTCGCCGCTGCCGTCCGAGGCGTACGATCCCGTCGCCGCGAGGCCCAACGCGCAGCGCTTGGCCATGCGCTCGCACTGCCGCGCGCTGAGCGGCGCGTCGGTCGCCAGGACGACGATGCAGGAGCCCTCCCGGTTCTCGAGAGGCATGAGATCGGTGATCTCGCGCCCGACGGGGACGCCGTCGATGCTGAGGCGGTGGCGCACGCCGAAGTTGGTCAGCGCCAGCACGCCCACCACGTAGTCACGTCCGTGGGCGGAGACGATCCGCGAGGACGTCCCGATGCCGGCCTTGAAGTCGAAGCACGACATCCCGGTGCCGGCCCCGACACAGCCCTCTGCCACGGGACCCTCCGAAGCACCGTCCAGCGCGGCGCGCACGTGCTCCTCCTTGACGTGCATGCCGCGCAGGTCGTTGAGGAACCCGTCGTCGCACTCGCCGACCACGGGCATCACGGCGTCCTCGAGGCCGGCCTGCGGCTGGTGGTCCATGATCCAGCGCACCGTGGCGTCGTAGACGGCGCCGGCGCTCTGGGAGTTGGTGAGCAGGACCGGTGTCTCGACCAGGCCCCACTCGCGCACGGCGCTGATGCCGATGAGCTCGCCGACGCCGTTCGCAGCGTGCGCGCCGGCGACGACGCGCCCGTGCCAGATGTCGCCGCCGTGCGGGAAGACCGCGGTGACGCCCGTGCGGGCGGGCCCGCTGCCGTGCGGCAGTCCGGGCCCGCCCCACGAGACGGTGCAGTGGCCGACGCGCACGCCGGGCACGTCGGTGATCGCGTTGAGCGGCCCGGCCGGCAGCCTGCCGACGGCGACACCGAGGTCGCGCAGGCGGCAGCGCTCCGGCAGGGACATGCTGCTACTCCAGGATGCCGGCGCGGTGAGCCTTGAGGTACGAGCCGCAGAAGTTGTCCTCGCCGCGGAGCGCCTCGACGGACTTGATGGTGGCCATCATCTGCTTGTTGCGCACGTCGACGATCAGGCCGTCGAGGCCGAGGCCCGCGCACATGGCGACGAAGGTGCGGTTGAGCAGGGCGCGGTTCGGCAGGCCGAAGCTGACGTTACTGAGGCCGCCGGTGGTGCGCACGGGGAGGCGCTCCTTGACCAGCTTGAGCGTCTCCATGGTGATGCCGGGCGCGCTCGGGTCGGCCGAGACGGCCATGACCAGCGGGTCGATCCACAGGTCCTCGGCCGGCAGGCCGGCGCCGATGCAGAGGTCGTAGATCTGCTTCGCGACGGCGAAGCGGTCCTCGGCGGTCGGCGGGATGCCCTCATCGCTCAGGCACAGGCCGACGACGGGGCACTTGTACTTCTCGATCATGGGCAGCACGGCGTCGATGCGCGGCTGCTCACCGCTGATCGAGTTGATGAACGGCACCTTGCCGCCCCTGTCGACGATCGCCTGCACGCCGGCGTCGAGCGCCTTGGGGTTGGCGGAGTCGACCATGAGCTGCATGTCGGTGACGCCCATGACGATGTCGATGAGCCACAGAAGGTCGGCCACTTCGTCGCCGCCGGCGACGCCGCCGTTGACGTCGATCAGACCGGCGCCCGCGTCGATCTGATCCTTGGCCAGGGTCTTGATGAACTCGGCATCACGCGCCTGGATCGCCTCGGCGACCTGCTTGCGCGTCCCGTTGATCGATTCACCCATCAACAGCATCTCAACAACCTCCACGACGATTACCCGGGACGGACGACTGAAGAGTATATAGGCGGTGTGCCTGTGGCGCACCGCCTCCTGACCCGGCTGCGTCGGTGATCGCGGACCCTTGTGAACCAGGGAACCGGAACGGGCACGACAGCAGTCACGACGGAGTGGGGGAGGCGGCGCCGGGCGGCGCCCGTCGTCGCTCAGGCGGTCAGACGCCTTCGGGAGGCGGGACGATCCAGTCGGGACGCCGCCGGCGACGGTCGCCGCTGCGCCGCTCACGGACGGTGGAGCCCGGCAGTTCCCGGCGCCGCTCGGAGACCCGGCGGTCGATCCTGACCACGACGTCTCGCCCGTCGAACAGCGAGGCGAACCGGCGGTACAGCCGATCGCGCACCGGTCCTGTCACGAAGAGCACGTAGCGGTCAGATCCCGTGTCTGCAGCCATGCTCTCATGGTACCCCGCCGAGGGGGCCGCCGACACGACTCCGGCGTAGCCGGAGCTGGCCACGGCGGACTCAGCCGTAGGTGATGTAGACCGTCTTGGTGCGCGTGTAGAAGTCGACCGCCGCCGGGCCCTGCTCCTTGAAGGTGTTGGCGCTCGACTGCTTGAAGCCGCCGAACGGCGCCTGCAGGGCGAGACCGGTGGTCGGCTCGTTCACCTTGACCACGCCGGCCTCGATGCGGTCGACGAAGCTCATGGCGCGGCGCAGGTCGTTGGTGCAGATGCTCGCCGCGAGGCCGTAGCCGACGGCGTTGGCCTTGTAGATCGCGTCGTCCAGGTCCCGGGCGCGGACGATGCCGATCACCGGGCCGAAGATCTCCTCCTGGGCCAGCCGGCTGTGGACGTCCACCCCGTCGAAGACGGTGGGCCGCAGGAAGTGGCCGCCCTCGCCGGCCCTGCCGCCGCCGGCGAGGAGCTCGGCGCCCTCCTCGCGGCCGATGCGCACGTAGTCGAGGTCGGTCTCGAGCTGCTCCTCGCTCACGGCGGGGCCCATCTGGATGCCGCTCTCGAGGCCGTCGCCCACGTTGAGCGCGTTGGCGGCCTCGGCGAGCGCCGCGGCGAACCGGTCGGCGATGCCCTCCTCGACGATGACGCGGCTGGTGGCCGTGCAGCTCTGGCCGGTGAGGGAGAATCCGCCCATCACCGCGAGCTTCACGGCCAGCCCGAGGTCGGCGTCGTCGAGCACGATCGTCGGGTTCTTGCCGCCCATCTCGAGCTGGACGCGCGCGTAGTGCTCCGTCGCGCGCGCGTAGATGCTCGAGCCGGTGTCGTGCGAGCCCGTGAAGGTCAGGCCGCGAACCACGGGATCGCCGGCCAGCGCCCCGCCCACGACGGAGCCCGAGCCGGTGACGAGACTGAGGACGCCGGCGGGCACGCCGGCGTCGACGAGGCACTCGACCAGGCGCAAGGCCGTGAGCGGCGTCGCCGACGCCGGCTTGAAGACGACGGCGTTGCCGTAGACGAGCGCCGGAGCGATCTTCCAGGCGGGGATGGCGATAGGGAAGTTCCACGGTGTGATCGCCGCGACCACGCCGAGCGGCTCGCGGCGGCTGTACAGCATCGCGTTGGGCGCGTTGGCGGGCAGGACGTCGCCGCCGATCCGCCAGCCCTCGCCGCCGTAGTACCTCAGGATGTCGCGCGCCCGCACGACCTCGCCGGTGGCCTCCGCGAGCGTCTTGCCCTCCTCGCGAGTGAGCGTCCGCGCGACCTCATCGAGCCGCTCGGTGAGCAGTTCGGCCGCCTGGAAGAGGATGGCTCCGCGCGCCGGCGCCGGCGTGGCCGCCCAGGCCGGGAACGCCTCGGCTGCGGCGGCGACCGCCTGCGCCGTGTCCGCCGCGGTCAAGCTCGGGAAGACGGCGAGCACCTCGTCGGCGCGCGCCGGGTTCCTCGTCTCGAGACTGGCGTGGTCGCTCGCGCCGACCCACTCGCCGCCGACCAGGTTCTTGCAGCTCTCCATCGTCCACCCCGCGGTCGCGATGTCTTCGGCCCACCTCGTCGCAACGATACTACGGACGGCTACGGTCGCGGCCGCTGCGCTCGCTGGAGGAAGGTCAGGCGAAGGGCGGCGATCCCCTCGGGACCTCAGCCGACCTCGGGAAGCGGCACCAGGACGCGATCCGAGAGGCGCAGCGTCTCGCGATACCCGGCCTCACGCGCGACCGTGATGGCCTCGTCCCACAGGCGACCGACGTGCTCGGCCTCGTGCGCGTCGGAGTCGATCACCAGTGGGATGCCGCGCCTGTGCGCGGCGCGCAGGATGGCCGGCGACGGATACATGACGCCGGCCGGGTCGCTGATGCGGTCGGTGTTGAGCTCGAGCGCGGCGCTCGACGCAGCCAGCGCGTCCAGCGCGGCCTCTATCTCCGGCTGGGCGGCCGGACCCGGGCGATCACCCCACAGGCTGATCCAGTCCATGTGGGCGAGCACGTCGAAGCGTCCCCACTCCGCCGCCCGGCGGACAGTCCGGTAGTAGGCGGCGAGCAGCGTGTCCGGATGGTCCCAGCGGGGGTCCGCACGCAAGGACGGGTCGTCGAAGGGGAACCCGTCCACGACGTGGACGCCCAGCACGACGACGTCGAAGGGCCGGTCGTCCAGGAGCCGCCCGAGCTCCGCCTCCTGCCCCACGACGTACTCGGCCTCGATGCCGACCAGCACGCGGATGTCCTCGTGCCGTGCCGCTGCCGCTTGGATCTCCTCGGCGTAGGCGTCGATACGCTCGAGCGGAACCCACCAGTCCTCGCCCGGGCCCGGGCTCGGCGAGATGTGGTCGGCGATGGCGATCTCGGGAAGGCCGAGCTCCACGGCCCGTGCCACGCAGTCCTCGACGCTCCCCGTGCCGTCCGACCAGCTCGTGTGGATGTGGTAGTCGCCGGGGAGGGCCGGGCTCGCGCCCGGGTCGCCCGGCCCGTCGCCCGCCGCCGTCATTCCTCCACCGCGGGCCCGCCGCGGGGCCGCTTCAGCAGCACGACGATGAGGGAGCCGCCGACCAGCACCACGACGCCGATGATGTACCACATGGTGTTCGATCCGCCGCCGTCGGTCGTCGCCGCGGCGGCCGTCTTCGGCTTCAGCTCCAGATAGCTCTGTCGATCGATCATGTTCGCCCAGACGCTGCCGCCCACGTAGGGCTGCCAGCCTTCCCATCGGGACGTGTCGACGGCCTGCAGCACGGACGGGTAGTCGAGGACGATCATCGGCTGCTCGGCGTACATGACGCCCTGCGCCTGCTTGAGCAGCTCCATGCGTCTGGTCGTATCCATCTCGCGGTACTGCGCCAGGGTCAGCTTGTCGTACTCCGCGTTGGACCAGTTCATCTCGTTGTAGTTCTCGATCTGGTCGGTGGTGAAGCAGGCGGCGGAGTCGCCCGGGTCGATGTAGCCCATGAAGTCCCAGAGCGCGAGGTCGTAGTCGGGCGCGTAGGTGTCGCCCTTGTAGTTCCAGATGCTGTCGCCCAGCGCGCCCTCGTCGACCACCGAGTACTCGATGCCGAGGCCGATGTCCTTGAGCCAGCCGGCGATCAGCTTGCCCTGCACCTGGCTCTCCGGCGAGATGTCGCGCGCCCAGAGACGCAGCTCGATGGGCTTGCCGTCCTTGTCTTCGCGGACGCCGTCGCCGTCCGAATCCTTGTAGCCGGCCTCATCCATGAGCGTCTTGGCCTTCTCGAGGTCGAAGCCGATGGTGCTCGCGGCATCGGGCTGGTAGTACGGGTTCGCGGCGGCCGGCCAGCCGTCCTTGGGGAAGATGCCGTAGCCGGTCTGGGCGTAGCCGCTCCAGCCGAGCGACCCGCACTTCTCCCTGTCGATCGCCCACGCCATCGCGACGCGGAACTTCGCGTCCCTCAGCACAGGGTTGCCCAGCGAATCCGGGCTGTCGTAGCAGTTGATGTCGATGTACTCCCAGTTGTACAGCGGGTAGGGGATGGCCTTGATGCCGGCCTCGCCCTCGAGCCGCTTGAACTGCTCGGGCGGGATGACCTGGGCGCCGTCGATGGTCCCGCTCTTGAGGTCCTGCACCATCGTGTCCGTGTTCGTGTAGTAGGAGAAGATGATCTCGTCGAGCGTCGGCTGCTTGCCCCAGAAGGTGGGGTTGCGGACCATCTTCACGTACTCGTCCTTCTTGAACTCGACCGCCTGGAACGGGCCGGAGCCGACGATCGGCACCGGGTTGCGGAAGGTCGTGCCGAGCTCCTTGGCGCTCAGCTTGCCCCAGATGTGCTCGGGCAGGACGTAGATGTACACCTGCGTGAGCAGCATGTTGGCCTTGGGCTGCGTGCAGATGACCTTCAGGGTGGTGTCGTCGACGGCGACGGCCTTCTCGACGTCCTTGAGGTAGATGGCCAGGCTCAGGTCGTCCTCGATGATGGTGTTGAAGGTCCAGGCGACGTCGGCGGCCGTGAGAGGCTCGCCGTCCTGCCACTTCACCCCGGGGCGGATGTGGAAGGTCCACGTCTTCTGGTCGGGCGAGAGCTCCCAGTCCTGCGCCAGGCCCACGTCCTTGGACGGCAGCCCGTCGGCGCCGACACCGACGAGCGTGTCGTAATTGAGCATCCAGATCTCGTACGAGGTGCTGTACCCGATGAAGGGGTTGAGGTTGAGCGGCCCCTCGTTCCAGCCGAGCCGGAGCGTGACCTTGCCGGTGTCGGGCGACGGCGCGCTGCTGGCCCCGGCGAACGAGGCGCCCACCGCCAGGAGGATGACCAGGACGGCGGCGAGGACGGCGGCGAGGACGACCCTCCGACGCCGGCGCCCGGCGATGTGACTGCGACCCATGTGTCGGACCCCCCGATGGTGCGTGCCGCGCCGGCCCGGCGAAGCGGAGGCGGCGCTCCAGATGTGCCGGGACGGTATGCGGGCGGGCGGGCCCCGTCAAGACCGGGCGCCTACGTTGTCCTTAGTGTCCCGTATGACTATTGTTGGGAGGCGTCATGCGTGCAATCCATCGAGGGGCCAGCCGATGCGATCTGCTCCGCGAGAGAACGCGAGATGACGGACGTTCCCGAGACCCGCTGGGCCAGGACGGTCGACGGCGCCTGCATCGCCTACCAGGACCTCGGTTCGGGCCCTATCACGCTGCTCGTGGTGCATGGCTGGGTCTCGCACCTCGAGGTGTATTGGGAGCAGCCACGCTACGTGCGCTTTCTGCAGCGCCTGTCTCGCAACCTTCGCGTGCTCGTCTTCGACAAGCGCGGCGTCGGGATGTCGGATCGAGTATCCGGGTCGCCAGACCTGGGCACGCTCCTCGACGATGTCCGCGCCGTGATGGACGCTGCCGACGTCGAGAAGGCCGCGCTCTTCGCCTGGGGCGAGCCCGGACCCGAACTCGCCGCGTTCTTCGCGGCCACCTACCCAGACCGGACGACCTGTCTCGCACTCAACGGCCTGCTTCACTATCGTCGGGAACCCGATTTCCCCTGGGGTTTCAGCGTCGAGCAGTTCGAGACGGATCTGTCGCGCAGCCTCAGGGCATGGGGAAGCGCAGACGGCGCTCTCGATTTCGTCCGTGAGGGGTTCGTCGCTCCGCCTGCCGACGATTCCCCGCTCACGGCTCCCGACTTCCTCAAGTGGAGCGCGAAGTTCGCCCGCTACGCCGCGACGCCCGCGAGCTTCGAGGCATTCGAGCGTATGTGGTACGCGACGGACATCCGCCCGATCCTCCCCACGATCTCCGTTCCCACGGCTGCCTTCTTCTCCGTCGATGATCCGGAGGACGAAGCCGGCGATCGTGCGCAGGCCGGCTTGATCCCCGGTGCGATCACCGTTCCGGTCGCGACGCCGTCGGAGGTCATCTGGGTCCACGATCCCGAGCCAATCGTGTCCGCCCTGGAGCGCTTCATCGAATCCGTCCGTCACGAAGAAGCCGAGCTCGACCGCATGCTCGCCACCGTCCTCTTGACCGACATCGTCGGCTCGACCGACAAGGCCTGTGCCGCCGGTGACGCCTGCTGGACGGACCTTCTCGAGCGGCACAACGCCACCGTTCGCGCCTTCTTGGCCAGGTACCGTGGCAACGAGATCAAGACCACGGGCGACGGCTTCCTCGCCACCTTCGACGGACCCGCCCGGGCAGTGAAGTGCGCCCAAGGCATCTGCGAGGCGGTCCGGCCGCTCGGCATCGAGGTGCGCACCGGCTGCCACACGGGGGAGATCGAGCTGCTGGGCGCCGACATCGGCGGCATCGCCGTACACATCGGCGCCCGAGTCGCCGCGCTCGCCGGGCCCTCCGAGGTCCTGGTCACGTCGACGGTCAAGGACTTGGTGGCGGGTTCGGGTCTGCTGTTCGACGATCGCGGGGAGTGCCGCCTCAAGGGCGTGCCGGACGCATGGCATCTCTATGCCTTGGCTGCATCCGGCACCTGACCGCAAGTCTTTCGAGTCTGGCCGTGGCCAGTTCATAGGAGGGGGACACATGAGCTCAGGAAGAACACCGGGACCCACGGAGCGCGAGTCGGGCCAGCCCGTCGAGGGAGTCCTTCGCTCGCGGCAGTTGGAGACACTCGAGCGCACGCCGCTGTTCCAGGCGCTGCCGAAACGGCATCGTGCCCGAGTCGCCGATCTCGCCGAGCTCAGGCGTTACGAGGACGGAGCGGACATCGTGCGCGCCGGCGAGCCCGGCGACTCCTTCCATGTCGTGCTGGAGGGCGAGCCGTCGGTGATCGCCGCCGATGGTCACGAACAACCACTGATGCCGGGCGACCACTTCGGCGAGCTCTCATTACTCGATGGCGCCCCTCGCGCCGCCACGGTCACCGCCCACGGCGCAGTCACCACGGGACGGGTGTCACGTGCCGACTTCCAGAACGTCCTGCACGAGGAGCCGGCCCTCGCGGTCGCCCTCCTTCCCGGCCTGGCGCTCGTGGTCCGCGACATGTTGCGCACCGACGCGGAGCGCATCCCCGACCAGAGCCGAGTGGGCGACTGGCAGGAAGGGGCAGACGAGGCCGCAGGCAAAGTACTGGAAGGCATTGACGCGCTCAGCTGGCTCATGGTCCTGCGCCACGTGACTCTGCTCGAGGCCCTGCCCGAACGCCATCTTCACCGCATCGCCAAGCACGTGACCGTGGAGCGCTACGACGCCGGAGCGACCATCGTGGTCGCGGGCGCGCCGGGCGACGCCTTGTACGTCATCCTCAGCGGTCGCGCCCGCGTGCACACGCCCGGCGGGCACACGCGCGCGCTGGACGCGAACGACTGCTTCGGGGAGCTGGCGCTCATCGACGGCGCTCCTCGCGCGGCCACGGTGACGGCAGTCAGCGAGCTGACCACTGCAAGGATCGCACGCGCGGACTTCCAGAAGCTGCTCAACGCCGAGCCCGACATGGCCATCGGCCTGCTCGACGGCGTCATGCCGACCGTGCGCGACCTGCAGTCGGCGACCGCCGTCATGTGAGCCGCTGAAGCTGACTCCTCGAAGGTCGGAGGTGGCGGGGATGACGGACATGCCAAAGACCAGGTGGGCGACTACCGGCGATGGCGCATCGATCGCCTACCAGGTCCTCGGCGAAGGTCCCGAGACCATCGTCGTCATCCACCCCTGGGCCTCGCATCTCGAGGTGTACTGGGAGCAGCCGCGGTTCGTCCGGTTCATGCGCCGGCTGGCGCGGGATCTGCGCGTCGTGCACATGGACAAACGAGGCTGGGGCATGTCGGACCGGATCTTCGGGACGCCGGACGTCAGCCTTCTCATGGACGACGTCCGGGCCGTGATGGACGCTTCCGGCACGGAACGGGCTGCGGTATTCGGCTGGGGCGGCACAGGCGGCGCGCCGCTCGCCGCCCTCTTCGCCGCCACGTACCCCGAGCGCACATCGGCGCTCCTCCTCGATGGCCGGCTCCACGAACGCTGGTCAGAGGACCACCCAAGGGGCGTCACCGATGATGAGGAGGAGGAGTGGGCCGCGGCCTTCGCCCTGATCTGGGGGGACGACGACCACGCCGTCCAATGCGCTCAGTGGTGCTACGGGGATCGCGCCGAGGACTGCCCGATCGACGACCAGACGTTTCTGCGCTGGTGGACGAAGATGATGAGGTATTCGTCGACACCCACCAGCATGGTGGACTTCTCCAGGATGTGGCACGTCACCGACATCCGCCCCGCCCTGCCGACCATCCACGTCCCCACCGCGGTCATGTGCAAGACGGGGGCGCCGGAGATCGCGCAGAACGAGGAGGACCAGCGCGACTGGGCGGAGTTCAACGTCAGGCACATCCCCGGGGCACGGCTCGTCGAGGTCCCCGGGACGGCTCACGTCATCTGGATCGAGGACCCGGAGCCCTACGTCGCGGCACTCGAAGCGTTCCTTCAATCGATCCAGGACGAGCAGGCCGAGCTCGACCGCATGCTGGCGACCGTGCTCTTCACCGATATCGTCGGTTCGACCGCGACGGCCTGCGAGCTCGGCGATCACAGGTGGACGCAGCTGCTCGAACGGCACAGGCAAGTCCTGCGTTCGATGCTCGCCAGATATCGCGGGACGGAGGTCGGCACGACGGGTGACGGCTTCCTCGCCACCTTTGACGGTCCCGCCCGGGCGGTTCGCTGTGCCCAGGCGGTCTGCGAGGCCGTGAAGCCTCTGGGCCTTGAGATCAGAGCCGGCTGCCACACCGGCGAGATCGAACTCCTGGGCGCCGACGTCGGCGGCATCGCCGTGCACATCGGCGCTCGCGTCGCGGCGCTCGCTGGTCCCTCCGAGGTCCTGGTCAGCTCCACCGTGAAGGACCTCGTCGCCGGCTCCGGCCTCGTCTTCGAGGACCGCGGCGAGCGCGTACTCAAGGGCGTGCGCGACCGCTGGCACGTCTATGCGGTGACTTCGTCATGAGTGACAAGAGGTTTCACGACCACATCGAGCCGCGGGGAAGCATCGAGTTGGCCGGTACAGGCGTACCCAAGACCCGCTGGGCCAAGACCATCGACGGCGTCTGGATCGCCTACCATGACATCGGCCGAGGCCCACTGACGCTAATCTTCACGAACAGCATGTACTCGCACCTCGAGGTGTACTGGGAACTGCGGCAGTTCGCGCGCTTCATGAACCGCCTCGCCGCGAGCGCCCGGGTGCTCAACTTCGACCGGCGTGGAACGGGGATGTCCGACCGCGTCGTGCTCTCTTCGGCTCTCGAATCGCGCATGGACGACGTGATCGCCGTCATGGACGCCGCCGGCGTCGAGCGCGCCGCCGTCTACGGCTGGGGCGAGGGCTCCGCGGCTGTCGCGGCGCTCCACGCCGGCACTCACCCGGATCGAACGACAGCCCTCCTCATCGACGGCTGGCTCGCGACGCGCTGGGCTCCCGACTTCCCCCAGGGCATCACCCCTGAGCATCAGGACGCCTACCTGGCCCGCCTGAGCGCGATATGGGGCGACGAGGATCATGCACTGGAGATCGGCCAGCTCACCTGCGGCAACAGGCCCGAGGACGGCCCGTGGGACGACCCGGAGTTCGTGCGCTGGCACGCCAGACTCGCCCGCTACTCCGCGACCCCGGGGAGCTTCGAGGCCTTCGAGCGCGACGAGTACGAGACGGACGCGCGTGACGTCGCGCGGCAGGTGCGCGTGCCGACGGCCGTCCTCCTCAAGGAGGGGAACGTCCCTGAGGAGGTCGAGAACGCCGAGTACAACGCGGCGCTCATACCTGGGGCTCGACTCATCCGCGTCGCAGGAGCAGCGCAGATCCCGATGTTCGACGGCATCGAGGCGTACACGGACGCGATGATCGCGTTCATGAAGTCGGTGGAGGACGAGGAACACGCGCTCGACCGTGTTCTGGCCACCGTGCTGTTCACCGACATCGTCAGCTCGACGGACAAAGCCTGTGAGCTCGGTGACCGGCGATGGACCGAATTGCTGGAACGACACCACACCGTGGTCCGCGCGATGCTCGCTCGCTATCGCGGGGTCGAGGTCGACACCGCCGGCGACGGCTTTCTGGCTACCTTCGACGGGCCGGCGCGGGCGGTGAAGTGTGCCCAGGCGGTCTGCCAGGCGGTGAAGCCCCTCGGCCTCGAGGTGCGCGCCGGCTGCCACACCGGCGAGATCGAGTTAGTGGGCGCCGACGTCGGCGGCATCGCCGTGCACATCGGCGCTCGCGTGGCCGCGCTCGCCGACTCCTCCGAGGTCCTCGTCAGCTCCACCGTGAAGGACCTCGTCGCCGGCTCCGGACTCGTCTTCGAGGACCGCGGCGAGCACACACTCAAGGGCGTACCTGAGAGGTGGCGGCTGTACGCCGCCGTGTCCGGCACCGTCTGACGCCCGGCGTCGGCATCCAGGGAACGGCGTTGGCCGGCGGTGCATGCGCACCGCCGGCCAACAAAGAAGCGGCGGGCGGGCCCGAAGGCCCGCCCGCCGCCGACGCGAAAGAGGCTAGCTCTTTCGTATGACTCGCGAGAGTCGGGTCTTACATCATCCCCGGCATTCCGCCGCCCGGCATTCCGCCAGGCATTCCGCCGCCGCCCTCTTCGGGCTTGTCGGCGACGATGCACTCGGTGGTGAGGATGTTCTTGGCGATCGACGCGGCGTTCTGGAGCGCCGAACGGGTGACCATGGCGGGGTCGATGATGCCGGCTTTGACCAGGTCCTCGTACTTGTCGGTGTCGGCGTTGAGGCCCTCGCCCGGCTTGAGCGACTTGACCTTGTTCACCACGACCGAGCCCTCGAGACCGGCGTTCTCGGCGATCTGA
The DNA here is from genome assembly GCA_963713475.1 of uncultured Thermoleophilia bacterium. Taxonomy (GTDB): domain Bacteria; phylum Actinomycetota; class Thermoleophilia; order UBA2241; family UBA2241; genus CAIXSE01. The sequence continues at coordinate 49,793 of CAVQLY010000016.1, forward strand.
CGAAGGGGCTCTTCGAGCGCACGGGCGATGATCTGCTTGCCCGAGCGGAAGTCGACGTCGTCGGACTTCTTGTCGACCTTGATGGCGGGGATGGCGTTGACGAGCACGACGCCGCCGCCGGGCACGATGCCCTCTTCGAGAGCGGCGCGCGTGGCGTTGAGGGCGTCCTCGACGCGGTGCTTGGTCTCCTTCATCTCGACCTCGGTGGCCGCGCCGACCTTGATGACGGCCACGCCGCCGGCCAGCTTGGCGAGACGCTCCTGGAGCTTCTCACGGTCGAAGTCGGAGTCGGTGTTCTCGATCTCGCTCTTGATCTGCTTGATGCGGCCCTTGATGGCGTCGGTGTCGCCGGCGCCGTCGACGATGGTGGTGTTGTCCTTCGTCACGACGACCTTGCGGGCGCGGCCGAGCTGCGAGATCTGGGTGTTGTCGAGCTTGAGGCCCATCTCTTCGGTGATGACTTCGCCGCCGGTGAGGATGGCGATGTCCTCGAGCATGCGCTTGCGGCGGTCGCCGAAGCCCGGGGCCTTCACGGCGACGCTGGTGAACGTGCCGCGGAGCTTGTTCACGACGAGGGTCGCGAGGGCTTCACCCTCGACGTCCTCGGACACGATGAGGAGCTGCTTGCCGGCCTGGATGACCTTCTCGAGGATCGGAAGGAGATCCTGCACGGCGCCGACCTTCTGGTTGGCGATGAGGATGTAGGGATCCTCGAGCACGGCCTCCATGCGATCGGGGTCCGTGACCATGTACGGGCTGAGGTAGCCCTTGTCGAACTGCATGCCCTCGGTGAACTCGAGGTCGAGGCCGAAGGTGTTGCTCTCCTCGACGTTGACCACGCCGTCCTTGCCGACCTTCTCGATGGCGTCGGCGATGACGTCGCCGACACCGCGGTCGCGGGCGGAGATGGTGGCCACGCGGGCGATCTCCTCCTTGCCGGAGATCTCCTTGCTCTGCTTCTGGATGGAAGCGACGGCCTCGTTGACGGCTTCTTCGATGCCGTGCTTGATGGCCATGGGGTTGGCGCCGGCGGCTACCATGCGCAGGCCCTCGCGCACGATCGCCTGGGCGAGCAGGGTGGCGGTGGTGGTGCCGTCACCGGCGATGTCGTTGGTCTTGGTCGCGACTTCCTTGACGAGCTGGGCGCCCTGGTTCTCGAAGACGTCCTCGAGCTCGATCTCGCGAGCGATGGTGACGCCGTCGTTGGTGATCGTCGGGGCGCCGAACTTCTTGTCGAGCACCACATAGCGGCCCTTGGGGCCGAGGGTGATCTTCACGGCGTCGGCGAGCGCGTTCACACCGCGCTCGAGAGAGCGCCGGGCTTCGTCGTGATACTTGAGTTCCTTAGCCAAGATTCGTCAGCCTCCCCTCTTATTTTGCGACTACGGCCAGGATCTCACTGGCGCGCAGAATCAGCAGTTCGTCACCGTCGGCGGTCTTGTACTCGGTACCCGCGTACTTGCCGTAGATGACCTTGTCGCCCTTCTTGACGTCCATGGGGACGCGGTTCTTGCCGGCCTCGTCCCACTTGCCGTCGCCGGCCGCGACTACCTCACCCATCATCGGCTTCTCTTTGGCCGTGTCGGGGAGAACGATGCCGCTGGCGGTCGTCTCCTCTTCCTTGACCGCCTTGATGATGACGCGATCTTCGAGCGGCTTGAGCTTCATGCAGCAACCCTCCTTGGTGTGTACACCGTGGTGTTTTCGATTTGGTTCTGGCACTCTCGGGGAGAGAGTGCTAATCCACACAGCTGAGTATGGTATGACCGGTCACGGGCGAAGTCAAACCAGCGGTCCGTCCTTTGGACGACCGGACACCGACTCGCAGAAACCGACGTTTTGCAGGTAATTAGTCGCAGCACTCGAGATGCTCGGCGTCTGTCAGTCGACGCGGCCGAGTGCCGCGCTCTCTGGCGCCGCCCGGGCGCCGTCGCTAGGATGGCGGCATGAGCCAGAACGCGCGCGCATGAGAGTGCTGCTGCAGCGGGTGAGCCGCGCCGCGGTCGCCGTGGACGGCGTCCGGGTCGGCGCGGTGGGCCGCGGCTTCCTCGCCCTCGTGGGCGTCACCCACGAGGACGACGCGGACGCGGCCCGCAGACTGGCCGCCAAGACGGCGCGCCTGCGCGTCTTCGCCGACGACGCCGGGCACATGAACCTGGCGCTCGGCGACGTCGGCGGCGGCGTGCTCGCCGTCTCGCAGTTCACGCTGTACGCCGACACCCGGCGCGGCAACCGCCCGAGCTTCACGGACGCGGCGGCGCCCGAGCAGGGCGAGGCCGTCTACGAGGCCTACGTGGAGGCGCTCCGCGCCGCGGGCGTGCCGGTAGAGACCGGCGTGTTCGGCGCGCACATGCAGGTCGACCTGGTCAACGACGGACCTGTCACGATCCTGCTGGAGGCGTGAGGCTCACCGCGTCCTCGCCCCGACCGTCACCCCCCGGGGCGCGCCTGCAGGGGGGCCAGCAGGCGCAGAGACGACAACGCCGGGGCCGCCTCGCGGCGGCCCCGGCGTTGTCTCCTATAAGGCACATGTGACGCGCGCTCAGACTTCGTAGCCCTCCGCGTGCCGCGCGTCGGTGAGCTTCTCGCTGCTCTGCGGCACGTTCCTGAAGGCAGCGTAGCCCGCGAATATGCCGCAGATCCAGGCGAACAACCAAGGGCCCCACCAGTAGTAGAGGTACGGGGTCCAGCGGTACTGACCGCGGTTGTAGGTGTAGATGAGACCGATCATTGCGGCGACGCAGACGATGACCCCGCCGACGCTCGGCCATTTGAAGCTGAGCAGCCCGCCGACGACCATGACGATCCCGAGGCCGACCAGCACGTGCACGCCCGAGAGGTAGTCGGAGTAGATGCCGAAGAACTGCGGGATGCCGAAGACCGGCTCGATGGAGCGCGCGTACAGCCCGCCACCGATCGCGAACGCCCCTGCGATGATGCCCGCGATGGCGGTGAGGTTGGCCCACTTCTGACCCTTCATGATCCGGCTCCTTCCACTATGGCGCCGAATTCCGTGAGCTCACCCGCGGGCGTGATCGTCGAACCCTCGAGCGCCTCGTCCGTGGTGCCCTTGTAGATGTTCTTGAAGATGAGATAGGCGATGGGGCCGGTGAGGATGCCGGCGAGGCCGCCGATCATCCAGTCCATGCCGTTCACGAACAGAGCGATGATGGCGATGGCGATGGGGAACGCGACCCAGAAGCCGAGCGCCCAGGTCGGGAGCGGGACCCTGAAGGCCCTCGGCGTGTCAGGCTCCCGCACCCGCATGATGATCACCGTCAGGAAGATGAGCACGTAGGGGAACATGAGCAGGAAGACGTCGATCGTGATCAGCGCGTCGAAGTTGAAGTTGATCAGTACCGCGTTGACGACGCCCATGAGCAGGATGGCGACCCAGGGAGTGCCCCAGCTCCCGTGCGTGCGGCCCAGGAAGCGCGGCAACAGGCGGTCCCGCGACATCTGGAACTGCGGCCTCGCGCCCGTCGCCAGGTAGCCCGCGTACAGGCCGATGTTGGAAAGGATGGCCGACATCAGCATCAGGTAGCCGAAGAAGGCGCCGCCGACGACCTCGGCCAGTTGCACGAAGTCCTCGCCGCCGCCGCCCGTCCACATGTTGAGGTAGTTGTCCGGGCCCCCGACGTTGGCGATGCGGATGGAGGCCCACACCGTCACGAAGTAGGTGGCGATGACCAGCGGCGTGCCGATCATCAGGGCCTTGGGGATGACCTTCTGCGGGTTCTGGATCTCACCCGCGAGCGTGGACATGGACTCCCACCCCGAGTACATCCACATCATGATCGCCAACCCCAGGTTCAGCGAGGTGAGGAAGCTCTCGCCCTCCGGCAGCATTGGGCTGAAGCCGCTGCCGGTGCCCTTGGTGATGCCGTAGACGGTGAAGATGAGCAGCGGGACCATGACGAGGACCTGGATGACCGTGAGCGTCCAGCCCGTGAGCTCCAGGCCCCGGATGTTGATGAACGTGAACACGGCCACGATGGCGATACCGATCGCCGCTCGCTCGGCCGAGCCGAACCCCCACTGGTTCTGCATGTAGTCGAGGGCCAGGGCCACATAGACGGCGGAGTCGACGTAGAGGGAGAGCGTCCACCACCAGCCGGCCTGGAAGCTCCAGTACTCGCCCATGCCGCGGCGGATCCAGCGGTAGAGGCCGCCTGCCTCGGGCACCATGGACCCGAGCTCAGAAGCGACGAACGCCATCGGGACGCTCCAGACGAGCGGCAGGATGAGGATCATCAGGAGCGTCATCCCGGGGCCGGAAGACGAGACGACGTCCTCCATGCCGAATGAACCAGAGCAGGTCAGCGTGAACACGAACACGACTGCGGTGATCAGCCGCATCCGAACGCGCTTCAGCCCCTCGTTGCGAAGCATCTCTGTCATCCGGACCCCCCCAGACTACGTTTGACCAAGTTCTACGACAGCGCCTCAGGAGCGAGTTGCCAGAGGTCGACCGCCAGCTTGTCGTTCTCACCGTAATCTATCGGTACGTCGATGACAACGGGTCCCGGGTGCCGCAGGGCGCGGGCGAGGAGGGGCTTGACGTCGCCCGCCTTCTCGGCGCGGAACCCCTCCACGCCGAACGAACGCGCGAGCGCCACGAGATCGGGATTGTCGAAGCGCGTGCCGGCGATGCGGCCGAACTTGCGCCGCTGGTGCATCTCGATGAGGCCGTAGCCGCCGTCGCTCCAGACGAGGATCACGAAGGGCAGGCCGAGACGGTGCGCGGTCTCCAGTTCCTGGACGTTCATGAGGAACCCGCCGTCGCCGCAGATGCAGACGACCTTGTTGCGGCCGCGGCGCGCCAGCGCCGCGGCGATGCTCGCCGGCAGGCCGAAGCCCATGGCGGCGAACCCGTTGCTGATGAGCACGGTGTTGGGCTCGCGCGCCTCCCAGAAGCGCGCCACCCAGAGTTTGTGGGCACCGACGTCGCTGACCAGCACGTCCTCCGGCGCGAGCAGCTCGCGCAGGTCGCGGAGCACGCGCTGCGGCTTGATCGGGAAGTCGTCGTCGGTGCCGGCGTCGAGGACGCGGCGGAAGGCGCGCCGGTACGGACGTTCCTCGACGCTCGAGACGGCCTTGCCCTCGAGGAGGCCGGTGAGCTGGAACAGGATGCGTGAGAGGTCGCCGATCAGCTCGACCTCGGGGATGAACTGGGCGTCGATCTCCGGCGGCACGGTGTCGATGCAGACGATGCGCTGGCGCCCCTCCGGGTTCCAGGCGGAGGGCGGCCACTCGATCATGTCGTAGCCGACGGCGACGACGAGGTCGGCCCGGCCGAGCATGCCCTGCGGGTAGTCCTGCCGGGCCAGTCCGGCGGTGAACAGGAAGTGCGGGTCGGAGGCGTCGAGCACGCCCTTGCCCATGAAGGTCGTGATGACGTGAAGGCCGGTCTGCTCGCAGAACGAGCGCAGCGCCGGCGCGGCCTCCTGGCGCACGACCCCGTTGCCGGCCAGCACCACGGGCCGCTTCGCGCCCTGGATGACCTCCGCGGCGCGCAGCAGGCTGACCGGGTCGGCCTCCATGATGGCCTCGGGACCCCGCGGCAGCGGCGCTCCGATCGCCGGCGACTCCATGATGTCCTCGGGCAGTTCCAGGTGCGTCGCGCCGGGCTTCTCGGCGGCGGCGATGCTGAACGCCTTGCGTACCGCCTCGGCCACCATGCGCGGGTGGTGCAGGCGCGTGTTCCACTTGGTCATGGGGCGCAGCATCTCGACGGTGTCGATGAACTGGTGGGTGGTGTCCTTGTGCATGCCGGCGAGGCCCGTCTGGCCCGTGAGCGCCACCAGCGGCGCGTGATCCAAGGTAGCGTCGCCGACGCCGGTGGCCAGGTTGCTCGCCCCCGGACCGAGGGTGGCGAGACACACGCCGGGCTTGCCGGTGAGCCGCCCATACGCGTCGGCCATGAAGGCGGCGCCCTGCTCGTGTCTCGTCGGCACGAAGGTGATGAGCTGCGAGCGATCGAGCGACTCGCTGATGTCCAGTGTCTCCTCGCCGGGGATGCCGAAGACGAACTCCACGCCCTCGTTCTCGAGACAGTCGACGAAGAGGTCGGCGGCGGTGCGCTGGGAATCGCCTGCCGGCGCGGGTGGGAAGACGGAGTCGGGACGGTGAGTCATGCTGTGCTCGAGTCTAGCATTCGAGTACGGTTCCCCGTTGCGGCCGAGCGGCCAAGTCCGAGCTGTTCGGACAGACAGGATGTCGAGGCGGCGGCGCGGGGGGAGCGCCGCGGCCGCGAGGCGAAGGCTAGGCGCGGCGGGCGGAGCCCTTCCGCGGTCTGGCCGCTTTGGCCTCGGCGTCGCTGGCGAAGGCGTCGAGGCCGAGGTAGTCCGGCCACTCGAGCGCCGGCAAGAAGCCGGCCGCAAGGCCGATCATGCCGGCGTTGTCGGTGCACAGGCTGAGCGGCGGCAGCGAGAGGTGCAGACCCTCGGCCTCGCACGCCGCACTCAGAGCGCGGCGCAGCCCTGAGTTGGCGGCCACGCCGCCGGCGACGGCGACGCGGCGCAGGCCCTCGGCGGCGGCGCCGGCCATCGTCTTCTCCACGAGCTGCCGGACGATGGCCGCCTGGTAGGACGCGGCGATGTCGGCGCGGTGCGCTTCGATCTCGGCCTCGTCGCGGTCCCTGAGGTCGTAGAGCAGCGCCGTCTTCAGGCCGCTGAAGCTGAAGCCCCGGCCTCTGGGCACGGCGCGCGGGAACCGGGCGAAACCAGGGTCGCCACGCCCCGCCAGCTCGTCCAGTTCCTTGCCGCCCGGGTAGCCGAGCCCCAGCAGCCGGGCGCCCTTGTCGAACGCCTCGCCGGCCGCGTCGTCCATGGTCTTGGCGGCGACGCGGTAGCGCACGCCCTCCTCCACCACGGCGAGCAGCGTGTGCCCGCCGCTGGCGACCAGACACAGGAACGGGGCCTCCACGCCGAGGGCGTAGTTGGCGGCGATGTGCCCCTGCAGGTGGTTCACCGGGATCAGGGGCAGCCCCCGCCGGTAGGCGAACGACTTTCCCGTCGCGAGGCCGACGAGCAGGGCGCCGATGAGGCCCGGGCCTTGCGTCACGGCGACGGCGCTGAGATCGTCCCAGCGGGCCCCGGCCTGGCTCATGGCCTCGGCGACGACCTCGTTCACCAGCTCCGTGTGACGGCGTGAAGCGACTTCCGGCACCACGCCGCCGAACTGCGCGTGCAGCTCGTTCTGCGACGAGACGATCGACGAGAGCACCTCGCGCCCGCGGACGACGGCGGCGCTGGTGTCGTCGCAGGAGGTCTCGACGGCAAGGACGAGGCCGGCGGATGGGGCCAGCCCAGCCCTTTCCGCTGCGGTCACGCCGAGTCTCCTTCCCAGTCCTTCCACATGATGACCGCGTCTTCGCGGTCGTCGCTGTAGTAGCCGGGGCGGATGCCGGTGGAGACGAACCCGAAGCTGCGGTAGAGCTCGATCGCCGGGGCATTCGACACCCTGACCTCCAGCGTGTGTCCGCGGTGTCCTTTGCGCTCGGTGATGGCGAAGTAGGCCTCGAGCAAGACCGACGCCACGTGCCCCCGGCGGATCTCCTCCGCGACACAGAGGTTCATGAGGTGCCAGACGTCGACGAACATGTCGGCGATGAGGTAGGCGACGACGCGGCCGTCGTCCTCGCAGACGAGGCAGATCCCGGTCTCGCGAGCGAGCTGGCCGCTGAAGATGGCCAGCGACCAGGGGAGCGTGAACGTGCGCGCCTCGAGCGCCGCGACGGCCTCGAGGTCGGTGAAGTGCATCTGGCGCACGACGCGCTCGTGCCTTGTGGGATCGGGAACGGCCTGGAGGCTCACGCCGCGCCCCCGGAAGGGGAGCCGGCGGGGCCGCACCGGGCTGGGCCGCACGAGGCGTGGCGTCGGGAGCGCGGCCGTAGACCGGCAGCACGGCGTCCGGGCCGCGGACGACGCCGGGCGCGCCGCAGGCGACCGCCCGGCCGACCATGGCGGCCGTGGGCGCCACAACGCCCACGGCCTGTCGCGCGGACGCGGGCAGGAGTCCGCGGTAGAGCACGGCGCCGTCGCCGCCCGTGATCACGTCGCCGCGAGCGGCCAGCCAGGCGGAGAGGCCGTCGGCAGGCACCACCGCGACGTCGTCGACCTGCCGCACGCCGCCCCCGTCCAGCAGTTCGAAGACGGCCGCGAACACCTCGCGGCGGCGGCCGTCGATGAGCGGCACGAGGCGCGTGCCGGCAGCAGCCTCCGGCGCGTCCGAAAGCGCGAGCGCCAGCGCCGCGAGCGTGGGCACGCCGGCGAGTCCGGCGCGGCCGTCCGCCTGCGCCAGCGCGCGCGCCGTGGCGATACCGATGCGGAGGCCGGTGAAGGCGCCGGGACCGAGGCCGACGGCGACGGTGTCGATGTCGCCCCAGCCGGCCGCCTGCCCGGCCACGAGCTCGTGCACGAACGGCAGCAGCCGCTGCGAGTGCGCCGGGCCGTCGAGCGACACGCGCTCGGCGACGACGGAGCCGTCGGCGGCGCAGAGCGCCGCCGAGCAGGCCGTCGTCGCCGTCTCCAGTGCGAGGATCACGACGGCGCTCCCTCGGTCACGGCGAGGCCGGCTTCTGCCGCAGCGCCGGCCACGTCCCGCTCGAGCGCCGCGCCGGAGATCCGCGCCGTGCGGCTGCTCCGCGTCCGATGCTCGAGCTCGATGCGCACGTCGGGCTCCGGCAGCGCCTCGCTGCCCGCCGCAGGCCACTCGACGAAGGTGATCGCGTCCGGCCCCAGGTAGTCGTCCCATGCGAACAGCTCGGCGTCGGCGCCGCGGCTGAGCCGGTACAGGTCCAGGTGGTGCAACTGCTCGCCCTCGCGACCGTGGTAGCTCTGCGCGAGGGTGAACGACGGACTGGTGATGGCGCCACGCACGCCGCGAGCCCGCAGCACCGCGCGGACCAGCGTCGTCTTGCCGGTGCCGAGGTCGCCCTCGACGGTGACGAGCGCCGGCGGGCGCAGGCGAACGGCCAGCGCGCGCGCGAGCTTCCGCGTCTGGGCCGGAGAGGCGAGGGTGAGCGAGATCATCTAGAAGAGGCCGAGCTGCTCCGGTTCGGCGGGCGGGCCGGCCGCGGGTGCAGACGGACTCGCCGGCACGGGGTCGTCCGCGACGGGGGCGACGACGGGAGCCGGAGCGGAGGCAGGCGCAGGATCCGGCGCCTGGGCCGGAGCGCGAGAGGGTGCGAGATCCGGCGCCTGGACCGGAGAGACCGCGGGCGAGGCCTGCGCCTCGGACGCCGCGGGAGCGTCGTCGAACGCGAGCGCCGACGCGGGCGATCCGTCGGCCGGCGCGGCGACAGGAGCGGCGACCTGCGCCCGCAGGCGCTCGGGCGGCTGCCAGGCCGGTCGCTCCGCGGCTGTCGGCGGGGCCGCCTCTTCCCCGGCCTGCGGCGCGGCGTGCGCGAGCAGATCGGGCAGCCGCAGGAAGTCGTCCTTGAGCGTCGCCAGATTGGCCGGCGTGTACAGCGCCGCGGCCGGATGGAAGATGGGGTACAGGTACAGCCGGTGTCCCCCGATCTCGGTGGCGCGCGGCTGGCCGTGCACCTTGGTGATGCCGCGCGGGTCACCGCTCAGCAGCTTGGTCGCGAAGTTGCCCAGCGTGCAGATCACCTTGGGCCGGATGATCTCGATCTGGCGCCAGAGGTATGGACGGCAAGCGTCGATCTCTTCGGGACGCGGGTCGCGGTTGTTGGGCGGGCGACTCTTGAGGACGTTGGCGATGTAGACCTGCTCGCGGGTCATGCCGATGGACGCGAGCAGCTGCTCGAGCAGCTTGCCGGCCTGGCCTACGAACGGCCGGCCCTGCTGGTCCTCGTGGTAGCCCGGCGCTTCGCCGACGAACATGAGGTCGGCGCCGGGGTCGCCCTCGCCGAACACAGCCTGGGTGCGCGTCTCCGCGAGCACGCAGCCGGCGCAGCGCTCGACCTCCCCCCGAAGGGCGTCGAGCGCGGCGATGACGTCGTCAGTGGCAGGTGGCACAGGAGGAGCTGGCGCAGGAGGAGCAGCTCTTGGTCGCTCCCTTGCCGCCGAGGTTGGATGAGGATGAGTGGACGGCGAACGTGGACAACAGTCGGCAGACGTCGCCGGAGTGGCACGACGGGCACTCGGGCTTCGTGCCGTTGCGGACCAGCTCCTCGAAGGCGGTTCCGCACTGGTTGCAGCAGAATTCATAGATAGGCATGGGCGTAGTCTACCACCGGGCCCGGCGGGAGGGCCTCAGCGGTGAGCTCCCGGCGAGTCATCCGGCGGGTGTTCCAACGAGTGTCCGATTGACACGCGCGCACGCGAGGCCCTACGCTCAACCTGGCCCGGCGCCGAGCCCTCGGCAGGCGACCGGGACACCGCCTGTGTTGCACAGGCCTGCGACAGGCGCGGTACCTCCCTCACCGGGCGGACCGCAGCCGGAGAGGTCCTAGGCTTGACGATCGACCAGCATCGCTTCTGCGTGATCGGTCCCGGACGCCTCGGATCGACCGTGCTCGCCGGCCTGCTCGAGGCCCGGCTCACCGTGACCGCCGTCGGCGTCCACGCGGACGACGACACCAGCCTCTTCGACTTCGTGCCGCACGTGCGCGTACGCGACGCCGCGCTCGAGGCCGACGCCTGGTGGCTGGCGGTGCCGGACGACGAGATCTACGGCGTGGCCGGCAGGCTCGCAGAGGCTCTGCCGGCCGTGCGCCGCGCCGGGGCCTCCCAGCCGCTCGCCATCCACTCCAGCGGCCTGGGCTCCGTACACCTGCTCAAGCCGCTCCTTGAGCAGGGCGTGCGCGTCCTGTGCCTGCACCCCTTGCAGACGTTCGCCGGCGAGCCGGATGCCAAGCTGTTGCAGGGCGTCCCCTGCGCGGTCACCGCGCTCGAGGAACGCGACCTGCAGCTCGGCGAGGAGCTCGCCGCCCGCCTCGGCATGCGGCCCTTCCGTCTGGCCGACGAGCAGAAGACCCTGTATCACCTCTCCGCCGTGGTCGGCTGCAACCTGCTGGTGGCGCTCGAGAGCGAGGCCAAGCGCCTGATGGACGCCGCCACCGGCGAGACGCACGGTCTGGACCACCTCTCGGTGCTGCTGGAGACGACGATGAAGAACCTGCTGCAGGGCGGCGAGCCGGCCTTCGCGCTGACGGGCCCCGTCGCGCGCGGCGACATCGGCACCGTGCGCGCGCACCTGCGCCTGCTCGACCGCGAGAGCCCGAGGCTGGCGCGGACGTACCGCGCCCTGAGCCTCGAGGCGCTCACGCTGGCGGCGCCACGCCTCGACGACGAGCAGGTCGCCACGCTCCAGGAACTGCTCGGGGCGGGAGAACAGGCGTGATCGTCGCCCGGACCATCCCCGAGGCGCGGGCGGCCCTCCGCGCTCTCCCGCGCCCTCTCGGCTTCGTGCCGACCATGGGTGCCCTGCACGCCGGGCACCTCAGCCTCGTCGAGGCGGCGCGGGCGCGCTGCGCGAGCGTCGCCGCCTCCGTCTTCGTGAACCCGACCCAGTTCGGCCGCGGCGAGGACTTCGACACGTACCCGCGCGACGAGGCCCGCGACCTGCGCCTCCTCGAGGAGGCGGGCGTCGCGCTCGTCTTCGCGCCGACGGCCGACGACATGTATCCGGAGGGCTTCGCCACCAACGTCCACGTCGGCGGCGCGCTCACGGAGAGTCTCGAGGGCGCCTCGCGCTCGAGCCACTTCGACGGCGTCGCCGTCATCGTCACCAAGCTGCTCGGCATCGTGCGGCCCGACGTGCTGTTCCTCGGCGAGAAGGACGCGCAGCAGCTCGCCGTCGTGCGCCGTCTCGTGCGCGACCTCGACCTGGACGTCGACGTGGCCGGCGTGCCGACGCTGCGCGAGCCGGACGGCCTGGCCATGAGCTCGCGCAACGTCTACCTCACGCCGGAGCAACGCGCGACGGCGCCGGACCTCTACCGCGCGCTGCTCGCCGGCGTCGCGGCCGCCGGCGAGCCGGGCGCCGCCGCCAAGGACGTCGTCGTGGCGGCCACCAGCGCCCTCCTCCTGCCGGACGGGGCGCTCGATCCCGACGCGATCGACGAGGCGCTCGCGCGTCCGCGCTTCGAGCTCGACTACCTGGCCGTGGTCGACGAGGAGACCTTCATCCCCGAGGGCGAGCTCGGACCGCGATCCCGCCTCGTCGTCGCTGCCCGCCTCGGCTCCACCAGACTCATCGACACCATCTCCGTAGCCAGCGCGTACCCCGCCAAGGACGCGACCGCATGAAAGGAAGGACCACCATGGCGACCGTTTTCGTCAACGGCAAACAGCAGGAACACGTGCGCGAGGGCCTCGTGCGCGTCATCACCGGCTCCATCGAGTTCCCCAGCAACGGGGACGCCGACATGATCAAGATCACCGACGAGGTCAAGGATGCAGTGCGCCAGACCGGCCTCACGGACGGCACCGTCACCCTGTTCGTCCCCGGCGCCACCGGCGCGCTGACGACGCTCGAGTTCGAGCCCGGCGTGGTGGAGGACGTGCAGACGGCGCTCGACGTCGTCGCGCCGGCCGACCGCTTCTACCAGCACAACGTGAACCTCGGCGACGGCAACGGCCACTCGCACGTGCGCGCGGGCCTCGTCGGGCCGTCGCTGGTCGTCCCGTTCGTCGACGGCCACCTCACGCTCGGCATCTACCAGAACATCGTTTTCTGCGACTTCGACGCGCGCCCGCGCGAGCGCAGCATCGTGGTGCAGGTGATGGGCGTATGACCGCCGCCGCCGATGTCCGGGCGGCGCACCCGCCGCCGACTGCGACCAGAGCAGGGAGCGCCCGCTCGTCCAGGTCGCGCTCGACTTCGTCGACCTGCCGCGAGCCATGGAGGTCGCCCGCGAGGCCGTCGCCGGCGGCGCCGACTGGATCGAGGCAGGCACGCCGCTCATCAAGGCCGAGGGCCTGGACGCCGTCAGGGCCCTGAAGGCCGAGTTCCCCGAGAAGACCATCGTCGCCGACATGAAGACGATGGACGCCGGCCGTACCGAGGTCGAGTACGCGGCCAAGGCCGGCGCCGGCGTGGTCGGCGTGCTCGGCGCCGCGTCCGACAGCACCATCCACGAGTGCGTCGAGGCGGCGCGCAACTACGGCTGCAAGCTCATCGTCGACATGATCGAGGTCGCCGACCCCGTGGCGCGCGCGCAGCGCGCGCAGGAGCTCGGCGCCGACTACATCGGCATCCACACGGCCATCGACCAGCAGATGCGCGGCGAGGCGCCGTTCGAGACGCTGCAGGCCGTCGCCGAGGCGGTCGTCATCCCCGTCTCGGTGGCCGGCGGCATCAACAGCGAGACGGCCGCCGCGGCCGTGGACGCCGGCGCCGGCATCGTCGTCGTCGGCGGCGCGATCATCAAGTCGGCCGACGCGGCGGCGGCCACGGCCGAGATCCGCCGCGCCGTGGACGAGCGCGTCTGCATCGAGACCACGCTGTACAAGCGCGCCGGCGCGGCCGACATCCGCACCGTGCTCGAGCAGGTCTCCACCGCCAACGTCAGCGACGCCTGGCACCGGCAGCCGAGCCTGCCGGGCATCAAGCCGCTGCTGCCGGGCGCGCACATGTGCGGCCCGGCCGTCACCGTCCGCACCTACGCCGGCGACTGGGCCAAGCCCGTCGAGGCGATCGACGTGTGCAAGCCCGGCGACGTGCTCGTCGTCGACGCCTGCGACGCGACCCCGGCCATGTGGGGCGAACTGGCCACGCACAGCGCCATGGTGAAGGGCCTGGCCGGGCTGGTCGTCTGGGGCGCGATCCGCGACACGCCGGAGATCGCGCGCCTCGGCTTCGCCGCCTTCAGCAGCAAGGTCTGCGCCAACGCCGGCGAGCCCAAGGGCTTCGGCGAGATCAACGTGCCCATCGTCATCGCCGGGCAGACGGTGCTTCCCGGCGACTGGATCGTCGGCGACGACGACGGCGTGATGGTCCTCCCCAGGGAGCAGGCCGTGGAGCTCGCCAACCGCGCCATGGACGTGCTCGAGAAGGAGAACCGCATGCGCGGCGAGATCGACGCCGGCAAGACGCTCGCCGAGGTCGCCTACCTGCAGAAGTGGGAGAAGGCGCGCTAGGCGAGACTCTTGAGCGCGCTTGGAGTCAGGCGACAGGCCCGGCGCTGCCCTGCAGCACGGCGTCGACCTCCGCAAGCGCAGGCACGGCGCCGATACGCCGGAAGACCTCGGCCGCCCGCGTGAGTGCGGGCGCCGCCTCGCACGCTCGCCCGAGCGCGGTCAGGCAGCGCCCGCACCCCAGCAGGGCCTGGGCCTCCTCGTAGGGCACTCCGAAGTCGCGCCAAGCGGCGGCGGCCGTCGCCCCGTCCGCCGCCGCCCGTTCAAAGCATCCACGGGCCTCGTCCAGTCGCGCGTGCGCGCTTGCCAGCGCGTGCTCGTGCAGCGGCAGGCTCGACTGGACCCCCCGCAGGAGGCCTTCCGCCAGACGCTCGTCGCCCAGGCGGAGCGCCACGCGCACCGACTCGGGCAGCCGGCAGACGAAGTCCGAACAGCCCTTGACGTTCGGCACCGCCTCGCAGGCGGCGAGGAGGTCGCGGGCCTCCGCGGCGGCGCCGCACGCCGCCCGGACCGCCGCCGCCGGCACCAGGCCCACCGCCGCGAGCACCGGCTGGTCCGTTTCCGCGATCCGCCCGGCGAGCGCGTCGGCCAGCGCGGCGGCCGCGGCCAGGTCGCCGGTCCAGGCGCGGAGCAGCGCCTCCTGTCCCAAGGCGAGCACGAGATCGAACTCGTTCGCCTCTTCCTCCAGCTCGGACACCATCCTGCAGGCCTCGGCCAGCGCTTCCTCCCACTCCCCGGTCCAGAGCAGATCGTCGAGCACCTGCATGTGAAAGGCGCGGACGAGGAAGCCCATGCTGCGACGACGCGCGGACTCGAGCCCCGCGCGATGGATCGCCAGCGCCGCCGCGGGACCCTCCAGCCCGAACACCGACACACCGAGATTGCACGCGATGTTGGCCGCCTCCATGGCGAGTCCCCGAGCCTCCGCGGCGGCCAGCGCCCGCCGGCAATCGTCGAGGCCGCCGGCGTCACCGAGGTCACAGCGGGCGCCGCCGCGGAACGCGAGTGCCTCCACCGATTCGGGGATGCCGAGCCGGCTCGACACCTCGAGGGCCCGCTCGGCAGCGCGCAGCGTCCCACGGTGGTCCTCGGCCACCGCGCAGTCGCCGGCCTGCCCCACGAGGACGAAGACGAGCTCCGGGCTCGGCTCGTCGCCGTCGAGCATCTCGACCGCGGCATCGGCCACGCCTTCGTGCCGCGGGTCGTCCAGGTGGAGCAGCGGGACGGACCAGGTCCGCAGGGCGGCCGCGGCCGCGCGGACGTCGCCGGCGGCCTTGAAGCCGTCCACCGCCTCTTCGAGCGCCTCGCTGGCCTCAGCAAGCCGGCGGGTCATGAGCAGGGCTCGTCCCCAGCGCACCAGGAGTCGGGAGCGCTCGAGACCAGAATCGGGGAGCAGCGCCAGAGCGCGCGCATAGTGACGCTCCGCGGCCGCGACATCGAGCGCCATGGCGCGGTCTCCGGCAAGCGACGAGAAGCGCACGACGTCGGCGGGCAGCGCAGCCATCAGGTCGCGTTCGCCGGCCGCGCGCGCCAGCTCCAGCGCGGCGGAGTAGTGGTGCGCGAGGATCTCCGCGAGATCGTCCGGCCGGCGACCGGCGGCGCCCTCCAGCCACGCCGCTGCGGCGGCGTGCCGGCGCGCGCGCGTGCCCCGCGGCAGCTGCCCGTAGGCCACGTCGCATGTGAGCGCATGCCAGAACGAGAACTCGGGTTCACCCTCGACCGACGATGGGTGCACCCTCCGGACGAGCCGCCGCTCCACGAGCTCGTCCAGACGCCGATCGACGCCGTCGCGCTCGAAGCCGCCAAGAGCGGCCACCGCGCCCGGCCAGAAGGTGCGCCCGACGACGGCCGCGTCGGCCAGCACCGCTTTGCTCTCGGGGACCAGTGTGTCGAGCCGCGCGGCGATGAGCGCCTGGAGGGAGCTCGTCGCCGGCAGCCCCGCGCCGGATGCGAGGCTGAGCACGCCGGCGTCTCTGACGAGCTGCCCCCGTTCGTCGAGCAGACGCACGTACTCCTCGGCGAAGAGCGGAGTGCCGCCGCACCGCTCGAGCAATTCGTCGCGTACGGCCGGCGGCAATTCCGGCACGCCGGCGAGCTCGGCGAGCAGTTGCTCCGCCTCGAGGGCGCCAAACTCCCCGAGGCGGATGACGCGATCGAACCCGCCGCCGTCCATGCCCGAGGCGGAACGCTCGAACAACGCCGGTCGCGCAGTGGCGATGAGCAGCAGCGGCACGCCGGTGATGCCGCGCAAGGCTTCGTCGAGGAACTCGAGCAGCGCGTCGTCGGCCCAGTGCAGGTCCTCGAAGACGAGGATGGCCGGCCCGCGCCGGGCGATGTCGCGCAGGAACCGCCGCCACGCGGCGAAGTTCTCCTCCCTGCCGGACGACGCGGAGTCGAGGCCCAGAAGGGGGCGGAGTCGCCCGATCAGCCAGGTCGCGTCGGGGCCTTCCCGCACGACCGCCTGCAGCTTCGCCGCGGCCTCCTCCGGACCGTCGACGTCAAGAATGCCCGCGTCCGCCTTGACGATCTCGACGAGCGGCCAGAGGGCGACGCCCTCGCCGTAGGGCAGGCACCCGCCGGTGCGCCAGGTGACCATCTCGGGACGCCGGTCGATCAGCGCGCCGAACTCGGCGACGAGCCGTGACTTCCCGATGCCGGGTTCGCCGACGACCAGCGCGGACCGTGGTGCCTCGGTGCGGACGCACTGCTCGAACAGACTCCCGAGCTCGCCGAGCTCGGCGTCCCGCCCGATGAACCGGGTCGAATACTGGGACGCGAGGCGGAGGCCGGTACGCGCGCGCGGGGCTCTCGCCAGCCACGCAGGCACCGGCTCTGCCTTTCCCTTGACCCTCGCCGGCGGCAGCTCCTCGTAGTCGAACTCCGCGATCGTGAGCTCGTGCGTCGTCTCGCCGACGACGACCCCGCCGGGCGGCGCCACCAACTGCAGCCGCGCCGCGACATTGACGGCGTCACCGGTCAGGAATCCCTCGCCGGACCCCGCCTCGACGTCAAGCCTCGCCACCACTTCTCCCGTGTTCACGCCCACGCGCAGATGGATGCGCTCGCCGTCGGGTCTCACGATGCCGGCGCCGGCAGCAACGATGCGCAAGCCGGCGCGCACCGCGCGCTCTGCATCGTCCTCGTGCGCGACCGGGAGGCCGAAGACGGCGACGACGGCGTCACCGATGAACTTCTCCACGACGCCGCCGTAGGTCTCGACGATCCCGCGAGCCATCTGCCCGTAGGCATGGAGGACGCCGTCCACGTCCTCGGGATCGAAGGACTCCGACAGCGCCGTGAACCCGACCAGGTCGCAGAAGAGCGAGGTGACGACCCTCCGCTCTCGCGGCTGGGGATGCGGTGCGCCGAGCGCCTCGCCGCAGTGCGGACAGTGCCGGAACTGGGCGGGACTCTCGGCCCCGCATCGCGCACACGTCAGCACGTGACCGCCGCCACCGGCGCGGGTCCCGGCGAGCTCGCGTGCGCTCGCAGCCGTCGTGTCCAGGTCCGTCTCGAGGAGACGCTCATCCGCCCCCATCCGCTGCCGCAGACCCGGTCCCGGGTCCGTCACCGACTCTAGCGGCCGCGGACTCGCAGCGGCAAGGGGCGGGAGCCCCGCCGGCGCGCTGCGCCGGCGGGGCTCCCCGAACGAAGAGACGGCCGCGGCTTACGGCGTCACCTTGAACGCGGCGCTCACCCCGGTCGCCGTCCAGCCGCCCGTGCCCACCGCGGGCCGGTAGTAGACGTAGGCGTTGTAGGTGCCCGCCGGGACGCCGGTCAGGGTGACGGCGGCGCTGTAGCTGGTCTTGGCGGCGGTGGGCAGCACCTGCTGGTAGAGGTACCAGAGCTTGGTCGTGGCGTTGTAGAGGCGCAGGCGGAACTCGCCGGTGCTTGCCGCAGGGTTGATCGTCCAGGCGATCGTCTGCTTGGAGCCGGACGGCCAGGAGCTGGTCGCCGCCGGGGTGGTGACGTTGATCGGCGTCACCGTGAAGGCGGCGCTCTTCGCCGGTCGCCGTCCAGCTGCCCGTGCCCACCGCGGGCCGGTAGTAGACGTAGGCCTTGTAGCGTGCCCGCCGGGAGCAGGTCAGCTTGACGGCGGCGCGTAGCTGGTCTTGCCGGCGGTGGGCAGCACCTGCTGGTCGAGGTACCAGAGCTTGGTCGTGGCGTTGTAGAGGCCGAGGCGGAACTCGCCGGTGGCGTACGCCGGGTTCATCGTCCAGGCGATCGTCTGCGTGGAGCCGGACGGCCAGCAGCTGGTCGCCGCCGGGGCTGGTGACGTTGATCGGCGTCACCTTGAAGGCGGCGCTCACCCCGGTCGCCGTCCAGCCGCCGCGTGCCCACCGCGGGCCGGTAGTAGACGTAGGCCTTGTAGGTGCCCGCCGGGACGCCGGTCAGCGGTGACGGCGGCGCTGTAGCTGGTCTTGCCGGCGGTGGGCAGCACCTGCTGGTAGAGGTACCAGAGCTTGGTCGTGGCGTTGTAGAGGCGCAGGCGGAACTCGCCGGTGCGTGGCCGCCGGGTTGATCGTCCAGGTGATCGTCTGCTTGGAGCCGGACGGCCAGGAGCTGCGTCGCCGTCGGGGCGGTGACGTTGATCGGCGTCACCTTGAAGGCGGCGCTCACCCCGGTCGCCGTCCAGCCGCCGCGTGCCCACCGCGGGCCGGTAGTAGACGTAGGCCTTGTAGGTGCCGCGCCGGGACGCCGGTCGGTGACGGCGGCGCTGTAGCTGGTCTTGCCGGCGGTGGGCAGCACCTGCTGGTAGAGGTACCAGAGCTTGGTCGTCGGCGTTGTAGAGGCGCAGGCGGAACTCGCCGCCGGCGGGTGCCGCCGGGTTCATCGTCCAGGCGATCGTCTGCTTGGAGCCGGACGGCCAGCAGCTGGTCGCCGCGGGGGCTGGTGACGTTGATCGGCGTCACCTTGAAGGCGGCGCTCACGGCGGTCGCCGTCCAGCTGCCCGTGCCCACCGCGGGCCGGTAGTAGACGTAGGCCTTGTAGCTGCCCGCCGGGACGCCGGCGGTGACGGCGGCGCTGTAGCTGGTCTTGCCGGCGGTGGGCAGCACCTGCTGGTAGAGGTACCAGAGCTTGGTCGTGGCGTTGTAGAGGCGCAGGCGGAACTCGCCGGTGCGGGGCCGCAGGGTTGATCGTCCAGGCGAGCATGGCTGTCGCC
>CAVQLY010000017.1:0-233102 GCA_963713475.1 uncultured Thermoleophilia bacterium
GAACAGCAGCAGGTCGCCAGGACTGAATGCTCCCGGGATGCTGTAGGCGTTTAGATTCAGGAATGGCACGGTATTCGTGGCGAGCAGAGCCCACGCACCAAGAGCGATCCCCGGGTGCCAGCGTGCTCCCGCAAGCCACAGCACGCAGCACGCAAGGCCCACAATTGCAGCCACAGGAAGCCGAGGTGCTGCGAGGCCGCACACGGTCCCTGTCAACACGGCGAGGACCACCCAGCCCAAGCCGACCCCGCCTCGCCTGAAGCGCCCCTCCCGATCAGGCAGGAGCAGAGATATGGTCCCGGCACGATTCCTCATGGGATGCCCACAACTGGGACGGGCTGCGCGACGACCATCGCGAGCCACATTGCGCCGCCGCCGAATGGATCCGCGAGGCGGAGAAAACGGGCTGATCAAGACGTGATTGCCATTGGCCAACCCCGAGCCCGGCGGCGGCAAACTGCACGCCGCACAATGGCATTGGCGTGAGCGGCTCCGCCAACGAGTTCGGTGGTTAGCTCCGAGGGAAGTGATACCCAATCCAATGTGCCTGCCTGAGCTTTACGCCGAGAGGCGCGCGATGACACGTCACTTGCATGCGAGAATGTCACTCCAAGTGACGAACCAAACGCCACCGTCAAGGCTTCATTGGCCGCCGGAAGCTGTGCGTCCCGGCCTCAAAACGAAGTCTGCTGCCACCGCTTCGAAACTTCAAGAAGTTGTAATCAGTCGAGCAACGTTCGGACGCGACAACTGCTCCCTCCTCAGGTGCTCAGCGTCAAGGCTCAAAGATACACTCGCAGACCGCGCGCAGCGACCTCGACAAGGCAGCCCGCGATGGCCCGGCGCAGAGGCGGCGGCCTCAGATTCGATTCTCAGCCGTGGCTTCGGCGGCATACCAGATTTACCTTTGATGTCACCAAGTGGGGCGCGACGACGTGGACGACGCAGACAACAGCCCGTTTCCAAGAAGTGCGTGGCGGAATACAGAGCGTGCGCACACATTCGGGCACAAGGCCGGCTGCGCCTGCCGCCCGGATTGATCGACTCCGGCGTGAAGAATCGGAGATGAGTTCGGTCGAGGAGGCCGGCCTCTCCATACTCCCATCTGCCCCTGAGCAGTGGAAGGAGCACGCTATAATGCGCCACGTTTGGCACCGAGAGGATGAGCACGCCGTCGCTCCCCAAGAGGGCCCGAGCGGCGCTGAGACCCCCCCGAGGTACTGGAGGTGCTCAAGAGAGTCCCCGAACACGATCAAGTCGAAGGGCGCGTGCTCGGCAACTGCATGGAACGGAGCAGCGACGACCCCGGTCAGGCGCGACGCGGCCCGCCCGGCGCATGTTGGATCGGGCTCAACGCCCCAGACTTCATCAAAGCCGACCGACAAGAGGGTGTGACCGAAGACGCCGTCAGCGCACCCAACGTCGAGTGCACGGCCTCGGCTGGAGGGATTGGTGAACCGCTTCACGAGTTCCAGAAGGTCGGGCGGGCCTGCCCATGGTAGGCACGATGCCGCAGGACAGCAGCACCGTCTGAATCGGCCTTGGCGATCACTTGTGGTCGCCAGTGCTGGCCAAGGCATCTGCGAACTTCCCAAGACCGTCAATGTCGTTGCTCAGTAGAATGGGCAACGCGCTTGCGATGGTTTCCTCCGGCCAATCCCACCAGCGAATTGCCAGGAGCGTTGAGATGGTGTCCGCATCAAAGCGGGGCCTGATTACGTGGCACGGATTGCCGGCCGCAATGGAATATGCAGGGATGCTCCCTGCGACGACGCTCCCCGCGCCTATGACTGCCCCGTGGCCGATGTCGGTCCCGGATATCAGAATGGCATTCGCACCGATCGACGTCGCTGCCGATTGACACATCGCCCTTCGTCGCAGGGTGACCGGGAATGGTTCTGGCAATCGGCCACAGTGCAGGGAATGGATACGTCGTGAGCCAGTCGGCCCGTGCTCTCCGCCCAGAAGGACAACAACCCCAGCGGCAAGCGAGCAATAGTCTCCAATCGGCGAGGCTACGATCATTTCCGAAGCTCATCAATCTCCGGCCAGCCTGTACGAGTGCCTACCAATCCGATGCTCGGGAAACCGAGAGGCCAGCATCATGTCCCGCCTCCGCCGCACAGCGCGGCGCTCGCAGAGTCGACCTAGACGTTCTAGCAGGCGGCTCAAGCCGCTGGCCAACAATCAAGGTTGCGCTGCATTGAAGCGCACAGCGGAATCGTCAGGAACGGCACCTTTCGCCCTAATCCCTCGTCGGTCCCTCACGGCCGAGCCGAACTGTATCATGGACGTCCGGCTCGGCCTACGAGGAGCCGCCGCCCGGCCAAGTTGGATCAGGCGAATCGCATGACGCCAAAACCCGCGGTAGGCGAGCTGACGAGCACTCAAGTCCTGGGGAGAAGCGCAGCTTGGACTCTCGCAGGGCAGGCCCTGCCAATCGTTCTCGGCATCGCCGCCTTCCCCTATCTAATCAGAGACTGGGACGAGTTCGGGACGCTCTACCATCTGGCTCCTCGCCGGCTACCTTGGCTTCCTCGATCTGGGGCTTGGGCGCCCTCACGAAGTACGCCGCCGACCTCTTGGCGAAGGGCAGGGAGGAGGAGATCCCGCCCATGGCCGTGCGCGCCCTGTTTGTGATGTTGGGCTTCGGCGCTGCCGTGGGTCTTGCGCTCTTTGTCCTGGCGCCGTGGCTCGCCTACGATGTCCTGCACACCCCTCCGTACTTAAAGGCGGAGGTTTCGTCGAGCATCCGCCGTCTTAATGGTTCCCTTCATCACCTGCACCGCAGCCCTCAACGGCCTGCTAGCGGCCTACCAGCGTTTCGACGTGATCAATGCAATCGGCATGCCGTTGTCCGTCCTGAGCTACGGCGTGCCGCTTCTTGTTGCTTTCGTTGCACCGACGCTCCCGGCAGTTGTAGCCTCTCGGCACTGATTCGGGTCTTGGGCTGGCGTGACAGCCTACTTCTGCCGCCGCAGTACACCGACTCTCAGCTTCACTCGAGGGCAGAAGAGCAGCGTGGGAGTGGGGCGTCTGCTCGCCTTCGGCGGCTGGGTCAGCGTGGCCGGCTTCGTCGGCCCAATGCTGGTCTATCTGGACCGGTTTCTTCTCGTGCTCTGGGTCACCATGACCGAGGTCGCGTACTACACGACTCCGTACGTGATTGTGACCCGGTTATTGGACCATCCCGGCCGCCGCAGCTCAGGTACTCTTCCCAGCGTTTGCCACGACTGTCGATGCCGACCCCGAACGCCTCGAAGTGCTCGTGGACCGTGGCATCCGGGCCATTTGCCTCGCAGTGTTTCCCCTTGCATTCTTGGCCATTCCGTTCGCCCGACCTGCCTTGGATTTTCTGGCTCGGAGCGCAGTTCGCGACAAACAGTTACGTGGTCCTGCAGGTGATCGCCCTCGGAGTCTTCATCAATGCCCCGCGGTCGTCCCTAACTCGGTCGTCGCAGCAGTTGGAAGACCCTGATGAATCGCTAAGCTGTACCTCGCCGAGTTGATTCCGTACCTGCTGCTGCTCTACGTTCTGGCCCACTCATTCGGAATCGAAGGGGTTGCCGCGGCCTGGACCATCCGGTGCGCCTGCGATGCTGCTCTGCTGCTGTTCATCACTCGGCACGTCGTCCCCGCAGCAACTGCAGCCGTGAGCCGTGGCGCCGTCATTGTCCTTATTGGCTGTTCGCCAATTGCGGTGGCGTTCTTTCCCTTGGCTGGGATAGTCAAGGTCACGTTCGCGGTTGCCGTCATCGCGACCTTCGCTCTTGCCGGCGGGCGCTGGCTGCTCACTAGTGCAGAAAGGCAGTACATTGGCCTTAGGCTGAGTGGGGCAATGCACAGGAGAAGCCAGCGGTTGTAGGGCCGCGCATTCTGACGTCTCGCACGAATGGCCTGCTCGCGATTCCGGGGACGGCCGTCCATCTCAATCCACGGCGCCCAAGCCACTGACAGGGAACTCCAGAGTTGCCGGCAAAGTGCGCCCGCGGCTCACGGCCTTTGGTCAATCCTCAGTTCCGCGAGAAGAATGTCCTTCAGTTGCGCTGCCCTTGCCTTCGCGGAATGCGCGCGCACGATGAAAGTCTCGATTGGCGTCAGCCCAGAAAGTCCCGGCGTCTCTCCGTCTTCTAGCAGGTTGTCGCAGAGAAGACAGACGGGACGCGTAGTCTCGCGGAACACCAGTGAATGCCGCAGGAAACGAATCGACGTAGTCTGCGCCGCTCGGGGTGAATCCGACGGGAACCGCGCCACACATGGCGGCCTCCAAGTACCGATGGGTCATCGGGCTCACACGACCAGTGCGTACCGGGTCGCTTCGATTCGGTGGGGAGACCAACGCAATTGAACTGCTGGCCAGCATTGACAGAAGATTGTCGTAGGACAGTTGAACTCCCGGCAGGTCCCATGCGCGGGCATCATAGTAGTAGATACCTCTCGAAGATCCGCTTCCTGGCAGAGGTAGTTACCGCTTCCTCTCAGCCGCATACCTTAGTGCCCACTCATGCAGACCCGTACCTGCCTACCCACTTGAACGAGGTCATTGCGCTTGGGAAGCTCGTGAAGGCGATAGTAGTCAGTATCAATGAAGTTGGGAAACAGGCGGACCTTCTGTCGGGCACGAGGACCTATGCGCGCCCTCAGCATATCGGCGGAATCTCCATACGCCATGAGCACCAGATCCACGTGTGAGGCCGCCTGCGTGATACGAGGTATGTCCGATTCCCAGACGTCGATGGCGAAGAGCACGGTCTTGCCGGTCGTGCGCACCCAGCAACAAACATCCAGTTCGTCTGGATTCAGGACTGTGACAAGGGCTCTATCCCAGGATGCGGCGAGCTAGCAGCGGCTGCACGCGCCCATAGAGCTGCTCGGTCGCCGGGAGGATCTTGCCCGAACGGTTGCGCAGCGACCTACGAACAAGCACCTGGCTCATACTCAAGCTGGTGAGGTCCTGGGCGGGATAGTGGCGCCTCAGGGCGTCTTCGCCCATGTTGATTACGGTGGAGCTTGGTCCGGCAGAGAGCCGGCGAGTCGAAAACAGCGTGAGAGATTCAGCAGCCGGGGGCAGAGACGCGCGACCTCCATCCAGCGCTGCCATCCGGGGCTCCCAGAATCGACGTGTCCATCTTGGTCAGGATGCGTGCTCCAGCTCCTGACAAGACGGCTCCATGAGCACCCTGCGGTTCCAAGCATCGTGGAGAGTATACTCGCTGAAATGAGCGCCAGCTGATTCTGCGCCGGGACTGGACCGTGCTTGCTCGCCGGTTCGGCCGCAGGGTGGAAGGACCACGTGTCAACTCTCCGTGACATCATGAAGCGAGTCCGCGACGAGGTCGCGTCCTCGCCATGGGGCAAGGCGGCACTTCAGACGCTGGCCAGCCACCATCTCATCCCCAGCAGAGTGTGGATGCGCGTCCAGCCCATCGGCCTCCATGCAATCAAGACTTCGGATGGGCTCTCGTTTAGGTACGTTGCCGACCATGAGGATGTGCTGTCACGCTACTTCGTATGGACCAACCTCGCTACGTATGAGCCAGCGACGATCCGCCTGGTAGGCCGCCTTGCCGAAGAGTCCAGTGTCTTCCTCAATGCGGGTGCTCACACGGGGCTTTTCACGCTCGTGGCATCTGCAGCGAATCCACTGCTGCGAACGATGGCATTCGAGCCGTCACCACGGTGTTCGAATGGCTCAGTACAAACATCCGAGCTAACTATCTGGAGGGGCGGGTCACGGTCCGGAGGCGGGCCTCATCGAACGCGCCTGGCAGCGCCACGCTATTCGTACCTGAATTCTCCGCGCGCTCCAGCCTCACAAAGGAATTCAATCCAGCGACCCCAGCAAGAAGAAGTCGTGGTCCAACTTGCCACAGCCGACGAGGAGTGCCTCGAGCGACCTGTGGACTTCGCGCTCCTCGACGTCGAGGGACACGAGATAGAGGTCATAGAAGGAATGACCAGAATTCTTACATCCGATCATCCTCACCTCATCGTTGAATGTCAGTATGGAGAGGACGCCAGGCTCGCTCGTCTCAGAAGCACCCTAGCCGAACGCGGGTATCAGCGCTGCTTTCATATCAGCTCGTCAGGCGCTCTGAAGAACGTGGAGCACGGGTTCGAGTGGGAAGCCAAGGAACTCAACTTCCTCTTCCTACACCCTGCCCATCGATTTGCCCAAGGGGACCTGCTCGACGCAGCTGCTCAGCCCGGTGGTCTTCGACTCCGCCACCCGACCGAGGCCCGTGGAAGGCGGTGAAGCGAGCTCAACGGCTGACGGGTCTGCCGGCAGCGGCAGGAACGGCACAAGTTGCTCGTTCTCGATGCTCGTGAGGCTCGCGATGAAGTACTGCCCGAGCAATGCCGCGGCCTTTCACCTGGGGAGCCCTCCAGTCTAGTGGGAATTCCTCGTGATTCGGTTGCGTGAGCGGGACATACACGTGGTCGAAGAGGCTTGTGAGCTCATCGAACACCCACTGCCCTCTCGTCGGCCTGCTACCCCTCCCTGAGGCCGCTTGCGTCGGATTCCGCTCCAACTCGCGGACAAGCATGGGCTCAGGAGCTCCGCTCTCAGGAGACACGATTGTCTCGAGGAGGAGCAATCCTTTGCAGCAGGCGCGAAGGAACTGAAGCGCCTCAGCGGGATTGCTCAGGTGGTAGAGCAGGCCGTAGCAGTGGAGAACGTCGAGGGAGCACCGGCTATCGGTCGCGGGTGCTCCATATCGAGATATCGAACCGCGCGCGGGAAACGATTTTCGAGATAGCTGAAGGTTCTCCTGTCGTATCTCAGTTATGGTGACCTCGCATCCCCTGTCGATGTAGTAGTGCGAATCAACCCTCTCAGACCCCGGCTCCCACCTCGAGCACCGTTAGCCCCGCGACAGGAATGCGCAGGCTGGCGAGATGCTCCAGCCGGCGTGCGTTGTGCAGCAAGTAGTGGATCGAGTGGAACTCGGTCAGCGGACTGCGCGCCGAAAAAGGTCTTGAAGCCAGTCCGCCGCAAGACAGACCGAAGAAGCGACCTTCGGGTATGCCGCGCCATCCACTGCTCCCTTCTTCGGACCTTCCAGCGCTCGACATTGTACTCCGCGCGCTCCTCGTGCGACGCGCGAAAGCCACAAGAGGCGGGGCCCGCTCTCGAGAACGGGCCCCGCCGGTCGTGTGTTGCTTCGCCTAGTGGCGATTGGACTAAGAGCCGGGCCGCTAGGCGATCGCGCTGCCTTAGGGCGTAACCGCGAAAGGCAAGGTACTAGCACCGTTCGCTGTGAAGCTCCAGAAGAGCGGGTCGGGTCGGTAGTAGACCGCCAGACGGTAGCCGTTTCCGGCAGGCACGCCGCCCAACGGTCCAGCCGAGGCTGTAGTTCGTGAGCGTCGGATCGACGGCCTGGGAGCCGATGTAGTAGTAGGTGTTGGTGCTGTCGAAGACCCAGAGCTGGAAGTCGCCGGTCAGTACCGGGGTGTTCACGCTCCATGTAAGGTTCTGAGGCGTACCGAGAGCCCAGCTCTCGCCGCCGTTTGGGGCAGTGACGGTGACGACTGTCGCAGTTGCCCCGACCGCGAAAGCAGCGTCGCTCATGTCGCTCAGTGTGAAGTTCCAAGCAGTCACGTCGGGCTGGTAGTAGACGGCCAGCCTGTAGTCATTCGCAACCGGCACGTTGACCGTCCAGCCGAGGTTGTAGTTCGTGACCGTCGGGGCGGCGGCCATGGAGCCGACGTAGTAGTAGGTGTTGGCGCTGTTGACGACCCAGAGTTGGAAGCCGCCGGTCGCCGCTGGAGTGTTGAGGCTCCAGGAGAGGACATGCTGTGAACTTGGAGCCCAGCTCTCGCCGCCGTTCGGGGCAGTCACAGTAAGGCTCGTAGGCAGTGTCGGGACAAACGTCGCCACGATGGTGTGGTTCGCCACCACGCTGGTGAACGTGTACGTGCCGGACGTCACCGCAGCTGGCGTTGGTGCCGTCCACCAGCACGTCGGCGCGGACGTAGCCGTGGTTCGGCGTGATCGTGTACGTCTGGCTGCCGCCGATCGCCACCGTCTGCGTGCCGTTCGGCGAGATGGTACCGCCGGTCCCGGCACTCGAGGTGATGGTGGCCGCACTCTGCGTGAACGTCGACGCTGATGGTGTGCGGGGCCTGCACGTTGGTGAACGTGTAGGTGCCGGTCGAGACCGCCGTGGCGTTGTTCACGCCGTCGATCAGGACGGTGGCGCGGCGGAAGTTGGCGTTCGGCGTGATCGTGAACGTCTGGCTGCCGCCTCTACCCACCGTCACCGTGCCGATCGGCGAGATCGTGCCGCCGGCGCCGGCGCTGGCGATGATGTTGAAGCTCGGGCCGACGACGCGGGTGTTGGAGTTGGACGTGGCCGTCATCTGCGGGTACGCCGTGTCGGCCACGTACCCGACGGTGTTGTTGGCGAGCACGCGGTAGTAGCGCGTCGTCGTGGTCGGGTTGAACGTCGACGGGTCGGTGTAGGTCCGCGTCTGGTGGGTGTTGGGCGCGTTCAGCGGCGACTGGATCGTCGTGATGGTGGTCCAGCTGGCGCCGAGGTTGGTCGAGCGCTGCACCTGGAAGTTCGTCTCCGTGATGGAGTTGTCGTTCCAGGTCAGCACGGCCCGCCGGGTGGTACCGGTGCCGCTGAGCGTGTTGGTGAGGCCGCTCGGCGCGACCGGCGGGAGCACCAGGGACTGCGGCCGCATCATGTCCATCTCTTCATGGCTCAGGATGTGGCAGTGCCACACGTACTCCCAGCCGTAGTTGACGAGCTGGTTGGTGATGGCCGCCGTCGGATTGCCCTGCGGGTCGATGTTGTTGAAGAGGTTCGTCGCTCCGGCCGGCATCATCGGGTTCAGGTTGCGGATCGCGTTGGGCACCTCGAACGGCACCTGCGGCACGAGCGCCCGCAGGGCGACGATGGTGTCCTCCAGCGGGCTGACGCGGATGGTGTCCTTCCAGCCCAGCTCGCTCGGCTCGGTCGGGATGATGATGTTGTCCCACGTGACCCGGTTGAGCATCTGGACGTCGTAGAGGTGGAAGTGGATCGGGTGCGTGTCCACGCCGTTGTGGGTGATGCGCCAGATCTGCGTGCCGTCGTTGGCGTCGGTGATCGGCTCCATCTTGACGTCGCTCACCGGGTTGCCGTTGGCGTCGTAGGTGACGGACGCCTTGGGCAGGTTGGTGCCGTTGATGTTCTCCGTCGACGGGTTGACGTAGGGGTACAGGGTGAGGTTCAGGGCAGCCGGTGTCGGAGGCTGCGCCGTGACCCCGATGTTGGCCTGCATACGCCCGAACTCGTCGAACGTGCTCGAGTTCATCTCGTCGTGGATGGCCTTGGGCTGCAGCGGCATGATCGTCTTCGTCACCGGCTTCTTCAGCGTGTTGAAGCCGAAGCTCATGGTGTCGTTGACGCGCACGAAGCCGTCGCAGATCTGGAACGTCGGGTTGGCGCTGTTCGGCACCGGGTTGCAGTTGCTGCCGGCGCTGAAGCTGGTGCCGTAGGCCGAGTTGTAGGCGGCCTGGCCGACGATGATCGGGTGCTGGCCCGACTCGAACACGCCGGAGCCGTCGCTCTTGTGGCCGAAGGCGGTCTGCAGCTTGGGCAGGTTGAATGCCGCCGCCGGCGCCGCGTTGGCGATCTTCACCTGCATGATGGTGCGGGTGTTCGGGCCGTAGCCGGGCAGGATCGCCGCGGCGCCCACCGGGCTCTGGTCCGGCGCGCCCGTGTAGTAGTCGTAGGACGGCACGCGCGCCGGGAACGCCGCGGGTGCGTCGTTGTACAGGATCAGCGTCTTGCCGGCGTACTTGGAGAAGTCGACGATCACGTCGGCCCGCTCGGCGGGCGCCAGCAGCAGCGAGTGCAGGTCGACGTTGCCGACGTCGAAGCGCGTCGGGTCGGTGATCCAGGTGGTCTCCTGCTGGCCGTCCACGACGGTCGGGGCCGGCAGGAAGCCGCCCTCGGTGCCGATCTGGATCCAGTCAGGGCCGTTGGTCGATGCGTTGTGGACCGGCGTCGGGAAGACGACCGGGTCGGTCTGCGCCTGCGCCAGCAGGGTCGGGTCGAGCGCGACCTCGGTGCCGCCGATCGGCTGACGTTCGCGTTGAGACCGGTGCTCGCGGTCGTCGGGTCGGCCACGTACCACTGGAAGTTGAAGAAGCGGTCGTTGGCCGCGTTGAGCATGCGGAACCGATAGGTCTTCGGCTGCAGCGTGACCTGCGGGTAGGCGATGCCGTTCACGATCGGCGTGTCGTTGAACTGCTCCATGCCGGCCGAGATGTTCGGCGTGCCCGGGATCTTCTGCGGCTCGCAGAACGGGTCGGTCTGGTACTGCCAGGTCGCCGGGTCGCCGAGCTTGCAGTTCGGGTCGTAGTACGGGTTGTCGATGGGTCCGTAGACGGTGCCCGGCCGCCGGCGGCCAGAACCACGGGCCGTACATCCAGCGGCCGTAGGCGCTCATGCCGCCGGGGTCGCCGGGGTTCTGCGCCGGCATGTACACGTGGTGGTACCAGAAGTTGCCGTAGCCGCCCCACTTGGCCTTGTTCCAGGTCGGGTCCTCGCCGTAGGTCTTGATGGCGCCGGTGCCCTGGTCGAACATCTGCGCGTCCTGAGGCACGAACGTGCGGTCCTGGACGACCAGCGGGACGGTGTCCGCCGCGCCCGGGATGGTGCCGGTGGCGATCAGCTTCTTCTCGGTGTCGTCGCTGATCAGGTAGCCGGCCGCCTCACCCACGTAGACGTTGAGGCGCGTGATGCCCCAGGCGTGGTCGTGGTAGAAGAGCAGCCGCGCGCTCTGCTGGTTGGTGTAGTAGAAGGTCTGGACGCCGTCGTTGGGGACGTCCACCGGGGTCATGTCGGGCACGTCGCGGACGCTCACGCCCTGCGGCCACGCCGTGGTCTCGTTGGCCGGCGTGATCCACTGGTGCGGCGTGCCGTCGCTGATCCACGGGGTCGTGCCGCCGTGAAGGTGCAGCGTGGCGCGGTTCTGCTTGAAGCAGTTGACGTTCTGCGGGGTGTCGGTGCAGAGCGGGTTGCGCACCGTGTCCGAGCACCGAGCCGTTGTTGACCGGCGCGGGCGCCGTCATCGACGGGCCCTCGCCCGAGCCCATGAGCGTGGTGTCGACCGGCAGGAAGAGATCGCCGTTCGAGCCGGTGGGCAGGAGGTTGCGGAAGACCACGCGGACCGGCTTGTCCTTGGTGGCCGCGAGGGTCGGGCCGAGCCACTGCGGCGGGGTCACGCCGAGCCACTGCGTGACGCCGTCGGCCTTCATGATCGGCACCTTGGTGCCGTCGAGCAGCTCGTTGGTCAGCGGGTAGTGCTGGCTGATCGCGGCGTTGGCCGCCGTCTCGAGCTGCACGTAGCCGCGCACCAGCGTGGCCGGCAGATCGGACGAGAACTTGGTGCGGTACTGCACGAGGCCGATCTGGTACTCGTCGGCCTTGATGGGCTTGCCGTTGGGGTCGTTGTAGTTCTTCTGCTCCGGCACGCCGAGGGGGATGTACTTGGCGTCGGGGCTCGTCAGGTAGTGGGGCAGCTGCCGGGGACGGAAGGGTCGCAGAGCCCGGGCAGGTCGTCGACGAACTTGCGGATGCCGCCGCCGGTGACGTAGCCGGAGCCGGGGGTGGTGACGTTGATCGCGGAGATGGTGCCGTTGTCGACGGCCGCCGTGGCGGTCGCCCCGGTACCGTTGCCCTGCGCGTCGCCGAAGTCACCGTGGGGGCCGACGTGTAGCCGGCGCCGCCGGTGTCGACGCCGACGCTGAGGATCCTGAGCGTGCAGGTCGCCGAGGCTCCGGCGCCGCCGTTCACGATCGGGTCCATCAGTGTGCCGTCGCGGATGACGATGTTCGGCGCCGTGGCGTAGCCGGAGCCGGGATTGTCGATGACGATGCCGGTGATCGGCGCCGTTGGCGTCCATGGTGGCGTGGGCGGCGGCCTTGCGTGCCGTTGGGGTCGTCCGGCATGTCGAAGTCGACCGTCGGGAACGGTGTAGCCGGTGCCGGCGTTGGCGACGGTGATCGCGTTGACGCCGCCGTAGGCGGTCGCCGTCGCGGCCGTCGTGGCGCCGCCGCCGGAGAAGGAGACGGTGGGCTTGACGTAGCCGGAGCCGGCGGCGCCGACGGTCACAGCGGTGACCGCGCCGCTGTTGGTGATGACCGCGGTCGCGGCGGCTCCCGTGCCCGCGTGCCGCCGATGTTCGACCGTGGCCGTCGGTGTAGCCGCTGCCGGGGTTGGTGACGGTGATGCCGGTGATGGCGCCGTTGCCGCCGACCGTGGCCGTCGCCGTCGCGCCGGTGCCGTCACCGGCGATGGTGACCGGCGCGTCCGGCGTCGTGAGTCGGGCTCAGGGCCCAGTTCGGCCACGGGCCCGAAGTAGTGCGGTACCGCCGTGGCGTCGGTGGCCGAGCCAGGCGCGGCCTCGCCCTGGGTCATCTTGACCATGAAGAGTGTGGTGAGCAGCGCCACCAGCACGAAGACCAGGATGCTGGCCTTGGCCAGTGACATCCTCCGCATGACTTGAGCAGCCATCAGAACCCCTTCCCCTACGCTTGCATCCCCGACTAGTCAGTCGAACGCGGGCCCGAGCGAACAAGCACCCCGTGGCCCGCTTTCAGCCTCTTTCACCTCCGCGAGCGGCGTCGCCAAGACGCGGCCGCCCCGGTCGCGGAGGAATCCGTCCCTATTCTGACCGGTTTCGAGCACGGCGGAACACGGCTGTTAGGCCTGTTCCTGACTAGACATAAAGCATAGGCCCGGAAGAGCCCCCCGGATCACACAGCGCCGTTGCTCTCCGCGTGCTCCGTGTCCTCGCGCACCGTCCCGTCGGCCATCTCGAGGTGCCGGGTGCCGTAGGCGATGAGGTTCCGGGCGTGGGTGACCATCATGATGGTCAGGCTCTGCTCGGCGTGGATGCGGCGGAAGATCTCCATGATCTCCGCCTCGGTGTCCTGGTCGAGGTCGCTGCTCGGCTCGTCGGCCAGCAGCAGGGTGGGGCGGTTGATGAGCGCGCGAGCGATGACCACCCGCTGCTGCTGCCCGGCCGAGAGCTCGCGCGGCAGGGCGGCCATGCGATCGCCGAGCCCGACCATGTCGAGCAGGTCGCGCGCCCGCTCGCGGGCGTCGGCGTGCTCCTCGTGGCTGAACTCCAGGGGGAGCATGACGTTCTGCTCGAGCGAGAGGCCCGGGATCAGGCTCGGGAACTGGAAGACGAAGCCCATGGTGCGGTTGCGCAGGCTGCTGCGCTCGGCGTCGCTCATGGCCCACAGGTCGACGCCGCCGACGGTCACCGTGCCGCGGCTCGGCTTGGCCAGGCCGGCGGCGATGTTCAGCAGCGTCGTCTTGCCGCAGCCGGACCGCCCGGTGATGACGAGGTAGTCGTTGACCTCGATGTCGAGGTCGACGTCGCGCAGGGCGGCGAAGGTCGCGGCGCCGTCGCCGCCGTAGGACTTGCCGATCCCGCGCAGAGCTACTGCCGTCATGCTGCTACTCCCTCATCGAGACGGCCGGTTCCTGGCGAGAGGCCCGCAGCGCCGGGACGAACGCCGCCGCGGCGGCGACGACCAGGGCGATCAGCAGGCCGACGACGATGAGGCCGATCATGCTGATGAACGACGGCAGCAGGATCGTGAAGCCCAGCGCCGAGACGAGCAGGTCGTGGAAGAAGTACATGACGACCGCCGCCAGCACGACGCCGACCAGGCCGCCCGCCAGTGCGAGCAGGGCGGCCTCGGTCATGTACGCCAGCAGCACGAAGCGCTGCGTCGCGCCGAGGGCGCGCAAGACGCCGATCTGCCGGCGCCGCTCGTGCACCGACATCCAGAAGATGACCGCCATGAGCGCCAGCGAAAGCACGACGGTGAGCACCACGATGACGACCATCGTGCGCAGCACGCCCGAGATCTGCGCGCCGTAGGAGCCGAACATCTCGGCGGCCGGCACGGCCTGGACCTCGGGGACGGCCGCCGTGATCGCCTTGGCGACCTCGTTGCGGTCGGCGCCGGGATCCACCCTCACCATCACCGACGACACGTTGCCCTCGAGGTTCTTCAGCGGCATCTTCGCCTTGGTCTGCGAGACCTTCTCCATGTCGAACGCCGTCGGGAAGGTCATGAAGAGGCTCTGGTCGAGATTGGTGCCGGTCGGCTCGAGGTTGCCGACGAGGTCGAAGTCGTAGCCGTAGAGCTTGATCTTGTCCTGGCCGTCGGGGACGAAGACCTTCGAGCCGCCCACCGCCTGACCCTGGCCGAGGTCGTGGCCGAGCTCGTCCCTGAGCCACGGCTCGACGGTGAAGTCGGTCACGGGGTCGAACGCGAACATGAACATCAGCGACACCGAGCAGCACGAGGAGTTGGCCATCGACGTCAGGTAGAGCTGCGGCGAGGCGATGGCCACGCCGGGCACCCGGGCGATGCTCTCCACGACGCCGCGAGGCATGTAGGTGTTGGTCGCGTTGCCGAGCAGCAGCGCGCCCTCGATGCCGGTCACGGAGCCGCGCGGGACGACGACGACGTCCGCGCCCAGCCGCTCCCGCGCCAGGCGCAGGCTCTCCTCGCCGCCGCGCGAGATGAGCACCGTCGAGAGGACCATGGCGGCGACCAGCAGGGCGCAGCCCGCCACGAGCCAGCTGCGCAGCGGGTTGCTGGAGATCCCCGTGAGGGCGAGCCTGAACAGGCTGCGCGGCTTCAGGACGACCGCCTCACGGTCACGCGGGCGCCACGCCGCCGCTGCCGCTCTCGCGCTTCATCTCGCCCACGACGAGTACGGCGATGCCGAGGGCGACGGTGATGCCTCCCGCGACGAGCAGCGTCGGTTTCATCTCGGTGTTGCAGACCATCATGGTGTTGGCGCACGTCCCGACGATCGTGGTCGGGATGAGGATCGTGAGGACGCCGACGACGATCGAGACGATGCCCAGCACCCGCATCGTCTCCTTGCGCCGCGCGAACAGGAGCAGCGCGCCGACGACGAGGAGGGGGATGCCGGCGATGAGCTCCGCGCGCGCCGACCAGAAGCACTTCATCATCCTGTAGGGCAGCGACGCCGCGGCCTCGCGCGCCGCCCATGGTGCTCGACGTGCCGGCGTCCTGGCCGGTCGCCGCGCTGCCGACGGTGGTGATCGTGATGGTCTCCGTGGCGGCCCTGTCCTCGCCGTACTCGCAGTTGGTGAACTGCGGCACGATGATGATGACCAGCGCGACGATGACGATGAGGACGGCCAGAACCTTCACGTAGCTCCCTTGCCCTGACGAGCGGAACGGGACGCCGGCACAGCCGCCCCGCATGCCCCGACATTGTAAGCTATGGGAGCTCGTCCGCGCACCAAACCCGTTCAGCGTCCATCCGGCGGGCGGCGCGAGAGGGACACTCGGCGTGGGCAAGGAGGACGGTCTGAGACGCCGGCTCTTCAGGGGAGGCGCGGCCCTGGCCGCGCTGGTGACGATGGCTGCGGCCGCGCTGGCCTTCGGGGCCTGCGGCGGCAGCGACGGCGGCGACGCGCCGCAGGCCGGCGTCGCGCCGGGCGGCGCCGCGAGCTCCGACGCCGGCGTCACCAACGGGGCCATCTCCTACACGAGCCGCGACCTCGTGGCGATGATGGCCGGCCGGCCCACGCAGGCGGACCGGTTCAATGCGGCGTCCCGGGACGCGCAGAAGTCGGCCGGCAAGCCGGCTCCCGCAGCGCCGAAGCTCGACCCGCTCGCCACCCCCGACTACTTCGGCGGGAGCCCCAACTGGGCCCTCAGTCCGCTCCTCCGCAAGTTCGTCGACTCGCTGCCCGGCGTCGGGGCGGCGGCCGCCAACGACCTCGGCCAGTACATCCCGGTCGCCGTGCCGGACACGATCAGCTATCCCGGCTCGGACTACTACGAGATCGCCGTGCGCGAGTTCGCGGAGAAGCTGCACCGCGACCTGCCGGGCACCCGGCTGCGCGGCTACGTGCAGCTGAACAGCGGGACCGACGCGAACGGGCGCAACACGGTGGAGCCGGCGCCCATCCACTACTTCGGGCCGCTGATCGAGGCGCGCCGCGGCCGTCCCGTGCGCATCAAGTTCGTCAACCAGCTGCCGGCCGGCGAGGGCGGCAAGCTCTTCCTGCCGGTGGACACGACGATCACCGGCGCCGGCGCCGGCCCGCTCGGCGGCGACGAGACGTATCCGCAGAACCGGGCGTCGCTGCACCTGCAGGGCGGGATCACGCCCTGGATCAGCGGCGGTTCGCAGTACCAGTGGGTGGCGCCGGCCGGCGAGCGCTCGCCCTACAAGGCCGGCCCCAGTCTCGCCTACGTCCCGGACATGTGGTTCGACGCCCGGGGCGCGCCGGTCGACGAGGGCACGCCCGGGGCCACCAACGACCCGGGCCCGGGCGCGACGACGCTCTACTTCCCCAACGACCAGAGCGCCCGCTTCCTGTACCTGCACGACGACACCTACGGCCTCACGCGCCTCAGCGTGTACGCGGGCGCGGCGGCGCCGTACTTGATCGGCGACCCCGTCGAAGACGAGCTGGTCGCCGGCAACGCCGGGAAGCCGGCGTCGAGCCGGGCGATCGACGCGCCGGTCGAGGCCGGCACCGTCCCGGCCGCCGAACTGCCGCTCATCATCGAGGACAAGACGTTCGTGCCCGACCGCGAGCAGCTCGCGGCGCAGGACCCGACCTGGGACGTCGCTCACTGGGGAGGTCTCGGCGCGCTGTGGTACCCGCACGTGTACATGCCGGACCAGAACTCGAGCGACAGGACCAAGCTCGGGCTCAACGCGAAGGGTCGCTGGGACTACCTCCCCTGGTACTGGACGGGCTACGACCTCACCGAGAACGGTCCGGTCCCCAACCCCCTCTTCGGGAGCGTGGCCTCCCAGCCCAAGGAGAACCCGGGGACGCCGAATCCCTCGGTCGTCCCGAACGCGTTCTTCGACACCATGCTCGTCAACGGCACCGCGTATCCCTACGTCGAGGTCGGACGCAAGGCCTACCGGTTGCGCATCCTGAACGCCTGCGGAGACCGGTCGCTGAACCTCCAGCTCTACTACGCGCTGTCGGACAGGATCACCGAGACAGGTCCCGGCGGCAGGCCGGAGCTGCAGGCCGCCTCCGGTGACGTGTCGATGCTGCCGGCGGTCGGCTCTGCCACCGGCGGCCAGCCGGTGGGCTGGCCGACGGACGGCCGCCCCGGAGGCGTGCCCGATCCGAACGCCGTCGGCCCCACCATGGTCCAGATCGGCAACGACGGCGGCCTCCTCCCGCGGGCCGTGCGACTCCCGAACACGCCGATAGGCCTCGAGCTCAAGGCGCCCTCCGAGGCCGGGATGGGCGGCCCCACGGTCGTCGGCGTCACCTTCAAGACGCTCTACCTGGCTCCGGGCGAGCGGGCCGACGTGATCGTCGACTTCTCGCAGGTGCCGAGCGGCTCCAAGCTGATCCTCTACAACGACGCCCCGGCGCCGGCGCCGCTGGGCGACAGCCGCCTCGACTACTACACCGGCGACGAGGACCTCACCGTGATCGGCGGCGCGCCGAGCACCGTCGCCGGCTACGGACCCAACACGCGCACGATCCTCCAGTTCCAGGTCGAAGGCGACGCCTCCCCGGCCTTCGACCTCAAGCGGCTGCAGCGCGCCCTGCCGGCCGCCTTCGCCGCCTCCCAGGACCCGATCCTCGTGCCCGAGGCCGCCTACGCCGCCGTCTACGGCGGCGCGGCCGCCCCCGAGGTCGCGCTCGAGAAGGACGGCACCCTGTCGTTCACGCCTCTGGCACGCGACTACCGGCTCACGCTGCCGGTGCAGGGCAAGATGGTGAGCGAGCTGTTCGATCCCGACTACGGACGCAAGACGGCGACCCTGGGCGTGGACGCGCCGCTCTCCGCCACCGGCGTGCGGACGTCCGTGCCCTACTCCGCGATCGACCCCGCCACCGAGTACCTCGCCGTCGCGGAGCGCGCCGAAGCGCCACAGCTCGGCGACGGCACCCAGGTGTGGCGCATCACGCACGACGGCACGGAGTCGCACAGCATCGCCTTCGGGGCCTTCAACGTGCAGGTGCTGGCGCGCGCCCGGCGCGACGGCGACGCGCGCCCGCCCGACCCCGGAGAGCTGGGCTGGAAGGACACGCTGCGCATCGATCCGCTGGAGTCGGTCCTCATCGCCTTGCGTCCGGTGCTCCCCAAGGTGCCGTTCAAGCTCGAAGCCGTCGAGCGGCCGTTCGACGTGACGCGGCCGCTGGATGCCACCGGGGGCTTCACCGAGCTGGACGAGCTCACCGCGGCCCCGGACACCGTCGTCAACCAGGCCGCCGACTTCAGCTGGGAGGCGTACTGGAGCGTCCACCTGCCCGGCGGGCAGGAGAGCCACATGGCGCGGCCGCTGGTCGTGCAGGGCAGCCCGACGGCTCCCCGGGACCTCACCGCGACGCGCGGGAGAGGACTCCTCGGTGACGCTCACGTGGTCGGCGCCGATCTTCCCGCCGCCGGCGGTCGGCTTCGTGGTGGAGCGCGCCGACGACGAGGGCTTCAGCAGCGGATCGGCGACGTTCACAGCAGCGGCCGGCGCCACTACCTTCACCGACGACTCCGCGCCGGCCGGTCGCACGAGCTTCTACCGCGTGCGTGCGGAGTCGGCGGCCGGGTTCTCGCCGTGGTCGGCGCCGGCCGAGGTGGCACGGTGAATCTTCCGCAGACGCTGATGGGCGTGGCGGCGGGGATCGGCATCCTCGCGGCCCTGACGCACGGCTTCGTCGGCTTCGCCCGGCGGCCGCGCGACCGCGCCCGCATCGCCTTCGCCGTCGCCGCCGCCGCGGCGGCCACGGGCGCGCTCTCGGTGCTCGCCCTCTACGTCATCACGGACATCGACCTGCACATCGCGGTCATGAAGTGGGCGTACTTCCCCGCGACCGTGGTGTGGACGGTGGCGATCGTCTGGTTCGTCGCCTTCCTCGCGGATGCGCGGCCGAGAGTGTTTCTGCTCGCGCTCACCGCGGGCTTCGCCTTCACGCTGATCGTCAACGTCGTGCTGCCGCGGGGGATCCTCCACGAGCAGAAGGGCGGTCTCATGGAGACGCAAGCCATGGGCGGCTCCGTGATGGTCATGACCCAGTCCTCGCCGCACGTCCTCCAGAACGTGACCGACGCGCTCACCCTCGTCGCCTTCGGGTTCCTGTGTTACGCGGTCTATCGTGTCTATCGCCACCCCGGACGGGCCCACGCCCACCACCTCGGCCTGATGACCGCCCTGCTCGCCGTCGCGACGATGTTCGACGCGATCATCGAGCACCGCGTGGTCATCACCTTCAACACCCTGTACCTCTCCCAGGTCGCCTTCGCCGTGGTGATCATCGCCGTGAGTCTGTCGCTGCGGCGCGAGTCCCTGCAGGTGGAGACGGAGTTGCAGTTGTATCGCACGCACATGGACGAGCTCGTCGAGGAGCGCGTGCGCCAGCTCGACGAGGCCCACGCGGAGCTGGCGCGCGAGACGGAGGAGCGGCGCGCGACGGAAGAGGTGCTGCAGCGCCGCATGGAGGAGCTGGACGCGCTGCAGCGCATGGCGCAGCTCCTCGGAGGCCGGACGGCGCGCGGGGAGGCGCTCGACGAAGCCACCAGCGCCATCGCCAGGCTCTTCAAGGCTCGCTACGCCCGCGTGCGCCTGCTGAGGGACTACGAGGCGGACGCGGACCTCGCCGCGCCCGAGGCCGCTTCCGCGGCGGACTCCGGAGGGGAAGCCGACGTCCAGCCGCTCACCTCGCTGGACCTCGCCGTCTGCGACGCCACCGTGCGCGACCAGGCGCTGACGGCCGGCGACGTCGCCTCCTGGCCCGGCCTGCCCGACGAGCTGCGCGCCGAAGCCGAGGCGGACGGCATCGGCAGCGTGCTCGCGGCGCCGCTCACGGGGACCTCGGGCCCGACGGGCGCCCTCGTCATCGCGCGGGGCGCGGACACCGGCCCGTTCTCGGACGAGGACCTGCAACTGGCCGGGACCCTCGGCGACGCACTGGCCGCCGTCATCGAGATCGACCGGCTGCACCGGCAAGAGACGAGACAGGCGGCCGCGGAGGAGCGTCAGGCGCTCGCCCGGGACCTTCATGACGCGGTGACCCAGAGCCTGTACAGCGCCTCCCTCATCGCCGAGGCGCTGCCGGCCGTGTGGGAGCGCGACCCCGAGGAGGGCGAGCGCAACCTCGAGCACCTGCGCAGGCTGGTCCGCGCGGCCCTGGCGGAGATGCGCACGCTGCTGTTCGAGCTGCGTCCTGCCGCGCTCCAGACGGCGCCGCTCGACGCGCTGGTCGAGCGCCTCGGCGACGCGCTCGCCGGACAGACGCAGATCGACGTGGACATCGAGGTCGCCGACATCGACCTGCCGTCCGGCGTCAAGATCGCCTTCTACCGGGTGACGCAGGAGGCGTTCAGCAACGTCGCCAAGCACGCGCGCGCGTCCACCGTGACCGCGCGCGTGCGCGCCGTCGACGGCGGAGCCACGCTCACGGTGCACGACGACGGCAGGGGCTTCGACCCGGCCACGGTGCCGAGCGGCCACATGGGCCTGCACATCATGAGCGAGCGCCTGGAGCGCGTCGCCGGTACGCTGAGCGTGGAGAGCGGGCCCGGCGAAGGGACCACGATCCGCGCGGCGTGGCTGCAGACCGCTTCAGACGAGCGTCCACTGGACAGAATGGGAGCGTGACCGAGAACGCCGACATCCGCGTCATGATCGTGGACGACCACCAGATGGTCCGCGAAGGCCTCAAGGTGCTGCTGTCCACGTGCGGCGACATCACCGTGGTGGGCGAGGCCGCGGACGGCGCCGAGGCCGTGGACCTGTGCCCGGCCGTCCGGCCCGACGTGATCCTCATGGACGTCATGATGCCGGTCATGGACGGCCCCGAGGCCACGGCGGAGATCACGGCGGCGTTCCCCGAGACGCGCATCATCGCCCTCACCAGCTTCGTCGACCAGGACTACGTCGAGAAGGCGCTCGACGCGGGGGCGATCAGCTACATCCTCAAGGACGCGCGACCCGACGCCCTGACCCAGGCCATCCGGGACGCCGTGGAAGGCAGAGGCACGATCGACAGCAGCGCCATGAGGGCGCTGATGGCCCGCCGGCAAGACGACGAGATCGGCAAGGAGCTCACCGCTCGCGAGCGGGAAGTCCTCCGGCTCCTCGCCGCGGGCATGAGCAACAAGGAGATCGCCGACGACCTCACCTTGAGCGTCGGGACCGTCCGCCTGCACGTCAGCAACATCCTCTCCAAGCTGGGAGCCCCCAACCGCACCACGGCCGCCGCCATCGCCATGAAGCACGGGCTGGACTGAGCCCGACTGCCCCCCCGACGTATGACCTTTGTCGAGGTCCGGGATACGTCACATGCCCCTAGCGTCGCCCTCTCGCCGCGCGCGATGATTGACTCGTTCGTGCTCCTCATGAGCATCCCGATCGGAAGGAGGGCGGCATGCGCGTCCTGCTCGCTACCGACCGCCCCGATCTCGGGCACGCGCTCTCCCTGTTCCTCTCGGAGCGACGGATCGACGTCATCGACGTCGTCGACGACTTCGATCACCTCCTGCAGCAGACCGACGCTGTGCGCCCCGACGTCGTCGTCGTGGACTGGCGCCTGGGCGCCGCGGCGGCCGGTCAGATGGTCACCGACCTGATGCAGCGAGAGGATCCCACCCCGGTCATCATCCTGAGCACGGCACAGGAGAGGAACCGCGCGCACGCCACCGGAGCCGCCGCCTGCTGCACCTTGGGCGACCCGCCGGACTCGCTGCTCGCCACGATCCACGAAGTCGGGGACGAGCCGGCGCACGACGTGCTCGACGCCGCCGGCTGACCACACCGCGACGCCGCGACCGTCCGGCTAACTCGTCGCGTCGGACGCGGCGCCCTGCAGCGCCGGCTCCCGCGACGCGGCGAACTCCAGCACGACCACGGTCCTGCCCGGACGCGTGCTCAGCAGCACCCGCTCGCAGAGCTGCAGCATGATGGTGAACCCCATGCCGAGGCTCGCCGCGGTGGAGAAGCCCGGCACGAGCGTGGCCCGGGGCAGCGTCCTGAAGTCGATCCCCGGGCCGTCGTCGGCGATCGCCACCTGAAGATGGTCGCCCCTGGCGAAGACCTGGTAGGCGCCCCCTCGCGCGTGCTTGAGCGCGTTGTCGAGCGCCTCACCGACCGTGCTCAGCAGGTCGGTGTGACGGATGCGTCCCGGGAAGCACGTGTCGGCGGCGCGGACGATCGCGCGGCGCGCCGCCGCCAGCTGCGCCGGTGCGCCGAACACCATCTGCTGGCCGAGAGGAGTCCCCAGCTCATCGGAGAGCTGCTCGTCCGTGAGGAGGATGAGCTTGCCGCCGGTGACCGCGTCGAGGACGTCGACGTAGGCGTGCCGGATGTTCTCCTCCTGCCGGCGCAGCGCCCGCTCGGCCTCGCGCAGGTCGGTGACGTCTGTCGCCGAGACCACCCACAGGTCGTCCGCCGCCGGATACGCCGACAGGAGTTCGTAGGCCCCTTGCTGCCTCAGGTACACCTCGCAGCGCGCCGGCTGGCCGGCGGCGACAGCTCCCATGACGACATCGAAGTAGGCGCGCAGCCGCTCGTCGCCCGAATCGCACTCGCTGAAGCGCAGCCCGAGCAGCCCTTCGCGGAAGACCATGGTCCGCTTGGCCTGCGTCGGATTGATGTCGGCGATGACCAGATCCTGGACCTCGCCGCCGGCATCCCGCTCCACGCGGAAGACGGTGAGGCCCTCCGCGGCGTTGTCGAACAGGCGCCGGTAGCGCTGTTCGCTCTCGAGGAGCAGCGCATGCTTCTGCTCGTGCTGCAGACCGACGAGGCCCAGCTCTCCGAGCATGCCGACGAAGTCGGAGAGAAACGCTATCGTCTTGTGCAGGCGGGCCTGGGTGATCACCGGGACCCGATCCAGCGCTTCGAGATACGCGTCCACGTCGAGTCCGAGACGTCGCGCCCGCTCGGCGAACGCCTCCCGATCGATGTTGTCGTCCTCGAAGAAGAACTGCCCTGTGTAGACGTTGGCGACGTGCTCGCCGCCCACGACCAGCGGGAAGGCGACGTCCCAGAGGCCGTTGCTGCACTGGTAGGCATAGTGCTCGCTCGCATCCATGCCCTGGACGAGGCGCTGGTTGATCTGCAGGTCGCTCTCCAGGCACCCGCGCAGCGTCTCGGGATGCTCGCGATGGAAGCGCGTACAGATGTCCTGCCACCCGGTGGCGATGAGGATGTTGCCCGAGAGATCGAGGACGGCGAGGGTGACGTCGAAGGCTTGGGAGAGGCTGTCGCAGAGACGCTGCACGCGGTCCAGGTCGATCAACCTCGACAACTCGTACCCGCTCGACGCCATCGGACGTTCGCCTCCACCTGCGCCTGAAGGGCGCACCCCCGCGCGGCGCCCCCGCCGCGCTGCACGCTGCTGCCTGTTCGTTACCCGCGACGCGCGAGCCGCGAACGCGGTCGTCCGCGCGGACGCGCGGCGTCGGGCTACACGCCTGACTGCGCGGTCACCCGCCCAGTCTCCACCGCCTCGCGCAGCGCATCGTAGTCGCTCTGGTTCTGCTCGGCGTAGGCATCCGCGAAGTCGGCGACGGCGCGGTCGAAGACGTCGCCGGCGCCGAGGTAGGCAGCGATCGCG
This sequence comes from uncultured Thermoleophilia bacterium, assembly GCA_963713475.1. Lineage (GTDB taxonomy): Bacteria > Actinomycetota > Thermoleophilia > UBA2241 > UBA2241 > CAIXSE01. The sequence goes on from CAVQLY010000017.1 coordinate 23,611, forward strand.
ATGCGGTCGCCCGAGCGCGCGTGCGCGCGCGCCAGAACCCAGGAGCACATCATCGCGTAGGTGTGCCAGGCGCCCTCGGTCATCGCCGCGACGTTGAACGACCCCTTGCCGTCCCAGAGCTGGCGGACGTAGAAGTCGTAGGGCTTGCCGTCGAACCCGGTCACGCCGTACCAGCCCAGCAGGATGTCGCCGACCGCCTGCATCAGCCGCTGGCCCTCGACGACGCGCCGCCCCGCGCAGCGGAACCGGCTGCGCCCGACGAAGCGCTCAAGCACGGAGGCCTGCGCCTGCTTGGACTGAAGGAAGAGCGGGTCGCCCTCATCGCGGCCGAAGAACAGGATCACCCAGGCGCGCGTGCCGACGCTCCCGACTCCGACCACCTTGCGCGCCATGTCGCGGTAGCGGTAGAGGTCATACGCCGCTCGCCGGTCCTTCGGCAGGGTCTCCCGATACCTGTTCAGGGCCTCCTCCAGCGCCTGCGTGAAGCGCGCCCGCTCGTCCCCTTCGAGCAGTTCGCGGGCGGGCACGAGAAGCGGCGGGTCGCTCCGCAGCCGCGTCTTGCCCTCGACCTCGGTGGTGAGGCGGCTGAGCGCGCGGAGGTCGTGCTTCATCTCCGCGCGCGACATGTCCTTGGCCATCCGCTTCGCGTCCTTGCCGCCGAGCGAGGCCACATGGTTCGCGATGAGGTCGGCGTCGAGCCGTGTGTACCAGAGGTCGATGGCGCGCTTCTCGGCCATCTCCAGCATCGCCTCACGGTAGGCGCGCACGCAGTGCAGGACGATCGAGCGGCGCGTCGGAGCGGCGTAGCCGTGGTCGCGCGCCGCGATCTCGAAGCTCACGGCGAGGCGCTTGACGTCCCACTCCCACGGCCCGGGCAGCGTCTCGTCGAAGTCGTTGATGTCGAAGACCAGCCGCCGCTCCGGCGACTGGTACAGACCGAAGTTCATGAGATGGGCGTCGCCGCACAGCTGGGCCGTGAGCCCGGAGTCGGGCGACCCGGCCAGGTCCGACGCCATCAGCAGCGCGCCGCCCCGGTAGAAGGTGCCGGGCGAGACGAGCATGCGTCCGTAACGGATGGGCACCAGGTCGAGGACGCGGTCGGCCCCCTGCTCCTCGAGCAGGCCGACCGGGTCCGGCCGGCCGGCGGGCGCCTCCCACCGCGCGTGCGCGGAGCGGGGCGCCTGCTTGCGCGCCGCCTTGCCGGCGGCGGCGCGCTCCGCCGGCGTCAGCTTGCGCGTCTGGGCGATCTCGGGCAGCAGTTCGACCACGGCCCTCACCCCTCCGGAGCGTCGGCGGTGCCGCGTGTGCTTGCAGTCGTCTCGGCCACTGGCTTCCCCTTGTCTGTCGTCGGTCGCGGGCCGGCCGCGCTGCCCGGAGGCTCGCAGGCCGGCCGGCGGTCGTCCTGCCCGCGTGGGCAGACGTTATGCCGTCGCAGAAGAAGACGCAAATACTCCGGCTTCGGCGGCCACGCAGCGCCGTCGGCCGGCCGGCCGGAGTCGGGCAGGGCCGGCTCCCTAAGCGGCCGGGTGCGGCGGCCGGGCCGCACGGCAGCGTGGGGCGGCCTCGGCCTCCGCGCGCCTGAGGATGGCCTCGGCCCCCGCTGCCTCGAGGTCGGCGCGGATCTCGCTGCGCGTCAGGTGGACGAGCTCCGCAAGATCTCGTCCACCCGCCGCTCGGCGTCGTCGGGCAGCGGAGTCACCTCGTGCGCGTCCAGTATGCGGCGGGCGCGCTCGCCGGCGTCGGACGCGAGCGCCGCGTCCAGCCGGCCGTCCAGGCGCCCGCGCCGGAACGCGCGCGGCTCGAAGAGCTCCCCGGAGCGCGCCCTCGCCCGCGTGCTGTCCCGGCCGAGGAAGTGGCCGCCGGGGCCCACCTCGGCGATGTCCGCGAGCAGGGCGGCCTCGTCGTCCACGCGCACGCCGCCCAGCACGCGGTGCAGCATGCCGATGGCGTCGGCGTCCAGCAGCACCTTGGCCGGAGAGAGGACGCGGCTGCCGCCCACGAACGAGCTCGCCACGAGGCCGTGCGCACCGGCGAGAGCCACCGAGAGCCAGAGGAACACGTTCTCCGTGCCCGCCTGGTAGTCCACGCCCAGCGCGTCGTTGGTGCTGCCGCTGCCGATGGTCGGCAGCCCGTAGGAGCGGCAGAGCTCGACGCAGACGAGGTTCGCCAGCGCGACTTCGGGCGCACCGCCGAGGTACTGGCCGGTGCGCATGTCGGTGCCGCCCGGCATGGGCTCGACGACGATCCGGCAGCCGGGCCTGGCGAGCTGGAACAGCACGACGCCGGAGAGCAGCTCGGCCAGGACGACGATGGAAAGGCCGGCCACGCTGAGCGGCGCCGTGGAACCCATCTGCGGCATCGACGTCAGGCAGATGGTGGCGCCGTTGGCCACGAGGTCGAGACTCGCGTCGGTGATCTCGGGGTCGTGTTGCAGCGGCGCCACCGTACAGTGCAGAAAGGAGTAGATGGGGCGCTCGTCGAGCGAGGCGCCGGCCGCGGCCTCCAGCATGGCGACCAGCCGCGGCACCTGGTCCGGCGACTTGGGCGAGACGCTCTGCAGGTGCTTGGACGACTCGCGCAGCGCGATGGCGTCGACCGCCAGCGGCGCCGTCTCGGGATCGAGCGACGGCGCCGAGAGCGACGTCCACAGGAAGTCGATCTCCGGCAGCGCGTCGTACAGCCGGCACACGTCGCGCAGGTCGTCGACCGTGGCGTCGCGGATCTCGCCGGTGGCGTCGTCGGCCACCAGCGTCCCCTCGCCGTCGGCGCAGCAGACGAGAGGCCGGTCGGTGCCGAGCTCGATGTCGTGCACCGGGTCGCGCCCGGCCAGCAGGACGGTGCCGGGCGCCGTCGCCAGACACTGCTCCACGAGCGCCCGCGGCAGCCGGGCGAGGCGGCGTTCACGGTCTACGTCCGCGCCGCCGCGCTCGAGGACGTCGAGCGCACGTGCCGACGGGAAGGACACTCCCACGTGCTCGAGCACCCACAGCGTCTTCTCGCGGATGGACTCCCGCTCGCCGGGGGCGAGCGTCGATGCGTGGGGCCGGCCCATGGACCACCTTCTCGTTGCGTCCCAAGCGACCCGCGCATCCTCCGCGCCCGCGGGCGCTCCCGTCAAGGCCGCGCCGCGCGTGCCTGGCGGATCCGGGTCGCGCGTCTCGACGTCTTCCGCCCGGCCGCCGCGCCCCACAACGGCGCTCCCACCCCTGGACGACGGGTACATATCGACCGTGAAAGGCCAAAGGGGAGGAGGCACCCCATGCCACGCTTCATCGCCGTACACCCCGTCGCACTGAAGGAGGAGGACCTCCGGGCGCTTCTCGCGCGACGGGACGAGCTGCCCTCGACCGTCGTCTGGAGGGCCAGCTTCGTGGCCGACGCCAACCGCATGTCCTACTGCGAGTGGGACTCACCGGACGGGCGCATCCTGCAGGAGATCTTCGAGGCCTTCGGGGTCCCGTACTCCTCCGTCCACGAGGTGCGGGTGTTCGAGCCGGCGGCGATGCTCGCCGAAGCCGTCTGACGGAGAAGACGCCGGTTCCTCGTCGGGCGCCGGCGCCGACCCCATTAACGGAAGACGGCCCGCACAGGCGGGCCGTCGGCACACGTGTCCGGCAGTTCAGTGAGCGAGCAGCTGGACCACGATGGCGAGCACCACGAAGCACAGGATCATGCCCGCGAGGGCGACCCGCTCTGCCAGTATGTGGCTCTTGGAGTCCATGGTCCCTCCACACGACGAAGTCGACTACTCGGAGAGGATTATACCCCCAAAGGATGAGTTTGTCTCCATCAAAAGGATGAGTCTTCTCCTCCCTGAGGCGGAAGCGTGCGGCGGTCGAGAGCGACGCCAGATATGCCGATAGGTCCGACGTGGAGAGGATGACCCTGTACATCGGACTGTTCGTCGGGGGGACGGTGGGAAGCTATCTGCCCGTTGCCCTCCTGGGCGCCGGCTGGTTCTCGGCCGCGAGCATCATCGGCGGCTTCGTTGGCTGCTCGATCGGCCTCTGGCTGGGCTGGAAGCTCACGGGGTGGATCGACTCGTGAGCTGAGGCGCCGGCCGGCGCCGGCCCGACGCGGCCCCGATGCCGTCCCCCGAGCGCAACGAGCTTCCCGCACCTGCTTGGCGGGAACACTCCCCCTGTGTGGGTCGTCGACCGGCGATCGGGGGTCGGGATGCTCGATATCGGCCAGAGTCGCCCGGAGAGCCAGGGCAGCGCGTTCCGCTCCCTTCCGGCCACGCAGGTGGGCCGCTGGGCCGGCACGCTCGCGGTCGCGTTCGCCGGCCTCGTGACGCTGTGGCTCGTGGGCTCCAAGGTGCACAGCGACCCCGCCATGGCCTTCACGCTCAGCGCGCTCAGGCTGGCGCCGCTCTGCGGAGGGGCGGCGGCTCTTCTGGCCTTGATCGCACTCGTCACGCGGCGCGAGCGCTAGTGGTTCGTGTGGCTCGGGCTCGTCCCCGGCGTGCTGATGCTCGGCGTCGTCGCCCTGGAGTTGTTCTGGATGGAGTGACGCGGTCGGCACGGTGCCGACCGACGCCGTCGGTCCCCGCGTGACACGAATCATTGTCAACAGTGTCGGTCCGGCATAGCCTGCCGCTGAAACCGCGGCGGTCTGCCACCTGACCGGCCGACACGCCCGGACAACTCGCCTGGCAGGCGCGCGAAGACGAAGGGGGAAGGCCGATGAAGACCTGGGGAAGCTGGCTGGGCCTGGGAGCCCTGGTGACGGTGGTGATGGCGCTGGTCTGCTCGGCGGTCGTGGTGGCCACGCCTGCGGTCACGACCGCCGTCAGGCCGGGGCCCGCGTCAGTTCCACTCGCGCTGACGGCCCTGCAGCTGACCGAGCTCACGGCCGCCGACGGCGGATCGAACGAGTTCTTCGGTACGAAGGTGCTCCTCGCCGGCAACACGGCCTTCGTCTCTGCGACATCGCATCCCGGCGGTTACGGTCTGGGCACCGGGGCCGTCTACGTCTTCGAGAGATCTGGTAGCTCGTGGGAACAGGTGGCGAAGCTCACGCCCTCCGATGGTGCAGCCGACGACGGCTTCGGCACTTCCCTGGCCTGCTCGGGAGCCATGGCTGTCATCGGTGCATCCCACCACGCTGTCGAAGGAAGGGCCGATCAAGGCGCGGTCTACGTCTTCACGCGTACCGACCAGGGGTGGACACAGAACGCCGAACTCAACGCGAGCGACGGCAGCGCCGGTGACCTCTTTGGCTTCTTCGTGGACGTGGACAGGGACACGATCGTGGCCGGGGCTCTGCACGCGGACGTGGCCGGGGCAGAGCAGGGCGCAGCGTACGTGTTCGTTCGTTCCGGCGCCGCATGGATCCAGCAAGCGAAGCTCACGGCCGCCGATGGGGCCGCGGGCGACGACTTCGGTGCGCCGGTCATCATCCAGGGAGACCTGGCACTCATCGGGGCCTGCGCGAAGGACGTGGGCGCGAATGTGGGCCAAGGAGCGGCCTATGCCTTCGCGCGTTCGGGGACCAGGTGGAGTCAGGAGGCCAGGCTCACGGCCGCGGACGGCGCGGGCGACGAGTACTTCGCCACCCGCATGGCCCTTCTTGGACAGACTGCGATCGTCGGTGCGCCCTGGCGTGACGTAGCGGGCAAGGTCGACCAGGGCTCCGCCTTCGTCTTCGTCCGCTCGGGCACGACCTGGACGCAGAAGGCGGAGCTCACCGCCGCCGACGGGAGTGCGCACGACCGCTTCGGCTTGTCCGTTTCTCTCGGCCGCGGAGCCGCCCTCATCGGCGCCCCCTCACACGACATCGGCGCCACGCTCTCTGCCGGCTCGGCCTACCTCTTCACGGGTTCGGGCACCTCCTGGGAGCAGCGTGCGGCGTTCACCGCCTCTGACGTCCGACCGTTCGACTACTTCGGCAACAGCGCCTGTCTCGAGGGTGAGACCGCGCTGATCGGGGCTCCCAGCGTCGATGGCGCGGCGACCCCGGACTGGGGCTCCGCCTATCTCTTCGACCTGGGCTCGGCGCCCACGACGAAGGCCGTTGCCGCGAGCGTCAAGGCGGGCAACGCGGTGAGGCTCGGCTACACCATCATGGACGCCGTCCCCAGCAGCGGGTCGGCGGTCGCCACCATCGAGATCAGGAAGGGCGTCAAGGTCGTCAAGCGGATCCAGCTCGGCGTGCGAAGGATGAACGCGCAACTCAGGTACCGCTACAAGGCCAAGCTCAAGCCGGGCGCGTACACCTGGCGCGTCAAAGCGATGGACCTGGCTCGACATGGGTCGACCAAGATGGTCGCGGCGAGACTCACGATCAAGTAGCCCAGCCGACTGCCGGACCGACGCATCCGCCTCGTCGCCGAGGCGAGACCCGCCGCGAAGCGCTCAGCGGCTGGTCACCGTCGCGGCGCGCTTGGAGTCGGCCTCCGGTTCGAACGCCCGGAGCCGGCCCGCTATCTCCCCGAGATAGCGGCGATTGCGCGGGCGCTTCTCCCAGCGGCGCACGAACCACCAGCACCACGCGTGGGCGTGCGCCGCGCCCCAGCGCCGGCGGGCGAGCTGGTGCAGGAACCGCCGGAACGAGTAGAAGCGCTTATAGGCCCGCAGCACCTCGTCCTGCAGCTCTGCGGGCGTCATCTTCTGCGGCGCGATCATCACGTGCTGGCCGTCGTAGAGCTCCCAGCGCTTGTCGACGATGCGGCCCGCCGCCTCCATCTCCTCCCACCACTCCGTGCCCGGCGCCGGCGTGAGGATGTTGAGCATGACCGTGTCGATGTCGTGCGCGAGTGCGAAGCTCGCCGTGTCGCGGACGGTCTGCCGGTCGTCGGTGTCCGCGCCCAGCACGAACATGCCGTGGGAGCGGATGCCGTACTCGTGCAGCGTGTCGATGGCGGCGACGATGTCGGCGATGGTCTGCGACTTGTGCAAGCTGTCGAGTGTGGCCTGGTCCACCGATTCGAGCCCCAGTCCCACGACCTTGCAGCCCGAATCCCGCATGAGGCCCAGCAGCTCGGGGTCGCGCACCACGTCGGTGCGCACCTGCGACTGCCACGGGATGACCACGCCGCGCTCGATCATCAGCCGCAGCAGCGTCTTGAGCCGCTTCACGTCCGCGGCGAAGTTGTCGTCGTAGAAGAAGATGTGCCTGGGCCGCTTCTCCTCGATCTCCGCGACGACGCTCTCGGCGCTCCGGTACCGGTACTTGCGCCCGAACATCGCCGTGACGGAGCAGAAGCTGCAGCCGAACGGGCAGCCCCAGCTCGTCATGATGGGCGTGGAGCGCATGCGCTCGTGGCCTGCGATGAGCGTGAGGTCCGGCACCGGGAGCTCGTCCAGGTCCGGACAGGCGTCGCGCCGCTCGTTGTGCACGGCGCGGCCGTCGCGCATGAAGGACAGGCCGCGGACGGACTCCGGCTCGCGGTCGCCGTTCAGGACTTCAAGGAGCTCGAGCATGAGACTCTCTCCGCCCTCGCCGCGGGCGACGTAGTCCACGTGCTCGAGCGCCTCGTCGGCCATGAAGGTGACGTGCGCCCCGCCCATGATCACCGGCACGCCGAGACCTCGCAGCCGGTCGGCTATGGCGTAGCCCGCCGGCGCAGTGGAGGTGGTGGTCGACAGTCCCACGACGTCCGCGCCCGCGACGTCGTCCCAGTCGACGGGCGCCATGTCCGTGCAGTAGATGCCGACGTCGTGACCCGCGGCCTTGAGCGCCGCGCCGATCATCGGCAGACCCAGCCGGGGATAGCGCCACGGGGACATGATGTGGACGCTGGGTGGCTCCGGCTCGATCAGGCGGATCTTCATGACTCCAGAGTACCCTGCGCGCGGCCGACGTGAGCCACGAGAGCCGTCGACTCGATCTAGTCGAGGTGCTCCTGCAGGCATTGCGCCTCCCGGTACGCCTTCAGCTTGGCCAGCGTCTTGGCCTCGATCTGGCGTATGCGCTCGCGCGTCACGCCGAACACCTTGCCCACCTCGTCCAGGGTGCGCGGGCAGCCGTCCTCGAGGCCGAAGCGCAGGAGGAGCACGTTGCGCTCGCGCTGCGAGAGAAGGCCGAGGACCGCGACGATCTCCTCGCGCTTCACGATGCCGGCGACCTCCTCCACGGGGGAGACGGACTGCGCGTCCTCGATGAAGTCTCCGAGCTGCGATTCGCCGTCTTCACCGACGGGGTTCTCGAGGCTCACCGGCTCCTGGCTGATCTTCTGGATCTCGCGCACGCGCTCGGTCGTGACGCCCATCTCGGTGCCGATCTCCTCCGGCGTAGGCTCGCGCCCGAGCTCCTGGATCAGGAGGCGCTGGACGCGCACGACCTTGTGGATGTTCTCGACCATGTGGACGGGCACGCGGATGGTGCGCGACTGGTCGGCGAGCGCGCGGGTCACGGCCTGCCTGATCCACCAGGTGGCGTAGGTGCTGAACTTGAAGCCGCGCCGGTAGTCGAACTTCTCCACGGCGCGCATCAGGCCGATGTTGCCCTCCTGGATGAGATCGAGGAGCGGCATGCCTCTGCCGACGTGCCGCTTGGCGATGCTCACGACGAGGCGCAGGTTCGCCTCGATGAGCCTGCGCCTGGCCTCTTCGTCGTGGCGCTCGATGCGCTTGGCGAGCGAGACCTCCTCGACGGCGGTCAGCAGCGGCACCTTGCCCATCTCGTGGAAGTACAGCCGCACGGGATCGCCGCCGGTGGGTTTGGAGGAAAGGTCGAGCTTGCCGGCCACCGCAGCCGCATCGTCACTCGTCTCGGCCACCGTGTCGCCGGACGCGTGGGGGCCGTCGTCGGTGATCTCGATGCCCATGTCGGTGAGCCAGAGCAGCAGTTCCTCGATCTGCGCCGGCGTCACCTCGACGTCGCGCAGCGCGACCGCTACGTCGGCGCCGCTGAGACAGCCCAGCTCGTGGCCTTCCTGGATCAGGCTGTGGACTTCGGCGCACTCGACCAGCGCCGGGGACAGTGGATCGGTCTCGTCTCGTGAAGCGGGTGCGCGCACGCGTCTCCTGCCGTCGGTGCCGCCCTTGGGTGTGGGGCGGCAGGATGCCTGAGGGAGCCGGGTTGGCCGGCGACCTCTGCTCGCGGCGGGCGACGCGGGCGCCGAGTCGATACGGAGGGACGTCAGGCGACGTGCGGAGCGAGGCGACAATTGTAGCAGGCTCGCGCCCGGATATCTGCTATACTGTGTGCGCGGACCGACCGGGTCCGTGGAATTGCGACGTGACACACCGCATTTCACCGCGGTAGTCACGTCTTTTTATTTGGAGCCCGAACGTATGGGCGAAGGGATTTGATCAGCATGGCGACAGGCAAAGTAAAGTGGTTCAGCGCGGAGAAGGGCTACGGCTTCATCGAGCAGGAGGGCGGCGACGACCTCTTCGTTCACTTCTCCGAGATCCAGAGCGAGGGCTTCAAGTCCCTCGACGAGGGTCAGGCCGTCTCGTTCGACACCGGCACCGGCAAGAACAACAAGCCGCAGGCGACGAACGTGCGGGTGCTGTCGTAACAACGGCAGGGCCACACAGCATTGTCTGAAAGGCCGGGCGGCTCTCTGAGCCGCCCGGCCTTTTCTTTTTGCGGACGCCGGAGCTCGGCTCACCCGCCGTCGCCCGGGGCGTCCTCGAGCCAGGTCGGGTTCTGCGCCGTACCGTCGAAGAGCGCCGTGGTCTTGAACGGCTCGAGCTCACCCCCCGCGGCGAGAGTCGCCGTCCTCGACAGCAGTCCGGCGACCTCCGCCTCGGTCAGCCCCCGAAAGGTGCGGACCGCCTCGAGCGCCTGGTCGAGGACCCCCATGCTGTCGATGCCGGTGATGACCACCGAGGTGGGCAGGTTCAGCGCATAGTGCAGGCACTCGATCGGCGTCGCGGCGCCCGCCTCGGGAATGACTCCGGCCGCCAGGCTCTTCATCCCGAGGACGGCGATGCCCTCCTCGACCAGGCGTGGCAGCACCTGCCATTCGAAGCTCCGGTAGTGAGCGTCCATCACGTTGAGCGGCATCTGGACGGCGTCGAAGCGGAAGCCGTGCTCGGCGGCGACATCCAGCATGTGCAGGTGGATGTGCGGGTCTTTGTGCCCGGTGAACCCGATGAAGCGCAGTTTGCCGGCGACGCGGGCCTCGAGCAGCGCGGCATGCGCGCCATCCTCGGCGAAGATCCGGTGCGGGTCTTCGTAACGGATGACCTCGTGATGCTGCACGAGATCGATGTGATCGGTGCGGAGGCGGCGCAGCGACTCATCGAGCTGCCTCGCCGCCTCCTTCCTTGACCGCCCGTCGATCTTGGTCATGAGGAAGACCTTGTCGCGGTAGCCGTCGCGGAGCGCCTCGCCCATGCGCGACTCGCTGGCGCCCTCGTTGTAGTCCCAGCAGTTGTCCATGAACGTGACGCCGCGATCGATCGCGGTACGCACGATCCGCAGTGCAAGAGCCTCGTCGATCTGCTCCGCCAGGTGGAATCCGCCCACGCCGATGGCCGAGACCGTCTCCCCAGTGCTCCCCAGCGGCCGATACAGCATCTCCGGATGTTCGCCCTCGGCCATTCCCCTCACCCTCCCTCCGTGCGGACATGGACAGACTGACTATTCCCGGCAGGAGCGAGGGCGGCGCCACACTTCCGTGACGCCGCCCTCTCCGACTCCAGTCCCGTTCACGCGGCTCCGCAGAGCGCGTCCTCCGGATGCAGGGAACAGTACTGCCGCGTGTCGGACGCGAGCCGCCGGCGCCGGCGGACGAGTGTCCAGGTCAGTCCCACCGCAAGCGCGGCCGCCACGACGCCGATCAGGATCCACGTCGTCGCGGATGTGCCGGATGATGGGGTGGTCGCGGCCACAGGTGCCGCTGCCGCGGCCGGTGCCGCTGCCGCCGCCGCCCCCGTGATGACGGAAGGGCGATCGGCCGGAGGGCTCCCGGGCGGGAGTCCCTCCGGCCGAGTCACACTCGCGCGACGTCAGCTCATCGTGGCCAGGACGCGGTCGAGCGCGTCGTAGCTCTGGCTCAGGCCGCCCTCCATGCCCGACTCGATCATGCCGTCACGTTCCTCACGCGCGTAGAACAGCGATGTGGTGACGATCCGCGTGCGGCCGTCGCCGAGGTCCTCGAACGTCGCCGTGTTGACGACGGGGTAGCCCGGCATGCCGTCCCACTCGAACGTCTGGACCATGCGCTCCTGCGGCGTCACTTCGCGGAAACGGCCCTCGAAGCCTGAGTCTCCCTCAGGGCCGTGCTCCACGAAGCGCCAGTGGCCGCCGCGCACGGGCTCGAAGCGCTCGATGTCGAGCTTGTTGCCGCGGCCCCACCACTGGGCGAGCAGCTCAGGCTCCGTGTGGGCACGCCAGACGAGGTCCCGCGGCGCGTCGAAGACGCGCTCCATGCGGATCTCTCGCGGCGCGGGGGTGGTCACGTGGAGCGAACCCGACGACTCGGGCTCGATCTTTCTCAGCGGGGTGCTCATGTCTGCGATCCTTTCTGCTTCTCCAGGAAGTCGCCGAGCCGGTCGAGCCGCGATTCCAGCATCTCCCGGTACGTGGCGATCCAGGTCGTCTCATCATCCAGCCGGCGCGGGCCGATCCTGCAGAGGCGCACCCGGCCGACCTTCTCAGTGGTCACCAGTCCCGCCCGCTCGAGGACCGCGACGTGCTTCTTGACGCCGGTGAGGGTCATGCCGAAGATCGCGGCCAGCTCACTGATCGTAGCCTCCCGACTGCCGAGGACTTCAAGGATGCCTCGGCGAGTCGGATCGGAGAGAGCCGCGAAGGCGGCATCGAGATGGGTGGAAGACTGAACCATATGGTTCAGTATTTACCGCTTCAACTGACGCTCAAACATCCTCGCGGGAGTCAGCGGTCGCGGCGGCGGCGCAGCAGCGAGGCAGCCGCGACGAGTGCGCCGACGCCGGCGGCGACGGCTGGCACCACGATGATCGCCTTGCGGCCGAGGTCCTTCGCCCTCTCGGCCGCCGCGTCCGCGGTCTGCTGAAGCTCGCTGCCGAGGGAATCGAACGCAGACTGGAGTCCCTCGCGCTCGGCGACGATGTCCCTGGTGATCTCCTCAGGGGAGCGCGTCGGCGTCTTCTCAGCGTCTGGCATCAGGGCCTCGCCTGGGTTGGAGGAGTGTCGGGCGGCGTCTCGCCGAGCGTGGGCGGTTCCGGGGAGCCGGGCGCGGACGTCTCGGGCGCCGCCTTCGCATCCGGTGCGGGCAGATCGCTTTCCGCGAGCGCCGGCGTCTCGCCCAGCGCCGGCGTCTCTCCCGGCTCCGGCGCCGTCTTCTTCGTCGGTCGCAGCGACTTCGCCGTCCTCGAGGCCCCGTCCTTGACGGTGGCGATCGTGGTCTTCGCCTCGGCCGGCGCCTGCGGCGGCGGCGCGGCCTGCAGCTTCTGCAGCTTGCTGCGGCCGGCGAGGACCAGGATGGCGATGATGAGGAACAGGACCAGCGTGACGATGAGCAGCGCGAGCCACGTCGGGAGGAACAACGCCAGCGCGACGGTGATGGTCGCGAGCAGGAAGCCGAGCGCGTACAGCGCCAGCAGGCCGGCGGCGGCCAGCATGCCGATCGCGCCGCCGTACTCCTGTGCCTTCTTCTTGAGCTCGGCCTTGAGCAGCTCGACGTTGAGCTCGACGAGCTTCTGGCCTCGCGTCCTGATGTCGGTCAGGGACGCGGTGATGCGTTCACGGACTCCCATGGGCGGACTGTACCATCGCCGTAGTCAGGTCACACCGTTGGCGCCTGCGGCGCAGTGCTACTTGACGAGGCTGCGAGGAACGAAGCGACGCTTGGGCACGGCGGCGACGTCGTGCAGCGCGCAGAACTGCGCGGGATTGTAGGTCGAGAGCACGGTCCCGCAGTGAGGCGCTCCACAGACACGCCCGGCGCCGAACGCCGGGATGCGCTGGTTGGGCCTGCCGGAGCCGGTCTGCAGGTACGAGCCGATCTTGCGGGACTTCACGATGCGGGGTTGACGCGGAGGAGATGGTCCATCAGGCAGAGCCTTCCGTAGACGACTCTATTCTACGCTTATTTTCGTAGGTTAGCAAGGCGGCGGGGTGCCGCCGTCCGCTCCCGCACCGCCCCTCCCTCAGTCGGACGCCTGCCGTGCGATCAGCTGCTCGATCCCGTCGAGCATGAGATCGAGGCCGAGATCGAACGACGCGTAGAGGTCGCCCTTCTGAGGCGCGAACGCTCCACCCTCGACGGCTCGGCGCAGCGCGGGGAACCGCTCCGCGTCGACGACCGAGCGCAGCAGCTCGCCGAACGCCTCCGTCGCCTCATCGGGAGCATAGAGTCCCTGCGCCGCGCCCTCGCGGGACGTCGCGGCCAGCCTGGACTGCGTTGCGACGTAGCCGCTGAGGAGGAGCAGCAGCGCCACCTTCTGATACTCGGTGAGCCGGACGTCGGCGAGCGGGCGCAGCCCCAGGTCCATCCAGGCGATCTGGCTCGGCGTCCCGGCCCGCTCGATCATGCGGACGTCGTCGAGCCAGGGATGCCGCTCCATGATCGCGTACTGCTGCCGGGTCCACCACGCCAGGCCGCTGCGCCAGCCGTCCCCCGGCCCGTCCAGGCCGGCCGGGGGCTGCCAGACCGTGTCCTGCATGAGGAGCAAGAGCTCGTCCTTGCTCGACACGTGGCGGTAGAGAGACATGGTGGTGAAGCCGAGGCGCTCGGCCACGCGCTTCATGGACACGGCGCCGAGGCCGTCGGCGTCGGCCAGTTCTATGCCGCTCTGCACGACGCGCTCGAGGCTGAGCCCCAGCCTGGGCTTTCGCTCGCTGTGGTCGCGGCTCCAGAGACGCTCCAGCGCCGATGACGGTCTGTCGCTCATGCCCGTCCTCCGATCGGAAGTACTCGTCAACGCCAGTATACTTGACAGACTGTGTGTATGACGTACACTACTTGTGTACATGATACACAAGACCTGCGAGGTGGACAAGATGAACGCGGCGATCTCGACGGTGGGCCTGGTCAAGAGGTTCGGCCGTCACCAGGCTCTCGACCGGCTCGACCTGCAGGTGCAGGCCGGTGAGGTGCACGGCTTCCTGGGGCCGAACGGAGCCGGCAAGACGACGACGCTCCGTATCCTGCTCGGGCTGCTGGACAAGGACGGGGGCGGCGCTTCCGTCCTCGACCTCGATCCGTGGCGCGACGCGGCCGCCCTGCACAGGCGCCTCGCGTATGTGCCCGGCGAGGTCAGCCTGTGGCCCAATCTCACCGGCGGCGAAGTGATCGACCTGCTCGGTTCCCTGCGCGGCGGCCTGGACCGGACGCGCCGCGACTCCCTGATCGAGAGGTTCCGGCTCGACCCGGCCAAGAAGTGCCGCGCCTACTCCAAGGGCAACCGCCAGAAGGTCGCGCTGGTCGCGGCGTTCGCGTCCGGCGCCGAGCTGTACCTCCTGGACGAGCCGACGTCGGGCCTCGACCCGCTCATGGCCGCCGTCTTCCAGGAGTGCGTGCGCGAGGCGCACGCGGCCGGCAGCACCGTCCTCCTCTCGAGCCACGTGCTCTCGGAGGTCGAGGCGCTGTGCGACCGGGTGACGATCGTCCGGGCCGGTCGCACCGCGGATTCCGGCACGTTCCGGGAGCTCCGCCACCTCACGCGGACCACGGTCGTCGTCGAGACCGCCCGGCCGCTCTACGGGCTGCGGACGCTGCCCGGCGTGCACGACGCGCGCATCGACGCGACGCGGGCGGAGTTCTCCGTCGACCAGGACGACCTGAACCGCGTCCTCGAGCGGCTCGTGCGCCTGGACGTGCGCTCCCTGACGACGTCGCCTCCGACACTGGAAGAGCTCTTCATGCGGCACTACCGGGACGCGGACGCCGCCGATGACGGCCTCCTCGTCGAGCTCGAAGCCACCCTGGAGGCCGTGCGATGAACGTGCTCACCGGAACGGGAAGGCTCATCCGCCTCGCCCTGCGGCGGGACCGCTTCGTGCTCGCCGCCTGGGTCATCGGACTGACCGTCTTCCTCGCGATGACCACGCACATGTCGGTCACGGGGCTGCCGACGCAGCAGGATGTGGTGACCGAGACGCAGTTCATGGCCGCCAACCCCGGCATGCGCCTGCTCAGCCTCTCCGCAGGCGCGAGCGTCGGCGCCTACGCGATGAGCCGGAGCTACCTGACGCTGGCCATCCTGGCGGCGGTGATGAGCGTCCTCACCGTGGTCCGGCACACGCGGAAGAGCGAGGAGCGAGGCTGCGACGAGCTCCTGCGAGCCGGCGTCGTCGGCTCCGCCGCGAGCCTGGCGGCGGCCGTCGTCGTCGCCCTGGCGGCGAACGTCGTGCTGGCGCCGCTGCTCGCCCTGGCCATGATCGCCAACGGACAGCCCGTGGCGGGCTCGTTCGCAGCGGGCGCGGCCATCGCCGCCGTAGGCGTGGCGTTCACCGGCGTCGCCGCCGTGACCTCACAGCTCTCCTCCACCGGGCGTGGGGCGAACGGCCTCGCCATGGCGGTGCTGGCGGTCTCCTTCGTCGTCGGCGGCGTCGGGAACATGCTCGGGAGCGTCGACGCGAGCGGGCTGATCGCCCTCCCCGCCTGGCCCACCTGGCTGTCGCCGCTCGGCTGGGGATACCTGCTGCGCCCGTTCGGCGGCGACCACTGGTGGCTGCTCGCCCTGTCCGGCGCCTTCGCCGCCACGCTCATCGTCGCCGCCGGCTGGTATGCCTCGCGACGCGACCTGGGCCGCGGCCTCGTCCCCGAGCGAGCCGGGAGTGACCGCGCGTCGCGCGCGCTCCGCGGGCCGTTCGGACTCGCCTGGCGTCTTCAGCGCTCCACCTTTGTCGCCTGGCTGGCCGGCCTCGTCGGCTTCGGCCTGGTCTTCGGGTCCGTCGCCGAGAGCGCGACCGGCCAGCAGGGCAGCTTCCGGGAGTGGTATCAGCGCATGGGCGCGACGAGCGACATGCTGCACGCATTCGCGACTTCGATGGTCGAGATGGCCGGCATGCTCGTCGCCATCTACGCGGTCCAGGCCCTGCTCAGGATGCGTGAGGAGGAAGCGCGTGGCCGGCTCGAACCCGTCCTCTCGGCGGCCGTCGGCAGGCCGAGGTGGATGGCGAGCTACGTGGGGACCGTGGTGCTCGGCGCCGTGGTGCTGCTCGTGGCCTTCGCGGCCGCGATGGCGCTCACTGCCGGGCACGCCTTGGGCGACACGTCCGGGCTGCTCCGCGAGCTGACCGGCGCCGCGCTGGCCCAGTTGCCGGCCGTCCTGGCCATCGCCGCGGCCGTGGTCGCGGCCGTGGCGCTGCTGCCGCGCCGGGCGGCCACGGTCTCGTGGCTGCTGCTCGCGGCGTCCGTCCTGCTCAGCCCGGTGTTCGGCACCAGCCTCGGGCTGCCGCGCTGGGTGCTGGACGCCTCGCCGTTCGCCCACCAGAAGGCGCCGGCGCTCGCGATCAGCGCGCCCGCGGTCGCCGCTCTGGCCGCGGTCGCTGCCGGCCTCATCCTCGTCGGTCTGGCGGCGTTCCGCCGCCGCGACCTGCTGCCCGGGTGACGACGGACGCAGGCCGCAGCGCACATCTGCTCGAGCAGGAGAAGGGGCGGCGGCGCCATCGGCGCCGCCGCCCCTTCCTTCACAGATGCCGGGGATCCCGGCGCCGGTCTCACACTCAGGCGGTCATGCACATCGCATCTTCGGCGTGCTGTGCGCAGTACGCCGCCAAGGACTTCTCGGACGCCCGCGAGCGACGACGGAAAGATGCCCATGCGGCGACGGCCACGAGCAGCACCGCGACGGCGATGCCGACGATCACCCACACGCCGAAGCCGGTCGTCGCCGCGGTGGTCGACGGTGCGGCGAAGGCACCGGCCGCCGGCCGCGGAACGCCGCCCCTCGCACGCAACGAGAAGCCGTTGCCTGCGACCGTGGTCTCACCGGCGAGCGTCGCCGGACCGGCGAGAGCAGCCACGCCGCCGCGACCCTCACTGCCGGCTGCGGGAGTAGTCACGGCCACGACGGTCACCGACGCGTCTGCGCCGCCGCGGCCTTCGGTCCCTGCCGTCGGCGTCACCGCGATCGCGGCGGACGACGACGCGGAGACCCCGCCGCGGCCCTGGGTACCGGCCGCGGGAGTCAAGCTCGAGCTTGCCGCCAGTACCGCCTGCGCGCCGACGGCGATCGCGAGCAGTGCGAGGAGCGACAGGACGATGATGCTGCCCAGCCTCTTGGGGGCTGTTGTCTTCATGATGCCACCTGACGTCTCGGTGCCGGCGCTGCAGCTCTGCCCGCCCCGGCACCCTTGCTGGTCGGCGGTCGCCCGCCTACCTCACCACTGAGGTCGTTCATAGCGTTTCCCCACTCGCGAGCGGTAAACACGATTGATACAGTGTTAACTCGGCGCCTCTCAGTGTCCTCCAGCATCTCGTGCGCGGCGCGGCGATGGGCCTGACGCTCGTGGCCCGCGGCGGCGACACCTTCTCCGGCGAGGCCTGCGTGGCGAGCGTCACCGCCACCGAGGACGGCGTGACGCTCGTCGTCCTGTCGGGTGTAGGACCACTGGTGTCGCAGTAAGCTCTCTCCCGAGTCGGGAGTCGTCGTCGGGAGCGGGGCTTGAAGAAGATCATCGCGGTCGTCGCACTGGTCGTCGCACTGGGGCTGTCGGCGGCCTCGCTGCTCGCCGGCTGCGGAGGCCGCCCAGCGACCTCCGGCACGGAGCCGCCCGCTTCCCAGCCACCGCCGGCCGCCACGCCCATGACCGCATCCCCTGCCGCGCCTGTCGCGGTGCCCGCGATCTCGGACCGCGAGGGACCGTCCTGGAAAGGCGATCTCGGCGACACGGTCGAGATCGGCTGGTACGAC
Organism: uncultured Thermoleophilia bacterium; assembly: GCA_963713475.1. GTDB lineage: Bacteria > Actinomycetota > Thermoleophilia > UBA2241 > UBA2241 > CAIXSE01. The sequence continues at coordinate 41,355 of CAVQLY010000017.1, forward strand.
CAGGCCCGCGGCGCCACCGCCGGCGAGCGGATCGCCGTGCTCGCGGTCCGGCGCGTCGCCGCGCCGGACGACAGCGGGCCATACGACTGGAAGTACGGCATCAAGGTGCGGCTCACCAGCATGGATGAGACGACCGCGCGCGACCCCATCGCCTACCAGTTCCTGCGCCTGACGCGTGGCTCGGACTGGGAGGACGGGATCGCCGGCCTCGGGAAGGGCGGGGGACCGGATCCCTCGACGGTCGGGAGGCCCTCGGTCGGCTGGCTCTACCAGTGGGCGGAGGAGGGCTTCAGGCCGACCGAGGTCGTGGTGCCGGTCGGCGCGTGGCAGGCCACGTGGTCTCTGGACTAGCCGGATCCCCGCAGGCTCTCCCGACCCGTGTTCACGGACCCGGGGCCAAGGGGGAAGAAGGTAGCACGCGAAAGGAGCGGACCATGCCCGACGAGAAGCAGGATCAGCTGGACGAGATCGACGACGAGATGCCGGACATCGGCGGACCGCCGTGCGGAGACATCTTCGGCACGCCCGACACCATCATCGTCACCGACGACACGACCGGCGCATAGAGTGGACCGCGCCGGGAGCGCAGCTCCCAGGCGCCGGCCATCACCCCGCGGAGGGCGATGGTCGGCTCCACCGACGAGGCCTGCGCCGCAGGCCCGATGCCGGCCAGCACGCCGACCACGATGGCGACGACGATGGCCAGGATGACGGCGGTCCAGAGAACACGGGCGTCACGTCGAGCCAGGACCCGCCGGCGAACGCGCCGGCGAACCCTAGCGCAAGGCCGATGACGCCGCCGATCAGGCTGATCACCACGGCGTCCACGAGGAACTGGACGACGATGTCCCGGCGCGTGGCGCCGACGGCGCGGCGCACGCCGATCTCCCGCGTCCGCTCACGGACGGTGACGAGCATCACGTTGGCGACGCCGATGCCGCCGACGACGAGGCTGATGGCGGCGATGGCGGCCATCAGCCGCGTCAGCGTCTTGGTGCTCGAGGAGACGGCCGACGAGATCGAGCTCGCGTCGACGATCTGGAAGTCGTTCTGATCGCTCGTCGCGAGCCCGTGCTGTGCGCGCAGCGTGGTTTCGACGGCGGTGTCGAAGGTGTCCTTCGCGCCCGGCTCGGCCTGCACGCGCACCGTGGAGATGTCCGGGTGGAACGCGACCAGCCGGCCCTCGATCGCCGACAGCGGCGCGAGGATGCTCGAGTCGACCGACCCAAAGCTCATGCCGCCCTGCGAGGCCAGCACACCGACCACGCGAAAGCGGACGCCCCCGACGTTGATGGTCTGGCCGATCGCCCGCAGCGGCGAGATGCCCAGGTCGTCCACCGTCGAGGATCCGAGCACCGCCACCGGCAGGCTGTGGTCCACGTCGAACTGTGTGAAGAAGGTGCCAGCCTCGATCGTCAAGTGGTTGATGGCCTTGTACTGCGGGAAGGTGCCGACGACGCTGGCCTGCGCCGAGGTGGAGTCGGAGGTGATCGTGGCGTTCGTGTCGACCGTGTAGACCGTCGTCTTGACGCCGGGCGTCTCCCTGATCGCCGCGAGGTCGCTCTGCGTGATGGCCGTCGCGTTGGAGGAGAAGCGGCTCGTCTGCACGGTGACGGTGTCCGTGCCGAACGAGTTGAACCGGTCGACGACGGCCTTGGTCGAGCCGCCGCCGATCGAGGTGAGCGCGACCACGGCGGCGACGCCGATCACTATCCCGAGGATGGTGAGCACGGCGCGCAGCGGGTTGGCCCGCAGGCTCGAGAACGCGAGGCGCAGCGACTCGAGGAAGACGGTCACTGGCCGCCACCCGCAGGCGCGCCGGGCGGCATGCCGCCGCTCGGGAAGCCGCCGGCCGGCATGCCCTGGAGGACGCTGCCCGTCCCGCCTGACTGCGACGAGGTCGTCCCCGTGCGCGTGGCGCCGTCTGTGTACTGCCCGGTGACCACGGTCTCACCCTCGACGAGGCCGCTGGTGATCTCCGTGGAGGAGGCGGTCGCCATGCCGGTCTCGACCTGGCGGAAGACCGGCTTGCCGTCCTGCATCACGCGCACGAACGACGTGCTCGAGCTGCCGGACACCGCGGTCGTGGGCACCAGGAGCACGTTCTCGCGCTGTTCGATGACGATGTCGAGGGTGCCCGTCATGCCGGACTTGGCCAGCTCGGGCAGGTCCTCGGCGCTCACCGTGATGGAGTACTGCGTGGAGCTGGACGAGCCGGAGGCGGACGAGGACGACGCCGGCTCGCTCGAGATGAAGCTGATCCTGCCGGTGAACGCGTCGCCGTCGTAGCCGTCGATGGTCATCTGCGCCTTCTGCCCGACCTTCAGGTCGGCGATGTCGGCCTGGCTGATGAGCGCCTCCGCCGTGAGCCGGCTCGGCGAGACGACGGACGCCAGGGCGGTGCCCGAACTGACGTGGCTGCCCAGGTTGACGGTCCACGCGGTGAGCACGCTCCCGGCGGGCATCCAGACGAAGCGGCCGACGTCGAGGACGCCGGTCGCGCTCATCCCGTTGGCCTTCTGCCAGCGCTTGTAGGCCTTCTCTGTCGCGGAGGTGAAGCGGCCGTTGACCGCCTTCTTGTAGTAGCCCTCGGCCTTGAGGGCGCGCTGCAGGACGGCGACGTTCACGCGCTGCGAGCCGGAGGAGAGGCTCGTGGACAGGTTCTTCCAGAGCGGCGTCGGGCTCACGAAGGCGAAGACCGGCTTGCCGGAGACGAACAGCACGCGCCCGAGGGTCACCGGCTTGGCTCCGGCCGGGAGCGCGAGCCGCGTGACGACTCCGCTGAGGCTCGACGAGCTGGAGGAGCTCGTCGTCGAAGTCGTGGTAGAGGTCGAGCCGCCGGCCGCGGCGCCGCCTGAGCCGCCCGAGGGCTGGGCGCCGCCGGACTGCGACGGTGAGGGCGTGGGGAACGCCGTCTTCGTGGGCGTCGGCTTCGGCTTGGGCGTCGGCGTCGGCGTGGGCGTCGCGGTCTGAGTTGGGGACGGCGAGGGCGAGGGGCTGCCGGAGCCATCGCTCGCCTGCGGAACGTCGCTGGTATCCGGAGCGGCCACGGTCAGGGCGGCGTACGTGGTCGTCGTGTCGGCGACCACCTCATCGCCGACCGAGGCGACGCTGAGGCCGGACGACACGCTCGATGTGGTCGGAGTCGTGGACGTCGAGCTCGAGGTGCTGCTCGACGAACTGGAGGACGAATCGCTGCTCGCCGCCCCGCCGCCGAGAGCGACGGACGTCGTACCGTTCTCGGAGCTCAGCGTGAAGTCGGCCTGCACGGTCTGCGAGATCGTCCCCGTCGTCGCCTTCGAAGTCAGGTAGTGGACGCTCGACGACTTGTCGCGGCCGAACCACATGACGCCCGCCACCGCGACTGCGGCAACGACGATCACGAAGATCCCGACGATCAGCCAGCGCTTGCGCTTCTTCATCCGTGCACTCCTCCGCTCAGCGCCGCGCAAACCCGCCGGCGTTCACCTCGGGCCCTCACTGGAAGCTCCCGCCGGATTGGCCGTCACCCGTCTGCCCGCCCTGCTGCGGGAGCGGCATGCCGCTCTGTCCGCCGCCGCCTGGGAACCCCTGGAACGACTGCAGGTAGACGATGTTCTCGCCCTCGTCCAAGCCGGATACGACCTCGGTCTGCGCGCCCGACTGCCGGCCGACGGTGATGGTGCGCGTCTCCGTCTTGCCGTTCGCAATGACCTGGACGGTCGCCGAGCTGCCGCTGCCTTTGACGGCCGCCGTGGGGACGAGGATGACGTCGGCGGCGAGGACCTTGACCTCGATCCGCGCGAAGCCCGTGGATTTCGTCGTCACGTTCGCCGGGAGCTCGTCGAGAGCGATGGTGGCGGCCGCGGTCCCGTCCGCGTTCGTGGTGACGTCCGTGACCGTGCCGGGCGCGCCGCCGCGGTCACCCTGACCGGGACCGCCCGGGAACCCGCCCTGGGGCATCGGCATGCCGCTGGCGCCCGGCTGAGGCATGCCGCTGCCCTGCGGCACAGGCATGCCGCTCTGCCCGCCCTGCGGGACGGGCATGCCGCTGGCGCCGGGCTGAGGCATGCCGCTGCCTTGCGGGACCGGCATGCCGCTCTGCGAGCCGGAGAAGAAGAGCACGGTGGCGGTCTGGCCGGCCGCGACTAACGCCGCGTTCTGGGCGTCGATCGTGGCGACCACGACCGTCTTGCCGCCGGCCTTCTCCACCGTCGCGGCGCCCATCACGGACTGCGTGAGGTCGCCGCGTGTGGCCTTGGCCAGCACCTGGATGACGGTCGGCGTCGCGCCGGCCGCCGGGGTATCGCTCGCGCTCGAGCCGCCGCAGCCGGCGGCGAACGCGGCGAACGCCACGAGGGCTAGGCCGGCGAGGAGCGCCGCTGCGGCCCCGCGGGCGTCGCGCATGCGGCGTGGTCGGCGGGTCTGGAGTGGGTTCATCGGTGTGCCTCCGCGGCCTGGGAATGGTAGTCGTGCAGGATGCCGTCGCCGAGGACCAGGCGCCTGTCGGCGTGCTCGGCGACGTCCTCTTCGTGCGTGATCATGACGATGGTGCGGCCCTGGTCGTGCAGCCGGTCGAGCAACTCGAGGACCTCGCCGGTCGCCTGGAGGTCGAGGTTGCCGGTGGGTTCGTCGACGAGCAGGACCTCGGGGTCGCCCACCAGGGCGCGAGCGATGGCGACCCGCTGCATCTGGCCGCCCGAGAGCTCGTTGGGGTCGTGGTCGGCGCGGTCGGCCAGGCCGACCATCTCGAGCGCGTCGGCGGCCCGCTTCAGCCGCTCCGAGCGACGCATGCCCCGGTAGACGAGCGGAGTGGCGACGTTCTCGAGCGCCGTCGTCCTCGGAAGCAGGTTGTGGAGCTGGAAGACGAACCCGAGCAGCCGGTTGCGCACGCGCGCTCTGCCGGTGTCGTCGAGTTCGTGGACGTTCTGGCCGGCGAGCAGGTAGGTGCCGTCGTCGGCGCTATCGAGAAGGCCGAGGACGTTCAGCAGCGTCGACTTGCCCGAGCCCGAACGCCCCGTACAGGCGACCCACTCGCCGCGCACGACCTCGAGGTCGAGGCCTTTGAGCACGGGGACTTCGATCGCACCACGCCTGTAGGTGCGGACGACGCCGTGCGCGTCGAGGACGATCTCCGCCTCGTGCGGCGTTGCTGTCATCTCCCCAGACGTCGGCCCCATCACTCTCCTCCATCACAAGCACCCGATGGAGTCTCCCAACCGCGGCTGGGATGTTGATGGGACTGGCCTGAGATTCAGCTGAGAGCGACGCTCGGGCGCCGGCGCGAAGGTCGGTCTCCGCGTGAGGCTACTGCCGCTGCAGCCACTTGGCGACGGCGACCCCGGCTCTCGCCCCATCGCCGGCGGCGATGATGACCTGCTTGCCGAGCTGGTCCGTGACGTCGCCGGCGGCGAACACGCCGGGGCATCGTCGTCATGAGGTTGCGATCGACCTCGATCTCGCCCGACTCGTTCACCGGCACGAGACCGCCGGTGAGCTCCTCGGCCGGGATCGAGCCCGTCTCGATGAAGACTCCGTTCACCGGAAGCGTCACTTCGCGCTCGGAGGCGTCCCGCAGCCGTCACGCCGGTGACGCGCTCTTCCCCCTCGATGCTCGTCACCTGAGACTCCATGCGCAGCTCCACCCGGGGAGCGGCGGCAAGTCTGTCCATCAGCGTCGGGGACGCCCTCAGCTGCTTCTGGTCGCAGACCACGGTGACCTCGGCGTCGAGGGCCGCGAGCTGGAGCGCAGCCTCGGCCGCGGACTCGCCCGGACCGACGACCGCGACCCGCTGCCCGCGGAAGAACGCGGCGTCACAGGTCGCGCAGTAGCTGATGCCGCGCCCGACCAGTTCCTTCTCACCGGGCACGGCGAGACGTGACGGAGCGCGCCCCGTGGCGATGATCGCGGCGCGCCCGTTCAGTGACAGACCCTCGCGCGAATGGACCTCGAATCCTCCGTCAGACGGCATCAGCGCGTCGGCATGCTGCCCGGGGAACGTGTCGACGTCGAACCTGTCCACGTGGTCGCGGAAGTGACGCGCCAGTTCGCCACCGGAGATGGCCGCGAGCCCAAGGTAGTTGTCGATCTGGCCGGCCCACTGCGCCTGGCCGCCGAGTTCAACGGCGACGACAGCCGTGGTCAGGCCCTGGCGGGCCGTGTAGACGGCGGCCGCCAGGCCGGCCGGGCCGCCACCGATGATGACCACGTCGTAGAGGTCTCTCGGTCGCTGCTCCGCCATCCGTGCCTCCCCGTTCGAGTGCCCGAGCCGGGCTCACGTGGAGCATGCCCGGAGGCCGAACGAGGCGAACCGCCTGCTAGGCCACCAGCGGCAGGAGCGCCGGCGAGCCGGCGAGCTCGGCCATGAGATCGCTCGTGCGCAGGATGCGATCCACCCTCGCGGCGGTGGTGCCCGCCGTGTACAGCGGCTGCTCTTCATGGGAGTCGTGGCCGGCGGCGCTGAACAGCCCTTCGCAGATGCAGAAGAAGTTCTCGTTATCGTGCTTGGCGGCGCACTTGGTGAACCGCCCGTCCGCGTCCTTGAAGAGCACGTAGCCTTTGGTGCATCTCGGCGGGCGGGCTCGCACCAGCGCCTCCTGGTACATCGGAGACTCGCGGAGCACGCGGAACGGCAGGCCGCAGGGCGAGCCGGGCGCGTTGGCCACGACCATGTCTTGAGGGCGTGCCCGCAGGACGGCCGCCTTGTAGGCCGGAGATGCGCTGCTCTCCTCGGTGGCGAGGAAGCGCGTCCCCATCTGCACGCCGTCGGCCCCGAGGGCGATGAAGCGGCGGATGTCCTCGTGCGAGTAGACGCCGCCGGCGACGATCACCGGCAGGTCGCCGTGCGCCATGGCCACTTCTTTCACCGGCGGCAGCAGCCGCTCGAGGGTGTTCTCCTCGAGGTCGACCTGGTCGGCGCGGAAGCCGAGGTGGCCGCCGGCCAGAGGGCCTTCGAGCACGACCGCGTCCGGGCGGGCGCGCAGACGCTCCCAGCGCCGGCAGATGATCTCCAGCGCCCGGGCGGACGAGACGATCGGGATCAGCGCGGTGTTGCGCGCCGGCTGCACGGACGGCAGCGAGAGCGGGAGGCCGGCGCCCGAGACGATCGCGTCGGCGCCGGCGTCGATGGCCGCGCGCACAGAGGCGACGAAGTCGCGCTGAAGCGCCACCATGATGTTGACTCCGGCGAAACCCCCGCGAGCCTTGGCGGCCTCCACTTCCAGGCGCACGGCCTCGTAGATGCCCACTTTGCGGCCGAGGCGTTTGGAGACGATCCGGTCGAGACCCGCACTGGAGACCAGGCCCAGACCGCCTGCGACGGCGACGGCGGACGCCAGCGGAGAAAGGGACACGCCGACGCCCATTCCACCTTGGAAGATCGGCAGAGCGAGTTGCATGCCCTTGAGGGCGAGGAGCGGAAGCGAGGAAGGATCGACTAACAAGACTAAAATCATACGATATTCCGCGACGAGAAGCCAGCCGACGCCGCGTCAGCCGAGCAGCTGCCAGAGCAGGACCCCGGCGATGACCAGCGGAGTGGAGACGGCGACGAGCAGCCGCGCGAGCTCCTTGTCGAGGTCGAAGACCGCCGCTACCACCATGGTGTAGAAGGCGACGGGCATCGCCGCGAGCAGGAGGAACACGGCGGGGATGTGGACGCCGGCAAGCCAGCCCAGCACCAGCAGGATGACCGGCGCAACGGCGCAGCGCAGGACCACGGTCACCGCGCCCCGCCACAGGTCACCGCGGTCGTGGCGCAGCGGCTCCAGCGAGACGGCGAGGCCGAGCTGGAGGAACCCGACGAACCCGATCAGCAACCCGACCACCGGCCCGATGGGGTCGAGCACCACGGTGAGGTCCACGCCCAGCAGCCGCAGCGCAACGGCCGCCGCGCCGACGACGACCGGCGGATTGAGGAGCCAGGTGCGCAGCACCTGCCACGCGCCGAGAGCCCGGCCCCCGCGCGACTCCGGCCCGGCATAGTGCCGCGCGATCCCCAGGATGACGCCCGGGGTCGGGATCAGGAACTGGAACTCGGTGAAGACCACGGCCAGCGCCAGGCCGGGGCCGCCGAAGATGAGGGTCGCGAAGGGATACCCGAGGATCGCCGTGTTGCCCAGGGTGGTCGCGTAGGCCATGACGCCGGCCTCACCCCGGCTGCGGCTGCCGAACCGCCCCCACAGCATGCCGACGAGGAGCGTGAGCCACGCGGCCGCGACCACGCAGACGAACGCGGCCACGATCTCCGGTCGCACCGCGACGGTCGTGTACGCGTACGCCACGGTGAGCGGCGAGAGCACCCAGAGCACGAACATGAACACCAGGTGCGAGGCCCGCTGGGGGTCGCGCAGCCGTCGCTGCAGCGCGACGCCGGCGGCGAAGCAGGCCAGCCAGCCGGCGATGGAGATCAGCACCGTGGGTCCCGGACCCGGTCGGCTCTGTCGCGGCGAAGACGCATGGGCCGTGAGTCTCTCACACGCGACCGCAGCCGTTGACGATCACGGACGCCGGGGGGCGGCGCCCATCGGGCGCCGCCCCCCGCTCCCCTCTGAAGATTCGGCGAGGATGCTGCCCTCACCGCCGCTCTGCTAATAGATCCCGAACCAGCCGTACCCGCGGAACTTCTGGTAGCCCGTCGTCGCACCCGCGTAGGACGCACCGGGCGGGATCATCGCGGATGCACGGAACTTCCCGCGGTGTACCGGCTTGAACTTCCAGCTGTAGATCCCCGTCGCGGTGACCGTGCAGTCGACCGTCACACGGGTCGCCCACTTGTGCGCCACCCGCTTCTGCACGACGATCGTGACCACGCCCCCCAGGTCGGCGGGGGTCACCTTCCCTGGATCCCCACCTTGTGCCCGAGCTTGGCGCTGGCTGCCGTCAGGAACCCGCCGGTCAGGCCGCTGAACGTGATCGTCAGGCTGGGCGTGGGCAGCGCGCCGACAGCCGCCGATCCCGGGCTCGCGGCGCCGCCAGCGACCGCCGGCGCCGCACCCCACTCCGATGATCAAGACGGCGACCAGGCACAGCACGATCGACGTGGTCCTCTTGAGAGACATGGTGTCCTCCTTGGTTCGGCCTCCTCCACGGAGGCAGATCGGTTGAAGCCTCCCTCCAGCGTCAGTTTGGAGGCTCGAGGCGTGGTCGTCTTCACCGGAATCAGGTGAATCTCTGCCCGCGCCTGGCGCGGGAGCCAGTTGCTGCGTGTGTCCACGACCCCCAGCGGGAGTTCGGGTTTACGGGGTTGGTGAGGCGGACACCGGCAGGAACTTGAAGTTCCCGCTCAGGTCCATGTAGGCGAAGGTGCCTGCCGGGTAGGCCCAGCCCTCATCGTGCTCCTGCCAGCGCACGAAGCGGATCTCGGGGGCCCAGACCACGCCGTCGGGGTCGGTGCCGGGGTCGCCGCTCATGGCGCTGAGGAAGGCCAGGACGTAGTGACGCCCGGCCTCCAGCACGACCGGCTCGATCGGCTCGTAGCGGAAGAGACCGTCCAGCTCGCTGGCATCGCCGACGGTGACGGTCGGCGTGACGGCCTTCTTGTAGGAGTCGTAGATGACGACCTTGTGGTCGTTGCGCAGGCCGTCCTGGCCGTGGTCGTAGAAGCCGAGGGCGCTGACCTCGATGTCGACCAGGGGCACGAACTGGAGACCGCCGGTGCCTCCCGAGGGCTACACCGACTCAACCGGCTTCTGGTCGGCAGGGAACGTGACCGCGGCCACCGGGGTCGTGCGCATCGGCAGGTCGGCCGGTGTCGTCGTTCCCGAGCCGCAGGCGGCGAGGGCGAGCGCGGCGAGCAGCACCAGCGCGGCGCAGATGGACATACGAGCTGCTTCCCGCACCTTCATCACCGGCTCCTCTCCCCGCGATGCTGCTGTTGCGTCTCCTCGTCACGCGGCTCGCGGGCGACGGCTACCTCGACCTGCAAGGCGGCAGCCACCAGGCGCCCGAGTAGTTGGCGACGCCGGTGCCGCTCTCGGCTTCCGCGACCACGTCCTCGGTCCACGTCCCCATCCCGAAGAGGCCCTTGAGCCCGCCGGTGCCCCTCACGACCGACCAGTGGCCCGTCATCGGGGTCCCCTCGGGCACGCCAGCCGGGATCTCGACGGTCAGCGCGATGTCCGCAGTCCCGTAGTGGCCGGCGACCTTGCCTCTGAAGCCGATCGAGATCAGGGCCCAAGCGTCGCCCTCAGGGCCACCGTAGACGCACCAGGGCTCGACGGACTTGCCGTTGAACGTGCCTGTCCAGGTCCCACGCTCACGGTCGTTGAAGCTGTACGACAAATCGTTGAGCATGGCGCCCCATTCGATGCCGTAGTCGACGTAGGTCCACGTCCACACCCCCGAGGCCGGCGCCAGCACCGGGGTCGGCGGCGCGGGCTTGGCAGAGGCCGCCGGGGCGAGCATCCCCACCAGGATCGCGACGACGCACACCAGCAGGACTCCCCATCGTGCCCGTCTCATCGTCTCCATCTCTCTCGCGCGCACACTGGGTGCGCCTACAGGCTTCCGGCCGCCTCTCAGGCCGGCTTCCCCGCTACCGTAGAAGCGCCGCACCCACCCTGTCTTCACCGGAATCCGATGATTCTCGGACGGTGACGAGCGTGGAGCAGGCAGCGTCCTCCTCCTTCGGCGATCCATGGGCGGGGTCAGTCGACGGGCCGGCCCCTCGGAGCGCCCGCCGGAGGCGCGGGCACGGCGATCCCGGTGGCCGCCTCCTCGCCCAGGCGCTCGGTCCGCAGGCCGAGCGCCCGGACCGACGGCACCGAGACCGCCAGCACGGAGAGCAGCGCCATCCCCACACCGGCGACGGCGATCACGCCGTCGAAGCTGAGGCGGATGAGGAAGCCGGCGAAGAGTTGCGACACCGGGACCAGTCCGATCGACGCCAGCACCATCAGGCTCATCATGCGACCTTGCAGGGCCGGCACGGTCATGCGCTGCAGCCAGGTGATGAACAGCAGTCCGATGTAGCCGTTGATGAGCCCCATCCCGGCGGCCAGTGCCGCGATGCCGAGAAGCGTCGACCCCAGCGCGATGAGGCTGAAGAGGACGCCCATCACGATCGCCAGGAGTGGCAGCATGGACCCGAACAGCCTGGGCGGCGGGGGCGGCAGCACGCCGGCGAGCAGGATGCCGACAAGCGACCCGCCACCCTGCGCCGACACGATGACGCCGAAGGCGACCGCGCCCTGGAGGCGGCTCTCGGCGATCAGAGGGATGCCGACCGTGAAGGGTCCGACGATCAGCAGGTTGACGCCGAGCAGCAGTCCGAAGACCACCCGGAGCGCCGAGTCGTGCCAGACAAAGGCGAGGCCCTCGCTGATGGACTGCCACAGGCTCTGCGCCTTCTGCGCGGCCGATGCGGCGGACGCCTGCGCGCGCAGGAGCGCCAGCGTGACGACCGAGATGAGGAAGGTCACCGCGTCGACGGCGAAGGCGAGGCCGATGCCGGTGAGGCCGTGCCCAGCCTCGCCCTGCCCGCCGGCGAACAGCGCGATGACTGCGCCGGCGAGCGCCGGCCCGACGAACAGGCTGGCCTGCGCCGTCCCCTGCACGGCGGTGTTGCCCAGCGGCAGATCATCGCCCTGCACCACACGGGGCACGATCGCCGTCTGTGCCGGGAAGAAGAATGCGTCGGCGACGCCGAACGCGAGAGCATACGCGTAGACCATCCAGAGCTCCACGCGCCCGGAGATGACGACAGCCGCGAACAGCGCGGTCAGGACGAGCCGCGCCAGGTTGGAGACGAGCATCACTGCGCGCGGCGAGTAACGGTCCGTGACTGCGCCGCCGACGAGCATGAGCACGGCGCGAGGGAAGGCGGCTGCGGCGAGGACGCCTCCGACCGCCACGGGGCTGCCCGTCAGCTTCACGACCAGCCACGGCAGGGCGATGAGCTCGAACTGGTCGCCGATCAGGGAGACGGCCTCGCCGCCCCAGAGCAGGCGGAAGTCCCGGCCGCCGATGAGACGTGCGAACGATGGGCGCCCCGGCTCCGTCATGACCGGCTCCTCCACGTCAGCGCACTCACTTCCGAGGGGACGTCTACGCCCGGGCGGCGCGGAGTTCAAGCGTTTCGGGCAGCCGGGTGGCCGCGAGCCTCACTCCGGCCGCCAGGCGGCGTCTCTCGCCCCGGTGACGCCGGGGATGGCCGAGAGCGGAACCCCGCCCTTCACGCTTGACATAGGGGCGACGACCAAGGACGAAGACTCCCAGACCATGCCTGTGTTCGGCACCACCGACAGCCCCGTGCCGTCGGTGTTCACCACGTAGAGTGCGGACCCGGGGCAGAAGCCGCCGTAGGTGCTGGCGAACGCGAGGGCCTTGCCGTCCGGCGACCAGGTCAGGGCGACGCCGTAGGTGGCGCCGTACCTGTCGACCCCGACGTAGCCTTCGCCGTTACCTTGTCGACCACCGTGACGGGGTCGCCGCCGGCGACGGGCAGGAGCACGATGCGGTCGGTGAGCTCCTCGTAGACGGCGAACGTCTTGCCGTCGGGCGAGAGCGCGAAGTGGCTGACGTCCCCGTCGTCGGTCATGCGCTTGAGTCCCGTGCCGTCCGGACGCACGGCCCAGACGTCGGCCCCGCCTCTGATGAAGAGGATCTTCGCGCTCGGCGCCCAGTTGGTCCAGGCGTCGCTATCCACGTCCGTGACCGTTTGGAGGCCGCCGCCGCTCGCGTTCACGACGGAGATGCCGTTCTTCCTCGCCCCGGGACGAGCTGTTGTGGAAGGCGATCCGCGTGCCGTCGGGCGACCAGGCGGGGTCATAGCCTCGGGCATCGCCCGTTGTCAGCTTGCGCTGGCCGGAGCCGTCGGCATTCATGACCCACACCGTGTAGAGCTTCCCCTCTGGGTTGCGCAGGCCGGAATGGCAGTAGGCGATGCGCGTGCCGTCGGGCGACCAGACCGGCCCGTCCAGGGAGTAGCCGGCCTCGGAGGCCAGCGGCGTGAGGCCGGTGCCGTCCCCGTTGATCACGTAGATCTCCCCGAACTGCTGCTCGTTGACCTTCGCGAACACGAAGGTGCCGGCGACGCTCGCCGCCGGCAAGGGCGTCGCGCTCGACGACGTCGCGAGCGAGACCGCCTCCTGGCTGGACGCAGGCGACGGCGAGCTCGACGCCGTCGTGCTCGAGTCGCCGCAGGCGGCGAGGACGAGCGCCGCGAGCAGCACGAGCGCGGCACAGATGGACAGACGAGATGCTTGCGCTTCCTTCATGACCGGCCCCTTCCCGTCGCTAGTCTCACTCCCGAGGGGCCGGTCCCCACAAAGCACGAAGACCGACCCGCGGGTCGGTCTCACCAGTGGCTCCCCGCCGGATGAAGGTGGCCGTCAGGTGCCTCCGGCGGATCCTCGCCTCCCGTGTGCAGCGCTGCACTTCTCAGGAGTCTCGTATGGGGACGGTCTACGCCGGAACGGCAGGGACTTCAAGCGTTTTGGGGTGGTCGCGGCTGAAGTCGCCGGTGGCGGCGCGCACTCGTCCCGTCTTCACCGGGATCCGGTGATTCGTCTCAGTGCGGGATCGATGCGAGGGTCAGCTGACCGGCCTCGCCGGTGGCGCGTGGTGCGCTCGTCTCGATGTGACCCAGGTGACTACAGCCCCGATGATGCCCACCACAAGTGCGGCGGGGCAGACGAAGATGGCGATGAGGAAGAAGACGCCTCCGCCCCCGATGCCGGCGTTCTCCAACGTCACACTGAGCGAGTGTGCACGCGATGAACGCCAGGACCGATGCGCCGGTCAGGAGGAGGAACCGCCTCGAGGTCCTCCAGGGATGAGCGACGGCCAGCACCAGGGCGATGGCCGAGAGCCACGCGAGCGACCCGCCCACAGGATTGTCGTCCATGCCCACGACGCCGGCTGCGGCTGCCAGAGCCCCGCACACCACGAAGAAGATCAGCGTCGTCTTCCACTGCGCTTTCGAGAATGCCTCGAACATGGCTCCGACTCCTCTCTGGCCCCCCGGCTCAGAGGAGGTTCCCCAAGAACCGCAGAGACCGGCCTCGCGGGCCGGTCTCACCAGTGACTCCCCGCCGGTGTGCGGTGGCCGCGTGCAGCCGCCGGCGGATCGACGCCTCCCACGTTCTGATTATGCCCACTCGACCCATCGGTGTCTTCACCGGAATCCGGTGATTCTTCACCCGCCCGTCAGCGAGGCTGCCGCGCGATAGCAACGGCCGCTTCGGGGGTCGATACGGTGACCTCCGATCCGGCTCTCGACGTCACGCACCCTCCGCGCGCAGGCGCCGGAAGGGGTACCCCGCAACGTTCAGCCCGGTGACCACGCCCCGATCGTCGGTGAGGAAGCACGCCGCCTCCCCGGCAGGGCGCCCGGTGCGCACGGTCCACACCAGCGCGTCGCCGGTGGCGACGAGCACGCTGGCATCATGCTCGCCGACGAGCGTCACCTGCCCGTCACGCCACTCGACGCGGACGACGCTGCTGTGGTCGTCGTCGTCCTGGTAGGGGCCGAGCAGGCGCTCCACCTCCGCCGGCGGCGGCGCGGGCGGAGCGGCCGGCTCCGGCTCCGGCCGGCCGCGCAAGGCACCGGCGGCCAGCGTCCCGAGTTCCATGGCGAGCTTGCCGGCGTCGGCGATGCCGTTCAGCAGGACGATCGACGCCGACGCCGTCCTCGGGCCGGAACAGCGTGCGGCTGATGAAGCCGGGCACGCCGCCGGCGTGGCCCAGCCAGGGAGAACCGTCGGGTGCGGCCTCCGAGTACCAGCCGAGTCCCTGAAGGGCCGGCGGCGAGTCGGCGGTGAGGATCCGGCAATCCTGCATCTCGGCCAGGGATCGCGGCGAGAGCACGGGATGGGAGGCGTCGCTCCAGCGATCGGCGGTCATGGCGAAGGCGAGGAAGCGCGCCAGGTCGGCGACCGTCGACCAGAGCATGCCGCACCCGGGCATGAGGTCCGGGTCGAGTACCCGGGCGGGCCGAAGCACGTCGGAGTCCTCGCGGACGTCGTAGCCCACCGCGCAGCGGTCCGCAAGGTCCCCCGTGGGATGACAGGTGGTGGCGGCCATCCCCAGCGGTCGCAGGACGCGCCGCTGCAGCACCTCCTCGTAGTCGCCGCCGTTGAGACGCGCCACGACCTCGCCGAGCAGGTCGAAGCCGAGGTTGCAGTACTTGTTGGCGCTGGACGGCGGGATCGCGACCCGCACGCTGCCGAGCGCCGCGAGCAACTGCTCGCGGCGCAGTTCGGCGGGTCGCGTGAGGTCGGTGTACGGGTGCTCCCCCTGCAGGCCCGACTCGTGCATCAGGAGGCGGCGGATGGTCACGTCCTCGATCGGGGCCAAAGGGGTTGGTGACCTGGGCGAACTCCGGAAGGTGCACGACCAAGGGGTCGTCGAGACGCAGCCGTCCTTCGTCTCGCAACTGCATGACGCCGATCGCCGTGAAGACCTTGGTGTTGGAGGCGATGCGGTACGGCGTGTCGGCGTCCGGCCGACGCGCCGCGGCGAGGTCGGCGAAGCCGGCCGCTCCGGCCCATGCAAGGCCGTCGCGGCCGACCACGCCCACGGCGGCGCCCGGCAGGCGTTCCTCGCGCACGAACGCGCGGGTGCGGTCGAGCAGTTGCTCGGCGACGGTCGCGACGTTCTCGTCCATCTCGGCTCCCGTGGCAGGTGTCAGGCCCGGTCGGATTGTCCGCCCCGGCCCCACCGGGGGCAAGGGCGGGCGCCGTGGCCGAGGCGCCCAGGCCGGACACCATGGCCGCGGCGCCCCACGCTCGCCGACTGCGCCGTCCAGACCGGCCTGCTGCCGGCCGGGGAGCTCCCACACTGACCGCTCCCCGGCCGGCAGCCGGAACCACCGGGTCCGGCCGGCTCAGAACTTCTGTGGCTGCAGGATCGCCCTGCCGGTGACCGACGCCCGCGAGGCGCCCAGCGACCGTGCCGCGCCGCCCGTCACGAGCTCGGTGACGCGGATGAGGAGGTTGTCGGTGCCCTCATCGAGGACCTCAGTCCTCGGGCCGCCGCCGAGCACCAGGCAGTGGCTCGACTCGGCGCCGAGCCAGATCTGGGCCGCCGGCCCTTCGAAGACGTTGACCGGACGGACCTTGCTGACGTCGTTACCGATGATGCGCCAGCCGTGGCCCGGCCCCCACGGGTACCCCCAGAAGCCGTAGATGTCGGTGCCGGCGTCGATCCCCGCGATCCCCGTGCCGCGGATCCGGTTGCCGATGACGCGCACGCCCTCGGCCCCCACGCCGTTGACTCCGCCGTCCCAACCATCGTTGTCCAGGGTGATGCGGTTCTCGGCCACGACGGCGCGCAACCTGCTGGGCGCGCCGAGCATCCACGAGTCGTCCTCGAGGAGCACTCCGCCGGCGCCGACGACCAGTGCCGTCATCGAACTCGATCGTCCCGGCGTAGATCGAGTTGTGGTGGATGAAGTACTGCGGCGCCGGCAGGGGCGGCAGTTCGTCCACGGTTTGCGCGCCGACGCCCTGCATGATCAGGACGCCCTCTCCCCACAGCGTGCTCATGCGGTTGTACGAGATCTCGCTGCGCGAGTCGCTGTAGTAGTCCAGTTTGCAGGGCACGCCGGCCAGATCGAAGGTGTTGCCCATGCCCGGACGCCCTCCGACGACCAGTCCGCCGCCGGTGATGCCGCCGGTCTCGAGGCCGTCGTTCCCACCCCGGAACGAGCAGCGCGTCACGCGATGCGTCCCCGAGGTGTCGTAGATGGCGACCGCTCCATCCATGTTGAAGCCGTTGAGCTCACCGTAGTGTGGCTCGAAGCTCACTCTGTCGAACGAGGAGCGTGAGTCACGGGTCACGATGAAGACATCGGAGAGGTGGTACCACTCAGACTCCCAGGCCTCCCATCGCTCGCACGGCTGCTCGTCGGTGATGTCGAAGCTCATGTCGGCGACGCGCACGTCGCTCTCGACGAGGGCGATGAGGCTCGTCCACTCTGCGAGCGGCGCCGTCCCGCCCGGGTCAATCGCCAGTTCGACCCCCGGAAGCTCCGGGTCGAGGCCTCGCAGGGTGTCGATGACCGTCCTGTCCATCCCGGCGCCCTTGAAGCAGCCGTCGAAGCCTTTCACGACGATCTCGTTGGTGTAGAACTTGCCCTTCGTCAGCTTGACCACGCTGCCGGGCCCGGCCGCGACGGCGGCGTCGAACGCTTGCTGGAGCGCAGCGGTGTCGTCCCCGCCGCTGGGCGCGACGACGAACGTCCGTGGTCCGGCCAGGGCCGGCGCGGCGAGCACGCAGACCAGGGCGACGGTGAGCACGAGCAGAAGCGGCAATCTCTTCATGATCCGAGTCCTTTCTCCACATGCGTCGAGCGCTCGCCGCTCCGCGACGCGCGCCTGCCGGAAAGGCTGTTCCATAGGCGCTCCACTGCTGCCGGGTCCGTACGACTTCGCCCATCGTGAACGGTCGACGCGACGCCGTCTTCACCGGAATCCGATGATTCTCCGGCTGGGGAGGGGCGGCGGCAGTCAGGTCTGGCGGCGAAGAGAGGCCGCCATCTCACGGGAGATCGCCGGTGGGCACCCGTGGGTTCGGACCACGGACCTCTTCGCCGTCAGTCGCCTTGACCGTAGGTCTGCAGCGACTCGGCCACCGCCAGCAACTCGTCGCGGGTGAGGCCGCCGCGGATCACCACGTCGAGCGGCACGTCGCCGGAGTGCACGTAGATCTGGGCGACGGCAGCCCAAAGCCCGATGAACACATCCGCGCGCGAACCGCTCATCGCCCCGCGCGTGAGTGTCACGCTCTGGCTCAGGTCGCCGGCGGTGAACGCGCCCCCGGCGAAGTCGTTGAGCCCGTTCGGACCGGAGACGTCCTCCTCCGACAGGATCGCGACGGTGAAGCTGCTGAGCCCACGCCGGTAGACCATGCTCACCAGGGGGCTGTGGCTGCGTTGGCCCTGGCCGCCGGCGAACTCGGCAGATGCGGTGACGTCGGTCAAGGTGAAGCCGTCCGGCACTTGGGCGGGGACCACCGGGGCGTATCCCACGATGCCCTTGACTGCCGAGAGTGCCACGCGCTTGAACCCGTCGTCTTGCCGCGCCCGACCCGAGCCTCCCTGAGAGAGCTGCACCGCTCCCGGCCGGAACAGCGACGGGTCGAGCGGTTCGTTGACGCGCACGTTCTCCATGTGGCGCTCCCACATCGGGTGGCCGTTCTCGCGCGAGCTGTAGCCGAACACCAGACCCGTCTCCTGATCGACGACCAGGCGGATCTCCAGGCTGTTCGCCGAGTGGTCGGCGAACGTCACCGTCCAGGACGGTCGGCCGTTCAGCGTGCTGGTGCGCACGTCCATGCCTTCCTGGCCAGCGGCCAGCAGGGCGCGCAGTGCCGTCCCATAGCCGGCTCCCATGAAGTAGTTGGAACTGTCGCCGGCATTGCCGAAGACGCTGCCGGCCGGGAGCCCTGTCGACACCTGCGTGGCGACGAGGCGACCGTCCACGCGCTCCAGTGTCCACTGGGTGCCCAGCGCAGCATTGTGGATGACCGCCCACTTGCCGTGCTCGTCCTCGACGCGCCCGTCGCCGTTCGCGGCGAGGTACACACGGCTCCTGCTCGTGACGGGGGCATCGCCGTTCTGGTAGTCGACACCGATGTCGTCGGCGGTGAAGCTGCGAACGGCGCCGAGCGAGCCACTCATCTTCGCGAGCACCTGGGCGGCGAGGGAGATCTGCGGACCGCTGTCCCGGACTCCGGGCAGGCCGAAGAGCACCACGGCTACCGTCACCGCAGCCGCCACGGCCGCGGCGGCGAGGCCGAAGCGGAGCACGCGGCGGCGCCGCGGCGCCGCGGCCGGCCTTTCTCGCTCCAGCGTCGTGACGAGCCGGGAGTAGTACCCCTCGGGGAGCTCCGGCACCGGGATGCTCGCCAGAGCCTGACCCATCTTGAGGTCGCGATCCGTGTTCATGCTTCACCACCACGTTCGTTCGGGTCGCCCAGCAGGCGGCGGACGGTCGCTCTCGCGATCGAGACACGGGAACTCACCGTCCCCGCCGGGACGCCGATGATCTCGCCGGCGGTCCGGTAGTCGTAGCCCTCCTGGTCGATCAGTAGCAGCGCGGCGCGCTGGTCGGCAGGCAGAGCACCCAGGGCCGCATCGAGCCTCTCCCACGCCACGAGCCTGTCGAGAGGGTCAGATTCCGGCTCCACCGTGTGCTCCTCGAGAGGAGCCGGTTGTTCCAGCAACCCCGGCCTTCGTCTCAAGCTGTCCAGGCAGGTGTTGTAGAGGATGCGGTAGAGCCACGTGCCCACTCCCGAGCGGCTCTTGAACCCGGGCAGCGCACGATAAGCCTTGATCGCCGCGTCCTGCACGGCGTCTTCCATCTCGTCCTGGTCGCCGAGCAGCCGGTAGGCCAGGAGGCGAAGCTGCCGGTCGTGCATCTGGAGGATCTCGGCGAACGCCCGCGCGTCGCCACGCTTGGCGGCGGCAAGGACGGCCGGATGCACCTCAGTACGCGGCGGCGCGGTCAGATCGCTCCCTCGTCTGGTGTGGGAAGTCCCTCGCTCAGCTTCGCCGCACGCAAGGTCCCCGCCTTCACCGATCGCCACGGACTTGCCCTCCACGGTGCTACGCCCCCAGTCATCGCCGGCCTTCCACTCACATGGCGCCTCTACCCTGTTGGACGAGCGGCGGCGGCGATTCTCTCAGACGGAGGCGAGGACGCGCGGTCGGTCGGCCGCCCGCCCGCCAATAGGCACATCGACCTGGCGCGTCCAGGCGCTACACTCTGACGTGAGCGCCGCCCGCGCGGGTCGCACGCGGCGCGAGACGATCCCGACAGAAGGTCACCGAGCGATCGCATGGCTGTGGAGTTCCCTATCCTGGAGTTCGACGGCGAGAGGGAGGCTCTCATCGAGCCCTCCCGGATCATCGACGCCATCGACATCCCAGAGCGCTGTGTCCTGCCGATCTACCACACCGTCATCGACAAGTTGGCGAGGGCCTCGCGCCTGACCCACGTCGCGGACATCCAGACGGCCATGGGACCGTTTCCGGTCTACAAGCTCGACCATGACGGCGCCTGGGTGACCGTGGCGCATCCGGGGCTCGCCGCCCCCCTCGCGGCGGGCGTCATGGAAGAACTGATCGCGTTGGGGTGCCGCAAGTTCGTCGCCTGCGGCGCGGCGGGCGTTCTCGACAGGTCCCTTGCCCGCGGCACCGTTGTCGTCCCGTCGGGCGCCGTCCGGGATGAGGGCACCTCGTATCACTACGTCGCGCCCGCGAGAGAGATCTCCACGGATCCGCGCGTGGTGGAGACGATCGAATCCATCCTCCGGCTGCACGATGTCCGCTACCGGGTCGGCAAGACGTGGACGACCGACGGCCTGTACCGTGAGACGCCGACGCGGATCGCGCGGCGAAAGGCCGAAGGCTGCCTGACCGTCGAGATGGAGTGCGCGGCGTTCCTTGCGGTCGCTCAGTTTCGCGGTGTCACCTTCGGCCAGCTGCTTGCCACGGGCGATGACGTCAGTGGAGACGAGTGGGACCCCCGAGACTTGGGTTCGGAGGCGCACGCGCAGTTCTCCGGCAGGTTGTTCTGGCTCGCCGTCCAAGCTTGCCTGGCGCTTGAGTGAGAGACCGAGGTCGGCGGAATTCGGGGCGCATCAACCCTGGGGGACGAGCGGAGGATCTGGCGGAGGGGAGGAATCGCGATCTCGCTCGAGATCGCTGGGGGGCGCACGTGGATTCGAACCACGGACCTCTTCCCACCGCCAACGGCCGCCGGCCTGAGTCAGTCAAGCTCCTCGGCTGGACCGAAGCCACCGCCCGTGACGTGTTCCTGCCACGGCACGAGGAAGCATTCGACCTGCGCGCTGAAGAGGCGGTCGCCGAGTCTCCGCTGCACCGCCCGCAGGTCACGCTCCAGCACCTCGCGTTCGTCGTAGAAGAAGCCGCCGAGCCGCCGCTCGTAGGCGAGGCAGTGCTGATGCGCGACCAAATAGACCGTCCGTATCCCATGTCCGCGAACGATGGTCTCGATCCAGGCCGAAACGTGGTCGTGTTCGGGTGTGGAGTCTGTCAGCATGAGCGGCCCGCCGGGTATGAGCAGACGGTCGCCGTTCTCGGAGCCGATGCGCATCTCCAACTCGTGCAGGGTCTCGCGCAGGCGGCCGTCCACACAGGAGACAAGCAAGGTCGCCACGATGAGCGCCTCCCCTCGAGGATCCGTATGCGTTGATCGAGTCTACCCCCCGACGCCACGTGGATTCGAACCACGGACCAAGCTTCCGCTTCTCGCCATCATGGTCCGCCCACACAGATCGCGGATGCACCCAGCCGTGCTCGCTCTATGACTGCGGCACGGCCCAGTACGCAGCGTTGTCGACGACCGAGAATCCCAGGTCCTCATAGAGGGGCTCGCCGGCGCTGCTGGCAAACAGGTAGAAGCCATCAGCGGTGTCGTGATGCGAGAAGAGGACGGACAGAAGAGCTCTCCCGGCGCCTTGGCGCTGTCGGCCCGGCACCGTCGCCATCGCCCAGACCCCCACTGCGTTCAAGGTGCGCGTGCTGAAGACGCAACTGACGGGCTCAGAACCGTCTCTCGCGACGTGGACCTCGACGCCGGAGAAGGGCGAGAGGATCCTGCTCCACGCGCGGACGAGCAGCTCTGGATCGATGTCGAAGGCCGCCGCTGCGACGGCGACGGCATCAGCCAGGCCGCCGGAGTCATGCACGACCTCGATCGAGAGACCACCGGGTCCGCCGGTCGGATGCTCCGGCTCACACAGAAGCATGAGAGGGGTGAGGTCAGGTCCTTGTAGCCCGATCTCCTGGGCGATCGGAGCAAGGCTGTCCGCAACAGAACCCGCAAGCAGGACGTAGCCGGGTAGTCGCCGTTCTCGCAAGCGGCGCACGCATGCTCGAAGGTCGGCCTCGGCGTCTTCACCAGCAGCCACGATCGCCCAATTCATCTCGACATGCGGCTCGCCGCTCATCGCCAGCGCCGCGTTGGGCAGCAACCATCCCTCTCCCCTCTGGGACACGCGCCAGAATTGGCACGACCCAAGGCCGCACAGGGTCCAGAGGGACGCTGCGGTGACGTCGGCGTCGGTGGTCATGGATTCCTCCATCTCTCGATCGGTACTGTGCACCAGTCGAGCACGGCCCGGCGAAACTCGTCGGGCTTCTCGTAGGCCGGGATGTGGCCGCAGTCGGGAATGACCACGAGCTCGGCGCCGGGTACGCGGCGAGCGATCTCCCTCGCATTTGCCGGCCCGCAGATGAAGTCCAGCTCGCCGACGACGACCAGCGTCGGCACGCGGATCTGGGGCAGTAGCGCGAAGAGGTCGTCCTGATAGGCGGATTCGTCGGAGATGGCCCACGGTTCACGGCCGAAGCGCAGATCGCGGCTGAGGCGCGCTATGTGCTGCTGGGCAAGAGGCCGCTCGGGGTGGGCGAAGTAGAGGGGCCACGCAGGGTTCCACGTCGCTTCGGGATCGTCGTTCTGGAGGAATCCGGGCTCGGCGGCGGCGTCCCAGGCGACCTTCGCCGCTTCGAACCAGGGCTCTCCAGCGTGTCGCTCGAAGCCCGCCGCCATCTCGGCCTTGGCCTCGGGCCCATCATCGACGTCGCGGCAGGCGCCCCAGGCGTCGATGGCGATGCAGCGACGCGTCGAGGCAGGGAAGAGCGCCGCGTAGGCGAGACAGACGGTCCCGCCCCAGGAGTGGCCGAGCAGCGTCACCGGCGGAAGACGGAGGGCACCGCGCACGTTCTCGTAGAACGCCGCCGAACCCCTTGCCCCGTACTCCCGCTTGTCACTCGGCGGCGTCGTGCCACCGGTGCCGGGCGCGTCGACCAGATAGCAGCGGAAGTGGTCGGCGAGCACCTCGCAGTCACCGCGACCGAGGGCGGCGTTGAAGCCGGGGCCGCCCTCGAACCAGAGCGCGGGTTCCCCGTCACCGACGACCTCGTAGGTGACCTGGCGGTCGTCGTCCAAGACGAGGATCTCGGTCGTCATGCCGCTCCTCCAAGGCAGTGCGGGCTCCGCATCACCCTGCCATCGCACGCCGCCAAAGGCCAGAGAGCACCGTTCGGCACCACGCAATCGGATCGCAGGATGGTCACACAACGAGGATCTGGCGGAGGGTGGAAGACGCGGTTTCCCTGGAAACCACCGGATGGCGCAGGCGGATTCGAACCACAGCCCCTTCGGTGGTCACCTCAGAACGGTCATCGGCGAAGAAACCGCGCCTCCCGCCATCTAACCAGACCATCTGACCAGAAGACGCACAGCCAAAGGGGGAGGTCATGAAAGGAAGATACGGCATCCGACTGGGCTGGCTGATCCTGGTGCTGCTCGTGATCCTGGCGTTGGGATCCGTCGTGGCGGCGTGTGGCTCACCCAGCTCCAGCTCGGCCTCCGGCGCCCCGAGCGCAGAGGGGAACGCGGCGAGCCCAGCCGTCCTCGCGACGCCGACGGCAATCGCGACGGACCGGCCCAACGTGCCCTCCGCAGAGATCATGGCCGTCCTGGAGGGTCGCATCGCCGCCATGAACGAGGGTGACGGTGCTGCTGCGGCGGCCTTCTACACGGAGGACGGAGTCCTCGAGGAGACCGACTTGACGCCCCATCTCGTATCCACGGGGCGAGAGCGGCTGGCGGCGAGGTTCGACGACCTCTATCGCGCAGGGCCTGCGCCTCGCCCCCGCCGGCACGCCGATCGCCTACGACAGGTACGTCGCCGAGCCGACACGGTTCTACAACGGCAACGAGCCGGGGCGCGGCGCCGGCATGCTCGTCTTCGAGATCGGTGCCGGCAACAAGCTCGCGTATCAGTGGATGATCGGCTGGGCCGCGGGGCCCGAGGAGGCCTTCGCGCATCACGAAGTCGCCGGCGGTCGACCGGCCCAACCTGCCGCCGCGCCGGGTCATGAAGGTCCTCGATGGCCTCACGGCGGCCATCAACCGCGGCGATGGTCAGGCCGCGGCCTCCTACTTCGCCGAGGATGGCAAGCAGGAGGAGCTGAACGAGGAGCCGAGTCTCGTCTTCAAAGGACGCGAGGCCATCGCGACCCGGCTCGAGGAGCTCCACGGCATGGGCCTGCGCCTCGCGTCGGCGGGAGCGCCCATCACCTACGACAAGTACGTCGCCGAGCCAGTACGCTTCTTCAACGGAGACGGCTCCGGACGAGGTGCGGGGATGCTCGTCTTCGAGTTCGACCCCGCGTACAAGATCGCCCACGAGTGGGTCATCGGATGGGCGGACGAGTCCGCCGATGGCAGCCAGGCGGCAGCGACCGGCACGACGACCTCGCCGACAAGCGCCGGTCCTGGGGAGATCGCCTTCACCAAAGGCACCCTGAGTGGAAGCCTGATCCAGGAGGAGGGCATCTACCTGGTGCATGCCGACGGTACGGGACTTACTCCTCTTGTCGCCGAGGCCGGCGCAAGGAACCCCGCCTGGTCGCCGGACGGCGCCAGCATCGCCTACTTCGACGGGAGGGGCGTCAATGTCATCAACGCGGACGGGTCCGGGAAGCGGTTCGTCACGGCTGCGAAGGCCTGGGGAGGTTGGGCAGGGTGGCTCACCTGGTCGCCCGACGGCGCGCAGATCGCCTTCACCAGCTACACCGGGGACAAGAGCGACCTCTACCTGGTCAACGCGGACGGGAGCGCCCGAAGGCAGCTCACGCACGGGCAGGCCAAGACCAGGGTGGGACACCTGGGATGGGCTCCGGACGGACGGATCTTCTTCGACAGGCGCGCCGGCGACGCCGGAGAGACGCGGATCTACTCGATCAACGCCGACGGTACAGGGCTGACCGCGCTCAGGGACGTACCCGGCATCGGCTCCTTCTCGCTCTCGGCGGACGGCAAATGGCTGTTGGTGTGGGAGGCGAACGGCCTCGTGCGCGTGCCCGCGTCAGGCTCGAGGCCGCGCAGGGAAGTGCTCGTCACGTTCGGGATCACGCAGCGGATCAAGGCGCGATCGTTCTTCGCGCTTGCTTCCGCGTGGGCGCCGGACGGCAAGAGGATCGCGATCGCTGCGGACCAGCAGGCCTGGATCCCTCCGACCCCTCTCTGGGTCATAGGCGCGGACGGCCGGCACCTCAGGAGGATCCCGCACGCGGGCGCGGGCTGGAACGCCGCGTGGCGACCGGAGTAGGAGCATGGCGCCGAGCCGCTGCGCATCCGCTTCCGTTGGGGACGTGTATGGTTCTCCTGCTGGCCACCGTGGACGGTCGAGCGCCGGGTGGTCACGCTCTGGCCCGGCCCCTCCCGGTCAGGCCTCGGTCTGGTGGCGATGCGTCGAGGAGCGTCGCCGTGGCACGCGTGGACGATGCGGATGCAGTCCGTGACGAGCTGGACCCGGAGGTCCTGCGGCGGGCGAAGCGTGGCGACCGGGACGCGTTCGTGCGACTGATGGACCACTACGACCGCCGTCTGCGGTCGCTCGCCTTCCGCCTGCTTGACGACCGTGACGACGCGATCGACGCCATGCAGGACGTCTACGTGAAGGCGTTCGGCGCGCTGCCGGGGTTCCGGGAGAAGTCCTCGGTCGGCACCTGGCTCTACCGCATCACCTACACCACGTGCTGCGAGCACCTGCGACAACGCAGACGCAGCCCCCTCCATCTCGACGACGAGGAGCCACCGGCCTCCTCGTCGTCAGCGCGGGATCCGGCCGACGAGGCCACCCTGCACGCTGACCTGGCCGTCGCGCTGCGCTCCCTCAGCCCGGAGGCCCGGGCCGCCGTCCTGCTCGTCGACCGCGACGGCTACGACTACCGCACGGCCGCGGGCATCCTCGACATCCCGCAGGGGACGCTGGCGTCGCGGTTGTCGGCGGCCCACGCCGTGCTGCGGCGGGCGCTGCGCGGAGAGGAGGCGCCGTCATGAGGCGCCGCAAGGACGACGTGAACGGCGGCGAGAGGCGCGATCTCGAACTCGGACGCGCGCTCGAAGAACTCGACGCGCCGGAGTACCCGCCGGGCTTCCTCGCCGCCGTATGGGCGCGCGTGGACGCCGGAGAGGTGGCGGCGCGCGAGGCAACGGACGGCGCGGCCGCGGCGCGGCCGCTCAAGTCCCGCCGGCGGTGGTTCCGCCGCCCTGCGTTCGTGGCGACCGCAGCCGCCGTGGCGGTCGGGGCCGTCATCGCCGTGGCCTTCCTCGCCGGCGTGCCCGGCATCTCCAGGTTGAGCGGCCCCGAACCGGTCTCCGCCGCCGAGGTCATCCAGAAGGCGCTGCGGGCGATGTCCTCCGGCAAGACGCTGGTCATCGCCCACACCGCGAGGGAGATCGACGGCTACGTCCCGGGCGGCGAGGCGGACTACAGGACCACCCACGTCCGCCTCGTCATGCGCTCCGACGGCAGCTACCGGCTGGTGCAGACCGACGTCGCTCCCGTCTCCGTGGCCAAGGGTAGGCCGCGGCAGGGGTACGAGGGAGGCGTCTACGATGCTCCCACCGGCGTCTTTCGCCACTACGTCGTCGGGTGGGAGGAGGATGCCGGCAGGTACATGCGCGAAGCGGAGGTGACCACCGGCTGGCCGCTCGGGCCACCGGACACCTGGGTCAGCCTGGAGAGCGGCGTCCAGTCCGTGGCGCTGGCGCTGCGGTCCGCCGGCCGCGCGACGGTGACGACGACCTCCTTCGCCGGCCGGCCGGTCTGGGTCATCTCCGCAACCGGGGTGATGGCCCTGCGCGACAAGACCGAACGTCAGACGATCGCGATCGACAGGCAGACCTGCCTGCCGCTCCGCGTGCAGGCGTGGAAGGACGGCATCCTCCAGGTCGAGTACACGTGGCGCTACGTCAGCGTAGACGCCCCGGTGCCGGAGTCGGCCTTCACGACTATCCCGACGAACCACATGAAGACGAAGCACTCCGACGGCGGCTTCCGCAGGTGGCCGCTGGCCAAGATCGCTGCGACGCCGGGCTACGTCGTGCTCCTGCCGGCCCGCTTGCCGGCCGGCTATCGCCTGCAGTGGGTCGCCGCCGCCGAGCGCTCGACGACGGCGAACGAGATCACCGAAGGACGCGACGTCACGGCGCTGCAGTACGTGCGCGGCTTCGACGGCCTGACGGTCACCACGCGCACCGTGAGCGATCCCGAGGAGGCGGCCAAGTACGACCCCGTCGACTGGGAGACGTCCTACGCCGAGCTGGTGACCAGAGAAGTGACCCTGACGGGAGGGGCCTTCTCCGGCGCGACCGCTCACGTGGTCGTCGCGCCGGGCATCATGGTCCCCCACCTCTACGCGCTGAAGGGCGACGTCATGCTCACCGTCGTCGGGGCGGCGACGGCAGAGGAACTGGTCGCCGTCGCCGAGTCGACGCAGCCATACGCGGTCAACGTCGCCTCCCCAAGCGCTCCGTCCTCGAACGACTGATCCGGCCGCGACGAGAACCACTTCGGCCGGAACCCGTGGTTCGACGACCCGTCGCCGTGCAAGAAGAGGCGGTGGCACCCTGCGGCGCCACCGCCACGTTCCGCATCCCCCAGGGTGCCGACCCCGCCCCGCCCTAGCTTCGAGCGCCCGGCCAGCTCGGGCGCCGGCTCAATGCAGCACCGTGAATGCGCACCAGTTGTGGTACGACCAGTTCTTGTCCCCCGGCATGAACTTGTGGGTCCGGGCGTAGAAAGTCGTACGGCAGGTTGTCTTCACCGGATTCCGGTGATTCTCCGGGAGGGCAGGGGGTCAGAAGTGAGGGACCGGGCTTGCCTCGGCATGTGCCAAGGAGTCTCGCCACGCGCCATCCGCACCCGGGCATTTGAGCTTCAGAATGATTGCAGAACGGGGGCTGGGTGGTGGTGGGCAAACGCGATTTCGCTGGAAATCGCTGGTGGGCGCACGTGGATTCGAACCACGGACCTCTTCCTTATCAGAGAAGCGCTCTAACCGACTGAGCTATGCGCCCACAAGGGGCCTTGGAGTGTAGCGAGGCGAGCCTCAGGGCGTCAACCGCGCATCTCACGAGGCGCCCCGCTCGACGACGCTAGCGACAAGGTCAACGTTGTCATCCTCTTCTGACCGGTTTACATTCCTCAAGATGACTTGTCCGCATCGAGAGGAAGGTCCATCATGCCTTCTGTGAGCATCACGGAACTGAAAGCACATCTCGCCGAGTACCTGCGCCGGACCGAGAGCGGGGAGCGCTTCTTCATCACCGTTAGGGGCAAGGAGGTGGCCGAGCTCAAGCCTCCGGACCCGGAGAGGGTCGCGCTCTGGGACATGGTTCGATCCGGCGAAGCCGAGTGGAGCGGTGACTACATGATCGTCCCGTTTGATCTCCCCAAGAACGACGGGCCGCTCGTATCCGACATCGTCCTTGAGGACCGCGGACCATATCCCGACGAACCGGATCCCGTCGGCGAATGATCATCTACCTCGATACCAGCGCATTCGTGAAGCTCGTCATCGACGAAGACGGGGCCGACCTGGCACGCCGCTGGTTCGACGAGGCGTCGCTGGCGACATCAAGCGTCATCACCTTCCCCGAGGCGTGCTCGGCACTCGCGCGGCGTGCCAGCCGGAAGGCGGCCGCCGATGGCCGGCTGGACGACTGGCTGTCCGAGCTCGACGCACGCTGGTCCCGCACGGCGCGAGTACGGGTGGACGAGCGCGTGGCGGGACGACTCGCGGTCCAGCACGGCCTGAGAGGCATGGACGCAGTCCACCTCGGCGCGGCGGTAGCTATTCGCGAGCGCGCCCTGGCCCGATCGAGGACCGCGATGGTCACGGTGGCGGCGTTCGACCGGCGGTTGCTCGAGGCCGCCGAGCGCGAGGGCTTCGCCACGCTCGGCGGCCCTCTGAAGTAGTAGCCCGAAGCCGGGCGAACGCGAGGGGCCGACGGCACGGAAGCGCCGGCGGCCCCTCGCGCGTTGAGTCGCGCGTCAGTCGCGGGTCACGGTCCCGCGACTGGATCGACGACGAAGGTGAACGTGCCGTCCGGCGTCATCGTCGCCAGCCGGCCACCGTCGATCGGCACGGCAGCCGCGTACGTCCCCGGGACGGACGCGATCACCCATGTGTCGGTGTTGATCACTGTTAGCGCGCCCGAGTTCGTGACGCCGGCGAGGCACTTGATCTGGTCGTCGTGCCGGAACCAGATGCTGCTTGAGGCCTCGTTGAACGTCCAGGCGCGTTTGTAGAGCATCATCGGCGTGTGATCCAGCACCGTGACCATGTACGTGCTCCACCCGAGCTGGTCGTCGCCGAACGTGTAGGCGCCCTGCACGAAGATCCGCTGGGCGCTCACGTCCATCTGCCCGCTGGCCTCACCCTCGAACAACCGGCCGGAGAACCTGCCGAAGCGGACCCAGAGATTGCCCACGCCGCCGACGGCCTCGGAGGTCATGATGGCGGCCCTGTCCCCACTCGGGCTGAGCGCCGCGTAGGCCCAGTCGGTAATCCGGTGGGAGACGATGGTGGGCACACCCTTGCGACTGACCCGCAGCCAGTACACCATCTCACGGCGTTGGCTGGTGGACGGCAGGGACTCACCGACGACGACGCTCGAGCCATCGGCCGAGGCTGCCGCCGGATTGACGAAGTGGGCCTCCGGCGGCACGTAGCCCAGGGCGACGTTGTGGGTGACTCCGCCCTGTCGCACGAATACGCGCGTGACTGCCTTCGCCGAGGTCTCGAGCCAGACGAGGCGCTTCGCGGTATCGGCCAGAGGCTGGACGAACTTCTTCTTGAAGCTCTTGCGGAAGAGAGTGTCACCGTCAGCGTCATACGCTCGCAGCTCCCCGTTGCGCAGCACGTTCGGATCCCCGTTCGGGAACGTCGCCACCAGCGCGGCCGGCAAGGTGCCGGATGCCGCCCAGACGTCGCCGGCCCCCGCCGACCAGACGGTCTTCCCCGTGGCGTCCGTCGCCGTGAGCGTCATCGACGGGGTGCCGCCGCCCTGCGCGTAGGTGATGGCGCCGGTAGGTTGCGCGTCGTAGATCCCGTAGGAGACATCGCCTCCCTGGGCGAGACGCGTAGCGAGCGCGCCCGGCTCCCAGCCCTTCATCGTCTCAGGGCCGACGCGGCCGCTCTTGGCGAACGCGGGCGCCGCGGCGGCGAGGCCGAGCAGCACGATGACCACGAGGAGCAGGCTGGGCAGCTTGGGTGATCCGTGTCGTCTGGCGGGAGTACGGCTGAGCATAGGGACCCCTCCTTCGACCGTGCAGACGTGCGCCTGCCGGAAGCCTCCGGTCACCGGGCGGTGCACCGGTGTGCTGAACCGAATAGTAGGGCTTCGCAGGCGAAGGTCAATCGGGTGACGGACCCATCGACCGCGCCCGAGGCGGTCTGGTACATCCGCCGCCCTACGGTGTGAGGTCCCGGCCACCTGCCGTATACTCAGACCATGATGGATGTACAGGAAATGGTGATCTACGGCGTGAGCTTCGACGTGATCGGCAAGCAGCCCATCGTGCTGCTCAAGACCGTCGAGGGCAATCGCTTCCTCCCGATCTGGATCGGCCACCCCGAGGCGGCCGCGATCCTCATCAAGCTGCAGGGCACCAGTCTGCCGCGGCCGATGACCCACGATCTGCTGACCAGCGTCATCGGCAAGTTCGACGCCGAGGTCTCGCGCATCACGGTGACCGAGCTCAAGGAGAGCACCTTCTACGCACGGCTCACGCTCAAGAAGGACGGCGAGGAGGTGGACATCGACTCGCGCCCCAGCGACGCGCTCGCGCTGGCGGTGCGCACCGACGCGCCGATCTTCGCCAGCACCGAGCTCATCGACGAGAACGCCATCGAGTTCGAGCGCGAGGTCGACGATACCGAGGAGATCGTGGAGAGCTTCCGCGACTTCCTCGAGGGCGTCTCGCCGGACGACTTCCGCACCGCCGAGGTCACGGCCGACGACGAGGCGTTCCTCATCGACCACGACGCTGACGACGACGATGACGACGAAGACGATGACGACCTCGATGACGAAGACATCGAGGATGACGACGACGAGGACGACGAAGAGTTCGACGACCGCGCGGGCGGCCCACCGCAGAACTAGCCGCGGCGTCCCTCCGCTCTCTTCCTCCGCAGACCCCCCCGACGAAAGGCCCGCCGTGAGCACGCCCAGCGACGACCCCGTGGTGAAGCAGTTCCGCGACCAGATCAGCGACAACGACCTCAAGATCATCGAGCTCATCAACAAGAGGCTCACGCTGGTCGACAAGCTGTGGCGCTACAAGGCCGAGCACGGGCTGGACATGTACGTCCCCGCGCGCGAGGAGTGGATGCTCACCTTCCTCTCGCGCGCGAACAAGGGCCCGCTCTCGCAGGACGCGCTGCGCGAGCTCTACCGGACGATCGTCGAGACGACCAAGAGCGAAGCGACGCGGCTCGGCGCCGGCTGAGCTAGCCCTTGAGCACACCGAGCGGCCGCAGGCGCGCGACCTTGCGGGCCAGGCCGACGGCGGCCACGACGCCGACGACGTCGGCCACGTCCTTGTAGGCGAACGGCGCCTCCTCGGCGAGACCGCCGACGGACGCCGCCTTGACCACGATGCCGGCGTCCTCCAGATCCCGCCGCACCTCCGCGCCGCTCCTCACCTTGCGGGCCGCGTGACGCGAGAGCAGGCGGCCCGCCCCGTGGCAGGTCGAGCCGAAGGTCTCGCGCATCGCCTGGTCCGTGCCGGCGAGCAGCCAGCTCTCGGTGCCCATGTCGCCGGGGATGATCACCGGCTGGCCGACGTCCCTGTAATCCGGCGGGACGTCGGGATGACCAGGCCCGAACGCACGCGTGGCCCCCTTGCGGTGCACGCGCACCGCGCGCTCCACACCGTCCACCACATGCACCTCGCGCTTGGCGATGTTGTGCGCCACGTCGTAGACGAGCTCCACACCGAGGCGCTCCCAGCTGGCGTGGAAGACCCGCTCGAACGCGCCGCGGACCTCGTGCAGCATCATCTGGCGGTTGGCGAAGGCGAAGTTGCAGGCGCAGGCCATGGCGGCGAGGTACTCGCGGGCCTCGGGCGAGCCGAGCGGCGCGCAGGCGAGCTGCCTGTCGGGCAGCTCGATGCCGGCGCGCGCCGCCACGCTCGCCATCCGGCCCACGTGGTCGGTGCAGATCTGGTGACCGAAGCCGCGCGAACCGGAGTGGATCATCGCGACCACCTGGCCGGGGCCGACGCCGAAGGCGCTCGCGGCCCGCTCGTCCAGGACCTCCTCCACCACCTGGATCTCGAGGAAGTGGTTGCCCGAGCCGAGGCTGCCGACTTGCGTGCGTCCGCGCTCGAGCGCGCGACGGCTCACCGCCGCCGCGTCCGCCCCGGGCATCGTGCCGTTCTCCTCGGTGTGCGCGAGGTCGTCCTCCGTCGCGCATCCCCGGGCGACGAGGAACGCGGCTCCCTCTTCGGCGAGCCGCTCGAGCTCGCCCTCCTTGAGCTGCAGCGCGCCGTGCGGCCCGGAGCCCTGCGGCACACGGCGCATCAGCTCGTGCATCAGCGGCTCGAGACGCGGCCCGACGTCCTCGATGCCGAGCCCCGTCCGCACCAGCCGCACGCCACAGTTGATGTCGAAGCCGACGCCGCCCGGCGAGACCACGCCGTCGGCCTCGTCCATGGCGGCCACGCCGCCGATCGGGAAGCCGTAGCCCCAGTGGATGTCCGGCATCGCGATGCTCGCGCTCACGATGCCGGGCAGCGTGGCCACGTTGGCGACCTGTTGCAGCGCCTCCTCGTGGCCGGCCTGGTCGAACAGGCTCGGGTGCGCGTACACACGCCCGGGCACGCGCATGCCGTCCTCGGGCGCTATCTCGTAGACGAACTCGGCGGTCTGCTCGATCCGCATCGCCGCGGCCCGCTCCGCCGGCCGCGGCTAGACGTCCAGGAGGACGAAGCCCTCCCAGCCGTCGTCCCGCCGCACGAGCGAGAGCTCGTGCAGGGTCGCCGCCTTGACGCCGCCGCAGATGATGTGGCGGCTCGCGTCGAGCGGCTCGCCGCTCACGCGGGCGCGGAGGGAGTGGTCTCCCAGCTCCAGCAGGTCGAACTGGGAGAGCACCAGCTTGCGCGCTTCGAACACGTAGAGAAGCTCGTTGAGCCACGCGGCCAGGAGCAGGTCCATGGACTCCGCCTCGAGCGCGACCTCGACGGACTCGAGCTCGCCGACATCCAAGGGGTCGCAGACCAGGGAGAACATCGCCAGCGCGGCCTGTTCGAAGACCTCTTCGGCCGTCGGGCCCCACAGGCGCACGCCGATGTCGGCGGTGTGATCGACGAGTTCGTAGCCCACGCTCATGAGCACACTGTACCCACGAGAGCACCCGCTCACGAGCGAGACTCGTTGGCGGCGCGCCCGAGGCCGCCGGTCAGCCGGAGACGGTGGCGCCGGCGGCCGAGGCGGCCAGGCCGAGTGGGATCGCCGTGACGCCCTCGTCGGCGAACGCCTCGGCCATCACGCGCGCGATGCGCGAGGCGTCGGTGGCCAGGCTCACGAAGGCGATGAGGCTCGGCCCGGAGCCCGAGACGGCGACGGCGGACGCACCGGCGCTCAGCGCCGCGAGCCAGGCGGTGCGGCCTCCCGGTATGCGCTTGAGGCGGGAGGCCTGGTGCAGCCGGTCGTCCATCACCTGGCTGAGGAGCTCGTAGTCGCCGGTGCGCAGCGCCTCCACGACGAGCGGCGTGCGCTGCAGGTTGAAGACGGCGTCGACCATCGAGACCTCGGTGGGCAGGTCCGCCCTGGCGGCGTTGGTGCTGAACGGCAGGTCCGGCACGGCCAGCGCCACGTGCACCTCGGGGACGAGGATCTTCTTGGTGAGCAGCCGGTCCTGCTTCTGGACGACGATGGTGAGGCCGCCGAGCAGGGCCGCCGCGACGTTGTCGGGGTGGCCCTCCATGTCGGCCGCGAGCTCCAGGAGCTGCTCGCGGTCGAACGGCCGGCCGACCAGCGTGTTGGCGCCGAGGAGCCCGGCGACGATGGCCGTGGAGCTGGAGCCGAGGCCGGATGACATGGGCACGCGGATGTCGCAGTGGATGCGCAGGCCGGCCGGCGCAGCCCTGCCGGCCTCCTCGCACAGACGCAGGAACGCCCGCGCGACCAGGTTGCTCTCGTCGCGCGGCAGGCCGGCGGGGTCCGGCCCTTCGACGGTGACCACGATCCCGTCTCCCTCGAGCGAGAACCGGACCTCGTTCCACAGGTCGAGCGCGAGCCCCAGGCAGTCGAAGCCCGGCCCGATGTTGGCGGTGGTCGCCGGCACCCGGACGCGGCAGCTGGAGCCCGGCGCGTCGCCGGCGGCGTTCATGCCTCGTCCCCGTACTCCGTGGCGTCGGGGCCGGCGCCCAGCTTTCGGCCCTTGCGCCACTTCCACACCGCCCACACCACGATCACGACCAGCGCGGCGACCACGGCGTAGTCGGCGTAGTGCAGGTACGGGCGGATCTTCTCCCAGTTCTCGCCCAGCCGCGTGCCGAGCCAGCCGAGGAAGAACACCCAGGGGATGCAGCCCAGGACCGTGTAGAGCGTGAACTTCCAGAAGGGCATCCTGGCGATGCCCGCCGGCAGGGAGATGAACGTGCGCACGATGGGCAGGCAGCGGCTGAAGAAGACGGCGACGGGCCCGTAGCGTGCGAACCAGCGCTCGGCGAGCTCGACGTGGTGGTGGCGGAGCAGCACGTACTTGCCGTACTTGTCGATGAAGGGACGGCCGCCGTAGAGCCCGACCCAGTAGGCGATCCAGGAGCCGACGACGTTTCCGGCGACCCCGGCGACGGTGATGCCGAAGAGGGTCATGGTGCCCTCGCTGACGGCGAAGCCGGCGAAGGGCATGATCGCCTCGCTCGGCACCGGGATGCAGGCGCTCTCGAGCAGCATCAGGAAGAAGACCGCGGGGAGGCCCCAGGCGCCGATGAGGTGCGTCGCCCACTGGACGACGGCGTCGATGATCGCTTGCATCATGCGCGACAGCGTACCGTACCGGGCCCCGGAGGGGCGAACACCGGGCCCGGTCCGGTAGCCCGCTCCGGGGGCCTGTGGTAGGTTCCGGGCTCGACTTCTCCCGCCCTCAAGGAGGCGTAGCAATGGCCGTCGGACTCATGGACATCAAGGGACAGTACGCCGAGCTGCAGGACCGCATCGAGGATGCTGTGCTGTCGGTACTGCGCAGCGGGCGGGTGATCCTGGGGCCGAACGTCAAGGGGTTCGAAGAAGAGGCCGCCGCCTTCATGGGCACGTCCGGAGCCGTCGGCGTGGCCAACGGCACCGACGGCCTCACCATCGCGCTGCGCGCGCTCGGCGTGGGTCCGGGCGACGAGGTCATCACCGTCCCGTTCACCTTCTACGCCACGCCGGAGGCCATCGCGCAGTCCGGGGCCAAGCCGGTGTTCGTCGACATCCTGCCCGACACGCTGAACATGGACCCGGACGCCATCAAGGCGGCCATCACGCCGCGCACCAAGGCGGTCATGCCGGTCGACCTGTTCGGCCTGCCGTGCGACGCCAACGGCATCCGCAAGGTCGCCGAGGCGCACGGCCTCTCCGTGGTCGAAGACGCCTGCCAGGCGTGGGGCGCGACC
The DNA here is from genome assembly GCA_963713475.1 of uncultured Thermoleophilia bacterium. Lineage (GTDB taxonomy): Bacteria > Actinomycetota > Thermoleophilia > UBA2241 > UBA2241 > CAIXSE01. Next base: position 76,774 of record CAVQLY010000017.1, read on the forward strand.
TACGACGGTCGTCGCGCCGGCAGCCTCGGCGACATGGGCGTCTTCAGCTTCTTCCCCACCAAGAACCTCGGCGGGTACGGCGACGGCGGCCTGGTCACCGGCCACAGCGAGGTCCTCGTCCAGCGCGCCCGCGAGCTCCGCTTCCACGGCAGCAAGGACAAGAAGACCTTCACCGACATCGGCTTCAACTCCCGTCTGGACGAGCTCCAGGCGGCGATCCTGCGCATCGAGCTCGGCGTCATCGACGAGTGGAACGGCCGCCGCGCCCTGGTGGCCGAGTGGTACGACGAGTACCTGCCGGACGAGGTCGTGCGCCCCGCCGTCCCCGACGGCCACACGCACGTCTACCACCTCTACGTCATCCGCCATCCGCGGCGCGACGACATCGCCGCCGCATGCAAGGAGCGCCAGGTGGACTGCGCCGCGTACTACACGACGCCGATGCAGCTGCAGCCGGTGTTCGCGGACATGGGTCACAAGCTGGGCGACTTCCCCAACACCGACGAGGCCGCGAGGACCAACCTCGCGATCCCGATGCACCCGAACCTCACCGAGGAGCAGGTGAAGGAAGTGGCCGCAGCGGTGGAGGCCGGGCTGGCCTGACGGGCTCCCGGCTCGCGCTGACATGCGCGTCTGGGTCGACATCACCGACGCGGCGGCGGTCGTCTTCTTCGCACCGATCGTGCGCCGGCTGGAGGACGCCGGCCACACCGTCACACTGACGGCGCGCCGCTTCGCCGGCGCCGACCTGGTGCTCAAGCGCTACGGCCTCGGCGGCATGCTCACCACGCAGCACCGCGGCGGCAGCCTCGGCACCCGCGCCGTCGGCCTGGTCAACAGGACGGCGCAGCTGCTCGGCTCCGCCTCGAGCGGCCGCTTCGATGTGGCCGCCGGCAGCCACGCCAGCGACTTCGTGCTCACCGCCTGGACGCTGGCGATCCCGCAGATGACGTTCCTCGATCCGGACCGCCTCGGGCGCAGCAACCTCGTCAACGTGCGTCTGGTGGACGAGGTCGCGGTCCCCGAGGCGATCCCCGTCGCCGGTCTCACCTCCCAGGGCGCGACCCGGGAGAAGCTCTTCCGCTATCCCGGCTTCAAGGAGGAGTACTACCTCCACGACGCCCAGCCGGACCCTGCGGCGCTGGCCCGGCTCGGCGTCGAGCGCCGGCACATCACGGGCGTCGTGCGGCCGCCGGCGCGAAAGACGCGCCTGGGCGACGAGGAGTCGCCGGCGCCCGACGAGGCCGGCCTCTTCGGACTGCTCGCCGGCCTGGCCGGACGGCGCAACCTGACGCTGATCGTGGTCGCCCGCGGCCAGGGCCAGCGGCAGCGGATCCTGGCCCTCGACCTGCCGGGCGTCATCGTGCCCGACGGACCGGTGGACGGCACCGGGCTGCTGGCCGCCGCCGACTTCGCCGTCGGGATGGGCGGCGTGATGCTGCGCGAGGCCGCCGCCCTGGGCACGCCGGCCTACACGCTCTCGTCGTCGGCCGGCCCGGTCGAGGCTTCGCTGCTCGCCGACGGCAGACTCAAGCGCGCCGCCGGACCTGATGACATCCTGCTGCGCAAGAAGGAGACGAGGACGTCGACCGCCCTGCCGCGCGACCCCTGGCTGTTCGCCGAGCGGCTGGTCGATCTGGCGCGCAGCCGCTCCCGCAGGGCGCGCCTCGGCCGCCTCGTCCAGGACGCCGCCGACCAGCAGCCGCCGCTCGTCTGATCCGGAGCGGCCCCGCCCGGACCGTCGGCGGAGGCAGGTCGGCGGACGCACGGCCGGTCGCCGGTATGCGATCCCGTGCGGCGTCAAGGGTGGCATCATGGATGGCGTCATCGGTGGCATCATGGATGGCGTCATCGGTGGCATCATGGATGGCGTCATCGGTGGCGGCATGGGTGGTGCTACCGCGCAAAGGACATCACCGGTGGTGCCGCCCGGCGGGCCTGGCGCTCGTACCGCGCGCGGGAGGATCAGGTGACGCGCAGCCACTTGATAGGATAAGCTTCGCTTATGGACATTCGCCAGCTACGCCTCTTCTGCCGGATCGTCGACCGCAAGAGCTTCTCGCTCGCCGCCGACGAGATGCACATCACCCAGCCGGCCGCCAGCCAGCAGGTCCGCAGCCTCGAGCGAGAGCTCAAGACGACCCTGCTCGACCGCTCGCGCCGCACCGTCGTCCCCACGGACGCCGGCCAGGTGCTGTACCGCTACGGCCGCGAGATCCTCGACCTCGACGAGCGCGCCCGCACCGAGATCCTCGACCTCGGCGAGCTCGTCGCCGGCCGCGTCGTCGTCGGCGCCTCGACCGGCCCGGGCGAGCACGTCCTGCCGGCCATGCTCACCCAGTTCAAGGGCGACTTCCCCGGCGTGACCATCTCGCTCGCCGTGGACGACACGCACGCGGTCATCGAGCGCGTGCTGTCCCGCGAGTTCGAGATCGGCGCCGTCGGCGCCGTCACCCCGCGCCCGGAACTGGTCGCGGAGCCGCTCGCCCGCGACGAGATCGTCCTCGTGTGCGCGACCACCCACCCGTGGGCGTTGCGCGGCGAGGTCACCCTCGACGACCTGGTCGCCGAACCACAGCTCGTGCAGCAGCAGGGCGCCGGCGTCCGCATCGTCGTCGAGGACCACCTGCGGCGCGCCGGGGTACGCCCCGAACGGCTCAACATCGTCATGGAGATGGGCCTCATGGAGTCGGCCAAACAGGCGGCCATCGCCGGCGGCGGCGTGACGTTCCTCAGCCGGTGGGCGATCGGCCCCGAGGTCGAGCACGGCACCCTCACCGTGGTGCCCATCGAGGGCTTCCGCGTGCTGCGCGACTTCTACACGGTGCGCTCCAAGACCCGGGTGCTGAGCCGGGCCGCCGAGGCGCTGCTCGCGTTCTTCCGCGAGCAGTACGCGGCGGCCGGCTGACACATGGCCCGCTGATGGACGAGGCCCGCGCCGGCGTCCTCCGTCTGACCCAGTCCAGTGAGCTCCGTGTGAGCTTCGCGCCCGAGCTCGGCTGGCACCCCGTGCGGCACCTGCTCGGCATCACCGCGTTCGGCATGAACGCGTACACGTGCCACACGGACGGCGGGCCACTGGTCGAGGAACATGACGAGCTCGGCGACACCGCCGGAGGCCACGAAGAAGTCTACGTCGTGATCACCGGCCACGCCGTCTTCACCCTGGACGGCGAGGAGGTCGACGCGCCGGCCGGGACGGTCGTGGCCGTCCACGACCCCGCCGTCCGGCGCGGCGCCCGGGCGCTCACGGCCGGCACCACCGCGCTCGCCGTCGGCGGCGCGCCCGGCCGTCCTTTCGAGGTGTCCAAGTGGGAGTACGCCTTCCGCGCCGACGCCGAGTCGTACCGGGGACGACCGCTCGAAGGCGTCGCCATCCTCGAGGAGGCGCTGCAGCGCTGGCCGGACGACCCGATCCTGCTCTACAACCTCGCCTGCTTCGAGTGCCTCGGCGGGCGCGGCGGAGAGGCGCTCGCGCACCTCCGCCGCTCCGTCGAACTCGACCCGAAGTACGCCGGCTACGCCGCGGACGACGCCGATCTCGAGGCGATCCGCGGCGAGCCCGGGTTCCCTTCGCCGCCCGGCTGAACCCGGGCTGAGCTCCCGCAGGCGCCGCGGCCCGACGCCCCCGCCGCGTCCGCGAACGCTTCACCCCTTGCGCCCACCACGTCGCCCTCCGATACTCGGCCTGCAGCTCACTCGTCAGGGGCTTCGCCCGGCGACGCCGGGCAAGGGGGTGGAGCGATGGATCGTGCGAACGGAGGGAGAGCCATGCGCAGGGGATCCGTGCTCGTCATGCTCGTCGTCGTACTGGCATTGCTGTTCGTCGTGGCGCCGGCGGCGCTCGCTGCGCCGCCGGCCGACGAAGGCCTGGACCGTCATGGTCTACCTGGACGGCGACAACAACCTCGAGGACTACGTCGTCAAGGACATCGAGACCGAGCTGTCCGCGCTCGGCTCCAACTCCAGCGTCAACGTGGTGGCGCTCGCCGACCGCGGCCCGGGCTACGACGCCTCGCGCGGCGACTGGCAGTCCACCAAGGTCTTCTACTGCACGCAGGGGATGCTCGCCGACGCGGCCAGCGCGGTGGCCGACTGGGGCGAGCGCAACATGGGCGACCCGCAGACCCTCAGGGATTTCGTCACCTGGACCAAGGCCAACTACCCGGCGACGAACTACCTGCTGGCGTTCTGGGACCACGGCTACATGACCTTCCAGGGCTACACGTCGGTGGACGATTCGTCCGGCGGTGACGCGCTGAACGAGGACGAGCAGGTGGCCGCCATGGCGACCGTCGGCCCGGTCGGCGTCGTCGCCTGGGACATGTGCAACCGCCAGATGGTCGAGGTCGGCGCTGACTGGCAGCCCTACGCGGCGGCGATGGCCGGCAGCGAGTCGTACACCAACTGGGAAGGCATCCAGTACGACGCGGTGATCTCCGCCCTCCGCACCACACCCACGATGACGCCGCAGCAGGTCAGCGACAAGATCGCGGCGACCGCCCTCGGCGACAGCGACACGTTCTCGAGCGTGGCGCTCGACGCCCGCTTCACGACGCTGATGACGGCGGTGGACCAGTGGGCCGTCGCCCTGAAGGCGGGCCTGCCCGTGTACAAGAGCGCGTACCTGAGCGCCAGGCGCAGCACCGTGAGCTACTACAGCGTCGCCTTCGACGTGTGGCAGCTCGCCTCCAACATGAAGGCCAAGGTGGCCGACCCGACCATCAAGGCCAGGTGCGACGCGGTCATGGCCGCCGCGGCTGCCTGTACGACCTACAACTGGACGAGCACCAACAAGCAGTTCAACAAGAGCAAGGGGCTGATGGTCTGGATGCCGTCGACGCGCCAGCAGCTGACGCCCTACAGCGCGACCGACTTCACCTACTACCGGACACTGAGACTCAGCACGCAGACCAACTGGGACGACTTCCTGGCAGCGCTCTGCCAGTGACGCATCGAGGCGCGCCGCGTAGCTGACGCGACGCCGTGGCCGACGCCGAGGCCGAGGCCGACGCTGAGACCGAGGCCGACGTCGAGGCCGAGGCCGTCTCCGACGCGGGCCCCACGTGTAGTCGATCCGCGTCGGCACCGGGTGCGGTGCCGCGTGCGACACCGCAGATCCGATGCCGGTACCGAGGGCCGAGGACGAGACGCCGTCCGTTGTCGTGGCCGGAGCCCGCAGCGCAGAGTCGCAGAAGGAACCACGGTGCCGCACGCGGCACCGGCGACGGCTCCGCCTCGAAACGCACTACCGGCCGGGCCGGCGGGGTCCCGAAATGCACTACCGGCCGGGCCGGCGGGGTCCCCGAAGGGGCGCCCCGCCGGCCCGGCTCTTCTATTGCCATTCCCTATGCTTCCGTCGTCACGGATAAGCGCTGCTTCTGGCACGAGACTCGGGCGTGCCCCACCCACGACGGCGCACGCGAATCATTTATCCATCTTATTTGACAGATAAGTCAGACGCTCCCATACTCGCGCCCAATCTGCCGCCGGCGAGAGCGCCCGGCGGACCCGCTCCGAGGAAGAGATGACCGAGACCGAGAGCAGCACTGTCGCCGTGGCCTCCGTCGACGACGAGGTCTACGATCCCGAGATCGACGACACCCTCCCGCCGTTCCGGCCGGGTCCCGATCCCACCCGGCTCACCGCCGGCGCTTGGCTCAAGCGCTGGGGCCTCGGGCTGGCCGGCTGGGGCGTCTTCGTCCTCGTCGTCTACCTGACGCTGGGCGCCCACCTCAACGGCTACCTCAGCATCGCCGGCCTCATGATCGGCTTCCTCGTCGGCCTCACGGGTATGGGCGGCGGCGCGCTCATGACGCCGGTGCTCGTGTTCGTCTTCGGCTTCGAGCCGACCATGGCGATCGGCACCGACGTCGCCTACGCCGCCGTCACCAAGATCGCCGGCTCGTACAAGCACTGGCGCCAGGGCTCGGTCGACATCCCCCTGGCGCTCTGGCTGGCGCTCGGCAGCATCCCCGCCTCGCTCCTCGGCGTCGCCACCATCGCCTACGTGAAGTCCAACTACGGCATCGACTTCATCAATGGCATCCTCTACAAGGCGATCGGCTCCGCGCTGATGATGGTCGGCGTGCTGCTCATCGTGAAGGTCGTCATGCACGTGGACGCCGCTCACCGCCGCGAGAACATCAAGATGACGCGGCGGCTCAAGCTGATGACCGTCACGCTCGGGCTCTGCACCGGCTTCGTCATCGGCTTCACGTCGGTCGGCAGCGGCACCCTGCTGGCGGTGTTCCTCATCCTGTTCTATCCGTTGACCACCGACAGGATCGTCGGCACGGACATCTTCCACGCCATGATCCTGCTGCTCGTCACCGCCCTTGCGCAGATCGGGGTCGGCAACGTCGACCTGTGGATGGTCGCCTCGCTGCTGATGGGGTCCATCCCCGGCGTGCTGCTCGGCTCGCAGCTCACGGTCAAGGCGCCGACGCGCGTGCTGCGCACCTGCCTCGCCGCGGTCCTCTTCCTGAGCGGCCTCGCCATGCTCTTCAAAGGGTAGGGCCGGAGGTCGACAGGCTCCGCCGGCGCGGTCGCCGCAGGTCGTCTGGTACCATCTACCGAGCGCCGCGACGCCCCGCGGCTGACCACGGGAGGATTGACCGATGTTCGAGTTCCTGACGCTCCCCGAGCGCACCACAAAGCCGCGCGAGAGCGGGCTCACGCACGTGCTCGACAAGGGGCTGAGCCTCGAACAGGTGCGCCAGTTCGTCGAGGTGGCCGGCGATTACGTCGACATCGTCAAGCTCGGCTGGGGCACCGCCGTGGTCACGCCGAACGTCAAGGAGAAGATCGCGCTCTACCAGAGTCTCGGCATCCCCGTCTGCTTCGGCGGCACGTTCTTCGAGGTCTGCCTGCGCCAGAACAAGGTCGAGGAGTACATCGCGCTCGTACGCGAGTGCGAGATGACCTGTATCGAGATCTCGGACGGCACCATCGACATGGACGAGGTCGACAAGCTGGCCCTCCTCCGCCGCTTCGCCAAGGAGTTCAAAGTCCTCAGCGAGGTCGGCAGCAAGGACGAGTCGGTGGTGATCACCCCGACCAAGTGGGTCGACTCGATCAAGCGCGAGCTCGAGGCTGGGGCCTGGAAGGTCATCACCGAGGGCCGCGAGTCGGGCACCGTAGGCATCTACCGCCCGACCGGGGACGTCAAGGACGGTCTGCTGGAGGAGATCCGCACCGCGTTCGACACGTCGCAGATCCTCTTCGAGGCGCCCATCAAGAAGCAGCAGGCCTGGTTCATCAAGCAGTTCGGCACCAATGTGAACCTCGGCAACATCCCGCCCGAGGAAGTCATCTCGGTCGAGACGCTGCGCGTGGGCGTGCGCGGCGACACGCTGCTGCACTTCCACTGAGCACGGCGCCGGGACGCGCCCAGCTCATCGGCCAGGCTCACCCATGACGCTCCTCCTCGTCCGCCACGGCCAGACCGACTGGAACCGTGAACCCGCGCGCTGCTCGGGCTGGGCCGAGGTAGAGCTCAACGAGACTGGGCGCGGCCAGGCGCGCGACCTCGGTCGCGCGCTCACCGGGCGCGGCGTCGAGCTCATCGTCACCAGTCACCTCGTGCGCGCCCTCGAGACCGCCGAGCTGCTTCGCGACGAGCTCGGCGGCGAGCTGCCCCTCATCGTCGACCCCCGGCTCGCCGAGACGCATCGCGGCGAGTGGGAGACGCGCCGCTTCACCTCGATCATGCGCGAGGAGTCCGACGGGTGGCGGCACTACCTCGAGCGCCCCGCGACGTTCCGCTTCCCCGGCGGCGAGAGCCTGGAAGGGCAGCAGCGCCGCGTCCTGGCCTGCCTGCGCGACTGCGTGCTCGACGGCCGCACGGCGCTGCTCGTGACGCACGGCGGCAGCATCCGCCTCACCCGCTGCTTCCTCGAGGGCCGCGGCATCGATGCGTTCCACGCGACCAAGGCGGAGAACGGCTGCATGGACGAGATCGAGACGGACGGCCTCGCACAGCGGATCGACGCCCACCTCGGCCTGGAGGCCTGAGCCGTCGCGGAGCGGCGAACGCGGGAGTGCCGCTGAGCGTCCCTGTGGTATCCTTCGGCCCCGTGCCGACTGCTCACTCTTTTCGCTGCTCACAGAGGTCATGACACCGCCCGACGACCCCACGCCGACGCTCCCCGACGACTCCGCCCGACAGCCGCTCCCCGGCGAGCCCGGCTACCCGACCGGCTCCGCCGAGGCGCCGGCGATCGAGACGGCCGCGCCGGCGCCCGGCAAGCTCAAGCAGCGGGTCATCCCGGACCCGCCGGAGATGGACCAGGCCAAGGGCCGGCGGGCGTTCTTCTTCGTCCTGGTCCTGGTGCTGGTGACCGCGCTCGTCCTGGGTGCGGTGCTCGCGCTCAACGTCGTCGCCGACCCTTACGGCTCGGTCGGCACGCACCTCTTCCCGACCGTGACCACCTCCGACCGCACGGTGAAGGCGGACCGCATCGAGGCGCTCAAGGAGCCGCCGGAGCTCGTCGTGCTCGGCAGCTCGCGTTCGATGCGCTACGAGCCCTCGTATCTGGAGAAGAAGACCGGCCTCAGGACCTTCAACGCCGGCGTCAACGGCATCGGCGGCACGGCGGACGCCTGGGCGATGACCCAGTTCATCCACGAGGTGTGGCCCGATGCGAACCCCGCGTACCTGTGGCTGGTCGACGTGGAGAGCTTCGTGCCGTTCGAGGTGCAGGCGCGCACGGCCAACGAGCCGCGCCTCGCCAAGTACGTCGGCGCGGCCACCGCCGGCAAGGGCGCCGTCGAGCTGGCCAAGGCGATCTGGCAGAACCGCACCACCCTCTTCTCTCTCGACACGGCCAAGGATTCGACCCGTCTCCTCCTCTACAGGGACAAGGCCAAGAACACCCAGAGCAAGTACCAGAAGCAGATCCTCGCCGACGGCGTGCTCAAGCAGCGCCTGTGGAGCAAGAAGGAGTGGAGCCGCCGCTACCCCAACTCCGTGCAGCGGTACAGCGACCTCTACAAGAACGTCTACCGCCAGATCGACCCGGCGTCGCAGGCGTACTTCGAGAAGACGCTCGCGTTCATGAACGAGCAGGGGATCACGCCGCTGCTCGTGCTCACGCCCATCAACCCCAAGCTGGCGAAGGTCCTCGACCCGCTGGGCCGCAAGACCCGCCATCAGCAGGTCGTCACGTACATCGAGTCGATGCAGGGCGAGTACGACTTCAAGTTCCTCGACCTCACCGACCCGTCGCTGTTCGGCTTCGACCCCAAGCAGTTCTACGACGGCATGCACATGACGACGATCAACACCCAGAAGGCGATCGACTACATCCTCAAGAAGACCGGCGGCGTGCCGCCGGTGAAGCCGCCGGCGGGCGGCGAGTAGGCCCGGCGGCGTGCTCCTCAACAGCTACACGTTCCTGCTCATCTTCCTGCCGGTCGTCGTCGTCCTCTATTGGCTGATCCCGCGCGGGTACGCGCGGCTGCTGTTCCTGATCGCCGCGTCGCTGCTCTTCTACGGGCTCTGGGACTGGCGCTACGTGCCGCTGCTGCTCGCGACCACCCTGGTCGACTGGGTCGCCGGGCACTACCTGGCGAAGAGCGAGACCGGCGAGGACGGCGCCGGCCGCCGCCGCAAGCTGCTCCTGGCGGCGGCCGTCGCCATCAACCTCGCGTTCCTCGGCTACTTCAAGTACCGCGGCTTCTTCGTCGACTCGCTCGACGGCATCCTCAGCCTCGTCGGCGCGGGCAAGCCGCTCCCGGCGCTCAAGCTGCTGCTGCCGATCGGCATCAGCTTCTACACGTTCGCCGGCATCTCGTACGCGGTGGACGTCTACCGCGGCACGATCAAGCCTGCGAAGAGCGTGATCCACTACCTGGCCTGGGTCACGCTGTTCCCGTACATCCTCGCCGGCCCGATCATCCGCTACGGCCACGTCGGCGCCCAGCTCGAGCGCTCGCAGCAGCGCTTCCGCTGGGCGCTCATCGGGACGGGCCTCTTCTTCGTCGTCATGGGCTTCGCCAAGAAGATGCTCGTCGCCGACATGATGGCGCCCTACGTGAACAACCTCTTCTCGCACCACGCCCACCTCGGGCTCCTGTCCGGCTGGGCGGCGGCGCTGGGCTACACGCTGCAGCTGTACTTCGACTTCTCGGGCTACAGCGACATGGCCGTCGGTGTGGCGATCATGATCGGTCTGCGCTTCCCGCAGAACTTCGACTCGCCGTACAAGGCGGTCAACCCGTCCGACTTCTGGCGACGCTGGCACATGACCCTCTCCGGCTGGCTGCGCGACTACCTGTTCATCCCGCTGGGCGGCTCCCGTGGTACGACGCTGCTCACCGTCCGCAACCTGCTCATCACCTTCCTGCTCGGCGGGCTGTGGCACGGACCCGCCTGGACGTTCGTCTTCTGGGGCCTTCTCTGGGGCACGTACCAGTCGGTGCACGTGGTGGCGAAGAAGTACGGGTTCGCGCCGAAATGGGTCTGGCTCAACCGGATCCTGACCTTCGTCGCCGCGACCGTCGCGTGGGTGTTCTTCCGCGCCTCGTCGATGCGCGCCGCCGCCGACGTCCTCGCGGCGATGGTCGGCCTGAGGGGAGTCAGCGGCGAGGGCATCCTGCGCGTCGCGCCGATCCTCGCCGCGTTCATCGTCGGCGGCCTCCTCTGGGTGAACCTGCTGCCCAACACCTGGGAGATCCAGCCTCGTCCGAAGCTCCGCTACGCTCTGCTGCTCGGGATCGTGCTTGCGGCCTCGCTGCTCGCCCTGAGCAAACCCAGCCCCTTCCTCTACGTCCAGTTCTAGGAGGCCGCGGTGGGCCGCGACCACTCCCGCCGGCTGAGTCTCATCGCCTTCGTGGTGCTGGCGATCGCCCTGCTCGCCGGCACGGGTCTGCGCGTCCACGCCCAGCAGGCGAGCCCCAACATCCAGCACGACGAGGCGTGGTCGTATGCGAGCGCCTCCGGCCGGCTCGGCCCCTTCCTGGCCGCCATGGACGGCGGCCTCACGGGCCGCTGGGTGCCGGCGAGCGAGTGGCAGCACTTCTGGCAGTCTGACGGGCTCAGCGACGTGGGCAGGATCGGCCCCGACCTCGCCGCCAACGACGTGCACCCGCCGCTCTACTTCGGCCTGCTGCACGGCTGGCTGGCGATCACCGGCGAGCACGTGTGGTCGGGGCGAGCGCTCAACCTGGTCTTCGCGGCGCTCGCCGTCCTCGCCATCTTCGGCTTGGCCCGCGCCCTCGGCTTCGAGCGGCTCGAGGGCGCGCTGGTCGCTCTCGTCTGGGCGGTGAGCCCGGCCGTGGTGAGCGTCTCGTCGATCACCCGCCAGTACGACCTGGTGGCGCTCACGACCGTCCTGCTCGTCTGGGGATTGGTGAAGGCCTGCGGCGCGCCGCCTGAGCAGATCGAGGGCGAGCGGCGCCCGCGCACCTGGCTCTGGCTCGCCGTGCTCTGGGTGGCCGCCGCCACCGCCGCGGCGCTGCTCACGCACTATCAGGCGGTGCTGCTGGTCGCCGGCGGCGCCTTCTACGTCGTCGCCGGCTTCCTCCTGGCCCGCCGGAGCGGCCGGCGCCGGCCCTGGTGGCCGCCGCTGCTCGGCCTGGCGGCCGGCACGCTCGCCGCGGCCCTGCTGGCGCCGGGCTGGTCCGGCGCCTTCGGCCGCGAGCGCTCCAAGCTGGAGCACTTCTCCACCAAGGTGCTCGTCGAGAAACTCGACGCCATCGCCCAGACGCTCGGCCGGTTCATCGGTGGGCCGGTCCTGATCATCGCGGCCGCTGTCGTCGTGGTCGTTGTGCTGCTGCTCATCCCGCGCACGCGGCGCAACATCGTGCAGCGCGTCAGGACCGCCCGGCCGGGGTGGTGGACGATCCTCTACTTCGCGGTGTTCACGGCCGGCGCGATCATCCTCCAGAACGTGCTGTTCCTCAGCATGCCGCCGCGCATCAGTGCGCGATACCTGGCCATGGCGTGGCCGTTCCTCGCGTTCCTGCCGCTGCTGTTCTTCGGGCTGTGGCCGAAGGCTCGCTACGCGCTCACCGCGGCCTTCTGCCTGCTGGTGCTGGTCCCGGTCGCGATCGCGGCTCCTCTGCAGCACGGCGGCAAGGACCGGATGGACCTGACGGGGCTCGCCGGCGCCGACGCCGTGCTGGTGGACAACGTCGGCGCCGGCGAGCTCCCGCGCTTCCTCTGGTCGGTGCCGGCGGACGCGCCGGTGTTCGTCGGCACGCAGAAGGAGTTCCTCGCCGACCAGGGCGCCTGGAGCACCGCGGACCTGGGCGACAAGGCCTACTACGTGAGCATCCTCCGCTCCGGCGGCAAGTACCGGGACCGCAACGCCATCCTCGCCGAGCTGCGTCGCACGCATGAGGTCACCCAGGTGGCGACGAACGGGTTCGTGTACATCTACGAGATCACGCCGAAGCCGGCAGAGTAGCGGAGCCGGCGGGAGCCTCCCGGTCGCGCCGGGACGCCGGCGTCAGAGTGCCTGGTTGAGCGCGGAGTCGCGCTGCTCCCAGCGCCGCAGCTCGAGGTCCCTGGGCAGCCTGACCCAGAAGCCGAACGCCTGCTGGTCGCCGACCAGGCTCGCCTTGCCGTCCCGCGTGACCTCGATCCAGCCGTGCCAGCGGCCGGCCAGGTCGAGCGGCCACGACGACGACACCTCGATGGACTGGCCGGCGGCCAAGGTGAGTGGCTCGTCGGAGACCAGGTCGCGCACGGTCCGGCCGGGGCCGCGGATGGCCATGCGGATGCCCTCGAGCTCGAGCGGCTGGCCGCCCGTGTTGGTCAGCGTGAACCAGGCGTAGATGCGCTGGCCGACCTCGCGGTCGCCGCTGTCGAGCTTGACGGAACCGCTGAGCGCGACCAGGCCGGGCTCCGAGGACGGCGGCGTGGGGCTCGGGCTGGGCGTTGCGCCGGCGGCGGCGACGCGCGTGTCGTCCGGATTGCCGCCGAGCTCGATCATGAACGCCTTGACGTTCGTGATCCACTGCTCGGTCCCGTCGGGGCAGTACTTGGGCGCGATCGCGTCCACTGAGTAGAGGCCGACGTCGTGGTAGAGCGGGCCACCGAGCCCCTCGGCGACGCGAGCGATGCCCTCACCCCAGGAGGTGAAGTCGCTGGTCGGCCACGTGGGGCCGTAGAACCAGTTGAACGCGTTGAACGTGCACTGGTCGCCGTCCTTGGGAGTACAGCAGCTTGCCGAAGCTGGTCTCGGCGCCGGAGATGGCGACGAGGAAGACGGGGTCGACCCCGTACAGCTGACCCTCGGCGATGAAGGTGGCGCCGGTGCCGGCCATGGGAGATCCGTGCTGGGTGAGGAAGGCGTCGAGCTGGGTGGCATCGGGAGACGCCGCGGCCGCCGGCGCGAACGCGAGCGCGCCGGCCAGGGCGGCGGCGAGCAGTACGAGGAGTGCCGCCGCGACGACGACGCTGACTGGCTTGCTGTGGGCCCGCTGCTTCACTGAGGCTTCTCCCGCCCTACCCGAACGAACCTCAAGTATAGCCGGGTCGGCGCCGCGCGCCGACCCGGCGCGGACGCCGTCCCGGGTGGCGTCCGTCAGGGAGACGACCGGGGACGCGCGCCGGTTCGCTCGGGGGCGGCGGACCCGGCTGATCCGCCCGCGAATCGAGGGGCTCGGCCGGCGGCGGCGTCCGGGTTCCCGAGGCGGGCGCAGCAGGTAGGATGAGCGCATGACTGCCGACCTCGACCGCCTCGCCTGCGACGACCGTTTCCCGGGCCTGCAGATCGTGCGCCTCATGCGCCGCGCGATCGAGAGCACGCGCCTCGATCTGAAGGGGCTGCGCGTGCTCACCGAGGCCTCCGTAGGATACCGGCGCATCACGCCGACGCTCGCCGCGCTGGCCGGCGCCGACGAGGTCTACGCCGTCGGACGCGACACGGTCGCGGCGTCGCGCAAGGAGGCCGAGGAGCAGACCGCGTACTTCGCCGAGCTCGCCCGCGTCGGCGCGCGGGTCAAGCTCCTCTCGACACGCCTGCAGGCGCCGCTCGAGACCGTCGACGTGGTGACCGACCTCCCCGGCGTGCGGCCGATCGACGAGTCCATCATCCGCAACGTCGCCGAGACCGCCGCCGTGACCCTCATGCGCGGTACGGCCCACTGGCGCGGCGGGGACGTCGACGTCGCGACCTGCCGGCGGCACGGCATCGCCGTGGCCGGGCTCGACGAAGAGGCGGTCGGCCTGCACCGCTATCCGCCGCTGGGCGTGCTCGCCGCGCTGCTCGAGCTTGGCATCGAGGTCGCCGGCTCCACCATCGTGGTCGCCGGCGACGGCCCGTCGTCCGCCTACATCGTGCAGGCGCTCGCCCGGCAGGGAGCGCGCGTGCTCGTGGCGGCGCCGGAGTCGGCCGGCCGCATCGGCCTGTTCGGCGGCGAGAAGGCCGGAGACGCCCTGGGCGACGACGGCGTCGCCGGCCGCCTGCCGGAGGCGGACGCCCTCGTGCTCTGCCCGGCCGACGCGAGCGAGCGCCGGGTGGGACCAGGCGCGCCCACGGACGCCGCGCGCCTCGCGGCGGCCGCGCCGCACCTCGCCGTGGTGGGCGTCGAGGCCGAGAGCGACCTGCGTGCGCTCGGCTCCGCCGGCCTGCGCTGCCGGCCGGCCGGCGGTCCCGGCGGCATCTTCGACCTCCTGCCGCAGGCCGTGGTCGCGCAGGTCACGGCCGGCCTCAAGGTCGCCGAGGTGATGACGCGGGCGCGGCGGCGCGGCTCTTCGCCGCTCGCCGCCGAGCAGCTCGCCGCCACAGAGGCGCACGCCGAACTGCTGCCCAAGGACCTGTCCGCCGCCCGGCGGTAGCTTGGCCCGAGGCGGGGCGGCGGACCCGTACGTGCGTCAGGAAGTCCGCTTCGAGGCTGGATGGTAGAATCCGGCGGACCACGGCAACCGGCGGCCGGCGGCCGTCCCCGCGGCCGGCCGTACCCACCAGTCTCCGGAGGCACCACGAACCCATTCGCCCGCCTGCGCATGGGCCGACGCAAGAAGCCGAGCGGCCACGGCTACTCGCTGCTGCTGAAGGACTCCGTGATCTACGGCGGCGGCCGGATGCTGCAGAAGTTCCTGACGGCGCTCATGCTGCCGCTCTTCACCGCGTTCCTCACCAAGAGCGACTACGGCATCGTCGGCATGGTGGTCACGGTGACGACGTTCCTCGACGTCTTCGTCACCCTCGGCTTCGACGTCGCGTTCACCCGCTTCTACTTCGACGACAAGAGCCCGAAGCACCGCAGCGACGTCATCACCCACGTCTTCTACGTGAAGTGCTTCTACCCGGCCATCCTGCTGGGCGCCCTCATGGCCCTGATGCCGTGGATCTCCAGCACGCTCATGGGTGGCGGCGGCTACACGATCTACTTCGACATCGGCGTCGCGACGCTCTTCTTCACCAACCTGAGCGACCTGCCGTTCACGCTCATGCGGCTGGAGCACCGGCCCTGGACGTTCACCACCTTCACCATCGCCCGGGTGCTCATCCAGGTGCCGATGGCGATCGTCTTCCTGGCCGTGTTCCACTGGGGCCCGGCCGGCTACCTGGGCGCCAACCTGGCCACGGCCGTCATCCTCAACCTCGCCGCCATGCCCTTCTACGTCCCGCGGCTCCGCTTCCTCTGGGACAGGCCGCTGATGCGCTCGATGCTGGCGTTCGCCGTCCCGGCCATGTTCACCGCCATCTCGTTCTTCTTCCTCAAGCTCAGCGACCGGTTCTTCCTGCTGCATTACCAGGGCATCGCCGTCGTCGGCCTCTACACCGTGGCCAACTCGCTCTCGCAGCCGCTCTACATCGTCGGCATGGCGTTCCGCATGGCCTGGCCGCAGTGGCACTACGCCAAGCTCAACGAGCCGGAGAAGCACAAGCGCATGGTCTCGCGCTCGTCCACCTACTTCATGGCGTTCAACGGCATCCTGCTGGCGCTGGTGGGCTTCTACCTGCCGCTGGTCATCCACGTGCTGCTGAACGAGAAGTTCTGGTCCGTGGGACCGACGACGTTCGTGCTCACGCTCTCCGTAGCGCTCTACAACCTGTACTTCATCTTCTGGATCGGGGCCAACGTCGCCAAGAAGAACCGGCTGATCCCCGTGATCACCCTCGTCGCGTCGGGCGTGAACGTGGGGCTGAACTTCCTGCTCGTCCCCACCTACGGCATGTGGGCCGCGGCGTGGACGACGACCATCGGCTTCGGCATCCTCGCCGTGCTCGTCTACTTCATCTCGAACCGGTGGTATCCGATCCCGTACGAGTGGCGCCGGCTCATCACGATCGCCGGGGCGACGGCGCTCACGCTCGGCGCCGGATGGGCGATCGGGCTGGCGACCGGCGTCAGCGTGCATCAGCCGCTGGGAGACCTGATCCTCGGCGAGCTGGCGATGACGCCGGCGCTGCTCGTGTTCCCGCTCGTGCTGTGGGCGACGCGGTTCTTCACGCCCGGAGAGCGCAGCAGGCTCCGGGCGGCCGCAGGACGCGTGACCGGTCGGCGCGCCAGGCCGGCGGCGCCGGTCGCGGCGGCCGTCCCCGCGGCCGCGGTCGCCACCGCCGGCGTCGCCGCGGGGGCAGCGCCTGCAGCCGGAGCCGAAGGACTCACGGCAGACGACCTCGAGGCGGAGCTGGAGGAGACGGAGATCGAGGCCGAAGTCGACATCGCCGAGGGCGGGAGCACCACGCTATGAAGAAGCTGCTCGTGATCGCCAACCCGTATCCGCCGATGGCGAGCGCGGGGACCACCCGGGTGGTGCGCTTCCTGCGGCACCTGCCCGACGAGGGCTGGGAGCCGTCGGTGCTGACGGCCACGGCGACCGGCCCGGCCGCCGTGCCGCCGGGCGTGCGCGTGGCCAGGGCCGCAGTGCCCTGGCCGAAGCAGCTTCTCGGCGGCGGTCGCCGGAGCACGAAGGTGAACCGGTGGGTGGCGGTGCCCGACCCCTACTTCGCCTGGGTCGGGCCGGCGATCATGAAGGGCCGCGAGATCTTCAAGCGGGAGCACTTCGACGTGATCTTCAGCAGCTCGCCGCGGGCGAGCGTGCACCTCGTCGCCGCCGTGCTCTCGGAGCACGCCGGCGTGCCGTGGCTGGCCGACTATCGCGACCCGTGGTCGACCTACCAGTTCCGGCAGTACCCCACGCGGGGGCACAAGGCGGCCCACGCGCGGCTCGAGTCGTGGGCGCTCGGCCGGGCCGGCGCCGTGACCGCGGTGAACCGGCCGATCGTCGACGATCTGGTCGCGCGGCATCCATGGCTGGCGGACCGCGCCCACGTGCTCCCCAACGGCTTCGACCGCGCCGAGCAGCCGGCGGACGTCTCGCTCGGCGAGGGCTTCTGGATCGTCCACACGGGCCGGCTCTACGGGCGCGAGCAGCAGGTCTCAGCGTTCCTCGAGGCGCTCGCGACGCTGCCGGCCGACGTCAAGACGCTGTTCGTCGGCGTCGACGAGAGCCGCGTGCGCCCGGACGCCGACCGCCTCGGCCTCGGCGACCGCGTGCGCGTCGAGCCGCTCGTGCCGCTGCCGGTCGCGCTCGGCTACCAGCGCGCCGCCGACGCGCTGCTGCTGGTCAACGGGCGCCGGCCGGAGAGCATGTCGAGCAAGGTCTTCGAGTACCTGCAGGCCGGCCGGCCGATCTTCGCCATCTCGCCGGCCGGCTCCGCCGCCCGGGGGCTCTTCGCCGAGACCGGCGCCGGCACGTGCGTCCTTCCCGACGACCCGATGGCGGAGCCGCTGGCGGCGTTCGTCGCCGCCGTGCGCGAAGGGCGGGCGCCCGTCGCCGATCCCGCCGCCATCGGCCGCTACGAGCTCGCCCACCTCACCGTCGAGCTCGCCGCCATCCTGGACGGCCTCGCCGCGCACCCCTGGGTGGCCGACCCCGACGACCGGGGCGAGGCGGCAGGACCGGGACACCCTCCGGAGGCTGGTGCCCGGTCGCTTTGAAGCTGCCAAGGCACAGCCTGACGGGGGTGCCGCACGGCGGCGCCGAGTACGCCGCTGGTAGGATGCGAGCATGATCGCCGGCTCTTCGTCCGATACCGAACGCCGCTCGCGGCCGCGATGCGGGAGGCGGCGGCAGGTTCTCCGCCGCCGACGCCGCGCTGCTCGGCGGCGGGGCCGTCCTCACCGCGGCGATCGCCGCGGCGGCGACGCGCCAGCCGGCCGCGGCGCTCGGACTGCTCGCGGTGGTGGCGTTCGCGGCAGCGGTGCTCCTCGGTCGCGGGCGCCTCGCGCGCACGAGCGTCGGCGCCGTGCTCACGGCCCTGCTCGTCTCCCTGCCGGTCCTCGCGCTGCTCGGCCCCTCGTTCGCCCTTCCGGCCGTGCCGCAGGCGTTCCTCTTCCGCATCGTCCTCGCCGTGGTGGTCTGCGCCGGCGTCTGCTACCTCGTGGTGCGCCGCGACCCGATGCCGTTCGCCGCCAAGGACCTCCTCCTGCCGGCCGTGCTGTGGTTCGCCTGGCTGCTGCTCGGCATGGTCTGGTCGCCGGACAAGCTCATGGCCCTCAACTACATCGCCATCGTCGTGACCATGGTCGCCGTCCTGCTGGCGACGGCGGCGGCCGGCGGTACCCGCCGCCGCCTCATCTGGTTCGGCTACACCATGCTCCTCGGCTACGCCTTCGTGGTCGGCTTCACCATCCTCGAGGCCCGGCTCGGCATCCGCCTGCCCACCTCGCGCCTCCTCACCACGGTCACCTCGCAGACCTACGCCGTCACCAGCGTCTTCCACAACCAGAACGACCTCGCCACGTACATCGTCATGTGCTGGCCGTTCATGCTCTGCGCGTTCTTCTTCACGCGGAAGCTGCGCTGGCTGGCGCTCACCCTGCTCTTCATGGCCATGGGCGCAGCGGCGTTCGTGCGCACCGGCTCACGCTCGAGCCTGGTCGCCGCCGGCATCTCGTCGCTCGCCGCCGTGGTCCTCTTCTGGCACCTGGGGCCGAGGCTCTCGAGCCGGACCGGCAAGGTCGTGATGGGGCTCGTCATCGTCGGACTCGTCGTCGTCGCCGGCTGGCTGCTCTTCAACAACAGCTCCAACGACATGCTGCGGCAGTTCCGCCTGGAGTCGCTGCTCAGCCAGGCGGAGGCGAACAAGGGGTCCGGAGCCATCCGCTCCAACCTCACCGAGCGCGGCCTGCAGATCGCCGGCGGCACCTGGCTCCTGGGCGCCGGCCCGGGGCAGGCCGAGGGCATCATCGGCTCCGGCACCGACGCGCTCGGCATCAGCAACCTGCACAACTGGTGGCTGGAGACCTACGCCGACGGCGGACTCGTCGGGCTTCGCCCTGCACCTCGTCTTCTTCCTGCTGCTGGTGATCGCGCTGTGGCCGATGGCCCGGCACGACCCCGACCGGCTGACGCGGTACCTGGCCTGCGGGACGTGGCTGGCGCTGCTCGGCTGGACGATCGGGTCCGTCGGCCCGAGCAGCTCCGTCAGCTTCGCGCCGATGTGGATCCTGTACGGACTCGGGCTCGCGGTGGTCTCGCGCTCCCGGCTGGCGGCGCGACAGCGGGCGAAGGAAGCGGCGGGCGGACCAGCCGCCGCGGCCGGCGCGGCCGGCGAGGCCCGCCCGTGAAGCTCCTCGTGATCTCGCACCTGTACCCCTCGCCGGGGGTGGAGCGCCACCTCTTCGTGCACGAGCAGCTGCTGGCGCTGCGCGAGCTCGGCGTCGAGGCGCACGTCATCTCGCCGACTCCCTACGCGCCGCGGGTCCTCTGGCGCAACGAGCGCCAGCGCCGCCGCGGCGAGAAGCCCAGGGAGGCGGTCCGCGACGGCATCACCGCCGAGTACCCCCGCGTGGTCCAGCCGCCGAAGCGCCTGCTGTTCGACCGCCTCGGCGACCTCGCCTACCGCAGCGTCTGCTCGCTGCCGTCGGTGACCGCCGGCGAGTGGGACCTCATCCACGCGCACCAGGCGCTGCCGGACGGCGCGCTCGCGCAGCGCCTGGCGGCCGACCTGCGCGTGCCCTGGGTGGTGACGGTGCACGGCGCCGACGTCTACCAGCACTTCCGCATGGGCGGCAGCGGTAGAGCGCCGCGCCAAGGACCGTGCTCGGCGCCGCCGACGCGGTGATGGCCAACTCGAGCGCCGTCGCCGGCCTGCTGGACGGCGTCGTGACGCCGGACAAGCTGACCGTCGTGCTGAACGGCACGACGGGCCTCGGCGCGACGGTCGAGCCGGCGGACGACTACCTGCCCGGCGAGCCGCTCGTCCTGACCGTCGGCTACCTGATCGAGCGCAAGGGCATCGGCGACCTGGTCGCGGCCCTCGGGAGGCTGCGCCGCGAGGGCCGCACCGTGCACCTCGCCGTCGCCGGCGACGGCCCGCTCCGCGGCTCCCTCGAGGCGCAGGCCGCGGAGGAGGGCGTCGCCGACACGGTGCACTTCCTCGGCCGCGTGCCGCACGCGCGCGTGCTGGCGCTCATGGCGCGCGCGCAGCTGGTGGCCCTCCCGAGCTGGGACGAGGCGTTCGGGCTCGTCTACACCGAGGCGATGGCCCAGGGCACGCCGGTGGTCGCCGGCAAGGGCGAGGGTCCCGAGGACTTCATCACCGACGGAGAGAGCGGCTACCTGGTCCCGGTTCGCTCGCCCGACGCGCTGGCGAGTATCATCGCGGAGGGTGCTGGACGACCCGGCGAAGGCGGCGGCGATCGGCGAAGCCGGACGCGCCGCCGCCCTCGAGCTGAGCTGGGCACGCAACGCGAAGCTGACGCTCGGCGTGTACGAGAAGGTCCTCGCCGCGGCACCCTGAAAGGACGCATGTGCGCCTCGACACGTTTCTGACGCAGGCCGGCGAACGCCATCCGGCGCTCGTCTTCCAGGTCTCCTGGGCGAACGGCCTCGACATCATCCGCGACCTCTCGGCCGAGGGCGTGCCGCTGCTCGCCCTGGACGCGAACCCGCGCGCCCTGGGCCTGCGCTCCCGGCTCGCCGCCGGCATGGTCTGCCCCGACCCGCGCGCAGGACGAGGAGGCGTTCGTCTCGTTCCTCGAGGACCTCGGCCGGCGGCTGCCGCGCAAGGGCGTCCTCTTCCCGACCCACGACCAGTACATCTGGCCCATCTCGCGCCACGCCGACAGGCTGGAGCCGTACTACTTCATCCCGTTCTCCCGCTGGGAGACGATGCAGCGCCTGCACGACAAGCGCGCCCAGATGGAGGCGGCCTGGCGCGTGGGCGTCGACACGCCGAAGACGGTGTTCGTCGACTCCGCCGCGGACCTCGAGCGCGGCGTGGAGGAGATCGGCTTCCCGTGCATCTTCAAGCCGGTCGAGTCGCTGGCGTTCAAGACGCGCTTCCGCCGCCACGTGCTCGAGATCGGCTCCGCCGAGGAGCTGCGCGAGACCTACGCCAAGGTGGACGACTGCGGCACGCTGATGCTGCAGGACATCGTCCCCGGCGGCGACGAGGAGCTGTACACGCTGGGCTCGTATCTGGACGCGCAGAGCCGGGCGCTCGCCGTCTTCACCGGCCACAAGCTGCGCCAGCACCCGCCGCAGTTCGGCCACGTGAGCATGGCGGTCAGCAAGTGGGTGCCCGAGCTCGCCGAGGCGGGACTCCGCCTGCTCGACGAGCTCGGCTACCACGGCGTCAGCCAGGTCGAGTTCAAGCGCGACCCGCGCGACGGCCGCTACCGCCTCATGGAGGTCAACGCGCGTCACTGGATGTGGCACTCGCTCGGCACCGCCTGCGGCGTCAACCTCTCGCTCGCCGCCTACCGCGACGCGATCGGCGAGCCGTACATCTCCGCCCGCCAGGTCGACGGCCTCAAGTGGGTCGTCTCGCTCACGGACGCGCGCGACGCGTTCGCCCGCTGGCGCCGGGGCGAGGAGAAGCTGCTGCCCTGGCTCAGGAGCTACCGCGGCGTGCGCGTCGACGGCCTGTACTCGCTCCGCGACCCGTTCCCGGGCGCGCTGCTCACCGCGCGTCAGCTCAAGAACATCGTGACGCGCGGCGGCAAGCCGGCCGAGGGGGAGTCGCTGTGAAGTTCGGCCGCTTCGTGGCGGCGGCGGCGATCACGCCTCCCGCCGCCGTCTTCCAGGTGAGCTACGCCTGCGGCCTCGACGTGGTGCGCGACCTCGGCCGGCACGGCGTGCCGGTGCTGGCGCTCGACCCGGACCCGGCGGCGATCGGCCTGCGCTCGCGCTACGCCGCCGGACGCGTCTGCCCGGACCCGCTCGCCGACGAGGAGGCGTTCCTCACGTCGCTGGAGACCCTCGGCGCCGCAGCTGCCGCAGCGCGCCGTCGTCTTCCCCAGCCACGACGAGTTCATCTGGCCGCTCTCGCGCCACGCCGAGCGGCTCGAGCCGTGGTTCATCGTGCCGTTCTCGCGCTGGGACGTGATGGCCAAGGTGCACGACAAGCGCGCCCAGATGGAGGCGGCCTGGCGCGCCGGCGTCGACACGCCGAAGACGGTCTTCGTCAGCTCCGGCGCGGAGCTCGAGGCGGCCGCCGGCGAGATCCGCTTCCCGGCCGTGCTCAAGCCCGTCGAGTCGCTGGCGTTCAAGCTCCGCTTCCACCGCCACATCCTCGACGTCGAGACCCCGGCCGAGCTCCAGCGCATCTACGACAAGGTCGACGACCTCGGCGTGCTGATGCTGCAGGAGCGCATCCCCGGCGGCGAGGACGAGCTCTGGACGGTCGGCTCCTACCTCGACGCCGAGTCCCGGCCGCTGGCCGTCTTCACCGGTCACAAGCTGCGCCAGTACCCGCACGCCGGCGGCAGCTGCCTCGCCGGCGTGAGCCGCTGGGACGAGAAGCTCGCCGACGCGGCCCTGCGGCTGCTGCAGGAACTGCGCTTCCACGGCGTCAGCCAGGTCGAGTTCAAGCGCGACCCCCGTGACGGCCGCTTCTGCCTCATGGAGGTCAACGCCCGGCACTGGAAGTGGCACGGACTGGCCGCGCGCTGCGGCGTGAACCTCTCCTTCGCAGCCTATCGGGACGCCATCGGCGACCCGTACATCGCCCGGCGCCAGCAGGACGGCGTCAAGTGGATCGTGGCCAACAAGGACGTCCCGCTGGCGCTGCTGGAGATCGCCAAGCGCCAGCGCAGCGCGCCCGAGTACCTGCGCTCCCTGCGCGGCACGCGCATGGACGGCCTGCACGCGGCGGACGACCCGCTGCCGGGCCTGCTGAACGCCGGCACCGTGGCGGCGCAGATCCTGACGCGGGCGCCGCGCAAGAGGACAGACGTTTGACGGGCCGCCCGTGACCCCGCCCGAGCTGACCGTGTTCGTCGGCGCGCCGGACGCCTTCGCGGCGCGCGCCGAGTGGGCGCTGCGGACGCTGCTGGCGCCGCTGGGTCGCCGGGCCGCGATCACCCGCGACCCGGCCGCTGCGAGCGGCGCCGCTCTGGCGTACGCCGCGGAGCCCGTCGCCGGCGTGCCGACGATCCCGTGCGACGCCGGCGCCATGGAGCTCCTCGCCGCCGGACGGGCGCTGCCGGCCGGCGCCTTCGCGGCGCGCGGGAGCGGCGACGGCGCGGCCGTCGCCGCCTGGCCCGCCGATCCCGGCGCCGGCTTCGCCGTCCCCTTCGACCTCGTCGCCTCGGCGTTCGTCCTGCTCGCCTGCTGGGACGAGCGCACGACCGGCGAGCGCGACAAGTACGGCCGGCTGCCCTTCTCGGCGAGCGTCTTCGCCGCCAGCCCGGAGCTGAAGATCGACGAGCCGGCCGTGGACCGCTACGCCGAGCTCCTGCGCGGCGCCCTGGCGCCGCGCCTCGCCGAGCTCGGCCTCGAGCCGCTTCCGACGGCGGGGGCCGTCTGGGGAGCGCGCGGCCGCTTCGCGATCGCGCTCACCCACGACCTCGACAACCTGTGGCGCTGGACGCGCCGCGGGTTCGCCGCCTCCGGCTACCGCACGCTGCGCGCCGCCCGGCACCTGGACGCCCGCGGCGTCGGCCGCGAGCTGGGCGACGGCGCCGACTGGCTGGCGCGCCACTCCTGGCGCCGCACCGACCCCTTCTGGACGTTCCCGCAACTCCTGCGCGGCGAGGACGTGCGTGGCGTCTCCTCGACCTTCTACGTGATCGCCCGCCACACGCACAAGCAGGACGGCAACCAGCCGGAGACCTATCAGCGCAAGATCCCGCAGGCCCTCGAACTGGTGACCGACGCCGGCCGCGAGGTCGGCCTGCACGGCAACGACGCCGACCGGCTCTCTCTCGCCGAGGTGACGCTCGACCGCGACGACCTCGCCGCCCGCGCCGGCCGCGCCGTGACGGGCGTCCGCTACCACTACCTGCGGGCGCTCTATCACGAGACACTGCCGCTGCTCGAGCAGGCCGGGTTCACCTACGACACCACCATGGCGTTCGCCGAGCACGAGGGCTTCCGCTGCGGCTGCTCGTTCCCGTTCCGGCCGTACTCCCTCGACGAGGAGCGACCCCTGGAGCTCGTCGAGCTGCCGCTCGCCGTGATGGACGGCACGCTGCAGGAGCCGCACTACCGCGACCTCAAGGCGGCGGAGGCGGAGCGCGCGGCGGCGGCCGTGCTGGCCCGCGCCCTGCGCAGCGGCGGCGCGGTCAGCCTGCTCTGGCACAACAACCGCTTCGACAAGCGCGTCTCGCGCGGCTACGACAAGGTCTACTGGCGCCTGCTCGACCAGGCGCTGGCGCGCGGCGCCTGGTGCAGCAGCGCCGCCGACGTCGTCGCACACTGGAAGGAGGCGACGGCATGACCCGCGTCCTCCACCTGAGCGTGGTCCACAAGCCCGACGACCCGCGCATCTACGAGCGCGAGTGCCGCACGCTGGCCGAGGCCGGCTACGAGGTCATGTACATGGTCCCCGGCGCCGAGCCGGGCCGCGACGACGCCGGCGTGATCCTGGCGCCGCTGCCGGAGCGCGGTCGCAGCACCAGGTTCCTCAGCTCCGTGGAGATCACGAAGGCGCTGCGCGCGCTCAAGCCCGACGTGCTGCACGTGCA
Source organism: uncultured Thermoleophilia bacterium (assembly GCA_963713475.1). GTDB lineage: Bacteria > Actinomycetota > Thermoleophilia > UBA2241 > UBA2241 > CAIXSE01. The sequence goes on from CAVQLY010000017.1 coordinate 101,659, forward strand.
CGACCCCGAGCTGCTGACGCTGTTCCCGGCGGCCAGGGCGATCGTGCCGAAGCTCGTCTACGACATGCACGAGTACGTGCCCGAGGCCGTGGCCGGCAAGCCGTACATCCCGGCCAAGGTCAGGCCCGTCGCCTCGCAGACCACGGCGGTCGCCCAGAAGAGCCTCGCGGCGCTGGGCTCCGGCGTCGTGGTCGTCACCGACGACCAGCTGGCCGCGCTGGGCAGCACGCCCAAGCTCCGCCTCGTGCTGCCCAACTACCCGCGGGTGGAGCGCTTCGAGGGCGCCGAGCCGGTGCCCGAGCTCGCCGCCGACCCGCGCCTCAAGCTCATCTACGTCGGCAGCCTCTCGCGCGCGCGGGGCTGCACGATGATGCTCGACGTCATGGAGCAGCTCGAGCCCGACGAGGCCGTGCTCTACCTCGGCGGCACGTTCAACGACCCGGCGCTCGAGACCGAGGTCGGCGAGCGGCTGGCCGCGGGCCTCGCCGACCGGGTGAAGCTGCTCGGCCGCATCCCGCCGCCGGAGCTGCCGCGCTACCTTGCGGCGGCCGACGTGGTCTGGGTGCCCTCGCAGCCCGACGCCCAGTACAGCCACCCGACGGTCCCGACCAAGCTCCTCGAAGGCATGACCGTCGGGCTCGCCGCGCTGGTCAGCAACATGCCGGGGCGCGGCGAGCTCGTCCGCCTCGAGGAGTGCGGGCTCGCCGTGGAGCCGGGCGCCGAAGGCCACCTGCGGGGGCTTCGGCGCCTGCTCGCGAACCGCTCCGAGCTCCCGGCGATGGGCGCTCGCGGCCGCCGCGCGGTCGAGCGCCGCTACTCCTGGGAGGCCGTCCAGGGCGATTTGGTAGACTTCTACGACCGCCTCACCAAGGGGGAGAACCTCACGTGAGCATCGAGCGCTTCGACAACGTGCTCGTCCTGGCGCCGCACACCGACGATGGAGAGTTCGGCTGCGGCGGCACCATGGCGCGCCTCATCGAGAACGGCGTCAAGGTCACCTACGCCGCCTTCAGCACCGCCGCCAAGAGCGTCCCCGAGGGCTTCCCCAAGGACGTCCTCAAGCACGAGGTGCGGGCCGCCACCGGCGTCCTCGGCATCCCCGAGGCGGACCTCAAGGTCTACGACTTCGAGGTCCGGACCTTCCCGACCGTGCGGCAGGACATCCTCGAGGAGATGATCGTCCTGCAGCGCGAGCTCGATCCGGACTGCGTGATGCTGCCGGCGCTCATCGACCTGCACCAGGACCACAAGACCATCGCCGAAGAGGGTCTGCGCGCCTTCAAGCGCACCACGGTGATGGCCTACGAGATCCCCTGGAACAACCTCAACTTCTCGCAGCAGGCCTACGTGCGGCTCGAGGATCGCCACATCGAGAAGAAGGTCGACGCCCTGGCGTGCTACGCCAGCCAGGGCCACCGCAACTACCTGAACGAGGACTACATCCGCAACGTCGCCCTCACGCGCGGCATCAACATCGGCTGCAGGTACGCCGAGGTGTTCGAGGTCTACCGCTGGATCCTCTAGCGCCCGTCACCCACCGACCCCACCCCTACTCCAGAGAGACTCCATGACGCTTCCGCCGCTCAAGCTCGTGCTCACCGCCGCCGGATGTCCCGGCGCCAGCACGCTCATCCGGCAGCTCAAGGCCAACGGCGAGCGGGAGATCGTCATCCACGGCGTGGACATGCGACCGGACGCGATCGGGCGCTTCCTCTGCGACGGCTTCAGCCTCGTGCCGGCCGGCGCTTCGCCCGAGTACATCCAGGCGCTCGCCGACGTGGTCGAGCGCGAGCGCCCGGACCTGCTCTTCGTCCAGTCCTCGCACGAGATCGAGACGGTGGCGCGCCACCGCGACGTGTTCGAGGCGCTCGGCGCGCGCGTGCTCGCCGACGGCGTGCGCGGCATCGAGATGGCCAGCGACAAGGCGGTGATGCACGCCGCCTGCAGCGAGATCCCGGTGCCGCAGCCGGAGCTGCTCAGGCCGAAGGACCTCGAGGAGTTCGTCGCCGGCGCCCGCCGGCTCGGCTATCCGGAGGTGCCGGTGTGCTTCAAGCCGCCGGTCGCCAAGGGCTCGCGCGGCTTCCGCATCCTCTCCGCGCACGTCGACCGCGTCCACGACCTCCTCTACGAGAAGCCGATCAACCGCTACATGACGCTCGACGACTTCGTCGACCTGTTCACCGGCTACGAGCCGTTCCCCGAGCTCATGCTCATGGAGTACGTCGACGCGCCCGAGATCACCGTCGACCTCTTCGCCGACAAGGGCGAGGTCGTGTTCCACCAGACGCGCACGCGTGAGGAGTTCCTCACCGGCCTCGCCATGGCGTTCAAGACCATCGACCGGCCGGAGCTCGTGGAGCTCACGCGCAAGGTCGTCCGCCACCTCGACCTGGACTACTACCAGAGCGTGCAGTGGATCGGCGGCCGTCTGCTGGAGATCAACCCCCGGGTGAGCACGTTCGTGTACCAGGAGGACTTCATCATCCCGTACCTCGGGATCAAGTACACGCTGGGCGAGCTGACGCAGGACGACGTGGCCGGCGATCCAGGCGCGCGTGCGCACCACGCGCCGGTCGGTCCGCTACTACGACCAGGTCTTCTGGGACGATTGACAAGCCGAGGGCCGGGCGGCGCGAGCCGGCCCCGGCCCGACGACAAGGAGGCGCGCGCCGCGTGCACATCCTCTTCCTGACGCACTACTTCACCCCCGAGAACAACGCCCCCGCCGCGCGCGTGCACGGCATGGCCAAGGAGTGGGCGCGCCTCGGGCACCGCGTCACGGTGCTGACCTGCGCGCCCAACGTCCCGGCCGGGGTCGTCTACGAGGGCTACCAGAACAAGCTCTACCAGGAGGAGTGGGTCGACGGGATCCGCACGGTCCGCGTCTGGACCTGGCTCGCGGCCAACCGCGGCCGCGTGCGCCGCGGCCTCAACTACCTGTCGTACCTGGCCGCGGCCGGCGCGGCCGGCCCGCTGCTGCGGCCGCGCGCCGACGTGGTGATCGCCACCAGCCCGCAGTTCTTCGCCGGCTGGGCGGGCTGGCCGGTCGCCCGCGCCCACGGCGCGCCCTTCGTGCTCGAGATCCGCGACATCTGGCCCGACTCGATCGTCGCGGTCGGCGCGCTCGAGAAGGGCCGCATCGTCAGCGCGCTCGCCAGGCTCGAGGACGCGCTGTACAACGGCGCCGACCACATCGTCGCCGTCGGCGACGGCTACCGCATGAACATGATCCGCAAGGGCATCGGGCCGTCGAAGATCTCGGTGATCACCAACGGTGTCGACGTCGACCTGTTCGAGCCGCGCGAGCCCGACCAGGAGCTCCGCGCGCGGCTCGGCTTCTCGCCGGCGACCTTCGTGATCACCTTCGCCGGCACCATCGGCATGGCCAGCGGCCTCGACGTGGCGCTGGGCGCCGCCCGCCGGCTCAAGGAGAAGGGCCGCGACGACATCGCCTTCCTGCTCATCGGTGACGGCGCCGTGCGCGCCGAGCTCGAGGAGCGGGCGCGGGCGGAGGGCCTCACCAACGTGGTCTTCACCGGCATGGTGGCGCGCCCCGAGTTGCCGGCCTACCTCGCGAGCAGCGACGCCTGCCTCGTGCACTTCCGCAAGGACGAGCTCTTCGGCACCATCCTGCCGAGCAAGTTCTTCGAGGACGCCGCCATGGAGCGGCCCATCCTGCTCGGGTTCGAGGGCGACGCCCGGGCGATGCTCGAGGAGGCCGACTGCGGCATCGCCTTCGAGCCGTCCAACGACGAGGAGCTGGCGGCGGCGGCCGAGCGCCTCGCCGCTGTCCCGGCAGACGAGCGGCGGCGGCTCGGCGAGAACGGCCGCCGCTACGTCCTGGAGCACTTCGACCGCCGCCGGCTCGCACACGACTACCTCGAGGTCCTCGAGCGCGTGCGCGTCGACCACCGGCGGGCCCGCCGGTGAGCGCTCAGGCCGCCCGCCTCCCCGACTGCGATAGGATGTCGGCGAGCAGTCATCGCCTCCGGAGGAGCGCATGAGCACCGACGAGAGCACGAGCATCGACGTAGGTTCCTGGTTCGCCACGCTCGCCCGCAACTGGTGGGTGATCGTCGGCCTCATCGTCATCGGCGTCATCGTGGGCGTGGTCGTCACGCTGGCGCAGCCCAAGGAATACAGCGCCACCGCCTCCGTGTTCATCGGGCAGACCACCGACGCCCAGGGCAACCCCATGGCAGGCCTCAGCTCCAACGCCAAGGCCGCCGTGCAGTTGCTCGCCAGTCAGGCCGTGCTCAATGAAGCCGCCGATCGCGCCGGCATGGACATCTCCGCGAGCCGGCTGCGCAGAGAGACCACCGTCGAGACGCCGTCGTCGACCGTCAAGACCACTACCTCCGTCGTCAACATCGTCGTCATCACGGTCACCGACACCGATCCCGAGCGCGCGGCGGCCGCTGCCAATGCGCTCGCGGATGTGCTTCTCGAGCGCATCGACAGCGGCGTCGGTGAAAAGATCGCGGTGCTGGAAGAGCAGTTGGCCGCGGACAAGAAGTCCTACGAGGAGTCCCTGGCCCGCAGCGCCGCGGCGCAGAAGTCGATCGCCGAGATCGCCGCGGGCGGCGGTTCTGCGAGCGAGAAGGCCGCGGCGTCGGTGGCCTACGCGGCGATCGTCCAGGCCGCCGCCACGCAGCAGGAGTCGCTGACCAGGGCCATCCAGGACAGGGAGTTGCTCCTGCTCTCCGCGCAGAAGAACGAGGAGCCGCGGCTGCTGCACGAGGCGGCGGTCCCCGACTCGCCGAGCGGCCCGACCATGAGTCTCAACGTCGCCATCGGCGCCCTCGCCGGGCTTGTCATCGGCATCATCGTCGCGTTCGCGCGGCGCGGACTTGCCGACCGCCGCGCCGTCAAGGCCGCAGCAGCCTGACCTCGCCCTCCCGATCGACCGCCGGGTCGGCCCGGCCGGAGCCGGGTGGTACACTGCGGGCGAGCCAAGAGGTCTACTTCCGGGGGAGATCATGACCTCCACGTCGCGCGGGGCCCGCGTCGCCATTCTCGTCCTCACGTTCCTGCTGGTCCTGCCGGCCGCCGCGTCGGCCGCGCACCAGGCCGGCCACATCGACCTGCAGTACGGCCTGACGCTTGCGCAGCAGTTCGGCTACACGCCCGACTACCGGCAGCACGTCGTCACGTTCGACGCCGGCAACGTCCCGAGCATCCGCAGCCGCGGCGCCAGCGAGGACGACACGTCGTTCGTCCAGCGCCTCGAGGGCGGCGCCTGGGTGCGGCACGACCTGCTGGACGCCCTGCGCGCCGCGTATCCGGACTTCGCCGGCACGGTGCATGCCGGCGGCTACGGGACCGACCGGGTGGACTGGGACGTGGACGGCCGCGCCTACACCGTGCTCACCATCCGCCTCGACGACGACGGCGGCTTCCGCAACGTGCTCATGGCATCCGTGGACGGCTGCCAGACCTGGCAGGTCCTCGAGCTGCCGTTCGGCAACGACACGCCCCAGACCGACCCGCACGACTGGGGGAACGTCACTGCGGAGCACGACAGCGGTCGCCTCCTCGAAGGGCCGCCCCTGATCGCCGTCTGGAAGCAGCTCGGACCCTGGAAGAGCCAGTGGTCCTCGCTCAACCAGCTCCAGGTCATCAAGCCGTACTGGAACGGCGGCACGCTCGCGCTCAGGCCGCCGGCCACCGTGAACTCGGTGGCGCTGACGCTGCTGCAGTGCTCCGGCGCCGCCTCGTTCGCGGTGACGCACGGCGGCCAGAGCTACTTCGTCTACGCCACGGTGGCGCCTCGGGGCACGGGCTCGACGCCCACCTATGCGGCCACGTATGACGAGGCCACCAACACGGTCGGTGCAAGCACGCTCGTCGCGCGCTCGCTGCCGGCCAACGACCTGCACTGCACCCCGGGCATCGTCATGGACCGCGCCGGCGTCCTGCACGTCGTCGCCGGCGCGCACGGCAAGCCCTTCAAGTACGCACACTCCCTGGCGCCGCTGTCGACGGCCGGCTGGACGAAGGCGGTCAGCATCCTCGACAGCGGCTACCGCACGCGGAAGACCGACGCCGACGGCCTCGGCAGCCAGACCTACGTCTCGCTGGTCTGCGGGCCCGACGACGTGCTCCACATCACCTGCCGCCAGGCACGCCGCAACGTCGATTCGCACTTCCGCGGCTACGGGTACGACGCCCTCGTCCACCAATCGCTGGCCCCCGGCCAGACGAAGTGGAGCCGGCCGGACCTCGTCGTCGTGCCGCCGCTGACGGGGTACTCGCAGTACTACCAGAAGCTGACCGTCGATCGGCTCGGGCGCCTCTTCATCTCCTGCAGCTACTTCTCGCGGCTCGACCCGCCGGCGACGAGGTACTTCCGGCGGTTCCACCACCGCATGGTCCTGATCTCCGGCGACGGCGGTCGCACCTGGCGCTTCGCCACGACGGCCGACTTCCTCGCCGGCATCCCGCAGGCAGTCTCCGCGGCCGCCCCGAACGGCGGGTCGTGAGGCGCGCGCACCGGCTCGTCGTCGCCGCCGCGCTCCTGCTGGCCGCAACGGGGTCGTCGGCCGCGTGGGCGGCCGGGCCCGCCGCCGCCGACGATCCCCTCCGGCTGGACAACCGCCTCAGCCTGCGCCGCCAGTTCCAGTACGCGCCGGCCTACGAGTGCAACCTGCCCTCGTTCGACGCCGCGAACCGCGCCTACATCCGCAGCCGCACGTCGGCCCAGGACCCCACCGTCTTCGCGTTCTCACAGGCCACAGGTGGGTTCCGGCGCGCCTCACTGCTGGACGCCGTGCGCCGCGCATACCCCGGCTTCCGCGCCACCGTCAACGCCGGAGGCTGGGCGGGAGAGGCGATCGAGGCGGATGCCCTCGGGCGCCTGTACACCCTGCTCCAGATCAAGGTCGGACACGGCAGCCTGCGCAACCTGCTGCTCTACTCCACTGACGCCGGCCGGAGCTGGCGCGTCCTGGAGCTGCCGTTCGCACCACCACGCCGCTCACCCGACGGGCGCAACGACGGCACCTGTGCCTCCGAGCACCTCGCCGGCTTCAACCTGCGCAGCGAGCCGCCCCTCATCGCGGTCTGGAAGCCCGTCGACGACTGGCCCGGGTACCGCGCCTGCCGCATGGCGCTGTACGTGCTGCAGCCGCGTTTCGAAGGCGACCGCCTGGTGCTCCCCGACCCGGTGTTCGTCAGCGACCGCTGTCTGGGGCTGATCCAGGCGGCCGGCGGCGCGTCGTTCGCGGCGACCGTCGGGGCGACGTCCTACATCGTCTGGGCCGAGGTGGCGCCCGTCGGCGCCCCGGGCTCACCCGTCTTCGTCGCCGCCTACGACCAGGCCACGGGGACGCTCGGCGCGCCGCAGCAGGTGGCCACGGCGCGACCCGCCAACGACGACCACGCCACGCCGGGCATCGTGGCCGACAGCAAGGGCCTGCTGCACGTCATCTCGGGTGGCCACAACACGCCCTTCATGTACACGCACACACTGGACCCCGCGGACCCGGCGACCTGGAGCAAGCAGCAGCCCGTCCTCACCACCGGCTACGTGCAGCCGGGAGACACGGGAGCCGGCTACGGCCGTCAGACCTACGTGTCGCTCGTCTGCACGCCCGACGATGCCCTGGTCGTGGCGTACCGCCAGTGGCGCCGGGGAGTCGATCGCGCGTTCGCGGGACAGCCGTATCAGGCGCTCTCCGTACAGCGCCTCGAGCCGGGGGGAGCCGCCTGGAGCGAGCCGCAGCGCCTCATCTTCAGCCTCCGCCACAAGGGCTACGCGCAGTACTACCAGAAGATGACGATCGACCGTGGCGGACGCATCTACCTCTCGCTCAGCTACTTCCGCCCGCACGACTGGCCGCGGGACGAGCGCACGGCCCACCGCTACCACCACCGCATGATCCTGATCTCCGAGGACGGCGGCGCCACGTGGCGGTTCGCCACACTCGGCGACTTCCTTCAGGGCGTGCTGGCGGACTGAGCGGCCGGGCAGGACGGCGACGGCGCGCCGCGTCAGCGGTCGTAGACGTCCGGACGGCGGTGTTCCAGCGACGGGATCTGCCCGCGCACTTCGGAGGCGCGCGCGAGGTCCAGGTCTGCGACACACAGGCCGACGCCGTCGTCGAGCCGCGCGAGCACCGTGCCCCAGGGATCGACGATCAGGCTGTGGCCGAAGCAGTCGCGCCCCGGCAGATGTTCTCCGACCTGGTCCGGGGCGACGACGAAGCACCCGTTCTCGATGGCCCTGGCGCGCAGCAGCACCTCCCAGTGCGCCGCGCCCGTGTGGGCGGTGAACGCCGCGGGGACGCAGAGGATCCGCGCGCCCCGCAGCGCCAGTGAGGTGTAGAGACCGGGGAAGCGCAGGTCGTAGCAGATGGAGAGACCGAGCCGCACGGGCGTGCCGTCGGCGAGGTCGATGTCGGCGGTGACGATCTCCGCGCCGGGCGCCACCTCCTCGGACTCCTCGTAGCGCACCGCCCCCGACGTCACGTCGAAGAGGTGGATCTTGCGGTACACGGCGCGCAGGTCGCCGGCGGGGTCGAAGAGCGCCGAGACGTTGGCGACGAGGCCGCCGGCGGCCGGCTCGTAGACGGAGCCGGCGAGCAGCCAGATGCCGCGCCGGGCCGCGACTGCGGCGAGAGCGCGGTTGGATGGTCCGTCCGGCGGCTCCGCCGTGGCCACGATGCCCTCCCGGCGGCCCTTGAAGGCCCAGGTCTCCGGCAGGGCGACGAGGCGGGCGCCCTGGTCGGCCGCCGCCTCCACGAGCTCGAGCGCGGCGCGCACGTTGGCGGCCACGTCGTCGCGGGTGTTCAGCTGGACGCAGGCGACGCGCAGCACGCCGGCGGCCGGCGGCGACGCGTCCGCCCCGGCGCTCACGCGCACGTCCCTCCCGAGCAGGCCATCAGCGACAACAGCTCGTACGCGACGGTGGCGGCCACGGTGGCCGTGAGGTTGCTGCTGTCGAGCTCGGGCACGACCTCGACGACGTCGGCGCCGGCGAGGTCGAGCCCGCGGCAGCCGCGGATGAGCGCCAGCGCCTGGGCCGAGCTCGGGCCCCCGACCTCCGGCGTGCCGACGGCCGGGGCGAAGCCCGGGTCCACGAAGTCGGCGTCGACGTTGATGAACGCCTTGCGCTCGCCGATCGCCTCGACCGCCGCGGCCACCACGCCGGTGCCGAGCTGGGCGAGGTCGTCCCACGGCACCACCGTGAAGCCGAGCTCTCGCGCCTGCTCGTACTCGTCCGGAGAGTCGAGGCCGCCGCGCATGCCGAGGAGGGCGGAACAGGTGGGGTCCACGACGCCCTCTTCCACGGCGCGGCGGACCACCGTGTCGTGGATGTACCGCTGTCCGGCGCTGACGTCCAGGCAGTCGGTGTGCGCGCCGAAGTGGACGAGGGCGAGCGGCCCGAAGCGCGCCGCCGCGGCGCGCAACTCGGCGAGGGTGACCGTGTGGTCGCCGCCGATGCCGAGAGGCACTCCGCCGGCGGCGTGCACCTGCGCCAGCATGGCCTCCATGGCCGCGAGGCTGCGATCTGTGAACCCAGCGACCAGGCGCACGTCGCCGGCGTCGATGACGGAGAGCCGCTCGAAGACGGCCACGCGCTGCGCCGGGTTGTAGGCCGGGTGGATGGTGAGAGAGGCCTCGCGGACGGCACGCGGCCCGAAGCGGGCGCCCGTGCGCACGGCGAGGCCAGTGTCGAAGGGCAGGCCGACGACCGCGACGTCGACGTCGGCATACTGCGTCACGTGCGGCACGCGCAGAAACGTGGTCACTCCGGCGACGCGCGGCGGAGTCGTTCCGTCGTCCGGGCCGTATCCCTTCATGTTCGTCTCCTCGCCTCGCCCTCGGCTCTCGGGCAAGTGTACCCGCCGCGGCCGCGTCCCGCAGTCACACGCCTAATCCTTTTTCCGGCAGTGCCGATAGGACTTGTGCGCGGGCTCTCGAAGATATCGGCACGCCCGCAGACCGGCCCCGGGGGGAGCAAGGTTGCCGGACGAACGACTCCGCATACTGGTGATCGACGACGACGGGGACCTCACGGCATCGGTCGCCGCCGTGCTCTCGTCGAGCGGCTACGAGGTGCTCACCGCGACCACGGGCGAGCAGGGTCTCGAGCTCGCCTTCACCGACCATCCCCACCTCATCCTCCTCGACGTCAGCATGCCTGGCATGGATGGCCACCAGGTGTGCCGTGAGCTGCAGTTCGGCTACACCAAGGACATCCCGGTCGTCTTCCTCACCGCGAGGACCGAGTTGGTCCACATGATGGAGGCCAATCGCTCCGGCGCTTCCGCCTATGTCACCAAACCCTTCCGGAACGAGCATCTCCTGCGGACCATCTCGGACGTCCTGCGGGACTCGAGCGTGTACCACGACGACATCACCGGCCTGCCGACGCTGGCGAACGTGCAGGTCGAGGTGCAGCGGATGCTGTTCGACCACGGGCAGCTCGGAGTGATCTACGTGAACGTCGGCGGCGTGCAGGCGCTCGAGCAGTTGCAAGGGTTCGAGGTCGTCGACGACGTGTACCGCGTCGTCGGCCAGGGCCTGCAGGAGGCGCGCGGCGAGCTCATCCGCGGCGAGGACTTCGTCTCCATCTCCAGCCTCGGCGACGCGTTCCTGATCATCCTCTCGCCCTCCCGGCACACGGGGTTCATCTCCGAAGAGGACCTGCTGATGATCAAGCAGCGCCTGGAGAAGGACCTGCTGGACGCGCCTCGAGAGCGAGCTGAAGAGCCGCCTGCTCGCCAAGGTCGACCTCTTCGTCGGCTCGTCGCGGCTCACGCAGTCGCCCAAGATCCGCTTCAAACGCGCGCTGCTCGACGCCATCGCGCGCGCCACTCAGTCAATCGAGGCGGAGCGCGACGAGATCCGCTGCCGCCTTCGCGCGGAGTTGGAGTCGGTCATATCCGGGGAGCTCCTGACCTGCGTGTTCCAGCCGATCGTCAACCTCAAGAACTTCACGGCGATCGGCTTCGAACTGCTGTCACGCGGACCTCGCGAGAGCGAGTTGCACCGTCCGGACGCGCTCTTCGACATCGCACGCAGCGAAGGCCGCGTCACGGAGCTGGACAGAGCTCTGCCGGCGCACGGCGTCGCGGGCCGGCGAGGAGCTGCCGGATGGCTGCCTGCGCTTCGTCAACACGGAGCCGATGACCATGTTCCTCCACTCCCGCGGAGACGACTTCGTGCAGGAATTCGTAGAAGTGACGCCTTCGTCACTCCGCGGCCTGACGGTGATCGAGATCACGGAGAACAGCATGATCGACGACTTCGATCGCATGCGCGACATCGTGCGCAAGCTTCGCGCCCACGGCTTCCGGATCGCGATCGACGACGCCGGCGCCGGCTACGCCGGCCTGCAGACCATGGTCGAGATCGAGCCGGACTTCATCAAGCTCGACATGTCCCTCATCCGCGGCGTGGACTCCTCGATCGTCAAGCAGCGCCTCGTGCGCACCCTGCACGACTTCTGCCGCGATGCCGCCATCACGCTCATCGCCGAGGGCATCGAGACGCGCAAGCAGCTCGACACCCTGTGCGAACTCGGCGTCTCGCACGGGCAGGGCTTCCTCTTCGGCCTGCCCGGAGCAGACCGCCCGCTCCGAGACGCCTATCCGCCGCTCGAGGCGGTCACGCCGAAGTAGGGATTGTGCCTGCGGCGCCCCGCTGTGATAGCATGCCGCGCACGATGACGACCCACGACACAAGCCGACGCAGGACCGCTTCGGGACGGGGCAGCGCAGCCGCACCGTCCATCTCACGCAGCGGCAGCACTTCCTGCGCCAATCGGCGTCGCTGGGCCTGGCGCGCGTAGCGCCTCTACCCTGACACCCGCGCGGGCCCTGCCCGCATCCTCTGACCGCATTCCAGTGGTCGTCCCGTCCCCTCACACGGAGCACAGGATCAGTGCATCTTCATCCAGAGCCACTTCATCAGCCCAGGCGTCATTCGAGAGGAGGTAGGTCATGAGCGAGTACAAGAAGAAGTTCGTCCTTGACGAGGAGAGGATCCCCAAGGCCTGGTACAACATCGTGCCCGACCTCCCCACACCGCCGGCCCCGCCGCTGAACCCGGCGACCCTGCAGCCGGCCGGTCCCGACGACCTCTCTCCGATCTTCTCGCCGAGCATCATCGCGCAGGAAGTCTCGGGCGAGCGGTACATCGAGATCCCCGAAGAGGTCCACCAGATCTACCGCATGTGGAGGCCGTCGCCCCTGATCCGCGCCACGGGTCTGGAGAAGGCGCTCGACACGCCGGCCAAGATCTTCTTCAAGTACGAGGGCGTCAGCCCGGCCGGCTCGCACAAGAGCAACACCGCCGTCGCGCAGGCCTACTACAACAAGATCGACGGGACCAAGCGCCTCGCCACCGAGACCGGCGCCGGCCAGTGGGGCTGCGCCCTCGCCATGGCCTGCCAGATGTTCGATCTCGAGTGCATGGTCTACATGGTCAAGGTCAGCTACCACCAGAAGCCTTACCGGCGCAGCATGATGCAGCTCTGGGGCGCCAACGTGATCCCCAGCCCGAGCGACCAGACCAACGCCGGCCGCGCCGTCCTGGCCGACGACCCGGACTCGCTCGGCAGCCTCGGGATCGCCATCAGCGAGGCGGTCGAGGACACGGTGACGCACCCCGGCTCCAAGTACGCGCTGGGCAGCGTGACCAACCACGTGCTGCTGCACCAGACGGTGATCGGTGAAGAGGCGATCCTGCAGTGCCAGGACGCCGACGCGTACCCCGACGTCGTCGTCGGCTGCGTCGGCGGCGGGTCGAGCTTCGGCGGCATCGCCTTCCCCTTCCTGCGCGAGAACCTCGCCGGCAAGACCGACACGCGCCTGGTCGCGGTCGAGCCCACCGCCTGCCCGACGCTCACCAAGGGCCAGTTCGTCTATGACTTCGGCGATGAGGCGCAGAGCACGCCGCTGTTCAAGATGTACTCGCTCGGGCACGACTTCATGCCGGCCGGCATCCACGCCGGCGGACTGCGCTACCACGCCATGGCGCCGCTCATCAGCCACGTGTACGACCTCGGGCTGATGGAGGCCGTAGCCGTCCCGCAGACCAAGGTCTTCGCGGCGGCGCAGCTGTTCGTGCAGACCGAGGGCATCGTGCCGGCGCCGGAGAGTAGCCACGCGATCCGCGTCGCCATCGACGAGGCCCTCAAGGCCAAGGAAGAGGGCGTGAGCAGGAACATCCTGTTCAACCTCACCGGCCACGGGTTCCTCGACCTCGGCGCCTACGACGCCTACCTGAGCGGCAAGCTCGAGGACTACGACCACCCGGAGGAGGCCATCGCCGCGTCGATCGCCAGGCTCCCGAAGGTCGAGTGACGGACCGCAGGCGGGTCACCGTCGGGTGCGCCGATGGGACACCCGATCGCTGGCGACGCCGGAGGGCGGCGGGGCGCACGCCCCGCCGCCCTCTCACGCGTACGGGGCCGCTCAGGCGCGGCCGCGGGTCGCCGTGCCGGCGGCCGCGTCAGAGCAGCGGCAGGACCTGGGCGCGGAGGGTGTCCGGCAGCCGCGCCCAGCTGGTGACCAGCACGCCGGGCAGTCTCGCGAGCACGTGCGGCGTGTCGCCGACGGCGATACGCACGGCGGCCGCGGCGAGCAGCGATTCGTCCGCCGTCCCGTCACCGCAGGCGACGGTGCGCTCCATCGGCACCCCCAGACGCCGGGCGACGAGGCGCAGCGCCTCTCCCTTGTCCACGTCCGGCGCGAAGACGCCGAGGAAGCCGGGCCGGATCTGCTGGATCCGCAGCCGTCCGGCCCACTCGACGCGCAGGTCGGTGAGAAGTCGCGTGATGGCGACCGGATCGCCGTGGAGGACGAGCCGGCTGACCTCTTCCCCCGGCTCATCCCCCACGGCGGCGTCCGCCTCGAGTTCGCGCGGCTCGTCCACGTCCCAGACCGTGACGCCGACGCCGGCCGCCAGGGCCTCGGCGGCGACGGCGCGGGCGGGGCCGGGCGGCACGGGCAGGTGGCGTATCAGGACCCCGTCCGCCTCCACGATAAGGGCGCCGTGGTAGCAGGCGAAGACGACCGGCTCGACCCCGAGCGCGCTCGTGGCGCGGCGCGCCGACTGCAACGGCCGTCCGGTGACGACGATGAACGTGGCGCCGGCGGCGACGAGCTCGGCGACCGCCTCGCCGGCGCCGGGAAGGGGGGCCGCGTCGTAGTCGAGCAGCGTCCCGTCCAGGTCGCAGGCGAGCAGGAGTGGTTCGCCGGGTCGGCGGGCGGAGACGTCCATCCCCCGGATCAGCGGCGTCCGGAGACGGACGGAAGCAGCACGGTGAAGCGGGCGCCGCCGCCGGGGGCCTCGGCAGCGACGATCGAGCCCCCCTGCGTCTCGACGAGCCCGCGGCAGATCGCCAGCCCGAGTCCGGCGCCGGATGTGCCGCGAGCGTCCTGGGCCCGGTAGAACCGATCGAAGATGAACGGCAGGTCGACCGGATCCACGCCGGGCCCGTCGTCGCTCACCGTCAGGCGCACCGACGGCCCGGCCGGCCGGCCGAAGGCAAGGCCGGACGCGTCGGACACCTGCTCGTCCAGGCTCGCGACCACGTCCACAGCGAGCGAGACGTGGCCGCCGGCAGGAGTGAACTTGAGCGCGTTGTCGAGCAGGTTGGCGACCACCTGCAGCAGACGGTCCTCGTCGCCGAGCACCACTCCCGGCTGCAGGTCCTCCGCCAGATCGACGTCCTTGGCCGAGAAGGCGGGACGGTGTCGGTCGGCGGCGCGGGCGGCGATCTCCGCCAGATCGACGGGCTCGTGTTCGACGCTCAGGTCCTCGCTCTCGAGCTCGTTGAGGCTGCGCAGCGCACCGAGCAGGCGGCCGAGCCGCTCGACCTCCTCGCCGATCACGCGCAGGTTCTCCGGCGTCGGCGGCAGGACCCCGTCCTCGAGCGCCTCGACCCGCGACTGGATCGTGGCCAGCGGGGTGCGCAGCTCGTGCGAGAGGTCGCTGGTCATGTCCCGGCGCCACTGCTCGTCGCGGGCGAGCCGGTCGGCCATCGAGTTGAAGGCCGCCGCGAGGGCCGCGACCTCGTCGTCACCGCGCGGCGCCACGCGCACGTCGAGATTGCCGGCGGAGACGTCGGCGGCCGCGTCGGTGAGCTCCTCGAGCGGGCGCGTGATGCGACGGCTCACCAGCAGGCTGATGAGCAGTGCGAGCACTCCGGCGATGACCGCCGCGACGATCAGGTTGCGGGTGAGCGCGCTCTGGTAGGCGTCCTCGGCGGCGGCGCGCGCGCCCCTGGGCGCGTAGACCTCCGCCCTGCCGACCTCCTGACCGGCGACGACGATGGGCGCGCTCTGGACGGTGAAGTCGCTGCTGCTGAACGGCGTCGCCTGGGGAGACGTGGAGGCGGCGCTCGGAGTGCCGGTCCCGCCGCCCATCATGCCCTGGCCGTTCATCATGCCCGAGCCGTTCATCATGCCCCGACCCATGTGCCGGCCCTGGACGGTGAACAGGAGCCGTCCGTCCGTGTCGTAGACGGCGACATCGACGTTGTTGAACGTCGCCACCTGACTGAGCGCGTAGATGGCGGTGGCGTCCCACCCGTCGGGAGGCTTGTACGTCGTCTGGAGCGAGCTGACCACGGCGGCGTTGCGCTTGCCCTGCATCTGTTGCAGGTAGCTGTCGAAGCGGCGCGACCCCGTGTACGTGACGATCAAGCCGACGGCGATGATGGCCAGCAAGGCGATGGCCAGGTGCGTGAGCGCCAGCCGGAAGCGCAGACCCCGCCTCATCGCTGGTCCTCCGCGAAGGCGTAGCCGCGGCCGTAGACCGTGAGGACGAGCCGCGGAGCGCGGGCATCGTCGCCCAGCTTGCGGCGCAGGTTCTTGATGTGCGCGTCGATGGTGCGTTCGTAGGGCTCGAACTCCATCCCCTGCAGCCGCTCGACCAGCTCGGTCCGGGTGTAGACACGGCCGGGGAAGCGAGCCAGCGACTGGAGCAGGCGGAACTCAGATTCCGTGAGCTCCACGAGCTCGCCATCGAGGGTGACGCGTCGCCGGGCGCTGTCGACGACCAGCCGCCCGCCGGCGCGCTCGAGCACGTCCGCCTGAGGAGCTTCGTCCGGGCGGGCGCGTCGCAGCAGCGCACGCACGCGCGCCGTGAGCTCCCGGGGGCTGAACGGCTTGGTCATGTAGTCGTCGGCGCCGAGCTGCAGGCCGTTGACCAGGTCCTCTTCCGCGTCCTTGGCCGTCAGCATGATGATCGGCACGTCGGACTCCGCCCGGAGACGGCGGCAGACCTCCTCGCCGGACATGCCCGGCAGGCCGAGGTCGAGGATCACGAGATCGGGCCGGCGGCTCGCGGCGGCGGCGAGGGCGTCTTCGCCGGTCGCCGCCCGGTCCACCGTGTGCCCCTGCCCCTCCAGGTAGCTCTGCACGACCTCGGCGATGCGAGCCTCGTCGTCGACGACCAGGATGCGGGCGGGTCCGGACATGAGGTCATCATACCCGCCGGCGCCGGTGCCTCCCGGGCCATCTGATAGGATGCCAGGCACGCCCGAGGAGGACTCCACTGCCCAACCTGAAGGTGTACAGAGTGGCCTGGGTGGTCGCGGCCGTACTCGTCGTCGTCGCCCTGTTCACGCTCGGCAGCGCGGACACGCCGAAGCTCAACCCTGAACCCCCGTCGTTCGACGGCGAGGCCGCGTACGCGGACCTCCTGACCATCGTCGAGGACTTCCCCCAGCGCGTCGCCGGGACCGATCCGGACAACCGCATGGGCCTCTGGGTCGAGCAGCAGTTCCGCGCCATGGGGCTCGAGACCCACATCGACAGCTTCGCGGCCACCGTGAACGGCAAGGACGTGGCGCTGCAGAACATCTGGGCCATCTCCAAGGGACGGACGCAAGGGACGATCATGGTCCTGGCGAACCGCGACGTCCCTCCGCTGGCGACGCAGGGCGCCGGTGACAACGCCTCGGGCGTCGCCGCCATGCTCGCGCTCGCCGAGGCCTTCACCGTCACCGCCCACGAGCACTCGATCATCTTCCTGTGCACCACCGGCGACGCGTTCGGCGCCCTCGGCGCGAACGAGTTCGTGCAGATCCATCAGACCGACGACCTCTACGCCGTTCTCGCCCTGCGTGACGTCGCCAAGCGCGACAGCCAAGGGATCGGCCTCGACGGCTGGAGCGCGGAGCCGATGACGGCCCCGCCCTGGCTCTGGCTGCTTTCCGCTCCCGCCGCCAAGCGCGACTCCAACATGGAGGTCATGCTGCCGACCGTGGCGGCGCAGATCCTGCGTCTCGCCGTCCCCACAGGCGCCGGCAGCCAGGGGCCGTTCGTCGCCAGAGGCGTGCCCGCCATCACGGTGTCCGCCGCCGGCCCATCCGCCGCCGCGCGCGACGACACCCTCGACACCGTGTCCAAGGAGACGCTGACCGAGGTCGGCACGACCGCGCAGAACATGGTCATGGCCGTCGACGGGACCAACTCCCCGGGCGCGCCCAGCGGCGGCACCATCTTCCTGACGCACAAGGCGACGCTCCCTGGCGGCGCGCTCGCCGCCATCCTCGCCGCCCTGCTCCTGCCGGTCGTCGCCGTCAGCGTCGACCTGTTCGCGCACTGCCGCCGCAGCCGCATCCGGCTGCGCTCCGCCTTCGTCCGCGCCGGCCTGCACCTCGCTCCGTGGCTGGTGCTCATCGCCATCGTCTACTTCGCCAACCTCATCGGCCTGTTGCCGCACAGCCCGGACGCCGTGATCCCCCCGGACTCGCGGCTGGCCGACACACCGCGCTACCTGCGCGTCATCGTCCTCGTGGCCCTGATGCTGGTCGCCTACGCGTACGCCGTCGCCGTCGAGCGGCGGCTCGAGCGCCGCTTCGCCACGGACGCCCGCGCGACGATCCTCGTGTCGCACCTGCTCCTCGTGCTCATCGCGCTGCTGCTGCTGCTCGTGGACCCCTACGCGGTGCTGCTGGTGCTACCGGCCGCGATCCTGTGGCCGCTCGCCCGGCCGGGCGGGTGGGCCCGGTCCATCTTCCCGGTGTACCTGGGGCTGGTCATGGTGCCGGTGCCTCTCATCTACTACGCCCTGCAGCTGGACGTGGGCTGGAAGGTCTGGTGGTACTTCTTCCTGCTGTTCGAGAACCGGACGATCCCGGCCGTGGCGGTCCTGCTCGCCGCCTTGTTCTTCTCGACCGCCGGCGTGCTCGCGCACACGCTGCACGAGCGCGGGCTCGCGCCCGGTGCGCTCACGTGGCCGGCGGTGGACCGCCGCATGCCGGGGCGCATGACCGACGAGGAATGGGCCGCCGTCGCCGAGGTGGACACGCGGCGCACGCGGCACGGCAAGCGCGCGCGCCGGCGCGGCCGCGGACCACTCAAGAGATAGAGAAAAGCGGGAGGGCGGGGGCGCTGCCGTCGGCAGCGCCCCCGCCCTCCCGCGGTCGGTCGCTCAGTATTCTTCCTGCGAGAGCGATTCGTCGATGGCCGAGTCGGTCTCGGCGTCGAGGGCCACGTCGTCCGCACCCGGCACCGGCTTCTCGCCGCTGTCGCGGGAGAGCAGGGCGGCCTCGCCGCTCATCATCGCGTCGAACGCCTTGGCCTTGAGGCGGGCGCGCGTCTCCTCGATGCGCCGGCGCATCTCGGCCTGGTCGATCCCGCCGCCCTCGCGCGCCGGGGCGGCCGGCGCCTCGGCGACAGGTTCCTCGGCGACGGGCTCCGCGATGACGGGCGCTTCGGCGGCGGCCGGCGCCTCGGCGACGGGCTCTTCCGCGATGATGGGCTCCTCGACCACCGGCTCCTCGGCGACGGGCTCTTCCGAGACGACCGGCGCTTCGTCGTAGGCGATATCCCACGCGTGCGGCCTCTGCGCCGGGGCCTCCTGGACCACCGGCTCCGGCTCAGCAGGCGTATCCGGGACGATCTCGGGCGGAGCCGCCATGGGACCCAGGAAGGGCTCCGGCTCCTGCCCGGCGAGCGGCGCCTCGGCGACCACCTCGTCGGCTACGGCCTCCTCGACTGCGGCCTCCTCGGCCACGGTCTCGGCAAGATCGGCCTCCTCGACGGCTTCGGCCGCGACGACGTCTTCCACGACGGCCTCGGCAACGGCCTCTTCGGCGACGACCTCGCTGACGACGGCCTCGGCGATCGCGACCTCGGCGACCAGCTCGGCAGCATCTGCCTCGGCCACCGCTTCTTCGGCGATGACGGTAGCGGCTTCGGCCTCGGCGATGGCCTCCTCGGCCACCAGCTCGGCGGCCGGGGCGTCCTGTTCACCGGCGAGCAGCGCGTCCGCCACGGCCTCTTCCGCCACCACCTCGGCGACGACGGCCTCGGTCACGGCTTCGTCGGCGACGATCTCGGCGACCTCCGCCTCGACGACTGCCTCCTCGGCCACCAGTTCGGCCGCCACCGCCTCGTCCACGGCCTCCTCGGCCACAAGCTCGGCCGCGGCTGCATCGACGACCGCGTCGTCGGCGACGGCCGCGGCCTCGTCGGCGCGCTCGGCAGTCTCGTCCGCGAACGGCTGAGCCAGCTCGCTCTCCAGCGTCGCGCGCGTCTCGTCGATGCGCGCGCGCAGATCTTCACTCTCCGGGGTCGCAGCCGGCTCCTCCCACACCGGGAACGGCCTCGGGGTCTCTTCCACGACGGTCTCCTCGACGACGGCCACGTCGTCGACCACCGGCTCAGCAGGCGCCCAAGGCTCCTCAGCGACCGGCGCGTCCGCTACCGCGGTGGCCGCGCCGCCCCACTCGGCGACCGGCTCCGGCTGCGGGTACTGGTCCGGTGCGGCGCCCAGAAGCTTGCCGCCGGCGCCGCCGGCCAGCTGCCGACGCAGTTCACGCCCGCTCTTCGGCGCGACCAGCAGGGCGACGCCCGCCCCGATCGCGAGCCCGAGCAGAAACCTGATCACCTTCATGCCTGCCTCCTTGAACGCTGCCGTGCCAGCCACACAGGCGCGCGAAGCCGGCGGAGAGTACGTCGGAAGAAACGTGCCCGAGCTTTACAGTTTACAGCCCTGTATACGGTGGGCCCGGGTGCAGTCCTGCCGGGCGTCAGGCGAGACGCTGGACCGAGACGCTGCCGTCCTCGCCCGCGGCGACCAGGACCACCCACCTGGGGCCCCACTCCTGGGTCACCCGCACGGCCGCTTCGGTGAGCGCTGCGCTGACGTCCTTGCCCACGAACGCCATCAGCGGGAGCATCGGCCGATGCTCGATCTGCACCCGGACTCCCTCCTCACTCTGTTTGAGCAGGATGGGCTCGGCGCTCAGCTCGTGCAGGCGGGCCGCGTTGTCCGGCGTCAGCGTGAGCGCGATCCTCGCGCCGGCGAGCGCGGCCGGGGAATCGTCCAGGTCGCGCTTGACCCGGCGGGCGAGGAACCACACGACGACGAGCGCGACCAGGGCAACGATGAGGAACGCGATGACCCACACGTACACGCCGCTCACGTCCCTTCTCCCTCCTCGCCGCCGTCGCCGGAAGCCGCCCGCCGCCTGATCTCCTCCAGGCGGGCCGCCAGCTTTCTCTCGACACCTCGTATCGGCACGTAGTAGCGGCGGCCTGAGAGTCTCTCGGGCAAGTACTGCTGCGGCACCCAGCCGCCGGTCGCGTGCGGGTACTTGTACCCCGCGCCATGGCCGAGTTCCTTCGCGCCACGGTAGTTGGCGCTGCGCAGGTGCGGCGGCGGGGGCTGGTTGCCCTCGCGGCGCACGTCGTCCAGCGCCGCGTCGACGGCCTTGTACGCGGCGTTGCTCTTGGGAGCCAGCGCCAGGTAGGTCGCCGCCTGGCTCAGGTTGATGCGGCACTCCGGCAGCCCGACGAACTCCACGGCGCGGGCCGCGGCCACCACCACCTGCAGCGCCTGCGGGTCGGCGTTGCCGACGTCCTCGCTCGCGAAGACGATCATGCGCCGGGCGATGAACTTGGGGTCCTCGCCGCCGGCGATCATCGAGGCGAGGTAGTACACCGCGGCGTCCGGGTCGCTGCCGCGCATGCTCTTGATGAACGCCGAGATGGTGTCGTAGTGGGCGTCGTCACGGTCGTACATGACCGGCGACTTCTGGGCGGCGTCCTGCAGGTCGTCCAGCGTCACGGTCACGGGCGCGCCCGGAGCGGCGGCCGTACGCGAGCGCCAGGCCGTCTCGAGCGCGTTCAGCGCGACGCGCGCGTCGCCGCGCGACATGCCGGCGAGAAAGGCCAGGGCGCCGTCGCCGAGCGTGACGCCCTTGCCGCCGAGGCCGCGCTCCTCGTCCTGCAGCGCGGCCGTCACCACCTGCTCCACGAGCTCCGGCGCCAGCGGCTCGAACCGGTAGAGCTGGCAGCGGCTGAGGAGCGCCGAGTTGACCTCGAAGTACGGGTTCTCGGTGGTAGCTCCGATCAGCGTGACGATACCGTCCTCGATGGCCGGCAGCAGCGCGTCCTGCTGCGCCTTGTTGAAGCGGTGGATCTCGTCGATGAACAGGACCGTGCGCGCTGCGCCGAGGGTGCGCGCCTCGCGCGCACCCTGGATGGCGGCGCGCACGTCGGCGGTCCCGGAGCTGACCGCCGAGAGCTGCACCAGTCGGGCGCCGGTCTCGGCGGCGATCAGCCGGGCCAGCGTCGTCTTGCCGCAGCCGGGCGGCCCGAAGAGGATCATGCTGAACAGCTGGCCGCCCTGGACGGCGGCGCGGAGCACCGTGCCGGGCCCGATGATGTGCTCCTGCCCGGCGAACTCCGCGAGTGTGCGCGGCCGCATGCGCGCCGCCAGCGGCGCCTCGGCCGCGGCCCGTTCGTCGCTCAGCGAGAAGAGGTCGTCCATGCGCCCAGTCTACGCCAGGGCCCAGGCTCCTCACACACGCGCGGCCATCTGCTACTATCGAACGCGATGCGCAAGGTGCTGGTCTTGAACACCACCTACGAGCCGCTCAACGTCTGTACGGTGCGGCGTGCTCTCGTGCTGCTGCTCAAGGACAAGGCCGAGGTGCTCGAGCAGTCCGGCGCCGCTCTGCACAGCGAGCGCGGCGCCTATGAGATCCCTCTCGTCATCCGTCTCAATGCCTACGTCCACATCCCGCGCCGCGCCGCCTCCGCGCGCATCTCGCGGCGCGCCGTCTTCGCCCGCGACAGGCACCGCTGCCAGTACTGCGGCAGCGCCCGCCATCTCACCGTCGACCACGTCGTGCCCCGCTCCAGGGGCGGCTCCGACACGTGGGACAACCTCGTCACCTCGTGCGCTCCGTGCAACCGCAAGAAGGGCGACCGGCCGCTGCACCTGGCCGGGCTGCACCTCATGCGGCCGCCGCGGCCTCCGGGGCCGGCGGCCTTCGTGCTGCTCCACGTGGACCACGTCCACGAGAGCTGGCGGCCGTACCTCAGCTACGCCTCCTGAGAACGACGAGGGGCCGGCATTCGCCGGCCCCTCGCATCTCTCGCTCCGCGCCGGCGTGGACGCCGGCGCGCCGGTCAGACTTCCGTCTCGGCGCGCCCGCCGCGTCGCCGGATCAGGAGCACGACGATGAGCAGGACGACGACGACAGCGACGACGATGCCTACGATGAGGCCGGTGCTCGACCCGCCGCTATCAGTCTCCGCGGTGGCAGTGGCCGGGTGCACCGCCAAGTAGGAGTCCATCTGCGTGTTGTACCACCAGGCGCCCTTGTTCTCGTTGGCGCGGACCCAGCCGGTCCACTTGCCCGTGTTCGCGTTCTCCAGGTCGAGCGGGTACACCAGCGGGATGTACGGCGACTCGTCATAGACGATCTGCTGCATGCTGCTGCACGAGCGCGATGCGCTCCTGCAGGTCGATCGTCGTCTGCTGCTCGAGGAAGAGCTTGTCGTACTCGGCGTTGGACCAGTTGCAGTCGCTCCAGCTCTCGATCTGCCCCGTCGTCATGATCGAGAGGATGAAGTTCGGGTCGACGTCGCCGCCCCAGCCCCAGATGGCCATGTCGAAGTCGGGAGCGAACTGGTCGCCGTCGTAGGCGAACTCCTTGTCGGTGAGCGCGCCGTCGTCGATCACCTCGTAGTCGATGTCCAGGCCGATCTCCTCGAACCAGCCGGTGATGAGCTTGCCGCAGTTCTGGCTCTCGGTCGACTCGGCGCGGGAGTACAGGCGCGAGCTTGATGGGCTTGCCCTTGTACTCGCGGATGCCGTCGCCGTCGCTGTCCTTGTAGCCCGGCCGCATCGAGAGCCGCCTTGGCCTTCTCGAGATCGAACGTGTAGGCCTGGTCCGCCGGCGGCGTCCAGATGGTAGTCGGCGTCGGAATCTGAGTAGTAGTCGCGCGTGACGATGGTATCCGCGGGAGCTGCGTTGCCGCTGTAGCCGATGGTGACGATCTTGTCCTTGTCGATCGCCCACTGCAGAGCCTGGCGGAAGGCCGGGTCCTGAGCACCGGATGGCCGGTCGACTTCGGGTAGATCTTCTTGTCGGCGCAGTTGAAGTTGAGCTGGTCGTAGCCGATCGTCACGGCCGCGGATGGACTCGAGGTCGGGCTCGGTGTCAAGCGGTGCGAACTGCGCGGACGGGATGTTCCAGCCGGTCTGGATGGCGCCGGTCTTGAGGTCCTGCGCCATCGTGTCCTGCGTTCTGGTAGGTCTGGAAGATGACCTCGTCGATCTTGGGTGCGCCCTTCCAGTAGTCCTTGTTGGCGACCATGCGGACGAAGGAGCCCTTCTTCACCTCGACGGTCTGGAACGGACCGGAGCCGATGATGGGAGGCGGGTTCTTGAAGCTCTTCTCGGCATCCTTGGGCGGGATCTTGCTCCAGATGTGCTCGGGCAGGATGGGGATCCACAGCCCGAGCATGTTGGCCTTGGGCTTGCTGCACGTGAACACGACGTGCGTGTCGTCGGTGGCCTCTACCTTCGTGATGAACTTGACGTAGTCGATGAAGAGGCCCATCTCGTTCTCGATCACGTAGTTGTACGTGAACGCGACATCCGCGGCGGTCAGCGGCTCGCCGTCCTGCCACTTGGCCTTGTCGGTGATCGTGAACGTCCAGACCTTGCCGTCGTCGGGAGGTCTCCCAGTCGGTCGCCAGCCCGATGCCGGGGACGTTGGCCAGTCCTTGGCGCGGAAACCCACGAGCAGGTCGTAGTTGAGCGCCCAGATCTCGTAGCTGACGAAGACTCGAGCCCGATGAACGGGTTGAGGCTGTCCGGGTCGTTGGTCCACCCCAGGCGCAGGATGGTCTTGCCGGCGGCCGGCGACGGACTGTCGCTCGACGCCATGGCGCTGGCGATGCCCCACAAGAGGCCCATTGCCAGCAGCGCGACGGATACCGCCGCGAGCAGCCGGCCCCTGGATGCGTGTGCCTCGAACAGCCACGTTCGCTCCTTCCGTTCCCCCAACGGACAGACCGTGCCGGTCTCTCCTACTAAAGCACGAACCCCGCAGCCGGGCCAGCCAAATGCCGCGATGCTATACTCCGCGCCGTGATCATCGACGACAGCAGAGAACCCAGGCTGCAGCTCGGCGACGCGGAGCCGTTCCGCATCGACAGCGCCGAGGTCACGCGCGACATCGAGCGTTCGACGCTGACGAGCATCGTCCTGAACGGCGACCCCTTCCGGCTGCCGGTCGGGGCCCGTGTCACTCTTTGGACGGGCCCCAACGTCGTTTTCGTCGGCAAGGCGGTCGACGAGCATCACGTACTCGACCTTCTCTCGACAGAGAGCGACGACGAACTCGCCGGCGACGAGATCATCTGACCCGCGGGCGCAGGGGGCACGCCCATGAAAGGCCTTATCCTCAGCGGAGGCGCCGGGACGCGCCTGCGCCCCATCACCCACACCGCCGCCAAGCAGCTCGTGCCGGTGGCCAACAAGCCCGTGCTCTTCTACGGCCTGGAGGCCATGCGCGCGGCGGGGATCACCGAAGTCGGCATCGTCACCGGCGACACGCACGCCGAGATCGAGGCCGCGGTCGGCGACGGCAGCGCGTTCGGCCTCGCCGTCACCTACCTGCCGCAGGAGGCGCCGCTCGGCCTCGCGCACGCGGTGCTGATCAGCGAGGCCTTCCTCGGCGACGAGCCCTTCGTCATGTACCTCGGCGACAACCTGCTCAAGGAGGGCATCGAGCCGTTCGTGCGGGCCTTCGAGGCCGGCAGCCCGGACGCCCTGATCCTCCTGCAGAAGGTCGCCGATCCGCAGAGCTACGGCATCGCGGAGCTCGATGGGGACGGGTGCGTCTCGCAGCTCGTCGAGAAGCCGGCCGAGCCGCGCAGCGACCTCGCTCTCGTGGGCGTGTACCTCTTCACGCCGGCCGTGTTCGAGAGCGTCAAGGCGATCGCGCCCAGCGCCCGCGGCGAGCTCGAGATCACCGACGCGATCCAGCACATGGTCGATCGCGGCCTCCGCGTCGAGCCGCACGTGGTCACCGGCTGGTGGAAGGACACCGGCAAGCTCGAGGACATGCTCGAGGCCAACCGACTCGTGCTCGGCACGCTCGTCGGCGACATCCAGGGCGACGTGCTCGAGACGACCCTCGAGGGGCCCGTGGTCGTCGGCCCCGGCAGCCGGCTGGAGCGTTGCACCGTGCGCGGTCCCGTCGTGATCGGCGCCGGCTGCCGGCTCACCGACACCTTCGTCGGCCCGTACACGTCCATCAGCGACGGCGTGGTCGTCGACCACGCCGAACTCGAGCACTCGATCGTCCTCGAGAACAGCCGCATCTCGCACCTGGGCACGCGCATGTCCGACAGCCTCATCGGTCGCGACTGCGTCATCGCGCACAGCGACGCCCGCCCGGTGGCCTACCGATTCCTGGTGGGCGACTCCTGCCAGATCGGCATCCTGTAGACACGGCCCCGCGGCGCGGGGAGGAGGAAGCAGATGATCGACGGTGTGATGGTCAAGCAGCTCAAGGTGGTCCCCGACGAGCGCGGACGCCTCATGGAATGCCTGCGCTGCGACGACGACCTCTTCATCCGCTTCGGCCAGTTCTACATGACCACCACGTTCCCCGGGGTGGTCAAGGGCTGGCATCTGCACGACTCCCAGTGGGACAACATCGTCTGCGTCAAAGGCATGATCAAGCTCGTGCTGTTCGACGGCCGGGGGGCCGCGGGCGAGGCGGCCGCGCCGGGGCACGAGCCCTCGTCCACGGCCGGCCAGATCGACGAGTTCTTCCTCGGCGAGCACCGGCCGCTGCTCATCCGGGTGCCGCCCGGTCTCTGGCACGGCTGGAAGTGCGTCAGCCCTGACGAGGCGTTCATCGTCAACGCCCCGACCGAGGTCTACAAGTACGACGACCCCGACCAGCTCGAGCTGCCGCAGGACAGCGACGCCATCGGTTACGACTGGGGCGTCAAGCTGCGCTAGGCGCGGCGGACGAAGCTGCATGCCGCGCTGGTTCGTCACAGGCGCCGGTGGCCAGCTGGCCACCGCCTTCACCCGCGTCCTTCAGGGCGAGGTCTTCCTGAGCCGCGAGGACGCGCTGGACATCCGCGACGCCGAAGCCGTACGCACGGCCGTCCACGCGTTCGGTCCGGACTGCGTGCTGCACTGCGCCGCGTACACCAACGTGGACGGAGCCGAGGCCGATCCGGAGACCGCCGAGGCGGTCAACGTGCTCGGCACCCACAACATCGTGCAGGCGGTGCGAGGCACCCACACCGCCGTCGTCTACTTCAGCACCGACTACGTCTTCGACGGCGCCAAGGGGACCCCGTACGTGGAGAGCGACGCGACCCACCCGCTGAACGCTTACGGGCGCACCAAGCTCGCCGGCGAGCAGGAGGTCCTCAGCTGGGTGCACGGGACGGTCTTCCGCACGGCGTGGCTGTTCAGTGAGACGGGTCACAACTTCGTGAAGACGATCCTCGCCGCGGCGCGGGAGCGCGCCGGGACGGGCGAGCCTCTCCGGGTCGTCGACGACCAGGTCGGCTCGCCCACCTACGCCGCCCACCTCGCCGCGGCGGTCGACGAGGCGCTGCAGAAAGGCATCGGCCCGGGCCTGTACCACCTCGCCGGCAGCGGCTACTGCTCGTGGTGCGAGCTGGCCGCCGAGATCGTCGACCTCGCCGGCCTCGACGTCGCGGTCGAGCCGATCACCACCCTCGAGGCAGGCCGGCCCGCACCCCGGCCCAGCTTCTCGGCCCTCGACACGGAGCGGCCCATCCCGCGCCTGCCGCACTGGGCTCAGGGCGTCGCCGAGGCCGTCGACAAGCTCATCCCGCTCGGCTAGAGCGAACCAGAGGAGGAACAGCGTGAGACTCGTGGTCACCGGCGCCGCCGGGTTCATCGGCTCCAACTTCGTGCGCTACATGCTCGCCCGGCACGATGACGTCGAGATCGTGAACCTCGACAAGCTCACCTATGCCGGCAACCTCGAGAACCTGCGCGACGTCGAGGACGACCCCCGCTACATCTTCGTGCACGGCGACATCTGCGACGCGGCCATCGTCGCCGAGACGCTGCGCGGCGCCGACGCCGTCGTGAACTTCGCCGCCGAGACCCACGTGGACCGCTCCATCAGCGGGCCGCAGGACTTCATCCGCACGGACGTCCTCGGCACGCACACGCTGCTCGAGGCCGTGCGCACGCTGGAGATCCCGCGCTACCTGCAGATCAGCACCGACGAGGTCTACGGCAGCACCGAGACCGGAGCCTTCACGGAGGAGTCCGACCTCGATCCGTCCAGCCCGTACTCGGCGAGCAAGGCCGGGGCCGACCTCCTCGTGCTCGCCTATCACCGGACGTTCGGCACGCCCGTGCTCATCACGCGCAGCTCCAACAACTACGGCGCCTGGCAGTATCCCGAGAAGATCGTCCCGCTCTTCATCACCAACGCCATCGACGACCTCCAGCTGCCCGTGTACGGTGACGGCCTCAACGTGCGCGACTGGCTCTACGTCGACGACAACTGCGCCGGGATCGACCTGGTGTTGCGCGATGGGGTCCCGGGGCAGGTCTACAACATCGGCGGCGGCAACGAGGTACAGAACCTCACCATCACGCACCGCATCCTCGACCTGCTCGGCAAGGGCCCGGAGCTGATCCGCTTCGTCACCGACCGCCCCGGCCACGACCGCCGCTACGCGATCGACTGCTCCAAGCTCAGGGCGCTCGGCTGGAGCCCGGAGGTGCCGTTCGAGGCCGGGCTCGCGCGCACGGTGCAGTGGTACGCGGACAACCCGGCGTGGTGGCGGCCCATCAAGTCGGGCGAGTGGCGTTCGTACTACGCGCGGCAGTACGGCGAGCTCGCCTGAGCGAGCGCGTCGCGACCGGCGGCCTCAGCTCACGGCACGTTCCAGACCGGCGTGCCCACGTGCACCCTCGAGTACAGCCAGGTGATGTTGGCGTTCGCCAGCCGCGTGCAGCCGTGTGAGTAGTTCCGGGGGTGCCGGTCGAGCAGCCACGGCTCGTTGGTGCCGTGGATCGCGTACAGGCCGAGGTAGCGCATGCGGAACGGCCCGTAGGGGCCGCCCATGTGGGGGTCCTTCGCGTAGATCCTGAAGTGGCCCCTGGGGGTCGGCAGCGACGGGCGGCCGAGGACGCACGAGAAGACCCGCACCACGTTGCCGTACTCGTGGTAGTAGAGCTTGTACTGGCTGAGGTCGACCAGGATGAGGTGCGGATACTTCGTCGGCACGCCGTACGGGTTGCGGCGGTCGTAGACCGTGCCTCTCCACGGCGCGCTGTAGCCGCTGAGGTGCTCCGCGTCGGCGGCCATCTCGGCCCGGACGGCGAGCCGCCCGGGAGAACCGGCCGGCAGCCAGACGGCGGCGCTCGAGCCGGCGCCCAGCGTGAGGTCCTTCAGGGTCGCCCAGCCGTCCGCGGTCCAGTGCTTGAGCTGCACGGTCGCGCCGGGATGCGCCGGGCGCACCGTCACCGTGTAGCGCACGCGCTGGTCCTGCAGGAGCGGCGTGCGCGCCACCGTGGCGAGCTTCACCCTGGGGCGCACGCCGACGGCCACCTCGGCCGACGCCGCCGCCCAGGTGTCGCCGGCGGCGAGGTCGACCCGGAAGGTCGCCGACTGGGCCGGATCGCGCGTCCACGTAGCGGCGCCGCCCGCGTCCGCCGTCACCGAGTCGACGACGGTGAAGTCCGGCTCGCCGGCCAGCTTGCGGCTGAGCGTCAGGGTCGCGCCGGCAGGTGCCCCCTGCGCCGTCAGCTCCGTCGCATCGCCGAACGTCAGCGTGGTCGGCGCGGCCGACAGGGTCAGCGTCGGCGCCGAGGCCGCTCGCGCCACGGCGGGCAGACACGCCGCCAGCGCGACGACGAGCAGGAACAGGCAGACGGCGGCGAGCTTCGGACGTGCGGTCAAGGTGGGCCCCCCAAGGTCGATTCGTGCTGCCGGGGAGTCTATACGACTCAGGCCGCTCGGGGGGCAGACCCCAGGTCGGGGTCAGCGCAGGTTGTGCACGTGCGTGCCCAGGGGCACGCGATCGTACAACCAGAGCACCTGGCGGTTCAGCATGCGCGCGCAGCCGTGCGAGAAGTCCCGGGGTGCGCGCCGGCGGAGCAGGTGCGGCTGGTTCGTGCCGTGGATGGCGATGCCGCCCTGGTGGCGGTAGTACATGGCGCAGGCGCCCAGGGGTCCGCCGGCCGGCTTGCGCTTGCCGTAGATGTGGAAGTAGCCGAGCGGCGTGCGGTAGCCGGGACGGCCGAGCGCCACGTCGAAGGCGCGGACGAGGACGCCGTACTCGTAGTAGTAGAGCCGGTACTCGTGCCGGACGATCACGATGAAGTGCGCGTAGCGCATCGGGACGCGGTGCGCATTGGGCCGGTCTGACGACGACGAGCCTGGCCTTCGACGCGCCGATGTAGTGGTCCGCGTCGGCGTCCATCCGGGCGCGCAGGCGGTAGAAGCCGAAGACGTCCGGCGTCCAGCGGAACGAGAAGCGCGAGTCCGCATCGAGGGTGACCGTGGTGAGCGGCTGCCAGAGGCCGTCCAGCAGACGCTCGATGACGACGGCGCCGCCGGGGTGCGCCGGCGCGACGGCGCCGCGCAGGTGAGCGGTGCCGCCCAGCCAGACGTCCGCGGGGAACACCGCCGTCACGAGCGGCCGGACGCGCAGGCTCACGTCCGCCTGAGCCGCGTCCTGCGCCGGGGTCGCGGCGAACGCGACGCGGTAGTCGGTGGAGACCGACGGCGACACCGCCGGGAAGCTGAACGCGCCGTCGGCCGCGGAAGTAGTCGAGCCGACAGGCGCCCAGTCGGTCGCGCCCGCGGGCCGTGCGAGCAGCGAGAGCGCGGCACCGGCGAGCGGGTCCGTGCCGGTGCCGATCGTGCCCTTCACGCTCGCCGACCCCTGGTACACGATGATGCCCGGCGTGACGCTCGCGGTCAGCGTGGTCGGCGCGGCAGCGGCAGCGGGGCCGGCCCAGATGGCGCCGGCGAAGACGGCGAGCGCCAGCGCGACGAGGAGCGCCGCCGGGTGGATGCGGATCGTGGTGCGTCTCAGCATGCCGGGAAGTGTAGCGCGAGGACGCACAAAACTGTGTGCCCACCGTTGCGGCGAAAGCGCCCACAGGCCGGCACGACCGGCACGGATCAGGGCTGCGCCGGGGACGAAGAGGCGGACGCCGGCGTGGCGACGGCCGACGGTGACGTCGCGGCCGCCTCAGCTGAAGGCGCCGCGGGCCCGATCGCCGCCGGCGCCGCTGACGGCGACGACGACGGTGACGGTGACGGTGACGGGGTGGGCAGGAGCTCGGTCGGCTTGAGCACCCGGCGACCCCAGGCGAACGCCGCCTTCCAGTAGCTCGAGTTGGTCAGCGACGCCAGTGTCACGCCGTCGCTCGAACCGGTGGAGTGGATGAACCAGCCACGGCCCAGGTACAGGCCCGCGTGGTAGATGGAGCCGACGGACGAGCCCGGTCCCTTGGGACCGAAGAAGATGAGGTCGCCGCACTGGAGCTTGTCGCGGGTGATGCGCGGCTTGGCGACCGCGGCCATGTCGTGGGCCCCGCGCTGGTTCACCGTGATGCTGTCGTAGCCGAAGTGCATCTTCATGACGTAGAAGACGAACCCCGAACAGTCGAACCCGCCGCACTTCTGCGTGCCGTAGGGCGAGTCCTTGGTCGGGTACTCGCCGGCCCAGATGTACGGGTAGCCGATGAACTTGAGCGCGAACTTGGCCACCTGCTTCTGGCGGTCGCTGAGCGCCGGGAGGGTCACGTTCTTGAAGTCCGCCAGACCGTAGAGCTGCCAGTCGCTCGCCACCTGATAGCCGCGGTAGAACATGTAGGCGACCTCGGCGCGATCGATGGGATCCGTCGGGATGGACTCGTGGCCGTCGCCGTCGGTGGAGTGGTTGTAGCGGAGCTCGAGCTGCCGCGAGGCGACGATCGACGGCAGGTAGGAGGGCGCGGCGGTGGTCCAGCCCGGATTGGGCTGCCAGCGGCTGGGCGCGAGGGTGTTGAGGAGCGACCAGTCAGATGACCTGTAACGCTCCCTCAGCCAGCGGACCATCACGGTCTCCGCCGCCGCCGTCGTCACGTTCTCCGTCGGCCGGAAGTTCCCCGCCGCGTCCGGCGCCATGTAGCCGTAGCGGACGGCCAGCTGGATCACCGAGTAGTAGCGGTAGCCCTTGGGCACGTCCTTGATCTCCACGGGCTTGACGTCCTCACCGTAGTGGCCAGAGGCCAGGACGACGGAGCGCGCCAGGAGCTCTCTCGTGATGGCGCGCTCCGGTTTGAACGCCGTCCCGAAGTCGTCCAGTAGGCGGTGTCCGGCTGCGGCCGTGTTGGTCACCGAGGAGATGTACGAGTACGCCCAGTGGCTCTTGGGCACGTCGCGGAACGACTTCGCGAGCCCGGGGGCGGCGAGGGCGAGCAGCATCGCCGCTGAGAGCGCTGTGAGGGTGAGGATGTGAAGGAGGGTTCGGCGTGAGGTCATGTCTCGTTCTGCTATCGGCGTGTCGACCGGCGGCTTGAGCGCGGCCGGAGTCCGCCCTGCGGGCCCGGCCACGGTTTCGCCGCCGGCCTCGCCTTTCCCCTGTGCGAAGCATCGAGGGTAGCACGACGCGAGCGCCGGCGCCGCCCCATCGCCGCACCTCGCACCTCAAGGAAAGGAGAAGGGAGCCGATGCCAGAAGCAGTCACGACGACCGCACGTGCGTTTGCCCCGCCTGCGCGGGGGGCGGTATCCTCGGGGCGAGGAGGCCCCGGTGCCTCAGGAGCCCATGCATACCCCACACCCCACATCCCAGAGTCGACACGCGCCCTCAGACTCGCCGCCGCGCGGGCGGCGCCTGAGCAGGCTGGCGCTCGCCGGCGCTCTCGCCGTGCTGGTCCTGCTGGCGATCGCCGGCCCGGCCGCCGCGTCCTCCACCGAGTACGCATTCACGATCGAGGGGCACGGGTGGGGACACGGCGTGGGCATGTCGCAGTGGGGCGCCTACGGCTACGCCAAGCACGGCTGGGACTACCAGGACATCCTCAAGCACTACTACACCGGGATCTCCTTCGCGAACGTCGACGACTCGTTGATCCGCGTGAATCTCCGCAGCGGCCTCAAGGCCGTCAGGCTCAGCTGCGCCGGCGAGTACACGGTGCAGGGCTCGGGGGCCGAGTGGACCATCCCAGGCGGGACGACGGCCACGACCAGGTGGACGAGCCTCGGCTACAAGGTCGTCGCCGGCTCTCTGCGCAGGACCTTCACCGGCGCGCCGACGTTCACGCCCAAGTCCGGCTCGCTGCGCCTCATCACGGAGACCGACCTCGGCGACAACGGCGCCTATCGCGGCACGATCAGGGTGGTGCGCGGCAACGGCCTCATGATGATCAACGACGTGCCGCTGGAGAGCTACCTTCGCGGAGTGATCCCGCACGAGGTCTCACCGGACTGGCCGCGCGAAGCGCTCAAGACACAGGCCTGCGCGGCGCGCGCCTTCGGCCTCGGGAGCCGGCAGCCGGGTAAGACGTACGATGTCTACTGCGACGTCCGCAGCCAGGCCTACGTGGGCGTCGGCATCGAAGACTCGCGCACCGACGCCGCCGTGCGGGACACCGCCGGCGTCTGCCCCGTCTACAAGGGCAAGCCCATCGTGGCGACGTACTTCTCCTGTTCCGGCGGGCAGACCGAGAGCGTCAAGTACGTCTGGGGCGGGAGCTACCCCTATCTCCAGGGCGTGAGCGACCCCTATGACTACTACGGCTCGCTCCACGACTGGGGCCCCCTGCGCCGCACGCCGGCGCAGATCGGCGGCCCTCTCGGCGCCGCGGGCACGGTCCGCGCCGTCTACACGCTGAAGCGCGGGGACTCGCCGCGGATCGTCAAGGCGGCGATCCTCGGCAGCAAGGGGACCAGCTTCATCGATGGTGGCTCCCTGCGCATGAAGCTGGGCCTGAACAGCGCCTGGGCGGAGTTCAGGAGCATGGGCATCAGCCCGGCCGCCCGCGACGGCGCGAGCATCGCGGCGGGCGGAAGCATCACTCTCACCGGTCGCCTGTATCCGGCGCTCGACGACGGAGCCAAGGTCTACCTGCACTCCTACTACGGCGGATCCTGGCA
Organism: uncultured Thermoleophilia bacterium; assembly: GCA_963713475.1. Classification (GTDB taxonomy): domain Bacteria; phylum Actinomycetota; class Thermoleophilia; order UBA2241; family UBA2241; genus CAIXSE01. Next base: position 135,046 of record CAVQLY010000017.1, read on the forward strand.
CAGCACCGGGGTCGACACCGCCCGCAGATCCGAGAGCCTGCCGGGCTCCAGCGTGGCGCGCTACTCGGCCTACTCCGTCGCCGTCTCCCCGACCGCGACGACCAAGTACTACTTCTCCAGCCTCAAGGCGAAATCGCCGACCACCACGATCCGAGTCGACTGACGTTGCCGTGAACGGACGCGCGGACGTCGTGGTGGTGGGCGGAGGGCCCGTGGGCGCGTGCTGCGCCCTCGAGCTGGCGAGGTCCGGGGCGAAGACGGTGCTCCTGGAGAGGGAGACCGAGGTCTGCCCACCCGTGAGTGGGGCACACGCGAACTGCGGCCTGCTGGTCCCGAGCGACGCGACGCCCCTGGCCGCTCCCGGCGTCCTCGGCCAGGGTCTTCGCTGGATGCTCGACTCGTCCAGCCCCTTCTACATCGCGCCCCGTCCCAGTCCCGCCCTGGCGAGATGGCTGTGGCTGTTCCGGGCCGCCTGCTCCGCGAAGCGCGCCCAGGCGGCGGCCCCCGTCTTGCGCGCGCTGCACGTCGAGAGCGCGCGCCTGCACGACGAGCTCGCCGCCGATCACGGCGGCGAGCGCTGGCACTTCCACCACGGCGGCGAGCTCCAGATCTACGAGACGGCGGCCGGCCTGGCGGAGGCCGCGGAAGAAGTCGAGGCCGCTCGCGCCCTGGGGGCCCTCGCCGACGAGATGACGGCGGCGGAGGCTCGACGACTCTTCCCCAGCCTTCAGTGCGACCTCGCAGGCGCCTTCCTGTTCCCGGAGGACGGCCACCTCGATCCGCTGCGGTTCACGCAGGCCGTCGCCGAGCTGGCTGCGGACGCCGGCGCGACGGTCGTGACCGGCGCGGAGGCGCTCTCGCTCGAGCCGGCGGCCCAAGGAGTCCGCGTCCTGACCACTCGCGGCGAGTTCGCCGCCGGCCAGGTGGTGCTGGCGGCCGGCGCCTGGACCCCGTTCCTCACGCGCGGCCTCGGCTTCCGCCTGCCCGTCGAACCGGCCAAGGGCTACAGCGTCGACGTCGACCGTCCCGCCGACTTCCCCGAGCTGCCGCTGTACCTGGGCGACGCCCACGTCGTGCTGACGCCGCTGGCGGACGCGCTGCGTCTGGGCAGCACGCTGGAGCTCTCCGGGTGGGACATGCGCGTGCGTCCCAAGCGAGTGGCCTACCTGAGAGAGGGAGGCCGGCGAGCGATCGGCCTGCCGGCGGATGGTCCGGTGCGTCAGCTGTGGCGCGGACCGCGTCCGGTGACGCCGGACGGGCTCCCGGTCGTCGGCCGCGTGCCGGGCCGGGACCGCGTCATCCTCGCGACGGGGCACTGCATGCTGGGACTGTCGCTCGGGCCGGTCACCGGCCGCCTGGTCGCGGAGCTGGCGGCCGGGTCGGCGCCCTCGATCGACCTCACGCCGCTCTCACCGACACGCTGGGACTGACGGCGGCGGCGCGCCGCGTCAGCCGATGATGGCGTCGTAGGCCGCGCGCCAATCGGAGAAGTCGGCGAAGAGGTGGTCCGGCGCGCAGGCCGCAAGCTCCCCGACCGTGTGCCTGCCGGTGGCCACCGCGATCGCGGTGACACCGAGGGAAGCGCCGCACTCCACGTCGGCCGGAGTGTCGCCGATGACGACGATGTCCTTGCCGGCGTAGCGCCGGCCGTCCAGCGCCTCGGCGCGGGCGACCGCGACGGCGGGCAGGTCGGCGCGCATGGCCGAGTCCGAGCCGTAGGCGCCGATCTTGAAGAGCGGGAAGAGGCCCGTCGGCTCGAGCTTGAGGCGGGCCCCCTCGACCACGTTGCCGGTCAGCAGGCCGACGAGGGCGCGGCGGTCGGCGGCGAGCGCCGTGACCAGCTCACGGATGCCGGGCAGCGTCTCGACTTCCACGCGCGTGATCTCGTCGCGGAGCAGCTCGACGTACCGCGCGATGCAGTCGTCGACGAGCCGGTCGACCGTGCCGGCGGGGACGCCGAGACGCTCCGCCAGGTCGTGAACGACCTGGGGCTGCGTCTCGCCTTCGTACCGGCCCACCACCTCGCCCGGCTCGCCGGCGCCCCAGAGCCCGGCCAGGTCGGCGATGATGCCCGGGTCGGTGCGCCCGTGGAAGGAATAGTCGCCGAGCTCGCCCTCGACCCCGTACACGTCCTTGATGGCGCGGAGGATGGCTCGCCCTCCCGCGCCGCGGGCGTCGACGAGCGTGCAGTCGATGTCGAAGAGGACGAGGCGATCGGACATGGCCCGAGTATATCGGGCGGGCCGGACTCCTCAGTCGCCGCTCGGGGCGCTGCCGCCGTGGCATGGACAGCCCGCCGGCTGCCCGAACCCGTTCTGGTGGCAGTCGGCGCACTGCAGCGGCACCTCGCCGGCAGGGATGTGTTCTCCCTCCTGCGGATGCGTGAACTTCGACGGGTCCCAGTTCTTGATCGTGTGGCAGTCGACGCAGTCCGTCAGGCCGTTGTGGTGGTCGCCGTGGCAGGTGATGCAGCCGTCGGGCTTCACCGACGTGCCCTTGGTGTGGCACGTGTCGCAGGTGATCTGTCCGTGCTTGCCGGTCAGCGGACCGCCAGGATGAGGACCGCCGCCCTTGCCGCCCGTCCACCCGTCGATGCCGTGGCAGTCCTGGCACGGACCGCGGTCGGCGTGGGGCGGCTTGTGGCAGTAGCTGCAGTTCTTGGTGCCGTCGGTGTGACAGGTGAAGCACGACGGCATCGATCGCGCCGGCGGGGCGGTGACCCCGGGTGCGCCGGCGTGCACCAGCGCCGCGTGGCAGGCGATGCAGAGCTGCCTGGTGTGGCCGGCGCTGCCGTGCTGGAACTTGACCGCCGCCGGCTTCCCGAGCGAGATCGTCTTGCTCGTCTGCGCGCTGGTGTGACAGCCGGAGCGGTCGCAGGCCGAGTTGGGGATGTGCCGGGTGACGGTGATCGGCGCCTTCGAGACGCCGGTGAAGTGCACCCAGACCTCGCGCGAAGCCGCCATCTTGGTCTTGACGAAGTTCACCGGACCCGGCGGGATGTGGCACTGCACGCAGTCGGCCTGCTTGTGCGCCGACTTGGCCCACGTGTCGCGGTACGGCCACATCTCGTGGCAGTCGGTGCCGCAGAACTTGTTGCTCTCGGTGAACTTGGCGGCGAGAGCCGATCCACCGACGAAGAGCAGGGCCAGGACGCCGACGACGATGGCGAGGCGCTTCCACCAGCGCGACCACCACGACCGCCTGGCGGATGGATCGGCCTCAGACACGACTGGCTCCCCTCGATGCAGCCCGGTGCTCCACACACCCTTCAGGCAGCATATGCCCCGTGAGGTTCGATGTCGCCGTCGACGCCTGCGTCAGCTCCCGGGGCCGCCCTTGAGCAGAAGCAGCGGCACGTCCGTGTTGTGCCGCACGTGGTCGGCCACGCTCCCCAGCACGATGCGCTTGGCCCAGCCGTGACCGTGCGTGGCCATGGCGATCAGGTCCGGCCGGAGGTCGGCGGCCTGCTGCACGATGACCTCCTGGGGTTCGCCGGAGAGAAGGAGGGTGCTCACCGTGATGCCGCGGCTGCGCAGCAGCTCCGCGGCGCGCGCCAGGTCGCCCTCTCCGTCCTCGATCTCGCAGGCGCGCTGATCGCGCGTGTGGAAATGCGCGACGCGCAGGAGCGTGACGCTCGCGCCGCAGACGGCGGCGAGCTCCCCGACGTGCTCGAGCACCGGTCGCGTCGGTCTCCGTCCCCTCGATGGGCACGAGGATGTGCTCGTACACGCCCATGCGCTCAGCCTCCCCAGAAGGTCGAATACAGCAGGAACACGTTGAGCCCGATGATGAGCGCCGCGACGGCGGCGCCCGTCAGCGTGGTGATGGTACCCGTGCGGTCTTCGCCCATCACCTTCCGCGCGCGGCTGAGCCAGAGCAGCGGGATGATGGTGAACGGCAACTGCAGGCTCAGCACGACCTGGCTCACGATGAGCGCCTGGTAGGCGTTGACGCCGATGGCGATGATCACCATCGCCGGCAGCGTGAGCACCACCAGCCCGAACTTGTAGGTGCGCGTGCGCGGGTCCTCCGGCCGGCCGAGGTAGCCGGTGACGATGTTGGCCTCGGCCAGCGAGGCCGTCACCGACGAGGAGAGGCCGGCGGCGAGCAGCGCGATGCCGAAGATCAGCTGCGCGGCCGCACCCGCCAGGGGCTCGAGGGTCTGTGACGCCTGCTCGATGCTCGTGACTTCCACTCCGGCGCTGAAGAAGACCGCCGCCGCGACGATGATCATCGCCGAGTTGACGAGCCAGCCCATGCCCATGGCGAGCGTGGTGTCGGCGAGCTCGAAGTGCATGAGCCGGGCGCGCTGGCTCGGCTCCACGTCCCAGTCGCGCGACTGGATGACGTTGGAGTGCAGGTAGATGTTGTGCGGCATGACGATCGCGCCGAGCATGCCGAGGGCGACGAGGATGCTGGCGGCGTTCACGTTGGGGATGATCCAGTCCGGCGCCGCGGCGGCCCAATCCGGCTGGACGATGAAGAGCTCGATGACGTAGCAGACGGCGATCACCGCGAGAAAGACCAGGATGATGCGCTCCAGGCGATGGTACTGCTGCCCGAGGATCGCGAGGTAGACGAGGACGAGGGTGAGCGGCGCCCCGATCCAGACCGGCAGACCGAAGAGCAGGTTGAAGCCGAGCGCCGCGCCGAGATACTCGGCCAGCGCCGTCGCCACGCAGGCCGCGGCGATCGTGGCGCCCGAGCACCCACGTCAGCCACGGCGGCATGTGGGCGCGCACGTTCACGGCCAGCGAACGGCCGGTGATGATGCCCAGCTTGGCCGCCATGTGCTGCAGGAAGATGAGCATGAGCGTGCTGAGAGAGACGACCCAGAGCAGCTGGTAGCCGAACTGGGAGCCGCCGGCGATGTTGGTCGCCCAGTTGCCCGGATCGATGAAGCCGATGGTGACGACGAACCCGGGGCCGAGGTAGCGGAGGAGCTCGCGGGAGAAGAGGTCGCGCGTGAAGGCGCGCGGGCCCGTGTCGCGCGCGTCGGCCTCGATGTCGGGCGGAGGCGCGAGGGCCGGGTCAGGCTGCGCCCGCCCGGCCTCCCCGGCAGTCAGATCCGGCCTCTCGTGGTCGTCACCGGTCATCCTGGCGACACTCTACCCCGCGCCCGGCCGGCCTCCTGCACGCGTCTGTCGGCCGGGCCGCACCGGTCCCGCGTCCCCGGTCAGACCGGCGCCGCCTCGTCGCCGCCCGGCTCGGCGAACGGCCACTGCGCTGCGACCAGGCTGAGGACGCCCTGCAGCAACAGGACGACGACGACCGTCAGGATGATGCCCAGCCAGGACGAGGCCACCAGCGACAGCACGATGAGCCCGACGACGACGAGGCCCCAGCGCACGGCCACCACGTGGTTGACGATCCAGGACGTCACGGGCGAGTCCGGGATCTTGATCTCCGCGGCCTGGCCGGCGGCACGCCTGCCGACGGCGACCACGCCGGCGCGCACGTCGCGGCGGCCGAGCAGCCAGACGAGGACCGCCGCCACGACGCCGATCACGCAGATCCAGATGGTGATCGTCGTGAGCGGCCCGAGCGAGGCGTTCACCACGTCCTTGGCGAGGTGAAGGCCGCCGCCCTCCCTGAGCTGGTCGGTCAGGTACACGGCCGCGCGCTTGATGATCACGCGCGTGAGGAAGATGGCGATCGCGGAGCCGATGCCGATGGCGATCGCCGTCCGGCCGCGCCGGCGGGACAGCCAGATCGCCAGGGCGATCAGCACGATCGTGACGAGCGGGATGATCCACGCGAGCCGGTCGAACCACTTGACGGCCTGCTGCGCCGGACCGAGCGCGTCGGACTGGATCAGGGTGATCTGCCCGAAGTCGGACGGGAGAGGCTTGCCCGACCAGTTCGCCACCTCCTGGATGGAGGCCTCCGGGTCGGCGCCCGGCTCGATGACGGGCGGGGCGAAGCGGCTGGAGAGCCCGCCCGGCAGCTTGTCGTCCACCCACACCAGCACCTGGCTGATCAGCGGCAGCAGGTTGAGCTTCACATCGCTGCCGGAGATGTACGCGGTCGTCGATTCGCCGCGCAGCAGCGCGACGATCTTCTCGTGGCCGACCTCGTTGATCTTGAGCCACAGCTGGTAGGCCTTGGGCGAGCTCAGCACCTTCTTGGTTCCCTTGGTGATGAAGTCCTCGATGACGCCGGTGATGGGACCGGCGAAGAGCTTCGCCTTGTCCGGCAGGGCGTCGCCCACGCGCTGCTGCAGGTCGGTGGCGGTCACCGCCTGGCCGGCGATGTAGGCGCTCAGGTTCTGGATGGCCTGCGGGTCCTTGCCGATCGGCCCGACGATCCGCATGTAGCCGTCGGTGTTCATGACGGTGTAGTGCGTCCACATCGTCAGGCCGCTGATCACCACGCCCAGCAGCGAGAGGACGATCAGGAGGCCGATGAGGAGGCGCCGCAGACGGCTCGGGCGCCGGGGCGAGGCGGCGACGGCAGTGACTTCGTCGTCACCGCCGCCGGCGGCGCCCACCTGCGTCACCTCTTCGTCCGCAGGCGTCACGACGGCCGTGGACTCTTCGTCGACCGCGGTCGTCCCGGCCTCGGCCGGCGATGACGCCTGGGTCACTTCCGTGACTTCACCCGGCTCCAGAGCGCCGGACTCACCGTGCTTGTGTTCCTTGTCGGCCACGGCCGGCCCTCCTCACCTTCTCGCGCGTTACCGGTCGGTGACACATTCCCCAAAGCGCCGCGAAAGCCTACGCGACGGAGAAGGCCTGCTCGAGGTCGGCGATCAGGTCCTGGGCGTCCTCGATGCCGACCGAGTAGCGCACCAGCCCCTCAGGGATGCCCATCGCGGCGCGCTCCTCGATGGTGCATTCGACGTGGCTGGTCGTGGCGGGCACGCCGGCCAAGGTCTCGACCGCCCCCAGGTTCGCGGCCAGGTGCGCCAACCGCAGGCGCGGCAGCACGCGCTTGACCGCTTCGAAGCCGCCACCCAGCGAGAAGCTCAGCATGCCGCCGAAGCCGCGCATCTGCCGCGCCGCCACGTCGTGATGCAGGTGCGACTCGAGGCCCGGGTAGTTGACCACTTCGACGACCGTCTGCCCCTGCAGCCAGCGGGCGATCGTCATCGCGTTCTCGTTCTGCTGTCGCACCCGCAGCGCAAGGGTCTTGAGGCTGCGCACGAACAGGTACGCGGCCATCGGGTCGAGTGAGGCGCCGGTGATCTCGCGGTAGTGGTACACCTTCTTGATGAGCTCGGCGGGGCCGCAGAGCACGCCGCCGAGCGCGTCGGCGTGGCCGCCGAGGAACTTGGTGGCGCTGTGCAGCACCAGGTCCGTGCCAAGCGCCAGCGGGTTCTGGTTGATCGGCGTCGCGAACGTGTTGTCGGCGACCACGATCGCGCCGACCTCGTGGGCCGCCGCCGAGAGCCGCGCGATGTCGAGGATCTTGAGCGTCGGATTGGTCGGCGACTCCAGGTACACGAGGCGGCAGCCCTTGGCGATGGCCGCCTCGATCTGATCGAAGTCGCTGGTCTCGCAGAGCTCCACCTCCACGCCGATGCGCGGCAGGAAGTCGACGAACATCTGGTTGGTGCCGCCGTAGGTGTCCTTGACGGAGACGACGCGCTCCCCGGGCGCGACCAGCGCGAAGAGCGTGTTGCTGACGGCGGCCATGCCGCTCGAGAAGCTCGTGGCCGCCTCCGCCCCTTCGAGGATCCGCACCTTCTTCTCGAACGCGGCCACCGTGGGGTTCGTGTTGCGGGAGTAGATGTGGCCCTCGGTGACGCCGAGCGCGGAGTCGACCCAGCTGTCCACATCCTCGTAGCCGAACGCCGCGCTGTAGACGATGGGCACTTGCGTGCCGCGGTGCGCCCGCGCCGCGTCCTCGCCCGCCCGCACCGCAAGGGTGGCGGGCGAGAGGTCCGGCGCCTCGCCGGCCTGCCGTCGCACGTCGTCGCTCATGTGACCCTCCGCTGGTCTCGCCGCTCTCGCCGCCATCGTGCGGCCTCTGGTCGAGCTCCATTCTAGGCCCTGTGGGCCCTCTGTGACGGAGGCTCACCGTGGCGCGAAACCGGCCGCCGGGTACAGTCGTGACGACGGTCCGAGCAACGGGCCGGCGCATGGAGGTGACGATGGCCCCCTGGAAGCTGCCGCCCAGGGCCAAGGTGTTCGAGGCGTTCACGGCGGTCGCCGACGGCCGTGTGCGGGTCACCGGCGCCGGCTCCGCGAAGGTCAGCTCCTCGGGGGGCGACAAGACCTACGACGTCGAGTGGTCGGCGGACGGTCACACGATCACCGCGAACGACAACGCCTCCTACTGGCAGGGCTACCTCGGCTATCCCATCCTCGCGGCGCTGCTGGCGCGCGGCGAGTTGCGCGCCGATGGGGACGCCGTCGCCGCCGTGGCCGGCGTCGATTGGCACGAGCTCAACAAGCGATTCCGGCGGGACTACGATACAGCCGTGGCGCACGTGCTCGGCGAGTTGGAGAAGCGCGGCGGGAATCCGGCGCTCGTGGAGCGCCAGGTGGACGCCGTGCTGACTCAGCTCGCCGCACTGGACCTGCAGCGTGCCGGCCGCGGACGTCGGCCACCGGCCGGCAAAGCCTGAGGCGGCCGGAGGAAGTGGGGCAAGCCGCCGGGAATAGGTCACCGGCATGAGCCTCTTCCCACTCCCGCTGGTGGGCGCCGTCACAGCGCCGCCGCTCGCCATCAGCCTGACGGCCGTCTTCCTCGGCGGCCTCAGCGGCGCCATCTTCGCCGTGCAGCGCAAGTTCGCCGTCACCGGCGTGCTGGCGATCGCCATCGCGACCGGCCTCGGCGGCGGCATCATCCGCGACCTGCTCCTCGGTCGCACCCCGGTCGCGCTGACCGACCCCACGTACCTGCCACTCGTTGTGGGTGCGGCGTTCATCGGCTTCTTCTTTGCCTCGCTCGTCCATCGCGGCGAACTGTTCCTCAACATCCTCGACCCGATCTGGATGGGTCTCTTCGCCGTCATCGGCGCGCAGCAGGCGATCAACGCGGGCCTGAGCAGCTTCGCCGCCATCCTCGTCGGCTGCATCTCGGCGTTCGGCGGCGCGGTGCTTCGCGACCTGCTGGCCGGCGAGACACCGCAACTCGTCCTCCCCGGCCCCATCAACTACCTGGCGGCGATCCTCGGCGCGATCATCTACGTGGGCATGGTGAACTGGGCGGGGATCGACAAGGTGGTCTCCGAGTGGGTGACGATCGCCATCGTGTTCGGCCTGCGGATGATCGCACTCAGGTACGGCATCAAGGCGCCGGAGCCAGTCGACGTACCGCGCCACGTGAGCCGGCGTGTGCTCGGCAGCCGGCGCGCGCGGCGGCGCGGCATCCGCTTGTACCGCGCAGACGGGGACGCAGGCTCCGCGGCCCCCGGCACGCCGGGCCCCTCCTTCCGCGACCCCGGCCCCAACTCCGACGGCCCTGCGCCCACTTCCGGCGACACGCCGACGACTCGCGACGACGTCTGACTGCTCGTCCGCACGACTCCCCTGCACGGCATCTCCACACTCAGGAGCGGTGCTGACTCGTAGGACGGTCCACCGCCGGCGAGGTAGACGGAGAGGAGCACCCGCAGAAGCTCACAGACCCCTGCGGTCGGCACACGTGTAAGAACCGACCTCCCCAGGTGTTGGAACGGATGAAGGGCAGCCGATCCAGTACCTGAGGAGGGACCATGAAGGCAGTCAAGACGATCGTGGCCACAGCGGTGATCGTGTTCGCGCTCACCACCGTGGCCATGGCGGGCGTCCAGCGCCTGGGCGGCGCCGGTGAAGCCGCGAACGCCGCCGCCGCCGCGGCCGCGGCGGCCGCGCCGGCCGCGCAGCAGGGCGACTCGGTCACGCTCTCCGCCCAGCAGTTCGCGGCGCTGCTCGAGGCCGTCGCCCACGACCGCACGCAGGACCGCACGCGCACCGCTTCGCACAGCCACCCGGCGACGGGGACTCACGCGCAGGCTCACACCCACACGCCGACCCGCACCCACGCAGCGGCCGAGACCCGGCAGTCCGCGCAGACGGCGCTCCACGGGGAGTCCGATCACACGGAGACCCACGCCGCCACGCACGACGGCGGCGGCACCCATTCAGGCTCCCACGACTCGGGCACCCACAGCGGCGGCCACGACGGCGGCTGCGACTGACCCGGATGTGACGGGTGCATGGGTTGCGAGTACGCTGAGGGAGAGCACCACATGATGTCATCACCCTCCCCCACCGACCTCGAGCTCGTCCGCGGGCTCCACGCGCGTGATCCGAAGGCGCTCACGCGCGTCTACGGCGACTACCACGCGGCCGTGTACAACCTGTGTGCCCGCATCCTTGGCGACCGCGAGGAGGCGCAAGACGTGACCCAGGACGTGTTCCTCAAGGCGTTCGGTAAGCCGCCTGCAGCGACGGAGGACGTGCGCCTCCGGGCGTGGCTGTACACAGTCGCGACCAACGCCTGCCTCAACGTGATCCGCGGTCGCCGCTCCACCGGTCCCGTGGATACGGGACTGCTCCCCGCGCCCGGCGATCCCTACGAGCAGGCGCGGACGGCCGCCCTGATCGAGAGCAGCCTCGCCGGTATGAACGAGCGCTACCGGGCGGCCCTGGTGCTCAAGGACCTGCACGGGTTCGAGGGCCGCGAGCTGGCGGAGGTGCTCGGGGTCTCGCGGCCGGCCGCCGACGTGCTCGTGCATCGCGCGCGAGCCTCGTTCCGGCGCGTCTTCGCCGGCCTGGCCGGCGCGGATGCGACGGCGCCGGCCAACCTCGCCGTGGCCCTGCCGGTACTGGCCGTCCCGGCCGCGCTGCAGACGTTCCCGCTGCTTCCGGGCCACGCGCCCACCGCTCTGGGCGGGGCGCCCGCCGCAGGCGCGGCGGCCTCGGGAGCGGCTCCCGCAGTGGGCCTCATCGCCAAGATCGGCGCCGCCCTGAGCACCAAGGCGGCGGTGATCGCCGCCGGCGCCGTCGTCGTGGCCGGCGGCGGCATCGCCGCCGTGGAACTGGCCGGCAACGGCGCCGCGCCCGCGCCGGCTTCCACCGGCGACCGTGGATCGGCCCCGGCCGCCCACGACGCATCCGGCGGGCACAGCGCCGGACACGACGGCGGCGGGTGGGCAGAGCACCGCGGGCTGATCGCGGATCACCTGACAGGTACCCACCACGATGCCGAGGGCTCCCACCACGCGGCCGGGACCCACGCTGCCGCTCACGCCGCCGACGGCACGGGAAGCCACCACGCGGCCGGCTCCGACCACACGTCTTCCGGGTCGCAGGATTCGACGGCCGCGTCCACCGGGTCGTCGAGCACGGACTCGGGGACCACGACACACGACGGTGGAGACGGCGCGCACGACGGGAGCGGCGAGCACTAGTCGTCTCCTTCGCCGCCCGGAACGGGAACGGCGTCCCTCCAACGGCTTCTCTTGTCGTTCCGCACCGATGAGGGTAACATATGAACATCCGTTCATATGTTCAGGCGAGGTGGCAAGGTGCGTGAGACTCCTCAGGCGGGACCGGTGATCTGCGGCAAGGATGACGAGGACCTGCTGGACCACTGCGACGTCCACGTCGTCGACCCGGAGCGCGTCACCGCGGTCCGCGCCCGGCTGGTCTCCCCGGGAGTCGCCGGGGAGATGGCGACGGTCTTCAAGGTCCTGGCCGACCAGAGCCGCTGCCGGCTGATGGCCGCCATCATCGAGGCCGGGGAGCTGTGCGTCTGCGACCTGGCCGCCACCGTCGAGATGAGCGAGAGCAACGTCAGCCACCATCTGCGCGTGCTGCGCGCCAACGGGCTCGTGCGCGCACGCCGGGCGGGCAAGATGGTCTTCTACTCGCCCGACGACGCGCACATCCGCGTGCTGCTCGACATCACGCGCGAGCACGTGGAGCACGTGGAGCACGGGACTGAGGATCCCTCGGGCCTGAGGACGCGTGAGCCCGCGCCCGGGCCGGCCGCTGCCGAAGGCGGGCGGCCGTGACCGAGCGCGTCCTCGAACTCTCCTTCCTGCTTCCCCGCGCCGCGGAGTGCGGGGGGTGCGTGGAAGAGGTCGGCCGCGAGCTGCTGCGGCTCGACGGCATCCACGCCGTCGAGCCGGACGTCTCTCGCGGCCTTCTCGACGTGAAGTTCGACGAGGATGCTCTGAGCGGGGACGAGCTGGAGATGTTCGCCCGCCGGGCCGGTGCGCAGGCGCATTGCGAGGAGCACTGCCCGCTGGCCGCGCACGCGCATGGGCCCCTCGACCTGTCGCGGCCGCTGCCCGACGAGGACGGCGGCGAGCGGCGCGTGCTGCACGTCACCGGCATGGACTGCGCCGACTGCGCGGTCAAGCTGCAGGGCGCGCTGCGCAAGGAGCGCGGCGTGCGCAGCGCAGACGTCAACTTCGGCGCGGCCACGCTGGCCATCGCCATCGACCCCGAGCAGACGGTTCTGCCCGACGTGTTCCGCGCCGTGCGCCGCCTCGGCTACGACACCGTGGAGCGACGGGCGCAGAACGACGCCGCGGGCGGCAGCGCGGCGCGCGGCCGCACGGGCATCGCGCGGTTTCTGGCTCTCCGAGCCCCGCGCCGTCGCCACCTTCGTCTCCGGCGTCCTGACGGCGGCCGGGTTCGTCGCGAGCGCCGCCGCCCCGACGGCGGCGCCGTGGCTCTTCGGCGCCGCCGTCATCAGCGGCGGAGTGTTCGTGGCGCGCGCGGCCCTGTTCAGCCTGCGCGCCCGCCAGGTCGACATGAACGTCCTGATGACCCTGGCGATGATCGGCGCCGTCGCCATCGGGCAGTGGAGCGAGGCGGCGCTGGTCGCGTTCCTGTTCAGCTTCGGCACGGTGCTCCAGGCGGCGACGCTGGAGCGGACGCGGCGCGCGATCAGCGGGTTGATGAAGCTTGCCCCGCCGACAGCGGCGGTGCTCCGGCCCTGCGAGGCCGACGGCGAGCTGGAGGAGAAGACCATCGACGTCGGGGACATCGTCCTCGGGGACGTCGTCATCGTGCGGCCCGGCGAGCGCGCGGCGATCGACGGCGTGGTCCTCGAGGGCGCCGCCGCCGCCGACCAGGCGCCGGTCACCGGCGAGTCTGCCCCCGTGGCCAAAGGACCGGGCGACCAGGTCTTCGCCGGCTCCATCATCGAGGGCGGCACCCTTCACGTGCGCGCCACCGCCGCGGCCGCCGACACGACCATCGCCAAGATCGTCCACATGGTCGAGGAGGCGCAGGCGCAGCGGGCGCCGGCCGAGACCATCGTCGACCGGTTCGCCAGCAAGTACACCCCGGTCGTCGTGGCACTGGCGGCGGCCGTGGCCTTCGTGCCGCCGCTCCTCGGCGCCTCGTTCGACACGTGGTTCTACCGCGGCCTTGCGCTGCTCATCATCAGCTGTCCCTGCGCCCTCGTGATCTCCACCCCGGTGAGCATCCTCGCAGCGCTTGCGCGAGCGACGAAGAACGGCGTGCTCATCAAAGGCGGCGCCTATCTGGAGCAGATGGCCGGCCTCAAGGCGATCGCCTTCGACAAGACGGGGACGCTCACGCTGGGCCACCCTCAGGTGACCGACGTGGTCCCGCTCAACGGTGCTTCGGAGGCGCGGGTGCTTCAGGTGGCGGCCGCACTGGAGCGCTACAGCGAGCACCCGCTGGCCCGAGCGATCACCCGGCGCGCCGAGGAGGCCGGCGCGTCCGCGGAGTCCCGGCCGCCGGCCGCTCCGGTCGCCGCCTGTGCCTGCTCGGCGCCGGACTGTTGCTCCGCGGGCGCCGCCGAGCACGATCACGCCGAAAACGGCCCGAACGCCCGCGATCACGCCGGCCGCGGTCCGGACATCGAGCGCTTCCGCGCCATCCCCGGGCGCGGCGTGCGGGCCGAGCTGGACGGCCGGCTCCACTTCGTCGGCCGGCCCGACCTCCTCGGCGAACACGCCTCAGATCCGGCGCTCGTGCAGACGCTCGAGCGACTCGAGCGCCAAGGCAAGACCGCCGTCGTGGTCGGCGACGCGGACGGCGCTCTCGGCGTGCTCGCCGTCAGCGACCCGCTCCGCGCCGGCGCCCGGGAGACCGTCGACCGGCTGCGCGCGCTCGGCATCGCCGATGTGGCGATGCTGACCGGCGACAACCCGAAGACGGCGGCGGCCGTCGCCGCCGAGGCCGGCGTCACGGACGTCCGCGCCGGCCTCCTGCCCGAGCAGAAGGTCGCCGCCGTCGCCGCGCTGCGCGACCGCGCCGGCGCGGTCGCGATGGTCGGCGACGGCGTCAACGATGCCCCGGCCCTGGCCGCGGCCACCCTCGGCATCGCCATGGGCGCAGCCGGGACCGACGCGGCCCTCGAGACCGCCGACATCGCGCTCATGGGCGACGACCTCTCGGCGATCCCCGAGACGATCCGCCTGGCCCGCCGCACCACGCGCGTCATCTGGCAGAACATCGTCTTCTCGATCGTCGTGAAGGCGATCTTCCTGGTCCTGGCGCCGCTGGGCCTCGTCAGTCTGTGGCTCGCGGTGGTCGCCGACATGGGCACCTCGCTGCTCGTGACGGGCAACGGACTGAGGCTCTACCGCCGCTGAGACGCAGGCCGATGCGTAGGCCCGGAAGACCGACGGCCCCAGGGTCCTCCCGGGCAGTAGAATGAGAGAGGCCCGGCGTCCCGGGTCGCCACGGAGGAGGCGACGTGCCCGTCATCATCTACACCAAGCCCGGCTGCCCGTATTGCGCTGCGGCCAAGCAGGACCTGGAGGCCCGCGGCGCCGACTACGACGAGATCGACGTGTACACGACGCCGGGCGCCCGTGAGCAGCTCGCGGAGCTCACCGGCGGCATGAACGTCGTGCCGGTGATCGTCGAGGAAGACGGCGAGGTCCGCATCGCCGCCGGAGGCGGCTGAGGCATCTGACGGGCGCGCGTGCCGCGACCCCGCAGTCCCATGGCAGGCCGGTCAGCGTTTGACCGGCAGCCCGGCCTTCTTCCAGGCCATCAGGCCGCCGTCGACGTTGGTCACCTTGGTGAAGCCCATCCCGGCGAGTGCCTTCGCCTGCCGTGGACTGCGATGCCCGCTCAGGCAGATCACGAGGATGTCGTCGTCGCGCCCGAGCCCCGTCTGGTCCTTCTTGATGAGCTGAGGCGGGACGCTCACGGCGCCCTTGGGGCGACCGGAGTGCTCGAACTCACGCGACGAGCGCACGTCGACGAGCTTCGCGCCGCGCTTCGAGCGCGCGAAGGCCTGCTTCACGTCGATCGTCGGTACCTCTTGGGGCGTCGCGACTCCCGCGGGCTTGGCGCCCCTGCTGAACGGCCACATCTGGGCGCGCCCCTCAGACCGTGGCGCTGTCGTGTTGTGGTTCCTCGACGACGGCGTCGTACAGGACCTCGAACGGCCCGCTCGTGAGGATGGACTGCAGCGTCTCGTAGATCCGCTGCACGGGCCGGCTCTGGTAGAACTCGTCGTGACCCTGCAGAGACTCCCACTCGGTCTCGAAGACGAAGTGGATGTCACCCAGCGTCGCCTCGCGCCCCTCGTCCCGCAGGGCGCTGCCGAGGGGCGACATGCCGAACGAACGCAGGATGCGATGGCTGGTGTGTCCCGCCGACCCCTGGAGGAGTCCGGCGAGCTCCTGAAGCGCCCGTTCGGCCCGGTGCTCGGTGCCGTGGCGGACGCTGAACATGGTCTGACCTATCAACATCTGGCTCACTCCTTCACGGAGACTGCATAGCAGGTTGTACCCGTGTGAGCCGGGATGGAACGGGTCAGCGCACGACGTCGCGGAAGGCGGCGACCAGCTTGGGCGCCTTGAGAGCCGCCTCGCCCTCGCCGGTCCAGACGATCTTGCCGGCGCGGTCGATGATGAAGGCCATGGGTCGCACCGTGCAGTCCTTGCGCAGCGCCCCGTACTGCTGGGCGACGCTTCCGTCGTCCGGCAGCAACGGAAAGGCCAGGCTGGGGATGCCCTCGGCCAGCGCCTTGACCTCGTCGCGGCCGGCGTCGCAGACGCCTACAAGCTGGCCGCGCAGACCCCACAGGGTGTCGGCGGCCTTGCTCAGCTGCTCCAGCACCTCGGCGGCGCCGGCCGTCTGGGTCGGGATGAAGACCAGCACCGGGAACCAGTCACCCCGATACTGATTGAGCTTGATCTCGCTGCCGTCCACGGCGCTGAGAGTGAAGGTCGGCGCTTCGCGGCCGACGCCGAAGTCGTATCCCACGACAGGAACCTCCTGATGGTGACGCGGGCTGCGCCCGCGCGAAAGCAGGAGGGAGTGTATCAAAGGGCGGTGCGGCACAGAGCATCCGCCCGCGTGCGGTACAGCAGCCGCCACGTCAGGGGAACGCAAGGCGTGACCCACGCGAGCGCTGGTCGACGCCGGAACACGGAAGGGGAAGACGCGGGGCCCCTGCTCGCAGAGCCCCGCGCCTCTCGGGCGCACGCAGTCGTCGTCATCAGGCCGGTGGCGCCCTCGCTTTCGACGTCGCGGAAGCGAGGGCATGGGCATCGCCGATCGTGCGGCCGGGACGCGGACTCGCGGACATCGCCGGCGCCGTCTCCGGGGACGGCGGCGTGGCGGCGTCGTTCGCCCGCGACCCTTTGCCGCGCTGCGTCATCGTCGGCGCGGTCGCCGGGCGCGCCTTCCTGGTGACGTCGGCCTGGGCCACGACCTGGGCGGCGCGACCGCCGGAGGGGGGCGGCGGTACTCGCGACCCGGCCCCGGCGTCGGCGGCCGTCATCGTCAGCAGGCTGGCGGGCGTCGCGACGACGGCGATGACGACGATCGCTCTGCGCACCATGCACCTCCCAGGCTCGTTGACGGTGACTTCTGCAGCTACTCTGCCGGTCGCACCTCGGGGAGACCTGAGCTCCGGCTGGGCCCGACCTGTGAGTCGCGCCGGGTCGGCCGACGTCATCGGGTTTCTCTTGCAGGCGGCGCGCGACCCTGAGCGCAGGCTGGGAATGGACTGAACCGGAACTGAGACTCCGGCGCTCAGGTTGCTCTCAGGCCGGCCTCAGGCCACACTCAGTCTGGCCGGATATGGTCGGAGCGCTGCCGTGTGCGCGTTCCCCGCCGGCCGCCACCCGAGAGCAGTAACCCGAGAGAGGATCCCGTATGAGACGCGTCACCACCGTCCTGATCGCCGTCGTGGCGCTCCTGAGCGTCGTCGCCGCAGGCGTCGTCGCCGCTGGGTGCGGCGGCAGCAGCGTGCCGAGCGACGCCGTCGCGACCGTCGGCGATGTCACGGTGACGAAGACCGACTTCCAGCAGCTGATGGACCAGGCCGAGACACAGATGAAGGCCCAGGGCATGACCGTGCCCAAGGAGGGCAGCGCAAGTTACGACCATTACACTGCCCAGATCGTCAAGTATCTGGTGGAGGAGCAGGTCGTGGCGCAGAGCGCCAAGGAGCTCGGCGTCCAGGTCACCGACAAGGAAGTGAGCGACCAGGTCGCGCAGCTCGAACAGGCCTACGGCGGCGAGAAGAAGGTCCTCGCACTGCTCAAGGAGCAGGGCATGACGCTCGACCTGCTCAAGCGCTCGATCCGCAGCCAGACGCTGTCGTCCGCAGCGGCCGAAGTGGTCACCAAGAAGGCCGCGGTGAGCGACGCGGAGATCCAGGCCTACTGGGACGCGCACAAGGCCCAGCTCGCCAAGTCGAAGAAGACGGCCACCCTGGCCAAGGCCAAGACGACCATCCAGCAGACCCTGCTCTCGGCCAAGAAGCAGCAGCTCTGGACGGCCTGGGTCGCGGAGCGATCCAAGGCTCTCGGGGTCGAGTACGCAGACGGCTACGACCCCGCCGCGCTCAGCGCCTCCGCGTCGGCCTCGGCGTCGCCCGCGGGCTGACGCCAGACTCGAAGCGTACGTTCGGACGGGGCCGGCCGCCGCTACGGCGGGCCGGCCCCGTCCGCGTTCTCGCAGACTCTCCCGAGACTCAGAAGGTCCTGTACAGCTCCGTCGTCGCGCCGCAGTAGGGGCACTTGTCCGGCGCGTCGCCGATGATCGTGTGGCCGCAGGCGAGGCACACGTTCACGGGCCCGTCGGCGATGTCCTTGCCGGCGAGCACCTGCTCGCGGGCCGCCGTGTACTGGCCCTTGTGGTCGACCTCGGACCTGAGCGCGTAGTTGATGCTGCGCACGGCCTGGTTGTTGCCCTGGAGCTTGGCGATCTCGTGGTAGGCCGGGTACATCTCATCGACCTCGAAGCTCTCGCCGCCGAACGCCGCGGCGAGGTTGTCGGCCGTGCTGTTGATGCCGCCCATCACGCGCAGGTGGTTGCGCGCGTGCCGCGACTCGGCGAACGAGACGGCGCGGAAGAGCTTGGCCACGTTGGGATAGCCCTCGTCCTCGGCCTGCTCGGCCCAGACGAGGTACTTCTCGGCCGCCTGGCTCTCGCCGGCGAAGGCGGCCGCGAGGCTCTCCTTCGTCATCGCGTTGAGCTCTTCCGGCTTGGGGAGGCGCTTCTCGAGAGCTTCGTCCATCTCAGAACTCCTTGAAGTACGAGCCGGCAGTGCCGCACACGGGGCACTCGTCGGGCGCGTCGCCGATGACGGTATGGCCGCAGATCGGGCAAACGCGTACGGCGTCGGCGCCGAGGTCGGCCTTGCCCTCTACGCCCTTGAGCGTGTTGTCGTAGATGCCCTGGTGATCCTTCTCAGCCGTGAGGGCGTAACGGATGCTGGTCTGCGCGCTCTTGTTCTCCTGGAGCTTGGCGACAGCGGCGTACGCCGGGTACATCTCATCGATCTCGAAGGTCTCGCCGCCCCAGGCAGCCTTGAGGTTCTCGGTCGTGGTGCCGATCCCGCCGAGCACGCTCAGGTGGTTACGCGCGTGCGTGCTCTCGGCGTAGGCCACGGCGCGGAACAGGCGCGCGACGTTCGGGTAGCCCTCGGCGTCGGCGACGTCGGCGAACGCCAGGTACTTCTGCGAAGCCTGGCTCTCGCCGGCCAGCGCGGCGGCGATGTTCGCAGCGGTCATGTCGCCCTTGGCCTCAGGTGCAGGCGGGGTGTTCTTGAAGGGTTCGGCCATCTTCTCGTGCTCCTCCTTGTTGGCAGAGGCGCGGCCGGTGGATGCGGCGCGCCCGGTTCCCTGTGGGTCGGTAGAGCGGACCCCTATGCTAACAGTGCTTACGGCGGTCGCCGTTTGGTGACGGGGCGTCGCCCGGCAAGGCCGGGCGGAAAGCGCTTGGCGGCCGCGCGCCCGCTCTCGCGGGGCGCGGCCGCCTGGCTGCCGGAAGGCAGGTCGAAGACTGTGTCACGGTCCGGAGGCCGATGAGGGAAGACGACGGGCCGGTCAGGCGGCTGCCGCGTGCGGTCCCAGGGCCGGGACGAGCCGGTGCAGCACCGTGTGGATCTGGCGCCGGCTCGCGTGGTCGAAGAGCGTGTAGTAGACGTCGGGGCGCGACTGGCTGCGCGTGAACTGCGCGAGATCGACGGTGAGGCCCGCGGCCGTAGCCGCCCGGGCCTGCTGCGCGTCGATCGCGAGCAGCGCGGCAGTCGCCGGGACGCTCGCGTCGCTGCACAGCTCGGCGATGTCCTGCGGGTAGCTCCAGAGGGAGAACGCGAGCGGCTTGTCGCCGGCCTCGCTGAGGACGAGCCGTACGCCCGGCGCTACCTCACCGGTGAAGTCGAAGTGATGGCGGTCGGCGCTGAGCGCTGCCTCGGCCGCCTTCTGGACACGGCGGTACTTCTCGCCGAACTCAGCAGGGGTGGGACGTGCCATGATGACCCTCCTCGTGCACTCCCCGTAAGCCTTCCGGAGCCATGGGGGCGCTACTCGCTTTCGCGACGCTCTTTCCCGCGGGGAACGGCAGGTAAACACTACAAGAAAAGTGTAAACCACCCGCAATCCGTCCCGGGTCGGCGCCGACAGCGAGCCGGCCGGCGCGGGAAGAACGTCAACCGGCGCCGAAGCCTCCGCCGCCTCCGCCGCCGCCACCGCCGCCGGAGAAGCCGCCTCCGCCGCCGGAGCCGGACGACGAGGATGAAGTCGCGACCGAGACCGCCTGGCTGAAGCTCTGGTGGATCTCGTTGAACGCGGAGAGGCCGCCGCCGTCGC
The DNA here is from genome assembly GCA_963713475.1 of uncultured Thermoleophilia bacterium. Classification (GTDB taxonomy): domain Bacteria; phylum Actinomycetota; class Thermoleophilia; order UBA2241; family UBA2241; genus CAIXSE01. The sequence continues at coordinate 155,033 of CAVQLY010000017.1, forward strand.
CGGGCACGCCCCACCAGAGGATGTACGGCGTGCGGAAGGCCGGGTCGTTGACGACCTCCGGGATCTTGACGCTCATCGCCTTGGCCACCTGGTCGGCGATGCCGAACACCACCGCGAAGACGAGGAACTGCTCCCACAGGACGATGGCGTCCGGCGGCTTCTCATCGAGGCGGCCGAAATCCTTGAGGTAGCGCTCGAGGGCCGCGTACTGGGCGTGCAGCTCCGCGGCCTCCTGGGAGCGCCGCTTGACCGCTCGGGCCACCCAGATCAGTACGACACCCACGACGATGCCGAGGAAGAACCACCAGAACCCGCTGAAGACGGCCGCCGCGCCGGCGGCGACCATGGCGACGAAGGCGAAGGCCGAGGCGGCGAACGCCATCCTGTCGGCCTTCGGGTCGAGGTAGCCGCGCTGCTCGCCCTCCTTCTCCACCTTGCTCTTCCACGTCTGGAAGCCCTTGGCGAACGATGCGCGGTGGGTCTTGGCGATGTCCTTGAGCTCGCTGAGCACGAGCTCGTTGCCGTCGGCCATCTGGTGGAAGAGGAACCTGCAGAGCTGCTGCTCGAAGTCGAGCAGCTCCTCGAGGCGCTCGTCGTGCAGCGTGAGCTTGTAGGTGGTCTTGTCCTTGGAGCCGAAGATGCCGTCGTCCTGCACGACGACCCGCTCGAGATCGATCACCTTGCGGTTCACGAGGTCGAGCAGGGTGGCGGTGACGTCGTCGCTGCCCACGCTGCCCATGCGCCAGATGTAGGCGGCCAATGCCGGCGGCAGCTGGGGTTGCGGGAAGTCGCGCAGGTACTGCGCCTGGAACTGGGTCTTCGGCTCCCGGCCGTAGCGGAGGTACAGGAGCACGACCAGCAAGAGCGCGACCACCGGCGCGCCGACCCCGAGGACACCCCACAGGATGACCTTGATGCGCGCCCACGTGCGCGAGCGGTTGGCCTCGTCGGCGAGCTTCTTCTCCTCGGCCAGCGCGTCGGCCAGCTTGGCTCCCGGCTGCTGCGGCGCCTTGCTCAGGGCCGCCGCGGGGAACAGGATGCGGCCCTCGACGAACGTGTACGCAGGCAGCGGGTCGACCTTCATCAGCACGCTGGCGTCAGGCTCGATGGTCACCGTGCCCCACAGCGGCCCGTGCGCCCAGGCGCGCACCTGGTCGCGGGTCACGCCGTCGGGGAGATGGACGGTGACGCTCACGTTCTGAGATTCGACCGCCGTGTCGGCGCCGATGAACTGCCAGTACAACTGGGCGGTGTCGGTGAACCGCTTGGCGGCGCCTTTGGCGACGTACTGCACGGAGAAGGTCGCGACCGCGTCGGAGACCTCGAAGTTGAGCTGCACGCGGACGGCTGTGCCACGGTCTTCGACGCCGTAGGTCTCGAACTCGCCGCTCGACATGCCGACGATCGCGTAGTCAGAGAGCTTGTACGGCACGGTCGCCGACGGGTCGGTCGTCGACGGTCCGTTCGCGCCGAGCACCTTGATGGCATCGGCGCCCCTGGTGGAGAGGTCCCAATACACGAAGTGGTAGGTGCCGGAGAACTCGAGCGTGCGCGTGTCGGTGATGCGCACGTCGCCGTTGGGCATGACCTGGGCGTCGACGGCGACGCTCGTGATGGAGAAGTCCTTGGCCGCCGCGGGGCCGGCCGCCAGGGCGGCCGCTCCGGCGGCCGCGACGACGAACACGACGAGCGCGAGCAGCAGCCGCTGCGCCCGTGAGAGATCCCCGAGCATCCTGCTCCTCCCACCCGCTTCGTTCCTGCGAGTGACTCTACCATCAGGCGGGAGAGACTCCTTCGTCGGACAACCGCCGAGGCGGAATCTCACGTGCCACGCCGCTGGGGCGCCTCGCCGGCGCCTTCCGCGGCGCTTCCGCGTTGCCGGGCCGGACGACGGATATGGCCGGCCCGGGCTCATGGACCTGCCGGTCCGGCCGTTCTACACTCATGCGACCCCCCGACCAGGAGGAGCCATGAGCCGTCCATCCGCCGGCGCCCTCGCCGGCCTCGCAAGGCTGTGCATCACCCGACTGTCCGGCGTCTGCCTCGTCGCCGTCGCGGTGCTCGCCGTCACGGCGGCGACTCCGCTGCCGGCCGGCGCGGCCCTCAACCCGGCGCCGCCGGCCGCGCCCGTCAAGCTCATCTTCATCCACCACTCCACCGGCCAGGCCTGGCTGGAGGACGGCCACGGCGGCCTCGGCGTCGCGCTGCGCGACAACAACTACTTCGTCAGCGACACCAACTACGGCTGGGGCCCGAGCTCGATCGGCGACAGCACCGACCTCGGTCACTGGTTCACCTGGTTCCGCGGCTCCGCGTCGGCCACCTACCTCAGCGCCCTCTACGCCGAGAGCGAGCAGCACTCCGGCTACTCGCGCCTCGCGTCCGACCCGGGCGGGCCCAACCGCATCGTCATGTTCAAGAGCTGCTTCCCCAACTCGCAGCTGAGCGGGCCGAACTCCCCCATCCCGGCGATCGCCGACAACCCGATGAAGGGGCAGGCCCTCGACGGCACCTACACGGTCGCCAACGCCAAGGGCATCTACCTCGACCTGCTCACCTACTTCGGCGCCCACACCGACAAGCTGTTCGTGGCCGTCGTGGCGCCGCCGGTGACGTCTCCGGACACCCCCGGCGGCCGCGCCCTGGCGGACTGGCTGGTCGACCACTGGCTGCAGGACGCCGGCTACACCGCCGGCAACGTGCTCGTCTTCGACTTCTACAACGTGCTCAGCAGCAAGACCGGCGGCGGCGCCAGCGACCTGGGGCTCGAGAGCGGCAACCACCACCGCATCTGGAACGGCGCCGCGTGGTCCAGCACAAGACCGACGACGGCGCCGACCGGCTCGCCTACCCGAGCGCCGGCGGCGACAGCCACCCCAACGCCGCCGGCGACCGCAAGGCGACGGCGGAGTTCGTGCCGCTGCTCAACGCCGCCTACAACGCCTGGGCGGGCAACAGCGGCGGCGGGGATGACAGCGGCGGCGGAGACACCGTGGGGCCGAAGACGTTCGCGACGCGGAAGGCCTCCGTGCGCAAGGGCCAGCGCGCGACGCTGTACTACCGCGTGACCGACGACACCTCGGCGAGCGCCACGGTGACCATCCGCATCCGCACGCGTGCCGGCAAGCTCAAGCAGAGCCTGATGCTCGGGTCGAGGGGCACGGGCCCCGAGCGTCACTGCCACTTCACCTGCAAGCTCCGACGCGGCGTCTATCGCTACGAGGTGCAGGCGCGCGACCTGAGCGGCAACCCCGCGCAGAGGCCGCTCGGAAGCAACCGCCTCACGGTGCGCTAGGTCAGGGGCGGCGCAGTCCCACGCGCTCGAGCTCGGCGTCGGCGAGCGCCCGGTACTCGCCGCGCCGGACGTCGCCCCACGGGTCCGGCGTGATCGCCCGCAGTGAGTCCCACGGGAGCGCATCGATCGCCCGGCGCGCCAGGTACTGCTCGAACGCCGGGTCGCCTGCGGCGCCCGGCAGCGCCGCCGCGATCGCCCCCGCGTAGCGCTTCCAGCGGTGCCGCGCGGGCAGATAGAGCAGCAGGACGAGCGCGGCCGGCAGGATCGCCACGCCGAGGCCGGCGACGACCGCCGTGCGGCGGATGCTGCTGCGGCTGTCCTGCCCGCTGGTCTCGACCTCGGCGCCCATCGACTCGATCTTGCCTGCGAAGTCGCCGATCTGCCCGCCGACGAGCGGCAGGCCCCCGACCACGCCCAGCGCCTGACCGGTGTCCTTGACGGCCGTACCCACCTTGATCACGTCGGCGCTCAGCTGCGCCTGGGCGCCGATGTCGTGCCAGATGAGCGCCCCGAGCACGACCCAGACGACGATCCAGACGCCGACACCGACGTCGAGCCAGCGCACCGAACGGGCGCTGAGAAGCTGCGTTTCGGCGTGCATGGTCCCTCCCGGTCGACCTCGCTACTCTACCCCGTGCCCCGCCGGCGCTGCGATATGCTCCCGGCGACCCGGAGGTGACCTTGACGACCCCGCGCCAGCCATGACGACGCCGCGAGAGGCCGGCTTTCGCATGCCCCCGGAGTGGACGCCGCACGCCGGCTGCTGGATAGCCTGGCCGTGCCGGCCCGAGAACTGGGACGACCTCGAGGAGGCGCGCGCGACGTACATGCAGGTCGCGCGTGAGATCGCCTGCTTCGAGCCGGTGACGATGACGGCCAACGCGGAGGACGCCGGCGCGGCGCGAAGCGCCCTCGACGGCGCCCGCGGGGTCGAGGTGGTCGTCGTCCCCAGCGACGACTCCTGGACGCGGGACACGGCGCCGACGTTCGTCACCGACGGCCGGGGCGGCCTGGCCGGCGTCGACTGGCGCTTCAACGCCTACGGCGGCATCTACGAGGAGTACGGCCGCACGCGCAACATGGCCAAGCGGATCCTCGATCTGCTCGGGGCGAGGCGCTTCGCCGCGCCCCTCGTCCTCGAGGGCGGCGCCGTGCACGTGGACGGCGAGGGCACCGTCCTCACCACCGCCGAGGTGGTGCTCGATCCCCGCCGCAATCCCGGACTCGAGCGCGACGAGGCGGAGCGACTGCTCTGCGAGTACCTCGGCGCCGAGAAGGTGGTGTGGCTCAGCTCGGCGCTCGACCACGACAACACCGGCGGCCACGTCGACAACCTCGCCTGCTTCGCGGCGCCCGGGGTCGTCGCTGCCCAGGGCTGCGCCGATCCCGCCGATCCGCAGTACGCCGCGCTGCAGGAGAACCTGGCGCGGCTGCGCGCGGCGACCGATGCTCGCGGCCGCGCGCTCGAGGTGGTCGAACTGCCCATGCCGGCGCGCCCGGAGTTCCGGGGACGCCGGTTGTCCCCCAGTTACGTGAACTTCTACATCGCGAACGGAGCGGTCATCATGCCGGCCTTCGGGGATCCCGCCGACGATCCGGCGCGCGACGTGCTCGCGAGCCTCTTCCCCAAACGGACCGTCATCCCGGTCCCCACGCTCGAACTGGCCAAGGCCGACGGCAACATCCACTGCATCACGCAGCAGCAGCCGGTCGCTTGAGCCCAGGACGACGACGGCCGATTCGCGGCGTCGCGAAAGGTTCGCCCCCTCTCGTTCGTTGTAGAGATACCTGATCCGGAGTCAGGAGGGGTCTCTGGCGAGCCCCTGAGAGGTGGAGGTAGAAAAGGCCGACGGCAGCGCCGCCGGCCTTTTCGTATGGGCAGCCAGGCCGGGCCGCGTCACCGGGTGCCCGGACCGGCGGCAGAGGCCGTCAGACCGCCGGCTTGGTCCACACGGCGCGGTAGTGCTCGCCGAGGATCGGCAGCTTGCCCTCCGCGGCGTGCGTCTCTGTGAGGCCGGCGGCGGCGAACAGCCTCTCGCGCCTGCGCCGAGGGCATGCCGTGCTTGGCGGCCGTCGGCTCGCGCAAGAACAGGCGCCCGCCCGGGCGCAGCAGACGCGCGAGCTCGGCGACGATCTCCGGCCGGTCCTGAGGATGGACGTCGTGCAGCATCCAGTGCACGAGCACGACGTCGAAGCTCTCCGCCGGCAGGCCCATCGTCCGCACGTCGCCGCACCGGTACTCGACGTCCGGGTAGGCGCGCAGCGCCTTCTTCGCGGCGCGCTGCCAGCGCTCGGAGACGTCCATGCAGGTGAGGCGGCCGCCGCCCGCATGAAGGCGCTTCGCGAGGTGGCGGGCGGCCGCCCCGCTGCCGCAGCCGTAGTCGAGCACCTGCTCGTCGCCGCGCAGACTCATCTGATCGACATAGCGGCGATAGAGCGGGCTGAGGAGCAGGTTGGTGAAGAGCGGGGCCGCGAGCACTTCGCCGCGGCCCGGCTCCGGAGGTGGACCCGGCCGGCCGCTGACGGTGGTGCCGATCATGGACCGTCCTCCGCCGTTCGCTCGCCCTGGATCGTCTTCCTCATCGCTCCCCTCGTTCGAGCCCGACCGCAGCGTACCGCAGCCGATCCGGGCTCGGCCAGCGCTCGCCGGCCTGCCGGATCGCCGCCGGCGACGTGGCGTCTGGGCGGCGACGGCGTAGACTCTGCCCATGCTGATCGTCTTCCTGGGAGACAGCCTGACCGAGGGGTGGCCCGGCGCCGCCTACTTCCCGCTGCTCGACCGGCGGCTCTCGGAGCACGGGCTGCTCAACCGGGGGCGCGCCGGCGACACGGTGGCGGACCTCCTCTCCCGGCTGCGCTACGAGGGGCTCGAGCCGGTCGACTGCGCCTTCATCTGGGTCGGGGCCAACGACGCCGTGATGGGCGCCTGGGACGCATCCGAGGTCGGCAGCGGCTGGAGCTGGCCGGAGCGGCTCATGCGCCTGGCCGGCGACTACGAGGAGCTGCTCGAGTGGACCGAGGCGCGGGCGCCACGCATCGTCGTCGTGCGCCCGATCGTGCTCGAGTCGGACGGCTCCGTCTGGGAGGAACGAGCGGCCGAGGTGGCCGAAGCGATCGCGCGGATCGCGGCCGGCCGCCCATCCTGCCGCGTGCTCGACCTGCAGCCGGCGTTCGCGGCCGCGGCCGAGGACGGAGACGGCCCGTTCACCACCGACGGCGTCCATTTCACGGACGCCGGCGCCGAAGTGGTGGCCGGCGCCTTCGCCGCGGTCATCGCCGAGCTCGAGGCCGAGCTCGAGGCCGAGGCCGAGGCTGAGGCCGAATGAGGCGCCTCCACAAGGTCGCCCTGGCGGCGGTCGCGCTGGAGGCGCTCGGCGCGGCGTACTCGTTCGCGCTCCTGCCGCGCCTGCGGCGCTGGGGCGCGACGGCCGATGAGGTGTCGCGCCCGCTCCCCGGGGACCAGTTGATCCCCGACCCCCTGTACACGACGACGCACGCCATCACGGTACGCGCGTCCGCCGAGGCCGTCTGGCCGTGGCTGGTCCAGATCGGCCAGAACCGCGGCGGCTTCTACACCTACGACGCGCTCGAGAACCTCGCCGGGCTCAACGTGCGCAGCGCCGATCGCGTGCATCCGGAGTGGCAGGACCTGCGCGCCGGTGAGGACTACCTGACGCTCGACCCCGACGAGACCATGAAGATGGTGGTGGCCGTGATCGAGCCCCCGAAGGCGTTCGTCGTCCGCAGCGGTGGCCCCGGAGAGCCGCCGCAGGAGGCGAGGAGTCTGTTCCGCGGGGAGATGGCGTGGACGTGGGGGTTCTACCTCGAGCCGGCCGGTCCCGCGGAGACCCGGCTCATCATCCGCTCGCGCGCCTGCTGGCGGCGCACGGTCCCCGCGGCGTTCGCCCAGGCGTTCGCGCTCGAGCCGGCCCACTTCATCATGGAAGAGGGCATGCTGCGCGGCATCCGCGACCGGGTCGAGCGAGCCGGGTCCGGCGGCTGACCGGCGGCCCGCCTCGCGCGCTCGCGCGCCCGGCTTTCGCAGGCTCGCCGCCTCGTTGTACACTCGGTCTCCCTCCCCGTTCGCGAAGGAGGGACCGTCCGTAGAGGCGGCGACGCGCACTCCTGACCGCGCGGCGCCGCAGTGGAGGCTCGGGCCGCGGTGGGTGCGGCCCATCACGCAGCAGTGGAGCAAGCGAACGGAGGCGGCATGACCGGACCTGCAGGCGCAGAGACGGCGACCATCCAGGCGACCATCGACGGCCGCGAGGTGGCGGTGCCCGCGGGCACGAGCATCCTCGACGCCGCACGCGACCTCGGCATCGACATCCCGACCCTGTGTCACCACGAGACGCTCAGCCCGGCCGCATCCTGCCGGCTCTGCGTGGTCGAGGTGGAGGGCCGGCCCAACCTCATGCCGGCGTGCGCCACGGAGCTGCTCGACGGCATGGTCCTTCAGACCGAGTCCCCTGCGGTGGTCGAGGCGCGCAAGCTCATCCTCGACCTGCTCCTCTCGGACCACCCCATGGCCTGCATCACCTGCGAGCAGTCCGGCGGGTGCACGCTGCAGGACTACTGCTACCGCTACGACATCGAGCACAGCAGCTTCGAGGGCGAGCGCCACGAGCTCCCCATCGAGAGCGACAACCCGATGATCGAGCGCGACATGAACAAGTGCATCCTCTGCGGCAAGTGCGTGCGCGTGTGCCATGAGGTGCAGGTCACCGACGCGATCGACTTCACCGAGCGCGGCTTCGACTCCCAAGTCGCGGCCTCGTTCGACAAGCCGCTCGACACCGACTTCTGCCGCTTCTGCGGCCAGTGCATCGACATCTGCCCCACCGGCGCCATCGCCAACAAGCAGATCAAGGGCGTGCGCACCTGGGACCGCAAGAAGGTGCGCACCACCTGCCCCTTCTGCGGTGTCGGCTGCAACTTCGACCTCAACGTCGCGGACGACAAGGTCATCGGGGTCACCGCCGCCTACGATGCGCCGGCCAACCAGGGCTCGCTCTGCGTCAAGGGCCGGTTCCACACCGACCTCATCTACAGCCCGGACCGCATCACCACGCCGCTGATCAAGAAGAACGGCGAGTGGGAGACGGCGACCTGGGACGAGGCCCTCGATCTGGTCGCCGAGCGGCTGCTCGAGATCCGTGGCGAGGGCAACCTCGCCGTCGGCGTGCTCAGCTCGGCGCGCTGCACCAACGAGGAGAACTACCTGCTGCAGCGCCTCACGCGGGCGGGCCTCAACACGAACTCGATAGATCACTGCGCCCGTACCTGACACGCTCCCACGGTCGCCGGTCTGGCGACCACGTTGGGTTCAGGCGCGATGACCAACTCGATCGGCGACATCGTCGGCAACGACGTGCTGTTCATCATCGGGTCCAACGCCACCGAGGCGCACCCGATCATCGGCAACAAGATGAAGCAGGCGCACCTGCGCGGCGCCAAGCTCATCGTCGTCGACCCGCGACGCACCGAGCTCGCCGAGCACGCCCACCTCTGGCTGCAGCTCAGGCCCGGCACGGACAACGCGCTCGTCAACGGCCTGCTGCACACGATCATCAGCAACGGCTGGCACGACAAGGAGTACATCGAGACCCGCACTGAGGGCTTCGACGCGCTCTGGGAGACGGTCAAGGACTACCCGGCCGAGGTCGCGTCGGAGATCTGCGGCGTACCGGCCGAGACGATCGTCGAGGCGGCGCGGCTGTACGCGACGACGCGCAAGGCCGGCATCTTCTACACGCTGGGGATCACCGAGCACACGGTCGGCACGGCCAACGTGATGAACCTCGCCAACCTCGGCATGGTGACGGGGCACATCGGCTTCCCCAACGCCGGCGTGAACCCCATGCGCGGCCAGAACAACGTGCAGGGCTCGTGCGACATGGGCGCGCTGCCCAACTCGTTCCCGGGCTACCCGAGCGTGCTCGACGACGAGGCGAAGGAGAAGTTCCACAAGGCCTACGGCGTGCGCATGCCCGAGGACATGGGCCTGCGCATCCCGGAGATGCTCGAGCTCGCCGTGCACGGCACGCTCAAGGCCATGTACATCATGGGCGAGGACCCGGCGCTCACCGACGCCGACGCCAACCACGTGCGCAAGGCGCTCGAGAGCCTCGACTTCCTCGTGGTCCAGAACATCTTCATGACCGAGACGGCCAAGTACGCCGACGTGTTCCTGCCGGCCGCTCTCTACGCGGAGAAGGACGGCACCTTCACCAACACCGAGCGCCGCGTGCAGCGCGTGCGCAAGGCCGTGGAGCCGCCGGGCGAGACGCGCCCCGACTGGGAGATCCTCCAGGACCTCGGCAAGCGCATGGGCATCCCGTGGCACTACGACTCCCCGGAGGACATCTTCGAGGAGATCCGCACGGTGGTGCCGCAGTACGCCGGCATGACCTACGACCGCCTGGGGACGACCGGCCTGCAGTGGCCGTGCCCCACCGAGGACCACCCGGGATCGCCGTATCTGCACAAGGGCCAGTTCACGCGCGGCAGGGGCCTGCTGCAAGGCATCCCGTTCCAGGCGCCGGCCGAGCTGACCGACGAGGAGTACCCGATGCTCCTCACCACCGGCCGCATGCTGTACCACTACAACATCTCGACGCGCATCTCGCAGAACCTGGAGTGGCTGCGGCCGCACGAACTGGCCGAGGTGAACCCTGAGGACGCGGCGCGCATGGGCGTCGGGGACGGCGGAGTGGTGCGGGTGACCTCGCGCCGCGGGTCCATCACTACGCGGGTGAACGTCACCGACAAGGTGCCGCCGGGGACCGTGTTCATGACGTTCCACTACGCGGAGTCGCCGGTCAACGAGCTCACCAACGCCGAGGGCGACCCGGTGACGATGACGGCGGAGTTCAAGGTCTGCGCCGTCAAGATGGAGAAGGAGCCGGCCGGCATGGAGTCGCGCGGGGCGGCGGCGAAGTAGAGTGACAAGCGCCGCTGGGCGGCGCAGACGAGAGAGCATCCGGAGGGCCGGGGCGCTGCGCGCCCCGGCCCTCCGTCAGTCGTCAGCTCTCGTCGCGACCGGACGGCGGCGCCGCGCTCTCCGGCTGTGCGAAGGAGGCGTCGCCGAAGTACTTCTGGTAGAGGCGCGCGAGATCCGCGTCCGCCTCGTCGAGGAACGCACGGAAGCGCTCCATGAGGCGATGGCCATCGTCCGTGAGCACCGAGCCGCCGCCGTCCGGCCCGCCGGTGCGGCGCGTCATGAGCTTGAGGCCGAGGTGGTCCTCCGCCTGACGCATCGCGCGCCACGCCTTGTTGTACGACATGCCCATGAGCTTCGCGGCCTGGTGCAACGACCCCGTCTCGTCGACCAGGACCAGCAGGTCGAAGGTGCCGGGGCCGAACAGCGGCTCGCCCTGCTCGTGGAAGAAGACGCGATGGCCGGCGCGGATGCGCGGGACGGGCTCCGGCGGCTTCATGCGATCCTCGCGACGCTGACGGCGGTCGTGCTGGCCCGCGGCCGGGCTGGAGGCGTCCGCGCGGGACTCGTCGGGTCGATGGGGAAGTGCTTCTACACCCATGGCGTGAGCATAGCCGTTCCACCGGTCGATGGCATCGTCATTTCGCTCCTCCAGCACGGATCAGCGGTGGGGGAGGCAGGGGTCTGGCGGCGGGGGTCCCGGATTGCGCCGGGAACGGCCGCGGCCGGCCGGCGTCGAAGTCGGCGTATGCCTTGAGGCGGCGGCGCTCCGCCAGGACGGCGGCGCCGAGTACGACGGCTCCCAGCACGCTGAGGCCGGCCGGCACGACCAGCCAGGCGCGTGTGGTGGGGACGGCCGGCGGCGGCGAGCCTCCACCCTCGCCGCCGCCGGCGTAGCCCGAGGCCTTCATCAGATAGCCCGACACGGTGGCGTCGCTGCCCGGCGCGGCCGAAGTAGTGTCCACCGAGTCGGGGATCTCGGCGCCCGTCGCGCTGCCGGCGCTCGAGCCGGTGTCGGCGCCCATCGTGCTCGCGGAGGAGCCGCTGCCGTACCCGCTGCCGGAACCGGCGCCGGAGCCGCTGCCGGTACCGCCGCCGACTCCGCCGCCGCTGCCCTGGCCGCTGCCTCCCCCGGACCCCGGGTAGGCATAGGCGCCGGAGCCGCTGCTGTGCGCGTTGTCGCCGCTGTCGCCGCCTCCACCGGAGCCCGACCCGCCGGCCCGCGGCTCGTAGGTGATCGTCAGCGAGAGGAGCATCGGCGCGAACGCGAGGTAGGAGTTCTTCATGCTGATCATGTACTCGATCTGCTTGCCCACGCTCAGTCCCTTGAGCGGGAGCGTCCCGCTCGCGGCCGCGCCGGTCCCGTCCGCGGCGCCGCCGAGTCGGCCCATCAGAGATACCCACGGTCCGCCGTCGACCCTGACGCTCACGCCGATCCCGGCGTAGGGAACGGTGAGGTAGGAGCAAGTGATGCTGACGAAGAGCTTGCGCCCGGCTCGTCCGCAGGTGAGGGGCCGGGACGTCACGACGGCGGAGTCGCTGGTCGTGCCGACGACGGTCACGCGCCCGGCGCCGGGATCGGCGACGGCGAGTGCGCCGGCGTCGGTGAGAGAGAGGGCGCAGGGCGCGCCGAGGGACCCGGCGAACGCCGGTTGCCCCGTGCCATACCAGGCGATCACGTCGTGGCCGGCCGTCGAGCCGGCCGTCGAGCCCGTGGCGACGCCGATGATGTCGCCTCCGGCAGCGTCGGCGACCCACACGATGCCGTCCCCGCCGGAGGCGCCGAGGGCGAAGCTGGGCCGCACGCCGTCACTGTCTGATGCGGGGTAGCGCCACACGATGCCGGTGTCACTGACCTCGACGACGCGAGCTGCTCCCTCGTCGCAGATCAGGACGTTCCCGGCGTCCGCCCCGGTCGTGAGCCACTGCGCCGACGTCGGTCTCACAAGCTGGTCGGCGCCGCTTCCCGATACCCCGGTCGTGCCGTACTGCCAGACGATGCTGGCGTCCGTATAGCCCAGGTCGGCCGCCCCAACCGCGTAGTCGGACGACTGCACGACGATCACGCGATGGTTGCCGGCGTCGCAGATGGCGATGTCGCCATCCGCGAGCTGCTCGGCGTACAACGGCGCATCGAGCTGGTTGACGCCGCTACCGGAGGCGCCGGTGGTGCCGTACTGCCAGCGCAGCGCGCCGTTCACGTCCACGATGAATACGCGGCACGCGTCGCGATCGACGATCAGCGTCCCCCGGTCCGCGAGCCGCCGGGCACACACCGGCGCCTGCAACGCCGGGTCGTCGGCTGCCGTGTACCTCCAGACCAGCATGCCGCTCTCGTCCATGCGCAGGATCACCTTGTTGGCGGCGTCGGCGACCAGCACGCCGCCGCCGGCGATCGCCTGGACGCTGCGGGGGTCGGGGTGCGCGACTCCAAGACCGACGTACGCGGGCGCGTCCGCGCCGTAAGAGAGGAGGTCGTCGACCCTCATACCGACGTTCTGGCCGGCCGCACTCGCCACGAGCGACAGATCTGAGCCGAGCGGGGCGGCCAGCGAGAACGGCCGGCCGCCGGCGCCCTCCGTGAAGGTGAGCCGGGTGGCGGACGCCGCATCGGCCGGGCTGCTCGCAGCCGCCACGCAGGCACAGCCGAACGCAACGAGGCATGCCGCAACGCGCAGCTGCCGCGACATCCCACGCCCTCCACACATCGGCTCCTCCGCCCTCCGAGTCCACCACAGGAAGAGGTGACAGACCGTTATCTTGTGTGTAGTATAACGCCGTTATATTCTGCGGAGTATAACGCACGCTTGCCGGCTGGGTGGTCCGTCGACCGCGAACCATGGCGCGGACGGCAGTGACGACCCAGGTGTGCGGATGGAGTCAGATGCGGCGCGCCGGCTCTCGCCGGCCGCGCGACGGATTGGAGGGTTCGTATGAGGAAGATGTCCTGGGTCGTACTCGTGCTCGCGCTGCTCGCGATGCTTGTCGTGCCGAGCGTGAGCGCGGCGTCGGGCAAGGCCGCCGCGCCCAAGTTGAACGTGTTCGCGGCGGCCTCGCTGAACAAGGCGTTCCCGGCGATGGTGCCGGTCTTCAAGAAGAACAACCCGCAGTACAAGAACGTGAGATTCGTCTTCAATTTCCAGGGCACCGACACGCTGGTCGCCCAGATCCAGCAGGGCGCGCCGGCCGACGTGTTCGCGGGCGCCAGCGTCAAGTACGGCACCACGCTCTTCAACGCCAAGCTCATCGCGACGCCGCGCAACTTCTGCCGGAACCGCCTCATCGTCATCCTGCCGGCGTCGAACCCGGCCGGGATCACCAGCCTCGCCGATCTCCCCGACAAGGCCGAGTACATCGCCGTCGGCTCCAACGCCGTGCCGATCGGCTCGTACACGAGCGGCGTCCTCGACAGGATGGTCGCGAGCGGCAAGTTCGGCGCCGACTACAAGGCGAAGGTCATGGGCAAGGCCGTCACCTGCCTCAACGTCACTCAGGTCGTCTCTCTCGTCATGCTCGGCGAGGTCGACGCCGGTTTCGTGTACGTCAGCGACGCGACCTACGCCGCCGCCAAGGTCAGGAAGCTCACGGTCGACGACGCCTATCAGACGACTCCCTTGCCGACGTATCCGATCGCCCGCGTCACGAGCAGCAAGGTGCCGCAGCTCGCACAGCGCTTCGTCGCCTTCGTGGCCAACGCCAGGGGCCAGAAGATCCTCAAGCAGTGGGGCTTCCTCCCCAAGCCGGTCGTCACCCCCTGAGAAACTGGAGCCTCTCGAGACACCTCCCCGGCCAGGCGGCCATGACCGCGTCGCCCCGCGAGCGCCTCGCCAGCGTCCGCGGGGCGACGGGCCGCCGGCAACGCCGGTGACGTCCGACCGCACCGCTGTCCGCGGGCGGACATGATCCGGCGGCTCCGGCGAGGTGCGGCGGCGGCGGTCACAGTGACCGCCGCCGCCGTCCTCATCATCTTCGTCGGGCTGCCGCTGGTGGCCGTGTTCCTGCGCGTGCCGCTCGGGACGATGCTCGACCAGCTGCACTCGCAGATCGCCCGCGATGCGCTGCGCGTGAGCATCAAGACCAGCCTGGTCGCGCTCGCCTTCATCGTCGTCGTCGGCACGCCGGTGGCGCATCTTCTAGGGACGAAGCGCTTCCCCGGTCGCAACGTCGTCACGACGATCCTCGAACTCCCGCTCGTGCTGCCGCCGGCGGTCGCCGGCATCGCGCTCTTCGCCGCCTTCGGGCGCATGGGCCTGCTCGGGACGCAACTCCACGCCCTCGGCATCCGGCTGCCGTTCACGTGGATCGCGGTCGTCATGGCACAGGCGTTCGTGGCCATGCCCTTCTTCGTGCGCCAGGCCATCGCGGGCTTCGCCTCGGTCGACCAGCAGTATGTCGGCGCGTCGCGGACGCTCGGCGCCGGGCCGACGCGCTCCTTCTTCCGCATCGAGGTGCCGCTGGCCGGCAAGAGCCTCTCCGCCGGCGCGACCCTCGCGTGGGCGCGCGCGCTCGGCGAGTTCGGCGCGACCGCGCTCTTCGCCGGCAGCCTGCCCGGCGTCACCCAGACGCTCCCGCTGGCCATCTACTCCGAGTTCTCGGCGACCAACTTCGAGTCGGCGCTCGCCATGTCGGCGCTGCTGGTCGCGGTGAGCTTCGTGATCCTCATCGTCACCAAGATCCTGCTCCAGTGGAGGGTGGTGTGACGGGCCGGGCGGCGCCGGAGGACGTGCTCTCCATCGAGCTGCGCCACCGATTGCGGCGCTTCGAGCTGGACGTGCGCTTCACTCTGGGCCGCGAGACCCTCGCGCTGGTCGGCCCGTCCGGCGCGGGCAAGACTTCCGTGCTGCGCGCCGTCGCCGGTCTGCTCCGGCCGGAGGGCGGCAGGATCGTGCTCGGCGACCTCGTACTCGTGGACACCCGCGGCCACATCAGGCTGCCGCCGGAGGACCGCGCCGTCGGCATGGTCTTCCAGGACGGCGCCCTCTTCCCGCACCTGACGGTCGCGAAGAACGTGGCGTACGGGCTGCGGCCGCGGCCGCGAGGCCGCCGCGAGCGCGACCGGCGAGTGACCGCGCTGCTCGAGCAGTTCGGCATCGCGTCGCTCGCAAGAGCCCGGCCGGTCGAGATCTCGGGCGGCGAACGCCAGCGGACCGCCCTCGCCCGCGCCGTCGGCAGGTCGCCGCAGGTGCTGCTGCTGGACGAGCCGCTCTCCGCCCTCGACTCGGTGACCAAGGCGCAGGTCTCGCGGGAGCTCTCGCGCTGGCTCGGCGAGCTCAGGTTGCCGACGATCCTCGTGTCGCACGACTACAGCGACGTGGTCGGCCTCGCGGACAGGGTGCTCGTCATCGACGAGGGCAGGTTCGTCCAGGACGGCACGGTGGACGACCTGGTGCAAGCGCCGGCGTCGCCGTTCGTGGCCGCTTTCACCGGCGGGAACCTGTTCACCGGCGAGGCGCAGGCAGCCGCCGGAGGCATGACCGAGGTCCTTCTCGAGCCGTCAGGCCTGGCCGCCACGCCGGCGCAAGCGCTGGGCAGGACCGGCGTCGCCGTCGACCCCTGGGCGATCGAGCTCGTCCCCGCCGGCGACGGCGAAAGCCGTCCAACCCGGCCCAACGAGCTCTCCGGCCCGGTGGTCCAGATCGCCCGGATGGGCGGCGCCGTGCGCGTGAGCGTCGGGAGTGAGCCGCCGCTGGTCGCCGAAGTGCCGGCGGACAGAGTGGCGTCACTCGCCCTCCAGCGTGGCGTGCTCGTCGTGGCGCGCTGGGCCCCGGACGCTGTGCGGCTCGTCCCCTTGCCGACTGCCGAGGCCGCTGCCAGCGGCGGCGAGACGCCTCGCGGGGCCTGAGGGCCGGCGGCCACAGGCCTCCGCCCTGGACGCGCTACCTCCCCCGGGGTAGCGCCGCCGGGAGCGCGACAGGCTCGGCCCGGCGGCGGCGGGCCGGCGGCGCGGCGCGGCGGCTACCTCCGCCGGGTGACGGGCCAGGGTCTGGGAGTAGTCGTAGCCTCCCCCCACGGTGGCCCGCGGCGGCGCGTGAATATCCCTCCGCCGCGCCCGCACATCCACCACCGTCGGGCGATTCGCCGGCCGGACCCCGGCCGTAGCCTCCTCTCAGGCAAGTCACCGAGGAGGAGACACCATGCGCACCACCACCATTCCCGAGCACGAACGATACGACCAGACGACCGAGACGCTGGCCCGGCTGGAGCACGAGTTCACCGGTCAGTCGCTCTTCACCGAGCGCGGCCCGGGCCGCGCCGTCGTCACGGCGCGCGGCCTCTCGCGCACCTACGGCAAGGGCGACGCCGCCGTGCACGCCCTGCGCGACGTCGACATCGACATCACCGAGGGCCGGCTCACGGCGATCATGGGCCCGTCCGGCTCCGGCAAGAGCACGCTCATGCACATCCTCGCCGGTCTGGACCAGCCCACCGGCGGCCGGGTCAGCATCGACGGCGTCGACATCACCCGGCTCAAGGAGAAGAAGCTCACCCAGCTGCGCCGCGACAAGATCGGCTTCATCTTCCAGAGCTTCAACCTGCTCGCCACGCTGACCGCCGACGAGAACATCGTCCTGCCGCTCTCGCTCGCCCGCCGCCGCGCGGACGAGACATGGCGGCGCACCGTCATCGAGGCAGTCGGCCTGCAGGACCGCCTGACGCACCGCCCGGCCGAGCTCTCCGGCGGCCAGCAGCAGCGCGTCGCCGTCGCCCGCGCCCTCATCACCCGGCCGGCCGTCCTCTTCGCCGACGAGCCCACCGGCAACCTCGACTCCCGCACCGGCGGCGAGGTCCTCGACCTGCTTCGCCGCAGCGTCGACGAGTTCGGCCAGACCGTGATCATGGTCACGCACGACGCCAACGCGGCCAGCATCGCCGACCGCGTCGTCTTCCTCAAGGACGGCCGCATCGAGCTCGACGAGGACCGCATGACCCGCGACGCCATCTACGACACCATCAAGAATCTCGAGGTGACCCGATGACCCGCCTCGCCTTCCGCAGCCTGGCCAGCCGGCCGCTCCGGACGGTCCTCACCGTCCTGGCGATCCTGCTCGGCGTGGCGATGATCACCGGCACCTACGTGCTGACCGACCAGATCGACAACGGCTTCGCCGACATCTTCAAGACCTCGTTCAAGGGCACCGCCGTCCAGGTGGCGCCAAAGACCGCGTTCACGCCGATGGACAGCACCGGCACCACACCACAGACGCTGAACACCACCATGCTCGCGCAGATCCAGGCGGTGCCGGGCGTCGACAAGGCCGCCGGCACCTACCAGACGCTGGGCGCCGCGATCGTGGACGGCGAGACCGTCCAGACCGGCGGCTCCCCGACCCTGCTGACCACGAACCCCGGCCCGCCCTTCAGCCAGGCCCGGCTCGTCGCCGGGCGCGAGGCGCAGGCCCGCAACGAGGTCAGCATCATCAAGAGCTTCGCGGACAAGCAGGGCCTGAAGCCGGGCGACGCCTTCGACGTCGCCGCTGCCGCAGGCCTCCAGCACGTCACGGTCACCGGCGTGTTCACGTGGGGCGACGCCGGCTCCATGGGCGGCACCATCGTGATCGCCGGCCGCCTGCAGGACGTGCAGCGCTGGGGCGGCGAGCCGGGCAAGCTGAGCGGCGTCTCCATCTCTGCCGACCCCGGCGTCACTCCCAAGGAGCTCGCCGCGCGCGTCAAGGCCGAGCTGCCGACGACGGTGAGCGTCAAGACCGGCGATCAGGCGGCCGCCGACGCGACCAGCGAGACGGCCGCCTCCATCACCGGCTTCCTCACGCCGGTGCTCCTTGCGTTCGCCGGCGTCTCCGTCTTCGTCGGCGCGTTCATCATCTTCAACGCCTTCAGCATCACCGTCGCGCAGCGGCGCCGCGAGTTCGCGATGCTGCGCGCCCTCGGCGCCAGCCGCCGCCAGGTGCTCCGCTCGGTGGTCGCCGAGGCGCTCACGCTGGGCGTCCTCGCCTCGGCCGTCGGCATCGGCGCCGGCCTCGGCGTCGCCAAGGGCATCAACCTGCTGTTCAAGGCCCTCGGCGTGGACATCCCCACCGCGGGCATCGCGCTCGAACCGCGGACGATCTTCATCGCCGCGCTCGTCGGCGTCGGCGTGACCCTGCTCTCCGCCCTTGCCCCGGCCCTGCGCGCGACGCGCGTGCCGCCGGTGGCCGCCCTCCAGGAGGGCTCGGCCCTGCCGCCGACCCGCTTCACCAGGTTCACTACGGCGATCGCCCTGGCCATCGCCGCCCTCGGCAGCGCATCGCTCGCCTACGGCATCTTCAGCGAGGGGACGACCAGCAACCGGCTGCTCTCGATGGGACTCGGCGCGCTGCTCCTCTTCGTCGCCATCGCCATGCTGGCCAAGTACATCGTGCGCCCGGCGAGCCGGATCATCGGCTGGCCGATCGAGAAGCTCGCACCCACCAGCGGCCGCCTGGCCCGCGACAACGCCGGCCGCAACCCGAGCCGCACGGCCGCGACGGCCGCAGCGCTCATGATCGGCCTCGCCATGGTCGTGTTCATCGCCGTGTTCGCCCAGGCCATGAAGGGCTCGTTCGGCGGCGCCATCGAGAAGTCCACGCGGGCGGAGCTGGTCGTGCAGGACCGCACCGCATTCATGGGCGTGCCGCAGAAGACCGTCCGCTCTCTGGACGCCGTCCAGGGCGTCGACACCGTCGCCGGCACCGGCTACGCCGACCTCAAGGTCAAGAAGGGCGGGATCCTGAGCGCCTACGCCGTCGACCCCGCCGTCTTCGCCCGCGTCTGGGCGTTCGACTGGAGGCGCGGCGGCAGCGACGCCCTCTTCGCCAAGCTGGACGCCCACCATGTCCTCCTCGAGGACGGCTCGTCGCTCGCCGCCAAGGTCAAGACCGGCGACAGCATCACCGTCATGACGCAGGGCGGCAAGAAGGCCAAGCTCACCGTGCTCGGCTTCTACCGCGACCAGATGGCCTTCACCGGCATGGTCACCAGCCTGGACGCGTTCAAGGCCCTCGACCTGCCGACCGCATCGGTGATCACCATGGTGCGCATGCAGGACGGCGCCAACGTCGGCGCGACGCAGGACGCCGTGCAGAAGGCCCTCACCGCCTACCCGACGCAGAAGGTCATGACCAGGGGCGAGTACCTCGACACCATCAACAAGATGGTCGACCAGATCCTGATGATGTTCTACGGGCTGCTGGCGATGAGCGTCCTCATCTCGATCTTCGGCATCATCAACACCCTGGTGCTCAGCGTCCACGAGCGGACCCGCGAGATCGGCATGCTGCGCGCGATCGGCGCCACCCGGCGGCAGCTCCGCCAGATGGTGCGCTACGAGAGCGTCATCACCGCCGTGATCGGCGGAGTGCTCGGCACGGCGGTCGGCGTGGCCATGGCCTACGTGTTCGTCACCCAGCTGGGCGGCGACGGGCTGACCTTCAGCCTCCCGTGGGTCCAGCTCGGAGTGTTCCTGGTGCTCGCCGTCGTCGTCGGAGTCGTCGCGGCGGTGCTCCCGGCGCGCCGCGCCGCCGGCACGCGGATCCTCGAGGCGATCCAGTACGAGTAGTCCTCGCGAAGGACAGGACCGGGCCGGCTCCGTCCCCTGGCGGGGCCGGCCCGCACGACGAAAGGGCCGGGGCGGCCGACGCCGCCCCGGCCCTTTCACTCGTCCCGGTAGTCGCGCAGGTCGACGTCGCCGCCGGGCTCCACCTCGATCTCCCCGGCGGCGATCCGGAAGATCACGTCGGCGACGCGCTCCGGCGACATGCCCTGCATGTCGTTCATGCGCGTCGCCGTCACCGTGGGGTGCACGCTCACGATCAGCTTGTCCGGATGCTCCACCGCCAGTGCCTTGACGAAGCCGCGCAGGCCCCACTTGGTCGCACAGTACGGCGGCGGCGTGCGCGACTGATGCAGCGTCGCGGTGCTGCCCACGGTGATCGCGGCGTCCGTCAGCAGCGGCAGGAAGCACCACGTGAGCTTCATCACGCCCAGGAGGTTCACGTTCACCTGGGCGTCCAGCTCTCCGAAGTCCTGCTCGAGGAAGGGCTTCCAGCTGATGACGCCGGCGTTGTTGACCAGGATGTCCAGGGCGCCGAACCGGTCGATGACCCGCTCCAGCAGCGTGCAGATGCTGTCCTCGTCCGCGAGTTGCAGCGAGACGGCGAAGGCGTCGGGAGCGCCGAGGCCGAGGCACCGCTGCACGAGCTCCTCGGCCTCGGCGCGATGCTCGAAGTAGGTGAGCGCCATCCGGCATCCCGCCGCGGCGAAGCGCAGCGCGGTCTCGCGCCCGATGCCGATGCTCGCCCCCGTGACGAGGACGCTCTTGCCGGTGAGGTCGGTGCTCACAGTCTCATGCTACCCGGGAGTCCGGAGCGGCGGCCGTGCGGCGGCGCCAAGGCGCAGCCTCGGCTGGCTACGCCTTCCCGGCGGAGGAGCAGGAGGCGCCCTCGGCGCAGCGACGCGGAATGGTCATCGGCCGACGGCGTTCAAGGCGCCGGGACGAGGGTAGGTTGGGCTCAGGCACAGACGGAGTGCGGAGGGCGCGTGATGGCATTCACGGTGCTCGTCGGGTACGACGGAAAGCCCGGCTCGAGGGCTGCACTGGATGTTGCACTGGGGCTCGCAGAGCGTCTCGACGGCCGGGTGATCGTCGCCTATCTCTTCGAGGGACCTTCGGACGCGATGATGAGCGCCGAGCTGCACAAGGAAGCACAGCAGCTGACCAAAGGCGCGCTCATGGCGGCGGCCAACCACGGCGTGCCCTCGGAGGCGATCATCGCCGAGCGGCCGGTGGTCGACGGTCTCATCGGGCTGGCCGAGGAACGCTGCGCCGACCTGCTCGCGATCGGCACGAGCGGTGAGTCGGCGTTCGTGGGAGCCTTGGTCGGCTCCGCCTGTCACGCGCTCGTGCACCGGACGACCATCCCTCTGATGGTCGTCCCGCCACATCCCGCTCGCGTCGAGTAGACCCTGCCGGGATACGCGGAGCGCGCAACGGCCCGGCCGGGTACGATGCGGCTATGGATGTCCTCGTCGTGGGAGCCACAGGCCGCACCGGGCGGCTGCTGACCAAAGGCGCGCTCGAGCGCGGTCACGCCGTGACCGCGCTGGTCCGCGCCCCGGAGAAGCTCGGCGACCTCGCCGGCCGAGTCCGCGTCGTGGCCGGCGATGTGCTCGACGGAGGGATCGTCAGCGACGCCGTCGATGGGCAGGACGCCGTGCTGGTGGCGCTCAGCGCGGCGCACCGCAAGAGCGCACCCGCAGTCAACGCGCTCGGCACGCTCAATGTGATCCGCTCCATGCAGCGGTACGGTGTGCGCCGGCTCATCGTCCTCTCCGCCAGCGGCACCCAGCCGGGACGGGACCCGAACCTCCCGTGGGTCTTCGACCGCGTCCTCAAGCCGCTGCTGCTCGGGCCGGCCTACGCGGACCTTCGGCGCATGGAGACCACCGTGAGGCAGAGCGAGCTGGACTGGACGATCGTCCGGGTCTCAGGAGCACTCACGGACGGCCCGGCGCGCGGCGTGTACCGGGCCGAGCCTGGCTACTCACTCCCGGGCGGACGCCGCATCGCCCGGGCGGACGTGGCCGAGTACATGCTCGACCAGCTCACGCTTCTGGAGGAGATCGGCCACGCCGTGGCCGTCGCGTACTGACGGCCGGGGCGGCTGCGGCCGCAGGCTCAGCTGCGCCCGAGCTCGTAGCGCAAGGCGCCGCCAAGCGTGGGGAAGGCAAAGCGGAAGCCGCGCTCCTCGAGCCGGGCGGGCACGGCCCGCTGACTGGCGAGCAGCATCTCGTCGCCCATTCCGCCCAGGCCGTGGCGCAGGACGAAGGACGGCGCCGCGAACACGGCGGGACGGTGCAGCACGCGCCCCAGGGTCTTGGTGAACTCGCGGTTGGTGACCGGCTCGGGTGACGTGAAGTTGACCACGCCCTCGAGTCCCTCGTCGTGGAGCGCCCACTCGATCGCGGCGAGCACGATCGTCGAGAGCCAGCCACGCCCAGTACTGGTCGCCGTCACCCAGCCGGGCCCGGCGCCGGCCTTGAACGCCGGGAGCATCGCCGGGGAGGGCGCCGCCGGCCGCGCTCACGACGATCCCCTGAGCCGCGCGGTGACCAGCCGGACGCCGGCTGCCGCGGCCGGCGCCGCCGCCTCCTCCCAGGCGCGGCAGACGTCGGCGAGGAATCCCTCGCCGAGCGCGGTGTCAGCTCGGTGACCGTCTCGTCGCCGCGGGAGCCGTAGGCGCCGACCCGGAGACGCTGATGAAGACGGACGGCGGGGAATCCATGCGCGCCATCGCCTCCGCCAGCGTGCGTGTCGGTCTGCACGCGGCTGTCCATGATGGCCTGCTTCCGCCCGCGGACGTCCAGATGCCGCTCGAGTGAGACGGCCGCGAGAAGTTGATGATCGGCGTCGATGCCTTCCAGCGCGCCGTGGTAGAGCGCGCCGGTGGCGGGATCCCAGGGGATTCATCCGGGCCCGGCCTCCTTGTTGCGCACGAGCCGGAGCACGCGGTGGCCGGCCGTCGTCAGGTAGTCGGCCAGGTGCGAGCCGATGAGGCCGCTCGCGCCGGCGATCGCCACCGTGAGCCGGGGACTCGTCCGCCCACAGGGCGTGCCGCGCGAGGTCGAGCCGGGTGCGCTCGTGCCGGAAGCGGAAGAGGCGAGCGAGGGTCTTGCCGGCCGGACCTTCACCGACGGAGTCGGTGAGCCCGCCGGCCGGCAGGCTGAACTCGATGTGATCGAGCAGCTCGCTGCGCTCGTCGTCGATCGGCACGAACCGGTGCACGTGCTCCCACGAGGCGAACGGCCCGTCCACCTGACGGTCCACGAACTGCCGGCCCGGCATCGCGCTGCCCATCTCCGCCACCCAGTGCCGCTTGACCGGCCCGAACCAGACGTCGAAGGCGACGCGGCCGGAGGTCACGTCACCGGTCTCTTCCAGCACGCGCATCTTCTGCCACGGCGGGGCCAGCCGGCGGAACGCGCCCGGCCGCGCGTGGTAGGCGAAGACCTCGTCGGCGGACGCCGGCATGACGCTGCGCCACTCGAAGATCGGCATCGGACCCTCCTTGCTCGGTGGAGGGCTCTTACCCGGGTGGTCGCAAGGTTAGCCTGTGGCCCGGCGGGGGAATCCCGACCGGAGTACATGTGATTTGCCTTACAAGCTGACGGGAGGAGGGTTCCGTGTCGAATCCAGACGGAGCCGACCGGAGCATCACCGCTGAGTCCCTGCGCCGGGATTTCGGCCAACTGCGCGCGGTCGACGGCGTCGACCTCGAGGTGCCGGGCGGCCAGATCTTCGGCTTCCTCGGGCCGAACGGCGCCGGCAAGTCCACGCTCGTGAAGATCCTGACGACCATCCTGAACCCGACCGGCGGCCGCGCGACGGTCGGCGGCTACGACGTCCAGCGGCAGGGCGGCAAGGTGCGCGAGGCGATCGGCGTCGCGCTCCAGGACGTAGGCCTCGACCCCCTGATGACCGCCCGGGAACTGCTCATGCTGCAGACCGAGCTGTTCGGCACGCCTCGGGACGAGGCGCGCAAGACGGCCGAGCGCCTGCTGGTGACGGTGGGCCTGGACGACGTGGACCCGAAGAAGCGAGCCGGCGCGTACTCCGGAGGCATGAAGCGCCGGCTCGACCTCGCACTTGCGCTGGTGCACGACCCCCGCATCCTCTTCCTCGACGAGCCGACGACCGGCCTCGACCCGGCAAGCCGGGCGGCGATCTGGGAGGAGGTGCGGCGCCTCAACGACGAGTTCGGCATGACGATCTTCCTGACCACGCAGTACCTCGAGGAGGCCGACCGCCTCGCCGACCAGATCGCCATCATCAGCAAGGGCAAGATCGTCGCCCAAGGCACGCCGAGCGACCTCAAGCGCGAGGTAGGGAGCGAGGTCGTCGAGCTGCAGTTCGGCTCGTGCGAGGACGCTGCGAACGCCGACGACGCGCTCGCCGTGGTGGCCCCCGACCGCCAGCACTCCAACCGCGAGCTGAGACTCTACTTCGAGCGCGCCGCCGAGAACGTGCCCGAGCTGGTGCGCGCCCTCGACGGCGCCGGCATCAGTCTGCAAGGCCTCACGATCGAGCAGCCGAGCCTCGACGACGTGTTCCTTCGCGTCACCGGCGAAGCTCTGGAGCACGAGGTGGACGAGGGCGCGGACGACGTCCCCGCCGGCGCGGAGGTGAGGTCGTGAACGACACCGTGCTCCTGATCGGCCGCTCGCTGCGCAACACCATGCGTGAGCCGGCGACCGTCCTCCCCAACATCGCCATCAGCGTCTTCTTCCTCTTCGTCTACAACAGCGGCCTCTCATCGGTCGCCGAACTGCCGGGGTTCCAGGGAACGTATCTGGGGTTCATCCTCCCGGTCGCCATCGTCTCGGCAGCGGTCGGCGGCGCCGGCCTCGCCGGGCAGACGCTCATCAAGGACATCGACAACGGCTACTTCACCAAGCTCCTCCTGACGCCCACGCGAAGGCTCTCGGTGATCTGGGGGCCGATGATCGCGAGCGCGATCGTCCTCACCGCCCAGGTCGTCCTGGTCATGCTGATCGCCCTGGCGCTGGGGCTCAAGGTCGCCGCAGGACCGCTCGGTTTCGCCCTCGTCGTCGTGCTCGCCTTCCTGTGGGGCATGGCGTTCGCCGGCTACGCCGCCTTCATGGCGCTCAAGACCAAGAACGCCGCGGCGGCCCAGGCGGCGACCTTCGCCTTCTTCCCGCTGATCTTCCTGAGCTACACGTTCGTGCCCAAGGAGTACGTCACCGCCGGCTGGCTCAAGGTGGCGGCGACGATCAACCCGACGACCTACGTCTTCGACTCCATGCGCTCGCTGCTCAACACCGGCTGGGACTCGACCTCGCTGATCGTCGGGTTCGCCGTGACCTTCGGCTTCGCGACGGTGACTGGGATCATGGCGCTCTGGGCGGCGCGCGGCGCCACCAAGATGTCGTAGAAGGCGGGGCGGGGCGGCTGCGCAGCCGCCCCGCCCCGCGCCCTTGTAGACTCGCGGTATGAGCCTCTCCCGCTTTGTCCCCGCACGACTTCGTGATGGCGCCGGCGCGCTGCGCCGGCGTGACTTCCGCAACGTGTTCCTGGCACAGAGCGTCTCCGTCTTCGGCGACGGCATCACGCCCGTGGCGCTCACGTTCGCCGTGCTCGACCTCACCGGCTCGGGCACCGACCTCGGGCTCGTGCTGGCGGCGCAGAGCGTGCCGCTGGTCCTGCTGGCGCTGGTCGGAGGAGTGTGGGCGGACAGGCTGCCGCGCGCCGCCCTCATGATGGCCAGCGACCTCGTCAGGGCGGCGGTCCAGATCACCGGCGCCGTGCTGCTGCTCACGGGCACGGCGCAGATCTGGCAACTCGCCGTGCTCGCCGCCTGTCACGGCGCCGCCGAGGCCTTCTTCCGCCCGGCGGCCGGCGCCATCCTGCCGCAGATCGTGCCGGCCGGAGAGCTGCAGCAGGCCAACGCGCTCATGGGCATCAGCGACAACTTCGGCTGGATGGTCGGACCGGCCGTGGCCGGCGTGCTGGTGGCCGTCATCGGCCCCGGCGGCGCGATCGCCATCGACGGCGCCACCTTCCTCGTCAGCGCCGCCTTCCTCGCCAGACTGCACGTGCCGGCAGTGACGAAGGCGGCAGCCGCGGTCCACGGCTTCGGCGCGGAGTTGCGCGCCGGGTGGCGCGAGGTCAAGTCGCGCACCTGGCTCTGGGTGATGCTGCTGCGCGTCTGCCTCGTGCTCTGCATCGTCATCGCGCCGTTCCAGATCCTGGGGCCACTCGGATTGCGCGAGGAGGGCTACGGCGCCGTGGCGTGGGGCTGGCTCCAGGCCGTCTTCAGCGCCGGCATGATCGTCGGGATGGCCATCGCGATGCGCTACCGGCCGAAGCGGCCGATGATCACCGTCACGCTCACGGGCAGCACCGCCGTGGCGGCGCCGCTGGCGCTCGCCATCTTCGGGAACCCATGGGTGCTCGGCGGCGTCTACGTCCTCCGCGGCGTGGCCGTCGGCATCCTCGTCGCGGTGTGGAACACGACCCTGCAGACGCAGATCGCCAAGGAGTCGCTCGGCCGCGTCACGGCCTGGGACTGGATGTCCTCACTGGCGCTGTGGCCGCTCGGCCTGGCGGTCGCCGGCCCGCTCGCCGAGCGGTTCGGGGTGACGACCATGTGCTGGATCACCGGCATCCTGGGACTGCTGGCGGCCTACTGGGTGCTGCTCGTCAAAGACGTGTGGCGCCTGCGGCCGGCGGCGGTGCTGACCGGGGAAGCCGTCCCTCCGCCGCCGCCGGCCGCAGGCGCCGCGCCCCACACGAGCGCATGATCGGCGCAGCGGTCCCGCCGCAACCGGCACTGCTCAGGTCGCGTGCTGCTCCTGCCGTCCTCTGCGCCCGCCGGCGTAGAGCAGGATGTCGAGGATGATCCCCGCGGCGAACACCACGGTCCCCCATCCCTGCAGCCCGCCGAACGAGTTCTCGGCGATGGCGTAGGCGATCGTCGTGCACGGCACGAGGAGGAAGCCGATGAACCCCCAGATGAACGGCAGGCCGATGCGGCTGAGGTAGTCGGTGAACAGCCAGAGGCCGAGCAGGATGAAGCGTGGCGAGGCCGCCAGCACACCGATGATCAGACAGCAGCCCATCGTCTTCCCTCCCCACCCGCACAGCGGCGGCGTTCGTCAGCGGACAGCTCACGCTACCACGGGGCGGCGTGACTCCGCTCCTCCGTAGGGTGAGCACCCCAGAAAGCGGCTCCCACGCACCCCATTCGGCCGCGGCCTCCCCCTCTGCGGCTCGCGCCGGGGAATACTCGGAGTGCGCACCTGCTGGCGTGGACCGCGCTGCCGGCGAGAGGAGGCTCCATCATGTACGAGGTATCGTGCCGGGACCTCGGCGTCACCGACTGCGACTTCGATCTCATGGCCTATTCACTGGAGCGACTGGAGCTCGACATCCTCGCGCATGCGCGCTACTCCCACCCCGGCAGCTGCGCCGCCGTGGACGCCGATCCGGACTCGCCGGAGCGCCTCGCCCTCAGGGAGCGCATCGCGGCCGCGGCGCACGAGGTCGCGGCCATCTGACATACTGACGCCATGAACGGCGTCGTCGTCTACGACAGCTACTACGGCAACACGGGGCAGGTGGCCGAAGCCTTGGGCGAGGAGTTCCGTGCCCTCGGCCACGCCGTCACCGTCGTGAATCTGCACAAGCAGAAGCTCGATCCGCGCAAGCGGCCGGTGGCCGGCGCGGACTTCCTCGCGGTCGGCGGCCCCACGCGCATCAAGAACATGAGCCGCCGCGCGCGGAGCTTCGCGAAGAAGCTCGACCCCGTGAAGCTCGGCGACCTCCGGATCCTCTGCTTCGACACCTGGGGTCCTCTCGACGAGGACCCGGCCAAGAACGGCGAGGACAACCAGTGGCTCTTCCCCGGCGGAGGCGCCAAGACCCGCGACGAGCTCGCGGGCGCCGGCTTCGCGGTCTACCCGGTCGTCCTGCGCTGCCTCGTCCTGGGCATGAAGGGTCCGCTGGCTGAGGACGCGCTGGACTCCGCGAGGCAGTTCGCGCGGCGGTTCGCGGCGGACGAGCTCACCTAGCTTCCGCGGCCGGGACCACCTCCGAGCGGACGGGGAGGTTCTTCGACCGCCTCCAGGCGCGTGGTGGCCGGAGGCGAAGAAGACCGTCCGCCGCTGGTGCGAGGCTCGCTGCTGCGCGCCGAGTGTTGCGGCGGTGTGACGGAGTGTTGCGCCCGCGTGAGGCCGTGCCCTCGGACTGACCGGCGCATGGAGCCCCAGGGAATACTCCGAGTGCTCTTCAGCCACACTTAAGAGGTGAATCATGCACTCGACGGCACTCTCCACAATCGTGGCGCTGCCGGTCGATGAGGCCTCGCGCAAGCTTCGCGAGTACGCGTACCGAAGCATCATCGGCAGGGCCCTCAGTCCAGAGCGGACGGTGACCCTGGACCCGAGCGACGACGTCACCGAGTCCGGCGACGCCGAGTTCTACATCATCGACGGCGATCACACCCGCGTGGTCCTCACTCTCGACTCGCGGACGGACGAGCTGAGCGTCGCCCGGCACTACGGCCGCTACCTCGAGGGCTACAGGCTCTTCGCCGAGGGCGGAGCGCCCAGGCAGGTCGCCGCGGCTGGTGATCGTCGGGCCGCGTAGGTCCGCGCACCAGATCCAATCCCAGAAAAGGGGATGGGCCGCGGCGAGCGCCGTGCGCTCGCCGCGGCCCAGAGGGGCCAACGGCGCCCGGGCGCCAGGAGGAAGGCGCGGCCGGGCTGGCGGGTGACCGGCTCGGTGGGGGCGCACCGTGACTCAGCCGGACCCTGAGACGGTCGGGGGGGCAACCGTCATAGCCGTTCTTGGCTTGGGGCTACTCTCGCAAGTGAATGTGAAGCCTGTGTTCAGAACGCATTGAGCGACGTTAGGACGACGGCTCGCCGCCACCGTCCTCTTCGAACCGCCGCAGGAAGTCCTCGTAGGCTGCGTCGACCACGCCGCCATCGGGGCCGGAGACTGGCTCTGAAGCCGGCCCCGGAGCCTCGCCGGGCTCGCCGTCGAGAACCGGCCCGGCGACGCCGTCGACGACCGCATCGGCGCCCTCGGCGGCGTCATCGACGACCGCATCGGTCTCCGCATCGGCGGCGCCGAATCCGTCATCGTCGAGCTCGCCGTCGGCGTCGTCATCCGGCTCCTCGTCTTCGAGCTCATCGTCGGCGCCGGCGCCCGGGTGCTCGAACTCGAAGCGGATCTGTTCGAGCGCCGCCGCTGCCCACTCGCCGCCCTCGGGGTCATCGAGGATGGCCACGAGGTCCGGCTCGGCGAGACCGCCCAGAGCGACGAGTCCGTCGACGGCCGCGCCCTTGAGCGCATCGTCGCCGTCGCCGCAGAGCACCTCGGTGAGCCCGAGGCACGCCTCGCCTCGTGGTAGCTCGTCGATCGTCTCGGCAGCGCGCTCCGATGCGGGCCCGTCCGGATCGTACACGGCGCCGAGGACCGCCTCGAGCAGCAACTCCACGACGGCGGGCCCTCGCGCCGCGAGCGCCATCTGGGCCTCGTCCACCAGCGGGTAGGTCTCGGCCGTCAGCGGCAGGCCGAGGAAGGCGAGGAGCGCCTCGCTCGGTGCGGACTGGCGGAACTCCGACAGGAACTCGGCGATGGACTCGCAGGCGTAGTCCTGGTCCTCGCGCGTGCGCGCCTCAGCGTAGGCGTCGGTGAGCTGGCGCGCGAGGCCGATCAGAGCTTCATCATCACTGCGGTAGCTCCCCATGATCCGATGCTACGCCCTAGTCGTCGCCGTCGAACAGCGAGTCGTACTCGCCGTAACCCTCGGCCGCCAACCGCTCCCTCGGCACGAAGCGCAGCGCCGCCGAGTTCATGCAGAAGCGCTGCCCGGTCGGCCTGGGGCCGTCGGGGAAGACGTGGCCGAGATGCGAGTCGCTCCCGGCGCTGCGGACCTCGACGCGCGTGCTGAAGAGCTTGTGGTCCTCGCGCGTGGTCACGGCCTCGTCGCGGAGCGGCCTGGTGAAGCTCGGCCAGCCGCTGCCCGAGTCGTACTTGTCCTTGCTGCTGAACAGGGGCTCACCGCTGACCACGTCCACGTAGATGCCGTCGCGGTGCTCGTCCCAGTATTCGTTCTGGAAGGGCGCCTCGGTGCCCTCACGCTGGGTGACGTCGTACTGCAGCGGAGTCAACTTCTCGCGAAGCTCCGCGTCGTCGTGCTTGTGCTCGTTCACAGGGGGCCTCCCCGGTCATCGTTGCTTCGGTGGGTGCTTTTCCATCCACTCCTCGTGGCTGGGCACGTCCTCGCCGACCACGTAGAGGAAGTAGTACGCGCCCATGTCGCCGAGAAAGCGGAACTCGCCGCGCAGGGCGGCGACGGTGGCGTCGAAATCGTCCTGGGAGCGGAGCCAGCCGACGAAGCCGCCCGGCTCGTCGTCCAGGGCGAGGATCGCCTGGGCGTTGCCGATCGTCGCCTCGATCTTGCGGCGGTTACGGATGATGCGCGTGTCGGCGGCGAGGCGCTCGACGTCGTCGTCGGTGTACGCCGCCACGGCGACCGGGTCGAACCCGGCGAACGCTTCGCGGAAGCCGCCCCACTTGGCCTCCACGACGCGCCAGCTCATGCCGCTCTGGAAGACGGCGCGCGTGATGACGTCGAGGTAGTCGGCCAGGCCTTCTGGGTCTATCTGGGTGGGCGCCTGCATCGGTGGACCCCCGGGTCGTTGCTGGTAGTGCCGTCTATTCCCGGGAGGGCGAAGAGTCAGTGCAGCGCGGTCGCGTCGTTGCCGACGGGGACGAGCTCGGCGTCGATGAACGCCTGGATGACCGCGCGGACGGTGGACCGGTCCTCGCCGGCGAACACGCGCATGCCGGCCTGCAGGCAGGTGAGCAGCGGCTTGCGGCCGATGCCGGCGACGATCACCACGTCCACCGAGTTCTCGCCGAGCATGAGGACCTGAGAGAGGCCGTGGTCACCCTTCCCATGATGCTGGTTGGGGACCATGAACGTGTTGATCATCACGTCGTCGATCACGTCGACGATGGTGAAGCTCGGGCTGTGGCCGAAGTGGCCGGAGCGCGCCGCGTCCAGCCCGCCGGGGAGATCCGACGGGACTGCAAGTCGGAGGATCTGTCGTGGATCGTCTCTCATCGTGTCGATGGTTCCATCCGTCGTGGAAGGGAAAGCCTACACCCGGACCCGCGCAGGTGCCTTTCGGCGCTCCGCGGGCTATCCTGAGATCGAGGACCGTCACCGAAGACCCCAAGGGGGCCGACCATGCCGCTCGGCGGCTACTGTACCGTGTGTCAACGCTGGGTCTGGCTGACGCCGTATGGCGAGTGCCAGAACGGGCACCCCGCCCTCGCCGTCAAGGACGTCCAGCAGCTCAAGCCGCAGGCCGAGACCGACGTGCTCGTCGGCGAGGTCATGGACGAGAGTCGGCCGCGCGCCCGCTTCCGCTGGTGGTGGCGGCACTCCGCCTGGATCCTCTGGACCTTCACTCTCGGGTTCATGAACTGGCTGGGATTCGTGTACGTCGGCGTGAGGGCACGGCACACACCGTGGATCCTCTTCGGGTTCGCCTATCTGGTGCCGCTCCTGCTGACCATCGCGTCGCTGGGCACGGTGCTGCCGCTCTGGCCGTTCTTCCTGCTGCAGGTGCTCGTCTCCGCGGTTTCGGTCGTGCACGCCCTGTCCATCCGCCCCTACTACAGGGCGATCATGTTCGGGGACGCCTCGCCGCGGTCGCTGCCGTCCGCGCCGCAGCCGCCGGTGCTGGCGGCCGGGGCGCGGCCCACGCTGCCCAAGAACATCGACGAGCGCACCGCCGACGCGCTGCAGCCGGCACGCCGCCAGGTGGACAAGATCCTGAGCACGGCGAGCTCCATCGGCAAGCCGGCCGTGCGCGACGAGGTGGTCGGCCTCTGCGGCACCGCCGACCAGATCATCGCGGAGCTGGCGTCGCAGCCGCGCAAGCTCGACGCCGCGCGCGGGTTCCTCACCTACTACCTGGACGCCGCGCAGCGCATCGTCGACGGCTACGTGAACCTCGCCCGGCGCGGCGGCTCCGCGCCGGAGATCAACCAGACGCTGGCGCGCGCCGAGGCCTCCCTCAAGGTCGTGCAGGAGGCCTTCGACCGCCAGCTGGCGAACGTGCTCGAGGACCGCGCCATGGACCTCGACAGTGAGATCGAGCTGCTGGAGCGCACCGTCCGCAGCGAGACCATGTACACCCAGACCGGGGAGCTGTGATGAGCGGTCTGCCTACGGCGGCCCACTCGTGTACGCCGGAAAACGAGGCGTCATGAGCGGGCTGCCTACGGCGGCCCGCTCGTGTACGCCGGAAGAGGAGGCGTCATGAGCGACGACATCCAGAAGCGGGACGAGCCAACGAGCTGGGGAACCGGCTCGGATGTCGAAGACCAGGCGGCGACTCCGGACGTGCCGGCGGTGCCCGACGTCCCGGCGGTGACCGGGACGCCCGCCGCCGTCGGCGGCGACCAGCCCGCCGCGGGACCGCTGTCGCCGACCGACCTGCAGCGGGTCGCCGAGATCAGCAAGCAGGTGGACGTCGGCGACGCCCAGTCCGTGCTCGCCTACGGCCTCCCGGCGCAGAGCCGCATCGCCAACTTCGCCGACTCGCTGCTGGGCGACGTGCGCAACAAGGACGCCGGGACCGGCGGCGAAGCCCTGCAGGACCTCCTCAAGAAGGTCCGCGAGATCGACGTCGACGCCCTGAGCTCCGGCGGTACCAAGGGCAAGATCCCGATCCTGGGCCGCTTCGCCAACACCTTCGACCGCTTCTCGGCCCGCTACCAGAAGGTCGCGACGAGCATCGAGAAGATCATCGACGCCCTCGAGCGCTCGCGCATGGCGCTGCTCAAGGACATGACCGTGCTCGACAAGATGTACGAGCTCAACCTCGACTACCTCAAGCAGCTCGACGTCTACATCGCCGCCGGCGAGCAGGCGCTCACGGAGCTGCACGCGGTCAAGATCCCGGCGCTCGAGGCCGAGGTCGCGGCCACCAGCGACGTCATGGCCGCGCAGCGGCTCGCCGACCTGCAGCAGGCCGCGACCAGGTTCGAGCGCCGCATCCACGACCTCAAGCTCACGCGCATGATCGCCATCCAGACGGCGCCGCAGATCCGCCTCATCCAGGGCAACGACCAGAACCTCGTCGAGAAGATCCAGAGCTCCATCCTCACGACGATCCCGCTGTGGAAGAACCAGATCGTCATCGCCATCAGCCTCTACCGGCAGCAGAAGGCCGTGGAGCTGCAGAAGCAGGTGACGGACACGACCAACGAGCTGCTGGCCAAGAACGCCGAGCTGCTCCGCGACGGCTCGGCCAAGGTGGGCCGCGAGGTCGAGCGCGGCGTGGTCGACGTGGAGACGCTGCAGAAGGTCAACGCCGACCTCATCGCGACGCTCGAGGAGACGATCCGCATCCAGGAGGACGGCCGCGCCAAGCGCGTGGAGGCCGAGGGCGAGATCGGGCGCCTGCAGGCGGAGCTCCGGCAGAAGCTCATCGAGCTCCGCTCCCAGGCGCCGCAGATCGTCGCCGGCCCCGACGACCCCAAGAGGCTGACCGACTACTGATCCGCTCTCGCTGCAGGTGAGCGACCGCGCGCCGCCGCGGACGGCGCGTCCGAAAGCGGTACCTGACGGCGCGTCCGACACCAGGGGCTGACGGCACGCGTTTGAGAGGCGGAGCCGACGGGCCCCGCCTCTTCGCGCCCGGGGACGAGTGGGTCGGTCGGCCTCGCCGGATAGGTAGGCGCGCGGTCCTCAGCGCGGCCGTCGGGAGTGGCCCGCCAGTGACTTGGCCTTGATACCTTCGAGAGCTACCAAGGCCAAGTCGCCAGCGAGGACCGGTGCGGCGGCGTGCGATGCGGCGCGTGCGGTGCGGCGCGGCGGCGCGGCGCGGACGGCTACCAGCCGCCGGTGCCGGGCGGCCCCTTGAACGGGCCCTCGATCTCGGACGTGATCCAGCCGCCGTAGAAGTCGCCCTCCTGCGCCACGACCTGCTCGTCGTCGACCCAGGCGGCGTCCACCCGGCCGGGGTAGAAGGCGAGGTGGTCGCGGATCGCCTCGAACCGCGCGGTGGGTTCGGGGTAGTACCAGGCGACGTCGCGGACCTCGCGCCCGCCGACCACGAGGTCGTAGTAGCTCGCCTGGCCCTTGAACTCGCAGTACGTGTGCCGCCGGCTCGGGCGCAGGAACTCACTGCGCACGTCCTCCGGCGGGATGTAGTAGACCGGCGGGTGGCTGGTCTCGAGCACCCGGTAGGCGCGCGTCGTCTCGGCGATCACCTCGCCGGCGAACTCGACGCGCACCCGCCGCTGGCTGGCCTCCACCCGTGGCGGCCGCGGATAGTCCCAGACGGATTCCATCAGTTCAGCCTCCAGATGCCGGCGTTCAGCCTTCCCCGGGCGCGCCGGCGTCAGCCGTTCGCGCCGGTCACTCGGCCGGCGCGCTGATCACGCCGGCGATCTCCTCGATGTAGGCGGCGGCGGTCCGCCGCTGCTCTGCGTCGAGCCGCTCGGAGGCGGCGACCACGCTGTCGGCCATCCCGTGGACCTGCGTGAAGATCCGGTCGCGGCCGCTGCGCGTGAGGCGGACCATGATGCGGCGGCGGTCGGTCTCGTGGGGCTCGCGGACGACGTAGTCGCGCTCCGCGAGCCTGTCCAGCATCGCCGTCATCGCACCGGTGGTCATGTGCAGCCGGTGCGTCAGGTCGGTCGGCCCGAGCGGCCCGTCGAGCGAGAGATGCGCGAGCGCCAGCAGCTCCGCCGCGGAGAGGCCCAGGCGCTCGGACATCTCGAGGTGCATCTGCGACATCATGAGGTCGAGGCGCCGCACCGCCATCGCCAGGTCCATCGCCGAGTAGTCCCGCTGTCCGTCGTCCACGGTCTCCCCTCCTTCGTGAAGTCACTTCATGATTGAGTTACTTTATTACGGGTACAAAGACCTCGTCAAGTACATCGATGCACCGGCGCCAAGCCGGTCGACTCAAGGAAGGGTGCCCCCATGAAGGCTTCAAGCATCGCGATACGTCGCCCGGCAGGCCTCGGTCTGCTCGGCCTCGCCACTCGTGCTCAGCCTCAGTCTGCTCGTCCTTCGTCGCCGCGCCGCAGGCGCAGGCGGCCAAAGTGAAGCTCGACGGCATGCGTACCACGCTCACCACGGATCCAGCGACGACCTCCGCCCTCTTCGGCGCGGGCATCATCCCGCTGCCGATCGCCCCCAGCAGCGTCACCCCGACCTCCGACGCCGCCCGCTACACCTTCCCCGTCACCACCGGCAAGGTCGACGCCAAGACGCTGGCCGGCTACATCCGCCACTCCGGCGGCATCCTCCTCGCGCAGCGTGACGGCATGGGCTGGAAGGCGCTGAGCCTGGCCAAGTTCACGATCCACATCACCGGCGCGCCCTACCTCACCGCCAGTCGTGAACGGCGGAGACGCGGTTGCCATCGCCGACCTCGACCTGGGCAGCGCCCAGATCAAGAAGTTCACCAAGGGAGGCCGCGCGTATCGTGAGCATCAAGAACGTCGGCGTGACCCTCAATGCGACCGCCATGGGCGCCGTGAACGCCACCTTCGGCACCGCGCTCCCGGACAAGGTCAAGCTCGGCACCGCCGACGTGCTCGCCCGCGTGGCGCACTGACGCTCTGCCACTGACAGTCCGCTCAGCTACCCGCGAGACAGGGGCGGGAGGCCGTTAGGGCCTCCCGCCCCTTCGCTGCGCGATAGACTGCAGCCACGACCCCGCGACGAGAGGACGCCATCATGACCGCACCGGAGAACGAAGCGACGTACAAGGTCGCCCACATCGACGACCTGCCGTTCGAAGAGGGCTCGTCGCCGGGGACCGAGTGGAAGCCGGTGCGGCGCATCTTCGACATCGGCTCGTTCGGCACCGCTCTCGCGCGCGCCACCGCGGCGGGCGACGTCCTCACCCACGACCACGACGAGGTCGAGGCGCGGCACGAGGAGCTCTTTCTGATCGTGAGCGGCCACGCCACCTACCGGGTCGACGGCGAGGAGATCGACGCCCCCGCCGGGACCTTCCTCTACGTCCCCGACCCGGCGACCACGCGCGGCGCCGTGGCGCTCGAGGCCGGCACCACGATGTTCGTCGTCGGTGCCGAGCCCGGCGCGGCGTTCGCGCCGTCGGACTGGGACACCGTGCCGCTGGCGGAGTGAGGGGCGCCGGCGCTCAGCTCTCGTCGGCCTCGGCCAGCAGCCCCTCGAGGTCGAGCGCCTCGACGACCATCGCGTAGTTGCCCTCCGCATCGACCGGCCACTCGTCGCGGGGCCGGTCCCAGTACAGCTCGATGCCGTTGCCGTCCGGGTCGTGCAGGTAGATGGCCTCGCTCACGGCGTGGTCGGACGCGCCCTCGATGGGATACCGGCGCTCGATGAGCGCGCGCAGCGCGCGCGCCAGCGCCGGCCGCGTCGGATAGCGGATGGCGACGTGATAGAGGCCGGTCGTCCCGCGCGGAGGCGGCGAGCCGCCGCGCGACTCCCAGGTGTTCAGGCCGATGTGGTGGTGGTAGCCGCCCGCCGAGACGAAGGCGGCCTGGTCGCCGAGCCTGCCGGTGAGCTCGAAGCCGAGCACGCCCTGGTAGAACGCCAGTGCGCGGTCGAGGTCCGAGACCTTGAGGTGGACGTGGCCGATGTCGGTGCCCGCGTCGAGCGTCGGAGGGTCGAGCTTCAGGGATTCTGTCGTGGTAGCCATGGGTGCTCCCGAAGGATCTGGGGGGATGGACTGGCCGGGCTGGTGATTCAGGCGCCGGCCGCGTAAGGCTCGCGCATCGCCCGCAGGGACGCCGTGAGCGCATCGAGCTGATTTGCGGAGAGCCGGCCGGCCAGCTGCTCGGCCACGCCGGCCGCGACGGCGGGCGCCGCGACGGCCGCCGCCCGGCGACCCTCGTCGGTGAGGCCCGCGTACACGACGCGCCTGTCCTTGGGGCAGGCGGCGCGGACCACGAGCCCTCGATCCGAGAGGCGATCGACCAGCCGGGTCACGCCGCTCTTGCTGAGGCGCAGCGACCGGCTGACATCCGCCATGCGCAGACGCTGCTCGGGCGCCTCGCCGAGCCGCGCCAGCAGCTCGGCCTCCTCGGGCAGCACGCCGAGCTCGGCATCGAGCCGCTGCTCCAGCCGCGTGCGAACAGCGCCGGTGACGGAGGTGAGCTCCGCCCACAACTCCAGGGCGGCGCGCTGGCGGTCATGATCTGTCGGAGAACGCTTCATGCGATCGTTGTACCCATGTTTCAGATGAAATAGTCCCGGCTAGAATTATTGCGGAAGCAAAGAGTTGGAGAGAGGACCACCATGAACATCACCATCATCGGAGCCGGGAACGTGGGCACGGCGCTCACGGGATCGGCCATCAGGACCGGTCACAGCGTCACCGTCAGCTCGGCCGGCGGAGAGTCGGCGCGCGCCCTGGCGGAAGCGACAGGCGCGCGGGCGGCCGCCTCGGACCGCGAGGCGGTCGAGGGCGCAGAGGTCGTGGTGCTGGCCGTGCCGTACACGGCGGTACCCGACGTGCTCGCCGAGATCGGCCCGGCGCTCGACGGCAAGGTCGTCGTCGACGCCACCAACCCGCTCAAGGCCGACTACTCGGGCCTGGCGACCAATGGGACGTCCGGCGCCGAGACCATCCAGGCGCAGGTCCCCGGCGCCCGCGTCGTGAAGGCGTTCAACACCGCGTTCGCCTCGCGCCAGGCCGACCCGGCGGTGTCGGGCCTGCGCGCGGACGGCTACGTGGCCGGCGACGACGAAGACGCCAAGGCGACCGTCCTCGGCCTCGCCGAGGGCATCGGCTTCAACCCCGTCGACGTCGGCGGACTGGCGATGGCTCGCTACCTCGAGGGCATGGCCTGGCTCAACATCTCCCTGCAGATGAAGAACGGCTGGAGCTGGCAGGCCGGCTGGAAGCTCGTCGGGCCCGAGGGCGACGCGAGCTGACGCAGCGGCCCAGCAGTGCAGAGACCCCCGAGAACGGGGTGGGACGCAGAACGGGGCGGGGTGGCCGAAGAGCCTCCCCGCCCCGTTCGTCTGTGCGCGCTCAGTCGGTGGCCCCGGCCGGCGCCAGCGCCGCCGGGTCACACGTGCCGAGCACCTCGTCGCACGACGGGTCACTGTCGTGCCGGGCGGAGCGCAGCCGGAAGCGCCCGGGCGTCCACGTCGTCACGATCGCGACGAAGAAGCCGCTCAGCGCGACGACGCCGGCGATCATGAGTCCGGTCGAGAACCCGACCGTGAGGCCGTGATAGAGGATCTCCGGCGGAATGCCGGCGACTCCCGATCCTGCGCTCGAGGCTCCGCCGGTCGCGGCGGCGCCGCCGCTCGCAGCCGCCGCGGCCATCGAGTCGCGCACCGTGTGCGCGACCGAGGTCCAGGCGACCGTCCCGATCGCAGCGAGCCCGATCGAGCCGCCGACCTGCTGGCCGATGTTCAGCAGACTGGAGGCCGCGCCCGCCTCATCGTGACGCACGTGCGCGACGACCATCAGGGTCAGCGGCACGAACATCAGACCCATGCCGATGCTGAGCACCACCATGGGCCCGAGCAGGTTGACCCAGTAGTTGCCGGTGGGAGACAGCCGCGACAGCAGCATGAAGCCGAGTCCGGCGAACAGGGGGCCGGCCATCAGCAGCGGCCGCACGCCGACCTTTGTGACCAGCACGCGCGCCACGAAGATGTTGATCGCGATCAGCATGATCGGGAAGGGCAGCCAGGCGAGGCCGGCCCTCACGGCGCTGTACCCCCAGACCGTCTGCACGTAGATGGTCAGGAAGAAGAAGACGGCGAACATCGCCGTGCCGAGCAGCAGCATCATGATGTAGGCCCCGGACCGACGGCGAGAGCGCAGCAGGTTCAGGTCCAGCTCGGGCTCCTTCACGTACCGCTCGATGAAGACGAAGCCGACGAGCAGGGCGACCGCTCCGGCGAGCGAGGCGATCGTCACCGAGTCACCCCAGTGCGAGACGCCGTCCTGTCCCGCGGCGGCGTGCGTGAGACCGTAGACCAGCAGCGCCAGGCCGGCGGTGCTGGTCACGACGCCGGGGATGTCGAGACGGCGCTTCAGGCGTCCGCCGCCGACCAGAGCCATAGGAGCGAGCGCGGCCACGATCAGGCCGATGGGCGCGTTGACGAAGAACACCCAGCGCCACGACACGTAGGTCGTCAGGATGCCGCCGAGCAGCAGGCCGATGGCGCCGCCTGCGCCGGCCATGCCGGCCCAGACCCCGAGCGCCCGGTTGCGCGGCGCGCCCATCGGGAAGGTCGTGGCGATCAGCGCGAGGGCCGTAGGAGCAGCGAGCGCGGCCCCCGCCCCCTGCACGGCGCGCGCCGAGAGCAGCCACCACTCCGAGGTGGCGAAGCCGCCGACCAGCGAGGCCAGCGAGAACAGCAGGATGCCGGTCATGAAGACGCGCCGGCGGCCGTAGATGTCGCCGAGCCGGCCGCCGAGCAGCAGCAGGCTGCCGAAGGCCAGCGAGTAAGCGGTGACGATCCATTCGAGCCCGGTACCACTGAAGCCGAGGGCGCGCTGCATGTGTGGCAGCGCGACGTTCACGATCGTGGCGTCGAGGACGATCATCAGCTGGGCGGCGGCGATGACGACGAGCGCGAGGCCCAGCCGGCGAGGAACCTGGGTCGCACGGTCCGTGGTCGCCGCGTCGGATTCCGCGTCGTTCGCGGCGACGCTGTCTCGCGGCGAGGAGAGTTCTTCGGTCATGGGACGACTCCGGAGGGAGGAGAAATGCGGACTGTTTCAGTCCAACTACCTCACCGCAAGATCGGCAAACATGGGCGGACGGTTCGAGCGGGAGGTTCAGCGCTGCGGCTCAGGCGGCCGGACGAAGTCGACCAGCCGCCAGGTGCTGCTGCGCGAGCCGCACGGCCACCGCACCCTCGCCGACGGCGGATGCGACTCGCTTGACCGAATCCGCCCGGACGTCGCCGGCGGCGAACACGCCCGGCAGGCTGGTCTCGAGGGCGAGTGGCAGACGCTCCAGCGGCCAGGGTCGTGGCAGGTCGGCGCCGGCGACGTCCGGCCCGGTGAGCACGAACCCGTGCTCGTCGCGAGCGATCTCCGCCGGGAGCCAGCCGGTGTGCGGGTCGGCGCCGATCATGACGAAGAGCGCGTCGGCGGGCACGACCTCGCGCTCCCCACTGTCGAGCTGCTCGAGCGTCAGCTGCCGCAGCCTGGTGTCGCCGTCGCCGTTCACGACCACGGTCCTCGGGCGCATGGAGATCCTCTCGATGTTCTCGAGGAAGGAGACGAGGTAGCGCGACATCGAGTCGGTGAGTCCGTCGCCGCGCGTGATCAGCGTGACGTGACGGGCGTATTTGGCGAGGTGGACCGCCGCCTGCCCTGCCGAGTTGCCGCCGCCGACCACGAAGACCTCCAGGTCGACGAGCGAACGTGCCTCGGCGGACACCGAGCCGTAGAAGACGCCGGCGCCGCGGAACGAATCGAGCCTCGGCATCGCCAGCCGCCGATAGCTGACGCCCATGCTCAAGACGACGGCATGGGCGCGCAGTGTGGCGCCGTCGGAGAGCTGCACGACGGAGAGCCCGCCCTCGTCGCGGAGGGAGACGGCCTCGTTGGAGAACAGGAACTCGGACCCGAACTGCCACGCCTGCTCGTAAGCGCGGAAGGTCAGCTCGTCGCCGGAGATGCCGGCCGGGAAGCCCAGATAGTTGTGGATCATCGTGCTCTGCCCCGCCTGACCACCGAGGGCCTCACGCTCGAGCACTACCGTGCTGAGGCCCTCCGAAGAACCGTAGACCGCGGCGGCCAGACCGGCCGGCCCGGCGCCGACGACCAGCAGGTCGCACTCGTCGGCGGAAGGCCGGCTGCGCACCCCGAGCGATTCCGCGACCTCGCGGTTGCTCGGGTCGACGAGCACCCGGCCGCCGAACACGATGGCGACCGGCAGCTGCGGGGCCTCATCCACGCCGGCATCCTGCAGGATCTGCCGGCCCTCAGCGGAGTCGGCGTCGTAGAACCCATAGGCCACGCCGTTGCGGCCGAGCAGGTCACGGAGCTCGTGTGAGCGTGCGGACCAGCGCTCGCCGACGAGGCGGACGGCCTCGTACACCGGACGCTGCAGGCGGGACCACTCGTAGAGGAAGCCCGCCACCTCACGGTGGAAGCGCTCATCCGGAGCCGTGTGCCAGGGCTTGGTGATGAAGAACTCGATCTGGCCGACGGCGCAGCCCGTCAGGATCGCCTGCGGCGAGCTGCGGTCGCCCCACGAGACGAGCATGACGCGCTTGGCGACCGGGTCGATCGCGCGCGCCTCGCCGAGGAAGTCGGTGCCGGCCATCTCCGGCATGATCTGGTCGGCCAGGATGAGGGCTACCGGCTGGCCCGCTTCCTGGAGGCGGCGGAGCTCGTCGAGCGCCGCCACTGCCGACTGGCGCGCCAGCACCCGGTAGTCCCTGCCATACCGTTTGCGCAGTTCCTGCTCGGTGATGGTCAGGCTGGAGATGTCGTCGTCGACGACGAGGATGATCGGCTGCTCGCTCATCGCTGTTCCCGGGGCCGTTCCATACTGTGTGGTTGCCCCGGTGTCGTCATCTCACGCGCGCAAGCGTCACCCTCCCGGCCGGTTGCCCAGCGTGATCGTGACGTCCCGCGGCGATCCTCCGCTGCTCGTCACGGTCAGCGTCACCTTGTCGCCCGGCTGCTTCCCGGCGATGGCGGCGGCGAGCTGGTCCATGCTCGTCAGCGGCTGTCCGTCCAGCTTGGTGATGACGTCACCGCCGATCCGCAGCGGCAGGCCCTGGATGACCCTTGTCTGCGTGCCGCCCCGGATGCCGGCCGCGGCCGCGGCCGTGCCCTTCTGGACGGACACCACCAGCACGCCCTCGTTCACCGGGAGCTTCAGGGCGCCGGCCAGCGGCTGGGTGATCGTCTGACCCTCGATGCCGAGGAACGCGTGCTTTGCCGTCCCCGTCGTCGTGAGCTGCTGCATCACCGACTTGGCCGAGTTGATGGGGATCGCGAAGCCGAGGCCGCTGAAGCTGCCCGAGGTCGAGGCGATCTGCTCGTTGATGCCGATCACGTTGCCGTTCTGGTCGAGCAGCGGGCCTCCGGAGTTGCCCTGGTTGATCGCCGCGTCGGTCTGGATGCCGTCGGGGATCAGTGCGCCGTTGGGAGCCCGCAGGTCGCGGCCGAGGCCGGAGACGATCCCCTGCGTCAGCGAGAAGTCGAAGCCCAGGGGATTGCCGATGGCGACGACCCACTGGCCGATCCCCACCTTGGACGAGTCACCGAGCGGCAAGGGGGTCAGCTGGTGCCCCGATGGATCCACCCGGAGCACGGCCACGTCGCTGGTGGGGTCGACGCCGAGGACCTTGGCCTTGATCTGTGCGGTGGTCTGATCCTGTCCCTGACGGAAGGCGACGGTCACCGAAGAGGCCTTGACGCCATTCTCCATCACGACGTGCGCGTTGGTCAGGATCGT
Organism: uncultured Thermoleophilia bacterium; assembly: GCA_963713475.1. Lineage (GTDB taxonomy): Bacteria > Actinomycetota > Thermoleophilia > UBA2241 > UBA2241 > CAIXSE01. The sequence goes on from CAVQLY010000017.1 coordinate 197,246, forward strand.
GCCGCCGGAGTCCACGACGAAGCCGCTGCCGAGCGCCTGCGCGCTCCCGCCGCCGAAGCCGCCTACCGCGGCGCCCTTGAAGGTGGACTGCACGAGGACGACCCCGGCCGCGCTCTTCTGGAAGATGGCGGCCGGAGAGAACGCCGTCCCCGGCGGGACCGTCGCGCTCGAGGCGCTCGTCACCGGAGATGGAATGGCGCCGGCTGCGTCGTCCGGGCTGGGGCCGCTGACGACGGCGTACAACAGGAGCGCGATCACGACCAGCGCCACGAGGGTCGCGCCTCCGAACACGTACTTCACTGCGCGGGACATGGGGTACCTCCGCCCTGCCGCGTCTTACGCGGGCGGCGCGGCGCGATGAGCCGACGGCGCCCGCCTTGCTGTGGCTCCTTCGCGGCAAGCATCGGGCCCCGGCCGCCGTGGCGGCCCCCTGTACTCTGAGATTCCCCGCCGGCGGGCGGTCACGCACGTCAGGCGTCGAGCAACTCCCGGACGGCGTCGAGCTCGCCGCCGGCGAGCACCCAGGCGCCGGTCGCAGCCGCGTTGGCGCGCGCCTGCGCGGGCGAGGTCGCGCCGGCGATGACGCAGGCCACCGGCGTGTGCGCGGCCAGGTACGAGAGCGAAAGCTCGAGCAGCGTGTGGCCGCGTGCCTCTGCGTAGGCGGCCAGGCGCTCGATGACGTCGAGCTCGTGGCTGCCGATCACCTCTTCCGCCGGCCGTCCGTCGCCGCCGAGGCGCGACCCGCGCGGCGTCGGCTTCCCGCGGCGGTAGGCCCCACTCAGCAGGCCGGAAGCGAGCGGGAAGAAGGGGACGAACGCCATGCCCAGCCGGCCGGCGGTGTCCAGCACCTCGTCCTCCGGTGCGCGCTCGAAGAGGTTGTAGTGGTTCTCGACGACGGCGAAGTCGCGCAGCCCCTGCTCAGAGGCCGCGGCGGCCGCCTCGTCCAGCTGCGCGGCCGAGAAGTTCGAGCAGCCGATCTCGCGCACGAGGCCTCGCTCGACCAGCCCGTTCATGACCTCGAGCGTCTCCAGCAGCGAGGTCGCCGGATCGGGCTTGTGGTAGTAGAGAAGGTCGAGCCCGTCGGCTCCCAGACGACGCAGGCTCGACTCGACCGCGTGCGGGACCCAATCAGCCTGCTTGACGTAGCGCCGAGGGGCGCCGTGGTAGCCGAACTTGGTCGCTATCGTCACCTCGCCGCGCCGTGCGCCGAGCGCCCGGCCGAGGTACTCCTCGGAGAGCCCATCGCCGTAGATGTCGGCCGTGTCGAAGTGCGTGACGCCGGCGTCGAGCGCGGCGGCGACCACGGCGCGGGTCGCCGCCGCGTCCAGGCGCCGGCCGAAGTTGTTGGTGCCGAGCCCGGCGATCGAGACCTCGAGCCGTCCTATCCTGCGTCGCTCCATGGTCCGACTCTTCCCTGCAGCGCGCTGCCGCTAAGAGGCGGCGCGCACCATCGCCGCAAGGCTGCGTTCCACGTCGTCCGCGGTGGTCGACCAGCCGGAGACGCTGATGCGCATCGCCGTCCGGCCTTGCCACACGGTGACGCCGGCCCAGCAGGTGCCGTCCTCCTGGACGGCGGCGACGACGCGGCGCGTCGTGTCTTCGTCGCCGAACGAGACGAGCACCTGGTTCAGGACGACGTCGTTCAGGATCTCGAAGCCCGCCGTCGTCAATCCCTGGGCGAAGGCCGTGGCGTGGCGGCAGTCGCGCTCGACGAGATCGGCGAGGCCCGAGCGGCCGAGCGCCCGGAGCACGGCCCACACGGCGACGCCGCGCGCCCGGCGCGAGAGCTCCGGCGCGTGCGCCGCGGGTTCGCGCATCATGCTGTCGGGCAGGTACGCGGCGGTCACGCCCATCGCCGCGCGCAGCGGCTCGGGGTCGCGCACGAAGGTGAGGCCGCTGTCGTACGGCACGTTGAGCCACTTGTGCGCGTCGGTCGCCCACGAGTCGGCGGTCCCGATGCCGCGCACCAGGTGCGCGCGCTCGGGCGCCGCCGCCGCCCAGAGGCCGAAGGCGCCGTCCACGTGGACCCAGGCCCCGGCTTCGTGGGCCTGGGCGGTGATCTCCTCCACCGGGTCGAAGGCGCCGGTGTTCACGTTGCCCGCCTGCACGCAGACGATGGTAGGACCGGAGATGGCCGGCAGCGCGTCCGCGCGCATGCGCCCCTGGCCGTCCACCGGCACCCTGACCGCGCTGCTCCTCCCGAGTCCGAGCAGGCCGAGTCCCTTGACGAGCGACGGGTGCACCTCGTCGCCGACGATCACGGTGACCGGCGGGGCCCCGGCGAGCCCTCGCTCGTCGACGTCCCAGCCGGCCTGCATCAGGACGGCGTGCCGGGCCGCCGCCAGCGCGCTGAGGTTCGCCATCGTCGCGCCGGTCACAAAGCCCGCGACCGTAGTGGGCGGCAGACCGAAGAGCTCGACCAGCCAGCGCTGCGCCACCTGCTCGAGGGTCGCAGCCACCGGAGAGGCCGTCGAGGCGCCGGCGTTCTGGTCCCACGCCGTGGCCAGCCAGTCGGCCGCCACGGCCACGGGGTGCGACCCGCCGATCACGAAGCCGAAGAACCTGGGACCGGCCGAGGCCATCGTCGCCGGCGAGCCGGCCTCGTCCAGGAGCGCGATCACGCTCTCGGGGTCGCTCGGCCGTTCTGGCAGAGGCTCGTCGAAGCGCTCCAGCCCGACGAGCCCGTCGACCTCGGGCGCCACGCTGCGCTCCGGTAGCTCACGCAGGTACCGGAGCGCGCGCTCGGCCGTCGTTCGCAGCAGGTCCTCGCTCACGACGTGCTCTCAGTCCGCCGGCGGCGTCGCGAGCTCGTGCGCCAGGCGGTGATAGCGCTCCACCATGGCCGCCGCCCCCGGCGTCGTGCCGAGCCGGGCGAACTCCCGCGCGAGGAGGTCCTGCTCCTGCACGCTGAGCAGCTTGTCGGTCAGCGAGAAGAGGACGGTGTCCTCCTTGCCGATGTGCAGCGGCAGGAGGAAGGCGTAGAGCCTCAGGTTCTCGACGATCACGCCGCGCGCCGCCGCCGCGCGCTCGTCGTCGGAGCCGAGGGCGTCGGGCAGCGACCTGTCGATGGCGCGGATGCAGTCTCGCGCCGCCTCGTGCTCGCTGAGCAGGACGCTGATCGTGCCGCCGGCCGCCGTGCTCCGCTCCTCGAGCAGCGGGAAGAGGAGGTCCTCCTCCTTGGCGTGGTGGTCGCCGTCGGTGAAGTTGCGCGTGAAGTCGATCATCTGGGTCACGCGCTCCACGTGGACTTCGCCGGTGCGCTCGATGTAGTCGGCCTCGGCGTCCATCGCGCCCACGACGAGCATGACGTACTCGTGCTCCTCGGCCAGCTGTCGGGTCGGGGTCTCCGCCATCTCTGTCTCCTTCCGCCGGTGCTCCACCGATTCCCGGTGGGGGCCTGACGAAACAGCGAGAGCGATGGTCCTCAGGCCGACTCGCGCCTCGTCAGCGCTCCCGACTCGCAGGCCTTCACGCAGGCGAGACAGCCCGTGCAGTCCTCCGGACGGTCCACGACCGCGTGCCGGTGCGGGCCGATCGAGACGGCGCGCAGCACTTCCTTGGGGCACGCTTCGATGCACTCCCAGCAGGCCTCGCACTGCCGGCGGTCGAGCAGGACGTGGTCGGTCCCGATGCTGTGCTGGTGAGGCGGAAGCAGCGAGCGGATGCGCTCAGCGAACGCGGCCACCGCCGTCACCCCTCGACGAGCGCGTGGAGGACGGTCGCGGCGAGCACGCCGCCGACCAGCGCAGCGGCGATGAGAACCTCACGCGAGCGAGCCGCGCCGCCCGGCCGGCCGGAGGCCGGCACCGCGGTGCGCAGGTAGCGCCACAGCGCGCGCCGGTTCAGCGCGACGTGCCAGGCGCAGAAGCCGACAAAGAGCGCAGCCAGCGAGGTGTGGGCGATCGACCAGCCGACGGCGTCCGCGGCCGAGGATCCGCCCGCGGCGTGGTCGAGCAGCCCGGTGACCGGCAGCGCGAGGCCGGAGAGCACCGCCCCCGTGGCCACGAAGGCGCGCTGGTTCCAGGCGCGGTCGCTGCCCGCGACCGAGGTGCGGGCGTGCCGCTGTCCACTTGCAGCGTTCACGGGAGCCTCCTTGGAGGGAGTCAGACCCGGCGCCGGGCGGCGCCGGGATCGAGCACACTTCTGATGGTCTGAAGGACGCCCATGGCGACCTCGACGGACTCCGGGTCCAGCGACGCCGCGAGCGCGTCCTCGCGCTCGTGCAGCTGCGCATGCAGACGGACCATGAAGTCGTGGCCGGCGGGCGTCAGCACCACCGGCCGCCGCCTGCCGTCTCGCTCGTCGTCCTCCCGACTGACGAGCCCGAGCTTCTCCAGCGCCGCCACCAGCCGGGTCACGGCCGCGGGGTCGACGCCGAGCTCGCGAGCGAGCGCCGACGTCGTGGAGCGGCCGCCGGCGATCGCCATCTGCCGCAGCAGCTCGAACTGCGCGCCGGAGAGACCGGTCTCCTCCGAGAGCCGGCGCACCAGCAGCCGGTAGGTGAGCAGCATCTCGCGCATGAGGTGCAGGTAGCTCCCGCCGGACTCGTGCTGGAAGAGGCCCTGGTCGAACTCGGAGGCGCCGTGGGTGGTCGCGCGGTCCATGGCCGATATTATTGATTAAGTCATTGACCTAGTCAAGTATCTTGACGCCGGGGGGTGTGCGCGGGCGGACCGTGCGGCCTCGATCAGGTAGTCGGCTCCGCAGATGGCGCCGCCTGCGGTACCCAATCAGGAGATAGGCGTACCTCTGTTTCACTCTCGCCGTCCACAGTACGACTGAAGGAGCGACCGGAATCCCCCCCCTTAAGAAAGTGAGCACCTCCCCGACGTGCGGACCATGCCTGCACCGGGGGCAGCGCTTAGCCGGTCCGAGTCGGCGGCTTGAAGACCGGCGTACCTCACGAGTACCGAAGACGCCCTTGCTTACTCCCCCAGTGTGTCGGCGTTGCTCTCTTCCCGCGCTCGGCGCTGGTCCGCGTGCGGCGCTGCTCGCGCTGTCGGCGCTGTTGCGCGTGTCGTCGCGTTCGTCGCGTTCGTCGCGCTATCGGCGCCTGCCGACGGGACCTTGCCGACCTGATGGCGGATACTACTGGCGCCTCTCAGGGGCGACGAGGACGGCAAAGGCCGCCCGGGCCCCAGGGGAAGGCCGGGCGGCCTCAGCAGCCGCCGCTCGGTCGCGACCTCAGACCGCCGTGCGAGCGCGCGACGTCAGGCGGCCGCGTCCGGCTCGCACGCCAGCTCGGCGTTGCTCTCGTGCTCGCCGCGCTCGAGCAGCGAGACGGAGTCCGGCACCACGTCCTCCTTCGGGGGAATGGCGACAGCGGCGACTCCGGCCAGGGCGACGGCGATCGCGCCGACCCACACGGCGGCGGTCATGCCGTCCACGAACGCCTGCGGGCTCGCATAGCCGCCCACGGCGCTGAACACGCTGGCCAGCACCGCGACGCCGAACACGCCGCCGACCTCGCGGATGGTGTTGTTGACGCCGCTCGCCTTGCCCTCTTCCTTGCGCCGCACGGTGCTCAGCACCAGGTTGGCGACGGGGGCGAAGTAGAGGCTCATGCCGACGCCGGCCATCACGAAGGCGGGGACGAGCTCCATGTAGGCGACGGTGGGACTGGTGACGACGGCCATCCAAGCCAGGCCTCCCGCCATCAGCGCCATGCCCGCGACCAGCAGCGGACGGGCGCCGATACGGTCGCTGAACATCCCGGCGATCGGCGCGATGAAGATCGGCATCGCCGTCCAGGGCAGCGTCCGGATCCCCGCCTCGAGCGGCGAGTAGCCCTGCACCACCTGGAAGAACTGCGCCAGAAGGAAGATCGAGCCGAACATCCCGAAGCTCATCAGCAGTGAGGTCACGTTGGCCGCCGAGAAGGCACGGTTGCGGAAGAAGCGCAGTGGGACCATCGGCTCCGGCGTGCGACGCTCCCAGAGGACGAACGCCCCCAGCAGGATGACGCCGGCGATGATGGGGCCGGCCACGCCGAGGCTGGTCCAGCCGTGCTCGTTGCCGCGGACCAGACCCCAGACGACGCCGAGCAGGCCGGCGCTGGCGAGTCCCAGACCCGGCAGGTCGAGCGCACGGTTCGCGCCCTTGGACTCGGTCAGGCGCGACAGGGCGATCGGCAGCAGCACGACGCCGATGGGGACGTTGAGCCAGAAGATCCACTGCCAGGAGAGACCCTCGACGATCGCACCGCCGACGACGGGGCCGAGCGCGACGGCCAGACCGCTGACGCCGCCCCAGATGCCGAGCGCCATGCCGCGGCGGTTCGGCGGCACGGCCGCGGAGAGGATCGTCAGGGTGAGCGGCGTGACGATCGCGCCGCCGACGCCCTGCAGGGCCCGGGCGGCGATCAGCGCGTCGATGCTCGGTGCGAGCGCCGCCGCCGCGGAGCCGGCCGTGAAGACGGCAAGACCCACCAGGAACATCCGCTTGCGTCCGAACCGGTCGCCGAGGGCGGCGCCGGTCAGGAGCAACACGGCGAAGGTCAGCGTGTAGGCGTTGACCGTCCACTCAAGACCCGAGAGCGAGGCGCCCAGGTCGGCCTTGATCACCGGCAGCGCGGTGGTCACGACCAGGTTGTCGAGCGACACCATGAAGACGGCGACGCTCGTGACCACGAAGGTCCAGAAGGTGACAGCTCGTGCACTCATGTCTCGTACTCCCTCTTTCGTCATCTTTGTGACTTAGTAATCACTTAGTTTTTGGGGCCTGAAAAGGGGCGGGTCCGGCCAGAAGCCGGGCGCCCGCCCCGCGTTCTACTTCGTGTGCGCCTCCGCACCCGTGCGCTTCGCCTTGCCGACCGCGTCGGCGGCCATCGCCGCCAGCGCCGAGCCGGTGACGGGGCACATGATCCGCGCCCAGTCCGCATCCACGTCGGTGAGGTCCATCGCTGCCACCACGTTCATGAGCATGCCGTAGGCGAGCCACTCGCGGATCGCCGACTCCGGAGCCCCGGAAGCCGACTGCACGAAGTTCACCAGACGCAGCATCTCGTCGCGCACGACGTCGCGGATCTCCTCGTCGGCGCACGCCGCGTAGGCCTGCATCTGCATCAGGAGGAGGCTACGGTCGCCCAGCATCTGCTGGTACGCGGCGCCCATAGTCATGAGGATGTCGGCCTGGCCGGCGTCTTCGCCCGCGTCGGCCGCGGCCGTGCGGAACGCGGCGACGGTGCGCTCAAAGGTACGCTGCACGGCAGCGATGAAGAGCGCCTTCTTGGTGCCGAACAGCTGGAAGAGATACGGCTGCGAGACGCCGACCTGCTTCGCGATCGCGTCGACGGGCGTGCCGTGGAGGCCGCCGATGGCGAATTCGCGAGTGGCGGCCTCGATGATCTCCCGCCGGCGCTCTTCCTTGCTGATGCGTGTCGTTGCTTTCATGACCACCTGTATTCCATAAGTTAGTGGTCACTAAACAACAATCACGGCCGCTTGTCAAGAGGGCGCTCCCGGCTCGGCGCCGAGGCTCGTTGCAGCCTTCAGACCACCGGCACCATCGCCCCGGTCAGAAGCTCGGCAAGTGCGTTTGCCCATCCGCGGATCGCACCCCAATCGCGATCGTCGTGCGCGACCTCACCGTGCAGCGGCGACGCCGGCAGCGCGGTGAGCATCTTGTCCCTGAAGCCGAGCCGAGCCGGGTCATAGGCGCCGACGAAGACCATCGTCGAAGCCGGCGTCGGCACCGGGAGCTTGCCGAGAGCGTCGATGAGCTGCGCGCGCGAGCCGTCGATGCCGTCGTCCGCCTTGATCGGGCCGAGCGCGAAGAGCGCGAACGGCGTGCGCTCGAGCGCCGCCTGGTTCTTCTCGAGCAGGGCGCGGACGTCCTTGTGCAACGCGCCCAGGTAGAGCGGTGTGCCGAGCACGACTGCGTCGTAGCCGTCCAGCGAGCGCACCTCCCTCGCCTGCTTCACGTCCGCTTCGACGCCTTGCTCCTCCAGCGTCGCGGCCACCGTCTCGGCGACCTCGCGCGTGGAGCCGTACCGGGTCCCGTATGCCACAAGCGTGTGTGTCATCTACCTCACCCCATCACTTCTTCTTGGCCTTCTTCTTGGTCCTCTTGGCGGCCGGAAGCGCCGTGCTCTCGCCCGTGATCAGCCGTCGGATCGCCAGGATGGTCGCCTCCTCGGGACGGCTCGCCGGGTCGTCGTGGATCTGCCGCACCGCTTCCATACCGATCGCCTGCACGAATCGGCTCGTCAGATCGATGTCCGTGACCTGGAACTCCCCCGCCGCGACGCCCTGCTCCAGCAGGTCGCGGACCATGGGGCCGTACACGCGGTCGTTGACCCGCGTCTGGATCTCGGGCGGCTCGACCAGCTCCACTCCGGGGTTCTCGGCGAAGCCCGCCCGTGCGTCGGAGAGCGCGATGCGCGTCACCTCGAGCGCGCGGCCGAGCGCCGTGGTCTCTATGAGCAGGGACTCCACCCGCCTTCGCTGCTGCAGCGCGCCCAGCTCCAGCGCGTACTCCAGCAGCGCCTCCTTGCTGGGGAAGTACTCGTAGATGGTCTTCTTGGAGATGCGCAGCGCCCTGGCCACGTCCTCCACGGCCGTGCGGCGAAAGCCGTAGCGCACAGCCAGGCCCATGAAGGTCAGTGCGATCTCGTCCTTGGTCGCCGGCATGCGGATGGTCCTCCGTGATACCTGTAAACGATTCGGGTTTCCACGTACATCCTGAACGGTCAACGACCCTCTGTCAAGACGCAGCTTTGACATCCCCGCCGGGACTTCCTAGGTTTGTGCGGGGCGGGAAGACGCCGGTCCCCCGACCGGCGGTATCGAGCGGAGGGGAGTCAAATGGCCGACAGCAAAGGCAACGCCGGAGCCGCCGGAGCCGGAGCAGTCTACGGGCTCGGGTTCATCGGTGCACTCGTCTACTACATCAGCACGGCGAACGGGTTCTGGGACGGAGTCTGGGGCGTGCTCCAGTCCATCGTGTGGCCGGCGTTCTTCGTCTACGGGGTGATGGACAAACTGAACATCCCGTGAGGGCGCGATCGCGGTGAACGGCGCCGGCCGGCCGCACGGACTGCCGCCGGCCGGCGCCGATTCAGCCGGAGATCACGTTCCGGGCTCGCGCTCCCAGCCGCGGTCGTCGTAGACCTCTTTCGGGCTGAGACGCTTGACGTGCATGGTGGTCTTCACGTGGACGGCGGGCTTGGGGTGGAGCGGATCGAACGTCTCGCCCTTCTCGCGGTGGTACACGAAGCTGCACTCGACCACTCGGAACGGCGTACGCGTGCCGCCGAACCCGAACGCCTCCTTCTTGGTGTCCCCGGTCACGTTCCTCGGCAGGTGGATGATGTCCCCCGCCCGGGGCAGCGGCGTGTCGGCGGGGAGATACTCCAGCGGCTGGGTCTTGTGGCCGAACGGCGGCCGCTTCTGGTCCGGGTCCCACAACCACACCTCGATGAGCCCCGGCTTGTAGTCGCCGGATCCCGACTTCTTCTTCCTCGGCATCAATGCCTCCCCGCTCGGTGTCCTTCAACGCCTGAGTTCCTCGCCGAGAGTATAGGCCACGATACGGTGACACGGCCGGGCTCCGGAGAGAGAATCGCAGCTGGTAGTCCCATCGGACTGGAGGGAGTCTGCATGAACCGCTGCCGTCCTCACGCCGCGACGCTGCTCTGTCTCGCGGCCCTGCTCCTCGCCGGGGTCCTGAGTGCCTGCGGCTCGAGCTCCTCGGACTCGACCGCGGCCACGACCGCGGCAAGTGCGGCGGCCTCCGCGGCCGCGAGCGTGCCGGCCTCGACCGAGGCCTCGCCGTCCGGCCCGGCCGCGATCGGCGATCAGCTTGCCGCCGGGCCGTGGACGTTCTCGGTCACTGACGTCTCGGTACAGCCGGAGGCGCCGGGCCAGGTTCCACCGCCCGCCGGCAAGGAGCTGATGTTCGTGAACGTCAATCTGGCGAACACAGGCACCGAGACGCTTCAGATCACACCGAAGCAGTTCGCGCTCACGGACTCTTCCGGCGCCGTCGTCAGGACCTTCGGCAAGCGGCAGGCCTACAACGCCTTGCAGATGAGCCCGCTCGAGCCCAAGTACGGCACGAGCACCGCGTTCATCTACGCCGTGGACCCGGGCTCGACGGGCTACACGCTCACGTTCTCACCGGAGGTCGACGGTCAGGAGGTCCCTCTCGCGGTGACGGTGCGCTGACGCGGCGCCGGGCGGAGGCTCAGGCGGCCTCCGCCACGAGGCCGTTGTCGCCGGCGGCCTCGAGCGCGTCGAGCGACCAGCCGCGATGGCCGGCGGCGGCGACGGCCGTGACCAGGAGCAGGCCGGCGCCGGCGCCGGCGAAGAGCGCCGTCGGTCCGAGCTTGACGATGGCGCCGGCGAGGGCGGTCGAGACGGGCATCAGGCCGAGCATCGCCAGCATGACGAGGCTCATCACCCTCCCCAGCATCGCCTTGGGCGTCACCCGCTGCACCACGGACATCATGGTGACCGCCACGTAACCGTCGCCGATGCCGAGCCCCACCAGCAGGACGATGCCCACCCACACTGAGGTGATCGACGCGAGGAGCGCGATCACCACCCCGAAGCCCGCGAAGAGGCCGATGATCAGGCCGGAGAACAGGCGCGAGGAAGGCCGGCGAGCGGTGCCCGCGACGACCATGCCGGCCAGACTCCCGAGGCCGTAGGCTGCCATCAACCACCCGAATGCCGCAGCGCCTTCGCTGAAGCGTGTCTGGGCAAGCACCGGCACGCCGACCATCAGCGGCCCGATGACCAGGAAGTTGACCGCGGCGATGAGTCCCAGCATCCATCGGAACACGGGGCGCGACCACGTGTACCTGATGCCTTCCGCGACGGCGGCGAAGGGGTGGCTGCCGGCGCCGAGCGCCGGCAGTGAACGCATGAGCGCGAGCATGATCGCGGAGAGGGCGAACGACGCGGCGTCGACCGCCAGGGCCACGCCTATGCCGCGGAGGCCGTCCGCCTGGCCGGCGCCGGCCTGCGTCGCACCGAAGACCGCGATGACCGTGCCGGCGAGAGCCGGCCCGACAAAGCTCATCAGCTGGGCGACGCCCATCATGAGGGCGTTGCCGCCTTCGAGTTGCTCATCCTTGATCAGGCGGGGCAGCGAGGCCTCGGCGGCCGGCATGAAGAAACCGGAGACGACGCCGAACGAGAGCGCCAGGACGTAGACCATCCAGAGCTGCACCGAGCCGGTGAGGATCGAGACGGCGAGGGCGCCGGCGATCACGAACCGCAGCCCGTCCGAGACGAGCATGATCAGGCGCGGGGAATGCCGGTCGGCGAATGCGCCGCCGAAGAGCATGACCGCGGCGCGCGGGATGCCCGCCAGGGCGAGGACGAGGCCGAGCTGGAAGGGATCGTGGGTGAGCGACAGCACCAGCCACGGCAGGGCGATGAGGTGGAACTGGTCGCCCAGGTGCGAGATGCCCTGGCCGATCCAGAGCAGACGGTAGTCGCGGGTCTTGAGCGCGGCGAACATCACGACCTCCCCTCGGGCAGCCGGCGTGGGCCGGTGAGCAGGCCGTGGATGACAGCGTCCAGGCCGAACTCGAACTCGCCGTCGGGACCGAGGTAGTGGGCCTCGGCGATCATGCGGATCGTGTTGGGGAACTCCGCCGGGTCCAGCGCCTCGAACTCGCGCTGCTCCCCGGCCGCGTCGTCGAACTCGTGGTGGTAGTAGCCCACCGCGCCGCCGAGGACGAACTGCGCAATGAAGTCCACCGCGGCCATGGCCTCGTCCGGCGTCAGGCCCGCGGCGTACAGGATGCCGAGCATCGGCTCGACCGGTCGCAGCACGGACGCCGTCCGCAGCGAGCGAGACGCCAGCACGGGGATGGCGCGCGGGTGCGCGAGTATCGCCGCGCGGTAGGCGCGCGCCGCCTGCTTGAGCTGATCGGCGAGGGGCAGGGCCGGGTCGATGGTCTCCGTGTCGACCCCGGCCATCACGGCCTCGAGCACGAGGTCGTAGAGAGCCGCCTTGTTCGGCACGTAGTGGTAGGCGGCCATCGGGTTCACGCCGAGTTCCGCGCCGAGCCGGCGCATCGAGAGCGCGTCGAGCCCCTCGGCGTCGATGATCTTCATGGCCGCCGCGACGATGCGCTCTCGGGCGAGAGGCTCGGCGTCCTTCTTGCGTGGTGTCATCGGTGGGCTCCCCGGTCGTTATGCTACGCTGTAGCACAAGCTACTATACAGCGTAGCATAAGTCAACAGGGAACCGGCGCCGAGCGTTCGACACGCCATCTGAAGAGGGGTCCCGCGTGCGCCCCGACAAACCTGTACGATGGGGTGCAAGCGATACTCCCGGGCAATGACATCCACGTGCGCGGGCCGCACCGCAGCTTGAATCGTACCGAGGAGTGGAGCCCCCGACGCCCTTCGCCTGCCTCAGTCTACGTCTGTACATATGCGTGGCCGCCCGGAACCTTATCGGGCTGCGGTGCGCATGACCGGGTACCGCCTGGACAGGGCGCTGAGTGTGGTCCTCGAGGGCGCCGCGATCCTGGGCTACGGCTACTGGGGCTGGACCGTCCACGACGGATGGGCCCGGTTCGCATGGGCCGCCGGGGCCATGATCGTCGCGGCCACTGTCTGGGACGTCTTTCGCGTGCCCGGAGACGGAGTCAGTCCGAGAGTCCCCGTGCCGGGTGGCGTGCGGCTCATCATCGAGGCGGCCTTCTTCGCCGGCGTCGCCTCATCGCTCGCTGCCGGCCGACCCGAACTCGGCATCGCTTACGCTTTGCTGGTCGCGATCCACTGCATCCTCACCCATGAGCGGCTGGCGTGGCTCCTGAGCGCCGGCGAGGACGTCTGAAGCCCACCTGCGGGCTACCAGTCCCTGGTGCCAGGTCCGCGATGCGCCGGTCACGGCCCCGGTCTCCCTATTCCGGGTCGCCCACCATCTGCGTGAGCGCCTGCACCGTCCGCCAGTTCCTCGTGGTGGCGGCCGTGCCGAGCTTGCGCTCGAACCAGGCGTTGTTCAGCTTGGTGCGCCCGTACCCGTGCGGCAGCCTGAGGTAGACGACCGGCGTGGCCAGCGGCGGCGCGCCGACGAACGCCGCCTCTTCGCCCTCGGCGGCCGGCAGCTCGAGCTTCTTGAAGGCGGCTTTGTACACGGCGCAGTAGGCCGCGTCCGACGCCGCACCGAAGTCGGCTTCGCCGTGTGCGCCGAAGAGGAAGGCGGCGTGCAGGATGCTCTCGTCCGCGGCGACCGCCGGACCGTCCCCGTCGGGACCGGCCAGGTAGGGATTGGCCGCAGCCACGTCGGCCATCGCCTCGCCGGGTAGGACCAGCACGCCCACGCGCGGTCCCAGGTCGCGCTCGATGCGGACCTCGATGGCCGTGGCGAGCGCCTGCGCCGGGTCGTCATCCCGGGTGGAGAACACCGCGTTGCCGCTCTGCAGGTACGTCCGCACGTTCGTCAGCCCCAGTCCCTCGAGCAGTGCGCGCAGGTCGGCCATCGGCAGCTTGGTCCCGCCGACGTTGACGGCTCTGAGCAGGGCGACGTACGTGTTCATTGCCCGCTACATACCCGCAGAACGAACAAGGTGGGCGGGCGGCCCGTCTGGCCGCCCGCCCACCTGCGTCTGAAGAGCGTGGATGGGTCCCGGTCTCAGAGACCCTTGCCCGGTACACAGTCGACCCGGAACCACCCAGTGAAGTGCCGGAGATCACCTGGCTCATCAGGCTGCTCAACGGCGACTGTTGACAACCTGAGTACCTGCTCCTATACTTCGACAAGTATCGAAGTACACAGCGACAAGGAGGCATCACATGGCTGATATGTCGAAGGTGTTCAAGGCCCTGGGCGACCCCACCCGCCTTGCCATCTTCGAGCTCGTGCGCGACTGCAACAGCGACGGCTGCAGCGACGACCAGGTGTCCGACAACCTCACCGAGATCGCCGAGCGCTTCGGCCTGTCGCTCTCGACCGTCTCGCATCACGTCAAGGAGCTGCGGAGCTCGGGCCTGATCACCTGCGAGAAGCGCGGCCAGCGGCTGCACTGCTGGGTGGACCCTGAGGTGCTCAGCCAGCTCGAGTCGTTCGCCAAGGGGCCGGCATGATCGGCCACGACAGGATCGGGTCGACCCCCCTTTTTTCGCAGCGTAGTTCGATAGTCATCGAAGTTTCGTAGTAGACCTGTTCAAAGAGACAAGGAGTCAGCGATGAAGGCAGGATCTGTGTGGTTCGGAGTGGTGCTCGTGGCCGTGGGACTCTGCGGCTTCCTGGACGCGGCCGGGGTCGTGGACTCGGCCCAGACGATCGGCCAGTGGTGGCCCCTCGCCATCGTCGGCTGGCCGCTCGTGGAGATGGCCGCGGCGAAGCGCGTGACGCTCGGCGGCGCGATCTGCGCGGCGGTCGGCGTGACCCTGCTCGCGGACGTGCAGGCCTGGGCGGGTGACGTCGTGGTGTGGTCGAGCCTTGCCGCGTTCGTCGGAGCGGCGATCCTGGTGTCTGCCGTCGCCCGCAGGCGTGAGTCGCAGGACGGCGGGTCGGCGGCCGGCAGCGGTCGCACGTTCAGCGGCACGCCCGTCAACGGAGCGCTGTCATGAGGGCCGCGGACGCGACTGAGCGCCGGCGCAGCACGCGACGCGGGCGCGACCCGCGACGACGCCAGCCGCCTCCCCGCTCTCGGGCGCAAGGGCGGCGGCTGGGTCGCCATCCAGGGGGCGCTGCTCGTCGCCGCCGTGGCGGCCGGCCTGGCCGGGGCGGCCTGGCCCCACGCCGCGAGCCCGTGGCTCGCCGCGGCGGGGATCCTCTCCGCCCTCGCGGGCGCCGGCCTGATGGTCGGCGGCGGCGCCGGCCTCGGCAAGCAGCTCACGCCCTTCCCGAGACCGATCGACGACGGGACCCTGCGGCAGGACGGTGTCTACGGGCTGGTCCGGCACCCGATGTACGGCGGCGCCCTCCTCCTCATGCTGGGCTGGGCGCTGCTCTCGTCTCCGCTCGCCCTCGTGCCGCTCGGCGCGGCCGCGGTGTTCCTGGACGCCAAGCGCCGGCGCGAAGAAGCGTGGCTGAACGAGGAGTTCGCCGGCTACGCGGACTACCGCCGCACCGTGCGGCGGCAGTTCATCCCCTTCGTCTGGTAGCCATCCAGAGCCCGATGCCGGCGCCGAACGCGGCGTGCCCGAGGAGCATGGAGCCCACCACGCGGCGGGCGTCGCCGCTCCGCAGCCCGCAGCAGCCGTAGCCCATCGAGGGGAACATGAGGAGCAGCGGCAGCACGGCGGTCGCGAGCCCGTAGGCGGTCCCGCCCGCGAGGCCCGGCCGCCGTCCGCTTCGCCGGGCGGCCTCGACGAAGACCAGCGTCAGCGTGATGCCCGTGAAGTAGTGCGCGGCGAGTCCGATCCACGGCTCGCCGCGCACCGGCGTCTCGGCCGAGATGTCCTCGTGCCGCCAGCGGCCGCGACACAACCCCGCAGCCCAGCGCCCGATCATCTCGGGGCCGATCTTGTCCGAGGCGAAGGCGTCTGGCGCCAGCTTGGCCGCCACCACCATCGCCGCGTCCATCACGACCGTGGCGACCACGCCGCCCGCGACACCGGCGGCAAGGTCCGCTCCGCTCCCCATCCGCGTCCTCATCACGCAAGCATTCTACGCACGCTCAACGCCGACCGTCACTCGATTGAACGATGGCGCCGGACCCTCCGTCTAAGGCGAGTGACAGGCTCACCGCCGAAGGAGACGGGGCATGGAGGGACAAGCGATAGGGGCGATAGCGGGAGCCCGCGGCGTACAGTGGGCGCCTCGAGCATCGGCGCCAGGCCGGCTCTCGGCAGTCTGGAGAGCGTTGGTGGGGCGGATCGTGGGCGACGACAGGACCGAGAGCAGCGAGCAGGGAGTCGCCGGGGACGGCGCGGAGACCGGCCGTGCCCGCGAGATCGACGGCGCCGTCCTGCGCCGCGCGCAGCGCGGCGACCACGGCGCCTTCCACGAGATCGTCGACCACTACGAGGGCCGCCTGCGCGTGCTCGCCTACCACCTGCTGCAGGACGCCGACCAGATGAACGACGCCCTCCAGGACACCTTCGTCAAGGCCTGGTCCGGCCTGCCGGGGTTCCGCGGCGACGCCGCGCTCGGCACCTGGCTGCACCAGGTCTGCTATCGCATCTGCCTCGACTACCTGCGCCGGCAGAAGGTCCGGCCGGCCGGCGAGGAGCTCGCCGACGAGCTCGCCGACCCGGCCGACGACGTCGGCGGTCTCGCGCTGCGCGAGCAGGTCAGCGCGGCGCTCGGCCGTCTGCCCGTCGAGCAGCGCGCCGTCCTCCTCCTCGTCGATCGCGAGGGCTACGACTACGGCACGGTCGCCGAGGCCCTCGAGGTCCCGGTCGGGACCGTCGCCTCGCGCCTCTCGCTGGCGCGCGCCGCCATGCGGCGCGCGCTCCGACCCGAAGCCCTCGAGGAGGTGCAGCGATGACCGCGTCCCACGACGACCAGCGCGACCCGCAGCTCTCCGCACTGCTCCGGGCGAACGTGGATGCGCCGCCGCTGAGGCCGGGCTTCCACGACGAACTCGAGGCCCGGCTCCAGACCCCGGCAGCCGGAGTCACGACCGTCCCGGCGCGCCGCCGGAGCCGCACGACTCGCAGCATGATCGCTGCCGCGGCAGTCGTAGCCGCGGCGGCCGTCTTCGCATTCGCGATCCTGCCGGCGATCCGCGGCGGCGACACGGCGACGGCCGGCGACGTCCTCGCCGCCATGACCGCCGCCTCCGGCGGCGCCCAGACCGTGCGCCTCCACATCGTCTCCACCGCCGCCGTCACCGGCACGGACGCCGATGCGCCGGAGTGGTGCTCCACCGAGGAGGAGGATCTCACCCTGAGTATCGCCGGCGACAGCCTCTCCCTGATGAAGACCACCAATACCTCAATGGGCGATGACGGCGTCTCGCGCTCGACGAGCTTCTCCCACACGACCGGCTACGACGCGAGGCTCCACGAGGCGCGCTCGTTCCTGACCGGCGAGGCACTGCGGAAGGGCATGACCATCCGCAGGCCGGCATGGCAGACGGACTCGACCGCCCTCGGTGGCGATGCCGAGAGGTACCCGAGCCTCACGGCGAACCTGCGCGCCGCAGTCGCCGCAGCGAATCCGTCACTGCCCGTAGAAGAGACGACCTACCTCGGCCGGCCGGCCTGGCACGGCGTCTTCACCGTGCGAGAGCAATGGGGCATGGACGGGGAACTCGCGATGGTGTTCCGCTGGGACGCCACCGTCGACCAGGCGACCGGCCTCCTCGTCGCTGCGTCCTGCAGGGTCGAGGCAGCGGGCCAGCCGGTCGCCTGGGACTCGGGTCTTCGCGTCACCAGCCTCGAGCTCGATCCGTCCCTGGATCCGGGGTGGCAACGGCCGGAGGCCCCCGGCCGCAAGACCGTGCTCGTCGACGACGGCACGCGCTTCGGCACGCCGGAGGAGGTTGCGCAGCTTTCGTGGCCGACCCTGCCTCTCATCCCGCAGTGGGCGCCGGCGGGCTACCGGCTCACCGATGTCGCCAGTGCCGGCGCAGGCACCGGTCCCATGTCCGTCGCGCGGCCGAGCCACGGCGTCGTCGTCAAGCGCGCACAGGGGACGGCGGGTAGCACGAGAGTGCTCGTGCGGTTCCGCGGCGGATTCGGCTCCTTCGTCGTCGAGATCACCCCCAAGACCCTCGGCCAGACGGTCGACGGCGAGCCGGACGTCGTCCTGAGCGCCGGCTACCTCAAGGGCCGGCCGGCAGTGTTCGGGGATGACGCCAGCGACGGCACGCAGATCGGCATCTCCGCGCCAACGCTCATCACCTACAGCGACCGCTCCAAGATCGTCATCACCGGCGACCTGACACCGGACGAACTGGTCAAAGTCGCAGAAGCCATGAAGGTCTACGGCGACGTGGACCGGCCGTTGCTGCCCGGCTACGAGAACCAGTAGAGGCCGACCGCAAGGCGGGCGAGGCGGGAGACCCTTCCGAACCATCGGCCTCCCGCCTCGCCTCTCCGGCAGATCCATCGAAGGCGCGAGCGCCCTTCCGCCGTCCAATAGGATGGAGCGGACGGGGAGGCGCGGATGCGTGACCAGAGCGCGGCCGGGATGGAGGTCTCACCATCTATCCTGGCTGCCGCTCGCGCCGGGGACGCGAGCGCGTTCACCGCCCTCGTCGAGCATTACGACCCGCGCCTTCGCACACTCGCCTATCACCTGCTCGGCGATCCCGATCAGACCGACGACGTCCTCCAGGACGCCTACGTCAAGGCGTTCCGTGGTCTGAGCACGTTCGCCGGCAGGTCGGCCCTCAGCACCTGGCTCACGCGGATCACGTACACGACCTGCATCGACCACCTCCGCCGCCGGGCGCGGCTGGTCCTCGTCCCGGACCTCGAGCCGGAGCAGACCCTGCCCGACAGTCCCGATCCCACGGATGAGCTGGCGGGCCGGAGTTGGGTACGGGATGCCCTGCGGCGGCTGCCGCCCGAGCAGCGCGCAGTCGTGGTGCTGGTCGGCGTGCAGGGGCTCGACTACGACCGTGCGGCGGAGATCCTGGGCGTCCCGAGCGGCACTGTCGCCTCCCGCCTGTCCACCGCCCGCACCACCCTGAGAAGCGCACTTCATCGCGACGACGACCCTCTCGCCGCCGCGAGCAGCATCGAGGAGGTCCAGCCATGACCGACGATCGCCGGGTCCCGGACGACCCGCGCGCAGATGCAGGACTCTGGGACCTCGTCGCCTCGGTCCCGGTTCCCCCGCCTGGAGGCGAGTTCATGCCGCGGCTCGCAGCCCGGCTCGCCGCGGAGCCGGGAGTCTCGGCGGAGGTCGGAGGCTCGGGCGCCGTTGCACGGCCCGGCACTTCAGTCCGCGCCGGCCGGCGCTTGCCGACCCGTCTGCTCATCGCCGCCGCGACGGTGGCTGTGGCGGCGGTCATCGCGTTCGCCGTCATGCCCGCGCTCCGCGGCGCAGAGACGGCGACCGCCGCCGACATGCTGGCGGCCATGACCGCGGCCGGCCGCACGCAGACCGTCCACCTTCGACTGGTCGAGACCGAGCGCTTGAGCGCATCCTCCGGCGAGGGGGCGTCCAAGTCCCGGCGTCGTATGACGGAAGACCTCATCCTCAGCGTCACCGGCGACTACCGCGGGAGGGGCTGGCTCTCCGTTGACGAGGGACCCAGCGCCCCGATCGTCAGCGACTTCGGCTACGACGCGGCTCGTCACGAACTGCGGGTCGCGTCCCGAAGTCAGGGCGGCGGCTTGGAGGTGCTGCACCCAGCTTGGCCGACGGACTTGCCCTACCTGACGAACGACTACCTTGGCTATAAGGCCGCGGCAAGCTCGGTGCGCGCACTCATTGCAGAACTGGACCCGGACACACCAGTCGATGACACCACGTACCTGGACAGGCCGGCGTGGCGGGCTACGTTGAGCTCCGCTTGGCAGGGCTCGCCCGGAGTGATCGTGACCGTTGACAAGGCCACCGGCCTGCTCCTCGAGACCCGACACTCCGGTCCTGCATTCACCGGCACGACGTTCTTGAAGGTACTCCGGGTGACCCGCTTCGAGACCGATCCCGCCCTCGACGCCGGCTGGCAGGTCGTGCCGCTGCTCAAGAAGCCGAAGGGCGGCCGCGACTGGAACTACGTCGTGGACGACGGCATGCGATTCGGCAGCCCGGAGGCCGTTGCAGCGCGCGCGTGGCCCACGCTGCCCGTGATTCCCGAGTGGGTACCGCCGGGCTATAGCCGCACTGACATGGCAAACGCCGTCTACTGGGATCCGCGCGCGGAGCACGCGGAGGACAACAGCTGGCACTGGAGCGTCGGCCGGGTCCGTCCTCCTGGGCTACTGGCCGGGCTCGAGATCACGAAGCGGCTCGCCCTGAAGCGATGCGCACAGGGTGTGCTCGTCCTCTTCCGTCGCGGATTCCAATCGTTCACCGTGGAGATCAGCCCTCGCCTGCCGGGCGACCCCGGGCTGGGTGCCCTGGAACCCGAAGGGCGCGTCAGCGCAGAAGACACCGTGCTGACCGGCGGGGACCTGAAGGGCGCGCGAGCCCGGACATGGATCTGCAGCGCGATGCTGCCGGTGACGCACCTGACGCCCGACTCCATGGAGGTCTCACTGCAAGGCCCCACGCTGCTGACGTACAGCGACCGCTCTCAGGTCGTCATCTACGGTGATCTCACCCGACAGGAACTCATCGACGTCGCGAACTCGCTCAAGATCTATGGCGACGTCGACAGGCCGCTGCCGTCCGGCTACGGCGACTGACCGCCGGGTTGACCCGCCCAACGAAGCCCATGGTAGGGTCGGGGAGTCGCCCGAAACGGGCGGCACGGCCGACCAGCGGCCGAGGCGTCATACGGCGCCCACCTCAAGACCCGGCAGGACAGCCCGGTCCGAAAGGAGGCAGCACGATGCACTGCTCACGACTGGTCGGAGGTCTCGCCGCTCTGGCGGTGCTCCTCATCCTCCTGGCGGCGCCGGCCGCATGGGCCGCGCCGCTGACGCCCGTCTGGTCCGGCGACTACGCGACGAGCGGCAACGACGGCTTCAACGCGGTGGCCACCGGGCCGGACGGCGCGGTGTACGCGGCGGGGTACGCCCAGGCCAAGAAGTCGGGCGCCGACAGCCAACTGCTCCTCGTGAAGTACGTCGGCGCCGGAACTTCGATGAGCGAGGCCTGGCACGTCCTGGCCGGCGCCGAGCCGATGAGGGCAGCGAAGGTCGCGGTCGACGCCACCGGCAACGTGATCGTTGCCGGCACCCAGGGCCCGATCGATTTCCGCGGCCGGGGCAGTGACATCATCGTGCTGAAGGTCTCGTCCGCCGGCAAGGTCCTCTGGCGCATGACCTACGACGGTCCGGCGCATCGCCTCGACTACGTGAACGACATGGCACTCGACGCCGTCGGCAACGCCTTCGTCGTCGGCGCCTCCGGCGGCCGCGGCACCGGCCGTGACTACGTCACCATCAAGGTGCGCGCGAACGGCAGCCGCGCCTGGGTGAAGCGCTACGCCGGCCCGGACGGCTTCGACGAGGCGCGCGGCGTCGCCGTCAGTGGATCCGGGACGGCGTTCGTCACCGGCTGGTCTGACGACAAGAAGGGCGCGCGGCGCGCGTACACCATCAGCTACGGCCCGGGCGGAGTGAAGCGGTGGGCCGCCCGCGACACCACGCGGAAGAGCTGGAGCGGAGCCGCCGACGTCATGCTGAGCAGCGCTCCCGGGGCACCCGGTGTCGTCATCACCGGGTACCAGGGGGCCCACGGGGGGCACGAAGTCCTCATGTTCGCCAAGTACTCCGCCTCGAACGGCAAGGTCGTCTGGAAGCGGCTCCTCCCCAACGGCGCGCAGGCGACCGAGCCCGCTGCCGGCGCCATCGACGGCACTGGCGCGCCCGTCGCGGCCGGGATGACCAACCTGACGTCGGGCATCAGCGGCTACATCGCCGGCGTCTCCTCGAGCGGTGGTGACGCCTGGCACAGCAGGCTCGTCAGCGAGTTCACCGATCCCGGCGAAGCACAGTTCGACGCGGTCGCAGCGAGCGCGGCCGGCGGCGTCCTGGCCGGCGGCTGGACGCAGGCGGCCAAGCCGGCGAAGCGGCTGTGGGACTTCATCCCGACCGCGTTCGCCGTCCGCTTCATTGCGGCACGGTCGACCACGGCGCCGCTCGATTACATCGGTCCCGGAAGCGCGACGACGCAGAGCAAATGCACGGCGGTCGCGATCGGCGCGGACGGCATGTACGCGGTCGGCGAGCAGACCGGCGCGGCCGGCGATCTGAACGCGGTGATCCTCAAGTTCTGAGGACCGCGAAGACGGAGTCACCCAGGCCGCGCGGCTCGCAGCGGGTCGCGCGGCCTGCTAGCGCCCGTAGCCCTCGGCGTAGCGGGCGCAGAGGTCGACGTAGATCTGCTTGAAGCCGCGCCAGGCGGCGCGGTACTCCTCGTCGACTTCGCGGTCGAGGAGGCGCGCCGGGACTCCGGCGGCGATCCTCGCCGCCGGCACCACGGCGCGCTGCCGCACCACAGCGCCTTCGGCGACCACGCCCCACTCGCCCACCTCCGCCCAGTCGCTCACCACGGCGTTCATGCCGACGACCGCGTAGTCGCCGAGCAGCTTCACGTTGTGGACGACGCAGCCGTGGCCGAGCGTCACCCAGGAGCCGATCGTGCAGGTCTCGCCGGGGCGGGCGTGGACGACGGCGTTGTCCTCCACGGCGCAGCAGTCGCCGAGGACGATGGTCCCGTAGTCGCCGCGCAGACGGGCGCCCGGGCCGATCCAGCAGCGGGCGCCCAGCGTGACGTCGCCGAAGACCTCGGCGGAGGGGTGCACCCAGCAGCCGTCGCCGATCCGGGGCGTCTTGCCCTCGAAGCTCAGGGCGGTCACGTCAGGTCAGGCCCTCGGCGAGCTCCGCCTGCTGGGCGAGGCCGCCGAGGAGCACGGCGCGCATCGTGTCGAGCGCGTCGATCACGCGGTCGTCGGCGAGCGAGTAGCGGATGCTCACGCCGTCGCGCTCGTTGGTGACGAGCCTCTGCTCGCGCAGCATCTTGAGGTGCCGTGACACCGTCGGCTGCGGCACCTTGAGCGCCTCGGTGAGCTCCGTGACCGTCTTCGGCCCCTCGTGCAGCTCGTACAGGATGAGGATGCGCTTGGGGTCGGCCAGCGCCTGACAGATGCTGGCGTGCAGCTGGTTCACTTCGCGTTCGAGGCGTTCTTCCATGATTCGATTCTCCGGCCCGCAGCCCTACGGCGTCAATCGCAGGCTCCAAATCCTACAAACCGGACCGACACTCTCTCGGTTGACTCGTTCATTCGGATAGGCGTATATAAGCAAGTATGCAAATTCACAAGCTCGCACAGACGCCCTCGCCG
The DNA here is from genome assembly GCA_963713475.1 of uncultured Thermoleophilia bacterium. Taxonomy (GTDB): domain Bacteria; phylum Actinomycetota; class Thermoleophilia; order UBA2241; family UBA2241; genus CAIXSE01. The sequence goes on from CAVQLY010000017.1 coordinate 220,077, forward strand.
GCCCCCCAGTCAGCGGACCTCAAGCCCCTCTTCCGCATGCACGCGGAGCTGTGCAAGGCCATGGCGAACGAGCACCGGCAGGCCATCCTCCACGCCATCTGCAACAACGAGAAGTGCGTGGGCGACCTCGCCGCGGAGATCGGCATCTCGGTCCACAACGTGTCGCAGCACCTGCGCGTGCTCAAGGAGCGGCGGCTCGTGGCCTCCCGCAAGGAAGGCCAGACCGTGTACTACCACGTGACCAACCAGAAGTTCATGGAGGCGTGCGCGCTCATGCGCCAGGCGCTGATCGAACAGCACCAGGAGCAGGGCGAGTCCCTCCAGGCGGCCGAGTTGTACGACGCGCGGCTGCGCACCACACCGGCTGCGTCCGCGTAGCCGGCCGGCACGAGCCAAGGGGAGAAGCGACCAGGAAGTGATCCGGCAGGCGGCGATCCAGGTCATCGCTTGCGAAAGAAAGCACAAGCACAAGCGTCCACGAGGAGTCAAAGGAGACCACCATGTCAGAGGACCTCAGCACCATCCAGGCAGAGAAGATCGTCGACGCCCGCGGCACCAGCTGCCCCGGCCCGATCCTCGCCGCCAAGAAGGGCATCCCGAGCGTCTCCGTCGGCGGGATCATGGAAGTCCAGGCCACGGACAGCGGCACCACCAAAGACCTCCCCGCGTGGTGCAAGAAGATGGGTCACGACTACATGGGCGTCGTCGAGGAGCCCGGCTACATGCGTCTCTTCGTCAAGAAGATGAAGTGACGATGACCGCGGCTGAAGCATCCGAAGGCCAGACGTACGACCCGCGCATCCTGGTCTTCAGCACCAACAACATCTCGGACCCCGGCATCGACCTCGCCGGCAGCTCGCACATGCACTACTCGCCGCACGTCATGGTCATCAACCTGCCGTGCACCAGCGCGATCAAGCCGAGCTGGATCCTGTACGCGATGCAGCAGGGCTTCGACGGCGTCTTCATCGCCGCCGACGGCGAGGAGTGCGCCTACCTGACGGACTGCGCCGAGCGCACCGCCGGCATCATGACGACGGCGCAGGAACTGCTCAAGGAGCACGGCCTCGAGCCGCAGCGCGTGCGCATGGCCGCGGTCTGCTCCGTCTGCGCCGAGCCGTTCACGAACTACATGCACGAGTACGCCGCCGCCCTCGCCGGGCTCGGCCCGGCCGGAAAGGCGGCGGCATGATGGACACGCCCGTGACGCGCAAGCACTACGACGCGCTCGTCGTCGGCAGCGGCATCGGCGGCATGGAGTCGGCGCTCAAGCTCGGCGACATGGGCTACAAGGTCCTGGTCGTCGAGAAGGAGCCGAGCGTCGGCGGCAAGATGATCCTGCTCAGCAAGGTCTTCCCCACGCTCGACTGCGCCAGCTGCATCTCCACCCCCAAGATGGGCGCCACCATCCACCACCCGAACATCGACGTGATGACCTACGCCGAGGTCGAGGCGATCCGCGGCAACGGCGGCGACGGGAACGGCAACGGCCCCGTCCGCTATCACGCCAAGATCAAGCAGAAGGCCAAGTTCGTCGACGAGGCCGCCTGCACCGGCTGCCGCCAGTGCGAGATGGCCTGCAACGTCGCGGTCCCGGACGAGTACAACGCCGACATGGTGTCGCGGCGGGCGGCGTTCATCGCCTTCCCGCAGGCGGTGCCGAAGAAGGCGGTCATCAGCCGCGAAGGCGTCTCGCCGTGCAGCTACGAGTGCCCCGCGGGCATCAAGGCGCACGGCTACGTCGCGCGCGTGCGCAGCGGCGAGTACGACCAGGCGTTCGACCTGGTCCTGGAGACGACGCCGCTGGTCGGCTCGCTCGGGCGCGCGTGCTACGCGCCCTGCGAGGGCGAGTGCACGCGCGGCGAGCTCGAGGGCCCGCTGCCGATCCGCCGCCTCAAGCGCTTCATCGCCGACGAGCGGTACGGCCAAGCTGAACCGAAAACGATCGAGAAGCCCGAGCAGAACGGCAAGAAGGTCGCCGTCGTGGGCTCGGGCCCGGCCGGCCTCACCGCCGCCTGGCAGCTCGCCCGCAAGGGCTACGGCGTCAAGATCTACGAGAAGGCCGAGCGCGCCGGCGGTTTCCTGGCGCTCGGCATCCCGGCCTATCGCCTTCCGAACGACGTCGTCGACGACGACGTCAGCAACGTCACCGCGATCGGCGTCGAGATCGAGACCGGCGTCACGGTCGACGACCCGGCGAAGCTCAAGGACGACGGGTTCGACGCCGTCCTCGTGGCGACGGGCACGCACAAGGCAGTACAGCTGCGCGTGCCCGGCGAGGACAAGGACGGCGTCATGAGCGCCCTCACCTTCCTCGCCGACGTCAAGCTCGGCAAGAACGTCGACCTCGGCGGCCGCAAGGTCCTCGTGGTCGGCGGCGGCAACGTGGCCATCGACGCGGCGCGCACGGCTCGCCGCCTCGGCGCCGCGGAGGTCCACCAGGCCAGCCTCGAGTGCTGCGAGGACATGCCCGCCCACGACTTCGAGGTCGAGGAGGCCAAGGCCGAGGGCATCACGCTGCACGACGGCTGGGGCGTCAACCACTTCACCGGCGACGGCAAGGTCGAGAGCGCCGTCCTCAAGGTCTGCACCTGCGTCTTCGATCCCTCGGGCAGGTTCGCGCCCGAGTACGACGAGAGTCAGCAGCAGACGGTGGAGTGCGACGTCGTCATCGTCGCCGCCGGCATGGGCGCCGACACCGAGTCGTTCGGCCTCGAGACCAACCCGAGCCGGACGCTCAAGGCCGACGCGGCCACGTGCCAGACGTCGGTGCCGCACATCTTCGCCGCCGGCGACGTCGTCACCGGCCCGTCGATGATCACCACCGCCGTCGGCCAGGGCCGCCGCGCCGCGTTCATGATCGACCGCTTCCTCCAGGGCGAGGCCCTGGACGCGGAGGCGTTCGACGAGGCGCTCCCGGTCGCGGACAAGAAGCAGGTGCTCGCGCGCCAGGACGTCTACGACCGGCGCGAGCCGTTCGAGTCCCACGCCGCGATGAGCGCCTCGCCGACCGACTTCAGCGAGACCGAGGCGCCGATGACCGAGGATGAAGCCCTCCTCGGCGCCACCCGCTGCCTCGACTGCGGCGTCTGCTCCGAGTGCCACGCCTGCGTCGACATCTGCCCGGCCGACTGCATCGACTTCAGCATGCGCGAGGAGGAGATCGAGGTCGACGTGGACGCCGTCGTGCTCGCCACCGGCTTCAAGCTCTTCCCCGCCGACGCCAAGCCGGAGTACGGCTACGGCAAGTTCGCCAACGTCATCACCGGCATGCAGATGGACCGCCTGCTCGCCCCGACGCGACCGTTCAACGCGGTCGTGCGCCCCGGCGACGGCAAGGTGCCGGACCGCATCGCCTTCGTCATGTGCACCGGCTCCCGCGACGCGCAGGTCGGCAACCCGCTCTGCTCGCGCATCTGCTGCATGTACTCCATCAAGCACAACCAGCTGATCATGGGCGCCCTGCCGCTCGCCGACGTGACCGTCCACTACATGGACGTGCGCGCCGTGGGCAAGGGCTACGACGAGTTCTACAAGCAGGCCGTGGACATGGGCTCCATGTTCATCAAGGGCCGCGTCGCCAAGATCACCGAGAAGGACAACGGCGACCTCATCCTCCGCTACGAGGACATCGAGGGCGACGGCGGCATCGTCGAGGCGGAGTACGACATGGTCGTCCTCGCCGTCGGCGTGCAGCCCAACACCCAGGTCGCCGGGCTCTTCGAGGACGGCGCCCTCGGCCTCGACGAGTACTTCTACGTCGGCGAGGCCGACGACGACATGGACCCCGGCCGCACCAACATGCCCGGCGTGTTCGTCGCCGGCTCGGCCTCGGGCGTCAAGGACATCCCCGACTCGATCCTCCACGCCGGCGCGGCCGTCGCTCAGGCCGCCGCGCACATCGAGAAGACCCGCGGGGCGGCGGACGCCGCCGTCACCGAGGCCGTGAAGGTGGAGGTGACGGCATGAGCGCCAAGAAGATCGGCGTCTACGTCTGCCAGTGCGGCGGCAACATCGGCGACTACGTCGACGTGAACGAGGTCGTCGCCGAGGTCGAGAAGGAGGAGGGCGTCACCGTCGCCAAGACGGCGATGTTCACCTGCTCGGACGCGACCCAGACGGAGATCATCGACGACGCGCGGGAGCAGGGCCTGGACGGGCTCGTCATCGCCTCCTGCTCGCCCAAGCTCCACACCTTCACGTTCCGCGACGTCGCCAAGCGCGCGGGCATGAACCCGTTCCAGTACACGCAGGTGAACGTGCGCGAGCAGTGCTCGTGGACGCACACCGACGACCACGAGGGCGCGACCGAGAAGGCGGTGCGGCTCGTCCGCGCCGGCATCAACCGGACGCGCCTCACCGACCCGCTCGAGCCGATCGTCGTCGAGACGACGCCGAAGAGCCTCGTGGTGGGCGGCGGGATCGCAGGGTCTGCGCGCCGCCCTCGGCCTGGCCGAGATCGGGCTCTCCGTCTTCCTCGTGGAGAAGGAGGCCAAGCTCGGCGGCTGGGTGGCCGGCTTCCGCGAGATGTACCCGCACGGCCGCAACGGCCGCGAGCTGATCGCGAAGCTCGAGGAGAAGGTCCGCTCGCACCCGGCGATCACCGTGTTCACCAGCGCCGAGCTGGTCGCCAAGAGCGGCAGCTTCGGCAACTACGAGGCGACGGTCGCCGTGAAGAACGGCGAGGCCCTCGAGACGATCACCGTCGACGTGGGTTCCATCGTCATCGCCACCGGCTTCGACACCTACAAGCCGGAAGAGGGCGAGCTCGGCTACGGCATCGACGGCGTCGTCACCATCGCCGACTTCAAGAAGCTGCTCGACGAGACCGACGGGCCGCTCGTCTACAACGGCAAGCCCGTCAAGACGGTCGCCTACATCTACTGCGTCGGCAGCCGCCAGGACGAGAGCGTGGAGGGCGCGCACACCTACTGCTCGCGCTACTGCTGCACGGCCGCCGTGCACGCCGCGACCCAGGTCGCGGCCCGCCCGGACCGCGTGCACCAGTACCACTTCTACCGCGACATGCGGACCTACGGGAAGTACGAGCTGCTCTACGCCGAGGCGCTCGAGCAGGGCTCGGCGTTCGTGAAGTTCCCCGACGACGAGCCGCCGGCGGTGGAGAAGGACGCGAAGTCCGGCGGCGTCACCGTGACTGCCAAGGACCTCCTGTCCGAGGGCGAAGAGGTGGCGCTCACCGCCGACCTCGTCGTGCTCGTCACCGGCATGGTGGCCCGCGAGAACGAGGGGCTCACCAAGACGCTCAAGCTCCCGGTGGGCCAGAGCGGCTTCTACAACGAGATCCACCCCAAGCTCCGGCCGGTCGAGACGGTCGTGGACGGCGCCTACATCTGCGGCGCCTGCCAGAGCCCCCGGACCTCGTCCGAGGCGGTGGCCTCCGGGCTCGCCGCCGTGACCCAGAGCGCATCCATCCTCAAGCGCGGCTACGCCGAGCTCGATCCGCTGGTCGCCACGGTCGACACAGACGTGTGCACCTGGTGCGGCGCCTGCGAGACCACGTGTCCCTACGACGCCATCGCCAAGGTCGAGGAGGGCGGCAAGGAAGTCGCCGAGATCTCCAGGACGGCCTGCAAGGGCTGCGGCGGCTGCGTCCCCGTCTGCCCGTCCGACGCCATCGACCTGCAGGGCTACACCGACGCCCAGATCAGATCCATGATCGACGGCATGCTGGAGGTGGTGTGCCAATGACACCCGGCCGCAGAACCAGCTCGAGCCGCGGCTGCGCCCCGTGCGCGAGGTCATCCGCGACGAGCACTCCATGAGAGCCCCGATCCTGAAGGCTCTCGGCAACGGACCGCTGACGATCCCCCAGATCGCCGAGACCATCGGCAAGCCGACGCGCGAGGTCACCATGTGGGTCATGGGCCTGCGCAAGTACGGCTGGGTCGCAGAGATCAAGGAAGTCGACGACGAGGGCTACTTCCCGTATGCACTCGTCCCCCGAGAGGAGTCCTGATGGACACCAGCAAGAAGACGATCATCCTGTTCAGCGGCGACTTCGACAGGGTCATGGCGGCGCTGATCATCGCCAACGGCGCCGCCGCCATGGGCGACGAAGTCACCATCTTCGCCACGTTCTGGGGCCTCAACATCCTGCGCAAGCCCGAGAAGGCCGCGGGTGAGGGCAAGACCACGCTGCAGAAGATGTTCGGCGGCATGATGCCCAAGGGCACCAAGAAGCTCGGGCTCTCCAAGATGAACATGGTGGGCATGGGCGGGCCGATGATGCGCAAGGCCACCAAGGCCGCGGGCGGCATGTCGCTCGAGGAGCTCTTCGACAGCGCCCGAGAGCAGGGCGTCAAGTTCGTCGCCTGCACGCTCAGCATGGACATCCTCGGCTTCAAGCCGGAGGAGCTCATCGACGGCATCGAGTTCGAGGGCGTGGCGGCCTACCTCGGCCACGCCGACGAAGCCAACGTCAACCTGTTCATCTAAGCGGGGGACGATGGCTCAGCAGATCAATCCGGGGCTCGCCGACGAGCTCCACGAGTACGGGGCGAGCGACGCCGACAAGTGCTTCAACTGCGGCAACTGCTCCGCGGTCTGCGTGCACTCCGAGGCGCCGCACGTCCTCCCGCGGCGCCCCATGCACGCGTTCCAGCTGGGGCTCGAGGACAAGCTCAAAGGGAGCCTCGAGCCGTGGATGTGCTACTACTGCGGCGAGTGCTCGGAGCAGTGTCCCAAGGAGGCCGAGCCGGGCGAGACCATGATGAGCATGCGCCGCTGGCTCACGGCCAAGTACGACTTCAGCGGCCTCAGCGGCCTCTTCTACCGCTCGCCCGCCTGGGAGATCATCGCCATCGTCATCGCGGCGATCCTCACCGCCATCGGATTCGTGACGTTCGGCATCCTGCACGGCGGCAGCTTCAGCGTCTACGACGGTGAGAACGCCTTCCTGCCGGCGCACTACGTCCACCGCTTCGACTGGGCGATGGCGATCGTGCTGGTGGTGTTGCTCGGCATCAACGTCATCCGCATGTGGCGGAACGTGATGGGCGGCTCGGGCGCCGGTATAGGCTCCTACCTCGCCGCCCTGCCGCAGTTCCCGTACCAGTTCTTCACCCAGGCCAAGTACAAGCAGTGCGACCGCAAGCGTCCCTGGGCCGTCCACCTGGCACTGATGCTGAGCTACGTGACCATGCTCGTCCTGATCATGTTCTTCCTGCGCTACATGCAGTCGGGTCCGGCCATCGACTGGCGCGTGCACGCGTTCGGCTACCTGGCCTCGATCGGCCTGATCGTCGCCGTGGTCCTGAACATCCGCGGCCGGGTCAAGAAGGACCTGCCACAGCACCAGCACTCGCACGAGAGCGACTGGATGTTCCTCTACCTGCTGCTGTACGTGGCGGTGACGGGCGTGCTGCAGACCGGGCTCCACCGCCTGGGCTTCAACGAGGCGGCGAACGTCATGTACGTCATCCACCTCATGGGCGTGGTGCCGATGCTGGTGCTCGAGGTGCCGTTCGGCAAGTGGGCGCACCTCGCCTACCGGCCGCTGGCGGTCTACTTCGGACGCGTGCAGGTGCACGCCGAAGAGACGGAGGCCGCCAAGGCGCAGAAGGCCGCGCAGGCGGCCTGAGCCGACGGGGCCGCCCCGCCCGGGACGGGGCGGCCGATCCGGGTGGCCGAGAAGAGCGGCCCGCGACCGCAGCACTTCTGCCGTCGCGGGCCGCTCGCGCGTACGGGCCCGGTCGGCTGGACGGAGCAGGTCGGCGGCGAGGAGTTCGTGCGGCGCGGCGTGCGTCGGCCGGATACCCGCGGACGGGTCCGGTCACCCGTCGGTCCCCGCGCCTCCATCAGGCGGGAAGAGCCGGTCGCGGTAGTACCCGTCCGCTTGGTAGATCGCTGCCAAAGGATTGTGGCCGAGCACCCGGTCCTTCGCTGCGAGCACCGTGACGGGGGCCACCGAGTGCTTGAAGAACAGGCTGTCGTGACCCACGCACAGACCGAGCAGAACGTTGAGCTCTGTGCCGGCCTCGGCCAGGAAACGCGCCTGTCCTATCGGGTTGCACATGCTCTCGAACTCGCCGGGCGCGACCTTGTCGGCGTCGCTCAGGCCGAGGACCTCCTTGGGCAACGCGCCGGCCTTGCACGCGACCGCCTGCGTCATCAGCCCGTTGGCCTCGAAGATCCGCCTCACGACCGCGGCCTCCCGCCGCAGCCCGATGCAGTGCGCGAGGCCGAGTCGCGCAAACCCGCAGCGATGGGCGAACGCCATGATCTCCTCGATGCGTGTGAGCCGGCAGTACCCCTCGGCTTCCACGCGCGCGGCCTGCCGCGCGAGCTCGCCGTCCGTGCCGTCACCGTAGGCCCGGAGCAGATCGTCCCTGTCCAGATCGCGCGTGGGGCAGTTCGCCGGGAACGGACCCTCCTCAGCGGCGCAACATGCGGCACTTCCGCAGTCCGAGCACTCGTACATCCCGGCTCCCTTCGCTCCGGTGGGGCAGTGAGGCCCGTCGTCCGCGGAGCCGCACTGACTTGGCGGCCCTCATCCTACCGGGTCCCCCGCGCACAGCTCGGTTGCGCGCCCGGAGCTGGACATGTAATAATGGGCATATGCTCATTACGTCAGTGCAGATCCGCACATGAGGCCTGCGACCCGTATCCTGTCGCGGTCAGGGAGCTGAGCTCGAGATGCCCCGCCCTCCCATAGAGCGCGCCGTCGCGTGCGTCCCGCGCATCACGCTGTTCAAGCCGGCTGGGATCCCCGCCCGCGAGCTCGAGCACTTGCGGCTCGCGGTGGACGAGTTCGAGGCGATCCGCCTCGTCGACCTGGAGGGCCTCACTCACCAGCAGGCCGCCGAGGCCATGGGCGTCTCGCGCCAGACAGTCGGCCGCGTGCTTCAGCGAGGCCACGCCAAGGTCGCCGAGGCCCTGGTCGACGGCAAAGCGATCCTCATCGGCGGGGGCCAGTACCGTGTGGCCACCTGCCTCGATACCCCACCCGAAACGGAGTGACCTCGACATGACCGACGAGACCAAGACCATCCGCATCGCCATCCCCTCCGAGCTCCCCGGCGGTCTCGACGCGCAACGCGCGGGCCACTTCGGACGCTGCGCCTGCTTCACGCTCGTCGACATCGCCGGGGACGACGTGCGCGACGTCGAGGTGCTCCAGAACGCACCGCACACCGAGGGCGGCTGCATGGCCCCGGTGCTCGTGCTGGCCGAGCACAACGTGAACGCGATCGTGGTGCAGGGGATCGGGGGAAGGCCGCTCATGGGCTTCAACCAGGTCGGCATCACCGTCCTCGCCGGCGTGGGAACCGATGTGCGCACCACCGTCGACGCCTATCTGAGCGGCGGGCTTCCCGAGGTGGGGTTCGAGCACGCCTGCCAGCACTGACAGACGCTGCGACTGAGCAGGGAAGCGACGGGCCGCCGGTGCGAACGCACCGGCGGCCCGTCGCGCTTCACGGCGTCTCGCGAATCAGCGCTTGGCCGCGACGACGGCGACGTGGTACGGCAGCAGCTCGCCGGGCGCGTGCGCCTCGACCACCTCGAGTCCCATCCCGATCAAGATCTCGCGCACGGCGTCCAGGCCGAGCACGTGGCCCGGCGGCGGACCGACCGGGCGCTCCGTGTCTCCCCAGTCGAGCACCACGAACAGCCCGCCCGGACGTAGTACCCGGGCGACCTCCTCGAGCGCGTCCGGCTGGTCGTACAGGTGGTGCAGCACGTCGACCATGACGACGCGATCGGCCTCTCCGTCGTCGAGCGGCACGACGTTGTCGCCGGTCTCGACGACGACCAGCCGGTCCTCGAGCTCCGGGGTGATCTTCTCGCGCAGCAGCTCCGTCAGCCGCGGCCAGCGCCTCGACGGCCAGGACGCGGCCCTGAGGGACCGCGGCGGCGACGGCCACCGTGTAGATGCCGGTGCCGGCGCCGTAGTCGACGACGGTCTCGGCGCCGCTGAGGCGCAGCAGGTCGACGACCGCCGCCTGCGGCAGGGCCTCGAGCCGCGCCGGGTCCTCGAGTCTCTTGCCGTGTTCCGGGTTGAAGGCGTCGGCCATCAGGCTTCGGTGGTCGTGATCTCGAACTCCGGCGGCTGATGCAGGTGCTTCTTGACCGTGCAGAGGTTCATCGAGTTGACGATCGCGGCCTTGTACTTCTCGGGGAAGCCCGCCGGGAGCTTCATCTCGAGGTCGATCTTCGTGATCAGGCCGACGTTCGGGTCGAACTGCGGCGACATCGAGATGCTCGCGCCTTCCGGGTCGATCCCGCGCTGCTGCATGAAGCCGAGCGCGAAGATGCCGGCACACGTACCGATCGACGCAAGGAACAGATCGAAGGGGGCCGGCGCGGAGTCGTCACCGCCGCCGCGCGCCGGCTGGTCGGTCTCGATGGTGAACCCGCCGTAGTCCGCGTACACGCGCTTGCCGCCGGGGAAGTAGACCTTCATCTCCATGCTCGGATCCTTTCCGCGGCCCGGGCTTCGCCGGGCGTCGTTTCTCTGTCAGAACAGTTGCCATGTTGCGAAATTTCGAAACTTGGCAATAATGGACTCATGAACGATGAACGACAGCGCTACGCCATCCACGCCGCGGTGTTCGCCGCTCTCGCCAACCCTACGCGTCACGAGCTCATGCATCACCTCTGCGACTCGCCGCGCACGCCCAGCGAGCTCGCCGAACTGCTCGAGGTGAGCCGGCCGAACGTCTCGCAGCACCTCGCGATCCTTCAGCGCGACGGCCTCGTCAAGCGCTCGCGCCAGGATGGACGCGTGCTCTGGGAAGTCGTCGACCGCAGGCTCTCCGAAGCATGCGCGCTCATCGACGAGATCCTCGGCCCCGAGCTGGCGCTTCGCGCCCACGCGCTCGAGAGCTGACACCCCTCCAACGCAACCAACGGGAGAACCTGCATGATCGCGGTCAACGTCCAAGCGTGTCCCCAGAACCACCCGTGCCCGGCGGTCCAGTACTGCCCCGAAGGCGCCCTGATCCAGAAGGACATCTACTCCGCGCCGTACATCGACGACGAGCTCTGCACCGAGTGCGGCGCGTGCGCCAAGGTCTGCCGCGTGTTCTCCAAGGTCCAGGACGAGGTCCCGGTCGGCTGATGGCCCACTTCGACCTCATCTGCAAGGACTGCGGCCACAAGTTCGTGGTCGTGACCAGGGCCGCCATCCGGGACAAGCAGAAGCAATGCCCGGAGTGCGAGTCCGAGAACGTCCGTCAGTCCATCGGCAGCTACCTCCAGAACGGGCCGCTCTCCAGCCCCACCTGCGGCGCTCCGCAGCGCAGCAGCGGCTTCGGCTGAGGCTGATGCCCAGGCGGCGCGTCGCGCCGTCACTACATCGCGTCTGGAGTAAGCTACGCGGCACGTATGGACGTGCCGTCACGCGACCTCAGCCTGGATGCACTTCATCTGCGAGATGAGCCGCGAGCCGGTGAGCTCGCTCACTCACGAGCGGTTCATGGATCTCGCCGGCCGCCTGCGCCTGTCCGGCGAGCTCATCGGCAACCGGATCGCGTTCGCCGGAGACACCTACGCGCGCAACCTGGTGTGTCGCACGCCCACCTTCGAGCTGCTCGTGCTGTGCTGGCGTCCCGGCCAGGAGTCGACCATCCACGACCACGCCGGCTCCCTGAACGCCATCAGCGTGCGCTCGGGAGAGCTGACCTCGCGCCTGTTCCTCCCAGTTGACGACGCAGCCTCCGGATCGGGACCGGTGAAGATGGTCTCGGACGACAGACTCGGACCCGAGGACGGTGTCATCGGCGTCGATCGCGGAGGCATCCACCAGCTCGCCAACACTTCCGCAGACGATCTCGTCACCGTCCACGTCTACGCCCCGGCGCTGACCGAGCTCAACGTCTACTCCACTGCATCGGCCGAGGTGGTGCGGCGGCGGCTGCGCTCCACCCTCGCCGACGACCTCGACTGACTCCGGCCTTCCGGCCGCGACCCAAGGAGCGACCATGACCCGCCTCCCGATCCGTCCGCTCGGCACCTCCGGCCTCGAGATCACCACCGTCGGCTTCGGCTCTTGGGCGGTGGGCGGCGGCGGCTGGGCGTTCGGCTGGGGGCCGCAGGACGACGAGCGCTCGACGGAGGCGATCGCCCGCGCCGTGAACCTCGGCATCAACTGGGTCGACACCGCCGCCATCTACGGACTCGGCCACGGCGAGGAGGTCGTGGGCCGGGCGGTGCGGGCGCTGCCCGCCGGATCCCGGCCGCTCGTGTTCACCAAGTGCGGCCTCGACTGGGACGACGAGGACCGGATGAAGCCGGCGCAGCGCGTCGTCACGCCGGCGTCCGTCCGCCGCGGCGCCGAGGAGTCGCTGCGCCGCCTCGGCCTGGACAGCGTCGACCTCTTCCAGATCCACTGGCCCGACGACCAGGGCAACCCCATCGAGCCGGCGTGGAGAGAGATGCTCAAGCTGCGCGACGAGGGACTGGCTCGCGCCGTCGGCGTCTCCAACTTCGACGTGGGCCTGCTCGAGCGCTGCGAGGCGCTCGGACACGTCGACTCCCTGCAGCCGCCGTTCAACCTCATCGGCCGTGAGGCCGCTGAGGGGTTGCTGCCCTGGGCCGAGGCTCACGGCACGGGCGTGATCTGCTACAGCCCGATGAAGAACGGGATCCTGACGGACTCGTTCACCGCGGAGCGCGTGGCGCGGATGGCCGAGGACGACTGGCGCAAGACGGCGCCCAACTTCCGCGAGCCGGCGCTGGGCCGCAACCTGGCGCTCCGCGACGCCCTGCGGCCCATCGCCGAACGTCACGACACGACGGTCGCCGCCGTCGCCGTCGCCTGGACGCTCGCCTGGCCGGGCGTGACCGCTGCGATCGTCGGCGCCCGCGCGCCCGAGCAGGTCGACGGCTGGATCGGCGCGGCGGCTCTGGAGTTGACGGCCGCCGACCTCGATGACATCGCAGCGGCGGTCCGCGAGACCGGCGCGGGCGCCGGACCGGACGACCCGCGCCGCTGACCGACGGCCACTGCAGCGGCGACCGCCCCGACTGCCGGCCCCGGCCTCAGAGCTCGAACGTCAGGTACTC
>CAVQLY010000018.1:0-61064 GCA_963713475.1 uncultured Thermoleophilia bacterium
CAGCGTCACGGCGAGCGACTTGAGGATCTTGCCGTCGTGCGACGAGATGTAGAGCCGCACATCCTGGGTCTCGTCGGTGTTGCGCAGGTTGCGGAGCATGCGGTCGGTGGGCACGTCGCCGACGGTACGGCCGCTCACCGCGCCGTTCTCGATGGCGACGATGGAATGGGGAAGCCGGCGGACGTCGTGGAGGACGACCTCGCAGTCCGGGCCGAACATCTCGGCCAGGCCGCGGACGATCGGCAGCAGCGCCTGCATGCGGGCATCGAGCGTGAGCAAACGACCCTCCGTCGTCCCTCGTGTGGTGGCTCCGAAGACCCGGTATACACCCTCCCACAACGGCGTGTCAAAAAAAGTGGGCCGCCTACCCAAAAAAGTGGGAGGCGGCCCAGAACGGAAGGAGGCGCGGCGCCGTGCGGGCGCCGCGCCTCCGGTCGGTCAGAGGTTGCTCGGGCGTTCTATGAGCGTGACCTTCAGATCCTGCGTCTTGCCGTCACGCTCGACCGTGACCGTGATCGTGTCGCCCGGCTTCTTGGTGCCGAGGAAGGCGATCAGATCGTCGGCCGACTTGATCTCCGTGTTGTCGGCCTTGACGATCACGTCGCCGCCGAGAGTGAACTGCTGGCCCTGGACGTCGACCGTCCTGCTCCCGCCCTTGATGCCGGCCTTGTCGGCCGGGCTGCCCGGCGACACCGACTGGACGAGCGCGCCGCCCTGCGACTTCATGTTGAACATCCCGGCGATGTCGCTGGTCAGGGTGTTGAGGCCGACGCCCATGTAGGCGTACTGGACCTTGCCGTTGGTCTTCAGTTGCTCGAGCGAGCGGGCGGCTGTGTTGATCGGCACGGCGAACCCGAGGCCGTCGTTGCCGCCGCCGGACGAGGCGATCTGCTCGTTGATGCCGATGACCTTGCCCTGACTGTCGATCAGCGGGCCGCCCGAATTGCCCTGGTTGATCGCGGCGTCGGTCTGGATGCCGTTGGGGATGGTCTGGCCGTTCGGCGCCTGGAGGCTGCGCCCCGTCGCCGAGACGATGCCCGAGGTGATGGAGAAGTCGTACCCGAGGGGATTGCCGATGGCCACCACGGACTGGCCGACGACGACCTTGTCCGAGTCGCCGAGCGGCAGCGGGTTGAGGTCCACCTTGCTCGGATCCACCTTGATGACCGCGACGTCGCTCCCGACGTCCACCCCGACGAGCTGGCCGGGGACCCGCTGGGTCTCGGAGCCGCCCTTGTTGAACACCACGGTGACGCTGCTGGCACGCTGGCCGCTCTCGTCCACGACGTGCGCGTTGGTGAGGATGTAGCCTTCCTTGTCGACCACGAAGCCGGTACCGAGCGCCTGGGAGCTCTGCGTCTGGCCGAACTGGTCGGTACCCGAACTGCCGAAGTCGGAGAGGACCATGACGACCCCGCCGGAGAGGTTGCTGTAGATCTGCTGCGGCGTGAGCCCGCCGTCAGTGGCGGCTGGGGTGCTGTAGACGGTGGGCGTCTCCGCCGTGGCCTGGACGATCGTCTTGTTGACCTCACCGAGGTCGAAGACGAATACCAGCAGGAGGACGACGGCAGCGGCCGCTACGGCGCCGCCGGCAAGACCCGCCAGGAATCCCTTGAGCTTCATGCTGCTTCCCTTCGTTCTCGAGATCGGCCCACAGGGAAGGCGCAGCCGCCCGCCCTGGCCGGTAGTCGGTCATACGTTACTGTGCCGTGCGGCTATTACCTGTCCCCTACAGCGGTGTTAAGCAACCTTGCGCCGCGGGTTAAGGCTTGTGAACGCGGGTGCGCCGGCTCAGGAGGAAGCCCGCCGCCGGCGCTCGCTCGCGGTGCGCGGCAGCCGGACGGTGAAGCACGCACCGCCTGCGGGCGGCGAGTCGGCGGTGATGGTGCCGCTCATCATCTCCGTGAGCTCGCGGGCGATCGACAGGCCGAGACCGGCGCCGGTGGTCGTGCCCCGCTCCTCGCGCCCGCGGTGGAAGCGCTCGAACACGTGCGGCAGCTCGCTGCGGGAGATGCCCGGGCCGTCGTCGGCCACGACCAGGACGGCTTCGCTCTCGTCCAGCTGGGACGAGAGCCGGACGGAGCTGCCGGGAGGCGAGTACTTGATGGCGTTGTCGATCAGAGCGCGCAGCACCTGGACGAGCCGCTGCTCGTCGCACCAGGCCGTCTGGCCGTCTTCGCCCTCGAACGACAGGGCCACCTGCTTTGACTGCGCCTGCGCCTGGAACTCGTCCAGCACGGACTTCCCCAGAAGGGCCAGGTCGACGTCCTCCGGGTTGAGCTCGAACGAGCCGGCCTCGACGCGCGAGAGGTCGAGCATGCTGACGGCCATGTTGCGCAGCCGGTCCACCTGCTGGCGCATGACCTGCAGGAACTCGCTCTGTTCGTCGGGGCTCAGGTCGCCCTCGTCGATCAGCTCGAGGGAGCCGGCGAGGGAGAACAGCGGAGTCTTGAACTCGTGCGACGCGTTGGCGATCAGGTCGCGCCGGGCGCGCTCGAGGCGCGCCTGCGCGGTCACGTCGCGGAGAACGACGATCGACGTGAAGTCCGCGTCGCCGCCGACGGGGTACGTGGTCGCCTCCAGCGTCACGTCGTCGTGGGCGAAGACGATCATGTCGAAGTCGGCGTCCTCCTGGGAGTCGCGCCAGAGCTGTGCGACGTCTGCCGGGAGCGCCTCTTCGATCGTCGCGCCCACCGGCATCGGCGCATCCAGGAGGATCGCCGCGGCGGGGTTGGCGATGGTGACCTTGCCCTCGGAGGAGACGCCGATCACGCCTTCGCTGAGGTCGTTGAGCAGCACCTCGACGCGGTCGCGCTCGTATTCCACCTGAGCGAAGGCGCTGCGCAGCCTGTCGGCCATCACATTGAAGGTGTCGGCCAGCTGCCCGATCTCGTCTTCGACCGTCTCGGGCACCTTGGCGGAGAGGTCGCCGCCGGCGATGAGCTCGGCGCTGCGCTCGATGCGCTTCAGCCTACGCGCGATGAAGTACGAGGCCATGTAGCCGAGCACGAGGCTGATGGCCAGCGCCAGGACCGTCGCGAACAGCAACTGGCGCTGCACGGCGTTGACCGCGTTGTCGACGTCCTCGAGCGATGAGATCACCAGGACCGCGGCGACGACGGTGCGGCCCAGATACAGGGGCACCGCCGTCGCGGCCACGCGGCCGTTGGCCGTGGTCACGGTGCCTTGGGTGACCCTCCCCTGCCTGACCGCCTTCTCCAGCATCGGGTAGTCGCCGACGTCCAGGGGGTCCTGGCTGCCCGAGTCCTTGCGCGTGACGAGAGTGTTCGTGTAGACGATCACGCGTCCGCCGAGGCGGGCAGCGATGCTGCTGACGGTGAGGTCGAGCGAGTTCTCGTCGGTGACGAGCAGCTTCCCGGAGTTGGAGTCGTACTTGAGCCACTGGCTCACCGTCTCGCTGATGAGGCGGGCGTTGAGGCGTACGTCGGCGAGCTTCTGGTCGGTGAGCCGTCCTTGGAGCGGCGGGACGACGTAGACCCACGCCACCAGCATCGCCAGGGCGACGAGGGCGACGATGAGGAGCGTGAGCCAGTTCTTTACGGATCGGAACATCGGATGCGGTCAGGCGCTCCGAGCGCCTGCTCCCATTAGAACTCGCGGAACTTGTAGCCGATGTTACGGACCGTGAAGATGAACTCGGGGTCCTTGGGGTCGGTCTCCAGCTTCTCGCGCAGGTGGCGGATGTGCACGTCCACCGTCCTCGAGTCGCGGTAGTCGCTGTCGCCCCACACAAGCTGGAGCAGCAGCTGGCGGCTGTAGACCCTCCCCGGATGGGAGATGAGCGTCTTCAGGATCTCGAACTCGATGTAGGTGAGGTCGACCTTGGCGCCGCGCACGATGACGTTGCGCTTGAGGACGTCCACCTCGAGGTCATCGACTTTGATGACCTCCTTCTTGGTCGCCTCGGCGCTGCGGCTCATCTCGGCGCGGCGAAGCTGCGCGCGCACGCGGCTGCGGAACTCGCGCAGGCTGAACTTGTCCTTGGTGATGTAGTCGTCGGCGCCGATCTCGAGGCCGAGGACCTTGTCGAACTCGTCGCTCTTGGCGGTGAGCATGATGATCGGCACGATGCTCTGGGCGCGGATGCGGCGGCACACCTCCATGCCGTCGACGTGTGGCAGCATGATGTCGAGGATGACCAGGTCGAAGTCCTCGCGCGTGAAGGTCTCGAGGGCCTCGTCGCCGTCGCGTGCGGTGACCACCTGGTAGCCCTCCTTCTCGAGGGGGAACCGCAGCAGCTTGAGGATCGCCTCCTCGTCGTCGACGAGCAGGATCCGCGCCCCGGACTCGGCCATCAATGGTCTCCCTTCTCAGCAGCTGCACGCGCCCTCGGCGCCGCGTAGCCGCGAGCCCGGAAGCCCGCGCCCATCGCGGCCGCGAGGTCGGCGACCGCGGGCAAGTCCGCGCCCGGGTAGTCGACGGCGGTCAGCGTGGTCTCTATTCCATGCGCAAGACACTGTTCGGCGAAACGCAGGACGGCCCTGTAGGACTTCGCGAACACGGGCCGGCATACGCGGTCGTACTCTTCCGGCGTAGCCGCGTTCAGGCTGACGGTCACGGCGTCGAGGCCGGCCGCCGCCAGGGCCGCCGGCACGTCGACGTCCGGACTCAGCAGCTGGCCGTGGCCGTTCGTGTCGAGCCGGCTGCGGATACGCCGCAGCCGCAGCCACTCCGTGACGGCGAGCACCACGTCCAGCCGCATCGTCGGCTCGCCGAAGCCGCAGAAGACGACTTCCTCGGCCGGTCCGTCCATGAAGGCCACCTCGATCGCCTGGGTGACTTCCTCGAGCTCCGGCTCGTGGTCCAGGCGAAGGTCCTCGCCGTACACGCCATCCGTCCAGTCGCGGATGCAGAACTCGCAGGAGCTGGAGCAGCGATTGGTGAGGTTGAGGTAGATGGACCCGCCGGCGCGATAGGCGATGGTCCCGGCGGGTGCGGGCGGCTCGGTCATGAAGTGGCGGGCGCAGGGGTCATGGTGAGGGTGGCCGGAGCCTCGGCAACGACGGCCGCCGGTCGGCAGGCCGAGTATAGCAGGGTAGAATCGGGAGCCCTTGACCGACGTCACCGACAGCCTCATCGCCCTCTGCGGCCGCCTGCGCGAGGTCGTGCTCCCCTCGCTGGGGACGCACGCCGCCCGCGGCCACGCCGGCGTGGCGGTGGGCGGGGACGTCACGTTCAGCATCGACGAGCAGGCAGAGGCGCTGCTCGTGGACCACATGCGCGAGTACCTGCCGAGGTGGTCGTTCTACTCCGAGGACGGCGGCCTGCAGGGTGCGGCCGACCCCGAGCTCATCCTCGTCGTCGACCCCATCGACGGCACCCGTCCGGCGGCGGCCGGCTTCGAGATGGCCTGCGTCAGCATCGCCGCGGTGCCGGCGGGGCCGGCGCCGACGATGGGCGACGTGGTCGCCGGTGTCATCCAGGAGATCAAGACCGGCGACCTCTTCATCGCCGAGAAGGGCGCCGGCTTCACGATGACGCGCGCGGACGGCTCGCAGATCCCGTTCCTCCCCACGCCGCGCGCCGACCTCGAGAGTATCTTCTGGACGCTCGGGTTCCGCGGCCGCCCGGCCCTGATCCTGGCAAGCGTCCTCGAGGAGCTCATCGACCGCTCGTCCGTGGGCGGCTGTGTCTTCGACATCGGATCGGCGACCTACGGCATCACCCGGATCCTCACCGGCCAGCTCGACGCCTACGTCGACATCGGGCCGGCCATCATCGCCGCGCATCCGTGGACCGAGGCGGAGTTCCGCCGCGTCGGCCGGGGCGCCGTGCTGTGCAACTCCCCCTACGACGTCGCCGCGGCGTATCTGCTCTGCAAGGAGGCCGGTCTGCCGTTCGGCGACGCCGGAGGCGCGTCGTTGGACGACCGACCCGTGCTGGGCTCGGACGCCAGCTACCAGATGGCGACCGTCGCCTCGGGCAACCAGGACCTGCAGGACGCGCTCGTCGAGTGCGTCGGACGCGGCATCGCCGGCCTTCGCCGGCCGAAGGAGTGATCATGGCCGCTACGGTCGACGACTGGCACGAAGCGATGCTGTACGAGTCGCTGGGCGAGGGTGAGGTGCAGTGCCGCGTCTGCCCTCGCCGCTGTCGCATCGCGCCCGGCAAGAGCGGCACGTGCCGGGCGCGCGTCAACCGCGACGGCGTGCTCTACGCCATCACCTACGGCAAGGTCTGCAGCGTTGCAGCTGATCCCATCGAGAAGAAGCCGCTCTATCACTTCTTCCCGGGCACCACGGTGCTCTCGCTGGGCAGCGTGGGCTGCAACTTCGCCTGCCGGCACTGCCAGAACTGGCAGATCGCGCACGCCGACCCGGCCGAGTCCGCCCGCGACCTGCGCGACCTGCCCATCCGCAACCTCTCAGTGCTGGCCGCCAACAACGAGTGCCAGGGCGTCGCCTGGACGTACAACGAGCCGACCATCTGGCTCGAGTACATCCTCGACGGCGCCCAGGCCGCGCACGAGCACGGGCTGTACACGGTGATGGTCACCAACGGCTACATCACCGAGGACGCCCTCCACGTGCTGGGTCCCCACATCGACGCCTACCGCGTCGACGTCAAGGGGTTCAGCGACGCCCAGTACAAGGAGCTCTGCCGCATCCCGGACATGGGGCCGGTGCTCACCGCGGCCGAGCTGGCCAAGACCGACTACGGCTGCCACGTCGAGATCGTCACCAACGTCATCCCGACCTTCAACGACGACGATGCGACGCTGCGAGGCATCGCCGACTGGATCGTCGACAGCCTCGGTCCGGCCACGCCGTGGCACGTCACCCGCTTCATGCCGAACCTCGACTTCGCACATCTGCCGCCGACGCCGATACCGACGCTCGAAGAGGCCGTGCGCATCGGGCACGCGGCGGGCCTCGAGTTCGTGTACCTGGGCAACGTGCCGGGGCACGAAGGGGAGAACACCGTCTGCCCGAACTGTAAACGACTCCTCGTCAGGCGGACCGGCTACGCGGTTGAGGATGTCGCCCTGCGGGGAACATTCTGTGCGATGTGTGGAGAGAACGTGAACGTCCGCACCTCCCTCAAGAAGTGACCGTCGCCGTGAACGTAACGCACTGGGACCTTGGCCTGGCAGCCCCCGAGTCGATAGGATTCACCGGCCGTGGATGACTACGTAAAGCTTGATATCCCTGCGAAGGCCGAGTTCGTTTCGCTCGGCCGTCTTGCGCTTTCCGGTCTGTTGCGCTCCCGCGGCGGCTACTCCGAAGACGCGGTGGCCGATCTCAAGCTCGCCCTCACGGAGGCGTGCTCCAACTCTGTGCGGCACGCCTACGATCACGACAACGGGCTGGTCCACCTCGAGTTCACGGTCCACAGTGACCGCGTCACGGTGCTCATCCAGGACGAAGGCGGCGGCTTCCACGAGGACGACGACGATTGTCCGGAGTGCAGCAACCTGAGCGACTTTCAGCTTGCCGAGGGCGGCATGGGCATCTCGATCATCCGCGCCGTCGTCGACGACTTCGACCTGCGCAAGCCTAACGGGGGCGGAACCGTGCTCGTCCTCACCAAACGCCGCGACCTCTAGCCGCTTCCGGGCGCGGCGGTCACCGCCGGAGGGTTTGACGCCGGCTGCCGGCGCAGGAAGAACCCCTTCACCAGGACTAGCGGCCGAAGGCAAGCCAGCGAGTGGGCGCCGCAGGTGCACCCCTCACTGGCCACGTCGCGCGCCGACGTCGCGTCGCGATCTCGAGGGCGGGAGGTCCCCATGCTCGATGCCCTGCACCAGCGCACCGTGGCCAAGGTGCTGTTCGACGAACATCACGGCGAAGCGTGGTCGATCCGGCCGGAGGCGGCGGCGCGGATGCGGCCTTCTCATCCCGCCGCCGCCTCCTATGCCGCCGCCGCGGCGGAGCTGACGGCGCGCGACTTCGAGGTGGCCACGACCACCGGCCGCCCACTCGACGAAGTGGCGCTCGCCGGAGCCGACGTGCTCGTGATCGCCCACCCGAGCGATCCCAAGTGGGAGCGGACGGTGAGCGGGGACTCGCCGCGCTTCTCACCCTCGGAGATCGCCGCCGTACACGCCTTCGTGGCCGCCGGCGGTGGCCTCATCGTCCTCGGCGAGGAGGAAGAGGACAAGTACGGGGGCAACCTCGATCAACTGCTGGCGCCCTTCGGCGTGCGGTACGACAACGCGATCGTCTTCGACTACGACCCGAACGACGGCGTGCCGTCCTGGGTCGTCGGCGAGGCGGCCTCCGGGACGGCCGAGCCCGGCATCCTCCATCGCGTCGGCGAGGCGGGCTTCTACCGCGCCGGGGCGCTGGCCACGGAAGACCCGAGCGCGGTCGTGCTCAGGAGCCGCGACACCGCCGACCCGCCGCGGGCGGCGCTGCTGGCGGCGACGTCGTACAAGGAGGGACGCGTCGTGGTCGTCGCCGACTCGGACCTGTTCGGCGACGACTACCTCTCGCGCCGCGACAACCGGCAGCTCTGGCTGAACCTGCTCTACTGGGTCGCTCTGGCGGCGTTCCGCTCCGATTCGACCCCGATCGTCTCGGAGGCGGCGCAGGACCCCGCGTGGCTGCGCCTAAAGGACGCCACCGACGCCCTCCGGCTCCTGCAGGACCCGAAGGGCGCGATCGACCTCGGGCTACACGACGCCGGCGAGGTCCGGGCGCTCGTGGTGACGATGGCCGAGGCCATCGCCGATCTCGCGCCCCGCTTCGCGCACGAGGAAGACTACCTCGCCCAGGTGGTCGTCGACCTGCAGGACTGGGTCGAGGGCGGCTGCGGCAGACCGGACTTCAGGGCGTCGCTCGACCTCTTTCGTCCGGAGCTGCATCGCGAGGACGGCACCGAGAACCTCGTCGTCTTCCCCCTGTACACGCCCAACGGGTCGCCGGACACACGCTTCGAAGCGCTGATCACCCGGACGCCCTGGCCGGAGTTCGTCGCCCAGATCGAGCGGGAGCTCTACGACAATGCCAAGTTCGTTCCGGTGCAGCTGGTGGACAACACTGCGGGCTACGACAGCGAGTGCGCGGTGCTCTTCCCCGAGACGGTGAGCGTCGCCGAGCGGCCGACGAACCACTTCGGGGCGATCTTCTGCGACCGGGAGTCGTCCCGGTTCCGCCGCTCCACGCTCAAGGGCGTCGACGTCCTCCAGATCGACATGCCGCCGGAGGCCATGGCGCTCGCGTCGTCCGCGGACCTCGCGCTCGAGACGTACGTGCTCTGGGACATGATCCACGACCGCTGGCACAGCCACGGCGACCTGCCCTTCGACCCCTTCATGATCCGCCAGCGGCTGCCGTACTGGATGTACTCCCTGGAGGAGCTGCGCGTCGACCTCGCCACCTACGGGACGGCCGGCGAGCTCGCGCGCGGTGGCTTCCCCTTCGCGCGCTACGTCCAGTACGCGATCCTGTTCGACCGCGTGCTTCGCTTTCCCATCACCGGCGACCGCGTGCGCAACTACGACGGCCTTGGGGGGCAGTTGCTCTTCGGCTATCTTCACGACCGCGGCGTCGTGCGGTGGACGGACAACCGGCTCCTGATCGACTGGGACCGCGTCGAGGGTGCCGTCGGTGACCTGAGGACGCTGGTCGAGGAGCTGTACCGCCACGGCATCGAGACCAGCAAGGTGACGTACTGGATCGCCGCGCACGACCTCGTCTCGCGCTACGTGACGCCCAACCTGGGATCGAAGTGGCGCGAGGAGGCGCGCGTCTACTCGGACGAGGCCGAGCCGCGCGCCTGGATCGACCGGGTGCTCGACGACGAGTTCCCGCTGAGCATGTTCTACGAGTCGCTCAAGAAGAAGGCGGCGTCGTGAACGGCCCCGCCGCCGCTCCGCTCACGCTCTTCGCCAGCGACAACTACGCCGGGGCGCATCCCGCCGTCCTCGAGGCGATCGCCGCCGCCAACCAGGGCTGGGCCCAAGCCTACGGCGACGACGACTGGACCGCGCGGCTGCGGGAGCGGCTCCGCGAGCTGTTCGGCGACGTCGAGCCCTTCCCGGTCTTCAACGGCACGGGCGGAAACGTCACCGCCCTCTCGGCCGTGCTGCGGCCCTACGAAGCCGTGATCTGCCCGGAGACGGCGCACATCAACGTCGACGAGTGCGGCGCGCCGGAGCGGATCGCCGGGGCCAAGCTCGTCGACATCCCTGCGCCGGACGGAAAGCTGACGCCGGAGCTGCTGCGCTCCCGGCTCACCGGCTTCGGCGACCAGCATCACGTGCAGGCCAGGGTCGCGTCGATCTCGCAGTCGACCGAACTGGGCACGGTCTACACCCCGGCCGAGGTCGCGGCGCTCGCCGAGACCGCGCACGACGCCGGGCTCCTGCTTCAGATGGACGGCGCCCGGCTGGTCAACGCGACCGAGGCGCTCGGGCTCGAGCTGCGCGAGCTCACCACCGACTGCGGCGTCGACGTGCTGACCCTCGGAGGCACCAAGTGCGGCCTTCTCGGCGCGGAGGCCGTCGTCTTCCTGCGTCCGGAGCTCGCTGCCGACTACCAGTACGCGCGCAAGCAAGGGACGCAGCTCGCCTCGAAGATGCGGTTCATCTCGGCCCAACTTCTGCGCCTCTTCGAGGACGACCTCTGGCGCGAGACCGCCGGTCACGCGAACGCCATGGCCCGGCGGCTCGGTGACGCGGTCGCCGCCACGCCGGGCGTGGAGCTGGCATATCCGGTGCAGGCGAACGCAGTCTTCGCCGCCTTGCCGGCGGCGGCCATCGAGCGGCTGCACGAGCGGTATCACTTCTACGTCTGGGATGAGGAGGCCGGCGTGGTGCGCTGGATGTGCTCCTGGCAGACCACGCCGGCCGACGTCGACCAGCTCGTCGCTGCGCTTCGCGAGGCGACCGCCGGGTGAAGCCGGGGAGGCGACCGAACTGAACGAGGACTTCCGGACGCGGGCGGCGCTCGAGCGGGTAGCGGCGACGCACGGCCTTGACGAGGCCCAGACCGGCGCGCTCGCCGCCTTCGTCGGGCTGCTGCTCGGCTGGCGTCGCGCCAACGTGACCGGGCTCACCGATCCTGTCGCGGTGGTGGACACGCTCATCGGCGATTCCCTTGCCCTGCTGGCCGTCCCGCAACTGCGCGAACGCGAGCAGGGCGCATGGCTGGACCTCGGCGCCGGCTCCGGCATCCCGGGCATCCCACTGGCCGTCGCCCTGCCGGGCGTCCGCATCACCCTCCTCGACTCGGTCGCCAAGAAGTGCGCCTTTCTCGAGGAGGCCGTAGCCGCGAGCGGGCTCAGCGGGCGCACGGAGGTCGTGTGCGCCCGCAGCGAGAGCTACGCCGCCGCAGGGTCGCCCGGGCGCGAGGCACACAGCGTGGTGCTCGCCCGGGCCGTCGCCGAGCTGGCCGTGCTGGTGGAGCTGGCCGCTCCGCTGCTCGCCGTGGACGGCGTCCTGCTGGCGAGCAAGACGCGGCCGGCGCTGGAGAAGGAGTGCGCGGCGGCGGAGGCGGCCGGCCGGAGTTGCGGCCTGACGCCGGAGCCGTCCGTACCTCTCGCGGCGTCGCCGCTGGACGCCGCCGCGTGCGCCGTCTTCCGCAAGACGGAGGCGGCCGGAGACTGGCTCCCCCGGCGCGAAGGCATGGCCGCCAAGCGGCCGCTCGGCGCCTGACACGGCCCGCCGGCCGCGGCCGGCCCTCGCGCCATCTCTGCTAGTATCGGTGCCCCGCGAAAGGAGCCCGGTGACCCGCGTCATCGCCGTGACCAACCAGAAGGGCGGGGTCGGCAAGACCACCACCGCCGTCAACCTCGCTGCGTGCCTCGCCGAGGCCGAGTTCGACGTGCTCCTGCTCGACATGGACCCCCAGGCCAACGCCTCGGCCGGGCTCGGCGTCCGCGCCGAGGATCCGCGCCTGACGAGCTACGGCGTCCTCGGCGGAGCGGCCGGGATCGCCGAGGCGACGGTTGCGACTTCCCTCGACCATCTCTTCGTGGTGCCGGCCTGCCCCGATCTCGCCGGCGCCGTCGTGGAGCTCGCCAACGCCGACGGCAACGAGTTCGTGCTCGAGTACGCCCTCGCAGGCCATGTCGAGGGCTACGACTACGTCTTCATCGACTGCCCGCCGTCGCTCGGCGTCCTCACCATCAACGCGCTCGTCGCGGCGCGCGAAGTGCTCATCCCGGTGCAGTCCGAGTACTACGCGCTGGAGGGTCTCGCCTCGCTGCTCGAGACCGTCGGCCTGGTGCAGGAGCACCTGAACCCGGGACTGGCGATCCTCGGCGTCGTGGTGACCATGTACGACGGGCGCACGCGGCTCGGGCGCGAGGTGGCCGGCGAAGTGCGTGAGCACCTCGCCGAGCACGTCTTCCAGACCATCATCCCTCGCAACGTCAGGCTGAGCGAGGCTCCGAGTCACGGGCTCCCCATCTCACGCTATGATGCGACCTGCGCCGGCAGCGACGCCTACTTCGATCTCGCCAAGGAGGTCGTCTCTCGTGACTGACCCACGCGATCCCGATCCGCGGACCCAGCGCCCGCAGGGCCGGCCGTCCGGCGCCGGCAAGAAGGCGCTGGGCAAGGGCCTCGGGGCGCTCATCGGCGAGAGTCGCGCCGCGCTGGGCCGCTCCGGCGCCGCGCCGTCGCTCGGCGAGGGCCGGCTGCGGGAGCTGCCGCTGACCGACATCAGCGTCAACCGGCGGCAGCCGCGGCGCACGTTCTCGGACGACGAACTCCAGGAGCTGGCCGCCTCCATCCGGGCGCTCGGCGTGGTGCAGCCCGTCGTGGTGCGGCCGTTGCCTGCCGAGGAGCCGGCTGCCGTCGGCGCGCCGGCTGCCGTCGGCGTCCGCTTCGAGTTGATCGCCGGCGAGCGGCGTCTGCGCGCCGCCAAGCTCGCCGGCCTCGAGTACATCCCTGCGCTGGTGCGTCCGGCCGACGAGATCTCGTCGCTGGAGATCGCGCTCGCCGAGAACGTCGCCCGCGAGGACCTCAACGCGATCGAGGAGGCTCTCGCCTACGCGGCGCTCGTCGACGAGTTCGGGCTCACTCACGAGCGCATCGCCGAGCTGGTGGGCCGCAGCCGCGTCTCGGTCACCAACCTGTTGCGCCTGCTCGACCTGCCCGACGAGGTGCAGGCGATGCTCGAGCGCGGCGACCTCACCGAAGGGCATGGACGCGCGCTGCTGGGGCTGCCGGATCACGGCGAGCGCCGCCGTGTCGCGCGGCTGGTCGTGACGGAGGGTCTGACCGTGCGTCAGGTCGAGGCGCTGGTGCGGCAACTCGGGGAGAAGGGGCCGGAGGAGGCCGCGCCTGCGGCGCGGCCGGCCGCCGGCCGGGACTACACCGAGCTGGCCGACGAGCTCTACGGGGTCTTCGAGGCTCCGGTGCGGATCCGCAGCGGCAAGCGCGGCGGGTCGATCCAGATCGGCTTCAAGGACGCCGCCGAGCTGCGGCGCCTCGTCGAGCTTCTGCGCTCGCTCGGCTGACGAGCGGTCCGCGCCTCAGCGCGTGCCGCTGTCCGGCGCGAGCGAGACCGCGGGGGTCGGCGTGGGGAACGTCGTCGACGTCGTGGGCGGCACTGTGGGCAGCGCGGTCGCCGGTGCGGTCGCCTCGGGCGTCAGCGTCACGCCGGGCGCGGGGGTCGGCGTCGGGATCGATGTCACCCCGGGAGTGGGCGTCACGCCCGGCATCGGCGTGGCTCCGCTGGGCGCCGTCTCACCGGCCGGCACGTAGACCACCGTGCCGTCGGCGAGCCTGTAGAACGATCCGATGAGTGTGCCCATGCCCTCCACCTGCGCACCCGACTGCATGTCGAGCTTGGTGATCTTGTCGCCGTCCTTCACGATCACCTGCATCTGAGGCGTGCCGGGGTTGGTGACGATGGTCATGTTCTCGCTGGTGAGGAGGCCGCTGACACCGGCCGCCGACAGTGCGGCGACGAGGAAACCGACGGCGAGCACGATGGCCACGTCGAAGAGATTGACGATGCCGTCGAGTGGATCGCCGTTGCGGTCGGCCGTGCCGATCCTGCGGCGGCGCATGTAGCGCAGCCCGTTCTCCGGGGCGCCGATGACGGTGCCGAGGTTCTGCAACTTGGAGTGGTCGTCGTTCGACGGCATGGCCGCTCAGCGACGACGCGAAGGGCCGCCGGCGCCCCGAGGCTTCGGATCGTCCGTGCCTTCGGGGTCGACGGGACCGAGATCGGCGAAGGGATCGTCGTCCCGGCTCCAGTCCATGCTGGGGTCGTCGAACGTGAGGCCGGCGCCCTCGTCGGCACGGCCCGTGGCCGTCATCTCGCTCGACGGGGCGGGCTGGCGCTGCGCCACCGGGCCGCCGTTGCCGCCGCCCGGCCAGGCAGCCACCGGGAGCAGCGGCTCGTCCGGCGTCTCCGGCAGGGTCGCGATGGCAGTGCGCTCGGCGTCCTCCTCGGCGACTTCGTACTCGATGGGCTCCTCGGTGTCCCACACGCCGGTCTTGGAGAGCCGGCGCCCGGAGCGGAGCCGGACATCCGAACCCTCCAGCAGTTCGAGGAGGTACTCCATGTCGGAGATGTCCTGCGAGTAGAGGCGGTCGCGGACGATGCTGACCAGGAACGCAAGACCGCCGATCAGGAGGCCGATGACGGTGACGGAGAAAGCCGTGACCAGGTTCTCGGAGAGCGCCGCGACGTCGCCGCTCGCCAGACCCACGAGCGCCGGCGCCAGCGGGATGAGGGTGCCCATGAGGCCGAGCATGGGGCCGATGCGCACCAGGATGCGCGTCCGCTCGAGGCGCTTGATCGTGTAGAACTCGTATTCCTGCAGCAGCTTGAGGGGCTTCGCGGCGAGCCGCTCCGTCTGGTAGTTGCGGATCAGGTCGTAGAGAAAGCGGACGACGACCAGCGAGTAGTTGTTCTCCTGCAGGTACCGGTACGCGGTGCGTGGCTTGCCGTCGCGGAACGCCTTGCGGGCGCGCAGGGCGCGGACCTCGAGCGCGTCGAGGTCGCGGTAGCGGAACCGCAGCCATAGCTCGTACAGGAGCACGCCGAGCTCGATGAGCACCCACACGAGGCAGATGATCGCGGCGACGAGGACGGGCCACAGAAGGATCCGCGCGACGTCATAGATGAGTTGCTGGAGGTCGTTCACCCGGGGTTCATTCCCGCGACGACGGCCGGGTCAGGTCCTTCGACCTGGCGAGTGTCTGCTTGAAGCGCTGCCAGGTGCTGCCGCCGCCGGCCAGGACGGCGCCCTGGCTGGCGGTGCCGAGGAGCTCCTCGCGGCGGTGCAGGAGGAGGTACGAGATGACGGCGCCGATGGGAAGCATGGCGAGCAGGGTACCACCCACGAAGCCGGCGGCACTACCCCCACCGCCGCTGCCGCCGGCGCCCGCCGGACTGGCAGACGTGCTGGGCGACGGCACCGGCGAGCCGGTGACCATGGGGCTCGCCGTCGCCGACGGGCTGTCGTACGGGTACGGCGTGACCGTCTGGTACGGGGTCGGCGTGGGCGTCACCGTCGTGTACGGCTTGGGCGTGGCCGTGCGCGTGGGGTAGACGGTCGGATAGACCGTCGGGTACACGGTCGGCCGCGTCGTCGGCGTGTGGGTCGGGACCGGGGTCGGCACCGCGACCACGAACTTGCGCTCGACCACCTTGACGTTGCCGGCGTAGTCACGCAGCTGGATCTCGTAGGTGTGGTCCCCGTTGGGCACGTTCTTGAGCTGGAGGTGCAGCCCGTACCTGCCGATGTCGGCCGCGCGGCTCCTGTTCTTGTTGTCCACGTACAGCCGGCAGGCGCGCGGGTTGATGCCGGTCCCCTTGGGATAGAAGTCGGTGTACGTCGCCCGGATGAGGACGATCCGAGTGGTCGTGAACTTGGTGCCGTTCTTCGGCGAGACGGTGCGGACCTCCGGGCGGAACTTGAATGCCTTCTCGGCCGAGCCGATGTTCCTGGGGAATGCCGCGAAGCTCTTGCGGCGCATGGCTGTGACCGCCCAGCTCGTGACCGGGATGGGACGTTCGTGCTCCCGGGACGTGAGCTTGTACGAGCCGTTCTTCTGCTGCAGGACACCGAGGGCGTAGGTGGGCGAGTTGCCGAGGGTGTAGGTCGCGGTGGTTCTCCAGTACCGGTCGTCGGGCTTCTCGCCCAGGGCGAGGATGGCCTGGATCGCCGCTGCCGTGGCCTCGGCGTTGGTGCGGCCGCCCTTGAAGTACGGGAAGCCACCGTCGGCGTTCTGGGCCTGCTTGAGGAACAGCTTGGCCGACTCAGCGTTCCAGGACAGCCCAGCGGGGCCCACCCTCAGCGCCTGGATGGCCAGGGCGGTGTTGACGCAGTCGGACTCCTTGCCCGCCTCGGAGGAGAACCCGCCGTCCGCCCTCTGCTGGCCGGCGAGCCAGGTCTCGGCGAGCAGGAAGCGGTCCTCGATGACGTTGAAGTTGTACATCGAGAGGATGGCCCACGAGGTGGTGTGGACCGCATCGAAGTTCCGTGTGGAGCTTGACGGCGAGAAGCTGCCCTTGGTGGACGAGCCGTCGGTCAGGTCCTGGTAGGTGTAGAGCTTGGCGAGGAGATCGATGTGCGGCGTGCCGGCGACGAAGACCCGATCGCGCCGTCCCACCGCGACGTAGGCCATGATCATGCGCGCGTAGTAGACGGGCGCGTTGTCGACGGTGGCGCTGCCGGCCGCCGTCTCGTGGTTGACGCCCTGCAGGTAGTCGAAGGGGTTCTTGCCCTTCTTGGTCCACGCGCTGGACCCCATCCGCTCGCCGCTCGCGACGGCCGCCAGCACTGCCCACGCCGTGTTGGACGGCGTGCTGAATCCGGCATCGTCGCCTTGGTGCGCGTGGAAGTAGTCGAGGCCGCGAGTGACGTACTTGGTGCGGTCCTCTTTCGCCTTCTTGGCGGCGACGACGCTCGCGGCGAACGACGCCGCAACAAGGGCGGCGATCGCCAGCACGAGCCAGATCTTCCTGCTCATCAGCATGGCCTCTCATGCTACCAAGCGGTCTCCCCCCCGCCAGCGTGCCGCCGTGGGGCCGGCTGGGGCGCGCTCCTGGATGAGGGACGCGCCCGCGAAGGCACTCGTTCACCGGCATCCCTGCACCGGACCGTCCCGGTACATTCGTCCAGATGGCCCTCTTCGCCGGGCCGCATAGCGTCGATACCTGGTCCATGGCCCCCATGCGCACAGAAGGCGACCTCCAGGCGAGCGACGAGCTCGAGTTCTTCGGCGTGAAGCTCATGGTGAAGAATCCGCGCCTCGCGGCGCTCTTGAACAGCAACGTCAACGAGGACGTGCAGGTGATCGGCCAGCGCGCGCGAGAGGCGTTCGCCGGCGCCGATGATGATGCCGCCGGGCACGACGTCGAGCGGCGGGTCCTGGACGCGGACGACTCTGTCTGCGTCCGTTCGGACGAGGTAGAGGACGCCTGAGAGCGGGGCGCGGCGCTCGCCGCCGCCCTGCGCCGCCTTCGTCGCGACCCGCGACGTTGTATCCTTGTGAGCCGTATGGACGGCCTTCTCTCACTCGTCATCCCCGTGTACAACGAGGCGGACAGCCTCGAGCCACTCGTCGCCGAGATCGACGAGGCGCTCGTCGCGTACGGCAGCCCCTATGAGATCGTCTTCGTGGACGACGGATCGACGGACGGCTCGTTCCCGGTCATGAAGGAGCTCGCCGAGGCTCGTGACGACGTCCGCGTCGTCAAGCTGCGGCGCAACTTCGGCAAGGCGGCGGCGCTCTCGCACGGCTTCGCCGCCGCCCGCGGCGACTACATCGTCACCATGGACGGCGACCGCCAGGACGACCCGGCCGAGATCCCCAACCTCACGGCGCCGCTGATGGAGGGCTACGACCTGGTGTCCGGCTGGAAGCAGCGGCGTCAGGATCCGATCAACAAGACGCTCCCGTCGCGCTTCTTCAACTGGACGGTGCGCAAGGCCTCCGGCATCCCGTTGCACGACTTCAACTGCGGCCTCAAGTCCTACAAGCGCGACGTCATCGAGACCATCTCCATCTACGGAGAGCTCCACCGCTACATCCCTGTGGTCGCGGCTCAGGCAGGCTTCCAGGTCACCGAGGTCAAGGTGAGCCATCGGCGCCGCACCGCCGGCCAGTCCAAGTACGGCTGGCAGCGCTACATGCGGGGCTATCTCGATCTGCTCACGGTCATGTTCCTCGGCCGGTTCCAGCACCGGCCGCAGCATCTCTTCGGAGGCTTCGGCACGCTGCTCATCTTCATCGGCGTGCTGGTCGAGCTGTACCTCACCATCGACAAGCTGGTCTTCGGCAACCCGATCGGCCAGCGTCCGCTGCTCCTGCTCGGGGCGCTCTTCATCATCGTCGGCGTGCAACTGCTCAGCCTGGGGCTCATCGGCGAGCTCATCGCCAACTCGCGTGCCCGCAGGGGGCCCGACCCGGCCCAGGTGGCCGTCCTGCTGGAGCCAGGGCAGCCCGCGGCAGCGCCCGAGTCCGCCGCCGGAGACGGTGGGGAGGCCGCGTCGCAGGACGCCGCCGGAGCCGCCGCACAGCCGTGACCCGAGCCGTCGCGTACTTCGGGACGTACGAGCCGGACTATCCTCGCAACGCCGTGCTCATCGCGGGTCTCCGCGAGCACGGCGTCGAAGTCCTCGAGTTCCAGGCCGCGCTGCCGCGTATGACCGCCGCCCAGATGGCCGGCGGGCGCGGGGCCGCGCGGCTCGCCGCCGGAGTGGCGGCCGCACACGCGCAGTTGTTCGCCCAGCACCGTGGCGGTCTCGCCGTCGACGCCGTCATCGTCGGCTACCCGGGGCACTTCCTGGTGCCGTTCGGCCGGCTCCTCGCCGCATTCCGCCATGCGCGGCTCGTCTTCGATCCGCTGGTGTCGCTCCTGGACACCTTCGCGGGCGATCGCGGGCTGGTGCGGAGCGGCGGCGTCAAGGCCGCGGCCGTACGGGCCGTCGACGAGGTCGCCTTCCGCCTGCCGCGGCTGGTGCTCGCCGACACCTGGGCGCACGCCGCCTACTACCAGGAGGCGTTCGGACTGGCTCGCGACCGCCTGGCGGTGGTGCCGGTCGGAGCCCTCCCGGAGCCTCGGGCGGATGGATCGGCGAGGATGCCGGCGCACGGGGAGCCGCTGACGGTGTTGCAGTACGGCAAGTGGAGTCCGCTGCACGGCGCGGGGGTCGTGCTGGAGGCTGCCGAGCTGCTTCGGGAAGACCCGTTCCGCTTCGTGCTCATCGGAGAGGGGCAGCTCTCGGCGGAGCTCCGCGGCGCAATCGCGGCGCGAGGCCTCAGCAACGTCGAGTGGCTCGGCGAGCAGCCGGCCGCGGAGTTGCGTACGCACACGCTGGCCGCCGACGTCTGTCTGGGCGTGTTCGGCGGCTCCGAGAAGGCCGCGCGCGTTGTCCCTAACAAGGTCTTCGACGGGCTGGCGTGTGGCCGGCCGGTGGTGACTGCCGACAGCGACGGCGCTCGGGAGTGGCTGCGCGACGATGAGACGGCGCTGTTGACGCCGGCCGGCGACGCGGCCGCTCTGGCGGCCGCGCTTCGCCGGCTGCTCGACGAGCGCGAGCGCGCCCGTCTGGGCGAGGCCGCGCTCGACCTCTACCGGCGTGCGTTCACGCCTTTCGCGGTGGCCGGGGAGCTGCTCGCGGCGCTGGAGCGCGCGTGACCGCCGCTACAGGCGCCCGCGACCCACGCTCCGGCGAGCCGCCACTGCCGCCAGGAGGCGGCGCGCCACCCAGGGTCGCCTCGCGCCGCCGGCGACTCGTCATCCGCCTCGTGCAGGTGGCGTTCGTCGTGGTCGCCGCCTACTTCCTCATCGCCTACCTGATCCGCTCCTGGGGCACCATCGAGGACTTCGACTGGACGCTCGACCCCGGCTGGCTGATCGCTTCAGGGGTCGCCTTCCTCGCCTACTACTTCGCCCAGGCCGGCTTCTGGTGGATGTTGCTGCGTGGCTGTGGGGCGCCCAGCCGCTTCTGGCCGGCGGCGTCGGTGTGGGGCAAGTCGATCCTCGCACGCTACGTGCCGGGCAACGTGTTCATGTTCGTGGGGCGCGCGTGGATGAGCCACTCGCAGGGCCTGTCCGTCGAGAGGGTGAGCGCTGCGATGGTCTACGAGCAGGCGATCGGCGTGTGCTCCGCCCTCCTCGCGATCGCCGTCCTCTTCCCCTTCTGGGAGTATCGGCCGGGGCTGACCGCGCTCAGCCTTCTGGCCATCCCCGTGCTGGTGGCCGTGATGCACCCGAGGGTCTTCGGGCCGCTCGCCGGGCGGGTGCTCCGTCTGTTCCACCGGCCGCCTCTGGACGTCACCATGGGGTTCGGCGCCGTTCTCACGATCCTCGTGCTCTTCATGGTCGACTGGATGATCGCCGGCGCCGGCGCCTGGCTGCTCGCCCGGGCGATCACCGGCCTCGCGATCGATGCTTTGCCGCTGTGCATCGTGGCCTACGCCTTGGCCTACGTGGCCGGCATGATCGCGTTCTTCATCCCGAGCGGCATCGGCGTGCGTGAGGCCGTGCTCACGGCCTCGCTCGCCCGCCGGCTGCCCGGCGGCGTCGCCCTCGTCTGGGCGCTGTTCCTGCGCGTCTGGGTGACGGCGATGGAACTGCTCTTCGTCGGCCTCGTCGTCGGCGTGGAGTTGCTGGTGCGCCGCAGGAGCGAGGCATGAGCCGGCGGCGGCGCGCCGGGAAGGTCGTGGGCGCCGCGGCGCCTCGGTCCGGCGGCCTGTTGGCGCTCGGGCGCATCGACGAGCTCGATGACCAGCAGATGAAGATCCTCTTCCGCCGCCGCGCCCTCTACGTGATCGGCGCCGCGGTCCTGTTCGCGGTGGTCTACGCCCTGCTCTCGTGGCTCAAGTACAGGGCGTACATGGACGCCCGCTACGACCTCGGCAACATGGTCCAGGCCGTGTACAACACGGCGCACGGCCACTTCCTGGAGATCACCACCGGCGACCTCGAGCCACGGCAGATGTCACGGCTGGGCTCGCACGTCGACCCCATCCTCGCGCTGTTCGCGATCCCCTGGCTCGTGTGGCCGAGTCCCGTGATGCTGCTCGTGGGCCAGGCAGTGATCGTCGCGACCGGCGCGTGGCCGGCCTATCGGCTGGGCACGCGCGCCACCCGCGATCCGAGCGCCGGCGCGCTGCTCGCCGGCGCCTATCTGCTCTACCCCGCGCTCGGGTTCCTGGTCCTGAACGAGTTCCACCCGGTCGCCCTCGCAACGCCGCTGCTCCTCTGGGCCTTCCTGTACATGGACGAGGACCGCTGGGTGAGGGCGGCGGTCTTCCTCGTGCTCGCCGCCGCCTGCAAGGAGACCGTGCCCCTGGTGATCGCCTTCATGGGCGCGTACTTCGCGCTCCGCAAGCGCTCGCTCTGGCCGCTCGTGGTCTCGCTGCTGGGCATCGCCTGGTTCGCGGTCGCGGTCTGGGGCGTGATCCCGCACTACAACGGCGACCAGAGCACGTTCATCTCCCGGTATGGGGACTACGGGGACGGCGCCGGAGCGGTCGCCAAGCACGCGCTGCTGCACCCCGGCCAGACCGTGTCCGACCTCCTCTCGGCATCCAACCTGCACTACTGGCTCGCGCTGCTCTGGCCGTTCGGGTTCACCTCGCTGCTCAGCCCGCTGACGACGCTGATCGCGCTCCCCGAGTACGGGCTCAACGCGCTCTCGGCGACGGTGTACCAGCGCCGCATCGAGTTCCACTACACGGCGCTCGAGATCCCGTTCCTGTATGCCGCCGCAGTGCTCGGCGTCATGCGCCTCTGGCGCTGGCTGGGCGGCGGCTTCCGCAAGGCGGAGAAGCAGATGAAGGGCCAGCGCGTCCAGCGCTTCACGCTGGCCCTGCTCGTCCTGTTCTGCGCACTGGCGGGGAACTACTTCCTGGGGCCGCTCCCCTTCTCGCTCCCGGGAGCGGCCTACGACGGCGCGGACTACGCCAAGACGTCGCACGACGTGGCGCTGGACGAGGCCGTGGCGATGATCCCGAAGGACGCCGTCGTCTCGGCCAACAACAACGCCGGCGCCCAGCTGGCCGCACGCCGGATCGCCTACATCTTCCCCTACTTCGCCAAGGCCGACTGGGTGATCGTGGACCAGAAGCACCCGTTCTTCTACGACAAGGAAGACGAGAAGATGCACTCGCTGGCGCTCGGCCGTCTGGTGCTGGACACGAACTTCCGCTCCGTCTACGCGAAGGACGGCGTGTACGTGTTCAAGCGGATCGGCGCCGGCGAGGGATCCCAGACGCCCGGCGACGCGACGCCCTCGCCCGGAGCGACTCCGTCGCCGGGCTCGTCCCCGAGCCCCTGACCGGCGTCGCGCCTGGTCTCAAGCCACCCAGCTGAACACGGCGAACTTGGCCGTGAACCCGATGAGCAGGATCACCCCCACGGCCACCACCACTTTGTGCAGTCGCGGGCGGTCACGCGTGTACAGCGCCAGGGCCACGTACAGCGGGAAGATCGTCAGCGTGAAGCGCGGGTACGACATGAGCGGCACGTACTTGCTGGGGAAGAAGAGCGGGTACGCCAGCGCCGCCAGCGCGTACCAGGAGTACGCCCCGGGAAGTCGCCGTGCTCCATACCAGAGGAGAAGCGCGGCGGCGACGAAGAACAGCAGGTTCAGGATGTTCGTGCCCAGGGTGCTGTACTCGGACCCGGGCCTGGGCGCCTCCCAGAAGAGCCGGTAGTACTCGGCGGACACGATCTTGCGAAGGCCATAGACGGTCGCGACGATCGCCCGGGTCACCGTGTAGTTGGGGGCGCCGACACCGCGCTCCCACTGCGCCTGCGCGGTCGAGAACGCCAGCGGCTTGCCGAACGCCAGCGCCAGGTAGGTCATCCAGACGAGCAGGCCCTCCACGACCATGAGCAGGTTGGCGACGTGCGAGTCGGTCTTCCGGAGCTTCCAGCCGCGGCCCTGGTAGTAGTAGTAGGCCATGGGGATGAGAAGGAGCACGCCGGTGCTGCGCGTGAGCGTCGCGAGCAGACCCATGACGCCCGCGAGCCGCCAGCGGCCCTCGCGGGCGAACACGAAGCAGGCCAGCGACAGCAGCAGGAACAGCGACTCGGTGTACACGGCCTGGAGGAAGAACGAGAGCGGTCCGATGGCCAGGTAGATCACGGCGCGACTGGCGAGGTCGTCGTCGAAGTCCCGGCGCACGAGCCGGTACAGCAGCCACACACAGCCGGCGTAGCAGAGCAGTGAGATGACGATGCCGCTGATGAGCAGGTTGCCGTCGAGGAGCACGCCGACGTAGCGCAGCATCATGGGGAAGAGCGGGAAGAAGGCGGTGCTGCCGTCGCCGTCGGCGTAGCCGCTGGTCGCGATCTTGATGTACCAGACGCCGTCCCAGTGCGCCCAGGGATTGAAGAACGATCCGAGCCATCCGCTGAAGACCTCTGCCCTGAGCGGGAAACGCCAGCCGACGGGCAAGCCGCTCACGCCGATCAGGCCGGCGGCGGCGAAGGCCACGGCGAAGATGAGGAGACGGCTGCCGGTGGCGACTACGATGGCCCGCGTGAGTGGGCGACCCGTCGGCGGGGCCGCTTGGCGGGCAGCGCCGGTCGCAGGCTGGGCGACGTCTGCGGAGCCGGCGCCGGCCGGTGCGTGAGAGCCGGCGGCGGGCTGCCCGTCCGCGTCGCCGCCCGCGGCGTCCCCGGCGCTCCCCGGCAGTTCAGTCGCCTCCATCTGCCGTCTCCTTGCCGAGGAGGCCGTCGCCGATGAGGCGGCGCAGGAGGGCGGCGCGCAGGTCACTCGCCAGTTCGCGCCGGCGCAGGGGGTCCTCTGCCCAGGCGTGCAGCCGCAGCCGCACCGAGCCACCGCTGACGTCGGCGACCTCGACGCTGTCCTGTTTGCCGGCCGGCGCCGGCGCCAGCGACTCGCCGACCTCCAGCATCGCGTCTGCGACGCGCTCGACGTCCGCGTCGAGCGGCAGCTGCGAGGTCGATGGTCACCATGCTGCCCGGCGAGCCCATCGAGTAGTTGTGGACCGCCTTCATGGCGAAGGCCTCGTTGGGGATGACGACGCGGCGCCCGTCGGCGCTGCGGATGTACGTGTAGATGAGCGAGATCTGCTCGACGGTCCCGAACTCGCCGTCGACGCTGATGTAGTCGTTCAGGCGAACCGGCTGCGAGAAGGCGATCATGACGCCGCTCACGAGGTTGGCGATGGGCGCCCGGGCGGCGATGCCGATGACGCCGGCGATGATCGCCGCCGAGGCGAGCATCGCCCGCGCGAGCGTGCTGACCATCGGGATCTTGAGCAGGGCGATGCCGATGCCGATGAACAGGATCCCGACGAAGACCAGGCGCCGGATCATGATGTAGCGGGTACGGTCGGCGTGATCCGGCGTCTTGCCGAGCAGCTTGGCCATCGCCCTGTCGCGGCGCGCGAGGATGAAGTCGACCACGCGCGCGATGATGACCGCGATGACGATGTAGACGACCGCCGTGAACCAGTGGGTCTCGTAGAACGCCGTGGCGATGACGGTCATCCGCGTCCTCCGCGGCGATGGCGGGTCACGGCGCCGGGCTGGGGGTGGCGGTGTCGTCCGGCTGGGGCGCGAGCTCGGCCGGGGTCAGGTCGTCGCGGATGTCGTAGAGGACCCGGCCCGACTTGTAGTCCAGGAGCGCCACGATGGTGTCGCCGTTGTCCGGGACCGTGTCCACCGTGCCCTCGACCTGCCAGATGAACCGGTAGTTGGGCACCGCTGTACTGGTGAGGGTGCGACCGTCGATGTGGTGCGTGAACGTGTACGGCTGCTTGCGCTTGACGAAGAGCAGCTGGACCTCGCGGGCGTCGACGGCCGTGCCCTTGAACAGCCAGTCGGCCTTGCGCAGCGCCATGCCGGAGGTCTTGAGCTCGGCGTTACCGGGCACGGCGAGGGCCGCGTAGGCGAAGCTCCAGCCGCGCCACGGCCTGGTGAGGAACTGCCCGCGCTGCTCGGGCGCCGTGTAGCGGAAGGCGACGAAGGCGGGCAGCACGAAGACGACGAGCGCCGCGACGACGATCGCCACGGCGAGGAAGCGCTTGTCGCGGAAACGGATCATGCTCGGGCCACGGAAGCATCCTCGCGGGGCGCGGGCGGATGTGTCAATCGGGTGCCGATGTGCGCGCCACCGTCCCGTCGTCCACGACGTCGGTGCGGGAGAACACCGCCCGTGCCGCGTCGCGCATCGGCAGATACGAGCTCTCGCCGGCGAGCGGATTCAGGTGGACGAGGATCAACCGGGCGACGCCCGCCTCCGCGGCGAGACCCGCGACGGCGGTCGCTTCGCTGTGCGCGGCGTACCCGGGGCGAAGCTCCGCGGGCACCGCGGCGAGGGCCGGGTCGCCGGCCCAGTACCACGCCTCATGGAGCCAGAGGCCGGCGCCCGCGGCGAACGCCACGGCGTCCGGGTCCGGAGACGTGTCCGTGGCGATGACGAGCTCGTCGTCCAGACGGAACGACACACTGACGTCCGAGTGGCGCTGCGGACGCAGGCGGACGACGTGGCCGGCGATCTCGTTCTCGCCGCCGGCCGCGGGCTGAACGCGCACGCGCTTCATGTCGGCGAGGTCGACCGGGTTGTACGGCCGCCGGACGAGCTCGGCCACTGCCGCCACAGGGTCGACTCCCGTGAGAGCCTCGGCGGGCGGGTGGATGATGATGTCGCGACCCGCCAGAACGCCGGACACGTACGCGAGCCCACAGACGTGATCGAGGTGGTAGTGGCTGAGGAAGAGGTGCACCTCTTCTGCCCCTTCGAGCAGGCCTGCCTGCTCTGGATCCAGCAACCGACGCAGGCCCGTCCCTGCGTCGAACAGCAGCAGGAGCGGGCCGGAGCGCACGGCGAAACAGGTGGTCTCTCGCGCTCCGCGGGGCATCCAGCCCAGCGTGCCGAGCAATGTGACGTCCATGTCTCCTCGCCTTCCTTCTCGCCGGCCTGCAAACGAGTGTGTACTTTTCCGGCCGACGGTACAATGTCAGAAGACGGCGCTCTCACGCGGGCGCCGCAGCGGCCAGGGAGCCACGGTGGATCCCACGAGCGACATCACGATGGCCGATCTCTCGTTGGGCGAGGACGCTCGGGACCTCTGGGAACCGGCCCTCCCTCATCTTGCGCAGGCGCTCGCCGGAAGCGAGACGGCCTTCCTCGACGCCCTGGAGTCCGCCGCTCGTGGCGCTGGCCTCACCCAGAGAGTACCCGTGGCCGAGCTCCTTGAGGCCTACGGCGCCGGGAGCGAAGCCGTGCGCGCGAGGCTGCTGGCAGGCGGCGGCGACAAGGCAGGGGCCGCCGCACGGCGTCTGCTCGCCCTGGATCACGTGGCCACGACCCGCGTCGCCGCCGGGTACTCCGGCGGTCTCTCGGAGACGATCGAGCGGTTGCGCCGCCTGGCGGAGGATTCGTCGCCGCTGGACGTGGACAGCGGCGCGATCAAGGCCGCCGAGCTCGGCGGCCGCCTCTCCCTGGAGGTCGAGCGGTGCCAGCGGATGGACCTGCCGCTGGGTCTGCTCGAGCTGGCGGTCGACGGGCACGAGGAGAGTCGGCGTGCGGCCGCACGGCCATCACACGCCGACCTGCACCAGATCGGGGACTGCCTGCGGGAGAACCTGCGGCGGTACGACAGCGTGGGGCTCACGGACGACGGCTCCTTCGTGCTGGTGCTCCCCGATATCAGCCGCCGGGGGCTCGCGGGGGCTGCGGAGCGCCTCCGCCGCGAGCTTGGGTCGTCGTGCGGCGGGCACGGCGAACCACAGGAGCTCACCTTCGCGCTGGCGCACTACGATTTCGTGGACGTGAACGCGCAGGAGATGCTGACCTTGCTCGGCCGGAGCATGCACCACGCTCGCGAGGCGCACCAGCCGCTCGCGTGGGCGTGACCGTCAGTCGGTGACCGGCCGCCCCAGCGCATCGGCCGCTCTCCGCACCATCTCCCGCTCGTTGGGGTAGGTCATCAGACGCAGCGCCTGACGCAGCCGGACCCACTTGGCATCGCTCACCTCGTGGTCGTGCATCGACGTGTCGCCACCCGTGGCACGGACGAGGAAGTAGTGCACGGTCTTGTGGATGCGCCCGCCCTGCTCGCGCGAGTAGAAGGAGTAGTCGATCGAGCCCAGATCCTGCTCGACGACGCCCACGAGGCCGGTCTCCTCGGCCACCTCGCGCAGGGCCGTCTCGGCCAGGGTCTCCCCCTCTTCGACGCCGCCCTTCGGCAGTCCCCACACGGAGCGCCCGGTAGGCCGGATGAGGCACACCTCGACTCCGCCGTCCGTGCGGACGACGACGCCACCAGCGGATGTTCGTTCGAGTTGGCCAGACATGCTCATCGGTGTCCGCGTGTGAGGGGCGGGCTCGCTTCCGCGTAGTATACGTTCGAACCACGCTTCTCGGGGAGGGGGCCCTGGTGTTCGCCGCGCTCGGG
Source organism: uncultured Thermoleophilia bacterium (assembly GCA_963713475.1). Lineage (GTDB taxonomy): Bacteria > Actinomycetota > Thermoleophilia > UBA2241 > UBA2241 > CAIXSE01. Next base: position 27,323 of record CAVQLY010000018.1, read on the forward strand.
CGGTCGGCATACCGACGCCGCAAGCTGATCGTCGTGCTCTGGTCGCTGGCGTTCGCCGCCGGCCTCGTCGCCAGTCTGAGCGTCGCGGCGCAGCTCAAGGGCGGCGGCTTCACCAATCCCTCGTCGCCCTCCCAGGTGGGCCAGCGGCAGATGCAGCAGCGTCTCGGCTTCGGACCCGCCAGTCTCACGATCGTCTTCACGAGCGACGAGCTCTCGGCGCGCAGTCCCGCCTTCCGCGGGAAGGTGCGGGAGGCGCTGTCGGGCATCGAGGACGCCGGTCTCGAGGGCCTCATCGGCGTCCGCACCGCGCAGAGCACCGGCGACGCGAGCTTCATCGCGCGCGACGGCACGGCTACGTTCGCCGTCCTCGAGTTCGATGGGACGAGCGAGCAGGTCCAGGCGCAGATCCCGGCGCTGCGGCGCGCCCTCAAGCCCAGCGGGCTCACGACCTACCTCACGGGCGACCCCGCCGTGTATGCGGAGCTCGAGCAGCGCTCCGGCGAGGACCTCCGTACGGCGGAGAGCTACACGATCCCGGTGGCCATCCTCGTGCTGGTGCTCATCTTCGGGACGCTGGTGGCCGCCGCCCTCCCGGTCATCGGCGGCGGCATGGCCGTCACCGTCACGCTCGGTATCTTCTGGCTTCTCGCCCAGGTCCTCGACATCTCTGTCTTCGCGATGAACGTCGCGACGCTGCTCGGCCTGGCCGTCGGCATCGACTACGCGCTGTTCATGGTCGGCCGGTTCCGCGAGGAGCTCGCTGCCGGGCGCACGGTGGGTGAGGCGGTCGAGACGACGGTCGCCACCGCCGGGCGCTCCATCTTCTTCAGCGGCATCACCGTGGTCGTCGGTCTTCTTGGTCTGATGAGCATCCCATACATGTCGATGCGCTCCATGGGGCTGGGCGGCGCGCTCGTCGTGTTCGTCAGCGTCCTCGCCGCCCTGACGCTCCTGCCGGCCCTTCTCGGCATGCTCGGCCCGCGCGTGAACTCGCTCCGGGTCTTCGGGCGCAGGGGCGGCGACGGGCTGTTCTGGCGCCGCTGGAGCGACTGGGTGATGCGCCATCCGATCCCCGTCCTCATCGGGACCATCGCGCTGGTCGCCGTGTTCGCGTGGCCGGTGTTGCGCATCCAGTCCGACATCCCCGGCGCGACGGCTCTGCCTCGCGGCTCCGAGTCGCGAGAGGGCTACGACGTCCTGCTGGCGCGCTTCGACGCAGCCGCGCTCTCGCCGGTCGAGGTGCTGGTGACGTGGGACGGCGAGCAGGATCCATTCGCGCCGGCCAACCTCGATCGCCTGTACGCCTACGGGCAGGAACTCGAGGCGCTGCCCGGTGTGGACCGCGTGACCAGCATCGTCACTCTGCCGGGCATGGAGTCGAGCGCCGGCGCGGCGGCGTTCTGGAAGGGGGTCGGAGAAGCGTCGTCCGCGACCCCCCGGGAGGAGGCCGCGCTGCAGTCGGACGCTTCCGGCCTGCCGGGGATCATCGAGGGCATGCTCGGGGCCGAGAAGGTCAGGGGCGCGCAGAAGCTCGCGGCCGCCACGACGGCGCCGGGCACGACCCTCTTCCGGGTCGTGCCGGAGGCGCCGCCGACCTCGGCTGAGGCCCAGGCGCTCGCCGTCGACATCCTGAAAGGCGGAGGCCCGCCGGGCACGACCATCTACGTCGCCGGCGCCTCACTCACCGTCAACGACTTCGTCGACGCCATCTACAGCCGGTTCCCCTGGATCATCGCCTTCGTGGTGGGCGTCACCGGCCTCGTCCTCTTCCTGATGCTGCGCAGCGTCGTGCTCCCGGTGAAGGCCGTGATCATGAACGTCTGCTCGCTGCTCGCCGGGTACGGGGCAATGGTCTGGATCTTCCAGGAGGGGCACCTGGAGGGGCTCTTCCAGTTCACGGCGACGGGGGCGATCGATGCCGAGCTGCCGGTGGTGCTGTTCTGCACCGTCTTCGGCGTCTCCATGGACTACGAGGTCTTCCTCCTCTCGCGCATGCGAGAAGAGTGGGATGCGACCCACGACAACGTCCGCGCGGTGAGCTTCGGGCTCGCGCGCACCGGACGCATCGTCACGAGCGCGGCGTTGATCATCGTCGTCGTCGGGCTTTCCTTCGCGTTCACCTCCATCGTCATCACCAAGGCGATCGGCGTGGGGCTCGCCGTCGCAGTCGCGCTGGATGCGACGGTGATCCGCGTGCTCATGGTGCCGGCGGCGATGCGCCTGCTGGGCAGGTGGAACTGGTGGCTGCCTGAGTGGCTCAAGTGGCTGCCGCGCGTCGAGTAGCCGCCCGCCGCGACGAGTAGGATGCTCGCGTGACCAAGCTTGCCGACAACTTCGCCGCTCTGGGGGAGTCCGAGTTCCGCAAGCTGTTCCTTGGGCAGGCCACCTCCGTGGTCGGCGTCATGTTCACCGTGGTCGCCCTCCCCTTCGCGGTGCTCGAGATCGGGGGCACGGCTACCGACATCGGAATCGTCGAGGCCGCCAACCTGGTGCCGCTGGCCGTCTTCCTGTTGATCGGCGGCGTGTGGGCCGACCGGTTGCCGCGCCAGAAGGTGATGTTGGTCGCGGATTTCCTACGCTTCGGGCTGCAGTGCGCGACGGCGGCTCTGCTCATCGCCGGCGTCGCGGAAGTGTGGCAACTCGCGCTGCTCCAGGTCGGCATGGGCGTCTGCGAGGCCTTCTTCCGGCCGGCGGCGGTCGGCCTCATCCCCCAAGTGGTGAGCGCGTTGAGACTCCAGCAGGCCAATGCGCTCAGCGGTCTCGTGATGAGCGTGTCGATCACCCTCGGCGCCGTGTTCGCCGGCCTCCTCGTGGCGGCGGTCGGCCCCGGCTGGGGCATCGGCATCGACGGGCTCACGTATCTCGTGAGCGCGTGGTTCCTGTTGCGGCTGCGGCCGGCGGCGTTCCGCGGCCGCCGGGAGGCGGCCGCCCCATCCGCCGGCCCGGGCCGCGCTCTGGCCGGCGAAGAGGCGGCGGCCGGCGCTGAGACCGCGGTCGCCGGCTCCGGCAGTCGCGGCTTCCTCAAAGATCTCACCGCCGGCTGGCGCGAGTTCACGAGCCACACGTGGCTCTGGGTGATGGTCGCCGGCGTCTCGATGTTCCTCTTCGCCATCGACGGTCCTATCCAGGTGCTAGGACCCATCGTCGCGAGGGACGTCTACGACGGTGCGCGCACCTGGGGCTTCACCTCGGCGGCGATGGGCGTCGGGCAGATCGCCGGCGGCCTGATCAGTCTGCGCTGGCGGCCCCGCCGTCCCCTGCTGATCATCGCCGCGGGAATGAGTCTCGCCGCGGTCCCCGTCGCGCTGCTCGCCATGGAGGCGCCGGTCTGGACGCTGTACGTCTCGCTGGCGGTCATGGGCGTCGAGTGGGGTCTCTACGATCCATTCTGGATGACGTGCATGCAGCGCGTCGTGGCCCCGGAGATGATCTCTCGCGTATCCAGCTACGACTATCTGGGATCACTTGCGTTCTACCCGGCAGGGCTGGCGTTGGCCGGGCCTCTCGCCGACGCCTTCGGTGTGAACACCGTGCTCTGGGCGAGCGCCGGCGTGGCGATCCTCGTCAGCGTGTTCCAGCTCTCCTGGCGCGATGTACGCGCGCCGAAGGACATGGGACCGCGGCAGGCGGCGCGACCGGCCGCCGTGGACCGCTGACACCCCGGCGCGTCTCCGCCACCCCACGCTTGACAGCGCGGCGATCGCCTGCGACGCTACACGCTAAAGCAAGACTTAGCGTCGTTCTGGCGGCGACGTACTCCCCGGAGAGCCCACCCTGGAAGAGATCAGCCACATCGGCGCCATCGAGACGGTCCGCGTCCTCGCCAACGAGGAGCGCCTGCGCCTGCTCCGCCTGCTGATGCGCGGTCCGGCGACGCTCACCCAACTGGGCGTCGTCGTCGGTCATCACCCGGCCTGGGTGCGTCACCACATCCTGAGTCTCGAGCAGGCCGGGCTCGTGGAGCTGGTCGAGACCCGGCCGACCAAGGGTTACGTCGAGAAGTTCTACTGCGCCACGGCGCGCGCCTACGCGGTCGACTTCATGGTCCTTCCCGACGAGGGTGAGCGGGGACTGCTCGTCCTCCTCGGCAGCGACGATCTGGCGCTGGACCTGCTGGCCTCTCGTCTGCGCGAGGACGCGGCGGGGCCGGACGTGATCACCATGGCGATGGGCAGCCTCGAGGGTCTGATCGCCCTGCGGCACGGCATCGGCCACGTGGCCGGCTGCCACCTCTTCGACGCCGAGAGCGGCGACTTCAACCGCTCCTACGCGCGGGCGCTGTTCCCGGGCCGCGCGCTCATGCTCATCACGCTCGCCCACCGGCAGCAAGGCCTCATCGTGCCCCCGGGCAACCCGCGCGGGCTCAAGGACCTGGCCGACGCGGTGTCGGCTGGAGCGCGTCTGGTGAACCGCAACCGCGGTTCGGGTACGCGCGTCTGGCTCGACCGGCTGCTCGCCGGCGGCAAGGTCGATCCGGTGCGCGTGGCCGGCTACGAGGACGAGGTGATGACGCACGACGCGGCGGCGCGAGCGGTCGCGGAGGGCGCCGCCGACGTGGCCCTCGGCATCCTGCCGGCGGCGAACGCTCACGGCCTGGACTTCGTCCCGCTCGTCGAGGAGCGCTACGACCTCGTCACCCCGCGCGAGCACTACGAGAGCGGCCTGCTCGCGCCTTTGCTCGTCCTGCTGAACGACGAAGCGTTCAAGCGGGAGATCGACGACCTCGGAGGTTACGTGACGCGCGAGACCGGCGCCGTCACGGCCCTGGCGTAGCCGGGCCCTGACGACGGCGCGCCCCTCGCGTCACGACTCACACTGAACGGGCCACCGCGGGCGAGGCGGAGGCCGGGAGGAGGAACTTCATGCACACGACCACCACATCCGCGACACGGACGCCCCGGCGGCTCGTCTTCCTGACGCTGCTCGCCGCGCTTCTGCTGCTCGCCCTGGCGCAGGCGGTGCCCGTCTTCGCCGCCAGCGTGCTGTTCGACGGAGGGCCCGTCGCGGCGGACACGGCGACGATGCTCGCCAACGACCACACCGTCTACGCCCTTCGCTTCTCCAATGCGGTCGCCAGTGCAAACCCGGCGATCCCGGACGGGACCTACTACGTCAAGGTGCGCCTCACGCCCAACGTCGACGGCTCGCCGGCCGGCGTCGACAACCGCGGTTTCACCTGGAACGGCACTTCCGGCACCTGGGTCCAGGAGCGCGAGGACTGGACCCTGTTCCCGACCGTGACGGTGACCGGGGGGCTGATCAACACAACAGGCACCAGCCCTTGGTTCTACTACAAGTTCGGAGACACCACGAAGAGCGGGCCCTACCGCGTGTTGATCTCCCTGTCCACCGGCGCCGCTGGGAACCACGCGCAACGGGGTCACCACCGTCCCGGTGACGCTGATCGACCCGACGACGACCTGCGGGTGGATCCATGACGGCGTCGACAACACCGCCTTTGCCAACAAGCGCACCGATGTGGTCGATCACGCAGTCCCGGCCAACCCGCTGGCCCTGCGGTTCGCCGAGAAGAATCTCGTCGACGACGACAGCAACGGCGTCGTCGACGACGAACAGTACGGCCCCGTGCAGAACGGCGGTTTCCGCATGGCCGTGCCGCTCAACCAGGCTCTCGATGTCAGAATGCAGAAGTCGATATGGGCCGTGGTGCCGAGTGGCTTCACACTCACCGTGCCTGACGCCGACATCGCCCTCGGCGCGGCGGAGCAGACCGCTCCGACTGCCGCTGCGTCACCCTCGGCAGTGACCGGGGACGCCGGCACGACGATCTCGTGGACCGCGGCGACCGACGACGTCGGAGTCGCCGGCTACTACGTGTACCGCTGGACCGACGCGCCTGCGGGCGCCGGCTACACGCCGGTGCCGGCCAGAGTCGCCGCCGTGACGACCGGCACGTCCTACGCCGACAGTGGTCTCACCAACGGAACGACCTATCACTACTACGTGCGGGCCTACGACGCGGCGACGAACGTCGGCCCGCGTTCGACGACCGTGGACGCAACACCCATCGGCGTGACGGCGCTCACCTTCGCCGCGACGCCGACGACGGTCGCCTGGGGCAAGCCCTGGACGCTCAGCGGTGCGCTCTCCACGGCCGCCGGCGCCGCCATCCCCGATGCGCCGGTCAAGCTGACGCAGTCGGTCGGCGGCGGCGCCTGGACGCTGGTGAGCACGCTCACCCCGGCGGCCGGCACTTCGACGTACACCGGCAGCATCGCCGCTCCCACGCAGAAGACCACGTACAAGCTCGTCTACGAGGGAACCGCGGCGTACGCCGGAGCGATCAGCCGCTCCGTCACGGTAACGCCGAAGGTCAAGCTCGGCCATCCGGTCGCCCCGTCGACGGTCAAGAAGAAGAAGTCGTTCACCGTGTACGGCTCGCTCACGCCCAAGGCGAAGGCCGGGAGCAAGACCGTCAAGATCAAGTGCTACGTCAAGAAGAGCGGCAAGTGGGTGCTCAAGAAGACGGTGACGGCGAAGAACGCGAACAAGGGCTCCGCCTCGCAGTACAAGGCCAGCACGTCGCTGCCGAGCAAGGGCTCGTGGAAGCTCGTCGCCAGTGCCGCCGCCACGTCGAAGTACGCGGCGACCACGTCGAGCTCCGAGTACCTGAAGGTGAAGTAGGCGAGGGGCCCCGATATGCCGGCAGCTCCCAGCAGAGGCAGCCGCACTGCCCGGCTGACCGGGCTGGCGGCGGTGCTCGTGATCGCGGCCGTGCTCGCCGCGTGGGGGCTGCAGGCCCGCTATGCGGACGGGGCCGGGTCGTCGAAGGACGACCCGGCCCCGTCCTACTCGATCGCGGTCCGGCAGGGTGGCACGACTCTCGAGTCCTACGACCTCGCGGCCCTTCGCGCGTTGCCCCAGAGCCGGGTCGTCATCGACGGCAAGGAGCAGACGGGGCCGTCGCTCATGAGGCTGCTCGAGGATGCCGGCGTGACGAGCTACGACACCGTCGTCGTGAAGGGAGCCGGCCTCCGCGACAAGGGCTCGCTCACGCTCACGCCGGACCAGGTCCGGCAGCGCGTCCAGATCGACTTCAGCGACCGGGGCACGGTCAAGGTGTGCGGCCCCGATCTCTACCACGCCGAATGGGTGCGGGATGTGCTCACGATCGATGTCCGCTGAGGTTGCGCAGAGCGGGCCCGCCAAGCCCGTCTACATCTGGTCGCTCACGCTGCGCGACCTGATCCTGATCGCGCTGGTCGCCGCTCTCTGCATCCTGGCGAAGATGGTGCTCCGCATCCCCATCCACGTGCCCGGGCACTCCGGCGTGCTCTGGGTCGCGCTCTTCGTCATCTGCCGGGGCCTCGTCGACAAGCGCGGCGCCGCGATCCTGCTCGGCGGCGTGGCCGGCGTTCTGGCCCAGTTCATGGGCTTCGGCGACGTCGGGCCGCTCGAGTGGACCAAGTGGCTCGCGGCCGGCATCGTGCTGGAGGTGCTCACGCTGGTGATCCCGGGCGACCTGCGCAGCTTCCCCAAGGCGGTCCTCGTCGGCGCGGCGCTGCACCTCGGCAAGCTCGCCGCGCTCACCCTCGCCGGCATCATCCTGCAGGTCCCGTTCGCCCTCCTGTTCCTCGGGCTGGGGTACTCGGCCACCACACACGTCGCCTTCGGGGCCCTGGGCGGGTTCCTTGGTGCGCTCGGCCTCCGCGAGCTGCGCAAGATCCCCGCTCTCGACGCGCAGGCGAGGGGCCGCTAGCATGCGCCGCCTGATCGTCTGTGCGGCGGCGCTCGCCGTCCTCGCCCTGCTTTCCGCCGGCGCGGCAGCGCGGCCGGCCGGTGCGGCGGTGGCCTACCCCCCGTGGGAGGAGGGCTTCGCGGATCATCCCTTCTCCCTGCTCGAGCCCGTCCCGCCGGCGGTGGCCGTCCTGGGCGACGCCGATCAGCGGCTGGAGCTCGCTCACGTGACGCTCGCCAAGCTCGACCCGACCGCCCCGATGTGGGCGAGCTATCCCTCCGGCCAGCGGCCGGATCCGCGCATGGCGTATCCGCTGGAGGACGGTCACGTCCTCGTCAGCGGCGGCAAGGACGTGCCCTACGTCATGGAGGTCGACGCCGCCGGCAACAAGGTGTGGGAGTACACGAACGGGACCGACGGCCTGCTTCGCAAGCCCTTCTCGGCCGAGCCGGCCACCTTCGCCGGTCGCCGGTGCGTGCTGATCAGCGACCGGATCGCCTGCCGGGTCTTCGCTGTGAGCTGGGACGACGCCAAGGAGATCGTGTGGCAGTACGGGACAACAGACGGGCCGGGCGCCGCAGTCAACCAGCTGGCGGACCCGTTCTGCGCCACCCAGATCCCCGCCCAGGCGGGCCAGACCAGCGGCAACGTGCTCATCGCCGACAGCAACGACAACCATCGGGTGCTCGAGGTCCGCTCGGACGACTACGTGGCGGCATCGCCTGATCTCGGGTACTCCACCGCCAGCGTCGTCTGGCAGTACGGCGTCACGGGGCAGGGCGGCTCGACGCCGGGCTACCTCAACCAGGCCCGTTCGCCCCAGCGTCTCGCCAACGGCGACACGCTCATCACGGACGCGGTAGGCAAGCGGATCATCGAGGTGCGCAGCAGCGACTACGATCCGTCGAAGCCCGACAACGGCTACACGGCGGCGAGCATCGTCTGGTCCTACGCGAACGGGGTCGACGGTGTGCTGCTCGACCCGAACACCGCCCGCGCCGTCGAGAGCGGCACGCTGGCAGGGACGGTCGTCTTCACCGACTGCGACTGGGAGTCGCAGTGGGTGAGGATCATCGATCACGACACCAAGGCGACGCTGGACACGATCGACCTGTCCACCTACGAGCGTCCCGCGAACGTCGCTACGACCGACACCGCGAGCCCTCGCGACGCGCGGGTCGCCACCGACGGCTCGCTCTGGATCGCCGACGCCGGCTTCGGCCAGATCCTGCGCATCGGCAACGAGGGCTCCGGGACCGTGACCTCCGTGCCACTGGGCTGCGGCAAGCCGGCGATGCTCAAGGCGTTCGTGCGCCTGAAGATCGAGGCGCCGGCCCAGCCGTCCGGGACGAGCTTCGCGATCTGGTACAGCGTCGACGGCAAGGGCTTCAAGAAGGCGCGCATCTCGGGCGACGGACGCAACGTCAACTTCCCGGCGGGAACGGCCGGCAAGCGCATCGCCTACCGCATCGTGCTCACGTCGAGCGACCGTTGGGCGACGCCCGTGTTCGAGGGGATGGCGATCCACTTCACCAAGGCCAAGGTCGGCGGAGGCGGCGGCGGAGGCGGTGGCGACAAGCCGGGCGGCAGCGGCAACTCCGGCCAGAGCGGCGTCTACACGTATCCCTCGACTGCGGAAGGCGGCACCGGCTCGTCCGGTACCGGCACCGGTTCGGGTAGCTCCGGGGCCGGCACCGGCTCGGGCAGCTCCGGGACCGGTTCCGGGAGCACCGGAGCCGGAGCCGGCTCCAACGCGGTGGCGAACTCCGTCGAGGTACCGGTACAGTCTGCGGGGAGCGGCGACGCGCAGTCGGTCCAGGGGTACCAGGTGCAAGGCGAAGAGGGCGTCAGCGGGGTGCCGCTGCGCGCGGAGGAAGGGCCGCAGGCGGCGGCGCCGGAGCGGCCAGGGCCGCCGGTGCCGGTGGCGGCGCTGGTCGTGGCCGGCCTGGTCGTGGCGGCGGCGTTCTTCGTCCCCTGGCCATTCGTCGCCGCGCACCTGCGGCGCATCACCGGATTCGATCACACGCGGCCGGCGCGCTTCTTGCCGTTCCGGCCGCTCGGCAAATGACCTGACGGGAGCTCCCTTGACTGAGCCAGCACCACGCCTCGCCCGCCTGTACGTCGCCTTCGACGACACGGACACGATCGATGCCGACCGCGGCACAGGCAAGGTCGGACGCTGGTTCGAGGACGAGCTGCCGGGGGGCTGCCGCCTGTGGGCGGTGGTCCGGCAGCAGCTGCTGGTGCACCCCGACGTGCCGTTCACATCCCACAACAGCGCGGCGGTCTGCGTGATCGACATCACCGATCCGGCGCTGACGGTCGCGGCCACGGCCGATGGCGACGGCTCACCGCGCCGGCTGCCGTCACTCGAGCTTGTGGGCGCGATCAACGAGCGGGCCATCAAGCACCTGCAGGCGCACTGGATGGACGGCAGCGACCCCGGCCTCTGTGTGGCGTGGGAGGGATGCCGTGCCATGCCGACGCTCGTCGCCTTCGGCAGGCGCGCCGCCGTGGAGGTCGTGACCCAGAGGGACGCGCGCGCGGCCGCCGCGGGCGCGCGCCTCAGCGGGCACGGCGGCACGGAGGACGGGATCATCGGGGCCGCCGCGGGCGTCGGTCTCACGGCCGAGGGCTGGAACGGCCGCCTCATCGAGTACCCCAGCGTCTTCGGCCACCTGCGCGACGTGCCGGAGCCCGTCTCCGTCGCCGACCTCGGCGCGGCCGGCATCACCGTGGTGTCGATCGATCGCGACGCGCCGGTGCCGCTGCCCGGCGGTCTGGTGCGGGCCGACGGCTGGCTGCGCCCGCGTCTTTGGGCCGGCCGCCCGGTCCTTCCCGTGCAGCGCGACGGCGCCGGCGGCTGGTTCGCGCCGGGCCCGCGGACGATCGGTGGCGCCGAGAACGTCGACCCGGACGAGCCGGTCGAGTGTGAGGCGCCCGGCGTCTGACTCGCGGCTGGGCGGCGTCAGCGGCGGCCGGGAGCGCCGGCCGGCGTAGCCGCTCCGGCGCTCAGAGCGCCAGGCCCGTCGCCTCCCAGTCGCTGTAGAGGCCTGCGTAGCGACCGCCGGCCTCGACCAGCTGGTCGTGGGTCCCGCGCTCGACGATCCGGCCGCCGTCGACGACGACGATCTCGTCCGCGTAGCGCACGGTGCTCAGCCGGTGGGCGACGATGATGCTGGTGCGCCCGCTGAAGAGCACCTCCATGGCCCGCTCGATACGGCGCTCGCTCTCGGCGTCGACGCTGCTTGTCGCCTCGTCGAGGATGAGGATCCGGGGGTCGGCGAGCAGCGCCCGTGCGAAGCTGATGAGCTGCCGCTGCCCGGTGCTCAGCGCCGACCCGCCCTCCTGCACCTCGGTGTCGTAGCCGTCGGGCAGGCCTTCGACGAAGTCGTGGACGCCGACGATGCGGGCGACGCGCTTGACCTCGTCGTCGCCCGCCGTCGGCCGCGCGAAGCGGATGTTGTCGAGCACCGAGCCGCTGAAGAGGAACGCCTCCTGCGGCACGACGGCCAGCTGCTCGCGCAGCGACCGCTGCGTCACGTTGCGCACGTCGTGGCCGTCGATGAGGACCGCGCCCGCGTCCGGGTCGTAGAAGCGGGCGAGCAGCTTGATGACCGTCGACTTGCCGGCGCCGGTGGCGCCGACGAGCGCGACGGTCCCGCCGGCCGGGATGACCAGGTCGATGTCGTGCAGCACCGGCTTGTCGGCGTCGTAGCCGAAGGTCACGTCGCGGAGCTCGACCTCCCCCCTCGCGTCGGGCAGGTCCACCGCGTCCGGCGCGTCGAGCATGTCCGGGTCGGTGTCGATCACCGTGTAGATCTTCTGGACCGCCGCCATCGAGGCCTGGAACGTGTTGTAGAGCTGGCTGAGCTGCTGCAGCGGGTCGAAGAAGCTGTTCAGGTAGCCGATGAACGCGACCAGCACGCCGATCTCCAGCGTGTTGCCGCCGATCAGGGTGCCGCCGTACCAGAGGACGATGACCACGGCGACCGCCGAGACGAACTCGACGAACGGGAAGTACAGGCCGCTCTGCACGACGGTCCGGTAGTTCACGTCGCGGTAGGCGGCGTTGGCGACCTGCAGCCGCTCGTAGTCGCTCTGCTCGCGGCGGAACGCCTTGAGCACGCGCACTCCCGAGATCGACTCCTGCAGGTGCGCGCTGACGTCGCCGATCTTGTTGCGCACGTCGGCGTAGGCGCGCGCCGACCGCGAGCGGAAGCGGAGCGTCGCGATGATGAGGAAAGGCATGATGCTGAGCGTGGCGAGGGCGAGACGCCAGTCGAGGAGGAAGAGGAAGACGATGGCGCCGAGGAACGTGAGCGAATTGGTGACCAGCGAGGTGACGCCTTCGGTGACCAGTTGGTCGAGCGCGTCGATGTCGTTGGTCAGCCTGCTGACGATCCAGCCCGTCTTCTGCCGACTGAAGAAGTCGAGGCTCAGCTTCTGGAGGTGCGCGAACAGCTGGCGCCGCAGGTCGTAGATGACGTGCTCGCCGACCCAGCTGGTGAGGTACGTCTGCAGGTAGCTGGCGCCCAGGTTGACGAGGCTCACGGCGATGAACGCGACGATGACCCAGGTGAGGACGGTCATGTCCTTGGCGCCGATGCCGCCGTCGATCGCCACCTTGAGCAGGTACGGCACGGCGAGGCTCGAGAGGGTGACGGCGACCATGGCCATGACGCTGAACACGGCGCGCCGCCGATACGGGTAGGCGAGGCGAGCGAGGCGGGAGAGCTTGAGCTCGCTGGCCAGGTGCAGGAAGGCGCGCCAGCCCTTCAGCTCCTCGAGGCTGGCGCCGCTGCCGTGCGGTCCGCTGCTGTGACGGGAGGCCGTGGCCATCAGGCCGCCCCCTCGGAGGTCGCCGCCGCGGCCGCGCCACCGGCCTCTTCCTCTTCGCCGGCCGCGTCCAGGCAGCAGCCCTCGCGCTCGGCGTCGCCGAACATGTGCGCGTAGAGGCCGCCGGCGGCCATGAGGTCCTCGTGGGAGCCGCGTTCCTCGATGCGGCCGTGGTCGAGGACGATGACCTCCTCGGCCAGCGAGATGGTGCTCGGACGGTGGGCGATGATGAAGGTGGTGCGGCCGCGCATCACTTCTTGCAGCGCGGCGCGGATGCGGAACTCCGTCTCCACGTCGACGCTGCTGGTGGCGTCGTCGAGGATGAGGATGCGCGGGTCCATCACCAGCGCCCGCGCGATCGCGATGCGCTGCCGCTGGCCGCCGCTGAGCGTGAAGCCGCGCTCCCCGATGACGGTCTCGTAGCCCTCGGGGAGCGCTTCGATGAAGTCGTCGGCCTGCGCCGTCCGCGCCGCCGCCCGGACCTCGTCATCGCTCGCCTCAGGCTTGCCGAAGCGGATGTTCTCGGCGATGGAGGTGCTGAAGAGGAACGGGTCCTGGTTGACGATGCCGATGTGGCGACGCAGATCGGCCAGCTGCAGGTCGCGGACGTCCTGGCCGTCGATGCGCACCGTGCCGCCGCCGGCGTCGTAGAAGCGCGGCACGAGGTTGGTGAGCGTGGTCTTGCCGCAGCCGGTGTGTCCGACGAGGGCGACGGTGTGGCCGGCCGGGACCTCGAGGCTCACGCCTCGCAGGACCGGCCGGTCGACGTAGCTGAACCAGACGTCGTCGAACGCGACGGAGCCGGTAGGCCCGGCGGCCTCGACGGAACCCGCGGCGACGAACTCCTCGGCGGTCAGCCCGAACGCGTCCCGCAGCGGCTGCGCGTCCGGCTTCTCCGTCATCTCGAGTGGCGCGTCCAGCACCTGGTAGACGCGCTCGCCGCTCGCGATCGCCCGCTGCGCCAGGCCGGTCAGCCAGCCGACGATCTGCGCCGGGTACACGAGCATCATCAGGTAGCTGTAGAAGGCGACCAGCGAGCCGAGGCTGAGGTTCCCCTCGATCACCTGGCGGCCGCCGTAGTACAGGAGGAAGGCGACGGCGATGTTGGGGATGAAGGCGATGAGAGGGATGTAGACGGCGCGTGTGCGCGCCGCCGCGACGCTCGCCTCGAAGACCTTGTAGCTGCGGTCGCTGAACTTCACGAGCTCGTCGTCCTCGCGCGCGAAGATGCGCACGATCCGGCTGCCGACCACGTTCTCCTCGGCGGCCGCGGTCACGTCGGCGATCTTCTGCTGCACGTCCATGAGGATCGGCTTCAGGCGCAGGCTGAAGCGGATCGTCACCAGCAGCAGGAACGGCATGAACGCCAGCGACATGAGCGCCAGCTTCCAGTCGAGGAAGAAGAGGATGACGGAGATCGCGATCATCATCACGATGTTGGTGGTGAAGAAGACGAGGCCGTACCCGAGGAACATGCGCACGTTCTGGATGTCGCTCATGGCGCGGCTCATCAGCTGCCCCGTCGGCCAGCGGTCGAAGTAGCTGAACGACTGGCGCAGCACGCGCGCCCACATGCGGTTGCGCAGGTCGTACTCGATGTCGAGGCTCACCTTGCCGGTCGCGAGGCGGCGGCCGACACCGACGACGAGGCGGACAAGGGCCACGCCGAGGAGGGCGAGACCGTAGGTGACGAGCAATCCCGTCTCGCCCCCGACCAGGGCGTTGTTGATCGTGAGCTGGATGATGCGCGGCACGACCAGGCCGAGCCCCATCTGGGCGAAGGCCAGGGCGAAGCCCAGGATGGTCAGCCACTTGTGGTCGCCGAGCAGTTTGAGGATGCGCCAGAACGTCTTCATCTGGTGCTGAGCTTACCCGGAGGGTAACCGGGATGCCGACGCCGCGTCGTCGACCCTCTCCGGCGGAACGGCCCGCTCAGTACTCGGCCGGCATCCCGAAGAAGAGCGCGACCGCTGGTGCCTCGTCGTCCGGGTTGCCCCAGGAGTGCGGATCGGCCGGCGAGTAGGAGATCGTGTCGCCGGCCTCCAGCACCGTCGTGTGGTCCTCGAAGCGGAACTCCAGCCGGCCTTCGAGGACGGTCGCGATGACGAGGTCGCCCGAGTGCGACCAGGGCTCCGGGCCGGGCGATCCGCCCGGCGCCACGTGCGTCTCGATCACCTGGGCGCGACGCTCGGCGCGCGGAGAGAGCACGTGGTTCTCGACACCCTCGCCGCCGAAGGAGACGCCGCGCACGTCCGCGCGCCGGACGACGTTGCTCTCCGGCGCCGGCACGGTCTCGAACAGCGCGGCGATGGACACGCCGAGCACTTCGCACAGCCGATAGAGCGAGCCGATGGACGGTGACGTCTCGCCACGCTCCACCGCGCTGACGAACGACTTGGTGAGGCCGGCCTCGCGGGCGACGTCGTCCTGAGTCATGTCCCGGGCCTGGCGAGCTTCGCGCAGACGGCCGCCGACCAGTCTGGCCGGCCAGCGCTCGGACGCTGCTGCCCTGTCGTGCGAGATGGGTGGCTGGAACGGCATGGACCGCACTCTAGCCGCTCGGCGGCCGCAAGGCAACGCGCAGAAGAGGCCGATTTGCAGCGAGGTCCTCTATTGGTTGACTTCGGTCCACTCTTGATGGAAAGTGTGCGCAGGCAAGCGGCCCGGAGCCGCAGACGAACGCGATGGAGGACACCATGACCGAGCCACGCCGCCGCAGCTGGGCGGAACCGTTCAAGATCAAGATGGTGGAGCCTCTCAAGATGACCACGCGTGAGGAGCGCGAGGCCGCCATCCGCGAGGCCGGCTACAACACGTTCCTGCTGAGGAGCGAGGACGTCTACATCGACCTGCTCACCGACTCGGGCACCTCGGCGATGAGCGACCGCCAGTGGGCCGGCATGATGCTCGGCGACGAGGCCTATGCCGGCAGCCGCAACTTCTACCACCTCGAGACGGCGGTCCAGGAGATCTACGGCTACAAGTACCTGGTGCCGACGCATCAGGGCCGCGGCGCCGAGCACCTGCTCAGCAAGACGCTGATCAAGCAGGGCGACGTGATCCCCGGCAACATGTACTTCACGACGACCCGCCTCCACCAGGAACTGGCCGGCGGCCGCTTCGTCGACGTCATCATCGACGAGGCGCACGACCCGACGGACACGCACCCCTTCAAGGGCGACGTCGACCTCGCCAAGCTCCAGAGGGTCATCGACGAGGTCGGCGCGGAGCACATCCCCTACGTCTGCATCGCCACCGCCGTCAACATGGCCGGCGGTCAGCCCATCAGCCTCGCCAACCTGCACAAGGTGCGCGCGCTCTGCAACGACCACGACATCCGCATCATCCACGACGCCACGCGCGTCGCCGAGAACGCCTACTTCATCAAGGAGCGCGAGCCCGGCTACGCCGACAAGAGCATCGCCGAGATCGTGCTCGAGATCTGCGGGCTCACCGACGGCTGCACGATGAGCGCCAAGAAGGACGCGCTGGTCAACATCGGCGGCTTCCTGGCGCTCAACGAGTGGGAGGTCTTCGAGGCCTGCCGCAACCTCGTGGTGGTGTACGAGGGGCTGCACACCTACGGCGGCATGGCCGGCCGCGACATGGAAGCCGTCGCCATCGGTCTCGGCGAGAGCATCCAGTTCGACCACATCAAGGCGCGCGTCGGCCAGGTGAAGTACCTGGGGGAGAAGCTGCAGGAGTACGGCGTGCCGATCGTGGTGCCCATCGGCAGCCACGGCGTGTTCCTGGACGCGAAGGCGTTCCTGCCGCACCTCGACCAGGACCTCTACCCGGCGCAGGCGCTGGCCGCCGAGCTCTACCTGGACTGCGGCGTGCGCGCCATGGAGCGCGGCGTCGTGAGCGCCGGCCGGGACCCGGAGACGGGCAAGAACCGGCACCCCAACCTCGAGCTCGTCCGCCTCACCATCCCGCGTCGCGTCTATACGCAGGCGCACATGGACGTGGTCGCGGAGTCCGTGGCCGAGGTCTGGGACCATCGCGACGCGGTCAGGGGTCTCAAGATGGTCTACGAGCCGAGCGACCTGCGCTTCTTCCAGGCGCGCTTCGAGCCGGTCGGCTGAGGGAGAAGCCGCCGGCAGCCTGACCACCATACGGATACCGCCTATTGAATCGGCGCGCGTCCGGCCGCATAATGCTCACGTCATAGTTGTGATATAGCCATATCACTTCGTGATCTCGCCGGGGGGCGGGAGGACGAGCGAGGGCGACGCTCCCTCCCCGGGAAAGGATGTGAGCGACCGTGACCGACCTCCTCAATGTCGACCTGACACGTGCCACGGTGACCCGGGAGCCGCTCAGCGCGGAACTCGAGCCGCTCGGCGGCCATGGCCTGACCTCGGCCATCGTCAACCAGGAAGTCAATCCAGAGGCCGACCCGCTCGGCCCCGGCAACGTGCTCGGTCATCGCGTCCGGCATCTTCGCGGGCACGAGCGTGCCGAACGGCGGCCGGCTGTCCGTGGGCGGCAAGAGCCCGCTGACGGGCGGCATCAAGGAGGCCAACTCCGGCGGCTCGGCGGCGCGTGCGCTGGCCGAGCTCGGCCTGCGCGGCATCAAGGTCAGCGGCCAGGCGGAGGAGCTCTCGGTGCTCGTCGTGACCGCGGACGGCGGCAAGCTCGTCGCCGCCCCGGAGCTCCAGGGGCTGGGCTCGTTCGACACGGTCGACCGCCTGTGGAAGCAGTACGGCGACAAGGTCTCGCTCATCTGCACCGGCCCGGCCGGCGAGATGGGCGTGAAGGCCGCCGCCGTGCTCGTCACTACGTCCGATCACTACATGCGTGCCGCCGCCCGCGGGGGCCTCGGTGCCGTGATGGGGTCCAAGAAGCTCAAGGCGATCGTCATCGACGGCGCCGGTGGACCCGGCGTCAGCGTCGCCGATCCGGTGGCGCTCAAGGCGGCCTCAAAGGCGCTCGCGACGGGCATCCACTCCCATCCCGCCATGGCTGCCCTGGAAGCGCTCGGGTCTGCCTTCCTGGTCAACGTGACCCAGTCGATGGGTTGTCTGGCCACGAAGAACTTCTCGGCGGGGACCTGGGAGAACGCGCAGGACATCAGCGGCGAGCACATGGCCGAGCTGATCTCGGCGCGTCCCAACGGCTCCACCAAGCACAGCTGCATGAAGGGCTGCATCATCAACTGCTCGCAGGTGTACACGGACGATGCCGGCGAGGTCCTCACGTCGGGCGTCGAGTTCGAGACCATCGGGCTCATGGGCTCCAACTGCCACATCAAGGACCTCGATCAGATCGCGCGCCTCGACCACCTCTGCGACGACCTCGGCCTGGACACCATGGACGTCGGGGCCGCCATGGGCGTCGCCATGGAGGGCGGCCTGCTCGAGTGGGGCGACGGCGCCGGCGCGTTCGCCATGCTCGGCAAGCTCACGGAGGGTGACGAGCACGCGCGCATGCTCGCCGACGGCTGCGTCGCCACCGGCAAGCGGCTGGGCGTCACTCGCGTCCCGGCGGTCAAGGGTCAGAGCTTCGCCGCCTACGACCCGCGCGTCCTCAAGGGCACCGGGACGACCTACATCACGAGTCCTCAGGGCGCCGATCACACCTGCGGCAACGCCCTGCCCAGCCCCGCGAACCCCACCTACGACGCGGGGTCACCCGAGGGCCAGGCGCAGATGTCGGAGTTCCTGCAGTGCTACTTCGCGGCGATCGACTCGCTCGGCATGTGCCTGTTCGCGACGCTTCCGGCGCTCGACATGCCGGAGCTGCAGGCCGAGTTCGTCAAGGCCGCGGCGGCCATCACCGGCCGGGAGCTGCCCGAGAACTACCTGATAGAGATGGGCGACCAGATCGTCCGCATGGAGCGCGACTTCAACCGTCGCGCCGGCTTCACCGCGAAGGACGACCGTCCGCCGGCGTTCATCGCCGAAGAGGCGGTCCTGCCCTCGGGCAACCGGTACGACGTTCCTGAAGCGGACCTGGACGCGATGTTCACCAGCTGATCACGAGAGAAGGAAGACGGGGCAATGGCGAAAGAGACGCACAAGGCAGGGAAGAAGAAGCGGCAGCCCGCCGCCAACGGACCGCTCGAGGCGAACGGCGAAGCCTTCGTCGTGCGGGCGCTCGCCAAGGGCCTTGCCATGCTCAGTCTCTTCGACGCGGAGCACCGCGAATGGACCCTCGACGAGATGGTCGTGGAGCTCCAGCTGCCGCGCATGACGGGCTACAGGATGGCGCGCACGCTGCAGAGCGCCGGCTACCTCGTCACCGATCCGCAGAGCGGGCGCTACCGTCTCGGCCCCGCCCTCATCGCCTCCACGTACCTCTCCGACGGCTACGCCGAGCTGGTCGCCATCGCCCGGCCCTATCTCGAGGCGCTGGTCGAGGAGACTGGAGAGTCGGCCACGCTCGCCGTCGACGTCGACGGCGTGGCAGTCTGCGTCGACATGCTGGACTCTCCGCGGCCGCACAAGCGTGAGATCGCCGTCGGCCGAGTGATCGGCGACACGGCGAACGCGCACGGCAAGATGTACGCCGCCTCCGTGCCGGACGCGGACCGCGAACGCATCCTCGCGGTGCCTCACGAGCGCCTCACGCCCAAGACCATCACCGATCCCGAAGAGCTCGCCGCTGAGCTGCAGAGGGTCCGCGACGAGGGCGTCGCCATCGACGTCGAGGAGCGCAACCTCGGCACCTGCGCCGTGGCGGCGCCGATCAGGGACCAGATGGGCGCCGTCATCGGCAGCATCGGCGTCGTCGTGCCCACGGGCCGGTTCGGCCCGGCCGAGCGGGAGACCTGCGTGAGCGCGGTCAAGCGTGCCGCCGCCGCGCTGTCCGGCTATCTGGGGTACTCCGGCGCAGAGCAGCAGGCGAGCTGATCCCAGCCGGATCCCCGCCGCGGCCGCCGGGTCAACGCCGGCGGCCGCGGCGTTTCTTTGTGACTCCGAGCACGAAGTCGCACCAATGAATGGCATCTGGGCCGTGCCTGCGGTACCATGTGCAAAAGTGATATTGCGATACCATTGACGACGAAGGGCGTGCGTTGACGCGAACGCCGTGCGGGGCCGGAGTCATTCCCGGCGTGACGAAGAAACCGTGACTTCAGGAAGGAACACGCGCATGCAGGATCTCTTCTCTCTTGAGGGCAAGAACGCCGTCATCCTTGGAGCCGGCGGCATGGGCACGGCGATCGCCGCCGGCCTGCTGCGCTACGGCGCCAGGGTCGAGATGGCCGATCGCGACGCCGCCGGTCTGGAGCGTTGCGTGGCGAGCCTCGCCGCAGCAGGACACACATCGGTGTCGACCCACGAAGTCGACGCGACCAGCGAGAGCAGCATGCAGGTCCTCGTCGACGCGGCCGTGGAGAGCATGGGCAGCGTGGACATCCTGGTCAACGCGCTCGGCTACAACTTCAAGGCGCACGCGACCGAGTTCCCCATGGACGAGTGGGACCGGCTCTTCAGCATCAACGTCAGGGCCGTCATGATGGCCTGCAAGCTGTTCGGCGCGCAGATGATCCAGCAGGGCGGCGGCAAGATCATCAACCTGTCGTCGGTGCGCGACGACCGCGGCGCACTGGGCGGCAACGCCGGCTACTGCGCCACCAAGGGCGCCGTCAAGATGATCACCAAGCAGCTTGGAGTCGAGCTGGCGCCGTACAAGATCGGAGTCAACGCTCTGGGACCGATCATCACGGTGACGCCCATGACGTCCGAGCGCATCAAGCAGGACTCCTCGCGCTACGAGCGCATGCTGCTCAACGTGCCGATGGGCCGCATGGCCGACGTGGAGGACCTGGTGGGTCCGGCCGTCTTCCTGGCGTCGCCGGCGTCGGACTTCATCACCGGCACGGTGCTCTACGTCGACGGCGGCATGATGGCCTACGCCTGAGGCAGGAGCTGAAACGCAGCCCATGACCGACGTCGGAGCCGCAGGGCTCACCCGACCTGACTGATCCGAAGGAGACGAGAGGAATGACAGGAATCGTCAACGACCCCTACTCCGGGCTTGAGCTCATCGAGCTCAGCCACGTGTGGGGGCACGGGGTCCCGTCCGAGCCGGGCCAGCTCGACGTCCGCATGCAGCGCGCCGTCAAGCACGCCCAGCACGGCGTCCTCGCCTGGCGCGTCATCACCAGCCTGCACACGGGCACCCACATGAACGCCCCGATCCACATGGTCCAGCGCGGCGACGATCTGGCCGCCGTCTCCCCGGACCGCCTCTTCGGCAACGCCGCCGTGCTCGACATCCCCAAGAAGAGCTGGGAGGTCATCACGGCCGCCGACCTCGAGGCCGCCACGCCCGAGCCGTGCAGGACGGCGACATCGTCGTCATCGTCACGGGCTGGCACCACAAGTACTCCGACGGCCTCGAGTACTTCGGTGAGGCTCCCGGCCTGACCAAAGACGCCGCCGAGTGGCTTGTCGCGAAGAACCCGAAGTTCGTGGCCGTCGACACGCCGTTCATCGACGTCCCGCTCGCGACCTCGATGGGTCCGCACCGCGGCGGCCCGCAGATGAAGCGGCTCGCCCTCGAGTACGCGGCGGCGACCGGCCGGGACGCCAAGAAGGACTTCCCGGAGTGGTTCCCGGCGCACAAGACCCTCGCCGCCGCGGGCATCCCGACGGTCGAGCAGGTCGGCGGCGACGTGGACCTGGTCAAGGGCAAGCGCGCCACCATCGCCGCGACCCCCTGGAAGTTCGAGCACGGGGACGCGTGTCCGGTCCGGATGATCGCCATGCTCGACCCGTCCGGCAACCTGCGCATCGCCGCCGGCGACTGACCGCGGACGAGAAGGGATACCGGCTATGACTGTCAAGGTCTACAACCTGAGTCACACGTTCACGCAGTTCATCCCCGAGTGGCCGTCCACTCCGAGCGTCAACGTCAAGGTGAGCAAGTTCCACGCCAAGGACGGCATCTACGAGGTGGAGTGGGAAGGCATCATGCACCGCTGCACGCACATGGACGCGCCGCTCCACGTCACCGAGAACACGCCGAGCATCGCCGACTACCCGCTCTGGCGCCTGGTCGGCACCGGCGTCTGCGTCGACATCCCCAAAGAGAAGTGGGGCGTCATCACGCCCGAGGACCTCGAGAACGCGACGCCCAGGATCGAAGAGGGCGACATCGTCATGATCAACACGGGCTTCCACCGCCTGTGGGGCGACACCGACGAGTACTTCGCCTACGGCTGCGGCATGGGCGCCGAGGGCGCCCAGTGGCTCGTCGACAAGAAGGTCAAGATGGTGGGCTACGGCCACCAGGCGAACGACCACCCCATCGCCACCAAGCTCGTCGACCACGGCCTCGGCCCGACACAGCCGCACCTCATCGACGAGTACAAGGAGTTCACCGGCCGCGACGCCAAGGCGGACTTCCCGAGCTGGGAGCCGGCGCACAAGATCCTCATGTGCCAGGGCGGCATCCCCGGCATCGAGAACGTCGGCGGCGACCTGGACGAGGTCACCGGCAAGCGCTGCACCTTCCTCGCGCTGCCGTGGCGCTGGCCGGGCGGCGACGGCTGCATGGTCCGCATCCTCGCGGTCATCGACCCAGACCAGACCTTCCGTTTCGAGACAGGGCAGTGACATGACAGACATTCTTGAGGGCGTCAGAGTCATCGAGATGGGTCACGTCGTGTGCGTGCCGGCGGCTACGTCCATGATGGGCGACTGCGGCGCCGACGTGATCAAGATCGAGCCGATGACGGGTGACCAGTCGCGGACCTTCCGCGGCACCGAGGTCAATCCGGGCTTCTACCTGCACAACCGCAGCAAGCGCAGCATCGCCATCGACCTGCGCCAGCAGGCCGGCAAGGACATCGTCTACAGGATGGTCGGCGAGCACGACGTGTTCCTGACCAACTACCAGGCCGGCTCGCTCCAGCGTCTCGGGCTCGACTACGAGACTCTGTGCGACATCAAGGCGAACATCATCTACGGCATCGTCTCGGCCTACGGCACCGTCGGCCCCGACAAGGACATGGCCGGCTACGACTTCGCCGCCGGCTGGGCGCGCTCCGGCATCCAGGACATGCTCAGCATCCCGGGATCGCCGCCTCCGGCCTCCCGCCCCGGCATCATCGACCGCGTCTCGTCGATGCAGGTCTTCGGCGGCATCTGCGCCGCCCTCTACCACCGCGAGCACACCGGCGAGGGCCAGAAGGTCGAGTTCAACCTCTACCACACGGGCGTGTGGATGGTCGGCGCGGACATCATGGACGCGCTGTTCGGCCTGCCGCTTCGCCGCGTCGACCCCAAGGTGTCGGCCAACCCGTTCTACGACGTCTACGAGTGCAAGGACGGCCGCTGGCTGCAGCTCACCGCCGCCGACCGGTACGCCAAGGCCCACGACCCGGTCGGGGCCAAGTTCTGGCAGTCGTTCTGCCGGGTCCTCGACCGCCCCGACCTGGCGGATGACCCGCGCTTCGCGACCACCGACATGCGCCAGCAGCACAGTGACGTCCTCACGCCGATGATCAACGAGTCCTTCAAGACGCGCACCTACGCGGAGTGGGAGGTGCGCCTGCGCGAGGAGAACCTCATGTACGGCCCGATCCTCTCGCCGGAGCAGGTGATCGAGGATCCGCAGGCGCTGGCCAACGACTTCTTCGAAGAGGTCGACCAGCCCGGCGTCGGCAAGTTCCGCACCATCAACTCGCCCAACAAGTTCGTCCAGAACCCGGCCTCGATCAAGTCGACCACGCCGGCGCTCGGCGAGCAGACCGACGAGATCCTGGGCGAGCTCGGCTACAACACCAGCGGCATCGACGAACTGCGCGAGGCCAAGGTCATCATCTGACCGCGAGCTCGTGCAGTCGACCCCCCCAAAGGAGCCAAGATGACAGACACGCAGACGGAGCAGAAGCGGGTGCTGCTCGGGGAAGGGCTGTTCACTCCGACCGAACCGGGTGTGGACGGCCAGATCATCGCCACTCACTGCAAGTCGTGTGGGGACTACTTCTTCCCGCGCAGCTTCACCTGCCACAACCCGGAGTGCGTGGAGAGGGACGTCGAGGACGTCGCCCTCAGCCCCACCGGCATCGTGGACACGTACTCCGACATGAGCTACCCGCCGCCGCCGCCGTACGTCGTCAAGAAGGAGGACTGGGTACCCACGCCGGTCGTCTCCGTGAAGATGCCCGAGGGCATCCACATCATCGGCATGATGGACGATTGCACGCCGGACGAGGTCTCCATCGGCATGGAGGTCCAGACGGTGATCCGGGTGCTCTACACCAACAAGAGCGGCGAAGAGCTCGTCGGCTGGAAGTTCAGGAAGGTGTGACAGTGGACGACATCGCCATCATCGGAGTAGGGCTGCACCCCTGGGGCAAGTTCCCCGAGAAGTTCTGGACCAACATGGCGTCGGACGCCATCACCATGGCCCTCAACGACGCCGGCATCACCTGGAAGGACATCCAGATCGTGGTCTCCGGCTCCCAGAACTGGGGCGGCCGCAAGGGGATCTACGCCGGCTCGTACATCGACGAGGTCATGGGCTACACCGGCGTGCCCACGATGAACATCAACAACGCCTGCGCCACCGGCGGCACCTGCATCGCCGTCGCGGCCGCCATGGTCGCCTCCGGCCAGGCCGACATCGTGCTGGCCGTGGCCGCCGACAAGTCGGCGAAGGGCTTCTTCCCCTTCCTGCCGCCGTACCACGAGGAGCCGGTCCCGGCCGACGACACCATGCGCTGGCTCATGGGCCTGCCGAACCCCGTCTACTGGGCGCTCGAGTGCCGCAAGAAGATGGAGAAGTACGACATCACCGACGAGCACCTCGCCATGGTCAAGGTGGCCACCAGCAAGCACGGCGCCATCAATCCGGCGGCGCGCTACAAGAAGGAGTTCACTCTCGACGAGGTCCTCGCCTCGCCGATGGTGTGCAATCCCCTGCGCCTGTTCGAGATCTGCGCCACCAGCGACGGCGCCGGCGCGGTGATCCTCTGCAACGCCAAGAAGGCGAAGCAGTTCACGTCGAAGCCGGTCAGCATCGTCGGCTCCGGCCTGGGCAGCCCGCTGTACGGCGACCCGACCACGCGCATCCCCGTCCTCGGCTTCGAGCCCAAGGAAGGCATGCCGATCATCAGCGAGAGCTGGGTCGCCGCCAAGTCCGCCTTCGAGGACGCCGGCATGGGCCCGGACGACATCGACTTCGTCGAGGTCCCGGACAACAGCTCGTGGCACTACTTCCAGTACCTCGAGACCATGGGCTTCTTCGAGGAGGGCACCGCCCACCTCGCTCTGGAACGCGGCGAGACCATGATCGGCGGCAAGCTGCCGGTCTGCCCGAGCGGCGGCTTCTCCAGCTTCGGTGAGGCCACAGTGAGATGACGGACATCTGGAGGGCGTAGAGTCATCGAGATGGGTCACGTCGTGTGAGTGCCGGCGGCTTCGTCGATGATGGGTGACTGCGGCGCAGACGTGATCAAGATAGAGCCGCTGACGGGTGACCAGTCGCGGACGTTCCGCGGCACCGAGATCAACCCGGGCTTCTACCTGCACAACCGCAGCAAGCGCAGCATCGCCATCGACCTGCGCCAGCAGGCCGGCAAGGACATCGTCTACAAGATGGTCGGCGAGCACGACGTGTTCCTGACCAACTACCAGGCGGGCTCGCTGCAGCGTCTCGGCCTCGACTACGAGACCCTGTGCGACATCAAGGCGAACATCATCTACGGCATCGTCTCGGCCTACGGCACCGTCGGCCCCGACAAGGACATGGCCGGCTACGACTTCGCCGCCGGCTGGGCGCGCTCCGGCATCCAGGACATGCTCAGCGTGCCGGGCACGCCGCCGCCGGCCTCCCGCCCCGGCATCATCGACCGCGTCTCGTCGATGCAGATCTTCGGCGGCATGTGCGCGGCGCTCTACCACCGCGAGCACACCGGTGAGGGCCAGAAGGTCGAGTTCAACCTCTACCACACCGGCGTGTGGATGGTCGGCGCCGACATCATGGACGCGCTGTTCGGGCTGCCGCTGCGCCGCGTCGACCCCAAGGTGTCGGCCAACCCGTTCTACGACGTCTACGAGTGCAAGGACGGCCGCTGGCTGCAGCTCACCGCCGCCGA
This sequence comes from uncultured Thermoleophilia bacterium, assembly GCA_963713475.1. Classification (GTDB taxonomy): domain Bacteria; phylum Actinomycetota; class Thermoleophilia; order UBA2241; family UBA2241; genus CAIXSE01. The sequence continues at coordinate 52,915 of CAVQLY010000018.1, forward strand.
CCGGTACGCCAAGGCCCACGACCCGGTCGGGCGCCAAGTTCTGGCAGTCGTTCTGCCGGGTCCTCGACCGCCCCGACCTGGCCGACGACCCGCGCTTCGCGACCACCGACATGCGCCAGCAGCACAGCGACGTCCTCACGCCGATGATCAACGAGGCGTTCAAGACGCGCACCTACGCGGAGTGGGAGGTGCGCCTGCGCGACGAGAACCTCATGTACGGCCCGATCCTCTCGCCCGAGCAGGTCATCGAGGACCCGCAGGCGCTGGCCAACGACTTCTTCGCCGAGGTCGACCAGCCCGGCGTCGGCACGTTCCGCACCATCAACTCGCCGAACAAGTTCGTCCAGAACCCGGCCTCGATCAAGTCGGTCACGCCGGGGCTCGGCGAGCAGACGGACGAGATCCTCGGCGAGCTCGGCTACAACACCAGCGGCATCGACGAACTGCGCGAGGCCAAGGTCATCCTCTGACCGCGAGCACGCGCAGTTGACCCCCCCAAAGGAGCCAAGATGACAGAAGCGCAGACGGAGCAGAAGCGGGTGCTGCTCGGGGAGGGGCTGTTCACCCCGACCGAGCCGGGTGTGGACGGCCAGATCATCGCCACCCACTGCAAGTCGTGCGGCGACTACTTCTTCCCGCGCAGCTTCACCTGCCACAACCCGGAGTGCGTGGAGAGGGACGTCGAGGACGTCGCCCTCAGCCCCACCGGCATCGTCGACACGTACTCCGACATGAGCTACCCGCCGCCGCCGCCGTACGTGGTCAAGAAGGAGGACTGGGTGCCCACGCCGGTCGTCTCCGTGAAGATGCCCGAGGGCATCCACATCATCGGCATGATGGACGACTGCACGCCGGACGAGGTCTCCATCGGCATGGAGGTCCAGACGGTGATCCGCGTGCTCTACACCAACAAGAGCGGCGAAGAGCTCGTCGGCTGGAAGTTCAGGAAGGTGTGACAGTGGACGACATCGCCATCATCGGAGTAGGGCTGCACCCCTGGGGCAAGTTCCCCGAGAAGTTCTGGACCAACATGGCGTCGGACGCGATCACCATGGCCCTCAAGGACGCCGGCATCACCTGGAAGGACATCGAGATCGTCGTCTCCGGCTCCCAGAACTGGGGCGGCCGCAAGGGCATCTACGCCGGCTCGTACATCGACGAGGTCATGGGCTACACCGGCGTGCCCACCATGAACATCAACAACGCCTGCGCCACCGGCGGCACCTGCATCGCCGTCGCCGCCGCCATGGTCGCCTCCGGCCAGGCCGACATCGTGCTGGCCGTGGCCGCCGACAAGTCGGCCAAGGGCTTCTTCCCCTTCCTGCCGCCGTACCACGAGGAGCCGGTGCCGGCCGACGACACCATGCGCTGGCTCATGGGCCTGCCGAACCCCGTGTACTGGGCGCTCGAGTGCCGCAAGAAGATGGAGAAGTACGGCATCACCGACGAGCACCTCGCCATGGTCAAGGTGGCCACCAGCAAGCACGGCGCCATCAACCCGGCGGCGCGCTACAAGAAGGAGTTCACCCTCGACGAGGTCCTCGCCTCGCCGATGGTGTGCAATCCCGCTGCGCCTGTTCGAGATCTGCGCCACCAGCGACGGCGCCGGCGCGGTGATCCTCTGCAACGCCAAGAAGGCCAAGCAGTTCACCTCCAAGCCGGTCAACATCGTCGGCTCCGGCCTGGGCAGCCCGCTGTACGGCGACCCGACCACGCGCATCCCCGTCCTCGGCTTCGAGCCCAAGGAAGGCATGCCGATCATCAGCGAGAGCTGGGTCGCCGCCAAGTCCGCCTTCGAGGACGCCGGCATGGGCCCGGACGACATCGACTTCGTCGAGGTCCCGGACAACAGCTCGTGGCACTACTTCCAGTACCTCGAGACCATGGGCTTCTTCGAGGAGGGCACCGCCCACCTCGCTCTGGAGCGCGGCGAGACCATGATCGGCGGCAAGCTGCCGGTCTGCCCGAGCGGCGGCTTCTCCAGCTTCGGCGAGGCCACCATGGCGCAGGGCTTCGCGCAGGTCTACGAGATGGTCCTCCAGCTCCGCGGCGAGTGTGGCGCGCGGCAGGTGCAGGGGGCCAAGGTCGGCATGTCCGAGGTCTACGGCATGGCCGGCAACAACGCCGCCCTCATCCTCAAGAACTAGGACGGCGGGAGGAGACCGACCATGCCCATGCAGGCGGAGTACGAGACGATCATCTACGAGACCGCCGATCGCACGGCCTGGATCACGCTGAACCGGCCCGAGAAGCGGAACGCGCAGAACGACGAGCTCCGGGCCGAGATGTCGCACGCTCTCGAGCGGGCCGGCCTCGACGACGCCGTGCACGTGGTCGTCATCACCGGCAGCGGCGACCAGGCCTTCAGCGCCGGCGCCGACATCGACGAGTTCCCGACGCGGTCGCCTCAACGCCGCCGTCGTCAACAAGGCTCGCCGGCGTCCGCACGAGACCATCCGGCTGCTGCCCAAGCCCGTCATCGCCTCGGTGAACGGTCTCGCCCTCGGCGGCGGCTGTGAGCTGGTGCTGGCGAGCGACCTGGCGATCGCCGCGGACACGGCCAAGTTCGGCCAGCCGGAGATCCGCGTCGGCGTCATCCCGGGCTGCGGCGGCACGCAGGTGCTGCCGCGGCTCATGGGCGAGAAGCGCGCCAAGGAGTTCATCTTCACGGGGCGCATGATGGACGTCGACGAGGCGCTTCAGTACGGCATCGTCAACAAGGTCGTCCCGGCCGCCGAGCTTCGTGAGGCCACGGAGAAGCTGGTGAGCGACCTGCTCCGCAACAGCCCGGCCATCCTCAAGATCGCCAAGATGGCCGTGAACAAGTCCCTCGACCTGCCGCTCACGGTGGGCATGGACTACGAGCGTGAGCTCTTCGCCATGTGCTTCGGCACCGACGACCAGAAAGAGGGCGCCACGGCGTTCCTCGAGAAGAGGAAGCCGACGTACACGGGCAGGTAGACTTGGGCCGCGAGGGAGTTGTCAGGTCGGATGACCGGAGCGGCGGCGACAGCGCCCGGCATCCGGTCGCTGGTCCGCGCGCCGAGGGCGCCGAAGCCGAGTCGATGGCGAAGGGACGGGCATGGCGAAAGACAGCGAGGCCGGAGCACGCCGCAAGCGCGGGCAGCCCGGCGACGCAGGCGCGCGCGGCGACGGCGGAGACTCGCGCACTGGTCCGGACGCTGGCCACCGGAATGGCCCTGCTCGGCCTGTTCGACGCCGAGCATCGCCGCTGGAGCCTGGACGAGATGGTCGTCCGGCTCGGCGTGTCGCGGATGACCGCGTATCGCATGGCGCGGACGCTGCAGGGCACCGGGCACCTCGTCCACGATCCGGCCATCGGCGGCTATCGGCTCGGGCCGGCCATGCTCGCCGGCATCTACCTGGCCGAGGGCTTCGCCCAGCTCGTCGACGTAGCGCGCCCGTATCTCGAGTCACTCGTGAAGCAGACCGGTGAACTGGCCGCCATCGCCGTGGAGCTGGACGGCGTCGCCGTCTGCGCGGACCTCGTCGCCTCCGCGCGCCCGTTCGTGCCCGAGATCGCCGTCGGGCGCGTCATCGGCGACACGGCGAACGCCCACGGCAAGATGTTCGCCGCCATGAAGCCGGATGCCGAGCGCGCCCGCATCGCCAGGAAGCCGCACCGGCGCCTCACGCCGTCGACGATCACCGACCCCGCGGCGCTCGCCGCCGAGCTGGACAGGATCAGGCGCGAGGGCCTGGCGTTCGACTTCGAAGAGCACGACCTCGGCACGTGCGCGGTCGTCGCTCCCGTGCGCAACCAGACGGGAGAGCTCATCGCCACCCTGGGCGTGCGTGGTGCCGACCGGCCGCTTCGGTCCTGAGGCGCAGAGCGGCGTGCGCCGACGCGGTGAGAGCCACGGCGGCGGCGCTCTCCGAGTACTGCGGGTACGCGCGTGCGGAGCCGGGTCCCGCCTGACGACGGCGATCCGGCGGAGCTCTGCGCCTCTTCCCGCCGGGGCTCGCGTCGGTCGGCGAGCCGTCTCCGCCGCGGTCGATCGTCACGCCGAAGCCGCATTCGCGTAGTGGCCTTGTCAAGATGATGATATTGCAGTATCATGAATCGACTCCGCCCGAGAGGCCTCGTTGTCGCAGACTCAAGTGATCGAGGGGGCGTCATGATCGGTAAGGAAGCACTCGAAGCACAGCTGATGGCGCTGTCGTGGGACGGACGCGCCGCAGATGGTCACCGAGGCGCCCGGCCCCAAGGTCGCTCGCGCTCATGGAGGAGTCGGCCAAGTACGAGTCGTTCACCCGCGGCGGCGGCGGCTTCCCCGTGATCCTCGAGCAGGGCAAGGGCGTCACGGTCAAGGACGCCGACGGCAACATGTACATCGACATGGCGGCCGGCGTCGCCGTGAACGCCGTCGGGCGCAACCACCCCAAGGTCCTCGACGCCATCCGGCGGCAGTGCGACGTCATCATGCACACCACGGACATCACCAACCCCAAGCGCATCGAGCTCGCGAAGAAGGTCTCGTCGGTGATGCCCGAGGGCCTCGCCGGCAACTGCCACACGGCCGTCTACCAGGCCGGCAGCGACGCCGTCGAGACGGCGATCAAGTTCGCGCGCGCCTACACCGGCCGCTCCCAGCTCATCGCCTTCCACGGCGCCTATCACGGCGTCTGGTGCGGCACCGCCGCCATGACCACCGCCTACAACTACCGCCACGGCTGGGGTCCGCTGATCGCCGGCGTCCAGCACCTCCCCTACGCCTACTGCTACCGCTGCCCGTTCGGCAAGGAGTACCCCTCCTGCGACCTGCAGTGCGGCAAGTACGTCGACGACATCCTCAACGGCCCCTACACCGGCGCCGACGACGTCGCCGCCGTCGTCATCGAGTAGCCAGCAGGGCGAGGGCGGCTACCTCGCGCCGCCGCCCGAGTTCCTCGAGATGATCAAGGCCGCCTGCGAGAAGAACGGCTGCCTGTACATCGCCGACGAGGTCCAGTCCGGCGCCGGGCGCACCGGCAAGATGTGGGCCATCCAGCACTCCAAGGTCGTCCCCGACATGCTCACCTGGGGCAAGGGCATGGGCGGCGACATGCCCATGGCCGGCGTCACCTACCGCTCCGACATGGAGGAGGCGCTGCGCGAGGGCTCGCAGCCGAGCACCTTCGCCGGCAACGCGCTGGGCTGCGAGGTCGCATGACCAACATCGACCTCATCACCGACCCGGAGACCGACCTGCATCGGCCGCGCCGCGACGCTGGGCGAGGAGATCAAGGGCCTGTTCATCGACGCCATGCCGAACGTGCCGGTCATCGGCGACGTGCGCGGCAACGGCCTCATGGTCGGCATCGAGGTCGTCGCCGACCGCAAGACCAAGGAGCCGCTGGCGGGCGAGAAGATCGGCGAGATCGCCTTCAAGCTGCTCAACCGCGGCATCCTCATGACGCCGTGCGGGCGGCACGCCAACGTGTTCCGCTTCATGCCGCCGCTCACCGTGCCGCGCGAGTACGCGGTCAAGGCGACGCGAGATCATGATCGACATCCTCAAGGAGTACTGAGCCGGCGAGGGCCCGCAAGTGGACCATGACGGCGTCCGCGCCGGGTCGCAGGGCGAGGCGACCCGGCGCGGACGCCTTTCGTCGTGGCAGTCAGGAGGACAGATGTCGGACGACGCCACTGCGCTTCATCCAGGTGGGAGAGCTTGTCAAGGGCATCAGCGAGGAGACGCTGCCCGCGGACGACGCGCTGGCCGGGCACGTCGCTCGCGCTGCATGCCGAGGATGGCGCCGTCACCCGGCTGCGTTCCCGGAGGCCGGGCGGCTCGCCTGGGAGGTCACCGGCCCGGGCACGGGCGAGCACGGCGAGGAGACGTGCCTCGTCACGCGACCGCGGGACGACATCGTCGTCGTCGACTACGTGGCGAGCACGCGGCGCGCCACGGCCGTGACCATCGTCCTCGACCTGGCGCGCGAGCGCGGCGACCACCGTGGTCGGCACCCTGCCGACCGCGGAACAGGCCGCGCGGAGCGCGTTCGAGCTCGCGGCGGAGGGCGCCGAGCTCACGCTGGTCGCCACCGACATCGTCCCGGCCGCCATCGACGGTCCGTTCGTGGCCGGCGAGCACACCCGCACGTCCCGACCGACGAGCTCGTGGGCAAGCGGGTGCAGTACGTCTACAGCCGAGACGGAGGCGTACGAGCACATCTACCTCAACGAGAACCTCTACACGTGGCAGTGTCTGCGCGGCAGCGAGCAGGGACTCGCCGACACCGACCGCTGCCACTACCGCAAGATCGGCGACGAGCTCTACCTCTTCGTGTGGCGCGAGAAGGTCATCCCGACGCTCGGGGTGGTGCTGGTGGACTGGGCGGCTCAAGCGATCCAACGGCAAGCTGTTCGGGTACGAGGGCAGCGACTTCGGCGCCCTCTCCACGACCCCGATCGCCTCGCGGGCGACGCTGCTCAACATCACCGACCTACGCTTGAGCCCGCGGCGCCCGGACGCGGCGAGAGGGCGGCCGGGTCTTGACGCGGCCGCCTCTTCGCGTGACAGTGCTTGCCAGCTGTGGCCGGGTGCGGTACCTTGCAGCCTTACCCTTTTGCACTACGGGGACGCAGGGAATTGTCCGATCCGGCAGACAGGGCCCTCAGGGGAGGCTCCTCTGCGGGCGGCGACAGGCCGGACGAAAGGAGCAGGGACCGCAGCATTCTCAGCACGCGAGCGGCGTGGGTCGCCGCCTCCCGCGCAGCGGAAGGGCGGCCTCGGCGGAGGGGCCTCGTGAGCGCCGCGCTTCGCGCCCGGTCAGCAGAGCAGCACGACTTCTTTCCGATCATCTTCGCAGGGGGACTGAGACTATGCAGAGGAAAGTCGTGATCGCCATCCTGGCGCTCGTGCTCGTTCTGGGAGCCTTCGGCTCCCTCATCCTGACCGCGTGTGGCTCCGACCCGGGGACACGGGGGCGCGGGAGTCGAATCCGCCACGCCCGCGGCGGCCGCGACCGGCGAGCCGCATCAAGATCGGCTTCGACGAGGGGTTCACCGGCTTCATGGCGGTGGACGCCGACATGACCGACAAGGGCATCAAGCTCGCCATCGCCCAGCTCGGAGGACAGATCGCCGGCCGGCCCATCGAGTACATCAAGGCCGACAACGCCTCCGATCCGGTGCAGGCGGTGGACAAGGCGCGCCAGCTCGTGGAGAGCGACAAGATCGACGTCATGATCGGCCCGATCTTCTCTCCGGCGAACGCGGCGGTCACCGACTACCTGGCCAAGAGCGGCGGCATCCCGTCCATCTCCATCTACGGCCAGCCGATCGACAACATGAAGACGGCCAACGGGCTGTCGTTCGTGCCCAGCGGCCTGTTCTCGTTCGCCGGCTACATGACCGGCAAGTACGCCGCCGAGGAGATGGGCTGGAAGACGGCCAACTGCATCAACTACGAGGACACCGCCGGCCGCCAGCTGCAGGAAGGCTTCAACCACGGCTTCGAAGAGGCCGGCGGCGAGATCCTGAGCACGCAGTTCGTCCCCATCGACGCGGTCGACTTCAGCTCCTACCTCACCAGCCTCAAGGACGCCGACTGCACCTACTGGTGGATCTTCGGCAACGGCGCCGCGCCCTTCGTCAAGCAGTACAAGGACTACGGGCTCACGGCGCCGCTCATCACCGCGATGGCGAGCAACCTCACCGAGCCGCAGCTGGCGGACCTCGGCGACGCCGCCCTCGGCCTCATCGGCGGCGAGTTCTACTCGCCCGAGGTCGACAACCCGCTCAACAAGGAGTTCGTCGCTGCGTACAACGAGATGTACGACGGCGAGTACCCGACCATGCAGAGCTTCGGCGCCTGGCTGGCCATCAATCTGTTCGCCGGCGCGGTCGAGGCGAACGGCGGGGACACCACGCCGGCCAAGCTCATCGAAGCGATGTCGAGCGTGACCATCGATACGCCGGCCGGCCCGTACAAGATGAGCAAGTACCAGGACATGTACGTGGGCACCGGCAGCTACTTCATGATGGAGACCAAGCAGGTGGGCGACCGCATCGCCTGGGTGCCGGTCTTCTCCTACGACGATCTGCTGCACGAGCAGAAGTAGTCCGACGGCGCGGCGCCTGCGGCGCCTTGCCGAGTGCGAGACGGAGGGGGCTCACGGTCGGCCGTGAGCCCCCTCACCTC
>CAVQLY010000019.1:0-41539 GCA_963713475.1 uncultured Thermoleophilia bacterium
AGCGGCGCGGTCGCCCGGGTGTCAAGGCGGCTACGTTTGCCGAAGTATCGGTCGTTGCGGCGGTGACGCAGCGCGCATAGCATCCTGAGCAGCGCAGGATGCGGCGTGGGAGAGAGCGGGGCGTCGCCCGACAGACAGGGGGCCGCGTGGAACCTCGGATCGTGACGCGTCAGGGGGACGGCTCCGCCGTCGGACTGACGCGCAGCGAGCTCAGGAGTGAGCTCGAGGAGGGCACGCGCGCGGCCGCCGCCAGGGCGCGCGCTCCCGAACTGCGCGCGGACGAGCTCGACCACCTCCTGGACATCTTCGCCAGCCGGGCGCGCTTCAGTGCCGTCGACATCGGGGACGAGGTCGTCCTCAGCTTCGACGGCAGCGGCACGCCGCAGCAGGGCAGCCGCGTCGACGCGCTGCTCCAGTACGAGCAGTGCCTCGGCGCCGACACCTGCGAGCTCTTCCACATCGACTACTCGTTCAAGGCGGTCAAGACGATCGTGGGCGGCGAGCAGCAGGCGATGAAGGAGGCGCAGGAGCGGGTCACCATCCCCGTCCACTACGGCGCCCAGCCCGACCTCGGTCGCTACTCGCACCCGGACGGTCCGTGCGGCAACTGGTCGGAGCTGCTGCCGGCGATGCGCATCGACGAGGCGCGCGCGGCGCAGGAGCAGGCCGTGGAGCTCGCCGTCAAGGACATGGTGCACGTCGCCGGCGAGCTGTACGAGGCCGGCGCCGACGGGATCAACTTCGACACGGCCGGCGCCGCCGGCGACGCGGACTTCCTGGCGGCCTTGCTCGCCGTGGAGCGCCTGCGCGCGAAGTACCCGGCCATGGGTATCATGGTCGGCATGGCTTCGGAGGTCGTGCTCGGCACGCACGGCCAGCTCGAGTACCGCGGCACGCGACTGGCCGGCCTCAAGCCGGAGGGACAGTGCCGCGTGGTGCAGGACGCCGGCGCGACCATCTACGGACCGGCCATCACCGTCAACACGAGCCGCACGGTCGCCTGGAACGTCGCCCGCGCGCTCACCTTCATGAAGCCGTGTATGGACGTCGCGCGCATACCGGTGCACGCCAACGTAGGTATGGGCGTGGGCGGCGTGCCGATGAACGCCTTCAGCCCCGTCGACGCCGTGTCGCGGTGTTCGCGCGCCTGCGTCGACGTCCTCAAGGTCGACGGATTGTAGGTGGGCTCCGGCGATACCTTCGGCATGCCGATCGCGCACGCCGTCGCCTCTGGGATGAACGGGTTGCGCGCCGCTGGAGACCTGGTGGCGCGCCTCGAGATGGCGAAGGGCATGCGGCTGACGGAAGCCAAGCGGACAGTCGCGGAGGCGCTCGGCGTGGGTGTGACCGACCTCGCCGACCCGCTGGTGATGCACGAGGTGCGCGGCGAGCTGCGCCTGGGGAGGGTGTTCGAGCTGGAGACCACGTACCCGCACGATCCGAGTCCGCAGGAGGCGAAGGCACGCATCCGCGAGCTGCTCGGCCTCGGCTGAGGCCGGCGCTGCGGCCTGATGGCGCAGTCACCGCCGCGCCCACGGGGTAGAGTGAGGGCATGAGCGCGCGGACGGCGACCTCCACACTGTCGGTGACGTTCGCGGGGCACGCGACGGTGCTCCTCGAGCTGGACGGCGTCCGGCTGCTCACCGACCCGCTTCTGCGCAAACGGATCGGCGTGCTCATCCGGCGCAGCCCGGTGCCGGCGTCCGCAGTGCGCCGCGACCTCGACGCCGTGCTCATCTCGCACGCGCACCTCGACCACCTCGACGTGCCGTCCCTGCGGCTCATCGACCGGCGCACGCCCGTCGTCGTACCGCGGGGGCTCGGCGACCTGCTGAGGCGGCTCGGGTTCGTGCCGCTGGAGATGGACGTTGGCGATGAAGTCGAGATCGGCCCGTCGAACCCGGCGGGAGCTTCCGGCCCCGCGCGCGTGCGCGTGAAGGCCGTCCCCGCCGACCACGCGGGCACCCGCTATCCGCTCGCCGCCGAGTCGGCCGCCCTGGGCTACGTCGTCTCGGGCGGCCTCACCGCCTACTTCGCCGGCGACACGGGCCTGTATGACGGCATGCGCGACCTGGCGCCGATCGATGTCGCCGTGTTGCCCGTCGGCGGCTGGGGTCCGCGGCTGCCCAGCGACCACCTCAATCCGCTGTCGGCGGCGAAGGCGCTCGAACTGTTGCGCCCAAGGGCCTGCGTGCCGGTGCACTGGGGCACGATCTACCCGCCGTGGCTGCCACCCGCCTTCAACGCGAAGTGGGGAGAGTGGCCGCACGCGTTCGCCCGGTACGCGGCGCACCTGGCGCCGGAGGTCGACGTGCGCGTCCTGCTGCCGGGCGAGACCACGGTGTTCACGCCCGCGGCCGCCGGGGGGAGCCGGCGAGGGAATGAGCTCCGAGCTCAACGTCGCGCTGCTCCAGCTGGTCGGCAGCGGCTACGACCGCGACGCGAGCCTGAAGCGCGGAGCGGCGGCGCTTCGCGCCGCCGCGGCCGCCGGCGCCGACCTCGCGCTGTTCCCCGAGCTGTGGAGCACCGGGTATGCGTTCCCGGACGGAGATCTCGGGCGCTGGCGCGCGCAGGCGATCAGCGGCGACGATCCGTGGGTCGCCGCTCACGCGGACCTCGCGGGGGAACTCGGCATGGCGATCGCCGTCACGTACCTCGAGCGATCGTCGGCGGGGCCGCGCAACGTCCTCGCCCTGTTCGACGCTCGTGGTCGCCGGGTGCTCACGTACGCAAAGGTGCACACCTGCAGCTTCGACCTGCCCGAGCAGGTGCTGGCGCCGGGCGCTGAGTTCCCGGTCGTCCGGCTGGACACGCGCGCCGGCGAGGTCGCGGTCGGGGCGATGATCTGCTTCGACCGCGAGTTCCCTGAGGCCGCCCGCCTGCTCGCCCTCGGCGGCGCGGAGCTCGTCCTCGTGCCCAATGCCTGCGAGCTCGAGCAGAACCGGCTGGGCCAGGTGCGGGCGCGCGCGTTCGAGAACATGGCCGTCGTGGCCGTGGCCAACTACGCGGCGCCGCAGGAGAACGGCCACTCGACGGTGGTGGACCCCATCGCCTTCGACGAGGAGGGTCGCGGTCGCGACACGCGCGTCTTCGAGGCCGGGGAGGCGGAGGACGTCTGCGTCGTCCGCCTCGATCTGGACGCGCTGCGCGAGTGGCGCCGGCGCGAGGTGTGGGGCAGCCAGTGCCGGCGACCGGAGACCTACGGCGCGCTGGTCGAGGACGGCGGCGGCCTCACCGGGCCGTCGGCCGGCGGGGACGCCTAGAGAGCGAGGTTGCGCAGACTGCGCAGGCAGACCGCCCACGGACTCGCTATGGTCGTTCGGCACTCAGATCCGCACATGGTGCCGCTCGCAGTGCCGCGGTACCGCCTGCCGTTCCGAGCTGCGGACCATGTGTCGACACGGAGTGGCGTTGCCGCCGTCGGCACCGGTGCCGCCCGCGACTCCGCGGTGCTGAGCACGGCACCGCCGCCGGTGCTGCAACGAAACGCACTACGCCGTCGCCGCCGGCGCCGTCGCGCTGGCGCTGAGTCGGCGAGGCAGGAGGGCCCGGGGCGCTGGACGAGACGAGCGCGGCGGCCTTCTGACGTCGGCCACCGCGCTCTTCCCGTCTCTCAGCGGCGCCCGTTGGCGCCGCGCCCCATTAGTCGTCGAAGTTGCCCGCGGCGCCCTTGTCGCTGTCCAGCGCTTTGGCCTTCTCGACGATCTTGGCGTCGGTCCAGTCGGCGGGATCCTCGATCCGTCCCACCTTGGCGCCGAGGTCGTAGGACCCGGCGGCGAGGATCGCCTCGAGGGCGAGCGGCGCGGTGTCCCCGGTGTTGAGCACCTCGGTCAGCATCTTGTAGACGAAGTCCTCGACCCGCTGCGACCATCCGCTCGCGGATCTCCGCGGGCTGGGCGAGGAACTTGCTCTCGAAGGGGAGGTTGAGGTTCTTGTAGTCGCCCTTCTTCCAGCCCTTGTCGTCGGCGTAGGCGACCACCTCGGCCCACATCTCCTCGGTCACGCCCTCGCCCTTCACCTTGATGAAGCCACCGTCGGCGTCGAGCTGGGCGTTGCCGTAGTCGTTCACCTCGAGCCCCCAGGAGATCATCTGGAGGGCGGTGGCCACGTTGGCCTTGGTGGTGTGGGTCTTGGCCGCGATCTCGCGGAGCCGGTCCGAGCTGTTGCCCGAGGTGCCGTGCTGGGCGCCGCTGACGTTGTACGGCTCGAGCGCCTTGTGGACCTCGGCGGTCAGCGGGACCTGGATGCCCGCGTCGGACGCCTCGATGCCGTGGGTGGTCCCGTTGTTCAGCGCGATCCAGTCGGCGAAGATGTCGTGCGCGTTGAGCCCCTGGATGAGGAACAGCGCCTCATCCGGCGTCGAGAGTCCGGTCGAGCCCTTGATCTCGCCGATCTCGGTCTCCAGGCCGGCCCACGCGGGGATCTTCGAGTTGACGGCGAGGTTGGCCAGCAGGTTCTGGTCGTTGGGCTGGTGCGACGCGTCGATGGCGATGGACGTGATGCCCGCCTCGAACATGGTCGGGATCTCGACCAGGGCCTGCTCGAGGTCCTTCTCGTTCTTCATTCCGTAGTGGTCGGCGTGGATCGCGACGGGGATGGTGATGCCCATCTCGTTGCACAGCGAGTCGACGATGCGCGCCATGTTCCAGTAGTTCACCGCGCAGTAGGCCTTCTGCCCACCCTCGGACTTGGCGATCTCGATGATGATGGCGGCGTTCGCCTTCTGCGCCGCCCGCAGCGCCCCGCGGATGACGAAGGAGTTGCGGCCGTTGGCGGCCATGGCGATGGCCTTGCCCTTGGCCCGCATCGCCCGGTCGACGACCTTGCCGCTGACGATCAGCGCCTTCGAGTTGGGGAAGAGGGCCTGGATGTTGGGGGGACGGCCCACCTGGAGGGCTCTCTCGAAATCCTCTGCGTACGCCATGGAAGTCTCCTTCAGGGGGTTGTGGGTTCGCTGACAGGGATTCTACCGAATCTGCACAAGATGGAACACGTTGCCTGCGCGGATGGTGCGCCGGCAGTTCGCGTTGCGGGGCGGTGGGCTGTAGTGTCTCCCTGCCGTCAGCACTTCGCTCTCGCCAAAGACGCGGGGTGCTGGCGGCATCCTGCTGCTGGTACACGGGACATCGGGAGGACCGACGTGGACGCAGGTACGCGCGCAATCGAGTGGCTCTTCAGCGAGCAGCTCAAGGTCGACCGTCACTGGGCGGTGCGCTCACCGAACGGCTTTCGCTGGTGGGCCGACAAGCAGGCGCAGACCATCGAGATCGTCGGTCAGGAGCAGGGCGGTCCGGACGGGGCGGTCGGCTACCTGATCGGGGTGCGCACGGACGTCCTCCGCGACGTGGTCCTGGACGAGGCCGGGCTGTCGACCCTCAACCGCGAGATCATGTCCTTCGCCTCCATGGCCGGGCTGGTCTACGACCAGGAAGAGCACACGCTCGCGCTCAACTCCCTTGCCAGGGTCTGGGACGAGAACGAGTCGTGGCTGGACCCGTTCCTCAGCATGGCGGCGGTGCTGCAGATCGGTGAAGCGCGGATGCTGGCGTCCCAACTTGCGACGCGGCTCGGCGCCGAAGTCGCGATCAGCGGGCACCCGGAGCACGGCTTGCGCGCGCAGCCGGACGAGATGGCGGACGCCATCGGGTCCCTCGTCGTCCCCACGGGCAAGGGCCCGTCGGTCTGGGCGGCCGAGCCGTTCGAGGACGCCGTCAAGGACTTCCTGACGGCGCCGCTCTCGGCTTCTCCGGACGGCGACGGGTTCATCGCGGAAGTCGCCTTCGGCGACGTTTCCTCGCGCTGCCAGGTCCTGCCGGGAGGACGCCACCCGGGCTACGGCGCCGGCCTGCTCGTCCTGCAGCAGTTTCCCCTGAGCCCGCCGACGGAGCCGGAAGGCGCCGGGTTCGCACTCGCGCTCAACGAGATCGAACTGGCGCGCGAACCGTTCGGCTACGGCTTCGGCAGCTACGCGTGGAGAGACCGGTGGATGTACTTCGTCTCCTTCTTCCCGAACGCGCTGTACCGGCGCGGGCTGATGGCCAGTCTCGTCGCGTCCTGTGCGCAGCGCGCGCGCAGCCTCCATACCGTTCTCTCCCGCGCCGACTGAGGCGGCCGGCCGCCGCCGACCGTGACCTCGGACCGTCGTCGGCGCCTGCCTTCGGATAGTTCCGGGGAGTGGGCGTTCCGTGCCTTAGAGGTGCGCAGTACAATCGCCGCAGCAGCTCCGTAGGAGGGACCGGATGCGCTACGGAGGGCGGGAGTCGAGCAACCCTACGGAGCAGGGCGATGACCGATTGTCCGCAGTGTGGCTTCGGGACCTCAGATGACTTCGCGTTCTGCCCCAGGTGCGCTGCCGCGCTGACGCCTTCACGGGCTGCCGCCGAGGAGCGCAAGGTCGTAACCACCCTCTTCTGCGATCTCGTCGCCTTCACCGCGATGAGCGAGAGCGTCGATCCTGAGGACATCGACGCCGTCTTGCGGCAGTATCACGCTGCTGCGCGCGGTGTGATCGAGGCTCACGGCGGCACCGTCGAGAAGTTCATCGGCGACGCCGTGGTCGGCGTGTTCGGCGTGCCGCGAGTGCACGAAGACGACCCCGAGCGAGCCGTGCGCGCCGGCCTGCGCCTCGTCGAGGCGCTCCACGGCATGTCGCGTCCTGACGGCGGCGCGCTCGAGGTCCGCTGCGGAGTCAACACCGGCGAGGCTCTCGTGCGCCTGGATGTGGATCCGGCCTCCGGCAGCGGCTTCCTCGTCGGCGACGCCGTCAACACGGCCGCCCGCCTGCAGTCTGCCGCCCCGGCGATGGGCGTGGTCGTCGGAGCCCTCACCCACCGGCACACTGAGCGCGTGATCGTCTACGAGGAGCTGCCGCCGGTATCGGCCAAGGGCAAGGTGGAGCCGGTGCTCGCCTGGCGCGCCAGGCGCCCGGTGGCGAGCACCGGTCTGCGTACGAGCGGCCTCGCGACCACGTGCTTCCTCGGTCGCGAGGCCGAGTCCGCCGCCCTTCGGGATGCCCTGGCTGAGGCCTCGAGAGCGGGGGAGGGTCGCGTCGTCATCCTCGTCGGGGAGCCCGGCATCGGCAAGAGCCGTCTCGTGCTCGAGTTCGCGCGCTCGCTCGACGAGCGCCCTGAGATGGTCGTCTGGAGGCAGGGGCGCTGCCTCCCCTACGGCGAAGGGGTGACCTTCTGGGCCCTGGGAGAGATCGTCAAGGAGCACGCGGGCATCCGCGACTCGGACGATGTCGTGACCGTCGAGTCCAAGCTCGGCGCGGTGCTGCCGGAGGGTGACGAGGGGACCTGGCTGCGGCAACGCCTTCGTCCGCTGCTCGGTCTCCCGGCGCCACAGGCCGCGCGCGAGGAGAACTTCGCCGCCTGGACGCGCTTCATTGAGCTGATCGCGGGCGCCGGTCCGGCGGTTCTGGTCCTGGAAGACCTGCACTGGGCCGGCGAGGGGATGCTCGCCTTCGTCGAGCACCTCTTGTCTCAGGACCTCGAGGCTCCCCTCCTCATCATCGGGACGACGCGGCCTGAGTTGCTGGACTGGCACGAGGGCACGCTCGGATCCTCACGGGACGACGGACGGCTGCGCCGTGTCACTCTGCCGGCGCTGTCGCCGCCGGAGGCCGCCCGGCTCGTGGCCGACCTTCTCGGCGACGGCTCGCCGGCAGAGCTCAGGCCGCGCATCGTCGACCTCGTGGGGGGCAACCCGCTCTACGCCGAGCAGTACGTGCGCCTGTTGCTGGACGGAGGTCTCCTCGAACGCGCTGGAGGGGACGGCCACCTCGCCACGGATGCGGCCCTGCCCGTCCCCGCGACCGTACAGGCCGTGATCGCGGCCCGCCTGGATACACTGCGACACGATCACAAGGCGATCCTCTGCGCCGCCGCCGTCATCGGTGAGAGGTTCTGGAGTGGCGGCGTGGCGAGGGTCTCCGGCCACGATGAAGGCGCAGTCCACGAGGCTTTGGCTGCGCTCGGCAAGTCGGGCTTCGTGCGGCCGGTCGCGGTGCCGACCATCGCAGGGGAGTCGGAGTACATCTTCTGGCATGCGCTGGCTCGGGACGTGGCCTACGGTGAGCTGCCACGCAAGGTGCGGGCCGGGAAGCACAAGGCCGCAGCCGACTGGCTCGAGGCTACGGCGTCCGGGCACGGCGAATTCGCCGAGGTCATCGCCCACCACTTCGTGACGGCGCTCGACCTCGCCCGCTCCACGGGCGATGCAGAGCAGGAAGAGTCACTGCTTGGACCGACGATCGGCGCTCTCACGCGAGCCGGGGAGCAGGCGCTCCGCCTCGATGTCGCCGCCGCCGAGCGCCACTTCGCCGACGCCTTGAACGTCGCCGGAGCGGACGCTGGCCAGAGGCTGCCGATCCTGCCCGGCTGGGGCCAGACGCTTCTGCTGCGCAATCGCAACCGGGAGGCGGCCGCCGTCTACGAAGAGGCTATCGCGGGCTTCCGCGCGGCAGGCGATACACGAGCGGCTGCGGCAGCGATGTGCTGGCTGGCGGACGTGCTCGCCGGGCTCGGCGAGCCGTGGGACCACCTGACGAGAGCATCCGTCGAGCTCCTGGCGGGCGACGGTCCCTCGCCAGAGGCGGCCGAGGTGCTCTGGCACTACGCGCTGACTCTCGTGATCCAGGACGATGATCCTACCTCGGTCCTCGAGGCTGCGGATCGAGCCATCGAGACCTGCCGGCTGGCCGCGCTGCCGGAATCCGCTGTGGCGAGGAGCTGTCGCGGTCATGCGCGTCTGCGGCTCGGCGATCGTGGCGGTCTCGAGGACCTCGAGCTCGCCCTCGCCGCAGCCAAGGCCCAGGGGCTCGGGATCGAGCGGGCCACCATCCAGCTCAATCTCAGCAGCGAGATCCTGGCCGTCAAGGGGGCTCGCGCCGAGTGCGCCGCGCTGATCGAGGCGCACGAGTTCGTTCGCCGCCACGGGATCGACGTGCACGTCTTCTCGTGCCGCCTGGCGCTGGTCGACAGTCTCTACAAGACGGGCGATTGGGACGAGGCGCTCAGGCAGGCCATGCAGTTGTTGCCGGAACTCGAATCGACCGAGCAGATGTGGAACCTCCTGGTCCTGAGAGCAGGGCAGGCGCTCCTCCTGACCAGTCGCGGCGATGCGGCCGAAGCCGCGTCCTTCATGCCCTGGGTGGTGCGGAAGGGTCGCGAGAGCGAGGTCGGATGGGTCAGGGTCTATACCCTGCTGGCCGGGTCGGCGGTGCACCTGCAGGCACGTGAGAGCCAGGTGGCGCTCGAGCTGCTCACCGACTGCTTCACACCACCTCGCGCCGCCATCTCCCTCCTGGAGGTGGTTCCGGAGGCGGTCAGAACGGCTGTGGGCTGCGGCAGTTCCGAGCTGGCCGCCCACATCGTGCAGCGGCTCGATTCGCTGCTGCCGGCGTCGCGACTCCCTCTGGAGCAGCACGTCATGGCAAGCATCCACGGGTCGCTGGCAGAGAGGCGTGCCGAGCACGAGTCGGCGGCCGCCGAGTTCGCCGCCGCCGCGGCCGGCTGGCGTGACTTCGGCATGCCCTACGAAGAGGGGCACGCTCTCCTCGGGCTGGGGCGCTGCCTCGTGGCGCTCGGAAGAGCGCCGGAGGCGGCAGCACCTCTCTGCGAAGCCCGGCGGGTCTTCGCGGGGCTCGGCGCCAGGCCGGCCTTGGCCGAGACCGAGTCGGTGCTCGCCGGCGAAGACCTCGGCTTCGGGGCTGCCTCTCCGCCGCGGACGGTGGGCTCAGCCAAATGCGGCGAGACGGGAATTGTGCCGCCGGCTTGACCCTGAGGCGCCCCGGCGGCCACGTCGCGGCTGACTTCAGCGCACGCGGGGTGGAAGGCGCCGGCTTCAGCGCTCGCGATCGTGTGGCTGCCCGGGCGCCAACGCTTGACCGCCGACGCATGACCGGGCTTAGGATTCCCAAGCGGCACGCGGTGTGCGATCTCGTTTGCACACCCACCGTGCCGGTCAGGCCTGGCACAGTTGGGGAAGGACTCTGGCAAGTCGGCGGAGCGCTGGGCCATGAGGGACCAAGGGAGCACGAACTACAGCCGATTCCAGGTGCTGACGGAAGGCCGACCGGCGTGGGCGCAGGGGGATCGGGGAGCGGTGTTCTCCTTCGATGGTCTGCGCTTCTGGCGGTTGGCGCGTGGAGGCGAGAGCCGGATCGTGGCCTCCTGGCAGTCTCCATCCTTTGGATGGGAGCACGAATCGCAGTGCTCGTGTCGGCTGTGCTGCCGCGAGCAGGTTGAGCACCAGATAGCTTGATCACCCGGCGGGCGACACCCGGGACCGCACGTGGATGGTGGAGCGGACCCTCTTCTGGGGTGCGCCGGCGGAAGGCGCTAGGAGGGGGCAAGGTCCCCCTCGTTCTGTCCCCGCTCCGCCGGTGGCGCGGCCCCGGGGCTCCGGCCTCGGGGCCGTTTCCACGCCTTTCCCCTCTCGCCGGAATGAGCGCGTCGACGCTCCGGATCCTCTCCTCCGCAGGGGCTCCGCGAGACCGTGCACCGCATCACCCTTCTGGGGTGAGGCCCCGGCGTCTCCCAGGCCGTAGGATGCAAGCCGTTGGACCCCGCGACCTCGCGGGCTGCCCGCCAATCCGACCAAGCCACCACCCCTGCCGTGCGACGTGACTGAGGAGGACCCATGAGTATGCATCGCCTGCTGCGGATCGGCATCTCACTGACCCTGGCGTTGTTCGCCCTGCTGGCGGTCGCGAGCATCGCAGGGGCATGGACTGCAGCCAGTCTCCAGCCCGTGACCAGCGCCGAGGATCAGTTCTACAACTACGACTTCACCAGCAGGACGGTCTCCGCGACGGGCGTCGACTGGCCAGCGACGATCATCTTCACCGGCAATGCGTCGGTGTCCAAGATCAAGAGCGCCTATCGGAACCGGGGATGGGGCAATCCCTTCGTCAACACGATGTACGGCTACGAGAACGACGGCTCAGGGTTCGTCTTCGCCGGCGACGGCGGCGTGAAGACGTTCGCCACCAAGTCGCCCCACATGCGCCTCTACGCGCCCGGCGGGAGGCTGCACAACAGCACCTGGGGCTACTACGTCATTGCCACCACGCACTACGACAACGCCGAGCTCTCAAGTCCGCCGACGCAGTGGTTCGGCATGAGTGAGGACGCAGCGACGGCGGCGGTGCAGACGGCCGTCAAGGCCTGGGGCTCGAAGAGCATCACCCTCAACGCAGTGCCTCTCAGCAACGCCCAGTACGGCGAGGCCGTTGGCGCGAACGGGGAGCGTCACATCTGGCAGTGCGACGGCATGGCGACACTGATACGGGTTCCCTGAGCGAGGCGCCTGCTCGCCTCTCCCCCTGGGAACTCCGTGACGGGAGCGTCGGAGGATCCTCGCATCGCTCGTAGCGGTGGGGAGGGCGACTCGGCGCGGGGTCTCACCCGCCATCTGCAGGTAAGAGAGTGGAGCCGACGCGCGGAATCGAACCGCGGACCCCTTCATTACGAGTGAAGTGCTCTGCCAGCTGAGCTACGTCGGCCCAAAGTGAAGCCTAGGCATTCTAGGGCACCGCGAGCGCGGGCGCAAAGCCGCAGATGCACCGGCGGCCGGCCAAGGGTATGCTCTCCTCTTCCGGCATCGGGGAGGAGAGCATGAGAAGGTCACTTACAGTCGCGCTGCTGGCGCTCGCCGCCGTGGCGATCGCGGTCGCCGGCGTGAGCGCGCCACGCACGCGCGCCACCGAGACGCTGTGCCATTCAACGGCCTTGTCGATCAGTACGGCGAGCACCGTCAAGGCGGGCAAGAAGCTCATCGTCAGCGGCGCGGAGGCCAGGTCTCCCGATCACACCCTGAACGCCACGATCCAGTTCCGGAAGGCGACGGCGACCACGTGGCGCACCGGGGCGTCGCTGCCGATGAACACGCGCTCCTATTCGCTCGCCTGGAAGGCGCCCGCGAAGAAGGGCAAATACAAGCTTCGCGTGCGCGTCGACTACCAGGGCTCGACCCGCTACTCCGCGACTCGCACGGTGACGGTCAAGTAGAGGCGCCGCCGCCGGATGCCCGGCGTAGCGTGCCCGCGCGCCTGGGCTCAGGCGCGCGGCTTGTACCGATTGTGCAGCATGAGGCCGTTGCCGTCGGGATCGGCGAACAGGGCCATGTGGCAGACGCCGGTGTCGAAGGTGTCGCCCATGAACTGGATGCCCTTCTCCTCCAGGGCGACTCTGGCCGCGGCCACGTCGTCGACGTGCAGGGCGACGTGGCCGGCGATCAGCGGAGCGAACTCCATGCCCATCTTCGCGGGCTCCCAGATCCCGAAGCACGTCTCGCCGACCCAGAACTCGAACTGCGCCTTGTCGTCGGGGCGCAGGCCGAGCGTGTCGACGTAGAACGAGCGCGAGCGCGCGGCGTCCTGGGACGGCACGGCGACGAAGTCGAGCGAACGGATGAGGGGCTCCACAGCGGACCTCCGGGGTTGGAGACGAACGTATGTTCGTCACGCTAGCAGGAGCCGGTCCCGATGGCAACAGCCTTCATCCCAACTCAACATGCGCTTGCCATTTCGTGGGAATCGGCCCGCTAAACTGCTGGAGACGACCGAGGAGGACTATGAAGGCACTCACCATCGGTATCCTGGCACTTGCGGTAGCAGTCATGGCGTTCGCGGGCATCTCGGCGCCGAAGACGGACGCGACCACGTCCCTCTGCCACAGCACCTCGCTCTCGATCTCAGCGCCCGCCAGCGTCAAGGTGGGGAAGAGCATCGCGGTCACCGGCTCCGAGGCCCGGACCCCGGCACACACCGTTCGGGCGACCCTGCAGTACCGCCTGTCGACGGCCAAAGCGTGGGTCAACGGGAAGTCGGCGGACCTGGTGTCCGGCAAGTACTCGCTCAAGTGGAAGGCGCCGGCCAAGAAGGGCAAGTACAAGGTCCGCGTGCGCGTCTCGGCGAACGGCGCGTCCAACACCTCGGCGGTGAAGACGGTCACCGTCAAGTAGAGCCGGACCGGGCCGGAGAGCGGCCGCGTAAGAACGAACCGCCGGAAGGGCCGGCGGCGCTGCCGAAGACGGAGCGCCGCCGGCCCTTCCGGCGTCTCCACCACCGCGTCCCCGAGGGTACCGCCGGACCGCTCGCTCGGGTCATCGCCCGACCGCCGACCTCCGTTCTGCCTCCTCGCGGAGGCCGCCGGCGCGGCGGGGCGCGTCAGGCCAGGCCGCGAGCCTGAGCACACCCGGTAGCGTGCATGTGAACGCACGCACATGGCCAGCGTGTCCTGTCGTCTACGTCAGGCTCGGCCGGTGTGTGCACAGCCTCGCCATTGTCCATCTAGGGTGCGAACCTTAGAATCTGACCGTATGAAGCACTAGGCCGGGGGTGGGTGGAGCCTACGCCGACGGCCGGTGCGAGGGGTGTGGGACCTGTGGACGCCGCAACGGACGAGATCCGCGTCCTTCTCGTGGACGACCACGCCATCGAGCGCCAGGGCGTGCGTTCTCTGCTGGATGCGCAACCGGACATCCGCGTCGTCGCCGAGGCCGGCGACGGCCTCGAGGCGCTCCCCATGGTCGGCCAGTGTCATCCCGACGTCGTCATCACCGAGACCATCATGCCGCGCATGAACGGCCTCGAGCTCACCGGCCAGCTCCTGCGCCGCTACCCCGACCTCAAGGTGCTGGTCCTCACGCGCAACGACCGCGAGGACTGCGTGCTGCGCCTGGTCCAGGCCGGCGCCGGCGGCTACCTGCTCAAGACGGTGGACCGGACGGATCTGCTGTCCGCGCTGCGGGCGGTGGTCCGCGGCGGCCGCGTGCTGCAGCCGACGGCGCTGGAGGCGGTGCTCGACGACTACCTCCAGCGCGTGCGCGAGCCGTCGTCGCGGCGCTACGCGGTAGAGCTCACGGCGCGCGAGCGCGAGGTCCTGAAGCTGATCGCCGAGGGCAACACCAATCAGGACATCGCCGACTTGCTGTGCCTGAGCCGCAAGACCGTCGAGACCCACCGCAGCAACATCATGGACAAGCTGGACCTGCACAAAGTGACCGACCTCGTCAAATACGCCATCCGCGAGGGCCTGGTCGGGCTGGACTGAAGCTGGGGAGGCGTGCGTCGTGCGTCAGCCGTGCGACCTGTCCACAGTGGCGTGTCTCGTGCCGCGAGAGCAGCGACAAGTCGGACTGCGGCCCCCGACTTTTTGTACAGATAGGGAGAGGCGGCCTCGCGCCGGCAGTGGTAGCGTGAGAGCCGTGGAAGTAGTCGTGCGGGGGACCCCTGCGGCGACTGTCGGGGGAGCAGTGATCAGTCCACCTTGTCGCCGTCCTTCCCGGCGTGACCCCTCTGGGGCCCCCGCCGGGCGCACTCATGTCTTCACGCTCCGTACCTCCGGGGGGAATCGGGGCCGGACCATCATCAGGCAGTTGACGGACTGGAGAGGAGTATGACGGAGCTAGCGACCACACCTCAGGCGAAAGCGCTCCACGAGCAGTTCTGCCACGACGTCATGAGCATGCCGGGGGGCGAGAAGATCAAGATCTGTCAGCAGTGCGGCACCTGCACCGGATCTTGCCCCACGAGCTACCTCATGGACTGGGGCCCCAGGGAGATCATCGCCGCGTTCCGCGCCGGCATGATCGACCGGGTCGTCAAGAGCAACACCATCTGGCTCTGCACCTCGTGCTACTCGTGCACGGTGCGCTGCCCGGCCGGTATCAAGATCACCGACCTCATGTACGAACTCAAGCGGATCGCCATCAAGTACGACCTCGCGCCCAAGGACGGCAAGTCGCCGGCGATGACCAAGTACTTCGTCGACAGCGTCCACAAGCACGGCCGCAACCACGAGGTCGAGCTCATGGCCAAGTTCATGCTCACCAAGGACTGGGGCCTGCCCTTCAAGTTCATGGGGACCGGGATGAAGCTCTTCACGGCCGGTCGCCTGCCCCTGTTCGCCAAGGACATCAAGGGGCGTGACGAGCTCGACAAGATCAGCGCCTACCTCGATGAGCAGGAGGCGAAGTCGAGATGAGATACCTGTACTACCCCGGCTGTTCGGCCGAGGCCACGGGCAAGGCCTACGACATCTCGACCCGGGCCCTCATGGAGAAGCTCGGCGTCGAGCTCATCGAGCTCGACGACTGGAACTGCTGCGGCGCCACCAGCTACTTCAGCGTCCGCGAGCTCGACTCGTTCGCGATCGCCGCACGCAACCTCGCGATCGCACAGCGCCAGGGTGACGAGGACCTCTGCGTCATCTGCAACGCCTGCTACACGACGCTCGCCAAGACCAACCGCTACATGGCGGAGAGCAAAGAGGTGTTCGAGGCCGTCAACGGCGCCCTCGGCGCGGTCGACCGCTCCTACGACGGCACCAAGCCCGTCCGTCACATCATGGACGTGCTCATCAACGACATCGGTCTCGAGACCCTCGAGGCCAAGGTCACCCGCCGGCTCACCGGTCTCAAGGTCGCCTGCTACTACGGCTGCCAGTACTCGCGCCCCATGGGGGCGTTCGACGACACCGAGTTCCCGGTGACCATGGACAACTTCTTCCGGGCCCTCGGCGCCGAGACCGTCGACTTCCCCGGCAAGGTCAAGTGCTGCGGCGGCATGATGATGCTGACCAAGGAAGAAGGCGCCCTGCGGCTCTGTCACGAGCTGCTCAAGGGCGCCCAGGACGCCGGCGCCGACGTCATCGTCTGCGCGTGCCCGCTCTGCGAGATGAACGTCGAGGGCTACCAGCCGCGCGTCAACAAGACCTTCGGGACGAGCTTCGACATCCCGGTGATGTACTTCACGCAGCTGGCGGGGCTGGCGTTCGGCGCCGACTCCAAGCAGCTGGCCATCGACAAGCAGATCGTCTCCTGCGACCGTGTCGTCGCGGCGATCCCGGCGTGAAGGAGGCGACGGACATGGCTGACGAGAAGATCGCCGTCTACTTCTGCCACTGCGGCAGCAACATCGGCGGCAAGGTCGACGTCGAGAAGGTCACCGCCTGGGCTGCCGAGCAGCCCAACGTGGTGGTCTCGCGCGAGTACAAGTACATGTGCTCCGATCCCGGCCAGGACCTGATCAAAGAGGACATCCAGAAGCTCGGCGTGAACCGCGTGGTCGTGGCGGCCTGCTCGCCGACGATGCACGAGCCCACGTTCCGCAAGGCGGCCTCCGACGCCGGCCTCAACCCGTACCTGCTCCAGATGGCCAACGTGCGCGAGCACTGCTCCTGGGTCACCGAGGACAAGGACGAGGCCACCGAGAAGGCCAAGCGCATCCTGAGCGCGCAGATCCACCGCCTGCCGTTCAACCAGGCGCTCGATCCCATCGAGGTGCCGGTCAACCCGGCCGTCATGGTCGTCGGCGGCGGCATCGCCGGCATCGAGGCCGCGCTCAAGCTCTCCGCGACGGGCAAGAAGGTCTACCTCGTCGAGAAGAAGCCGAGCATCGGCGGCCACATGGCGATGTTCGACAAGACGTTCCCGACGCTCGACTGCGCGGCGTGCATCCTCACGCCCAAGATGTCGGCGGCCGGCAAGGACCCCAACATCACGATGCTCGCCTACAGCGAGGTCGAGGAGGTCGACGGCTACGTCGGCAACTTCAAGGTGAAGGTCCGCAAGAAGGCGCGCTACATCAACACCGACACCTGCACGGGCTGTGCGGCCTGCATGGACGCCTGCGTGGTGCGCAAGGTGCCGAGCGAGTTCGACCAGGGGCTCGGCAAGCGCACCGCCATCTACATCCCGTTCCCCCAGGCGGTCCCGCTGCGCGCGACCATCGACCCGGAGAAGTGCCTCACGCTCAAGGGCAAGAAGTGCAAGCAGCCCTGCACCACGGCGTGCGGCCCGCAGGCGATCGACTTCGAGCAGCAGGACGAGGTCCTGGACCTCGAGGTCGGCGCGATCATCATGGCCACCGGCTTCGAGCTCTGGGAGCCGGACCAGGACCCGCGCTACGGCTACGGGCGGCTCGACAACGTCATCACGAGCCTCGAGTTCGAGCGCATCTCCAACGCGTCCGGCCCGACCGGCGGCCACATCGTCCTCAAGAACGGTGAGGCGCCCAAGTCGGTCGCGATCCTGCACTGCATCGGCAGCCGCGACATGAACCACCAGGAGTACTGCTCGCGCGTGTGCTGCATGTACTCGCTCAAGTTCAGCCACCTCATCAAGGAGCACCTGCCCGAGACCGAGGTGTACGAGCTGTACATCGACATGCGCTGCTACGGCAAGGGCTACGAGGAGTTCTACCGGCGCCTCATGGACGAGGGCGTGCACATGGTGCGCGGCCGCGCCGCCGAGGTGACCAACGTGGCGCTCTCGCCCGAAGAGGAAGGGCGCCTCGTCGTCAAGACCGAGGACACGCTCCTGGGCATCGTGCGGCGCATCCCGGCCGACATGGTCATCCTCTCCAGCGGCCTCTCGCCGGCCAAGGACGCCAAGGAGGTCAGCCAGACCTTCGGCTTCGGCTGCTCGGCCAACGGGTTCTTCCTCGAGCGGCATCCCAAGCTGGAGCCGGTCAGCACCGTGACCGACGGCATCTTCATCGCCGGCTGCTGCCAGTACCCCAAGGACATCCCGGACACGGTCGCACAGGCCGGCGCCGCCGCCGCCTGCGCGCTGGCGCTCGTCGACAACCCGACCGTGAGGGTCGAGCCGACGATCTCGTACATCGATCCCGAGAAGTGCGCGGGCTGTCACATCTGCGTGACCGTGTGCCCGCACACCGCGATCCAGTACAACGAGGAGAAGGGCGTCGCCGAGGTCATCTCCGCCGCCTGCAAGGGCTGCGGCGTCTGCGTGGCTGCCTGTGGCAGCAACGTGCCGCAGCAGGCCGGCTACCTCGACAACCAGATCTTCGCCGAGATCGAAGGGGCCATGGCCTTCTGAGGCCGTGCGTCAGTGAAGGAGAGCACAGTGAGTGATCAGTTCGAACCTCGTCTGATCGGGTTCCTCTGCCGCTGGTGCAGCTACAACGGCGCCGACCTCGCCGGCACCTCGCGGATGAAGTACCCGCCGAACATGGTACCGATCAAGACCAACTGCTCCGGGCGCGTCGACCCGGTGCACATCCTCAAGGCGTTCCAGGAAGGCGCGGACGGCGTGCTCATCGCCGGCTGCCACCCCGGGGACTGCCACTACATCAACGGCAACTACCGCACCGCCGGCCGCTACCCGCTGGTCGAGAAGCTCCTCGAGCAGATGGGCCTGGAGCACGGGCGCGTGCGGCTCGAGTGGGTCTCGGCCGCCGAGGGCGAGAAGTTCCAGCGCGTGGTCACCGAGTTCACCGAGCAGATCCGCGCGCTCGGCCCGCTCGGCTGGGGCAAGCAGTTCCACGACGAGTCCGCCGACGTAGCCGAAGCGGCGAAGGAGGCGGTGCCGGTATGACGGACAAGTTCAAGTTCGCCATGTACTGGGCCGGCAGCTGCGGCGGCTGCGAGATCGCCCTGCTCGAGATCAAGGAGAAGATCGTCGAGGTCGACGCCGCGTACGACGTCGTCTTCTGGCCGGCCGCGACGGACTTCAAGTACAAGGACCTCGAGGCCTACGACGACGACTACATCGACGTCTGCCTCTTCAACGGCTGCATCCGCAACAGCGAGAACGAGCACATCGCCAAGGTGCTGCGCGACAAGAGCAAGTTCCTCGTCGCCTTCGGCGCCTGCGCCACGATGGGCGGCATCCCCGGCCTCGCCAACGTCGCCGACGCCGCCGAGATCAAGAAGCTCGTCTACATCGACGCGCCGTCCATCGACAACCCCGACGGCATCTACCCGCAGGAGAGCTTCACGGTGCCCGAGGGCGAGCTCGAACTGCCGCACATGTACGACACCGTCAAGACGCTCGACCAGACGGTGGACGTCGACTACTACGTGCCCGGCTGCGCCCCCGAGGCGCACCAGATCGCGGCCGTGCTCGACGTCGTGACGGCCGCGCTCAAGGGCGAGGGCGAGCTCCCGCCCAAGGGCGCCACCGTGGGCGTCAACCCCAAGACCTGCTGCGACGAGTGCGAGCGGGTCAAGGAGGAGAAGAAGGTCCACGAGTTCAAGCGCATCTGGGAGTTCCTGCCCGACAAGGAGAAGTGCCTGCTCGAGCAGGGCCTCGTGTGTATGGGCCCCGCCACGCATGCGGGCTGCGGGGCCCGCTGCACCGGCGTGGGCATGCCGTGCCGCGGCTGCTACGGCGCCCCCGACGGCGTCGTCGACCAGGGCGCCAAGATGCTCAGCACGGTGGCGTCGATCGTCGACGCGCCGACCCCCGAGGAGATCGCCGAGATCGCCGCGACCGTCCCCGACCCGGTGGGCACCTTCTATCGCTTCGGTCTCCCCAGTTCGCTGCTCAGGAGGGCGAAGGTCTGATGAAAAAGGTAACCGTCGATCCAATCACCCGTCTCGAGGGTCACGGCAAGATCGAGATCTTCGTCGACGACGACAACAAGGTCCAGAACGTCTACTTCCAGATCCCGGAGCTGCGCGGGTTCGAGCGCTTCTGCGTCGGCCGACCGGTCGAGGAGCTGGCGCGCATCACGCCGCGCATCTGCGGCGTGTGCCCGGAGGCTCACCACATGGCGGCCACCAAGGCCATCGACGCCGTGTTCGGCGTCGAGGTCGCGCCTACGGGCCGCAAGCTGCGCGAGCTGCTCTACAACACGTTCTACGTGACCGACCACACGACGCACTTCTACATCCTCGCCGGCCCGGACTTCATCATGGGGCCGGAGAGCGACCCGGCGGCGCGCAACATCCTCGGCGTCATCGGCAAGGTCGGCCTCGAGACCGCAGGCGCGATGATCAAGCTGCGCGCCGAGGCCGCCGAGGTCATCAGCATGATCGGCGGCAAGCAGATCCACCCGGTGTGCGGTCTTCCGGGCGGCGTCAGCCAGGCCATCACCGCCGAGCAGCGCGACCGCATCGTCGAGGTCACCGCGGCGCAGGTCGAGTTCGCCAAGTTCACCCTGCAGCTCTTCGACGACGTGGTCCTCGGCAACACGGACTACGTCGACCTCATCAAGAGCGACATGTTCACCCATGAGACGTACTACATGGGCATGGTCGACGACGACAACAAGGTGAACTTCTACGACGGCAAGATCCGCGTGGTCGGTCCCGACGGCGTGGAGCACGAGAAGTTCGACGGCAGCGACTACCTGGCCCACCTGGCCGAGCACGTCGAGCCGTACAGCTACCTCGTCTACCCGTACCTCAAGAGCGTCGGCTGGAAGGGCTTCACCGACGGCAAGGACTCGGGTGTCTACCGTGCCTCGCCGCTCAGCCGCCTCAACGCCGCCGACGGCATGGCCACGCCGCTGGCGCAGGCCGAGTACGAGCGCTTCTACAGCACCCTCGGCGGCAAGCCGGTGCACGCCACCCTGGCGACGCACTGGGCGCGCCTGGTCGAGCTCCTGTACGCGGCCGAGCGCGCGCACGAGCTGGCCACCGACCCCGACATCATCAACCCCGACGTGCGCAACATCCCGACGCGCATCGTGGGCGAGGGCGTCGGCGTCGTCGAGGCTCCGCGCGGCACGCTGTACCACCACTACAAGACCGACGAGAAGGGCATCGTCACCAACGTCAACCTCATCGTCGGCACGACCAACAACAACGCCGCCATCTCGATGTCGCTCAAGAAGGCGGCCGAAGGCATCCTCACCGGCGGCAACGAGATCCGCGAGGGCCAGCTCAACATGATCGAGATGGCCTTCCGCGCCTACGACCCGTGCTTCGGCTGCGCCACGCACACGCTGCCCGGCGACATGCCGCTCGAGGTCACGATCAAGAGCGAAGCCACACGCGACGTCATCGCCAGCGTCAAGAGGAACATGTGACGTTGGGCTCCACGCTCGTCCTCGGCATGGGCAACCCGATCCTGTCTGACGACGGGGTCGGGTTGCTCGTCGCCGGGCGGCTCGCCGGCGAGCAGCTGCCCGCCGGCGTGGAGGTGGCCCAGAGCGAAGTCGGGGGTCTCCGTCTGCTCGAACTTGTGCGCGGATTCACCCGCGTTATCATTATTGATGCACTGAAGAGTCCAGCCGAGGCCGGGCGCGAGCCCGGCCAGATCATCCGGTACGAGGCCAAGGACTTCAAGGGCGGACATCGCTACGGCTCCGCCCACTCCATCGGCCTCGACACGGTCCTCGAGCTGGGTCACCGGCTGGGCTACGACATGCCCGGGGAGGTCATCGTGTTCGCGATCGAGGCGGAGGACGTCGAGACCTTCGGCGAGGGACTCTCGCCGTCGGTGGCGGCCGCCGCCGAGCGGGTGCTCGAGCTCGTGCGCGGGGAGCTCCCGGCGTGAGCGACCGGCACAGTCACTCCAGGGAGAGGGGCACCGCAGGCGCGCCAGTCGGTACGGCCACCGGCATCGTCGCCTTCGTCAGGCACGGCCTGCCGGAGCTGCGCACGGCGCTGCGCGGCATCCGTGAGACGGCGCCGCAAGACGCGCAGCTGGCGGTGGTCGCGATCGACCTCGGAGACCAGGACGCCACCTATCTGCTGCGCCAGTACCTGCGCGGGCGCATCCAGGCGCTCGACTTCGAGAGCGGCGACGCGCACGGCAGCCACTGCGGCCTCGACCGCGCCTACCAGCTCGTGCGCGGCGACTACCTCGCCCGCGTGGACGACACGCTCGAGTTCCAGCCGGGGTGGCTCGAGCGTGCGATCGCTGCGCTCGAGGCGGATCCGACGCTCGGCTGCCTCTCGCTGGTGCCCCCGGACGACTACCACCGCGGTCGCGGCCGGCCGCGCACGGTGCACGTCGAGCCCATCGTGGTCGACCACCTCGACCTGCGCTGCTTCGTGGCGCCGCGCGACCTCGTCGAGCGGCACGAGTGCGAGCTCATGGGCGAGCAGCCGGACGGCTGCCGGTTCCAGGACTACCTGCGCGGCCACGGCCGCCGTCTGGCGTTCCTGCCCGGCCTCGTCAGCCCGCTCGGGGTGATCGAGGGACCTACCGGCCTCGACTCCTGCAGCGTCGAGGCGGAGCTGCCCGCGCACGAGGGCGCCTCCGGCGCCATGCAGCGCCTCGAGCAGGAGTACGACCTCGGCGACGACATCCTGCTGACCTGCCTGTCGTGCGGCGCGTCCGAGCTCGAGGTCCTCGCCGCGCGCATCCGCTTCTGCGAACGGCACCAGGTCGCGACCGGCTTCTGGTACGAGCTGCGCTGTCCCGAGTGCGGCGAGCTCCACTACAAGGACGACTACCAGTTCCGCTGCCCCAGCTGAGGCCGGCTGCGTGAGCCTCCACCGGCCCCAAGACCTCGGCGCAGTCCGCGTCAGCGTGCGCGGCGTCGTGCAGGGCGTCGGCTTCCGGCCCTTCGTGTACTCCCTGGCCGCTCGCTATGGCGTTCGCGGCTGGGTGCTGAACACGTCGGCGGGCGTCGAAGTGCTGGCCGAGGGCTCGCCCGACGCGGTGGCCGGCTTCGCCGAGGCGCTGCCCTTGGAGGCGCCGCCCCGCAGCCACATCGCCGCGTACGAGGTCCGCGACGTGGAGCCGGGCGCCGCGGTCGACGGCCCGGCGGCAGGCGCGTCCTTCATCATCCTCGAGAGCCGGGCCGACCCCGACGCCTACCAGCTGGTCTCCCCCGACATCGCGACCTGCGACGACTGCCGGCGCGAGCTCCTCGACCCGGGTGACCGACGCCACGACTACCCGTTCACCAACTGCACCAACTGCGGGCCGAGGTTCACCATCATCGAAGATCTGCCCTACGACCGCGAGCGCACGACCATGCGGAGCTTCCCACTGTGCCCTGCCTGCCGGCGCGAGTACGAGGACCCGGGCGACCGCCGCTTCCACGCCGAGCCCAACGCCTGTCCCGTGTGCGGCCCGCGAGTGCGGCTGCTACGGCTGGACGAGCGCGGGGATGGGGTGGTGGAGTTGGCCGCCGGCGCCGAAGGCGACCCGGCGGGGCCCATCCGCAGGGCCGCGGAGCTGCTGCTGGGCGGCGAGATCCTCGCCGTCAAGGGGCTCGGCGGCTTCCACCTGGCCTGCGACGCCACGGACGGGGATGCGGTGCGCCGCCTGAAGCAGCGCAAGCGGCGCCCCGACAAGCCGCTGGCGGTGATGTTCGCCGGCCTCGAGGAGCTCCGTGCCCACTGCCACGCCGGTCCGGAGGAGGAGGAGGTGCTGACCTCGCCGGAGCACCCGATCGTCCTGCTCGAGTGGCGCGAGACCGGCTCCTCGGGTGAGATCGGTCAGGAGATGGGTGACGGAGACGGCGACCCGGTGGATCCCGAGGTCGCCGTCCGCCAGCGCTACCTCGGCGCCATGCTGCCGTACACGCCGCTGCACGTGCTCCTGCTGCGCGCGGCCGGGCGGCCGCTCGTCATGACCAGCGGCAACCTCGCGGAGGAGCCGATCGTCAAGGGCTGGGAGGAGATCGGCCGTCTGACGCCCATCGCCGACGCCTACCTGGTGCACGACCGGGAGATCGCCGTGCGCTACGACGACTCCGTGGCGCAGGTGCGAGGCGGCCGGCTGCGGCTGATCCGCCGGTCGAGGGGCTACGCCCCCTTCCCGGTGGCCCTGCCGCGGCCGCTCCCGCAGACCCTTGCGGCCGGCGCCGAGCTCAAGAACACGTTCTGCCTCACGCGCGACGCCAACGCGTTCCTCAGCCAGCACATCGGCGACCTCGAGAACCTGGAGACGCTGGAGCACTACGAGGCCAGCATCGACGTGTACCGGCGGCTCTTCCGCCTCGAGCCCGAGGTCGTCGCCTACGACCTCCATCCCGAGTACCTGGCGACGAAGTACGCGCTCGCCCTGCCTCAGGCCGAGAAGGTAGCGGTGCAGCACCACCACGCGCACGTCGCCGCCCGGCTGGTGGAGCACGGCCGTGAGGACCCCGTCATCGGCGTCAGCATGGACGGGCTCGGCTACGGTGACGACGGCCGCCTGTGGGGCGGCGAGGTCCTCGTCTGCGACCTGACCGGGTACCGCAGGGTCGCGCACTTCGAGGAGCTCCCGCTGCCCGGCGGAGCGGCCGCGATCACGCATCCGTGGCGGACGGCCCTCGGATGGAGCTACGCCGTCCTCGGGCCCGAGGGCCTCGAGCGCGCGGCCGCCCTGCTGCGCCGTCCCGAAGACGGCGGGGCCGCCGGCGGCGCGCCGTCGGACGAGGAGGTCGCGGCGCTCGTGCGCCAGGTCGACCTCGGGGTCAACACGCCGCTCACGACCAGTTGCGGCCGTCTGTTCGATGCAGTGGCCGCGCTGGCCGGCGTGCGCCGCTCGATCAGCTACGAGGGCCAGGCGGCGATCGAGCTGGAGATGATGGCGTCCGCGCCGGGTACGGCGGGCGCCGCGTACGCCTGGACGCTCGACGGCGACGCCGGGCGCGCCGCCGCCGGGGAGCGGCGCGGCGCGCGGGACTGGGTCGCCGCGCGCGCGATCCAGGCCGGCGGGGAAGAGGCCGAGCCGGATGCGGCCGCGGCTGCGAGCGCTCGGCCCCGCGCCGGCCGTCATCCGACTGGCGCCACTCGTCGACGGCGTCCTCACGGACCTCGAGGCGGGGGCCGCGCCCGGCGCCGTCGGGGCGCGGCTGCATGCCACCGTCGCCGAGATGGTGCTCGACGTCTGCCGCCGCGTCCGCGACGCCGGCGGTCCCTCCGCCGTCGCGCTCGCCGGCGGCGTGTTCCAGAACCGGCTGCTCGCCGAGGCGTGCGAGCGACTGCTCGAGGCTGCCGGGTTCGACGTGCTCGCCGCCGGACTCGTGCCCGTCAACGACGGCGGCGTCTCGCTGGGGCAGGCGGCGGTCGCGGGCTATACTGTCCTCGAGCGCCGCGGGGAGCTTCGCTGACCGCGGCGCCTCCGTCCGCCGACTTCGTCCCGACAGACCCGCTGCCACAGGACCTCCGCCAATGTGCCTCGCCCTTCCCATGCGCATCACCGCCCTCGACGGGGCTCGCGCGACCATCGCCGCCGCGGGCCTGGAACAGGAGTGCAGCACCATGCTGGTGCCCGACGTCTCCGTCGGCGACTACGTGCTGGTGCACGCCGGCTTCGCGATCAGCGTGCTCGACCAGGCGGAGGCGCAGGAGACCTACGACCTCTTCCGCGAGATCGGCGCCTTCGACGAGAGTGACGACGCCGAGGGGGAGGCCGCCCCAGGCGACGCCGTCCAGGGCGGCGCCGACCCCGAGCCGCGATGACCGCCGCCGACGACCTCGGCCGGCTCGCCGCCGAACTGCGTGACGAGGCGGGACCCGGCCTCACGTTCATGGAGGTCTGCGGCACGCACACCATGGCCATCGCCCGCTACGGGCTGCGCCAGCTGCTTCCCGACGGGGTCCGCCTCGTCAGCGGGCCGGGCTGCCCGGTCTGCGTCACGGCGATGGCCGACCTCGACCGCGTACTCGCCCTTGCCCGGCTGCCCGAGGTGACGCTGGTCACGTTCGGCGACCTGATCCGCGTACCGGCGTCGCACAGCACCCTGGCCGCGGAGCGCGCCGCCGGCGCCGACGTGCGCGTCGTCTACTCGCCGCGCGACGCGGTGCGGATCGCGGCCGAAGAGCCGGACCGGCAGGTCGTCTTCGCCGGCATCGGGTTCGAGACCACGGCGCCGACCACCGCCGCGGCCCTGCTCGAGGCGCGCGCCGCCGGCCTCGCCAACTTCAGCCTCCTCAGCCTGCACAAGACCATGCCGCTGCCACTGCGCGCGCTCCTCGACCTGGGCGAGACGCCCATCAGCGGATTCCTGCTGCCCGGACACGTGAGCGTGATCACCGGCACCGCCTGCTACGAGTTCCTCGCCGGCGACTACGGCATCTCCGGGGTCGTGGCCGGGTTCGAGGCACGTGACGTCCTGGAGGCGCTGCTCATGCTCGTGCGCCTGCCCGAGGCGGGCATCGCCATCCAGTACACGCGGGCGGTGCGTCCCGAGGGCAACCCGGTGGCGCAGCGTCTGCTGGAGCAGGTGTTCGCGCCGAGCGACGCCGACTGGCGCGGGCTCGGCGTCATCCCCGGATCGGGGCTGGCGCTGCGCGAGGAGTACTCCGACGCCGACGCCGCACGCCGGTTCGATGTCGATCCGGGCCCGTCGCTGGAACCTCAGGGGTGCCGCTGCGGAGAAGTACTGCGCGGCGTCACCGATCCCGCGGAGTGCGCCCTGTTCGGCGCGCGCTGCACGCCGGAGGATCCTGTCGGCGCCTGCATGGTGAGCAGCGAGGGCGCCTGCGCGGCCCGCTACCGCTACCGGGGGCTGGACGATGGCTGAGCGCGGCGCTTCCGGCGGGCGCGTCCTCCTCGGCCACGGCAGCGGCGGCAAGTTGTACCGGGACCTGGTCAAGGACGTCTTCGTGACGGCGTTCGCCAATCCGGTGCTCGAACGGCTGGACGATGCGGCCGCACTGTCTCCGTCCGGCCGCATCGCGTTCACCACCGACGCCCACGTCGTGCAGCCCCTGACGTTCCCCGGCGGCGACATCGGCCGGCTCGCCGTCGCCGGCACGGTGAACGACCTGGCGACGGCGGCGGCGCGGCCGCTGGCGCTCGCCGCCGCCTTCGTGATCGAGGAGGGCTTCCTCCTCGACGACCTGCGCGCCGTCTGCGCCAGCATGGCGGCCACGGCGCGCGAGGCCGGCGTCCCCATCGTCACCGGCGACACCAAGGTCGTGGAGCGCGGCGCCGCGGACGGCCTCTTCATCACGACGACGGGTGTCGGCGAGATCGTCGTCGCGCACGAGCTCGGGTCGGCCGCCGTCCGCGACGGCGACGCCGTGATCCTGAGCGGCGGGATCGGCGACCACGCCGTCGCCATCCTGGCGGCGCGCGGCGAGTTCGACTTCCGCGCCGACGTGCGGAGCGACTGCGCGCCGCTGTGGGGCCTCGTCGAGGCTGCCGTGAGCGCGGCCCGTCGAGAGCGGCGGGGAAGAGGCCGTGCGCTTCCTGCGCGACCCGACGCGGGGCGGGCTCACGACGGTGCTCGCCGAGCTCGCCGAGGAATCGGGTCTGGGCATCGAGGTCGAGGAAGAGGCGATCCCCGTGTCGCCGGCGGTCCGCTCCGTCTGCGACCTGCTCGGCTACGACCCGCTGACGCTGGCCAACGAGGGGAAGATGGTGCTGGTGACGGCGGCGGAGGCGGCTGAAGCCGTGGTCGCCGCCGTCCGGGCGACGGAGTACGGGGGCGAAGCGCGGCGGATCGGCTTCGTCACCGCCGCGCATCCCGGTCGCGTCGCCCTGCGCACGCCGTTCGGCACGCGCCGCGTGCTCGACATGCCGATCGGGGAACTGCTGCCGCGGATCTGCTAGCGCCGTCCGCGGCCGGCGGGGCGGTCTGGCCCCCTACTCGACCCTGCCCACGGCGCCGCCGCCGCCGCGCTTGGCGGCGTAGAGGGCATCGTCGGCACGCCGCAGCAGGTCGTCGGCAGCGTCTTCGGGCGTCCATGTAGCGACGCCGCCGCTGACGGTGACGCTTCCGCTGCGGAGTCCTGCGCACTCCCGCACGCTTCGCCCCCCGGGGGACTGAAGAGACAAGGACGTTGGATGGCGGCGCGCGGCGAGGCGCGGCGATCGGATCGGGGCGTGGCAGACCGCGGACTCGGGTGAGTCGAGGGAGCGAAGGAGGATCTGGAGCCCGGTCGCGGATTCGAACCGCGGACCCCCTCCTTACCATGGAGGTGCTCTGCCAGCTGAGCTAACCGGGCCTGGTGGGGGAGCTAGGATTTGAACCTAGGTAGGCTGCGCCAACGGATTTACAGTCCGCCCCCTTAACCACTCGGGCACTCCCCCGGGAGCCGTGGAATCCTAGCCCAAAGCCGGAGCGCTTTCAACCGCGACCGAGGCTGGCCGACGAGGGTACGACGCCGTCCGCGTGCGCGCGAGCGGAGAGCTGAAGGTCCGGGTCCTGAAGAGAGGCAGCCGGGGCCGTCAGGGGGATGACGGCCCCGGCTTGAAAGGATGTGACGCCCGGCCAGGGGAAGCGGGCCGTCACGGGACTCGCAGTGTCAGCAGCATGGCGGCCGGACGGCGAGGGGGACTCGCCGCGGCGCTTGTGATGACAAGCGCATTCTATCCGATATACGGACCAGAGCAACCGCTTTGCGGACAAAGTGACCGCAGAGCGGTTGTACGGATTGTCCAGCGCCGGGCGGTCCCAGCGAGGCCGACGGCGCTTCCGACGCGTCGGCAGCCGACCCGGCTCGTTGTCGGCGGCTCGGATCTCACCCCGGATTGAGCGCCCCACGGGGGCTGTGGTACCGTAAGCATCCGCCGTGGCGGCGTAGCTCAGCTGGTCAGAGCAGCGGAATCATAATCCGCGTGTCGTAGGTTCGAGTCCTACCGCCGCTACCAGCGCTCTCATCTCACAGACCCCCTCTCGTTCGGTCCTGCTGCTGACGGTCCTGCTAATCTGCGGCGTGGGTGACGACGACCATCCCGGCCACGAGTTCTGCTGCGTCACGTTGTTGGCGTGGCAACAGATGTCCGTATGTCCGCATCGTGAAGCCCCGGCGTGCAGGCGGATCACGGGCGGCTTCGCGTCAGCGGTCGGCTTGCGGAACCTGCGACTCAGGTAGTCGGGATGCAGCGCCGTACCGTCCGCGCTGACGAGAACAGAAGCCCGCCGCGATTGAAGCTCGGCAGGGGAGAGGCCAGATTTTCGCGGGCCAGCGTCGCCTTGTGCGTAGTGAGCGCCGCCAAGGTCACGGCGTCAGGGTCGACCGGTCGCGACTTGCCGGACTTCGGCTCACCGTCGACCAACCGCACCGCCTCGCCCTCGCATCGCCCTCCTCTGTTTCGCCGTAGACCGTCAACGAGACCACCGGCATGGTCCACGTCCACCCACGCTGCAAACTGGAGCGCGAGGCGCGGCAGGCGTTCTCCCGGTTGTGGACGCAGATGCACCTGGGGCAAGCGATGACCGCGGTCCTCATCGGAGAACTGTGCCGTGACCATGGGGACGCTGAACCGCCCGCGATCGCCTAGGGCAGAGAAACGGCCCCGGAGCCGAAGCCCGGGGCCGCGCCACCGGCGGAGCGGGGACAGAACAAGGGCACCTGTGCACCCTCCTAGCGCCTTCCGCCGGCGCACTTCTATTGTCGGCGCACTGCGGTATCCCTTTAGGAGCAGAACGGCCCCGCAGACGCCGAAGCGCCCACGGGGCCCTGTGCGCGTCACGCGCCTAGACGCTCCCAGCTCGATCGGTGGGCGGCAGCACCAGCAAGATGATGATCGTGATCAATGGGAAGAAGATCGCGAGGATGACCCAGAGGAACGGGCTGCGACCCTTGCTCGCGGCAAGCGCGAAGGTGAAGTAGATGAAGATCACCCAGAGGAACACGATGATCATCCACCAGAACCACGCCAATCCCCACATATGCATCTCCCTCGCCATTCAGTCAACAGGTCGAACGGTTCATACTTGATGCATCTGTTGACGGCAAGGCCGCGGGCGGCACTGGCGGACCTGGGATCTGCGTAACTGGACGCAAGACGACCCCGCCGCGAGACGTCCAGCCAGGCGCTAGGCGAGTCAGACGCCACTTGGGGCATGCGGGGTCGTGGGTCCATTTTAGGGCCGCTGGAGATGCCGACAAGGCCCACTGCCGTTGACGGCGCGCCGTTCTCGATGCCCGACTCCGGGGGACCTTCTTCGTACCCGGTCCATCGGCCACCGAAGGAGGTGAGACCATGTTGCTCTGGATACTGCTGCTCATACTCGCCATCGTGATCTTCGGCATCGGCTTCTTCGTCAGAGTGCTCCTGTGGGTTGGAATCGCGCTCCTCATCATTTGGGTCATCGCGTACATCGCGTCCAGGATGCGCAGCAGCTGACCGGTCGCGCGCTGCTGCTATTCGAGGAAGAGGAAAGGACCGGCAGCGCGCTTCCCACAAGCGATTCTGAGCCGTTCTGGGGTGACAACCGACGCCCGCCCGGTTCGCAGCTAAAGGAGATGGCGCGACGCGTCGAAGACAGGGGTGCAGCCGGTGGCGACGGCGTGAGGTCCGCAACGCGCCTCCGTTTGTCCCCGCACCCACCGGCTGCACTTGCAGTCTCCAAGGCCGCGCAGTTCCGGTGACGTTCCCTAGACGTGAAAGCGGCCCCCTCATCCTCTGCGCCGGGCCTGCGCCTGGGGGGCCGCCTGCGGTCTGACTTGAAGTCTTCGCGGGGGATTGTGGCAAACGCCGCGAACCGCACCGGCAGCCTATGCCCTGCGTATCGCCGGCAGTCAAGCGTTTCGCACTGAGGACGCAGAACGGCCCGCCGCCATTCAAGTTGCCTGGTGGGCAGGGCGTCGGACCGCAGGAACGGCCGGAGCTCCAAGGCGTTCCATGAGTCGACCATACACCGCGAAAACGGCTCCGGAGCCGGGAAGCCTCGAGGCCGTCCCCGCAACCGTCTCCGGGCGCTCGTCGTCGTCCCGCTCCTTGAGCGCGACGAAGGGGGCGACGCCCACCGGGCGCCGCCCCCTTCGTGCTTCATCCGCCGATACTACGGTCGGCGGCCGTCGGGTCGCTCTCTCCGCAGCTCAGTGAGCCGGCTGCGGCATGATCGCGCGGTCGGACAGCGTCCTCATGAAGGCGACGACCGCCAGCTCCTCGCGCTTCGTCAGGCCGAGATTGCCGAGCTCATCCGTGTTGACCGTCTCGGGCACCTCAGGTGCCGCCCAGCCTGCTCCGGGGACGTCGCGCGTGTTGTAGAAGTGCACGATGTCGTAGAGCGTCGCGAAATAGCCGTTGTGTCCGTAAGGCCGGTTCCGGGCGACGTTGCGCAGCGTCGGCACCTTGAACTTGCCGATCTCGGGCATCCAGGTAGCCTCGTCATACCCCTTTGATTCGAGGAACCCGCCGAGACCGAAGTCGACCGCGTTGCGGCCGGTCAGCGCCCAGACGGCGGGGTTCGCCGGGATGCCCAGGTTGTCGTAGGTGTGGTCGGTGAACAGCGCCTTGCCTGCGGCGATGCCGGTCGAGTCCGTCGACGGCTTGCTCAGGTGGCACAGGTTGCACTTCGCCTTGCCGTTGAAGAGCCTGAGGCCCAGCTTCTCCTTCGCCGTGAGCGCGACCTTGTGGCCGGCTATGAACGAATCGAAGCGCGAGTTGAAGCGGTTGACGGAACGTGACGACTCGTAGGCGGCGATGGCGAAGGCCATGTCGTCGTAGGCCTGGTCGACATCTGCCCAGTCGGTGCCCGGGAAGACTCGGAGGAAGAGGTCGGCATACGAGGCCGTGCTGATGTCGCGGATGACCTCGGACGCACTCGTGTTGTGCATCTCGACGGGGTTCAGGAACGGGCCCTGGGCCTGCTCGGCCAGCGGCGATCCGAGCGTCCAGCCGGTTGCGCGGCCGTCCCAGAACATGCCGCCGATCCAGAGGCCTTCCGCAGCGTCGAAGTACATGACCGGGCTCCAGGCCGTGTAGGCCCACGACGGGGCGTTACGGCCGCCGAACATGCCCGGGATCACGCCTTCTGAGACCGGGTATCTCCTGACCCTGTCGCCGTAGCCGCTCCGCGGGTCGTGACAGTTAGCGCACGACTGACCAGCCGGCTCCGAGAGGTTGACGTCGAAGGCGATGTCGGCGCCGAGCTGCTCGATTGGCGAGACTGTCACCGGTTTTGCCGTCGCCATGGTGGCAGTGGCGGCCACGATGAGCAGCACCAGCCCCAGCGCGACGACGACGCGCTTGAGTGATCGGGTCATCCCGTACCTCCTTGAGTCGCGATGCGCCTCACGCCGTTGACTCGACGTGTCAAGGCCCCCTCAAGCGACACGATACACGCTGACAAGGAATGCGACTACGGTCGGACACGATTACGTCGTCCGCTTAGACAACGCGGGGCCGCAGTGGC
Organism: uncultured Thermoleophilia bacterium; assembly: GCA_963713475.1. Lineage (GTDB taxonomy): Bacteria > Actinomycetota > Thermoleophilia > UBA2241 > UBA2241 > CAIXSE01. The sequence goes on from CAVQLY010000019.1 coordinate 31,742, forward strand.
CAGCGACCGCCTTGGGGCGGTAGGGGAATCGAAACCAAGCTGCTACAAGCCGCCGGGCGGAGGGTGCTCCTGGCGGGTGAGCGCCCAGCCGAATGCCGCAGGAGCCGAGGCTTTTGTACACTCCGCGTGTCGTAGGTTCGAGTCCTACCGCCGCTACCACTCTCTCCAGCCTTGCCGGGCGCTTGCCGGATCCTCAGCGAGCCGTCAGCTTGCCAGGACCTCGACCTTGTCCCATTCGGACTCCGGCACGTCGATGTTGCGGTCGGGCTCGCTGGCCGGCACCCGCAGCCTGATCCTGAGCGCCGGCGGTCTGTCCTTCCCCGCGTGGATGCTCCGCACGTGCCCCTCGCGCCCCTCGTACCGCACTTTCTTGCCGATCAGGTCGAGCGGGTTCACTGCTCCTCCCGGCTGGGGCTCCAGTGTTCTCAGCATACCCGCAGGCGTGGCAGTGAGCCGTTGTCGCCCCTGGTCCCCCGCCCTCGTTGTCGCGTCGCAGCGACGCGCATAGCATGGGTCTCCAGCCGGGATCCATCGACAAGGTCACGCACGCACTCGCAGAAAGGTCGGTCGACGCGATGTCAGATCAGCCAGAGGTGACGCCCGTCCCGGACGGCAAGGGATGCCGGACCTGCCACTACGCCCACGAGGTCCACGTCGGCGCTGGGCTCGGCCTGGCGCAGTGCCGCCGCTACCCGCCCCAGGGCAGGACCGTAGAGGGCGTGTTCGTCGGCGGCTGGCCGTGGATACCCACGTCGCCGGATGCGGGCGAACAGTGGTGCGGCGAGTGGAAGAAGCGCGGGCCGGCCAAGCGCGCACCGAAGTCGTAGCCCGGCGCGGCCGGCGGGCGCCTGGCCCAGCCGTCAGGCGCCCGGGCCGCCGGGCCCGCTGACCACGCTGCCGGCCGTCTCGCCGCCGTCCATGACGATCACCGAGCCGGTGAAGTAGGCGCCCTCGTCGCTGGCGAGGTAGGCGAAGAGGCCGGCGAGCTCCTCGGGCGTCGCGTGACGCCCGAGCGGGATGCGCCGGTTCACCTGTTCCAGCATCTCCGGCGTGTACTCCGCCTCCTGCATGGGCGTGAGCACGTAGCCGGGGCACACGGCGTTCACGCGGATCGTGGGCGCCCACTCGAGCGCCAGCGACTTCGCCAGCGCTACGAGGCCGGCCTTGGTCGCGTTGTAGTCGGCGTAGTACCGGTAGCCGACGAGCGCGTTGGTCGAGGCGGTGAAGAGGATGACGCCGCTTCCGCCGAGCAGCATGCGCCGCGCCGCCGCCTGCGCCACCCAGAACGCCCCGGTGAGGTTGGTGGCGACGACCTGCTCCCACTGGTCCGCGCCGATGTCCACGGCGGGGTTCCTGATGCTGACGCCTGCGTTGTTGACGAGGACGTCGAGCGAGCCGATCTGCTCGAACGCGCGGTCGACCTGCTCCCGGTCGGCGACGTCGCACGTGATCACGTCCGGGCCCGGGGTGCGCGCGAGGATGACGACCTCGGAGCCCTCGTCGCGAAAGCGCTGCACCGTCGCGGCGCCGATGCCGCTGGTGCCGCCGGTGACGACCACCTTCTTGCCGGCAAGACCCTTCATCGCGCCCCTCCTTCAGCCGCCGTGACAGCCTGTATCCTATCCACATGGATGAGACTCCACGGCCGGCCCCGTTCATCGGTGTGGTCAGCGATACGCACAGCTTCTACGACGAGGCGCTGGACGACCTGCTCGCCGGCGCCGAACGCATCATCCACGCCGGTGACGTCGGCACCATCGACGTGCTGGCGCGCCTGCGCGCGCTCGCGCCCGTCACCGTCGTGATGGGCAACACCGACATCCCGTTCTGGGGAGACGAACTGCCCTGGGAGGCGGAGGTCGAGGCGCTGGGCCTGCGCATCCTGGTCTGCCACATCGGCAAGAGCCTCATGGGGCGTCACGACCCGGTCGCCGAGGGCTTCGACCTGGTGATCAGCGGTCACAGCCACAAGGCCGCCGTGGAGTGGCGCGAGGACACGCTCTTCCTCAACCCGGGCGCGGCCGGCAAAGCCCGGTTCGGCGGGCCGCGTACTCTGGCGCTGGTGAGGGTCGGAGCGGACGGCCGGCCGGCGCCGGAGATCGTCTCCCTGGACTGACCGGCTCCGGGCAGGGCGCCGGCGCGGCGCTCAGCGGGTGCGGACGGCCTCGTAGGCGGCGAGCGCCCGCAGGCGGGCCTCGCCGTGATCCACGATCGGCTCCGGATAGGTCTCGCCGAGCGTGACGCCGGCGGCGGCGAGCGCGTCCCCCGGCGCCAGCCACGGCGCGTGCAGGTGTCGGGTCTCGAGGCGGGCGAGCTCGGGCACCCAGCGGCGCACGTAGGCGCCGTCGGGGTCGAAGCGCCGCGCCTGGGTCACCGGGTTGAAGACGCGGAAGTACGGCGCCGCGTCCGCTCCGCAGCCGGCGACCCACTGCCATCCGAGCGTGTTGTCGGCCAGGTCGGCGTCCACCAGGGTGTCCCAGAACCAGGCGGCGCCCTCCTGCCACGGCAGCAGCAGGTCCTTGACGAGGAAGGACCCCGCGAGCAGCCGGGCGCGGTTGTGCATCCCTCCGGTCGTCCAGAGCTGCCGCATGGCGGCGTCCACGACCGGGAAGCCGGTGCGGCCGCGCCGCCAGGCCTCGAGCGCGACCGGGTCGTCGCGCCAAGGGAAGGCCGCGAAGCGCGGATGCAGCGGCTGCGCCGGGGTGTGCGGGAACGCGGCCAGCAGCTGGTGCGCGAACTCACGCCAGCCGAGCTGGCGGAGGAAGGCGCCGGCCGAGCGCCGCAGGCCGGGCGCCTGCTCCTCGTCCCAGCTCGGCGGGCCGACCGCCGCCTCGAGGTCGAGGCCCGCCTCCGCGAGCGCACCCTCGACCGCGTGCCACACCTGACGCGCGGTCAGCTCGCCCCAGTGCAGGTGCGGCGAGAGTCGCGAGCTGCCGTCGAGGTCGAGCCGGTCGCGGTCGGCGGCGTAGTCGGCGAGCGGACCCTCGAGGAAGCTCTCGAGGCGCTCGTGCGCGCCGCGCTCGCCCGGCCGCCAGGCCTCGGCGAAGCCGGCGGACCACGGTGGCGCAGCCTCGGCCTCCAGGCCGTCGAGTCCGAGGCCGGTCGGCGCATCCGGCGCCGGCGGGAGCGCGAGCGGCGCCGCCAGCGGCTCGCCGGGCGCGCCGGCCGCCAGGCGGGCGCGCCAGAACGGCGTGAAGACGGTGTACGGCCGGCCGTCCCGGGTGCGCGTCGCCAGCGGGTCGGCGAGCAGGCTCGCCTGCGGGACGACCACCGCCTCGATGCCGGCCGCGGTCAGGGAAGCCCTCAGCGCCTCGTCGTCGAGGATCTCGCCGGGATCGAGTCCGGCCGACCAGATCACGGCCGGCGCCGCGACCTGCCGTGCCAGCGCGGCGATCACCTCTTTCGGATCGCCGCGGTCCACCAGCAGCCGCGAGCCCAGCCGGCGCAGATCGTCGTCGAGGCTCGCGAGCGACCGCCACAGCCACCAGCGCGCCGCGCCGCCGGGAGCCCAGGCGCGGCGGTCCCGCGACTCCCACACGAAGACCGGAAGAAGCGTCGTGTCCCGCCGGCCCGCCGACCGCACCGCGGCGAGCAGCGCCGGGTTGTCGCTCAGCCGGAGGTCGCGGCGGAGCCAGAGGATGATCGGGCCTGTGGTTGCTGGGCTTGCCACGAGCGTCGAGGCTCCTCGGGTCGACGGCCGGCCGGCGCGCCTGCCTCGCATGCGCGGGCGCGCCCGTGATGGAATATGACCGGGCGCCGCCGTCGGCAATCGCGCGGCGCGGAGACGAGGAGGGAGGTCGCGGTGGATGAGTCCATGACGCCGGGTCACGCGCAGGCCCTCGAGCGGCTGCGCGCCGGCTGGGGACGGATGGACGGAAGGACCGTGCTCGTCACCGGCGCGACCCGGGGCATCGGACTCGAGACCGCCGTCCGGCTGGCCGGACTGGGAGCGGACGTGATCGTGCACGGCCGCGACGCGGGCCGCGGAGCGGCCGCCCTCGCGGCGGTGCGCGCCGCATCCGCGCCGGACGCCCGACCGGCGCTCCACCTTGCCGACCTCGGCTCGCCGGGGGCCGTGCGCCGGCTGGCGGCCGACGTGACCCGGGATCGCCCGCGTCTGGACGTCCTCGTCGCGAACGCGGGCGTCTTCGCGCCGGAGCGGCGCGAGACGGCGGACGGCCTCGAGGCCACGTTCGCCGTCAACGTCGTCGCGCCCATCCTGCTGGCGACGGCGCTCCTGCCGGCGCTGCGTGCGGCGAGCCGGGCGCGCGTCGTCATCCTGAGCTCGGCGTCGCACTGGACCGGCGAGATCTGCTGGGACGACCTGCAGCTCGCCGCCCCCGGCGCCTACGACGGGATCCGCGCCTACGACCAGTCCAAGCTGGCCGTGCTCATGCTGACGCTGGCGCTCGCCCGGCGGCTCGAGGGCAGCGGCGTGACGGCCGTCTGTCTGGACCCGGGCGACGTGGCCACCGCCATGCTGGCGAGCGGGTGGCCCGGCCTCCCCGGCATCCCCGTCGAGGACGGCGCCGTGACCAGTGTGTACCTGGCGTCGGCGCCGGACGCCGACGGCGTCTCCGGCGTCTACTTCGAGGACGGCGCCGCCGTCGCGCCGCTGGAGGCGGCTCTCGACGTCGCCGCGCAGGAGCGTCTGTGGGCCGCGGTCGCGGCGATCGTCGGCTCACTCGGCGTGTAGCTGCGGGTATATGCCAAGCGAGACTGTACGAGGTACGACCGCGCGGCGACGCCCGCGCGTGGAGGACGACGATGAGCACACCACCGGTGACGATCTACTCCCTCACGACCTGCGGCTGGAGTCGCAAGGCCAAGGAACACTTCAAGCAGCGAGGCATCAAGGCGTTCGTCATCGAATACGACACCGCCGGCCCCGACCTGCAGGGCAAGATCGATGCGGAGATGCGGAAGGAGAAGGCGGACGGGTTCCCGTTCGTGCGCATCGGCGGCCGGGTGGTGAAGGGCTACGACCCGGCCACCTACGACAGGCTCCTGCGCGGCGCCTGAGATGCCCCAGAGGATTACGACCAGAGGAGAAGCTACGTGGCCGAGCAGACGACCAGAGTCGAGCTGTACACGCTGAGCACGTGCCCGTGGAGCAGGAACGCCAAGGCGTGGCTGGACGACAAGCACGTGAAGTACGACTACGTCGACTACGACCTCGCCGACGAGGGCCTGCAGACGGCACATCCAGGAGGAGATGCTGGCGCGTGGCGCTTCGGCGTTCCCGTTCGTGATGTTCGGCGACGCCGACTTCATCATCGGCTACAACCCGGATGCCTACGCGCGCCTGCTGGGGATGCCGAAGGAGGGCCACGCGGAGGAGTCCGCCGGAGGCGGGGAAGAGGGCTGAAACTGGTCGGGGTGGGCGGATTTGAACCGCCGACCTCTCGGTCCCGAACCGAGCGCTCTACCAAGCTGAGCCACACCCCGACGCGGTGACGGATTCTACCGGAATGCGGCCGGTGAAGCTACCGCTCGCTGGCCGCCTGTTCGTACATCCCCCAAACGCACATCTTCTTTCATTGACAGTCAACGCCGCACGTCAGTAGTCTGCCAAGTGGTAGGGTCGCCCGCGGCACCGGGGGACACCGGGGCTGCGGGCGGTGACGTTCTGCTCAAGGGGGAGCCATGACACTTGCTCGTAAGGGCGTTCTGCTCGCTATCGTCGTCCTTCTCGTCTTACTCGTCGCCGCAGGCGCAGCCTTTGCGGCCAAGCCCAAGCACGTGATGATCGTGGTCATGGACCAGATGCAGCCCGGCTACGCCAAGAAGTTCGACATGTCGAACGTCCTGTGGCTGCAGGGCAACGGCTTCAACTACAAGAACGCCTGGGTCGGCGACATGGCCTCCGAGACCGTGGTCAGCCACAACGTCATGGTCAGCGGCCTGTATCCGGGCCACATGGGCTACTCGGACGAGGCCTTCCGCGACGTCAACGACGTGATCGGCCAGGGCGAGAACGCCATCATCACCTCCGGTGACCTGGGCTTCACCGACTACGTCAAGCTCATCCAGGAGATGGACTATCCCAAGCTGGGCGACTACCTGCACCACAAGTATCCGGGCAGCATCGTGGCCAACGTGGGCGAGAAGGGGTACCAGGTCGAGGTCATGGCGGCTTCGAGCTCCGACATCGCCGTCCGCATGGGCAGCAAGAAGACCAACGATGACCCGACCGCGTCTGCCGTGGGTCGGCAGCTACCGCGGCGCCTCGCGGCTACCAGGTGCCCACCTACATCACCGACAACCCGCGCTTCAAGGTCAGCGTCGCCAACACGCGCGCCGAAGGCGACGTCGGCTACCCGGGTGACTACTACGGCACCAAGGACTCGTTCCCGGCGTACATGTACTACGAAGACGGCCGCTATGTCGGTGGCCCCTTCGACACCAACCTCAGCGGTGACACGTGGGTCGCGGACGCGGCCATCCAGATCATGGAGCACGAGAACTGGTCCGGTCTCTGGGTGACGTTCAGCGCGATCGACAAGATCGGCCACATGTTCGGCGGCGGCGGCGTCGACACGATCGAGAACTTCAAGTGGACGCCCAACACGCTGTTCGAGCAGGTCCACATGCCGTGGGCCGCCAAGACCGCCGACGCGCAGCTCGGCCGGCTCATCGAAGTGCTGAAGGCCAAGGGCATCTTCAACGACACGCTCATCGTCGTCACCGCCGACCACGGCTCCACCTACGCCAAGACCGGCAGGTTCCACGGCACCGACGAGCTCGACGGCGCCAACCTGGCCGGCTGGTACGCGGGCGAGTGGCATGCCGGCAATACCGCCACCATCAGCACCAGCCCCGGCAGCGCCGCCCTCAAGCCCCTCATGGACACGGGCAAGGTGGAGTTCAGCTACCAGTCGACCGCTATCGAGTCATGGCTCAAGCTGGACAGCCGCAGCTGGGGTGACCGCCTCTCCGTGGCGCGCACGATGGCCACGCTGCCCGGCGTGATCGCCACCTACGTGCGGCACGGCGACCACTACGTCCTCGCGACGTCCTGGGCAACGATGACCAACGCCGAGAAGAAGTGGTGGGAGAAGACCGGTCAGCACCTCGTCGACACGATGGCGTGGGCCGGTGCGGCCGACGTCGTCGGTCTGCTCGCCGACAACACGAGCTACGCGGCGTTCGGCGATCACGGCGGGGCTCAGAAGGACGTGCAGCGCATCCCGATGGCGTTCTGGGCCAAGGGGATCAAGCACAGGACCCTGACCAACAACATCAAGCTCGTCGACATCATGCCGACCGTCCTCAAGGCGATGGGCATGAAAGAGATGGCGCCGATGGACGGCGCGCCCGCGATCTGGGCCTGAGTCCGGGCGGCACGGAGCGTGACACGGCCGGGGCGCGCGAGAGCGCGCCCCGGCCCGTTTCGTCCGTGAGTGCGGTGAGCCGGCCGCGGCTGCGATGCGGCTGCAGGCGGCGCCGCGGCCGCCGGCGCCGGCGCCGGCGGTGCGGCCGAGCGACGAGAGCAGCTGCTGGATGCTCTCGTTGATGGCCTCGGCCGTCTCGTGCACGGCGGCCTTCTCGGGGTAGATCTCGTAGCGCTCGCGCTCGTCGGGCGGGGTGAGGTTGGGCATCACGACGTTGCCGCCGCGCTGCAGCCCGTGGGCGCGGCCGCCCGCCTTGTTGACCAGCGACAGCGCCGTGGTGGCGGCAGGTTGGCGTCGGGTCGTGCAGCCGCGTCAGCGCGAGCCCTTGCAGGTCATGAGCTCGCTGTTGGGCGCCTGGTCTGCGGCCAGTCGTCGTCGGCGAGACGCGCTCGAACTCCTGCCCAGCGGCGTGGCGGGGTGGGGCAGGTACGGGCCGATGCCGATCATGTCCATGTCCATGCCGCGGAAGAGCTCGATGTCGCCGGCGATGCTCGCGTGCGTCTGGCCGGGGATGCCGACCATGATGCCCGTCCGGCCTCGTAGCCGAGCTCCTGAGGCGCCGCAGGATGCGCATGCGGTCGCTGACCTTGCCGGGAGGTCGGGGTGGATGCGCCGGTACAGCTCTTCGTCGGACGTCTCGAAGCGCAGGAGGTAGCGGTCGCCGCCGGCCTCGCGCCAGGCGATGAGGTCCTCGTCCGGGCGCTCTCCGAGGCTCAGGGTGATGGCCGAGATGGTCGGTCTCCGAGCGGATGCGGCGCAGGACGCCGGCCATCCACTCGCGCGGTGATGCCGTAGTCCTCGCCCGACTGCATGACGAGGGTGCCGTAGCCGAACGCGACCGCCTTGCGGGCGCAGTCGAGGACGACGTCTCGGAGACGCGGTAGCGCTCGACGCCGCGGTTGCCGGCGCGGATGCCGCAGTAGGTGCAGCCGCGCACGCAGTAGTTGCTGAGCTCGACGAGGCCGCGGAGGTGGACGGCGTCGCCGACGTAGCGGCGCCGCGCTCGTCCGCCGCGGCCCACAGCGTCTCCAGCCGCGCCTCGTCGGTCTCGCGGAGCCAGTGCTCGATCGCTCGCGCGAGAGCGCGTCGGCGACGCCGAGAGGCGAGGCTGGGTCCGGCGTCTGCCTCGCCGGGAGACGCCGTCAGCAGAGGTCGTCTACGGCGGCGTCGTCCGGCAGGCCGGAGGTGACCGGCTCCGCCGGGGCGTGCCCGGCCCGCTGTGCCCGCGCCGCCCTGACCGCCTCGAGGGCGGCGGGGAAGGGCTGCAGCGCCCGCTCGAAGATGCCCAGGCTGAAGGCGATGACGAGGCCGTAGTTGGTGATCGGCACGCCCTGCTGCCGGCAGCGCAGGATCCGTCCCAGCATCGCTCTGCGGTTGAACGTGCAGGCGCCGCAGTGGATGACGAGGTCCCACCTCGAGAGGTCGTCGGGGAAGTCGTGGCCCTGCATGTGCTCGATGTTGAGCTTGCCGCCGACGTACTGCGTGAGCCAGCGGGGGATCTTGACCCGGCCGATGTCCTCGGCGATGGGGTGATGGCTGCAGGCCTCGGCGATGAGGATGTTGGCGCCGCTCTGGAGGTCGTCGACCGCCAGCGTCCCCTCGACCTGACTCACCAGGTCGCCCTTGAAGCGGCTGAAGAGGATGCTGAAGCTCGTCATCGGCACCTCGGGCGGCGTGTCGGCCGCGACCTTGAGGAACGCCTGCGAGTCGGTGACCACGAGCTTTGGCGGGCGGTTGAGGCGCTCGATGGCGTTGCGCAGCTCCCGCTCCTTGACCACGAGGGCCATCGCGTCGCTGTCCATGAGGTCGCGGATGCTCTGCACCTGCGGCAGGATCAGGCGGCCGCGAGGCGCCTCCTTGTCGATCGGCACGACGAGCACGGCGAGGTCGCCGCTGTTCACGAGATCGCCGAGGATGGACGGGTTGTCGATGAAGTCCGGCGGCGCGGCGTCGAGCAGCGCCTGGCGGAAGTCGAGCACGCCGCGGCCCTCGCTGGCGGCCGTGAGCACCGGCTTGATCTTGAGGTCCTCCAGGCGCCTGACCGGCGCCGGCCGGCCCACGAGGTCGCTCTTGTTGAACACGACGACGATGGGCGTCTTGCGCTCGAGGAACTCGTCGAGGATGCCGTCCTCGTACTCGCCCCAGCTGCCGGCCTCGGTGACGAGCACGCCGAGGTCGGTGCGGTCGAACACCTGGGTGGTCTTCTTGGCGCGCAGTTCGCCGAGCACGCCGACGTCGTCGATGCCGGCGGTGTCGATGAAGAGCACGGGGCCGAGCGGCAGGAGCTCCATGGGCTTCTCCACCGGGTCGGTGGTCGTGCCGGCGAAGTCGCTGACGATGCTGACCTCTTGCCGGGTGATCGCGTTGAGGAGGCTCGACTTGCCCACGTTGCGCCGGCCGAAGA